>CBDICS010000082.1:0-207384 GCA_965277415.1 Saprospiraceae bacterium
ACCTCCCAATACTCGGATCATACCACCGCGCCCCATAATCCACCCAATCAAAGCCAAACTCCTCATTCAATTCCTTGCTATTATAAGTATAACCATTCTCCACTGCGCCACTTTTTCAAAAAGTTCTTTAACCTTTAGTCTCTAAGTTAAGCCTTTTTTCAACTACCTCTAGTACCTTATTTCTATTTATTGGTTAATAATTCTAGCCTCAAATTTGACAAGAGAATGATTGATCAAATAGCCAATATTCAAACTTTACCAGATAAAGGGGACATGCCTGTCTTTAAAATGGTGGACGCTTATCTTAGAGATGCTAAAACTCGGAAGGCTTATGCTTTTTAAAACACAAACACCTCACATTTCTGCAAGGTGTTTGTCTCTCTTTTTTACTTTCTAAATGAATTTTGCAACAGCAAATGATTTTAATTCTTTTGACAGCTGATAAGTTTTTAAGTGTAATAATAATTGTTTTTAACTTATCTTAGTGTCTATTCTTGTGACGAGCTCTAGTAGATAAAAAAGAAAAAACAGAATGGAATCTGAAAAGTTAAGGTTCTGAAAATTAAACCGACCTTGTATCGAATAAATTAAATTAAAGATTTCTATGAAAAAATCTAACTGCCATTTTGTAGTTCCGGTTAATTTATCGAATATTTGTTCGAGTGCTTTTTTGGTGCTCATTAGGTCGTGTGGTTGTGTGGTAGTGTGTGGTAACTCAACATTACGACCTTTTTTATTTTTCACCAAATCCGCTCCATATTCCTGCACGAACTATTGATTATAGAAGTTGTTTAAAAATAGTTTATAGTAAACTTCTCTTCCTTTATTACAAAAATCATAATAAAAAACCAAAGGAAGAAAAAGTTGTGTACTCTACAAAAACGCATATTTCACTTCTGATCCTATAATAAATGTTCCTATTATTGAAAGTAGTAATATTCCCAAGAAACACCAAGTTATTATTTTCAAGTACTTTCTCATTTCATCTATGAAATCCTCTAAAATTAAAGCTGTTCACTTTATCTGATAGGTATATGGAATTAAATCATAATCGTAATCTATCTCTTCCAATTCTATCTTATTTCTTTGATTTTCTTGCTGTTTTCTTACTAAATAATCATCAATTAATTCCTCTGGAGCAACAAATCTACGTTTAGGATTCATTAGCTTGTAAACCATACCATCTATTTTATCTACTAAAATAGGAATAGATACGAGAAGGTAATTTTCTGAATTGCGATCTTCTATATACGCTCTAGTATTATAACAAAAAACCCAACCTCGCTCAAACTCAAAAGAGAATTCTTCATCTATTAATATTATTCTCTGATGCTCTTTATATCTCTTCTTTATAATTTTATCTGCAATTTCTCGAGCTCTAAAATAATCCATGATTTAATTATTTGTTTGTAGTGTTATAAAATTTAACGACCCTGCTTTTTTCAGGCCATTGACTTAAATATGATTTAAAATCTGCTCCTCCTGAAAAAATCCGTTCTTGTTGGCCATCTAATATCCTAATATCTCCACCAATATTTGCTATATTAAAAGCATGTCCATTTTTAGTTCCATGAATTCCTATCGTGACGATTCCTGTCTGGCCTGGTTTTAAACTGTCGGTTATATCTCCAAATTTTCCAAGAGATGTTTTTATTTCTGCATTTCCAAAAAGTTTCTTAAGGTTATCATCAACTCCATACTTGCTTGTTGCATTATCTGCTAAGGCCATAGCATTAGAGTTTCCCTTCAATCGTTTATCAACAGCTATTGCTACCGAACCACAATTCTCACATCCTCCAAGTTTATTAACTCCTTTTACTAAATCAGAAGTATACCCTCCTACTATTTTCGACCCAGCCCCAATTCCTGCTTTTGCTTTTCCTAAATGCCTAAGTTCACTTAAAGCAACCAAGCCTAGAAACCTAGTCCATCCAATCTTTTCTCCTGTAACCATATCGCGATTTGTAAAAACCTCAATAAGTCCCTTAATATCTCCTACTCCTGGCATAATATCTAATGTAGCACCAGCACCAGTAGCATTTCCTTCTCTTTTAGCTTTATTATAGGCTTCTAAATCTTTGCCAGTATTCTTAATGTAATCCTTAGTAATTTGATCTGGAATCTGCATTCCCCATTTTTGCAAGCCCCAAAGATCAATATTAGCAATTGGACTATTCTCCGCATAATTAAACGGACTCACAAACGCAAATTGATCAGCAATCGGATCAACACTCGGGAACCGCTCCAAGCTAGCATCATACATCCTAAAGCCATAGTTATACCAGTCAAATCCAAACTCCTCATTCAATTCCTTGCTATTATAAATATAACCATTCTCCGCTGCACCACTTTTTCAAAAAGTTCTTTAACCTTTAGTCCCTAAGTTAAGCCTTTTTTCAACTACCTCTAGCATCTTATTTCTATTTATTGGTTAATAATTCTAGCCTCAAATTTGACAAGAGAATGATTGATCAAATAGTCAATATTCAAACTTTACCAGATGAAGGGGACATGCCTGTCTTTAAAATGGTGGACGCTTATCTTAGAGATGCTAAAACTCGGAAGGCTTATGCTTCTTAAAAACACAAACACCTCACATTTCTGTAAGGCGTTTGTTTCTCTTTTTTACATATCTAAAGGGTGCAGTTGCAACTTGTGCCCCATTAATTCACCAAATTATTCATAAGAATATTCCATCTTTTAGATAAAAGAGCACCTCGCAAAAAATACATTTTCTCTACTGTTTTTTCATTCCAAAAAGTGGAGGCATTTTTAAATCGCAAATTAATCACTCTCCTAATTGCGGATTCAATTATTCCGCTACCGCACATTAATTTATCTCCTTGATAATCAGTATATTGTGTTTTCTCGTTATGCTTGTCTAAATAATTTAACCACCGCTTAATTATTTTACTTGGACGCTTATATATTTCTCTACATCTTGCTACTATTTCTGTGGATTTGCCTTGCCATAGTTTTGCTTTAAATTCTTTTAATAGCATTTTTCTTTTTTCTTTACCAATAACTTTAGGCATCTTTTCTATCAGGTCATGAACATAAGAAGAGGCGTGGTAATAATCTAATGTCTCAATTATTTTATTTTCTGCTACTCCTAATTCTAATAACGTTTCTTTAGTATGGTTCCAAATCCAGGGCGCTCCATCTCCCAATATTTGTATTGATTTTACTTTACTTACTTTTAATTTCTTTAAATATCTGGACAATAACTTAAAAACATCTTGTTCTCCAAATCGGCATCCATAAATTGGCAATGCATTTTCATCTGGTTGTCCTGATTCATTCAGTACATCTATTACAAACAATTTTGGTTCTCTCCAATTTGTATCAAATTTATGATTCCCTGCCTGATTTATTTGTCCGGTGTAAGTTCGTGTTCTTGTTCGGCCTCCATCTATTGATAATACAACTCGTTTGCCTTCCAATGATTCGTTGGGCCGAACTAGCAATTCTTCTTCCTGCTGTGTGAAGCAATGATCTGCTAATTGGTTATTGATATCTCGAACTGAACTAAGACAAATTCCTGTATTAAATTTGCTAAGTACCTGATGTCCAACATCGTAAGAAGGACCTAGAGCTGAACAAAAACCAACTCTATCATATAATCCAGGACTCCCATTTCCTATTATCTTCCAATGTCGTGATATAGAATGTCGTGAGCCAATCCAGTCCGCTGGAATCTGTTTTGCATAATAGCTATTCACTTTTATTTCATGACCCGTTGATAAGCGTATTCTAAATTTACGCTGCTCTAATTTAACACAGCCAGATTCTTTTAATTCCCGCTTTTGAATCAATAATGAGTCATTCGCTGCTTCCGGAAGTAGCTGCTCTCCTATATAATTAAACACGCTTACAAGCGTTTTTTGTATTTCTTTTTCGTAATCATATAACTGACCCCTTTTTAATATGTCATGCCATTTCACAAGCTCTTTTATCAGCTTTTTCTCAATAAACTTCTCTATCTTTGGTAATGTAGTGTGGGCGTTCATTTTTTTTGATTTAAGCACCATAAAGATGCTCATTCCACACTACATTTTTATTTTATTCTTTGGCCACATATCGCAACTACGCCCATAATAATAATAATAATAATAATAGATTATTCCAACATCATTTCCAATTCATTAATCACTAAATCTTGATCTAAAAGCCAAGTACTATAAGGAATAGTAATTATTTTTAATCCTATTCTAAATAACATTTTGTAGCGACCTATTGGAAAAGCGTTTATATAATTTCCGGGATAACCAACGAGATCAATGCCGTAGGATTTTTCTTTGTATATAAAAAGAATATCAATTTTAAATCCTGCTAAAGAATAATTATCATAAAATATTTGTACGCCTATTTTTTTAAGGCTATGTTTTATTTCATTAGCAAACATATCTGATTCGTTTACTACTGGTTTTAATGTCTGTGTATTTGCTTGTTCTAGTGAGGCAATATATTTTGTGAATATTTTATTTTTATCTAATTGTTTAATGCTAAAAGAAATTAAAATATGCTGATTTGTTCTAGCTCGAGTAATCGAAACATTAAGCACATCCGCCTTGCTCAAGTACTGAAAGGCAGAAGGGTGAGCATCATCATCTAATACAAATGAAAGCAACATAATATCCCTTTCTTCTCCTTGAAAAGCATAGGGCGTACCTACCAGTATATGATGTCGTTTTATTTGAGTAATCGTAAACATTTCCTCCACGCATTTTTTTAAATAATCAACCTGATCTTTAAAAGGCGATAGGATTCCTATTGATTGACAAAGCTTATCCTCCAGGCTAATTTCACGATTAATAATACCCTTGAGTAAATCTATTAAATAAGCAGCCTCTTCTTTATTATATCCTTTTTTATTTCTTTTTCCTTCTACATGATGAAGTCGAACATTTTCTAATACTTCATTATTTAAGGATTGAGTCATTATTTTTAATCCATTGCCATAAAACATTTGATTACTAAAATCAATTATATCAGGTTTACTCCTATAATGTTCATCCAAAAAATGAATCTGATCCTGATTAGTTATATTATTAGATATCAAATCCAAGATACTATTATCTCTAAAATTCAAAAGCTCATAAGGCAAACCCCCAAGTCCTCTATCATTCAATAATTTTTTTTGTCTACTATGAGCTAAAAAAGAAACATGCCTTAATTGTTTTGGATCACCAACGATTACTGATTTTTTGCCTCGATATAAAACGGGAATCGAACTAGCGATATCACATTGACTTGCTTCATCAAGCACAACAATATCAAATAAGTCTTTATAAAGCGGTAATACATCATTAATATCAGATGCCCTAACCAACCAGACTGGAAAAGCTTTAAATAAATATTTGAAATTGACGGCTCTAAACATAAAATCTCGTTTATTGGCCGTCCTAGCCCTAAATCCTTTCAATAGAGATTGGAATATTTTCCTTTCTTTTTTAAGCGTAGCATATAATTCAAGATCATATTTTTGTCGAACGTATTTTTTTATTAATTGCTCTTTACGAATGATCAATGACTTTAATAATACCACTTCAAGCCAGTATGGTTTTCGTCGACTGTGTTTCCATACGATTATTTTTCGACGGATATTATTTAAAAAACCTTTCGAATCATTTTTCAAAAAAGCCCCCCACTCTTTTTCATCTTGTTCTCGCTCAAGCAATGCGCGTTCTGTTTTAGCAATTTGAGAAAGTGTATGATCAATCTTAAGTTTTAATTTACTGACCTCATCCCATACCATTTTTTTCAGTCCAATACCATTAACAATATTTTCTATTTTATTTTTTAATTCCTTTGCATAATCCTTTCGGCCTCCTCGGATGACGACCCCTTCTATGCCAAAGTCTTTTTCTATTTTCTGAGCGATAACATCAACAGCTTGATTATTTCTGGATGATATTAAAATAGATTTTCCTTTTGTGATGGCATCAATTGCGATCGAAGCGATTGTAAAAGACTTTCCTGTGCCTGGAGGCCCGACGACATAAGTATTTTCAAATGAATCAATCGAATCTAGTATTTCCATTTGGGCACCACTTAAATTAGCTGGTACATAATGAGTCGATTGTTTTAATGAGCCCTTTATTTTTCCATCAATTGATAATAATTGCGACAATGGCTCAGAAAGCTTTGAGGCTTTTGAAATATCTTCCAATTCATTAATTACCCCTCTTGATTGATAAGACTTTTTAACCATTCCTATTCCCACAACGGGAAGCAGGCTAAATTGATTAAAGTCCAATTCTTTATAAATACGATCTATTTCATTTTGGGAATATAATTGCGGGAAATTTTCGAAATGATTAATCTCAAGATTTAAAATTGATTCTTTAAACATGCTTCAATTTGATGAACTTCATCAAAACCAATATTACCTTTTGGCAAGATTTCATTTAAATAGACATATGGATCTGGGTGCTTTGAATTTTTTAATTTAAGAATTGAAAATAAAAAAGGATTTAAATTATTTTCTCCTTCAGATAATTCAATATAATAAACACCTTTTTCTTGAATAATATTTACGGATTGAAAAAATAAAGGTGCCATTATTTTTTGAATAGTCTCTCCTTTTTTAATTTTCCCTGCAATAAAAAAACTACAACAATACAATTCTTTTTCCTTAGAATATAATGTAATTTTTTTGTAGGTTTCTTCTGCCCACGCTGAGTGAATGGGATACTGAATCAATTGCCCCGTAATCATTTCAGGCGTCGTCAAAAGCATTCGATTTTCAACTTTTGCTCCATAGAAATTAGCAATCGAAACGGCTCGATTATCTGACTGATAACAATCTTTATAATACGCGATTAATTCAGAAAATTTATTCATTTGAATGAAATTAAGATAAGCGCCTGATTAAATTTTGTTTCTTTAAGAGCACAGACTACATAACTGACTTTTTTCCTGATAGATTTTCATGTAAGGTTACAAAAAAAAATGATATTTGTGTACAAATATTGGGCGAGTGATTACCTGCGTGTATAGCTTTTTTTCACCTAGAGTTTTGGATACTTTTTTTGTATGCCTTCAGAGCTTGTCTAAAATTCCATTAATCGGCTGCAAGCGGTAAATTTTCTCCTGCATTTCGTTAAATTTTTCGTCGGATTGCCCGCATCCGAAGCAAAACATGCCTCATTCAGAACAAAATTTGCTTGCTTTCGCTCAATCATGAAAATTTAGACAAGCTCTCAAAAGTTAATTGGTATTGCACAATAACAAATATGGATATAAAAAAAGAGTTGAAGATGTAATATTATGAGGACAAAATATTAGAGTCTAAGGCCATAAGCAGAAAGAAACCTAAAACAGTTTAAGTATACCTATTAGTCCCCACGAAATATTTTGTTTAGGGAATGTACTAATTCAGCTATAAAAGCAGAAACGGTCTATTGAATAATAAGTTTACCTGCACTTAACCAGTTACCTTCAGTCAATATCTGAAAAAAGTAAATACCCGGAAACAGACTGTTTTTATAGAAAGTAAATTCATTATTTTTAAATGGTGTTTTCTCAATCAAATGACCAGCACTATCATAGAGTACAAAGGTCATATCTTGATTGGGTATATTTTTCACTTGTATTTGTGTCGATTGATACATTGGATTTGGAGTAATTAAAATCCTAAGTTCAGGGTAATCCATTTCATTCAGGATAGTTGGCATATCAACTAAATCTTCTCCAATGGTGTGAACGGTTTGATTCGTAAAGACCGGAGCATTGAAATCAAAAAAGATCGCCGCAGTGTTTTCAATACGAGTTCCGATCGAATTATTCTCTTTTTGAGCGATATTGAATTTTATCCAACCATGAGAAGCTGGTTCATTAGTAGTACTATCCGGTAAGAGGATATTATCAAAGTAGAAGCTCAGTGCTCGATTAGCAGAAATATTGCTTGTGTACGGATGACTAGAAGCTCCAAATTTCAGGGTACTGATATCTAAGAATGGAGATAAAGTATCTCGAATGACTATATTAAATGCAGTATCGTTGCCAATGTTTTGAAAACGAATTAGATATTCTAAGTCCATATTCTTTTGGATCAAATGCTCGTCTCCCAATCCAAAAGGAAATCCTGTTTTATCGTTTGGATCAAAAGAAAGCCGAACGATTCGACAGTCTTCATCATAAAAAGGTGAACCATCATTTTGAGGAAACGTAGATGAGTTCAGTCCAAAAATAAAGTCTTCGCAACTAAGAATGCTAACCGTTGTAAAAGGAAAACCTATATACAAAGGGTAGTTGTCTGATTGTTCTGCGAATAAATGATAGGCAATATTTGGTGATCCAAGAATGTTAATGACCTTGCTTTCCATTGCATTGAGTTGGAAAGGCTCTGTTAATAAAATGATATTATCTTCAATAATGACATAATAATTTTCTTCCATCATTTCCTCTCCTATATTCGTGATAGTAAAGGAAATAGAATCTTCTAAACATTCTGCATCAAGGATAACTTCAGGGCCATCCCAAATACTAGGAAGACAAATAGAATCCGGATAAATCCGTGCATTAGAACAGACTGTTTGATCTAAAATCAGGGAATCGCAATCCGTATTATACCGTATTGAAAAAGAGCTATGTTCATTAACACTTACGGTATCCAGATAAAAGGTAAAAACTTGACCATCTTGTGCTGTTAATGGAATAGAAGCATCGACATATTCCATCCATTCATTAAGTTCCACTTCTACATAAGCATCGATTGCAGGTAGCGTACCTTGATTAGAGTAGTGTACCGTATATTGCAAGCTATCTCTGCACGGTCGTACAATGCCGGTAGACAAGCTTATCTCCAATAAAGGACAATCAATAGTTGACTGAAGCAAAAAATCTTGATTGATGGTGGTATAAGGCTGATCAATAGTTATTGCTATATCGTTGGCGCAAATTGTCCAATATTCGTTAGGAGGAAAAACGCTTAATACATAACTTCCAGTATCGACCGTCAAATCAAAATTTCCTAGAGAATCGGTATAGGTATATTGCGGAAATAGTCCAATTGCATGAACAAGCCATCCCGAAAGATTTAACTCATCAGGCTGAGTATTGCAGTCTTCATTTTCATCTAATACCACTTTTCCCCTTAAGTGGTTATCGTATAATAAGCCTTGGGAATCAAGCGCAATTGCAAATAAATCAGCTGATAATGTTAAATCAGGAAATGTTAAAAGCCCCTTAAAGCCTAAACCAAGGTATGATCCCCAAGGAAGGGCTACAACATCACGCAGTTTAATATTTGCCGGAGAAAGAGGTCGTTCAAATTTCCAAATAATTTCACCCTGGTCGTCTAGTTTATAAATAATTTCTTGTGTTAGTTGGTCAGGAATCCCGGGTATATTTCTATTCCCTCCAATAACATATCCACTATCTATTGCTTCGTCAATGGCATAAAAACGTTGACCACCAGGTTCTACTTTTGCATTTATCCATATTGTATTTCCAGATGAATCTATTTTTCGAATGAGTAGGTTGATATAACCATTGGCATAATGCTCTCCTAATAAAATATAATCGCCTGCTTCATTTTCTAAAAAGTCGCGATATATAGTAGCTTCGCTGGTATCTGCTAAAACCTGAGCCCACTCCTCTTCGCCATTTCCATTTACCTGTAGTAGGTAATTTTGAATAGTATCATTTTCTTCCACATACCCCAACATTAAATATTTTCCAGTACTTGTTGCTAAGACATCTACAGGTAAATCATTTTCATTATAATTATAGAGCTGCTCCCATTCCACATTTCCAAAGGCATCTGTTTTAAGAAGCAAAAAATCCCGTTCTATTTCAGCAGTATGCCCACTAAAAATATAACCACCATCAATCGTTAAATCCATCGCTTCCAAATGATATGGCATTATGGTATCCCATAACTGAGAGCCAGTAAGATTCACTTCCGTTAGATAGGTTTGAGCTTCGGTAGTCGATCCATCATTAGCCATAATCGTTACATTTCCTGCCTCATTCATAAGCATGTCAATTCCGGTACTGGAGTCAAAACCAAAGGGTATTAACTCTGTCCATTGCTCTACGCCATTTCCATCCGTTTTAACTAGATAAATGAAAGGTTCAGAATTATCAGGTAAGGTAGTTTGCAAACCTCCGAAAATATAGCCTTGATCTGGAGTGACAATGATCTTTTCTCCAAATTGGTTTAATGTATCTCCATAGGCCTCTATCCATCCTTGTGCGCTTAGATTTGATACCTGTATGGACAAAGTAAGAAGGAATACTAATTTTAAAAAAAGTCTGTAGTCTTTCATTTTTTCTATTTAACTAATGTCATGAGAATGATCCTTATACTACAAATTTGAGTAGAATAAGCAATAGAAAAAATAACAAAATTTTCATTTTATCGTTACTATAATTCATAAATTGAATTGATAATCAGCATTTTATATCTTATTTTGCCAATTTTCTACTATGAAAAAAAGTCAATTATTTCAATTGTTTTTATCATTTTCGAAAGATGAAAAGATTGCTTGTCGAAAATTTGTGCATTCGAGTTTCCATAATTCACGGAAAGATGTCCGTTTTTTATATGATTACATTTTAGAACACTATACTAAACCAGACCAAAGTTTACGAAAAGAAACCGTATACAAGAAGCTTTATCCTGATCAGGAATATAATGACAAGCAATTGCGGTATGTCATGTCGTTTTTACTAAAATGTATGGAAGCATTTATGGTACAGAAAATCTTGGACAATAGAATTGCAGAAAAAGACATTCTACTTGCTAAATCCTATTCGGAAAAGAAAATAGCTAAAGGAGCTAAACAGGCACTGAGAAGGGCAAGAAAGCGAATGGAATCCTCGAAAAACAGAGATATCCATTACTATGAATTCCGAAACCAACTGGAAGAGGTACAATATGAATTGAGCGCAAATGAAGATCGAAATACGCTACTAAATGTCATGAATTGGAGTCAGGCATTAGACCACACTTTTCTAGCTAAGAAACTCCGACAAAGTTGTTTTGCTTTAGCTCATCAGGCCGTTTATAAAATTGAATATGATAGAGGATTGCTTCCGCTTATAATTGCGTATCTGGAAAAACAAGATTGGTTAGAAGAACATCCAGCCATTGCTTTGTACTATTATTTCTATCGGGCACTAACTTCTGAAGCACATCATCCTTATTTTATAAAGTTAAAAAAAGGGATTTTCAAATCGATCCAGACTTTTCCTTCAATTGAGCAATACAATTTATACCTAACTGCTATAAATTACTGTATTCAGCGCTTCAATAAAGGGGAGGAACGTTACTTACAGGAAGTTTTTGAATTGTATCAATCTGGTTTGAAAACAGAAATTTTAATTAAAGATGGAGTGATTAGTCGCTACACGTTTAAAAACATTGCTGGAATAGCTTTGCGATTAGGAGCATTTAAATGGACAGAAGATTTCATTGAGCAATACCAATCTAAACTACCCGGTCGTTATCGAGAGAATTATGTGCATTACAATATTTCCAAATTACGCTTTTATCAAAAGCGGTATGACGAGGCGATGCTTCGCTTACAAAGAGTAGAATATGATGACCTCTTTCTCAATCTGGATGCAAAGGTGATGCTCTTAAAAATCTATTACGAATTAGGTGAGTATACCGTACTCGAATCATTTATCAATAGTTTTCGATCTTTCCTGGCACGAAAAAAACTTATTGCTTACCATTACGAAAACTATCGTAATATTATACGGCTCACAGGTAAATTATTAACTGTTAATCATTATGATAAAGCGGCTCGTCAAAAACTAAAGCAAGAAATATTAGAAACTTCTGTATTGGCGGAACGAGACTGGTTGGCAGCGCAATTATACTAAACTGTGCAACACTTTAACTAAGGGACAGAGAATCAATAATGAAAACACTAAACTTGGCCCAAATACTCACCTCACAAAAAACTTGCCCACATATAATACACGATTTCGGCCAGTTGGAACGATTAAAAAATAATGCAGGCCAGCATCTAATTCCAATGTCTGTTTGAAATCAAAACTATATAAGGCTTTATCTTGCGGTGTTTCTCTTTTGGTTTCCATTACAAAAGGTAAATCGAACTCATATCGTTTTTTCCGTTTAGTAAATGAAATTTGATCATTATTATAAATTTCTATCGAAAGTGGAATGCTACTTTCTAATGCTTTTACCGTTCGTACAGAACCCCTCAGGTCAAAGTCGATTGCTCCATCTGTCAATTGATAAGTTGGTGCTTCTTTTTGACTATCGAAAGAAAAATCAAAATCTACTTTATTGGTATTGCCCTGTCGCATCCGTTCAAAATCTTTGTTGAGACTGAAAGGGTCGACTGATATAGGTCTAGGGTTTTGATCAGAATACTGAGGTCGATAAGTTGAATTAGGCTTTGCTTTTTCTGCTTCCTCAGCCATCTTATCAAGGGGCATTTTCTGTTCTTCTACTCCATTGGTTTGGATCGTTTCTTTTTTAAAGAAATAAAAATAAGTCAGTAGGCAAAAACCTATAATAATAAGTCCCCAAATAATTGGTGAAGAATTAGTTCGCTTTTCTGTATTGTCTGTACTCATATTTTTATAATGATAAGGTGGTGATCAGTCTTATGGGCTATGTGATTTAGTGATCGCTTCGCTTGTGATCAGCCCTAAAGGGCTTTGTGAGACCTTGCTTTTAGTATTCTTCCAAAAATTGATGTTCTATCCCCAATATACATATACTCTAATGCTTTGTGAACCTTACGATTACTATAAGAAATTGAGGGACAAGACATCAACAGGTTTCCTCTTTTATTCTGTGTCCCTAAACAAAGCCTCCGTCATCACCGCTTTGCTTATCTAATAATTGGTTGGCCCATTTTAAAAATCGATCATTCATTTGGACATATTCTTCTGTATAACCACAGTGAACACAAAAATAGCGATCAAGTACAGCGCTATTCAGCCCCCATTTATTTGTTGCTCCAATGGTGCTTTGATTATAGGAAGAACCTTTGAACATTACAATTTTTGTTGAATCGCAT
This sequence comes from Saprospiraceae bacterium, assembly GCA_965277415.1. Taxonomy (GTDB): domain Bacteria; phylum Bacteroidota; class Bacteroidia; order Chitinophagales; family Saprospiraceae; genus JAHDHW01. The sequence continues at coordinate 13,014 of CBDICS010000082.1, forward strand.
TTTGGACAGTGATGAGTACTTTTCATAAAAATAATATTTTGATTGTTGTTTAAAAAGGTAGTTTTCCAAGATCTACATTTCCGCCGGAAAGAATTATTCCAATTTTTTTACCCTTAAATTTATCCTTATCTCTAATCAAAGCTGCGAAGGGAACAGCACTTGAGGGTTCAACAATAATTTTCATACGCTCCCATATCAATCGCATAGCATCTATGATTTCCTTTTCTTCTACTCTAATGATATGATCGATATGTTTTTGAATAATTGGAAAATTGATATCGCCTAATTGTGTTCTTAAACCATCTGCTATTGTATCCGCTGTTTCATTCGTTTCTATTCTCCCAGTCTGTAAAGAACGAAAGGCATCATCTACTTCAAATGGCTCTGCTCCAATGGCTTGACAATGATCCGCAAAATAGTGCGTAGCTAAACCCATTCCCGCAGCCAATCCTCCTCCTCCAACTGGGGCAATCATACCATCGAGGTCTGGATGCTCTTCTAGTAGTTCTATAGCCGCAGTAGCTTGTCCGAGGATTACATTTAAATCATTTGAAGGATGCAAAAAAGTAGCCCCTGTCTCTTTACTTATACGATCAGCATTAGCTTGTCGATCCTCTATTGTTGGTGGACATAATGTAATGATTCCACCATAGCCTTTCACCGCAGTCTTTTTGACTTCTGGTGCAGTAGAAGGCATTACGATATAAGCAGGGATTCCAACATTCTTTGCTGCAAGAGAAACAGCCTGTGCAAAATTGCCTGAAGAATGGGTCACTACGCCTTTTTGTTGTTGCGCTTCTGTTAAGCTTAAGATAGCATTTAGTGCTCCTCTCATCTTAAATGCCCCCATTTTCTGGAAATTTTCGCATTTGAAATATACTTCAGCTCCTGTTATCATATTTAACTGTTGTGAACTTAGCACCGCTGTCTTATGAATCAACGGCTTTATTTTGTTACAACAATCTATTAAGCTTTGTTTTGTCATCCTTATAAAATTACTTTAATAGAATCATCTAATTGATTAAATCCTTAGATACCAAAAAATCACTCCAAAACTAAACAAAATGCGGATATCTTCCGTAAACAAGTTATCTTCTATTTCAATTTAAGTACTAGTACGTTGTAAAATAAATATTATCTATTTTTCACGTCTACTTTTATATTAAGAACCAAACAAATTCAAAGTACTCTGTGCAAAATTTATCAGAACTAAAACGGACAAAGCTGCTTAACCATATTGTTTTGCTTTGTTGTTCGGGGGTTTTTGTTAAGTTTTTGATTGAAATCATCCTTAACGATTGGAATGGTATGCTTATATGCCTAATCATTAAGGCTTTCTTTTTGGTCACTATTTTATTAAACTATTTTGGGAAAAGAACCTATGCGCAAATTTACTTTCCATTAATTTTCATTTTAGCCTTATCTTGTTTAAATATTCTTTTTGGTCCCAAATTTGGTAGTGAATTCGGTTTTTTCCCACTCATCATCCTCACTATTATCTTTTTTAGATCCCTAAAGCATAAAATCTTATGGTTTTTACTGTTTAGCGTCTGTTATTTCGGGTCTTCTCTTTCCTTACAATATAACGGCCCTATTTCGGCAGAGCAAGTAAGCGATTCTACCTTTTATTTAATGTTTATTACTTCTTTTCTTTTAGTTTTTATCATGTCTTTAGCATTTATAAAGGAAAATGAAAGATTTGAATCGCAAACTATTGATTTATTAGACTTGCAAAATAAGAACAATAAAGCCTTAGAAAACTCCAACAAAGAGTTAGCAATCGCAAATAACGAATTAGAGAAGTTTGCCTATGTCGCTTCTCATGATTTAAAAACGCCTTTGAGAAATATCAATAGTTTTTTAAACCTCATTCAAAGGAAGCTCAATCAGGGCAAAACGGATGAAATAAATGAATACCTCGAATTTGCAAGAATCAATGCTCAAAGGATGCATGGCCTAATTCAGGATGTTTTAGAATTTTCACAAGTCAACAGAGATAATTCTTCGTTTAGTAAAATAGATTTAAATGAAGTACTAAACCAGGCTATTCTAAATCTACAAGACCTAATTATAGAAAAAAACGTAATTATTGAGAAACAGATTTTACCTGATCTTTTTTGCAACAAATCCCAAATTATATCATTGTTTCAGAATTTAATTGAAAATGGAATAAAGTATAATGAAAGCCCCTCCCCGAAGATAAAAATCAAGTATCTAGATAATGTTTCTGAACATAAAATATTTGTCTCAGACAATGGTATTGGAATTGAAAAAGAATACTTAGATAAAGTATTTGAAATGTTCTATAGACTTCATAATCAAGGAGAATATGTTGGAACAGGAATTGGTCTTGCCTCTTGCCGAAAAATTGTAACCTATCACGGTGGAACTATATCTATAGAATCTACTCTAGATGAAGGGTCCACTTTTTGTATTGCCTTGCCAAAACACAGCCAGGATGAAACTTTTGTAAAAGAATTGAAACCTCAATCTTTAGCGTATGATTTAAATTGAAGCGTATTAAACGCTCCAATAAAAGTCTCTGTCAAATCGACTCAGGGCTACATTTGAGCTTATATTAACATTATTCCAAAATTAATTGGCCAAAACATTTTAACAACTAAAAATAAGGGGTAACTTTGCGGATTCTTTTAAGCGTATGCTTAAGCACACACTTAAATTGTACACAAAATATAAATAGAGGAAAATCCTAATATGGAGCAAAGAGACGAAGATACACAAGAACAGAAAGCTGGTAAAGAGTTATATAATTATCAGAAAAAAGATTTAGAACAAATTTTTGAGCGATTCGAATCGTATGCTCATAATTTTAATCTTTTATATCAGCTTCCCACCGGAGGAGGAAAAACGGTTGTATTTTCTGAAATTACGCGTCAGTATATTAAACAAAAGAATAAAAAAGTACTTATCCTGACTCACCGGATAGAATTGAGTCGGCAGACTTCTAATATGCTGACTGAGTTTGGTGTGAAAAACAAGGTTATCAATAGTCAGGTAAAAGAATTGCCGGATCAGGAAGAATTCATGTGTTTCGTAGCAATGGTTGAAACACTGAATAACCGCCTCCAAGATAATATATTTACCTTAGAAGACGTCGGATTGGTTATTATTGATGAAGCGCATTATAATTCTTTTCGAAAACTATTTAAGTTTTTTGAAAATTGTTTTATCCTCGGTGTTACTGCTACTCCTTTGAGTTCGAACATCAAACTTCCAATGAAAGATATATATAAGGAATTGATTGTAGGAAGTTCTATTCAATTTTTAATTGATAATCAATTTTTAGCAAAGGCAATAACTTATAGCTATGATGTAGGATTAAGCGGCTTATTAAAAGTTGGTATAAATGGAGACTACACCGTGAAGTCTTCAGAAGATCTGTATAATAGCCTTACAATGCAGAATAAGCTGCTTACCGCTTATAATCAAAGAGCAAAGGGCAAGAAGACTTTAATTTTCAATAATGGTATCAATACATCCAGACAAGTATATGAAACATTTACTGCTGCTGGTTATGATATCCGACACCTTGATAATACCAATACTAAACAACAAAGACAAGACATCCTCAAGTGGTTCAAAACCAAACCTAATGCAATCCTAACTTCTGTAAGTATATTAACGACTGGATTTGATGAACCGACTATTGAAACCATTATTCTGAATAGGGCAACAAGATCTTTAAGTTTATATTTTCAAATGATTGGTCGGGGTTCACGGATTCTTCCTAACAAACCCACTTTTGACGTAATCGATATGGGGAATAATCTGGCTCGATTTGGATTATGGTCAGAGGAAGTTGATTGGCCAAAAATTTTCCGTTCTCCACATTACTTCTTAGAAAACATTATAAGTGATGATGAGATTGAACGGCAATTTAAATATGTCATGCCTGAAGATCTGCTAGCGGAATTTCCAAATTCAGAAACTACAGAATTTGATATTAATGGAGAAAATGAAAAAGTCATTGCTGCAGGCTTAAAGACTTCTGTTATCCTCGAAAGATCATTGGAACAGCACTTAAAAATGATCCTCGACAATACAGACGAATTTCCAAAAGCACTTGAATTATTACGACTTATAGAAGATGATATCGCAGATCGGATAAGGCGATATTCTTATTGCATTACCAACAGTACCCGAAATTACCGAGAATGGGTATTACAGGATTATAAGAAAAAACTAAGAACTCGAATTATTCAGGAGTTTTAATCATAGCGATTGCAAGAAAGATATTTCAAACTTGTGACTTAGTGGTCAGTCCTGCGGACTTTGTGGTTTGGTGATCGCTTCGCTTGTGAGAGGGGCTACTTCCAGTATACCTACAAGACTTTGATAGTTTATCTCGGCTATACTCAGCCTATAGTAAATCTTGCGTTCATCATGGAGTTTTAATTAGTCATTGGTCATTTGGAAGTTCCAAATGACCAATGACTACTATAGACTATTGAAAGTCTAATAATTCCACATCAAAGATCAAAGTTGACTTTGGTCCTATAGTTGGAGTTCCTCTATCGCCATATGCTAGATTAGAAGGAATATAAAACTGGAATTTTGAACCTTTATTCATTAACTGGACACCTTCTGTCCAACCAGGAATAACACCTGTTAATTGAAATTCTATAGGCTCTCCTCTTTCAATCGAACTATCAAAAACAGATCCATCAAGTAATCGTCCTTCATAATGAACTTTTACCTTATTTTCTGCTTTAGGATAAGGCCCACTTCCTGCTTTTACAATTTTATATTGTAGACCAGAAGCCGTAGTTTTTACGCCATCTTTTTTCCCGTTTTCCTCAAGAAATGCAAGTCCTGCTGCTTCATTTTTTTTGCCTTCCTCTATAGCAATAGCCTGTGCTTTTTCGCGCATGATATTCGTTAAAGTTTGCATTTGATTCGCGATTTGAAGGCTATCCAAACTAGAAGTATTACTCATATGAGCTGCACATCCACTATGTAGTGCTTGTCCATTCAAAGCAATTCCGCCTCTATCCATTTGAGTTGCATAATCAAACCCAAGTGCATAAGAAAGAGAATCAATATTCGTAGTTGGTTGGTCTTCGCCAGCAAATGGTTTGCCTTGGCGCTTTTGCAATTCTCCAGAAAAAGCTCTAATAACTTTTGTAGATGCGGCACCTAAACCTTCTTTTCCAAAATCATTAAAGCCAGATAAGAGTTGTTTTGCATTTAAATCAATTCCTAATCCTTTCAATTGTTTAGATAAATCAACGCCCATTGCGTAGGAAATACTGTCAATTTGATTTGCTAAGGTAACATCACCTGAGCTTGAAGAGCCTTCACCACCACAAGCGGCAAAAGAGAGGCAAATTGCTATTGCATAAATAAATCTGTTCATTTTTGTTTTTTTATTACTGAAATTCTATTGTTTTTTACAAATCGCCCGCAAGCTAAGTATATTTTTAAACAATAAGGATATGATTAATGAATATCTATAACTCATGCAGGATGTTTTTTGGATTATGCCGTGTAAACGTTATCGCTTTCATCGTTCTTGTAGGATTTATGATCAGTCTTATGGACTATATGATTTAGTGATCGCTTCGCTTGTGATCGTTCCTAGAAAGGCTATCCTTTAAATGGAACTAAGAAATATTCAATAAAATTTACCGTCTTCGAGGTTTCTTTTTATTTCGTTTATAGGTTTAACAATCCCATGCATTGTTATAAATACCCCCTTGTTATTAAGGTTTGCCGTTGCGATGGCACTACCGATATTAATTGGTGCTTCAGAGTTCGAAAACCGTTCTGGTAACATTGAACCTGTGATCACAATCAGCTTATCGCCTATGTGTTTAGCCAAAAATTGCCCCGTTTCTATCATCGTATCTGTACCATGAGTGATGATGATTTTATCATAAGCTTCTACTTTTATCAAATCGACTAATAATTGCCGATCTTTATCATCTATTTCGAGGCTGTCTTTTTGAAAAGCTGTAATAATTTTATAGTCGAAAGAGGGATTTAATTTTTCTAGAATTCGGCTAAACGCAGGTTCTCCAAATTCAAAAGCCCAACCTTTTGTTGTATGTGGATAGTCTTTGTCGATGGTTCCGCCGGTTTGGATGAATAGGAGTTTCATGTTTGTTATGTTCGTTATCGTAAAATTAAACAAGGATGTGGAATTTTTTGAGTTTTATAGGGAGATTATTATTTTGGTTCTAAAAAAATGCCATTATGAATTTTGATTTTAATAAGTCTATAATTTTAGAAAACGAGCGCGTCTTGATTAGACCGATGGAAGCAGCAGATAAAGGTTTTTTCTCAGACTTTTTACTCGACTCATCATTAAATAAATATTCCTCAATGGAAATCAATAATAGTCAAGATGCTATACAATATATAGAAGACTGTTTGGTGGATCGGAAAAATGGAGTACGCTATCCTTTTATTTTTTTTGATAAAAAGTCCAAAACCTATGCCGGAACTTCATGCTATGGTAATGTCTCGAATTCAAATAAGCGTTTAGAAATCGGCTGGACTAAAATTGGCAAACATTTTCAAGGAACAGGATTGAATGCTCATTGCAAGAAATTAATGTTGGAATACGCATTTGAATCCCTTAATTATAATAGAGTAGAACTAAAAGCCCATGCTGGTAATATTGCATCTAGAAAAGCTATGGAAAAAATAGGTGCAACATTTGAAGGATTGCTAAGAAATCATAGCATCATGCCAAATGGTTCTCTTAGAGATACTGTCTATTACTCAATATTGAAAGAAGAGTGGCCAAGCATAAAAACAGAAAACACATATTTTAATGCTTAGTTTTTATACCGTCCAATTACAATGCTCTGCAATAAAATCTTTGCTGCCATCATTAGCCCATGCATCCAGTTGATCAGGTGTTTTTAATTGCTGACCTCTTTGCCGAGGTACCAGGATAAAGCCACAGGGCACATCTGAAAGTCCAGTCATATCTGACCAAAGTTTTTCTACTTGAGCCACAGGATAAATGTCTTCCTGCCCATGCCCCCATCTATATTTCACGTCTTTGATCGTGACATAAGTTGGCATTCGTTTCGCCATTTTTCTGACAGCTTCATCTATTTTTATAGTATCATTTAAATCCTTTCTTGCCAATTCAAATACCTCTAGGAGGCGATCAATTTGTATCCAGGTAGTCATTGAATTATAATAACTAAGCACAAACTCATCTTCTTCTCTTGGTTGAGCTAAGCCTTCAAGGATTCTAAGCTTTCCATTGATCCTTGCCAATCCGCCGCCTTTATCTTCAATCCGTCTTGGTATCACTTCAAAAGTAAGGGTTTGATCATTATCCAAATGATAAGCTAATACAGTCGGATCAATATTAGCACCCAATGTATCCACATTATGAAGCATGAGTGTTTCCAGATTAGGATAATCTCTTAGGACATTAGCCAGCGTACCGTTCCGAAGCATATTAGAAAACTCATACCAATGTCCCAATGGACTAAATCGCTGTGCTGCTAAATTATCAACATAATCACTCGCTTCGATTTTATTTTTAGCCCAATTAATCAAAGCACTTCTTTGTGCATCCTGTACTTTTTGTTTGTTTTCATCCAATGCTTCTTGTATAGTTTCTTCCCACAGGAATCTCAAATCGCGCTCCATTGGAATAAAGCGTTGTCCTATGGAACGACCTGGCGAAAGGTAGACTTTTCCTTCATACCCAAAGTTTCTTTGTAAGGTCAGCTCTTTTTCAATAGCATCTTGAGTAAGGTGAGATGTCGCAATGATATGTGGAATATGAACATTAAAAAGCGTGCTCGTCTTTTTCGTTTTATTCAAATGAATTTCTAAAAAACTTCGATGCTTACCTGAAAATTCTGCAAATTGATTTAGTGCCTTGATCACTCCTGCTCCTTTTGTCCATCGACTTCCCACACCACCTGCTAATGTAAAGACCGCAACTTTTCCATCTTGGATGGCTTGTTCACCTATACTTAAATTACTTATACCTTTTTCCAAAAAGCAATATCCCCAGGCATCACATCTTCAATCTGTGTCTGAACGGGAAGTCGATTTTGAGCAAGGCTAATTTCATTCTTGATCAAATCTTTTCGCAATTGCTCATGTTGTATAAAATCAAAACCGTTTTCTTTTTTAATTTGATCCGCTATTTTATTTTGTATTGCTCTTTCTGAACCGAGATCAGCTGTAGAAACTTTAAATAAATGATTGACCATCTTTTCAAGCAATAGCAGTCCTCCTTTTTCTGCTTGCTTTGTATAGAAATTAAATTCGTTTTTCCGAATATCAGGCATCCGACCAGCATTATGAACTTCAGCGGGCATAAGCATGCTATAATAGGCAGCGGGCATTAAAGCTTCTTTCCCTTTTTTCAAGTAAGAAAAAGATCCTTTATGATTGATCTCAAAGTCATAAATCACAGGTTCCATTGCAAAAGGTAAGGCTGTACAAAGTTCGGCTTTTGTCTCTTTTAAAATATTCAAAATGGTCTTTCGATGAATAGCATAATGTTTAGGATCAACAAAAATTCCCATTCCTCCTCCTGACATTCCCCCCATCATTAGAAAACCCCAATAATCATCTCCCAGTTTATTCTTAGCCTTTTCAATAATAACCTCTGTAAAATGAGTAGAAGCCCAAGGGATAATTGTCTTGATTGGATAGTCCCAATTCTTTTGAGTTTGTGCCGCTAATTTTTTAATGTCTCCTTCACGAAGCGCAGCTAAAATATTGTCAAAAATGGCATGCATTGCACCTCTTGCTTTCCACTCCTTTTCCGTTCTTAGCAAATACTTCTCTGTTACCATTTCTAGAATAGGGCCAACATTCTGCGCCATACCACCATGCATGATGATTAGAGATTCTGCTAAGCGTTGGTCAATATCGGGATGGATATCCACAGATTTTAAGACTTGATGCCTAGGTAATAAACAACCTCGACTTATACCAAATTCAGGATCACCTTCTTCTGCTAAAGTTCCTTGAATGACTTTGATTCCAGGCCATATCCCACCTGAATCTTGCCATCCACCACCAGATCCACCAATCCACTCTCCAAGAATTGCCCTTGAAGCAACGAGCCTTCTTTCTGCTTCTAAAAGAGGCCCTGTTAAAGCATTCGTTTGTTTAGTAACACGCATCAATAAACTAATGATTGATCCTAATAGATTAGTCGATACCGCCAACCTTGATCCTTTTGGGATATCATTGACTTGAGTCACTAATTCAAAGCCCATCCCTGTACCAACGATTTTATCTAAAATAGTTTTTAATGATTGTTGGCTTCCTTCAAAAGCCGGAGGGATAATCCCTGATGCAATTAGCCCCGCTTTGAGTAATCCCAGGTAGTCATTTCCAAAATTGAAGAGATCTTTCAGATCATGAATATCCTTTGATGCTTTTAGATCTATGCTGGTCAAGCGAATCAAAGGTTCTTCAATTACTCTAAAATAAGAAGCAATTGGCGGACGTACCTCTTTGTCTCTTTCATATACACCGAGATTGACCGAGACATTGATTACCCTTGCTCCCTCAGGATAGTCCATCCCTAAAAAAAAGATATCTGACCAGCCACTATGTGTCAGATCCATTCTTACAGATGTTTCCTCTTTCAACAGCGGAAATAATAGGTCATCATCTCCTCGATTTAAAATTTCAGGGTGAATCTTAATTGGCAACTCTTCAATACATCCGATCCTAAACATCCAGCGATTGCCTTTGCTTTTTCTTACACTCTTTCGAACTTGATCTGCTAGTAATTGAAAAGTCAAATGATGATAGCTCTCTGCCAATCCACTGGCCAACGTCATATCTAATCCATTTTCCTTAGCAATCTTTTGAAAACAAGTGATAGCTTGTTCAAAACGTCGATCTAAAATAGCTGTATACCCTTCATAAGGTAGTTTCCCAACCTTAGGAATATCTTCAAATGATTCGATAGTAAACCGATATGCTTCATATAAAAACAAAGTTGCTCTTACGCTTTCATATAAATTACTTGTCTCGGTTCTAAATTGATCTAAATCTTCCAGATATCCCAATAGGGTTTGGAGTGAAAGGCCATTGCACAATTTTCGAAAGGCACGATTGCGGATAGCTAATTCCGAGCTTTTAATAGTCTGTATAAATGGATTCATTAGATTCAAAGAAATTGTTTATAATTTGCCGCCTCATTGCTTTCAGCCAGTAATCTTACAACAGTCGTTAATATTTCTCCTTTTTCTTTTCCAGCAATACCTAATGCGATCTGCGCTTGTAATAAACCATAGGTTGCACTCAAATCATACCTTCGTCCTTTCATTTCAAAAGCAAGATAATTTTGTTCTTTAGCTAAAGTCTGGAGCGCAGGTGTCAAGGGCAAATCCAAGACACTACCTTCATTTTCCTTGAGTTGTTGAGCAAGTATATCAAATATCTGAGGATTCAATACATGCATTCCAAAAACACATAAATAATAGCCCATTCTAAGACTTGGGATATGAAGCTCTAATTCGGCTTGACTCAGAGATGGTTTTTCGATGATCTTTTTTACCCGATAAGTATCATTACTTTCCCGAATCAGATCTCCGGTCAAGGTACCGTATTTATGGATAAGGTATTCTGGTGTAGGGTTAACAGCCGTAACAGACATGTCTTCTTTTTCAGCAATTTCGACCAACTGACGAGCGCAACTTATTCCTTCAAGGTCAGAGACATATAAATGATCTCCTAATAAAAGAAGAAAAGGATCTTCTCCTATGAAATCCCTGGCTTGCAATACTGCATGTCCATAACCTAAGGTCTCCTCTTGAACACAAAAATGTAGACAGTCCATTAATTTTTCAATATGCTGTGCCTCGGTTTTGGCCCAACTTACATTTTCATATGCTTTTAAAAGATTGCTATGTAAGTTTTCAAAAGCTTGGCGATATTGTTGTTCATCTCCAGGAGCACATACGATAGCGATCTCTTCAACCCCCGCAGAAAAAGCTTCTTCTGCAATGATCTGAATAGCTGGTTTGGTCAATCCATCCCGATCAACGATAGGTAACATTGCTTTTTGAACAGTATCCGCAACGGGATAAAGACGTGCTCCTCTAGCAGCTGCCGTTATGACGGCTTTTTTTATGATCATGATTAAAAATGGTGTTTTTCGATTCTAAGAAGTCGGACTAATATATATAATCCTTTACGTCAAAATAAAGGAAATGCTTCAGAGTCCCGTCAATAATAAGAAAATCTAATCAAATTTATTTTTTGGTGCTTTTATTTTGATTGCTCTATTCTCAAAAAGAATGGTTAGTAAATAATCTTTGCCATGATCTTCAACATTCAATAAGCTGCCATTTTCCTCTGTTCCAAATAAAGTCAAAGGATTACTTTTTCCTAGAATTTCACCTTCATCTAAATGAACGACAATATCAGACATTTTTAAAATCTCAGTAATATCATGACTTACAAGTATAGTCGTCAATTTAAAATCATGATGCACTTTTAAAATATATTCTTGTAATTTTAATCGCATCTCTTGATCTAGTGCAGAAAGCGGTTCGTCAAGCATCAATAATTTAGGTCGCTGTACCAAAGATCGAGCTAAAGCTACCCTTTGTTGTTGTCCTCCAGATAAGCTATTAGGTTTTCGATTTTGTAGGTCTCCTAATTCTACTATTTCTATTAATTCATTGATTATTTTATGATCTTGTTTTTTATTTAATGCAAATTCCAAGTTTTCTTTCACAGTCATATTAGGAAAGAGACCATAATCTTGGAATACAAACCCAACACTTCTTTTTTGTGGTGAAAGATTAATCTTAGTTGCCTTATCAAACCATTGAGTTTCATCAAATGAAATAGATCCATCATCAGGTCGTAATAAACCAGCAAGCATTCTTAAAATAGAGGTTTTACCTGAACCTGATTTCCCATATAAAGTCAGGAAAGTACCTTCATCAAAATTCAGATCAACCTTCAACTTCATAATTCCTGATGCAGCATGGAGTTTTTTATGCAGGTTAATTTTTATCATGTTTATGATTACTTCCTAAAAGGTGAAAAGTACTTTCCATTAATTAAATACACGAGCAACAAGATAGAAAAAGTTACAACAAATAAGATGATGGAATAAGTATTTGCTGCACTATAATTGAGTGCTTCTACTTCATCGTAAATAGTAATAGAGGCTACTTTAGTCTTTCCCGGAATATTCCCCCCTATCATTAATACCACTCCAAACTCTCCAATGGTATGTGCGAAAGCGAGCACGATACCAGTAAGTAGAGAGGGCTTTATATTTGGTAATAAGATTTTAAAAAGTGTGGTCGTTCTCGATTTTCCTAATATATAAGATGCTTCTTTCAAAGAATCAGAAAGATTGGTAAATCCAGACTGTATAGGTTGAACCATAAAAGGCAAACTGTAGATAACAGATGCTACGACTAATCCTCCAAATGAAAATACAAGTCTCAGGCCAAGCCATTGATCGAGCCAATTACCAAAAGGTCCTGAAGGGCTAAAAGCAATCAGTAGATAAAAACCCAGAACTGTAGGTGGCAATACTAAAGGCATGCTTACTAATGTCTCCACTATCGGTTTTAGTTTTGATTTAGAATAAGCCAACCAATAAGCAAGTGGGATCGAAATAAACAGCAAGATCAAAGTAGTGATCAATGCTAATCGAAAAGTCAATAAAAGTGGTTGCCAATCTATCATTTTCCAGCGGTCCTAACAAAACGAGTACTATAAGCAATAAATCTATTTCCTCCAGACCAGGCACCATAGCGTCGATAGGCGATTGGACTATGTGGATTAAAGCCATGGTAATTTCTACCGTGGGTATAATAACCGCCGCCTCTATAGCCATAACCACCTTCATCAAATCCCTTGGGCCAAGACGTCGTATCTTGAGATAGTTGGAATTCAATATTTGAGATTTTGAGATTACTAGCTGAAAGACTGGTCAAAGTCAATAAAAATATAAACAGAAGCATCTTGTTTTTCATAAGGTATTACTTATAGGTTTGTTCAAATCATCAAGGCCCTAAAACGTTACCACATATCCAAAGTTATTCAAAATTTCTTTGCCTTTTGGAGAAAAAAGAAAGTCTCTAAATTTCTGAGCTTGGGAAAGACGAGACTCCGCATGCTTGACTAAGATAATACCTTGACTTATGGGGGTGTATAAATCAATTGGAATTTCGATCCACTTACCCTGATTTTGGAGTCCTGAATGAAGCACAACTGATTTTGAAGTAAACCCTAAATCTGCTGCTTGCGTTGTGATAAACTGATTAGTTTGGGCGATGCTTTCACCATAAACCAATTTGTGTTCTACTCTTTCAAATAAATTATAGTGATCCAATATCTCCATGGATGCCCGACCATAAGGAGCCGTTTTAGGATTGGCAACCGCGAGATGCTTCACTGCATCTGAGGTCAATAGTGGAATACAATCTGAAAAAACTGGTAAGTTTATCGCTTCTTTCATCGTCCAGAGTACAAGCGTACCATAAGCATATATTTGAGGTTTTTCCAGCGCTAAGCCTTCCTTGTATAGCTTTGTCGGATACTTCATATCTGCCGAGACAAGAATATCGAAAGGTGCTCCTTGATGAATCTGAGCAGTTAATTTTCCCGATGAGCCAATTATTATTTCGCATTCAATTCCTGTATCTAAAGTAAAAGACTGAACCAGTTCTTTCATTGCAAACTGCATATTAGCAGCGGTAGCAATGTTCAATTTTTGTTTACTTTCTTGAGTACAGGTAGCCAATAAAGCTAAAGCTATTAATGATAAAAATATTTTTTTCATTGACGCTTTCTTAAGCAAATCTCTAATTATTCCCGCCCCTTTTCAACGACTTCTTGTATTGGAACGTCATTTATAAAAACATTTTCGAGTACCGCTTCTCCATTTTTCACTTTTACCAGAGCATAGGCAACCATGCTGGAATCCCTACGAGAGGCTCTATAGGTTTCTTCTGCTTCCAGTGCTTTTGACTCTTCCATATAAAACCGATTGAACGGATAGCGAACCCTTAACTTTTTGCCCACTCCAGTCTTTCCCCAGGAATTAGCTTGTACATAATCAGATTGATCATCAGGCTTTTCTCTTGAAATGTCTTGAATCTTAGCAAAGCCATTATCATCTGTGGTCAATTTAACGTAGACGAGTTCATTATAATCCCATTCACTTTCTTTGGATACTTCGAAAGTATTAGCATCAAAAGCAAGGTTGATGTATTTTCCTCGATATGGATCGTATGGATCGATTGGTGCAGTCTTAAATTTATAAGCCTGACCTGAATTCAAAATGTCTTCCTGATGCAATATCATTTTTGCTGGAACAAAGAGCTGAGCCAGAACAAGCAGTGCGAATGCGGGGAAAAGTATTTTTTTATAATTCATTTGCTTTTCTTTTTTTGAGCATCCAATAATTAGTTAAGAAAAACCCGATACCAACTGCGACAAATAATAAACCTCGCCAAACAAAACTCAAATCAGTATCAAAGAACCTACATATTACCAAAGCGGTAATAATCATTAGTCCATAATTTAAAATACCTAAATGGTTTTCTGAACCACCTTTTCGGATCGTTAAAATACCTATCCCAAAAATGAGTAAATTGATCAAAATCGCGGCGACAGGAAAATTCATCCCAATAAAAAATAAGATGAAAAATATTAAAAAGACTGGCGTAATAGGTTGAACATCTCGAAGCAATTGTTTTTGAAATACTCTATATAAAAGAATACCTCCAAGAACTGTTAATCCGATAGCTAACCAAAACTCAGGCATTTCAAAAAAAGATAGTGATTCTCCTGTTTTATCTATATAAAAAGACTGGGTTCGAATACTTTCCCATGGATCAAAAAAACTCAAAAACAAAAGTAATCCTACTGTCCCAAGTGCTCCAATGACTCTATATCCGTTTTTGAACAAGGATGTTTTATTGAAAAATGTAAAATTGCTAATCATATAAAATATCCCAAATAAGCTAATATACGCAATGAACATATACTCGGAATTAGAATCGGCTAAAGTTCCAAGTACAATCGTCAAAGATAGCGGTATCAACCAGTTGTGAAATGTCAAAAAATTACTTCCTGGTCTATTTTTATATAAAGAATAGTAATGTGGAAATGCCGCAAGAAGTAATGGCCAATAATACAAAAATGAAACCGTAGGTCGACTAGAATATCCCGTATCGGTAGCAAACCAAGTAATGCCGACAAGAAATAATAGAGAAACAAATGAGGACTTCATAATATAAATCAAAGGCAAACAAAGCATTAACCATGTCAATAGAAAAGAACTAAGCTTGCCTGGGATATTATAAATTTGACTCACTAATGCAATACTTGCTCCCACAGCAAAGAATAAGAAAACCGCCGTACTTTCTCTCCATACTGAACTTTCATATTTTTTAAATAAAGTATAAGCACAGGCAGCCTGTCCAATTAATAAAGGGAGAAAAGCAAAAATTAATTTGACACTACGAGGAAGATTATCCCAATTATGAGCGAGAATCAGGATAATACCCAGCCCAACCAGAATAGCACCTAAAATTCCAAATGCGACAAATAATCGGTTACTAGATTCTGGTGGTTTTTTCTTTTGATAATATTCATTAATTCTCTCAGCCGTATCCGAAGAGATGACCTGAGCTTCGATGAGTTCGTTTAAGTCTTTTTGGAGGCGCATAGATATTGTATATTAAGAATCTGTCCAAAATTTATGTTCACTCTTCTTCATCTTCATATACTCGATAATCTCTCCTTTGTTTGAAATAAGCTACAAACAAGAGAGACAAAGGAAAAAACAAAATAATCAAAACAATTTTTAAAAACCGCATTTTGAAGATAATATTGAGCGTCGACCTCTTGTCTGTTTTTAATTAGTCATTATTCAAGAATAGCTTTTTTAGGAACAAGCTCTTAACCACCTAAAGCATACAACCATACATTAAATCTAAAGCCTTCCTTGCTTTCAATCAACTGCTTTAGTTCCTGGACATAGATATGTTTCACTTCTTCTTCATCTAAAAATAGACTTTTATGAATATTAATATCATCATTTAAAGGATCTAATTCAGATAATATTTGGTTTACCTTTTCTTGATTAATTTGAAGTGCCATTTCTTTAAGTTTAGCGGCTTCAACTATTCGTGTACTAAAAATTTCTTGAACCACTGTCGCACATTCTTTTGTAAACTGTTCTTGGTTTTCGAGTACTTTTATCAAGTCAAAATCACTGCGATTCTCATAGCGTTCTCTTAATGTCATCATTGATAATTTTTAGCTAATAATTGTTTTCTTAAATCCTTTAGAATGAATCCAAAAACGCATCAAAACAGATTCACTGGTTTTTATGCTCAAAAATTTACTAAATCCTAAAGATTTAGCAAATTGGTTCCAATTTCTTGAGCGCAGATTTGCTAAATTTTAAAAATTTAGTAAATCTCTGATGAAAATTCAAATGCTTTTTTGGAAAAAGTGGAATTAAAGTTTTGATGCACTTGTCCTAAACCCTTTAGAATGAATCCAAAACTGAGTTAAACTTTTGATTACACCCCAAACTGTTTCAAATGGTGATCTAAATGTTTAGAGAATAAGGTATTCCATTCCTCCGCTTTCAAAGGACCAAAAGAATGAGATTCTTTATTTTGAAAATGTGCTGTGCCCAGTGCTTGTGTCTTTTTAATATAATCTATTAATCGTTTTTTTTCAGCTATAAAATCCCTTTCATCTGTGATCAGAAACTCTGGGGCAGTTCGACCATCTTTAGGATAAGGCTTGGGGCCCACTACTGCAGACTTTACAAAAAGCTTTAGAAGAAATTTTTTAAAAGCTCCGGGCTTTGGATATTTGTCTGTGTAAGCCATATCATAAGCAACATTACAATGTGCTAACATTTGATCAACTTTCATTTTTCCCCACTGCCCTTTCGTATCTGCTGTCAATTTATTGATGCGATCAATCGTTTTCATCGAACCGTTTAGGTCAAATATATTTTCCATTTTATTGTTTTTAAAAGTAAATCGAGTAAAGTACTCTATTGCTGAAAAGTACGATTATTTGATGATACTTACTCTAAAAAAGAAAAAGAATCAACTTTCAACAATCTCTATTAATTGACTTAGCTTCTGAATCTCAAAAGTTGGCTTAACATCTGTGTCATTACTTTTCTGCATTGGATTAAACCAACAAGTATCAATTCCATAATCGCGACCGCCTCTAATATCAGAGTTGAGATTATCTCCAATGATTATGACTTTCTCTTTGTCCGGATTGCCAATCACATTAAATGTATGGTCAAAAAAACCACCTAAAGGCTTTGCAATACCTACCTCTTCCGAAATGATTATTGCTTTGAAATAATGCGCAATTTCTGGTTTTGAAAGCTGGGGACGTTTTACTTCCTTAAGGCCATTTGTAACAACTACTAAGTTAACTTTTGGTTTTAGATAATCCAAAAGTTCCACAGCTCCTTCTATTTTAAAATCTGTAATAGAAAGTAAATATAAATATCGATCTTCGATTGCCTTTACATCAAGTTTGACCTGAATCTTTTCAGCAAACAATTCAAATCTTTTTGCCCGAAGGGTTTTAAAATCCATTTCCCCATTTTCAAAAGCGGTCCAACACTGATGATTGATTTTATGGTAAGCGTCAATATTTATTGGCGTATAAGCTATGCCAAATTCTTCAAAAGTTTTTTGAAGGGCAAATGCTGAAGAAGCATCAAAGTCATAAAGCGTATTGTCTAAGTCAAATAGGATATAGTCGTAGGGCATGTTCTGTGGTTATATAGTAATCGTTCTTGCAGAACTAGTGATTTAGTGATCGCTTCGCTTGTGAGGCCTTGCTTTTAGAATCTGCTTAAAAACTATTGAGTATTCTTGTGATCGTCATATCTAATTATATGGTGAAAATAAAAAATTATTGGTAAATTGTTGTCTTAGGATCAGAATCAAAGCAAATGAACTTAAGAATCTTTCTAAAAAATATTCGAAATTTTGGACTTTGGTTTGTTGGAACTTATCTGGTCGTACTCTTGACTATTTTAATAGTATTTTTAGTTTCTGGAGTAAGTATGGATGATATTAAAGTATACTTTCCTTATACTGCAAAAGAAATAATTGTTCAACCGATTTCATGGGTATTTTTAGCTGTGCCTTATGCTTTATTTCGTTTATTAAAATATTTATTACATACTTGGAAAAATTATAGCCGCTTGATTTTTATAAAAAGAATTTCATATATAGTTTTGTTGCCTACTCTCCTTTTATTTTCTGGATTGAATCTTTCGAAATGGTATACTCAGTCAGAAGTCTATAACTATAATTGGGATGACTCTGTGGAAAACCAACAGGGCTTTACCAAAAACAGATACGCTATTGATGGAAAACAAAGAGGGATGCACCTTTTTGGTAGAAGTACAATGGAAGAACAAACCATTGAAGATTTATTAAAAACGAATATTGAATGGATTACCCTTGTTCCTTTTGGGTGGCAAGAAAACTATGAAAGTGAGAAAATAGGAAGAAGGCATTCCGATTATTCAAAATGGACCGGTAGGGATTCTTCATTTATGAAAAAGGTAGAAATCCTTAAAGCAAAAGGATTTTACATCATGATAAAACCTCATATTTGGTTGGGCAAAAGTGATTCTGGAAAGTGGCGATCAGATATATCTCCTAAAACAAAAGAAGGTTGGGAAAACTGGTCAGAAAGCTATCGAAAGTTTATTTTTCATTATGCTAAAATGAGTCAGCTATATGAGGTAGATTTATTTTGTATAGGTACAGAACTTCATGCAACTGTAAAAGAACATCCTGAATTCTGGATTCAACTTATTAAAGATATTCGAAAAATCTATTCTGGTGAAATCACCTATGCAGCCAACTGGAATGCAGAGGCCGATGATGTGAAATTTTGGGATCAATTGGACTATATTGGAATTCAGGCTTATTATCCCCTAACTGATAAAATAGAACCTAGTGTAAAAAACTTGAAAAAAGGCTGGAAAAAACATGTAGATCAAATTGAAAAACTACACCATAGATATAATAAACCTATCCTATTTTCTGAATTAGGGTATAAGAGTACACCTGATGCAGGAATTGAACCTTGGGTTTGGGCCAATGCTATAAATAGTCTGTATAAAAAAGTCTCTTATAAAACTCAGGCTAATTGCTATGAAGCTTTCTTCCAAACATTTTGGAAGAAGGATTGGTTTGATGGCGTTCATTTCTGGGAATGGCAAGCAAGTCGCAATCACCATAGAAAAAGAAAAGATATTAACTTTACACCTCAACAGAAACCAGCAGAAAACATCATGACAAAATGGTTTGGTCGAATGGGTAATAAGTAAATTCACTCAAAACTTCAAAAAACTAAAAAACATGAATACCTCTCGTAATATCCAAAAGGCTATAGATGCCTTTCAAACACACTATACCAATCGTTTAGGCAAAACTCAAGCTGAAGTAGAGCCAATTGACAAAAACAAATGTTGTTGTTATATCAAGTCCAATAAATTAAAAAAAGGCAACTATCCTAGAATTCTTCATCTGGGCAAAAGAACAAAAGATGTTATCATATTGACTCATGGGCTCTCTGATTCACCATTTTATCTGACAGCTGTTGCAAAAAGGTTTTTAGCTATTGGTGTCAATGTGGTCATGCCTTTACTACCTGCTCATGGATTGAAAAAACCCGACAAAGCATTTGAGAATAAAGAGTTGGACACCATATGGCGAGAAGAAATTGATACAGCCGTTCAAGTAGCTGCTCAATTAGGGAATAGGATTTCTGTTGGTGGTTTTTCTACTGGAGGAGCATTAAGCCTCAATAAGATTCTTAGAAACCCTGAAATGATCCAAGGTGGTTTATTCCTTTTCTCGGGCGCTATAGATGTCAAATTAGTCAAAGAAATTAGCCGATTCTCATTCCTCCAAGGTATTACTAAGATGACTGATGGCGTGATCATTGGTATTGGTCGTGATCCATATAAATATCCAACTTTTCCTAATTTTGGAGCACTTGAACTCGGACAGGTCATTCGTGAAAATCGCAAACTTATAAAAGGGAAAAAGATAAGTCAGCCAGTCTTTGCCGTTCATTCATTTCATGATCAATCTGCAAAAGTTCAAGGTATTATCCAATTACTTGACGAACATGTAGAGAAAGGCATAGCATTCCTCATCTCCGAAAATGTCGCACATGCTGAAATCCCACTAGATGCAGATATAAAATTAAATACTCGACTTAAAGAAGGTCCGAAAACACCTCCTCGAGCAAATCCTAAATTTGAAGAAATGATGCAGTGCTGTATTCGTTTTTTTCGAGAGGAAGTTGGACGTCAGGCTTAGGTTGTGATTAAACCTTCGGTTTTTGTGATCGGCCTTCGGCCTTGTGATCGTTACACTTGTGAGGCCGCATTTAATGAGCCTCACAAGCGAAGCGATCACAAAATGCGAAGCATTGATCACAAAAACCGAAGGTTTGATCCCCATACCATAGGTCTAATTCGCATCAATCACTTCTCCGCTTCCGGATATATCAATACTTAAATCAGGATCTCCTCTGTAATATACATCCCCGCTTCCTGAAATATCCACATCTAAAGTTTCATTAGCCTTCACCTCTACATCTCCAGAACCACTAATTTTTATATCCACTCTATCGATTATCATATTGAATCCACGATAGTCTCCCGAACCAGAAATTGCTAGATCCAAACGATCGGCAGAGCCTTCGAGTTTGATTTTACCTGAACCTGATATTTTAGCATCTATATCTTCAGCTACTCCAAGAAGATCAATATCTCCCGAACCAGAAATTCGTAATCGTAAATCTCCGACTGCCAGGTCATTCTCTCCATAGATCATACCTGAGCCCGAAATATTTAGTTCTTTTATCTCTGGGAGTGTGATATAGATTTTTAGATTATCATAATCTTTTGTACAATTGTCAAATTCAATTTCCCATGTTTCACCATTTACATCAAGGTCTAATTCATGTATTATGTTTTGCTGCCCTTCTACGAGTACTTCTTGAACGTCGCCTTGTGTGAGGTAAACATCAGCCGATATTTTCAACTTGATCTTTGTAAAGTCGTCAAGTAAAAGCGCTTCAGTGATTGTGTCACCATTTCCTTCTACACATCCAAAAATACTTTCATCGTCATTCAATCCACAACTACTTCCAAATAAAAGAAGTATACTTACTGTTAATAACAAATAATTTCTACTAGTCATAATCTTTAATTTTTTTGTCCCCTTAGAGATATGGGATTAGTTAATAATTATCTCCCGAGTTTTTATTACGATTTATCTAGAATTCAATTCGATAATTAAAATTTGGAAATAATCCAGTTTGATAATAATCCATAATTTGATTTGTATCAGGATTAAAAATTGAAAAATCTACATTTAGATTGTTCGTTACATTTTGAACATCAATCCCTATCGTATGCGTCATACGTTTTTTATTAATTTTATAAGACAAGCCAATATCAAAGCGAAAATAAGCCGGTGCCTGACCTTCCAAAAATTGTGCTTCCTTCCACACTGTTTCTCCCTCTAAAATAGATGCTTCCAAATCAATAGGCGTGATTCTATTGCCTCCGGCGAAGAGGATTTTACCATTCATCCCAAAAGTGCTATTCTTGTTTTTTCCAACTTTAAATTCTTTTCCGCCCAAGAGATTCAATTGGTAATTCGAATTGTAACGAGTATTATAAAATTTGCCATTTTGAGCCTTATACTTAGAATCAAAAAGAGATCCTGTAAACATGAAATAATAACCTTTATTGAAAAACTTTTCTATCGTCAGATCCAGTCCATAGTTTCTAGCCGTTCCATTATTATTGGCATCTCCTGGGCCAAGAATATCCCAAATCTCTGCAACATTCACAATGGATCCTATGCTTGAAGAATCTGCATCTACAGGCACGTCGTATAGATACTGATAATACAATTCTGCTTTCAATCTCATATGCTCCCCAAGCTTACGATCATAGCCCAAGACAGCATGCATAGACTTAACGATCTCAAGGTTTTTATTAGGTGTCTTCCTTGCTTGATTTCCTATAGTCTCCTCGACCAAATAAAATGCAATGTGTTCCGGCTTACTATGAATCCCAACCGCAGCGCTAATAGATTCTTTTGGATTGTATTGCCATTTCAAGGCTGTTCTTGGTTCAATTGATTGATTATTATTTAATAAAAATCGAGTATAGTGTAAGCCAGAATTCATTGTCAGTTTTTCATTAAATCTATATTTCCAATGTGCATACACTTGGATCAATTGAGTATTACCCTTATTTTCCAGATACGTTTTCAAAACATTATCATCATTATATTTTGCATCAAAACTAAAATCCATATGGCTTAATATAAATCCGGTTTTTATTGTATTCCTTGAATTAACTTTATTGGTATAAGAAGAAGTAATCCTATAAGTATTGTTTTTAAATGTATTTTCTTCATCTAGGATTTTCTGATAATTTTGATTTTTGTCAAACCAATATTCATTGTCTACATATCCTTCATGAGAAGCTACAGCTACTGTTTTTAAATAGCTTTTTTCTGTTAAAACAAGTTTATGTGAAAGGCCGATTGTCCCTACTGTCTGATTCTCTTCAAACCCAAAATTATCATCGACAAATTCCCAGGTAAGCGAATCGGGCTCTGGTGCAAAAGTCGCTGTATTTTTACCTCCAAGTCCAAAGAGTGAAAAAACACCTGCATGTTCCGTAGGTACATTTATTTTGAATGATAAATCCTGATACTTAGGAAGCACATCTCCAGTCGGACTCAAACCTACAGCCTCCAGGGCCGATAAAGTCGAGTATCGGTAATTAATCAGGTATGAAGCTTTTGACGTTTTAGAAAAGGGTCCCTCCGCAGCTAATTCGATCCCAAGTGCTCCAAACATAAATGCATATTCATTTTTTTCATTATTCCCTTTTCGCATATTTAAATCAAATACACCTGAAGTAGCATTTCCAAATTCTGAAGGAAAAGCGCCGGTATAAAAATCTGAATTACTCAAGGTACTACTACTCAACATGCTGATCGCACCGCCTGAGTTCCCCATACTTCCGAAGTGATTAGGATTAGGAATTTCAATGCCTTCCAGTCTCCACATTACGCCTCTTGGTGAATTGCCTCGAACAATAATTTCATTAAACAAATCGCTTGAGCCTCCTGAGATTGTGACCCCCGCATAATTTTGTGCCATACGAGAAGGATCATAAAATGCAGCAGCATACCTACTGGTTTCTTCTACTGAAAATGAACGAGCACTGACCGTTGCCATTTCATTTATTGTTTTGGTTTTATCATATTTTGCATTGACTACTACTGTTTCTAAATCCAGTATTGATTCTGTCAATTCAATGTTTAAAAATAACTCCTTTCCAGAAGTCAGTAAAATTGAATTAAGGGTCGCTGGTTGATAACCAATATAAGAGATCTCAATATCATGACGTCCAAGAGGAACATCTTGTATTTTAAAAGATCCATCTATATCTGTAGTCCCTCCAATCATTTTATGCTCTGTTTTCACCAATACATTCACGCCGATCAAGGCCATTTTAGAATCCGCATCAATCACTTTCCCTTTGATTGTTTGAGCTAAATCTTGTGCATGAATATTTACTGTTACAAACAACAGCATCAGCAACAAAATCTTTTTAAAGCAAATTCTTTTATTTATATTTTCCATAAAAAATAGGTTGATAAGATCAATCCTTTTTGGATGAAGCAAAGTAGATTCCAAGGCTTACAAATGCAAACCTGAATAATTATTCAAGAAAATTTATTTAAAAATGAGTGTACTTAGAGCCTATTAAAAGACTATGTGGCTCTATCCTTAATCATTATCGCCCCATCCCCATCTATTATGTCCACCACTGCCGAAGAAGCCAAAACGAAAAGTCAAATTAAAACCAAATCCATTAAACTCATCAGAGTCAATACCAGAATTATTACTTATACCATCTACTAAACGGTAACTTGCAGTCCCCGCTACACGAAACCATCTAAAGACATTTAGTTCTAAACCTGCTTCCGGTTGCACAACATAAATATCATCTAAGTAATCAAAATCATCATCATCAAATTCAATCCCAACTGCTCCCCAACCCAATTTCACACTAGAGAAAAAGTGCAGTAAATTATGAGGTTTGTATGTTCCTCCTAACCAGAGACCGCCATGAGCTAATTCCAAAGTATTAATATTAGGAATATCAAAAACAGAAGAAGGAGCGCTACCTACTCCATATCCACCAATCCAAAAATTATTAATAATCAAAGCACCACCACCGCCTGCCAGAATATCAACATCACCACCTGAATAGTGATATTCTACAATTGGTCCTCCAAAGGCGCCAATAGATTTTGCTCTTCCGAAAAGCGTTTCGGTTCTTTGAGCTTCAAGACTAACAGAGGTAATACAAAGAGCGAGAAATACAAGAATTAAATTTTTCATTTTATTTAAGTTATTAGATGGAATTAAAGTCAATTTATTTGTACCTGTCTAATCCCTTGGGACAAGACTTATTAAAAAGTAATGTTTCTTTATTATATGATTACTTTTTCGGTATACTACCCCTATTTAAAACTGGAAAAAAATCGTAAAATCGTTAATGATTATTTGAAAGGATAGTAAAAAAGTAACCTGATATTCTAGACTGAAGATTTCAGTTTTAGATTAGAACCTGTCCAAAGTTTAAAACAGCGCTATGCGATAGTATAATGAGGATTTTTGAGCTGAAGTATAACAGAAGTAATGGGCTGTCAAACGAAACGCTTAGTTCCGACCAAAACGAAACCCAGCACGGAAACCTATCCATGACTTAATATCCAGGGTTTGTTCAATACCAATTTTATTATCAAAAAGCGTGTATGGAGGAATTTCTGAATTGGGCAAGCTCCCCTTCATCGTTTCTGAGTCTATAATTTTTGTTAGCATTAAATTAGCTGTCGGGCCAAAATAAAAACTCGCCCAGCGCGACATTTTATACTCAAATGTAAAGCGTAGTTCTCCTAAAATATTTAAGTGCTCAAACCAGACATTATTTTCTATAATTTGGGAGGCGACAAGTTCTGTATTCCATTGCCATCTTTTTGAATTTTGAAAATAGATACTTGTACCAATTCCATAGCCTATCTTATAATCATTAATGTCATCAAACCTTATACCGCCTTGAAAAATATTATAAAATCGTCGACTTCCAAACCGAATAGCTAATTGCCCATGCATCGTTTCACTTCCGCCTAATTCTATTTGATTATACCCTTTTTTTACAAAATTTAATAAGCCTATAGAAGCACCGGATACGGTATCACAAACATTTATTAATGCAAACTGACTGCCTTTTACATCATCTGCTTTATTGAACAAAGCACTTATTTGCGTACCTTCTACATTCTTTGCTACATTACTCAATCCTGCAATCTGAACGCCTCCATCGCCATTATTGACATTAAAAATCCCACCAAATTGAAAACCCTGAGCATCCCCACCGTTTCTATTCCCTATAAAAGCAAATTGAGCACCTCTAAAGCTGCCCTTATTAAGATTCAATAATCCGGCGTATTGTACCGCATGTACATTACTTGCTACATTGACAAGCCCCGCTATCTGAACACCGAAGGATTTTTTCTCATTCCCATCTATCAATGTACTAGGACCTACATCACCACCAACAGCATTAAATAATCCTGCAATTTGCACCCCTTTTACATCATTTTCTACTTTATTAAAAAGGCCACCAATTTCTAGTCCATTGACGCCACCATTCTCTCCTCCAAATACATTGAGTGAGATATTATTTGTTGTTTCCTTGGCATCATCTTGATTTGTTCCGATATGCGGCACTAAGGAAACCTGAGCAATTGTATTAGATAAAATATCAGGTTCAGGTGTAGGAGCTAATACATAATATTTCTTAGAATCAAACTCCTCTTCTGGTTTTTCTGAAAAGACTTCAGGAAGACCATAATCATATTTTTCCAATATAGGAATGGCTTCAATTTCCCCATAAGGATTGTTTGAAGCCGTAAGAACTGGTTCTTTATTTTGATCAATTGCTCGAATAGGTGGTTTAATTACGCCATATCTCATCGAACTATTTGCTTGCTTTCCTTTTTTCAAAACGATTTGATTGCCTATATTAGCATAAACCACTTCGGTTTCATCAAAAAGGTAATCCAATGCAACATAAAGCGGTTCTCCTTCAACTAGCAAATCTACCCGCTGTTCAACAGGAACATAATGCTTGCTATATGAAAATCGTACACTATAAGTATTGGTAATATCTTCCAGAGCATCCCCTATCCTTACATTTCGGTAATCAAGATGAACAGCTTGGTCCATATCAATATTTTGCCCCAAAAGGTTTGAAGCAAAAAACAAGAGTATAAGATATATAGGTATTCGTTTAAACATAATTGATTAGCAACCTTCGCCGGAGAAGATCACTGTATTTCCATTTTGTATAATGTCGAACTCAAAATTAAACTCAAAAGTTTTAATCACATCATCTAAGCTAGGATTCACATAGCTACCCGTATAAGGACAATCTAAAATATCAAAATTATCTGTCTTTATTTTAATATTAAAATATCTTTCCATCACCTTTATTACCTCAGAAAGCTCCACATCTTTAAAATCCAGTTCTTGAGTTTTCCAGGAATTCGCGTGAGAAATCACTTTTTCCGTCTTGCTAATATTTGCTTCCTTTTTCTTGTACACACCAGATTCCCCTTCTGTTAATAATACTTTTGCCGCCTCTTTTTTTATTTTTCTATCTTCAAAAAGTACCTTGCCTTCTTTTACGGTCACTTCTACTTGTGTTTCATTTGGATAAGCCCTAACATTAAATGAAGTCCCGAGCACAGTGGTTTTCGTTTCTCCACTTTGTATTTGAAACTTTTGATTATTTTCCAAATGCTTTACATCAAAGAATGCCTCTCCTTCCAGTTTCACTAATCTTGTTTCAAACCTTTCATCAAAACTCAGCTTTGACTTTTCATTCAACCAAACAATACTACCATCAGGCAGTGTAATCTCCTCTTTTTTATTATTCGGTGTCTGATATTCCACTATTTTCGGGCTAGTACCCATAAAATTATTTGCTGTCCAAACAGCTCCTATTAGTCCAATAAAGACAGCAGCAATTTTTAAAAGTTGCCCCATCCAAAAGATTTTGGCAGGTGCAACAGGCTTTATGTTTTCCTCAGGTATATTTATTTTTTTACTTACATTTTTCCAGGCAACAGCGGTATTTACTTGAATATCATCAGGTTCTTCAGTACTAATATCCCATAAGTTTTCCATTTCATCGAAATAGGACTTGTGCTCTTCAGAACTGTTCACCAATTCGAAAAGTACTTCTCGCTCATTATCCTCTATTTCTCTGGATAGATATTTAGCGATCAAAGAAATGTACTTATCATCCATCTTTAAAAACCCTTAATTATTAAGATGATGCATTTATTGTGCATAACCCCTATGATTTTATTATTTTTTATACAAACCAATCCCAAAACCCCAAAATCATCCATAAATGGAGGTGATCCTTTAATCTTTCTCGCATAACCCGCAAAGCCTTCCCCATCTGATTTTCTACAGTTTTTACTGAAATATCTAATTTAACTGCAATTTCCTTATAAGTTAATTCTTCATGACGGCTCAAAAGAAAAACAGTCCGACATTTTGGTGGCAAGCTATCTATTGCACAAGCTATTTTATGCTTTAACTCCTCCCCTTCCATCACTTGTATCGAGCTGGATTCATTATTTGAGAAATTGAAATCATCTATATTATCTTGCTGAAATTTCTTTTGCTTTCGTAGAAAAGAGAGTGCTTCATTGATTGCCATCCTATGGATATAAGCCCCAATTGAAGTCTTGATTTCAATCTGCTGTCTTTTTTCCCAAAAACGAATAAAAACGTCTTGAGCTAAATCTTCTACGATACTATTTTCTCGAATAAATCGACGGATAGTTTTACAAGTATTGGCATAATGTTGTTGAAAAACAGATTGAAAAGCCGTTTGATCATTGGCTTTCAATTGGAGGGCAATCGTTTCATCTGTTTTTCTGGGCTGCACAGCTTTTATCTTTAAAGTATTGACTAACGCTTTATGGCTTCTTAGAAAGGCTAAATTTGAAAAAATAAATTGAATAGCCAATTACAAGGATAATTTTAGTATAAGTTTAAGAGCTTGCTTGCTGAAGCGATTAAAAAACTAAATCTCCTTCCGCTCTCTTTTTCGCTACTCGTTTTTTTGTTTCTAGCCACTTTTCCCCTAATAATTTATTCATCCCTTTATCGACTACATAATGCCGTGCAATATTAAGTATCCCTTTTAATCGTCTAACATAAGATTCATTTGCTCTAAGGCTGATGGAATAGCCGCCATCCAAATATTCAATATAATGCCAATGCTCAGAGGGCATAAAGAGTGTTTCTCCAGGCTCTAATACACATTCATATCCCCATACATTTTTCAATGCAGGAAATTTCTCATAATCAGGATTATTAACATCAATATAGCTAGCTACAGTAAAAGGATGCTGATAGATGGCTTTCGAAAACTGAGGAGGAATAAGCACAACACGTTTTCTACCATGAAGTTGATTCAAAAATACATGAGACAAATCTACATCATAATGCAAGGTAACTTTTGATCCTTCTCCTCCAAAAAACATGTAAGGAAAATTATCATAGAAACCATCCATGATATCAAAGTTGGAATA
Source organism: Saprospiraceae bacterium (assembly GCA_965277415.1). Taxonomy (GTDB): domain Bacteria; phylum Bacteroidota; class Bacteroidia; order Chitinophagales; family Saprospiraceae; genus JAHDHW01. The sequence continues at coordinate 41,765 of CBDICS010000082.1, forward strand.
ATCCTTACATAATTCAGGCGCATGGCGGAAGATATTAAAAAGAAACATTCTTAAATTAGTCGGCCCTTTTTCAATAATTTCCAGATAATCTTTAAAAGGAATCTTTCCTTTAGGTTCCATATACCCTTCACCAAAGTGGGTTACGTTTGTTTCATAAACAGGAACCAATAGTTTACCATAATTCTCTTTAAAGTAATCAATAGTCCATTTACTCTTACCAGACCAACTATCCATTAAGTTGGTGAACACGACCGGTCTTAAGTCAGTTAAATATTCCTTGGCAAAAGATCCACTGTCTAAATCCGACCTCTTTTCAACTGGCTTTAAATTGAGCATAGTTCTCTGCTTTTAATAGGAATTAAATGGGTGACAATTAAGAATTGGCAAAAATAACAACTATTCAATAAAAGTGTTTGCCTATCCAGTGTTAATTCTGAATTTATTTTTGAATTTACCGAAGCATAACGTTTATTATACATTAAGGTATTTTATCAATCTATCTTTTATTTTTAATGAATTGAATAAAGTATTAGGCGAAATTAATAATAAGCTATTTTTTGAAAGTCACTTCAAAAAAATTAATGTAATTCCCTTTTAGTCAATTACTTATAAAATTTCAGCCTGTCAAAATAGTTAGTCATTAAACCTTGTTCCGTCAGCTCAAAACTATAAATAACCAAGTCTTTTGGGCTTTTGTATTAACTTGGAAATCATACATTCAAATTCGTAAAAGGTCATAATAAGCAATCTATTTTGGGAACTTAAGGCTCAAAAATAGCGTATGCAATCCTGTTTCTTCCGTATTTTATTGACTAAAGCATCAATATCGATTACTAAAATCTTCGAAAATACAATTGATAATGACTAATTTTGTAGGGAACGATGACTTTTAGAATTTTCATAATCCTAAAAAGTCAAAACAAAATACTATAAGAAACACTAATACCGCGCCGCTAGGCACGAAAAGAACAAATTAAGCATGGCTAAAAAAAGGAATACCAGCAAGTCGCAACTTTCGCTGAAGATGAGGATCAATGATGAACGTATCCCAAAATTAGTAGGAATTCTATGCCTGTTTCTTGCGCTGTATTTAGTTATTGCTTTTACTTCTTACCTTTTTACCTGGCAAATTGATCAAGATCGAGTATTAAGACATTCTTGGGGTTTATTACTACAGGGTGATGTAGAAATGGCAAACTGGCTTGGTCGATTGGGTGCAATCATTTCCAATATGTTCCTCTATTGGGGTTTTGGCTTGGCTTCTTTCATTTTTATTCCTGTCCTTGTATTTTTAGGCTTAGGCAGGATAAAAAGGACTCCTTTTAAAGAGCATGTTCCTATGCTATGGAGAAGCTTTTGGATATTATTGGGCAGTGCAATATTGTTAGCCTTTTTATTTCAAAATTCAGAATTTAACTGGGGAGGAGAATTTGGAAAAAACATTTGTGGATGGCTCATCAACTTTGTTGGGACAATAGGACTAATCTTTCTTATTCTGTTTGTAGGTATCGGATTGGCAGTATGGTCTTTTAATCCTAATTTTAATGAATTGACATTTAGTGGTGTCATTAATGAGATCAAACTTTATTTTCAAAACCTTATAAATGGCCGCCCACAACCCAAAAGACAAAGAAAACCCAAAACCCTAGAAGAACACAAACCAATCCCTAGCAATACTTTACGACCACGATCAGAAATGAAAACCGCAGATGCCGGAAGTAATTTTGAAATAGTTACTGACACGCCTGGAGCAACAACAGGTTCTGATTCCACTTCACCAGAAGATAATTCTGCAATCGAAAAGACCCATAACCCACTCAAAGAAGGGCAGCTTTCTTTTAATCTTGATAAAACAAAAAGAGAAAAACCAGAAGCTATTAAACCTGGGGAATCCTCTTTAGAAATTGCGAAACCAGAAGAAGGACCTTCTGAAAAAGGAGGCATGCTTATTCCTGATACTCAAATTGCGGCCGGCAATCTTGACCATAGTGAGCCTTATGACCCGACTTTAGAATTATCTTCTTATGAAAACCCTGTACTGGCTCTATTAGAAGACTATCACGAACAGAAAGTAGAGATAGATCGCGTAGAACTTGAACAAAACAAGGATCAGATTATAGAGACCTTACTTAATTATAAAATTGAAATTGTAAAAATCAAAGCGACCATTGGTCCAACAGTTACCTTATATGAAATCGTACCTGCACCGGGAGTTCGAATTTCTAAAATCAAAAACCTGGAAGATGATATTGCGCTTAGTTTAGCTGCTTTGGGTATTCGTATCATTGCTCCTATTCCTGGAAAGGGGACTATTGGGATTGAGGTACCTAATAAAAACAAACAGATCGTTTCTCTCAAAGAAGTCCTAATGAATGATAAGTTCAAACGGGCACAAATGGATCTTCCAATTGGTCTGGGGAAAACGATCTCCAATGAAGTATTTGTAGCTGATCTAGCAAAAATGCCTCACTTATTGATTGCTGGTGCTACTGGTCAAGGTAAATCTGTCGGAATCAATGTTATTCTGATGTCTTTACTTTATAAAAAGCATCCTTCTCAAATTAAATTTGTACTAATTGATCCAAAAAAAGTGGAGCTTTTTCCTTATTCCAGAATTGAGAATCACTTCTTAGCTTACCTGCCTGGTTTGGATGAACCAATTGTTACAGATACTACAAAGGTTGTTCATACCCTGAATTCATTGATCATTGAGATGGAAACCAGATACGATTTGTTGAAAAAAGCACAAGCCAGAAATATTAGAGAGTACAACAAAAAATTTGTAGATCGTAAATTGAACCCTAATAATGGACATAAATTTATGCCCTTTATTGTATTAGTGATTGATGAGTTTGCAGATTTGATTATGACCGCTGGTAAAGAAATCGAATTGCCCATTGGTCGTTTAGCACAACTTTCCCGAGCAGTTGGTATTCACTTAATCATCGCTACTCAGCGTCCTTCTGTGAATATTATCACTGGAGTAATCAAAGCCAATTTCCCTGCCCGTGTTGCGTTTAAAGTGACAGCGAGAGTGGATTCAAGAACGATTCTCGATACCGGAGGCGCAGATCGACTGATTGGTCGTGGAGATATGCTCTTATCATTTGGTAGTGATATTATCCGTCTGCAATGTGCTTTTGTTGATACCCCTGAAGTAGAAAAAGTTTTAGATTACATACATAATCAGCCAGGATATCCAATGCCATATTTCCTTCCCGAATTCCATGGTGATGATGATAGCCCTTCGACTGGAGGACAGCTTAAACTATCCGATCTTGATGAAAATTTCCATGACGCTGCGCGATTAGTCGTACAAAATCAACATGGTTCGACTTCTATGATCCAAAGAAGACTCAAACTTGGTTACAATAGAGCTGGTCGAATTATGGATCAATTAGAATCATTAGGTATCGTTGGCCCCAGTGAAGGAAGTAAAGCTCGTGAAGTTTTAGTTTATGATGAAGTAGAATTGGAACGATTCTTGGAGGATTTGAAAACTAGGAAATAGGAGGCAACCTTATGAATTTATTCATAGGGGAACTTAAACCTAACGAATCTAGATATTCGTTGGGTTTTTTCTGTTTTAAGGCAAAAAAATCCACTTCTAGGTCAACTTCACAAGCTTTTCTACTTTTTACACCTTTCTTTTAGTTAAATTCACATCAACAATTCCATTGCATTCATCAAGTTATTAGCTGTTGATCAACAGCTTCATTTTACATTAAAAGCCTAAAATCATGAAAAAAGTCATTTTTATTTTATTTTTATTCCTATCCATTTGGGGATGTAAATCTGATTCAGACTCTAAAGACACTACAAAAGCTGTTAAACAGTATACCATCGAACAATTTATGGACAATGAAGGCATCTTCGGAAGTTCTTTTTCCCACGATTATTCAAAATTACTGATTGGGTCCAATGTTTCTGGTACCTATAATGCCTATACGATTCCTATTGACGGAGGTGAGAAGACAGCATTGACCAATTCAGATGGAACAGTACGACCAATGACTTTCTTTCCAGCGGATGATCGGATTCTATATGCATCAGATAATGATGGCGACGAAATCTACCATATCTTCCTTCGTGAAGAAGATGGAACGATTAAAGACCTAACCCCTGATGAAGGTGCACGAGCATCAATGTATGGATGGACACATGACTATACTAGTTTCTATTATGGCTGTAATAAACGGAATCCTCAGTTTATGGATGTTTATGAAATGAATATCGAGAGTTTCGAATCAACATTAATTTTTCAAAATGATGGCGGATATAATTTCGGAGGTATTTCCAATGATAAAAAGTATATGGCGCTCTCCAAATCAATTAATACTAATGACTCTGATCTATTTTTATATGATTTGAATGCAAAAGAAATTAAAAAAATATCCGAAGCACAAGCGGGCTATTCTCCTTCGGATTTCAGCACGGATAGTAAAGACCTTTATTACACGACAGATCATGGAGGAGAATTCCAATACTTAAAGAAATATTCAATCGCTGATGGAACACATGAAGAAGTATTGAAGAAAGATTGGGATATTTCATATGCATATTTTTCTAAAACAGGGAAGTATCGTGTCGTAGGAGTCAATGCTGATGGTAAAACCGATCTGAGTATTTTAGATACTCAAACAGGACAAGAGGTCGCCTTCCCTTCGATAGAAGGAGCAGACATCTCTTCAGTCAATATTTCAAAAGATGAAGCCTTGATGACCTTTTATGCAGGGAGTTCTAAATCAACCAGCAACCTTTATATTTTTGATCTAAAAACTGGAAAACATAAACAACTTACCACTACCCTTAATAGTGAAATTGATACAGACGACCTTGTTAACGCAACAGTCGTTCGCTATAAGTCCTTTGATGGTCTAGACATTCCCGCTATTTATTACAAACCTAAAAATGCTAGTCCAGAAAATAAAGTAGCAGCATTGGTTTGGGTACATGGAGGACCAGGTGGACAGTCTCGTGTCGGATATAGACCCAATGTTCAATATTTGGTCAATCACGGATATGCAGTGCTCATGGTAAACAATAGAGGAAGTAGTGGTTATGGCAAGACTTTTTTCCAAATGGATGATCAAAATCATGGTGAAAAAGATTTACAAGATTGTATCGAAGGTAAAAACTATCTAGCTTCCCTACCTTATATTGACAAGGATCAAATCGGTATTATTGGAGGTAGCTATGGAGGCTATATGGTCATGAGAGCCATGACACATGCACCGGAAGAATTTAAAGTTGGCATAAATATATTTGGCGTGACAAACTGGATAAGAACTTTGAAAAGTATTCCACCTTGGTGGGAATCATTCAAAGATGCCTTATATCAGGAAATGGGTGATCCGAATACAGCAGACTCTGTTCGCTTGTATAATATCTCTCCTCTTTTTCACGCAAATAAGGTAAAAAACCCAGTCATGGTTTTACAAGGATCTAAGGACCCAAGAGTATTACAGGTAGAATCTGATGAAATGGTAGCTGAAATCAAAAAGAATAATGTCCCAGTCGAATATGTTCTTTTTGAAGATGAAGGGCATGGTTTTGTAAAAAAAGAAAATCAAATAGAGTCCAATACCAAGATACTTCAGTTTTGTGATAAGTATTTAAAAGGTGATCCTAGTATTAAAGATTAAGTACAAATTCTTGGATGTTTTTGAATACCATGATTGTTGAATCATTTTGTTCAAAAACATCCGAGAATTTGTATATCTAAAGAGAACATGAAAGCAACCATTTACAGTAGATATAGTCTTTTAGATCAATAACATTACTAATCAAAAGCTCCAACTCATGAAACTTTTCCCCCTGTACATTTTCATGTGCATCACTTCTATTTTGTGCGCTCAAGAATCTGAAAAGTTTAAATTTGATTATACCATTCAATCGGATGCATTTGGTGATGAACGTAAAATTTCTGTTTATCTCCCTCCCTCTTTTTATGAGCATCCGGAAGATAAGTTTTCAGTCACTTATGTATTGGATGGTCATTTTGATCCCTTTATTGATCTAGGTGTCAAAACTTTAGAATACAATTCCTATATGTATAAATACACACCAACAATTGTGGTTGGTATTCATGCCAAACAGCGCGGCTGGGAGTTTTCAGCACCTTCACCAGAAGATGATGAAGAGGAACAATCTTATAAAGGGGGTAGAGCACCGGAGTTACAACAGCATTTTAAGAAGGAAGTTTTTCCACTTATTGATTCTATCTATCAAAGTAAATTAATGCCTTTTAAATCATTAATTGGGCATTCCAGCGGTGGTCATTTTGTCCTTTATACCTTGTTTGGAAAGGAAAAAGACTTATTTGATGCATATATTGCCATCAGTCCGGCATTGCGGCCAGGAGAAAATAATATTTTGGAAACGGCTGAGCGTATGCTTCAAACGGGAACACGTTTTCCTAAGTTTTTGTATTGTTCTTCCGGAACAGTTGGTGAACGAGAAGAATTATTCGGAGGAGCAATTGCTAGGTTAGATACGCTTTTGAATAAATATCCGGATCATGGTTTGATTTGGAAAAAATCAACATTCGAAGGTATGGGACATTGGACTTGTGTCCCCCCATCTTTTAATACGGCTATGGTTGAACTTACGCGTGCTTTTCGGGCAGACGAGTATTTATTTGCAAAATTTGCAGCCAATAAAGGTCAAAGTATGGCAAAACAACTCGATGATTTTTACGCCAAGACAAAAGCAGCTTATGGCTTTATTGAAATTCCACTTCCTGGTTATATAGCGATTATTGGAAGAGAGTTTTCAGCTAAAGGGCAGTTCGAACGCGCCCTAGAAATATACGATTGGGGGATTCTACAACATCCTAATAATTTGACTTTACACAAGCGCAAAGGCTTTACGCTTACCCGTATGGAAAACAAAGAAGCGGCACATGAAGTATTTAAAAAAGGTTTAGAAATTTTAGAAAAAATCAAACATAAATTGTCTGAAAAGCAGTATCAAAATGAACTAAAATACTTAAAAAATAAATTACAACAAACTAAAGAATAAACGCTTGATGGTTTCAGCGAATTCTGAAGATTCTATTACATCAAATCATCTAATACCTCATTAAGCCCTTGCATAATTTCTACTTTTAGCTTTTTTTCAAAAGCTGGGAATTCAGATTTATGATGTGTGGCAATGATCTCCCCGGATTTTAGAACGCTAATTTTATCACAAATTCCTGTAAAGGATTCCAAAATATGAGAGGAGAGGATAATAATTTTGCCTTGTTCTTTTATTCGTTTTAAGATCTGAAAAATCTTTTCATTACTCTCCACATCTACCCCACTAAATGGTTCATCTAAAATCATTATTGGTCGATCAAGGGAGATGATTCCAAGGAAGGCCAATTTCTTTTTCATTCCAGTAGAATAAGTATCTATCAAATCATCTAATGGCAATTCAAAAAGTTGATTCCATTTTTCAAAATCAAAAGATTGATTAGCCAAAGAAACAATGTCCAAGTATTCTTTTCCTTTCATATAAGAATAGAAAAAAGGATTGGTTTCCAAAAAACCAATAGATCGACTTGTTACGGTAGTCTCTCTAAATAAACAAGTACCTGATTCCTTTTTTTTAAAGCCATAAATGGTTCGAAATAAAGTAGTTTTGCCTGCACCATTCAAGCCCAATAAGCCATGAATTTCTCCTGGCAAACATTCCAGAGATACGTTTTTCAAAACTGGTGAAGCACCATATGAGACCTTTAATTGATCAATTTTTAGCATAATACAATCGTATATTTTTTCGGGCTTTTAACCAATAATAAATCAGGTATAATAAAGTCACTGGATATAAAAACGGAATCATCGAAAACCCAAAGAAAATGGCATTTACAGTCGAATTATAAACTCGTCTTCTATAAGGCGTAAAATTAGCGTATTTATAAAAAATGTTGAATAAGATAACCGTCGATCCCAAAAAGAGTCCAGCTATCAAAATATACCAATATTCTAAATGCCGTATTAAAAAAACAATAATGTACGGAAGCAATATGAAAAAAAACAGTCCAAGATAAGATTTGATCTTCGATGTCAAAATACCTTTTCTAAAGTGAATCGCTTCAAACAATTCCTTACTTTCTACTTCATCAAAAAAAGAGGTAAAAAACAAAGCCATTAAGAGGATGATCAACATCGGAACAACAATGTATTTTGACATAATCAAACCGAAAACATACATCAAACCAATAGGTATGATAAATCGACGAAAATAGCTTTTTGCTTCAAATACCGCTTTGGGCATAAATTTGAAATCCAAAGAATTGGAAAACGATTTTCCTTCCAATTCAGGATTTGGTAGAAAAGCTATTATAATTATTCCACAGGTTTGAACTAAGATCGCTCCAAAATTTGCCCCACCTAAATAAGCAATAACAAAAGGTATAGTCAACAAAAGGTATTCAAAAATATAAAGTCGGATTCGCTGTACTTCAATTTTTTTCAAAAACCCAGCATCCTTTCGACCAAAATGAATAGATCCGATAATCATTACTCCTATTAAGCCTGTCAAAGCGGATTGACTCCTCACTAAAGATTCGATCAATCCCATAAAAAACCCAAAACATACCAATACCAATAGTACGAAATATACCGCTCCAATTTCTTTGAGCATTCGTCCAATTTGTCGTAATCTAAAGTCCAGGATTCTTGAAATCATACACGAAAGTCTAAAAAGTGCATTAGATAATTTAATTTTTAGGACTAAATAGCCTTTTTTTTAGGATAAATGGCTCTTTTATCGCTTGAGGTTAAAACCTATTCTTCAAATACGACCTATACTTAACAATTGTTTAACTTCGCAGTATTATTACCATAGAGATAAAGGCTCTAAATTGCTAAACATTTTGGACTCGTCCAACAATTAAGGAAATGTTAGCGTTAAAGTAAAGGATGAAGTTGTTCAAAAATGGTTGCTATTTTTGAACAACTTCGATAAACCTTTTCTATTTTATATCGTCAAAAGGAAAAAAATAAAATGAAATATTTACTATCAATTATATTATTATTAGTCATTGGAGGATTTGCTGATGCTCAAACTGATATTCCCAAACAGCTATTGCATTCAGACAAATCAGACCCTGAAGCCAAGGCGATTTTAGATAAGACTAAAGCCCTTTATGAGACTTATAAAACAATGGAGGTGGATTTTACGCTAAAAATTGAAGTTCCCCTATCCGATCCTGAAATTCAAAAAGGAAAAATTATTCAGGCTGGAGATAAACACAGTCTATCCCTTCCAGGATTTACAATCATCTCTGATGGTAAAATCGTCTGGACTCATATGAAAAATAATAAGCAGGTTCAAATTTCTGATTTTGAAGATATGGAAGAAGAATCTGATGAATTTTTATCTCCTAAAGATTTTTTAAGAATGTACGAAAGAGGAGACTTTTTCTATGTACTTATGAATGAGGCCTATGAGGGAAAAACGCCCATCCAACAGATCGAATTCAAACCAAAAGACAGCGATTCTGAATATTCCAAAATGAGGGTGACCATCAATAAGAAAAATGCTCAAATAATGCGTATCAAAGTTTTTAGTAAAGATGGTTCTCGATTCACTCTAACGATTGATAAACTCAAATCTAATATCACTTATGCCGCTTCGACTTTCAAAATGGATTTGAAGTCACTTCCTGAAGGTATAGAGGTGGAGGATTTGCGCTTGTAGTTTTTTGGGGATTGTATTAGGATTAGAATAAGTTGAGGTTTTCACACACTCAACTTACTCTGCATTTAAACTATTCCAAATAAATCCGGCACACAATCGACCATTAAATCAATGAGGCCAAACAAATAATTTCGTTGGAGCACTCACGCATCAGCATACTTTCAAGTCATAAATACTTTAGCCTTTCTCCTCCGATTTGATATCAACCCTTCTCTATACTCAACTCCCCTATAGAATATAAAAGGCTTACTAATCTTATTCACTAACTTTCATCTTCTTAGAGTTTAGGGTTTAGTTCAGAGATGCTGTGTTAGCATCTCTCAATCGAATAAATTTTATAACTTTATTAGGATTGGAAATCAATCAAGAGCATTTATTAAAAGAAATGATTTAAGACAAAATGATAAAACTACGAAACATTGAGGTAGACGATTTAGAAAATTATAAATATTGGCAGTTACCAATTCATAAGTATCATTTACTAAATGGTCCTTACTTCAAAAAACAAACTGAGGAAGAAATCATACAGTTAGTTCAAAATATCAAGTCTAACATTGAAAGCAATGCTAAAAATCCACTACCTCAAAAAAAAATAATTTCAAATGAAATAAACCACATGATCGGAGAAGTTAATTGGTACTGGAAATCCGAAGAAACACTATGGCTCGAAATAGGAATTGTAATCTTTGATGAACAATATTGGAGAAAGGGAATAGGATATCATGCCCTGAAATTATGGATTGCTCACTTATTTGAAACTAAGGAAGACATAGTAAGATTAGGTTTGACAACATGGTCTGGAAATTCAGGCATGATAAAACTTGCTGAAAAGCTTAATATGAAAAAAGAAGCGGAGTATAGAAAAGCAAGAATTGTAAACGGGCAGTATTATGATTCTATAAGTTTTGGAATATTAAAAGATGAATGGAAAAAGATGAAAAAATAATTGGAATAATAGAATCAAACGATTTTGAACAAATTAGTTATTCTATAATTGAAAAAGCTTCGATTTGGATGGTCTGTGGATTTGTATCCGAAGCGAATATCCTTCTTGAATTGTTTTGGAATGTAGACAACTCAAAGTACCAGAATACCTTTTATTCCATCGGAGCATTCCATGTTTTTTGGAATTTAACTAATTCAAAACCTCAAAACGTCCCTTATGAATTGCAAGCTATAAATGAAATTGAACAAGAGAATTGGAATAGACATTTTTGGCCTCATTGGAAAGAGAATATTTTATATCAAAATAGAAGCAAAAATATAGAGCTTGAAAATTATAAAGGAATAGATTTTTTCTATCATGCAATTCAATTAGCATATGACGAAGCGAAACAGGATAAGAAAGCATCAAGTGTAAACCAAATTAAAGCGTTGAAAGGAATTCAAGCTTACATCAACTCAGAGAAACCTCTAGGTTATGATTTAATGCATGCTTTAATTTGTGGTGCTATTCTAGCTGCTGGTAATAATTGTATAATAGAAGCAAAAATGCTCTTGAGAAATTGGGCAATCAATTTCAAAGAGTACTCATATAATACATCTACATCCTGGATAATGAGAGATCCGAAAATCGCAAAAATACTATTAGATGGTTTTTTAAGTATCCATTTTAATATATCTAAAGACTTATGCGAAACTGAAATTGAGATGATTAGACTAGCGTTTAAGGATAGACTAGCCCATGGACTTAAATATCATTTCAATCAGTTAACCTGGAAGGAGTTGCTAAATGAGTTATCAAAGTATGCCGTTAAAAGCAAATACTTTGAGACAATTGATGGTTTAAATTCTGAGAGATTAATAAACCTTCCTACGAATATAGAAACTATAAAAAAACATGAAAGTAGATTAAATGTAAGTTTACCCCAAGACTATAAGCGTTTTCTACTTACATCAAATGGATTGAAGTCTTATTCTTCAACGTGCCCAACTCTAATACCTATAAACAAAATTGACTTCTTAAAAAATATAGAGCCAGAATTAGTAGAAATCTTCTTTGAAGTTTATAATGAACATAATAGTGACCAAGCAAAATCATTTGAAAACAGTATTCTAATAGGTGGTTTAAAAGAAGAACAAAAATTGTTATTAATTCCTGATAAGTATTTTAAAAATTGGAAGTGCTGGTTTTTCGCCAATTGGAATCCCGGAGAAACCGAATATAGAAGTTTTAGGTTTTATATTGAGTCTGAATTATTAGAGTTAAAAAACGAAAAAAATTCATAACCAAGAAACTTGAATTTTAGGGACAGGGTATTTATAAGAGTCCAGATTAGACGATGAAGAAAGAAAGAAAGAAAGAAAAATTATCCAACGAATGGATAATCATGAAAAGTATAAAGAGTACCTTAAAAGTCTGGGCGATTAGAAGCCCAGACTTTTATTGATTATACAATATCGTTATCATTAGGAATCCTTCATCACTAAGTATACTGAGGAGATGTTGTTGGCGGACTGACCTTGTTCAACCATTCAACAATCAGTTTTAAGCGAGTGGCTGACATATCTCTGGTCACTGGCATAAATTCTCCCGACTCCACACTACTCGTTAACTTCGATCGGATTGCATCGGCATTAGCAATCACGCTCGCCTTATTACTCAAATCAAGGAAACTCATGACCGGATAGATCTTTGCATATTGTGCTAATACAGGCTGCACAAAATTAGCCCAGGTCACATCTTCGATCACTGGATCTTGTTCATAGACCTGCAAGCTGATCAAATCATCAGGACTCTGTATATAAGTTCTCTTGATTGATTCCTCTTTGAAACCATAGCGAAGGAAATAAATCTGGCCGTCCATATAACCTCTAGGATTTCCTGGATTGAGGCTTTTTATTGACAATAAAGCCTTGCCATTTGCATCTGTTGTGATGATAACTGGTGTGTCTGCTTTACCTTCTAATTCGACAGCGGATCGAGGAACAGACATATTTACCATACCAGAAGTACCTCCTGTACCTAGGGTATTATTCGAATACATGGAAGCTTCCAGTGAGGATAGCATAGAGACCTCAATGTCCATATTCGAAGCAGGCCTACCGTATTGGCTGGCATAGAATTCGACTTTTGCCTCTCCGGGATTGAGTTCGTCAGCTTGTGTTCCGGGGTTCATCCGGTAGACGAATTGATTCGCACGTAAATAATAGCCTTCCGGATTTTCGTGCAAGATAATCTCTTTGCTTGTTCCATTAGCATCTACAGAAACAAGACCCAATGGTGTATGCTCTATTAAATCAATGTATTTCTCATTGATCGGAATATTCACGATGCCTGCATCTTTAACGTAGAAATCATTGTCTTGATAAGGGACTTCACCAAGTAACAATGCTTGTTGATCAAGCCCTTCGGGAAAGCAACAAATCATCAATTGCCCCAGAGAAGCCGTATCAACAAATGAATTATCCTTTGATGCTGGTGCTGTAGACGGTAAAGAGTTTCCAAGGTTCACTGTGATACAGCTTGCTTTCTCTCCACTAGAGTCTATAAATTGATTCAATTTAAAGGGTGCAAAATAGCCCTTGTATGCGCCAGAGTCTGTTGGCTGTTGGATAGGTGGTTTTGTCAGATTGACGGAAGTCGGTGTGAGCATACGGTTGGGGGTCAAAAATTCAGGCGCTTCGGGAGTATGCAAACCGATAGAACCAAATACTTGTCCATAAGTAAAATCATAATCCGTTAAGCCCTTATACCCTTTTTGCTGTGTAAAGGCAAGAATCTGCTCTCCATATTTTGTATACTCATCTTGGCTGAGCATTGTTTTTAATAATTTGGTAAAATAGCTGGTTGTCGGAATAAGCCCCAGTGTCCCTTTACCTTTTACGGTCTGATTGTATAGCGTCAATGGAATCAGTTTGTTGGTTACTGATACCGGAATGCCTTGTTGATTCAACTTAGCAAGCGTCTTATCCTTTTCACTCACCAGATATTGGTGAGATGCGCTATTATATGAACGTAGGGTGAAACTCATCGACAATGTAGGTAAAGATCCATCATCCAATCTAAGGCTTTCAAGAAAAGGAGAAATTCCTGACTCCATTTCCTTTAACTGTAAGACAGACTGATAGAATGCACTACCCGCGTAGTCTCCTCGTCCATTGACCACTTGTACCCAAGCATTGCTATAGGCAGAAGGCTTGAAAGCTCCAGATAATATATTAGTCTTGCCAGTTCCAATGCCAACTTGAAGTCCCCAGAGTTCAGTGACATTTTGTTGCATCGGATCGAGATCCACCACTCGGGCGTTGTGAAGTCTGTTATTGTTTAACGAATACAATTTCTGTCCTACAATACTATCTTCCTCTTGCATAGTAGCTGTAGCCCCATTCGCATAGTACACTTTCGTCACATCACAATCCAGTTCGAAGGCAGCCGTTCCATTCGGATTCCAATATAGTTGAATATTATTGCCGATTTCATCTCCTTCATTTGGAGGGAATTGATTATTGGGGTTGAAATTATCAGGTGTATTGTTTAGTGTACTTGGGTCAGCCCGAAACGTACCGAAGAAGTCTAGGCGTGGAAAGCTTAAATAACTCATAGTTTGTCCTTTTTGAATGGAATGACGCCCAAGCCCAAATAGGAAAACCTAGCACGTCGTGATCGACATTCTCAAGTAGTTTTAAGGGGTTGGATATGAACATCATACCACATGTTCTATTGCCAATAGTGGCATTTTCAACAATTTACAAATATAAATAAGGAATCCTGTATTTTCACACAATATGATTTTGAAAAATAATAACTATTCTATTTCAGGTCCATTATACAGAATTATCACTAAGCCATTTATTGATTTGTTCGATCAAAAAAATAAACAAATAAGTAGCTGACTTTGTATTTAGAATGAGAAGTTCTCCAAAAACCGTTTACTCAATTCAATTAAAAATCTAGTTAAGAGACAAATATGAAAATTATCGTAATAACAGGACCTCCATACTCAGGAAAAGGTACGCAATGTGAAGTTTTAGAAAAAAAACTGCATTACAAACATATCTCAACTGGAGATAGAATTAGAACTGAGAAAGACAAGGGTACAGAGATTGGAAAAGGAATGAAATCTTATGAAGAAAAAGGAATGTTGGTTCCAGATGATTTAATGGAAAAACTCCTAAATAAAATAATAGATGAAAATGAGGATCAAAAAGGAATAATATTCGATGGTTATCCCAGAACAATTCCTCAAGTTGAAACATTGATAAACTTACTCAAAAAGAAAAGAAAGCAAATCACTCAAATAATAAACATAGAAGTAGCTAAAGAAGAACTTTTACTAAGGGCTAAAGAAAGAGCTAAAACATCAAATAGAAAAGATGATAAAAACGAGTCAATTCATATAAAAAGGATTGAAATTTTTGAAGCTAATACAAGGCCTGCAATTGAATATCTTAAAACAAAAATAGCAGTTGATAATATTCAAGGAAGCGGAACGATTGAAGAAATCACTAAAAAGATTATTTCAGTTTTAAAAAAATAAATAATTGATGAACAAGGGTTTATTAATAGATCCGAATTAGGCAAGGTTATTTTTAATAATCGATCTAAACTTGAAGCATTCAATAAATTAATCTACAAACCATTATTATTGAGATTAAGGAGAGATTTGTATGGCAAAAAAGGCTTGATACTTCTTGATTCAGCCTTAATCTTAGAATCAGAAATGAGTTATTTGTCAAATAATAATGTCATCATAGTCTCTGCAACGAAAGATATTCAGAGACAAAGATTGATAGAAAGAGGATATTCTACTTTGCAAATAGATAATAGAATGAATAGTCAATTCAATAAGCAATTGAAACAAGAAATGTTATCAAAATGTATTAATAAGGATTGTCATGGAAAGCTGTGGAACATAGAAAATTCAAAGGCTGGAAATGATAAATTAATTGAGGATTTGTTTGATAATTTAGCAAAAGCAATGAAATTAGAAAGTCTTAGTTAATAATATCCCTTTAAAACAATAAACCGGAAAATGGAATATCAATCAGCTAATTTGAATATACCTTATGATTGGCCTATTTGGGAGTACAGAATCTATGTTATCTATTCGAGAACCGAAGGTTGGATTCCAGGAACTAATCGATGGTTCAATGAATCTAATGAGAGTAAGTATATTTCAACATCTTTAGAACCTGCTGGCCTAACCTTTTTTGGTAATATGGAAAAAGAGGAATGGAATGCATGGCTGAAAAATCTAAAGGAAGTCGCGACGAATTTGCTTGGAACAAAAATCGGTGAAATTGAATTAGGTGAAATTGGAAACTTGGAATGGTTGGATAAAGACCTAGAAGTGATCGGAGATTACTCCAAAGTATGTAAAAATCAGGATCACGATCAAATAGACGATCTTTATTCTAAATTAAAACCTGGTTTATCTGAACTAGATGTCATTGAATTAGAAAAATGGATTTTCAGATTAGATTGGCATTCGCTACACGATAGAATTGCTTCAGGTTTTCAAACCAGACGTCATCCATCAACAGCAAAATTCCTTTACGATCAAATCTCGAATAATAGAATTCCAGAATTTGAATACAAACCCGTTTCAAGAAAATGTGTCTGGGCTTTAGCGGACATTGGCACTCTTGAAGCAAAGCAGTACCTAAAGACACTCTCAGAATCAGACGATTCGATAATTAGACAATATGCTCAAAAAAGGCTTGCAAATTGGGAAGGGGAATTAAATCGAAAAGGGCGAATGATAGGATCTTTAAAACAAAAAATAAATACTCATCTCTATACTGAATCCGAAAAATCAATGCCAAAATCAGGCAATTGTATATCCGCATTTCAAAATGAAGACTCAATTATAGTTTACCAAGCATACAAGAAATCAATTGCCCAATATGCTATTGAGAATCAAAAATTTGGAGGCACTGAGTTTAGCTTCAACAGAATGACATGGATTAAACCAAATTATTTATGGATGATGTATCGTAGTGCTTGGGCTAGCAAAGAAAATCAAGAAAGAATCCTAGCAATTACCATTACTAAATCAGGATGGGAAGAATTACTACATGAAGCGATATTAACATCGTTTAAACCAGAATATTACAAATCCGAAGCTGAATGGAAATCTAAATTAGCAAATAGTGAAGTGAGGGTCCAATGGGATCCAAATCATGATCCTTATGGGAATAAACTAGAGAGAAAGGCAATACAAGTCGGAATAAAAGGAGCACTTCTTAAAAAATTCTCGACTGAAATGATTACTCATATTTCTGATATCACCAGGTTTGTTCAAAAGCAAAGAATTTATAAGAATCATAAGCAGCTTCAACATTTAGAAATCCCTATTGAATCAATTTATAAGCCAATAAGAGAGGATTTAAACATTGGGATAACTAACTATGATAATGAAGTAAAAATGAACGATTAGAATTTTGTAAAAATGTTAGTAGCAAGACCTCACAAAACTCGATAGAGCTGATCACAAGATCGAAGAACGATCACAAGCAAAGCGATCACCAAACCTACCAAACCATTTCCCTAAATTTCGCTATTTTTACGCCTCAACAAACAATGGGATGAAGTTCAAATCACATATTATAAAACCACTGGCGAAAAAGGTTGCAAAAGACATCAACCGTTGGTCTTCAAATGCTGTTGCCGCCCAAGAAAAGATTTTTAAAAAACTAATAAAAGGAGCTAAAAAAACTGCATTCGGTAAGGATCATAATTTTGAGAACATCGTTAAGCATGAAGATTTTACCGCACAAGTTCCTATCAGAGATTATGAAGCGCTGAAGCCTTATATTGAAAGAATCAAAAACAAAGAGAAGGATGTATTGTGGAAAGGCAAACCAAAGTATTTTGCAAAAACATCGGGCACTACCTCAGGTGTAAAATATATTCCTCTGACGAAAGAAAGTATTCCTAATCACTTTGGAACAGCAAGAAATGCCTTATTTAATTATTATGCCCGCACTGGCAATGGCGATTTTCTTGATGGAAAGATGATCTTTTTATCGGGCAGCCCTGAATTGACTAAGACAGGAGGCATTAATACAGGTCGACTTTCTGGTATTGTAAACCATCAGGTGCCTCAATGGCTTCGAACAAATCAGCTTCCAAGCTATAAAACGAATTGTATAGATGCTTGGGAAGAAAAATTAGAAGCTATCGTCGAAGAAACAATCGGGCAGGATATGCGATTGATTAGCGGTATCCCACCTTGGGTACAAATGTATTTTGAACGATTGCTCGAAAAATCAGGTAAAAAACATATCATTGATCTTTTTCCAAATTTCAGTGTCTTTGTCTATGGAGGCGTCAATTACGAACCTTATAGAAGTACACTGGAAAGCCTCATTGGTAAACGCATTGATACAGTGGAAACTTACCCCGCTTCGGAAGGTTTTATTGCTTTCCAGGATGAACAAGAAGAACATGGTCTCTTACTCAATACTTCAAGTGGTATTTTCTTTGAGTTTATTCCCGCAGATGAAATCTTCAATGATCAACCTACAAGATTGACTTTAGGACAAGTCGAAAAGGGCGTCAATTATGCCATTATCATCAATAATAATGCTGGGCTTTGGGGATATAATATTGGCGATACCGTCGAATTTGTTTCTTTAAACCCTTATCGTTTGATCGTGACGGGAAGAATCAAACACTTCATCTCTGCTTTTGGAGAACATGTCATTGGTAAAGAAGTAGAGAATGCACTCCTCAGTGTCGCTAAAGCAGAAAATGTGAAAGTAATTGAATTTACAGTTGCACCTCAAATCAATCCGCCTCAAGGTGGAACCCCTTATCACGAATGGTTGATTGAATTTGACAAGCCTCCGGTAAACCTGGAAAGTTTTGCACAAAAGGTGGATGCCATGATGGTTCAGCAGAATATTTATTATGATGATTTGATAAAAGGTGGTATATTAAAAACACTTCAAATTACACCTTTGCAAAAAAATGCTTTTAGAAACTATATGAAGTCACAAGGAAAACTCGGCGGACAAAATAAAGTCCCTCGCTTAGCCAATGATCGAAAAATTGCAGATTGGTTAGTAAAACATCAAATATGACTACAATGAATTATGCACAATTTGGCAATCGACATTAAGACTATCATAAGATTGCCAGATGCAAACCCCACAAGTTCCGAAGGAACAATCACAAGCCCAAAGAGCGATCACAAAAGGCAAAGCCTTAATCAAAAAGTCAAAAGCCACTCATAGAACTAAAAGTATATTTGTATATGAAAAGTACTAAATCAATAACCGTCTGGAATGTAAATCAAAATAATAAGAAACAAAAAGAGGATTTACTAGCGATTGAAGAACCTGTGGAAATACGATTAGAGATCAAGGGGGTATCAAAAAGTATTTCCATTACGATGCGAACGCCTGGCCATGATTTCGAATTAGCAGTTGGTTTCCTATTTACAGAAGGGTTAATTCAAGATAGGTCACAAATAGAAAAAATTGAGCATCCGAAGAGCTGGAATCCTGAATTAGAAGGAAATATTGTTTCTATAAAACTTGCTGATCATATTGAAATTGATCTTAAAAAATTGGAACGACACTTTTATACCTCCTCCAGTTGTGGTGTTTGTGGTAAAGCTTCCATTGATGCGGTTAAAGCAAGTGGTTTAAAAAAATTACCCTCAGAAGACTTCCTCTTTCCCCAACAAATGATCCATCAATTACCTGAGCAATTGCGAAAAGAACAAAATGTTTTTGATGAAACAGGAGGGCTGCATGCCGCAGCTCTATTTGATCATACCGGAAAACTATTATTTCTTCGTGAAGATGTAGGTCGACATAATGCCGTTGATAAATTAATCGGTTCTGCGTTTTTAAACAATCATTTTCCTTTAAACAAATACCTAATTTTAGTCAGTGGTCGAGCTAGCTTTGAGTTAATTCAAAAAGCTGCTATGGCAGAAATCCCAATGCTCGCAGCTGTAGGGGCTCCTTCCAGTCTAGCCGTATCACTGGCTGAAGAAGTTGGAATGACTGTTCTTGGTTTTGTCAGAGATAATCGCTTCAATATTTATTGCGGAGCACAACGAATAGTTTAATCACCCTGACCCATGGCGATTGCAAGAACGATATTTTAGACTTGTGTTGTGTTGATCAGTCCTATGGATTCGGTGATTTTGTGATCGCTTCGCTTGTGAGTGGCCACTTTTGGCAGACTTCAAAAATTTTGATCATTTATTTTTACTCAATTCATATTTAATAGATAACCTTGCAATTGCCCTGCCCCTGACCACTCTGACTCACCTGACTCACCTGACTCACCTGACCACCCTGACTATCTGACTTACCTGACTTACCTGACCACCTGACTCACCTGACCACTCTGACTATCTGACTCACCTGACTCACCTGACTCACCTGACCAAAATCATACAATTACAATAGAATCATCAATCATTCTTTTTCTTTATCAATTAAAACTATTATTATTGGAAGCTAAGTAGCCGTAAAGAAATATTCTAATAAGAATTGATAAGTCGAAAAATGATAAGTGATTGACGATCAGGAATGAACGTTTATTTTTTGGCTCATCTTGAAAAATTCTTATTAGGATATTTTAGGCCAACTTACTTAAAAATAAATTTAACCTCTAATGGCTGACAACAACAAGCTTTGCGCAACAACTCCACTTGAAAATGAAAAGATTAGTATTACCAAGCCAAAGCAAATAGCTGCAGGACCGCTTGCTGTACTTTCTTCTCTCAAGCATGTATACAGTGAATTGAATCTTAAGAATTGTTCCAAAACTTTGTTTAGTGTCAATCAAATGAATGGATTTGATTGTCCCGGTTGTGCTTGGCCTGACCCTGATGATCATAGATCGGCTATTGGGGAATATTGTGAAAATGGTGCTAAAGCAATTGCTGAAGAGGCTACATCAAAACGAGTAAATCCTGATTTTTTTGCAAAACATAGTGTTGAGGAATTATCGAATTGGTCAGATTACAAAATCGGGAAAAGTGGTCGGCTCACTCAACCCATGATTCTCCACCCAGGAAAGCAACATTATGAACCGATTTCTTGGGAAGATGCATTTCAGCATATTGGATCAACACTAAATAAACTCAATTCACCCAACGAAGCAATATTCTATACCTCAGGTCGAACGAGTAATGAAGCAGCCTTTTTATATCAACTCTTTGTCCGACAGTTTGGCACAAATAATCTGCCGGATTGTTCCAATATGTGCCATGAATCAAGCGGTGTAGCCTTATCCGAAACCCTTGGGATAGGTAAAGGATCTGTAAAATTAGAAGATTTTTATATTACTGATTTGATCATCGTCGTCGGTCAAAATCCTGGAACAAATCATCCTAGAATGCTTTCTGCTTTACAAAAAGCGAAGAAGAGCGGTGCGCAAATCATCTCTGTTAATCCATTACCTGAGACTGGTTTGATTAGTTTTAAAAATCCTCAATTTCTTGATGGCTGGATAGGTGGTGGTACTACGCTCACAGATCTGTTTCTTCAAGTGAGGGTCAATGGAGATATTCCTCTTTTCAAAGCAATCTTACGAATTTTATTGGATGAAGAGGAAGCAGCACCAGGAAGTGTCTTTGATCATCAATTCATAAAAGAACATACGCATGGTTATGCAGAATTCATCGCTGATTTGCAAAAGCAGGATGCAGAATCACTAGCAAAGGAAAGTGGTCTTGATTTTAGTTTGATCAAACAAGCAGCATTTAAAATCAAACAAGCAAAAAAGATAATCATTTGCTGGGCAATGGGATTGACTCAACATAAAAATGCAGTTCAAAACATTCAAGAATTAGTCAATCTTCTTTTAGTGAAAGGAAGTATCGGAATACCTGGCGCAGGTACCTGTCCCGTACGTGGACATAGTAATGTACAAGGTGATCGTACAATGGGTATTTGGGAAAAACCGAAACCTGCTTTTTTAAAGAAACTTAAAGAAAATTTTGATTTCGAGCCACCTCAAGTTCACGGCTTTGATACTGTCAATGCAATCAAGGCAATGGCTGCAAAAAAAGCGAAGGTATTCTTTGCGATGGGTGGTAACTTTCTTTCAGCAACACCAGATACAGAATATACAGCAAAGGCATTGCAAAACTGTGAGCTCACTGTTCAGGTTTCTACCAAATTGAATCGGAGTCACTTAATCACAGGTAAGACAGCCATTATACTCCCTTGTCTGGGAAGAACAGAACAGGATCTTCAAAATGGTAAAGAACAGTTTGTAAGTGTCGAAAATTCTATGGGTATTGTTCATGCTTCCCGAGGACAGTTGAAGCCCGCTTCTGAGTACTTACTTAGCGAACCAAAGATCGTTGCTAAACTTGCCCTCGCTACTTTAAAAAATAATACTCCGGACTGGAACTGGTTGATTGAAGATTATGATCGAATTAGAGATAGCATTGAAAAGACGATCCCTGGCTTTGAAAATTATAATAAAAGAGTCAGAAATGATGGCGGATTTTATTTGCCTAATGGCGCTCGCGAAGGGAACTTTAAAACAAATACTGGAAAAGCAAATTTCACTGTCAATACAGTCTCAAAACAAATAGTAAAACAAGATGAATTTATTATGATGACCATTCGAAGTCATGATCAATTCAATACAACGATCTATGGTCTAGATGATCGCTATCGCGGTATTTTTAATGGCCGCCGTGTTGTTTTGATGAATAAAAATGATATTAAAAAAATAGATTGCAAAGCCGGTGATTATATTGACTTGATCAATCATTATGAAGAAACCAAGAGAATAGCACCTAAGTTCATGATTGTTGAATATTCTATTCCTGAACAATGTATTGCTACTTATTTCCCCGAAGCAAATGTACTCGTTCCTATCAACAGCTACGCAGATAAGAGCCATACACCCACTTCAAAAAATGTGATTGTGACCCTACATAAACATAAATCGATATAGACTTGGTAGGTATATAATTAAGTTTGCTGTACATTTTCATTACTTTCTATAAAATTTCTTTTCAAAAGATAAAGAAATCGAAAAACAAAATTCCTTTTTAATCAAACACTTACACATCATAAAATATAAATATGTTTCCCGAAATCTTGTCACAAGAATAGACTGATTTTCAAAGAAAACAGATGCTTTTCATTAATTACAATCCATTTTCTACTCATCAAGACATATTTAATAAGTCACAATCTTCTAAAAACTTGTAATGGCATAGCTTTATCTAATAATATATTAGCATTGCGATATTAAAAAGAAAGCGACATATCAAATTTCCGTTTAATACAACCGACACTACATCCCATCAGAACATATTTACAACATTCATGAGTTTAGTTAGATCAGTGGAGGATAAATTATTCTTCACTGGTCTTTATATGCAAATATTCTCAGCATACACTCTTATACAACTACATAGTACAACGTAAATAAATAACTGTCATTTACTAACAATAATTTATTGTTTACAAAGTGCTAAATCATCCATTATAATCCAATAGACTATCAACTCTTTGACGAGCTAACAGGTGGCGAATTGTAAGTTCTGTCAATCAAAGACATCCGTAGAAGACTGCACGTCTTTATAGGGAGGTTTGACTGAAAAAGCCGGTCTTGGATTCAAGACCGGCTTTGGATGTTTATAGGAGACGTTTTTAAATCATCATTCCATCATGATCTTGCCACTCACGAAACGTCCATTTTTATCTTCAATACGATATACATACATACCGCTTGGCATATTTTCTCGCTCTAAAACAATTGTTTGATTTTCAATCCCTTCTATTTTACGAATGGTTTGTCCCATTAGATTAAAAAGACTAAAATCAAGGCTTCCTATCCCTACAGGTAAATTAAAAGTTGTTTGTGCATTCATAGGATTGGGATAGACTTTTACTGCTTCCAGTGGATTATAAGCTTCCTCCGTAGCCGTAGGTGTTTCAAAAACGACTCCTGTCGTATCTGTTGTGTACATCAATACCAATACCATCATTTCATCATCAGAAGTAGGCCCAAACCAAACTGGTGCAGGGCCCTCATTAATATAAGTTGCCTCATGAATAATTCCATTATTAAAATTAAAAGTAAGGGGCATAAAAGGTTCTATATATCGAATCGGAATATGTTGATAATCAAAAGATGGACTTATGCATCCGGGGATACCTCCTACACAAGAAGCATCATAGATCAATTCTCCCTGAACACCGTTCTCTCTTTTGTACACTTTATACCCAGTCCCCCATTGGTGCGTATGCCCCATAATCCCCCACACAAAAGCCTCTCCTAAAGGCGGATTAACAATATCAGTTTCTGTATCCACATTCCCATTATTTGGAATATAAATACCATCATTTACTAACAAGGCTGTTTGCATTTCCTGTGCAGCTGTACCCGTTGATTGAGTATAAATATTGATATATGCTTCAGCCTTTAGTGTTTGAGTAGAAGAGTAATTGATATAATGTGTATTTAGGTCCAACACAATATCATCTTCCCAAGGAAAAGCCGTTCCTTGTGGTAACTCTAAATCTGTAGCAAATTGTACTGCAGCGACCAATCCAATCCCAGAATGATCCGGATCAGTCCTCAACCCTGGATCAACAAGATTTGCGTAAGCCGGACTATCAAAATCGTATAAAATAAAATGGTGGGAAGAACCGCTAATTTTTATATCAATCCGATGTACCTCTGTATCTTCTTCCAATATCATATCCAGTTCATACTTTTGGAAATATTCTAACTCGCTTCCTATTTGCCCCGAAGGTTTTAGGAAGAATGGCCCCATTTTGATTTGAAACCCTTCTCCTTCAGCAGGCGCTTCTGGTGGGCCATCAGGAAAACTTTCCAAGCCATTCACTGTGTAATAATCTTCAATGATTTGGGGATCGACAACCGTTCCACTATTTGGTGCACCAAACAATATCCATTGTCTCACCATTTCTTTTTCCATATCAGTCAATTGTTCCTGATTAGCTGGAGGCATTGTCCCCTCTTCAAGGTTTTCGCCTTCTTCAAAATGAATCGTCTCTTCCAATCCAAGATTCAATTTTCTAAATAAAAAACTCAAATCTGGTCTGCCAGGGTAGATATATTTATAGCCTTTCGAATTTGCAAAAGTATTTGAAGGGCTAATATTCGCAATATTATTGAATACATCTTGTGCTCGTTCTGCAGCAGTAGCACCTGAACCTTCTAAGTCTAATCCTGATTGGGGGTTAGCATTAGAGTGACATGTAGCACATTTTTGTTCTAGAATATTGTAGACTTCGACGAGCGTAGATTGAGCTTGAAGTATTGTCCCTGAAAAAATCAATAGCAAGAACGGAATTGTAATTTTTTTAATCATTAGCAATAATTTAATTTGGCAGAATTTAATTTAATTTATTATTTTTGATTAGCCTATCAACCTGGAGTCCATTTGTAGTAGACAATTTCAATAGAATAACGTTGCAAGTTTGATCACTATTCTTCTGAATTGAACTATACGTTATAACCCTTTTTAATATAACATATTGTACCTTAACAAGATGTTCTAAGTTACAATTTTCATTTTTCTTTAAAAGAATGAATCACATATTTTTTAATTTAAATCTTAATACGAGTATGAAAAAATTCTACTTTCTAACAATGTTTTTATTTTCTGCATTCCTTATTAATGCTCAAACAATGGTGACTTTTGCCGTTGATATGAATGGCGTAGCTGAATTTGATCCTTCATCTGATGTCATGAAGATTGGTGGTGATTTTCAAGGTTGGAATCCTGATGATACCGTAATGGAAGATCCTGATGGAAATGGTGTATATGCCGTTACTGTTGACATTTCAGCTGCTACTATACTTTTTAAATTTGTAATCAATGCCTGGGAAACGAATGAATTTCACCCAGACACTCCGGGAACACCTGGTGACTGTACATTAGATGATGGAGGAGGAAATGTTAACAGAACTGAAACCATTCCTTCTGGTAGTTCTTATGCTTTACCTGTTTATATTTACAACACTTGCGATATTTCAGACAATGCTGTAAACATAGCAGAGATAACAACTATCCAAGATCTAAAAATCACACCTAATCCCACGAGTGATCTTGCTGTAGTTACTTTTTCTAATGTTAATAATGCAAATCATGATGTTGTGGTAACTTCTGTTACTGGTCAAACGGTCAAAAGATATAACAACATTTCAGGCAATAGCCTTGAAATCGATGCAAAAGACCTTAGTGCAGGTATGTATTTCGTAACATTCCGTAATGAATTGGGCGAGCAAGGTACAGAAAAGCTTATGGTTAAATAAACCTCCTCTCTATTATACCTTACGCGAAGTGGTTTGGGAAAGTCTCAAACTACTTCGTGTCAGTATATCTCGAAATCTGGGATGTCTTATATTCCTTCCCCTGTGCAATTTTATAGAAATGGATACAACTTTTTCGAAGCTTCTGGCGTCTTTAAGCTATAATTCGAAATGTATTCTAAATAAAATAGGCGTAAATCCTGTATTAAGGACTTGATAAATAATAAACTATGCACTTTATCAATCGCCAATAATCTCATTTTTCCTGCTCTTTTTCACAAAAAAAACGTAATTTTGCGCACTTATGAAAAGTAAATTTTTAATATTCTTATTTTGTGGTTCATTTATAATGATGAGCTCTTGCAAGTCTGAGTTTGAAAAACTCAGAGCAACTGCAGACTCTGAGACCCTCTACAAAAAGGCATTTGATTATTACGAGGCGGAAGAGTATCTAAAAGCTCAAACGCTTTTCGAACTGGTTATCAACAACTTACGTGGTAAAGTAGAAGCAGAAAAGGTATATTTTTATTATGCTTATACGCATTACAAACTACATAAATACGTACTGGCAAGCTATTATTTCAAAAACTTTTCCAATACGTTTTCAAATAGTGAGTACCGTGAAGAAGCCGATTTCATGACGGCCTATTCAAATTATCAACTTTCCCCAACATATCGCCTCGATCAAACGTATACCATAAAAGCAATTGAAGGATTCCAACTTTTTGCAAATACATATCCTAATAGTACACGTGTAAATGAGTGCAATCAATTGATTGATGGCATGCGGAAAAAATTGGAGGAGAAAGCATATAATGAAGCTGCTTTGTATTTTGATTTACAACAATACCAATCGGCTACACATAGTTTTGAAAATATGTTAAAAGATTTTCCGGATACAAAGCAAGCGGAAAAAATACGTTACATGATTGTCAAAGCTTCTTTTGATCTTGCTAATAATAGTATTTATGAAAAGCAGCAAGAGCGACATGAAAATGTTGTTAAAAATGCGGAGCTATTTTTGAGTAAATACCCTAAAAGTGGCTATAGAAAAGAAGTACGAAACTTGAAAAAGAATTCATCGAATAAAATTAAAGAATTTTCATAATGACTGACATCAAATCAAAAGTTCAAGGTCTTGAGCCAAATGTACAGGCACGAAATATTGGAGAACTAACTAAAGATACAGGCAATATATATGAAGCCTTATGTATCATCTCTAAACGTGCTACTCAGATCTCTGTAGACCTAAAACATGAATTGCACAATAAACTAGAGGAGTTTGCTATTAACTCTGATACTATTGAAGAAATTCATGAGAACAAGGAGCAAATTGAGATTTCAAAATTCTACGAACGGCTTCCTAATCCTGTGTTAATTGCTACAGATGAATATCTAAAAGGTGAAATACACACCTTGGCTAAAGATAATAATCGAGATTTTGAAGGGTAATTTATCGACAAGTTAAATTTTCTTCAACTTTAAGGTTATTAGTCATTAATCATTCGGAAATATTTCTAAATGGTTAATGACTAATAACCTTTTTGTTTCTCTACTTGATTCTAAGTAGCCGTAAAGAATTATATTAATAATATAATTTAGGCCAATTACTTAATAATGATTTACCTATGTCCTTAAAAGGGAAAAAGATCATTCTTGGCATTTGTGGTAGCATAGCCGCTTATAAATCAGCTTTCTTATGCCGATTGCTTATTAAAGCTGGTGCTGAGGTTCAAGTATTAATGACTCCAGCAGCTTCTAAATTTATTGGCCCTCTAAGCTTAGCTACCCTTTCAACTCGTCCAGTATATATGGATGTAAGTGCTGAAGATAGTTGGAATAACCATGTCGAACTAGGATTATGGGCAGACGCTATGCTTATTGCCCCTACTACAGCAACTACCCTCTCCAAATTAGCGACTGGCCTTGCCGATAATATTATTGTTGCCACTTATCTTTCTGCGAAATGCCCCGTATTTTTTGCTCCAGCTATGGATTTGGATATGTGGAAGCATCCAACTTCTCAAAATAATGTCAAGGCTTTGCAATCTTATGGTAACTATCTCATACCTGTGGAGCATGGATCTCTAGCTAGCGGCTTGGTTGGCGATGGTAGAATGGCAGAACCTGAAAATATTCTATCTTTTCTAAACAAGTATTTCAGTAGAAAACTTGAACTCAAGGATAAGCATGCAATTGTTACTGCTGGTCCAACGTATGAACCCATTGATCCTGTACGTTTTATAGGCAATCGGTCTACTGGAAAAATGGGCATTGCAGTTGCGGAAGAATTGGCCGCAAAAGGTGCCACCGTAAAACTTATCCTTGGCCCTACTAAGGAGCGGCCACAACATCCCAATATAGATTGTATCTTAGTGAAAACAGCACAAGAAATGTATTTAGCGGCTCATAAACATTTCGAACAGATGGATATTGCAGTACTAGCTGCTGCTGTTGCGGATTATCGTCCAAAAACAATCTCCGATCAAAAAATAAAGAAAAAAGAAGGCGACTTATCTATAAATTTGGAAAGAACTAATGATATTGCTGCATCTCTTGGAAAAATTAAACGTAAAGATCAAATAATCGTTGGTTTTGCATTAGAAACCCAAAATGAACTGGAGCACGCTAAAAGAAAATTAGAAAAGAAGAATTTTGACTTTATAGTTTTAAATTCATTAAATGATAAAGGAGCTGGTTTTGCCCATGATACCAATAAAATTTCCTTGGTTTATAGCAATAAGACACAGATTTTTGAGTTAAAAACTAAGAAGGAAGTTGCAAAGGATATTGTGGCTGCTATTATTAGTTCAGAGCATATTTAATAAATCAAGTTTCAGCACATGAAAAAATATTACTTTTTACTTATTGCCCTTATCTGTTGTAAATTGGCCTCTGCACAAGAGCTTGATTTTACGATCAATATTAATACGCCTAAACTTCAAACTACAGATCCAAAAGTATTTGAAAGTTTGAAAGAAAGTATGGTTAATTTTTTAAATAACCAGAAATGGACACCTGATGTATTTGATCCGAATGAGCGTATAAAATGCAATATTCAAATGACGATCAAAGAAGAATTGTCTGCAAACACTTTTTCTGCTGATTTTGCCATTCAAGCGGTACGTCCTGTCTATGGAAGTAGCTATGAAACGCCTTTGATTTCTCATGTTGATAAAGATTTGACCTTTATTTACGAACAATATCAACCACTGGAATACACTAAAAATGCTTTTTCTGATAATCTAACTTCTTTTTTGTCTTTTTATGTTTATGTCATTTTGGGAATGGATTATGATTCTTATTCTCTTTATGGAGGTGAACCATATTTACAAGCTGCAAACGATATCTTAACAACCATTCCTCCTTCTGCTGCGCAGGCATTTCCTGGCTGGCGTTCACTAGATGGAAATCGTAATAGATATTGGATTATCGAAAACCTATTGAGCCCTAAGGTTCGTGATTACCGTCAGGCGATGTATGATTATCATCGGCAAAGTCTGGACTTGATGGCAGAAGATACTAATTCAGGACGTGCTATAATGCTGCAAGCATTGGAGACAATTTCTAAAGTCAATCGATCTTATCCAAATTCAATGATCCTTCAAATGTTTACAAATGCAAAATCTAATGAAATCGTTGAAATATTCAAAAAAGGGACTTCACAAGAAAAAAATAAGGTCCGACAAATTATGTCAAAAATCGATGCTTCAAATGCATCTAAATATAGAACTCAAATAGGTCGGTAAGACTTCGTTAACAATTTCCTAAAAAAGTGTAAGTGGTATAACTACTTACACTTTTTTTATTACTATTATCATTATATTTAGAAAGAAGTGAATCATCTAGGTTTCTTCTCTAAAATTATCATCATGAAAGCATATATTTTTCTAATCTCTTTTCTTTTGCTTGCTTATACCTCCTTCTCTCAGTCGGATAATATTCCTGCTAAGATAAACTGGGGCTCTGAACAAGGAGAAATAAGCAAATCTTTCATCAGCAAGGTAATTCCTGCAGGAGAATTTTTCTATGCTATTCGTCGAAAGACAAAATCTGGAATGATTTCAGGATCTAAAAAGGTTTATATTGAAAAATATAATAGCAAAATGAAATTAGTAAAGTCGCAAGAAATTGCTTTAAAATATAAAAATAAGGCCTTGGACTTTGAAGATATGGTGATTCTTAATCAGAATCTTTTTCTTTTGACTTCCTTTAATAATAAAGCTAAAAAGAAAAACTATCTCTTTTCTCAGATGATTAATATGCGCAGTTTGACTGCAAGCAAGAAACTAACGAAGATTGGTGAAATTGAAACACTTGGAATCAACAGGAAAGGTAGCTTTGGTATTCACATTTCCAGAGATAGCTCCAAGGTATTAATCTTTAATGATCTCCCTTATAAGAAAGGAAAACCTGAGCGCTTTTCCTTAAAAATATATAGTGATGGTTTTGAACCTTTATGGAATCGCGATATTAATCTGCCCTATAATGATGATAAGTTTTCGGTGGAAGAGTACCGAATAGATAATGAAGGCAATGTATACTTATTGGGGGTGATCTATCAGGATCGTAGCCGTTCTCGACGACAAGGAAAACCTAATTATCAATATACTATCTTAGCTTATACCGAAAGCGGAGAAGAACTTCAACAATATAAGATTGGTTTTCAGGATAAATTTATTACCGACCTTACTTTCAGAGTAGCAAATGATGGAAATCTTGTTTGTTCGGGGTTTTATTCCTCAATTGGAAATTATAGCATCAAGGGCACTTATTTCTTTCGACTCAATCCAATTACAAAAGAAGTTTATAATCGAAACTTGAAAGAATTTGATTTTGATTTCCTAACTGAGTTTATGTCTGAACGTAGAAAGAAAAAAGCGAAAAAAGCTGAAGAACAAGGAAATACTAGAAAACAAGCCGAGTTATTTAGTTATTCTCTTGACAATTTAGTTCTCAGAAACGATGGTGGCGCATTATTAATCGCGGAGCAATACTTTGTACAAAGGGTCGAAGAGTCTAATTATTATGGTTCGAGGCCGGGGTTCTATAGTCCCTCCGGTAGGTTTTATAATAATTCGAGATATATAGAAAAAAATCACTATAATTATAATGATATCATTATAGTAAATATTCAACCAAATGGCGAGATTGAATGGACTGCGAGAATTCCAAAAAGACAAGAAACAGTTGATGATGGAGGCTATTATTCCTCTTATGCTATGTCCATAGTTCGAGATCGAATATTTTTTGTTTTTAATGATAATGCTAAGAACTTTAGAGAAAAAAAACGACCAAATACTGTCTATAATTATAATGGGAGTAATTCTATCATAGCTTTGGCAGAAGTTACCAGAGATGGTTCCGTAAATACTTATCCCCTCTTTAGAAATAGAGAAGCAGGAACTTTGACC
This sequence comes from Saprospiraceae bacterium, assembly GCA_965277415.1. Taxonomy (GTDB): domain Bacteria; phylum Bacteroidota; class Bacteroidia; order Chitinophagales; family Saprospiraceae; genus JAHDHW01. The sequence continues at coordinate 73,094 of CBDICS010000082.1, forward strand.
AGACCTAAAATATGTAAACAAAGTGGAAGGAATCGTATGATTATATTTGGAGAAAAGGGTCGAAGGTATCGTTTTGCGAGCTTGGATTTTATAACGAATTAAAAACAAATAAGTAGACCTAAAGGATAATTTACAATCTATTTGATAGCTTTCTTCAAAATGAAATGATAGATATCTAAAAAAATAGATCAGGTATTAGTTAGTCCTACTACTTAATAAATTAATCGAATTGAAAAGAGTAGCTATTTTTGCTTCAGGAACAGGTAGTAATGCTGAGAAAATCGTTCAATACTTTAAAAGTCATTCCAGCATTGAAATAAGCCTTATTGTATCTAATAATAAAGAGGCTAAAGTATTGGACATGGCAAGAGATCATAATATCCCAACCTTAGTTATAAATAGATCACTTTTAAATGATAACAATTACATTTTAGAAAAATTTTCCATATTTCCTATCAATTTCATTGTATTGGCTGGTTTTTTGTTATTAATACCTAAGTTTCTGGTGGATAATTTCACTAACTGTATCGTCAATATCCATCCTGCATTATTACCTAAATTTGGTGGTAAAGGAATGTATGGCATGAATGTTCACCGAGCAGTAAAAGAATCTGGAGAAAAAGAGACTGGAATTACCATTCATTATGTAAATGAAAAATATGATGAAGGTTCTATTATCTTACAGGCATCTTGCCCCGTTCTTCCTACATATTCGCCAGAAGAAATTGCAAAAAGTGTTTTAAAACTAGAGCACGAACATTTTGCAAAGACTATAGAAAGAATATTAATTTAATAATTAATAACACTCATTAAGAACCTGTTTGTTTTGACCTGCCAAATCCCGGGCAGTGTAAATACTTGCTCTCCTTTGGAGGGTGGTTAGCGTTAATTTTATGAACAGTATCAAGAACCTAAATGCTTTTATAATGACTTTAAGAATCTGTTTAATCCTTCTATCTTGCCTATTTCTGGCAAATCAATCATTTTCACAAGACGGTAATTGGAAAAAAGCAATCAAATCTGCTGACCAGCTTTATGCTACTGGCAATTATGAAGAAGCTGCCAATTTTTATATGGAAGCTTATAAACAAAAGAAATCAAAACCCGAATTCTTAAATAAAGCAGCAAATTGCTACGAGCATCTCAGGTTTTATAAAAAATCTGCTACTTGCTATAAAGCATTAAAAGACAATAAAGACTTCCCTTTAGCAAGTCTTAAATATGCTCGGGCATTAAAACAAAGCGGTAATCATAGAGAAGCAATGGCAGAGTTTAAAAGTTTCCTCGTAAACTATAAAGGCCCCGATAGCAATAATTATATCAAAATAATAAAAACCGAAGTAGAAGGTTGCGAATTGGCATTGTCCAATCATTCAAATAATGAAAAACTGAATATTGAACATTTGAGCGAAAATCTAAATACCATGGCTGAAGAAGTTGCACCGTTACCCTTTAGCAATGAAATTTTGTATTTCTCTTCGACTGTAGAAGGATTTTCGAAGATATTCAGATCTCAATATATTGATGGAGAATGGACTAAAGCCATTGTTCCAAGTTTTCCTGAATTTAAAAATTCACATGTCTGTCATGGTACTTTTACCCCTGACAATCAAAGGTTTTATTTTACACTTTGCAGTAACACAGATTTTGATGTAGCCGATTCTAAATGTGATATTTATGTCACGGTTCGGGAAGAAGGAGAATGGAATACTCCAAGAAAACTGAGGGATTACATAAAATTAGAAGGCACAACGGCTACACATCCTTTTGTCATATTTGAAGGAGAGATGGAAACATTATATTTCTCTTCTGATAGAAAAGGAGGAAAAGGAGGACTGGATATCTGGTATATGACTAGGCATATTGATAGCCCTGATTATGATTTTACTTTACCTAAGAATGCGGGGAAGAATGTTAATTCATATGGTGATGAAATTACACCATTCTATGATTTGGAAAATGGTGTTCTTTACTTTAGTTCTAATGGACACAAATCTATCGGAGGTTATGATATATTTAAGTCTTTAGGTAGTATGAATAAATTTTCTACGCCCCAAAACCTTGGTTCGCCAATTAATTCTAATGCTGATGATTATTACTATGTAAAGAACAAATCAAATAGCGGTGGATTTCTTTCTTCTAATCGATTATATGGTTCAGAAAAAATCTCGACTAGTAATGATGATATTTTTCAATTCTCTATCCCTGAAAAAGAATTTTTCGCAAGTGGTAATATTTATGATAAGAGTAATAACTCCATCGTAAAAGATGCTCAAGTAGTCTTGTATGAAATAAAGGAATCTGGAAAGAAGAGACTACTCCAATCTATTATTGCTACGAATGGTACTTATCAGTTTTCATTAATTCCAGAGCGAACTTTTCAAGTTGATGTATTAAAAGAAGGATATGAAAATTCGGATATCAAATTTAATACAATTGCTTTTGATGAAAATAAGGAATATGGTAAATCTATTTACCTGGAAAAAGAGAAAATGATTTCTAAACTGGAAGAACCAGTATTTGAAGAGACAACTTCTGTAGCAAGTCTTGATGAAAATTTAATTGCTCCTGCTGCTGCCAGAACAGAACCCATAACACCTGCTGCTAATAGCAAACCAGTCATCACTGAAACAACAACGCAAGGTACTTATGTAAATTCATACTATCAAGGGATGGAAGTGAGTACTTCTGCTCCAAAAATCAATGGCGTTTATTATAAAGTACAAATATCAACAGCAGCAGCTTTTCATGAATTTGATCCTATATTTGATAATATTAGAACTATGGGAGATTTTCAAACTGAACGGATTGTAGAAAAGGGTTGGACGAGAATTCTACTCTCTGAATATTACAGCCTAAATAGAGCAAGACAAATTATGGATGAAGCGAGAATTAAAGGTTTTCCTGAAGCCTTTGTCGTCAAATATCGGAATGGGAAGCGTTTAAATTAAATAATTCAGATTTTAAGACACTGATACAAATACCTAATGACTCAATCTTATCTTGAGTCATTAGGTATTTGTCATTTAGAACGACAGATGCTGATTTGTTAATGATCTCTTCGGTCAGTATAACTGCCCTAAACTCTTTTTTTTATAAATCCATATTAAAATCCTATTGAATAAGTAACTTAGCATTAAAGTTATTCAAAACAACTTAGAGTTTATTGATATTTTAGTATACACTTCTATAAATTACATTAATTTTATAGCATACTATTGAGTAATTATGGCAATGGAGAACCAATTTCTGGATTCACTTACGAGATCGTTTAGTCTTGAGCTTCCCGTCATGGACAGCTTGGATGAATACTTGGATTTGATTATTCCATTGGTAAGGCCTTGGGGGGAAGACCTTTATGAAGAAGAATATTATTTGGATACGCGATGGATGGAAGTTCGTGATGATGATTCTTTTCATGAATCAGTATTGCATATTTTTAGAGCAGAAAACGAATATTTACATTCTATAGACGGCAATATTCATAAAGGAATCTGGAGACGATTAGAAAAGTCAAATACCCTAATCATCGAACAAACAGCAGGAAATTCAATAGTGAAGAGTGAGCTTTATGATTTAGCTTTTTTAAATCAAAACTTTTTCATTCTTAAAAAACATGGAGATCAACAAAGAAAAGGGTTTAAGAAATACTTCGTTTTAGGCAGAGAGAATCACATCAGAGGATTAGAATGGAAGGATATAGTAGAGTTATTATTTAATAGGTACCGAAATAATCGACAATGGATATTTTTTGTCGTTTTTATAATAATCATTGTTGCAGTTGTGGTATTCTTTTCTGTTTTTTGATGAGTGTATTGTTTTCTGTGGGCGTTTCTTTTTTAGGAAGGGTAAAGAAAAATGTTGCGCCTTCTCCTTTTACACCTTCAGCCCAAATTTTTCCACCTTGCTTTTCAATAATTCTTTTGCAGATAGCTAAGCCAATCCCGGTTCCTTTATAATTACTTTCTCGACCGTGTAAGCGTTGAAAAATTCCAAAAATACGGTCTTTGTCTTTCTCTCCAAATCCTTGCCCATTATCTTTTATTGAAAATAATATATCAAAATCTCTAGGTTCTCCTTGGATTATTATTTTAGGTGCACGTCCTTGATGATAATACTTAAGCCCATTTCCTATTAGATTTTGTAGTACTTGTCCTAATAAGACCCTATTAGTAGATACTGTTGGCATTTCATAGCACAGCACTTCTCCATTTTTTTCTGATATTGAAATCGTTAGATTCTTAATAACATCTACTAGCACATCACGTGTATCTACTGCCTCGAGATCATATGGCTTTGCACTCCATTGGCTATAAGTAAGCATATCTTTAATCAAATTGCTCATTCTTTCAGCTCCATCAATCACATAAGTCATATCAATTTCTGCATTCTTATCTCCTAATTTGTCAATATACCGCCTTTTGATCAAGCCTGTATAGCTTTTTATCATTCTAAGTGGCTCTTGCAAATCATGAGAAATCACGTAACTAAACTCTTCCAATGCTTTGTTGTGAACTTCAAGTTTTTTAGAATAATCTTTTAATTTTATACTTACTTGTTTCGAAAATGAAATATCTTCCATCATAGAAATGATGTATCGCTCATCTTTAGCCTCTGTTTTAACAAGTGCCATAGTAAGCCGAATCCATTTCAACGATTTATCTTTCGTTATTAACCTTTGTTCAATTACATAACTATTTCCTCCATTCTTAAGAATATTATTGAAAAGTTCGGAAGATTCTAAAAAGTCATCTTTATGTACATACTCACGTGCATTTAAGCGTATAAACTCTTCTTGAGTATAACCCAAGATATTTTCGAGAACACTATTTATCTGGAAGGGCCTTAAGTTCAAGTCTGACAACATAATCCCGACAGGAGACTTTTCAAAAATACTACGAAATCTTTTTTCACTGTTCTCTAACTGTAATTTACTATCCGCTATTATTTTATCAGCATCTATTTTTCCATTGAAAATCATAAAGCCTAAAGCTAAAATAAATATAAGTACTAAGAAGAAGTATTCACTACTTACAATCGCCTCTTCAGCTGTAAAATAGAAGCTAAGGTAAGTGACTAATAAAAACAATAGGTAAATATTTAAAATTCGCTTTTCTTTTATAAAAGCACAGAAAGTAAAACCTATAATAATAGTTGCTGAAGTATCAATTGGCTGGAATTTATTAATAGCAACTAGTGCAATTCCATATAGATTATAGATGAAAAAATGAATATAGATCAGTTTTAATCCGTTTATTCTAACCCATTCATTCTTATAAGAAAGGAATGCCAGACTAGCGATTGATAAGGCAATAATCACTCTAGGCAATGGATAATCATAGGTGCCTGTTTCGACAAAAATATTCATAAGAGTAATCCCAATTAACAGGATAGAACCAATGAATCCGATACCTCTAATGTAAATTACATCTACGTTTTCTGTATTTTTATGCGCCATACAACACCCTCATGGGGACTTAATTTATCAAAAGTGCGGATTGGGTTAGACTTAGAATGGAAAAGGAGTATAGTCTAAAAGTATATTTTAAGGTAGGAAATGCATATTCTATGCCACAAAAAAGCCCATCTTTTGAATATTCAAAAGATGGGCTTTAAAATTTTATAATTTAAAATCAGTGAACTGCTTTCTCATTCAAGGCTTCTAGCATTGTTTCTCCAATTTTTGCTGGTGATTTAACAACATGGATTCCACATTCAGCCATTATTTTCATTTTCGCTTCTGCGGTATCATCAGCCCCTCCAATTATGGCTCCTGCATGTCCCATTGTTCTTCCTTTTGGAGCAGTTTGACCAGCAATAAACCCTACTACTGGTTTAGTAGCATTTGCTTTCACCCATCGTGCAGCATCAGCTTCCATACTACCGCCTATTTCTCCAATCATAATGATCCCATCTGTATCTGGATCTTCCATTAATAATCGAACTGCATCCAAAGTAGTTGTGCCTACAATAGGATCTCCACCTATACCAATGCAAGTAGACTGCCCAAGTCCAGCTTTAGTAACTTGATCAACTGCTTCATAAGTCAATGTACCAGATCGGGAAACAATACCAATTCTACCCGGAGTATGAATAAACCCAGGCATAATCCCTACTTTTGCTTCTCCTGGTGTCATTACTCCAGGGCAATTAGGACCGACCAAACGGCAGTCCTTATTTTCAATATAAGCTTTTACTTTCACCATATCTTGTACAGGAATACCTTCAGTAATACAGATTATCACTTTTATTCCAGCTTCAGCAGCTTCCATAACTGCATCAGCAGCAAATGGAGGCGGTACAAAAATTATTGAAGTATCAGCTTTCACTTTATCTACAGCTTCTTTGACAGTGTTAAACACTGGTCGATCCAAATGAGTCATTCCTCCTTTACCTGGTGTTACACCACCAACTACATTTGTTCCATATTCGATCATTTGTCCTGCGTGAAAAGTTCCTTCTTTTCCAGTAAATCCTTGAACGATAATATTTGAGTCTTTATTAACTAGTACTGACATTTTACATTTCCTTTTTTGGTTATATCTTTAATTATATCCTGATGTTATTCAAAAATTCACTCTTCTTCCGGTTCAATCATTATAAACACATCTTCATTACTCTTTTGTAAATAATATTTTTCTCTAGCGAATTTTTCTTTATTATTTAAAATATCAATTTGATCCTCATGAGCTTCTCTAATTCTATCCTTATAATATTGTTTATCCTCTTTCATCTCATTCAGTGTCTGTTGCAAATGCCAATTAGTGAGAATATCATGTTTATCAATAAAGACCAACCAAGCTACTAAAATTGTAGTAACTAAAAAATACTTGTTTTTAAATGGCGCAGGTATTTTTTTTGTAAAAGGTTTAAATGGATTATTTCGAACAGCCATTATCTCAAAATTTAGTTTGTCTAATTAACTAGCCACCTATTAAAGCCTTTCCTGGAAATATAGCTGAATCTCCAAGCTCTTCTTCTATCCTCAATAATTGATTGTACTTTGCAATTCTATCAGAACGAGAAGCTGATCCCGTTTTTATTTGTCCGGTATTCAAGGCTACTGCCAAGTCCGCAATTGTTGTATCTTCTGTTTCTCCTGATCGATGGCTCATTACACTAGTAAAAGCATTTCTAGTTGCTAAATTGACTGCATCAATCGTTTCGGACAAAGAACCAATTTGGTTTACTTTTATTAAAATTGAATTTGCTGCATCTTCTGTAATTCCTCTTTGTAAACGACTTGTATTGGTAACAAAAAGGTCATCTCCAACTATTTGTACCTTATCCCCTATCGCTTTAGTTAAATCAGTCCAAGCAGCCCAATCATCTTCGTGTAGGCCATCCTCAATAGACATAATTGGATATTTATTTACCCAATCTTTCCAATAAGAAACCATATCAGAAGCGCTCAATTTTTCACCAGTTGATTTATGGAAGTGGTATACTTTTTCGTCTTCTAAATAGAACTCAGAAGCTGCCGCATCCATTGCAATCAATATATCTTCTCCTGGCTTATATCCTGCTTTTTCAATAGCTTTCAAAACAATCTCAATAGCCTCATCATTAGATTTGATATTAGGAGCGAAACCGCCTTCATCCCCAACATTTGTAGAGTAGCCATTCTTTTTTAATACGTCCTTTAAATGATGAAAAACTTCGACGCCCATTCGCAATGAATCAGAAAAGAAATCAGCACCAACAGGCATAATCATAAACTCTTGAAAATCTATACTGTTATCCGCATGCGAACCACCATTTAAGATATTCATCATTGGGACTGGCAATACATGAGCATTTACACCTCCAATATATCGGTATAAAGGTTGACCGTATTCTTCAGCAGCAGCTTTAGCAACGGCTAATGATACACCTAATATTGCATTTGCTCCTAATTTAGATTTATTTGGTGTTCCATCTAATTGAATCATAAGATCATCAATATAGATTTGCTCAGATACATCCACGCCAATTAATTCTTCTCTAATTAGCTCTTCAATATTTTTGCATGCATCTAAAACACCTTTTCCTAAAAATCGGGATTTGTCTCCGTCTCTTAGTTCTACTGCTTCGTATTTACCTGTAGAAGCGCCAGAGGGTACTGCTGCTCGTCCCATAGCACCTTCTTCTGTTAATACTTCTACTTCAACCGTAGGGTTTCCACGTGAATCCAAAATTTCTCTTGATCTGATGTCAATAATTTCACTCATTGATTATTGTATTTGAAGTGGTTACGGTCTTTTTGGTTAAGGGCTTTTTATCTTCTATTATAAGCTGAATAAATTCATCAAATAAATAGCGTGCGTCGTGTGGTCCAGGTGATGCTTCTGGATGATACTGGACAGAGAAGGCTTTATATTCTGTCAAACGAATTCCTTCAATTGTATCATCATTGAGATTAACATGTGTAATTTCAACTTTATCTTTATTCGCTTTGATAGCATCTGGGCTTACTCCAAAGCCGTGATTCTGGCTGGTTATTTCTCCTTTTCCAGTTTTTAGATTTTTAACTGGGTGATTGATTCCTCTATGTCCATTATGCATTTTATAAGTAGGGATATCAACAGCTAGCGCTAATAACTGATGTCCCAAACATATACCAAACAATGGTTTATTCTCTTTTAAGACACTTTTAGCTGTTTTCACTGCATAATCCATGGAAGCAGGATCTCCAGGACCATTGGACAAGAAGTAACCATCAGGATTCCAACTTTTAACTTCTTCAAAGGTCGTTTTTGCAGGAAAGACTTGTAAATAACAACCTCTATCACTTAAGCATTTTAGAATATTCTTTTTTACTCCGAAATCCATGACCGCAATTTTAATACTAGCATGCGGATCACCAACATAATAAGGAGCTGCTGTACTTACTTCAGATGCCAATTCAAGACCTTCCATTGATGGAACTGTTTTCAGCATTTTCTTAAGCTCATCTACATCTAATATTTCAGAAGAAATAATAGCATTCATTGCTCCTTTATCACGTATATGTCGAACAATTGCTCTAGTATCTACATCAGATATTCCTACTAAGTTTTCACTTTCAAAATACTCTTGTATAGATTGATCTGCTCTACGTCGTGAATAGTTATTCGTAAAATTTTTACAAATAAGTCCTGAAATCATAATCTTTTCAGATTCTGTTTCTTTATTCTTTGTACCATAGTTTCCTATATGAGCATTAGTAGTTATTAATAGTTGCCCAAAATAAGAAGGGTCTGTAAAGACCTCTTGATATCCTGTCATACCCGTATTAAAGCAAATCTCTCCGGTTGTAGTTCCAATTTTCCCAGCGGATTTCCCTTTAAAAATGGTCCCGTCTTCTAGTAATAAGATTGCTGGCTGAGGTTGAAAATCACTCATTCAAAAAACTATTATTAAGTGTTGAATTAATTATTCTACAGATCGCACAAATATAGCATTAATTTAGAGTATTGAAAAATGAATATTATAATAAGATAAGAGAATATTGATCTGTTTACCTTGAGATGAATTAGAGCTTCTTGGGAGTTCAGTAATCGGCACGTGAACGTCTACTTCCAATATTTTAAATTAAAACCCGTTTCTAAATACAAAAGCGGCACCAAATAAATTGATCCCGCTTTTATATTTTTTATAAAAGAAAAACTATTCTTCTTCTTCAGTACTTGTATTCTCGACAACTGGCGCTGCTCCCTCAACTGCTTTTTTCCCACCTCTACGTGTACGACGTTTTTTCCCTTTAGAACTATCTTTAGCAGAAAGCATTACCTCATTAAAGTCAACTAATTCAATCATAGCCATTTCAGAGGCATCACTTCTACGGAATCCAGTTTTAATTATTCGAACATACCCCCCTGGTCGGTCACCTACTTTAGCTGCGATAGGTCCAAATAATTCTTTGATAGATTCTTTATTTTGAAGGTAAGAAAAAACAACCCTTCTAGAATGTGTCGTATCAGTTTTTGCTTTAGTAACAAGCGGCTCAATAAATAATCTCAATGCTCTAGCTTTTGCCAGAGTTGTTGTAATTCTTTTATGAGTAACCAAGGCATTTCCCAGGTTTTTTAAAAGTGCTTTTCGATGGCCTGTTTTACGACCTAGATGGTTGAACTTTTTACCGTGTCTCATCTTTCTTTGATTTTTAAATTAATTAACATCGCAACACTTTTCGGTAATTAACCTATTCGGTAATTGCATTTTATGGCTGAAGTTTTATGCTCAAAATTTAAACACCCTATATGTTTCTAATTTTGATCTTCACCTTATTTCTCTTAGTCTTCGTCTAATTTATATTTAGACAAATCCATTCCAAAGGTTAAACCTTTTTCTTGAAGAAGTTCTTCAATCTCTACTAATGATTTTTTACCAAAGTTTCTGAACTTAAGTAATTCATGAGTATCATATTTTACCATTTCTGCTAGAGAATTGATTTTAGCTGCTTTCAAACAGTTATAAGCTCGAACAGAAAGGTCCAAATCTTCAAGAGAAGTTTTCAACAATTTACGCATATGTAAGATATGCTCATCGACAATATTATCTTCACGGGTAGAAGCATCATCAAATGTGATATTTTCATCCGTAATTAACATTAGATGCTGAATAAGGATTCGAGATGCTTCTTTCACTGCATCCTCAGGATGGATAGTTCCATCAGTTTTTACTTCTATTGAAAGTTTCTCATAATCCGTTCTTTGTCCTACCCGAGTATTAGATACTTTGTAGGCAACATTTTTAATTGGAGTATAAATAGCATCAATAGGAATAACCCCTATTGGTGCATCTTTTGGTAAATTTTCATCTGCGGGAACATATCCTCTACCTTTAGTAATGGTTAATTCCATTTCTAAATTTACAAAGGGCTCCATTTTACAAATTAACAAATCAGGATTCATTACTTTGAACACATTTGTATGCTCTTCAATATCTCCAGCTTTGAATTCTTCTTTACCACTTATAGTCAGGTATATTTTTTCTGAAGAAACATCTTCATCTGTAATTAATTGTTTCAATCTTACCTGCTTAAGGTTTAGAATGATATCAACTACATCCTCAACGACCCCTCTGATGGTTGCAAACTCGTGATCTACCCCAGCAATACGAACCGCTGAAATAGCAAAACCTTCCAAGGAAGAAAGGAGGACACGACGTAGCGAATTTCCTACAGTCTGTCCAAAACCAGGCTCCAAAGGTTTAAACTCGAATAAGCCTTCGAAGTCTGTTGCTTTTTGAAGAATGATTTTATCGGGCTTCTGAAAATTTAAAATGCTCATATTTTAGAAATATTCTTTAGAGGGAAAAAATACTAATCTGGAAAAGAAATTAACAAATGCATTTAAAATCTGAGTATTTAAACACTCAGATTTTAAATGGCATATATTATTTAGAGTAAAGTTCAACAATCAACTGTTCGTTGATGTTTTCAGGAATAGTTTCTCTTTCAGGGTAATCCAAAAAGACGCCTTCCATTTTATCAGGGTTCCATTCTATCCATGGATATTTGCGAACATCTGATTTTCCTTTCATACTCTCTGCAATTATCATAAGGTTTCTTGATTTCCCTCTCACGCTAATTACATCACCCGCTCTCAATTGAGAAGAAGGAATATTTGTAACAACTCCATTGACCATCACATGTTTATGAGAGACCAATTGCCGTGCTGCAGGACGAGAAGGAGCAAGACCTAAACGATAAACCATGTTATCTAGTCTAGCTTCAAGTAATTGCAATAATACAGTACCGGTAACGCCTTTTCTTCTACTTGCTTTATCAAACAAGTTTCTAAACTGACGTTCTAATACACCATAAGTATATTTGACCTTCTGTTTTTCTTTAAGCTGATTAGCGTAATCAGATTTCTGCTTTCTTTTACGAGAATTGCCATGCATTCCAGGAGCATACTTTTTCTTTTCGAATGCTTTATCGAAACCGAAAATCGCTTCTCCAAACGCTCTGGCTTTTTTCGTCTGTGGACCAGTATATCTAGCCATTGTATTTTAGACTCTTAAGGTTATGATGAAATTAAACTCTTCTCTTCTTTGGAGGACGACATCCATTATGTGGGATTGGCGTAACATCCTTAATTTTGGAAACTTTAATACCAGAGCCATCAATAGCTCGGATTGCAGCTTCTCTTCCTGAACCAGGACCTTTAACAAAAACTTCTGCAGATCTCATACCTGCTTCATAAGCAACTTTCGCTGCATCTGAAGCTGCAATCTGAGCTGCATACGGAGTATTTTTCTTAGATCCTCTAAAGCCAGCTTTTCCAGCTGAAGCCCAAGAAATCACTTCTCCTTTTTTGTTACAAATAGAAACAATAATATTATTAAAGGTGGCTTGAACGTAAGCCAAACCCTCTGGTTCAACTCTTACTTTCCTTTTTTTTCTACTCTTTGCCATATTGATTACTTAAATCGATATTATATAAAACTGAAAGACTAATTATTATTTAGTTACTTTCTTTTTGTTTGCTACAGTTTTACGTTTACCTTTTCTTGTTCGAGCATTGGTTTGTGTTCTTTGCCCTCTAGTTGGTAAACCTCTACGGTGACGTACGCCTCTATAACATCCAATATCCATTAAACGCTTGATATTAGTTTGAACTTCAGATCTCAGTTGACCTTCTACTTTTAGTTCATCCTGAATAACTTTGGATATGATACGAATATTATCATCATTCCAGTCAGTAACTTTAGTATTGTGATCAATACCAGCATCGTCTAGAATCTTTTCCGCAAGAGAATTCCCGATACCATATATATAGGTTAAACTAATAACTCCTCTTTTGTTTCTTGGTAAATCTACACCAGCAATACGAGCCATATGTAATTATATTTTATAAGTGGCTAAATAATTAATTACCCTTGACGTTGTTTAAAACGAGGGTTCTTTTTGTTAATTACGTACAATTTTCCTTTTCGTCTAACGATTTTGCAATCTACAGACCTTTTTTTGATTGATGCTCTAACTTTCATCTTTAGAATATTTTATTATTTGTATCTATATATGATACGTCCTCTACTTAAATCGTATGGTGACATTTCAACAGCTACTTTATCTCCTGGAAGAATTCGAATATAATTCATTCTCATTTTCCCAGAAATTGTAGCTACTATTTGATGGTCATTTTCAAGTCTCACTCTAAACATTGCGTTTGATAGTGCTTCTTCAATAATGCCATCCTGTTTAATAAGATCCTGTTTCGCCATAGTTCAATTTTCGGAGTGCAAAGATACAAATATTTAAGTGATTTTCTCAATAATCCTTAAAAATTATCCAATTCTAATGGATTCTGATGATATCATTGGTACTTCATTAACATCTGGGTTCTTAGAAATGGCATTTTCTATTGCTGTATGATCAGATAGTAAATCTGCTTTTTGCTTTCTCACCGCTATTGTATGCTCGTAATGAGCAGAAGGTAAACTATCATCAGTAACAATTGTCCAGCCATCATTAGACTGCTTAACACCTTTTTTTCCAAGATTAACCATTGGTTCTATTGCGATAACTAGACCCTCTCTCATTTTGGGGCCACTTCCCTTTCTACCATAGTTTGGTATTTCTGGTGATTCATGCAAATTTCTTCCAATTCCATGTCCCACTAATTCCCTAACTACTCCATATTTATATTTTCTTTCGCAAAACTCTTGGACTGCAAAACCTATATCTCCTACTCTTTTTCCATCCACTGCTTTTTCAATACCTTTATAAAGTGCTGTTTTAGTAACACTTAATAATTTCATTATTTCACTAGAAACCTCTCCAATTGCAAAAGTATAAGCAGCATCTCCATAAAACTCATTAAGCAATACTCCACAATCTACTGATACTACATCTCCATCTTTAAATTCTGTTTTTGCAGGAATTCCATGTACAACAGCATCATTTTTTGACACGCATAATGTTGCAGGAAAACCTCTATATCCTTTAAATCCTGGCACTGCTTTGTGATCTCTAATCAACTGTTCTGCTTCTCTATCTATTTGTTCTCCAGTAATACCAGGTCTAATTATACTCCCAACATGAGCTAGCGTCTTACATACTAATAGACAGCTTTCTCTGATTAACTCTATTTCCTCTTCTGTTTTGTAGTAAATCATATAATATGCGAAGATTGTTTATAAATTATGAATTTTCTCTATTATGTATAAATCGTACAAAATCATATTCAATCTTAACAGTATTAATCATATTACATAGAGGCTCCAATACCTTGTATACCACTTCGTCCTTTTAATCTTCCTGATTTCACTAATCCATCATATTTACGCATCAACAAGTGACTCTCAACCTGTTGTAAAGTATCTAATACTACTGCTACTAAGATTAGTAATGATGTTCCACCAAAAAACATTGCAAACCCGGTATTGATTCCGAATAGCGAAGCGAAGGCAGGGAGGATTGAAATAATTCCAAGAAATATTGACCCTGGTAATGTAATCCTAGTTGTAACAGAATCAATAAAATCAGCAGTTTTCTTACCTGGTTTAATACCAGGAATAAAAGCATTTTGACGTTTCAAGTATTCTGAATATTGCTGTGGATTCACTAATAATGCAGTATAGACATAAGTGAATATTACGACTAAGTAAGAAGTATATAATATTATAAGGCGCAGAAGTAAAATCATTTAATTTTGCTAAAGAATCATTTTGAGCTAAATCATCTTCCTCTCTGAGCCAATAATTGTAGCAATTGTTGCGGGAATAAACATTAAAGCTTGAGCAAAGATAATTGGCATTACTCCTGAGCTGCATTTACTTTAATTGGAATATAATCTCTATTACCTGAAACTGGCATTTGTGAAGCACCACGACCTACCATTCGTTTTGCAAATTGAATAGGAATCTTTCTAACAGCTTGTACAATCATTACAGTTGCCATTACTACAAAGAAAAGTGCAGCAATTTCAATAATAAATAGAATCAATCCAAATTGCTGTGTAAATTCATAAGCAATTAAAGATCCAGGTAATGTTGCAATAATACCAATCATAATTAATAATGAAATACCATTACCAATTCCTTTATCCGTAATTTTCTCTCCCTAACCACATTGCAAAAATAGTACCTGTAGAAAGAATAATCATATTACTGATCCAAAATATACTTGTCGGAAGGATCTGGATTTGGGCAGAGATTGCTCCTTGTTGTTGAAGATAAGCTAAATAACCACCACCTTGAACTAGGGTAATCAATACTGTTAGTACCATCTTGTAATTTGTGTTATCTTTCTTCGTCCAGATTCTCCTTCTCTTTGTTGTAGTCTTTGGAAATATGGGACTGCAAAACCGGCCAATTGAATAATAATGGACGCTGTAATATAAGGCATAATACCTAAAGCAAAAACAGCCGCATTATTAAATGCACCACCAGTAAAGGTATTAATTAGACCTAATAAGTCATTTGTATTTGAAGATTGAGCATCTGGCAATTTAGAAACATCCACACCAGGTAATACTACAAAAGAACCAAAACGGAAAACACCATCAATATAAGCTATTGTAAAGGTGATTCGATTTCTAAGTTCTTTGATTTTCCAAATATTACGTTAAGTAGTAATCAATTTTTTCATCTTCAGGACTTACTAATGTTTAAAATTCTTTTCCAAATTCCTGTCTTTCAGAACAGTAATTATTATAATTCAATACCTCCTTTCTCTAATTTTAATCTCTACTTAAGAACTTAAATGAGCTGACAAAGAAGGCTTGCTGAGATTTAAAGCGCTGATGCCCACTCACTATTGGTAGGCATTATTATTTCCCTTAATTCACTAGGGATATATCATTAAGAATGAAAACTAAATTCATTCAAATTTTTAAATTAATTCTATAGACCCTCCAGCAGATTCAATTGCTTTATTTGCTGATTCAGAACAAGCATGAGCTTTTATTGCAAGCTTACTTGTTAATTCACCACCACCAAGAATCTTAATTCTATCATTCTTTCTAACTATCCCTTTTTCAATTAGTGTATCAGGATTAATGGCTTCAATATTGTGCTTTCCAAAAACAGCTTCTATACGATCTAAATTAAGCGCGACGTACTCTACACGATTAGGGTTTTTAAATCCTCTTTTAGGAATACGCATTTGTAGAGGCATTTGACCTCCTTCAAAATTCCTTTTTCGGCTGTACCCAGACCTTGACTTTTGACCTTTATGTCCTCTAGTAGCAGTACCACCTTCGTCCGGAACCTTGCCCTCTATGCAATTCTTTTTCTTAAAATTTTTTGACGTATACCTTTTGCAGGATCATAACCAAATATATGCAAGTTCCATTTTATAATACTAAGTTTGAATATTACGTTAAAAATGGCTAATTAGTCGCAACTTAATAAAGCAAATTACATAAGTGAAGCCTCTTTCTACTTTTACTAAATGGTTGCAACTTTTGCAATCATCCCCATAATTTGAGGAGTACGCCTCATGCTCTACACGAATGGTTGATTTTTCTTAAACCTAGGGCTTCAATCGTTTCTTTTTGCCTCTTTGAACGTATCAATTACGCTTTTAACTTGTGTTATTTTACCTTGCGCCATCTTACTTATTGATGAATAGTTGGTCGAAAAATCGGGGAATAAATTTTATAAAATGATTCCTTTTTTCAAAAAATGATAAATTCACTAATTTTATCCATTAAACAATTTATCCAATTCAGATACCTCTCTGCAATGCTATGCATAGCTGGATCTCTCAATTTTGAGAGTGCATCAATTGTTGCTTTCACAACGTTATGAGGATTTGAAGATCCTTGAGATTTAGCCAATACATTATGAACACCAGCAATCTCAAGGACAGCACGCATTGCACCACCAGCGATTACTCCTGTACCATCAGCTGCAGGTTTAATCAATACTTTTCCAGCACCGTACTTCCCTTTCTGCTCATGTGGAATAGTACCTTTATAAATAGGAACTTTAATTAAGTTTTTCTTAGCATCATCTACTGCCTTAGCAATTGACTCTGAAACATCACGAGCTTTACCAAGGCCATGCCCAACTCTTCCATTGCCATCTCCAACAACAACTATAGCAGCAAAGCTAAACGTTCTACCCCCTTTAGTTACTTTAGCAACACGATTAAGATTAACTAATTTTTCTTTAAGTTCTGTATCCGTAGGTTTTACTCTATTTGGAGTTCTTTTTGCCATTATTCAAAATTTTAGAATTGCAAACCGCCCTCACGAGCTCCGTCCGCTAATGCTTTAATTCGTCCATGATAAAGATATCCACCTCTATCAAAAACAATTGATGAAATATTTTCAGCTAAAGCTTTTTCAGCAATTTTTTTACCAACTGATTTCGCACGTTCAGATTTTGTACCTGTTGATTCCACTTCCGTAGAAGTTGCAGCAGCCAAAGTAACTCCTTCAACATCATCAATAAGTTGGCAGTAAATTTCTTTGTTACTTCTATAAACAGACAACCTTGGTCTCGCAGAAGTACCTTTAACTTTTGATCTAATACGAAACTGAATTCGTTTTCTTTTAGAAATTTTTATTTGTCCCATTATTATGACAACTTTAATATTATTTTGCTGCAGTTTTACCTGCTTTACGTCTAATTTCTTCTCCAACAAATCGAATACCTTTTCCTTTATATGGTTCTGGTTTTCTAAATGCTCGAATTTTAGCAGCCACTTGCCCAATCAATTGCTTATCATGACTCTCTAAATTAATGGTTGGATTTTTACCCTTTTCCATTACTGCTTCTACTTTCACTTCATCTGGAATATAAAACATAATAGGGTGAGAATAACCAACACTTAACTCAAGTAATTGTCCTGTATTGCTTGCTCTATATCCAACACCAACTAATTCCATTGCTTTTTTATAGCCTTCTGAAACTCCGATTATCATATTGTTAATCAGCGTTCTATACAGTCCATGAAACAGCTTTATGACGTTTTTGTTCTGTAGGTCTTTTAATAGTAAGAACATTACCATCAATCTCTATTTCCAAATCAGGGTCGACTTGTTGAGATAATTCACCTTTTGAACCTTTTACTGTAAACCAAATTACCTTTGCTGACATTAAGTTCTATTCCAGCCGGAATCGTAATTGGTTCTTTTCCTATCCTTGACATTTTACTATGTATTAGATTTGAAAAAATTTAGTATACGTAACAAACAACTTCACCCCCAACATTTTCTTGGCGCGCTTTTTTGTCTGTCATTACTCCTTTCGAAGTAGAAACGATGGCAATCCCTAAACCATTAATAATTCTTGGAATTTCTGTAGTTTTTGCAAACTGGCGAAGGCCTGGTTTACTAATTCTACCTAGTTTTCGAATTATTGGAATTTTAGAAACTGGATCGTATTTTAAAGCAATTTTAATAACTCCTTGCTTTCCTTCGTCATCATCAAATTTATACTTTAAAATATATCCTTGATCATAAAGAATTTCAGTGATTCGTTTTTTCATCTTAGAGGCAGGAATCTCTACAATTCTGTGCCCCGCTTGTTGAGCATTTCGAATACGGGTTAAATAATCTGCTATTGGATCTGTTAATGCCATCTTTATTTATAATTTAAATACTTACCCAAAAAGATTTACCAACTTGCTTTGGTAATACCAGGAATTTTACCTTCGAGTGCCATTTTTCTAAAAGCTACTCGAGATATTCCGAACATTCTCATATACCCCTTAGGTCTTCCACTCAAAAGACAACGATTATGAAGTCTAATTTTAGATGAGTTTCGAGGCAATTTATCTAATTCCTCCCAACGACCTTCTTCCTTCAATTGCTTCCTAAGATCAGCATATTTGTCAACTAATCTTTGTCTTTTATTTTCGCGAGCTATAAGAGATTTCCTAGCCATTTTATAACAATTTTAAATTAGTTCTGATTTTTAAAAGGCATTCCTAAATTCTTGAGAAGTGCCAGTGCTTCTAGATCTGTATTTGCTGTAGTAACAAAAGAGATATCTAGTCCTGTAATCTTATTAACTTTATCAAGATCAATTTCTGGAAAGATGATGTGCTCTGTAACGCCCATCGTATAATTTCCCCTTCCATCGAAGCTTTTATCATTAATTCCTCTAAAGTCACGAACTCGTGGTAAGGATACCGTTATTAATCTATCCAAAAATTCCCACATACGATCATGACGCAAAGTCACTCTTGCACCTACAAACATTCCTTCTCTCAATTTAAAATTAGAGATTGATTTTTTTGCTTTTGTAGGAACTGCCTTTTGACCAGCAATTAAAGTCATTTCTGCAACAGCTGAATCTATAAGCTTTTTGTCAGCTGTAGCTCCTCCAACACCTTGATTGATACAAATTTTGACCAATTTAGGTACTTGCATAATTGAGCTATATTGAAATTGCTCTTGCAATTGAGAAATGATTTCCTTTTTATATTTTTCTTTCAGTCTAGGTTGATAAGTCATCACTTGATAATTTCACCAGATTTTTTAGAATATCTTACTATTTTACCATCCACTTCTTTTCTTCCTATACGAGTAGGCTCTCCTGTTTTAGGATCAACTAACATCACATTTGAAATATGGACCGGAGCAGCTTGTTCAATGATTCCACCAGGATTATCCTGACTTGGCTTCTGATGTTTTTTCACTGTATTTGCTTGCTCAACTATAACACGATTCTTCTTAGGAAGCATTTCAAGTACTTCACCTTTTACACCTTTACTTGCACCTGCAATTACAAGCACTGTATCTCCTTTTTTAATGTGTAATTTCGGAGCGAATCGTTTTTGCTGTTGATTATTATTTTTTCTTGCCATGATTTTTCTTGGTTTATAGGAGTAAACTCCCTATCCCATTTTAAAGTACTTCAGGAGCTAATGAAACAATTCTCATATAATCTTTATCTCTTAATTCTCTAGCCACAGGCCCGAAAATACGAGTTCCTCTTGGTTCATCAGCAGCTGTCAATAATACTACTGCATTATCATCAAATCTAATATAAGAGCCATCTTTCCGACGGATTTCTTTTTTCGTCCGAACAATTACAGCTTTTGATACTGTACCTTTTTTGACACCTCCTGGAGAAGCTTCTTTAACTGTAACTACTATTTGATCGCCAATTGATGCATAACGTCTTTTGGAGCCTCCGAGTACACGGATACAAAGGACCTCTTTTGCACCACTATTATCCGCTACTTTTAATCTAGATTCTTGCTGTATCATTATTATTAAATTTAAAATGTAAAACCCTTTTGACGCGAATTACTTAGCTCTCTCTATAATCTCTACAAGTCGCCATCTCTTACGTTTGCTCAATGGTCGGCTTTCCGTAATTTTTACAGTATCCCCTACATTACATTCATTATTTTCATCGTGCGTCATAAATTTTTTGGATTTCTTTACATACTTTCCATAAATTGGGTGACGCAGTTTTCTTTCGATTGAAACTGTAATGGATTTATCCATTGAAACGCTGGTAACTACACCAACTCGTTGCTTTCTTAATGTTAAATTTTCACTCATAATTATATGCGCTATCCTTAATACAGGATGTTATTGATAACGAAATACTATTTACGTTTTCTTCTTGCCCGAATCTTAGAGCGGTTAGCTAAATCTTCTTCAGACATATTTTTTACTTCTCTGCGTCGAATCTCGCTATTTAGTCTAGCTATATCTCGACGTACATCTCTGAGTAACAAAGGATTATCTAAACCTTTGATTGTATGATCGAATTTGAGCTTTTGATACTGATCTCTAGTCTCTTTCAGCTCATTTATCAAATCAGCATCTGCAAATTCTTGTAATTCTAAATATTTCTTAGTTGCCATTATCTATAATATTAATAATTATCCAACGTAGTCGTGTCTTACTACAAATTTAGTTGCAACAGGTAATTTTTGAGCAGCTAATCGAAGTGCTTCTTTTGCTGTTTCTAATGAAACCCCGTCCATTTCAAACATAATACGGCCAGGCTTTACAACAGCAACATAATGATCAAGAGCTCCTTTACCTTTTCCCATACGTACTTCTAAAGGCTTAGCAGTGATAGGCTTGTCTGGAAAAATTCGAATCCATACATTTCCTTCTCTCTTCATATATCTGGTCATCGCTATACGAGCTGCTTCAATTTGTCGATTCGTAATATAATTCGACTCTAAAGATTTTAAAGCAAAGCTACCAAAGGAAATTTTACTTCCTCGTTGAGCAAGTCCTTTAACTCTTCCTTTTTGCTGCTTACGATATTTAGTACGTTTAGGCTGTAACATTTCTAACCTTTATTTTATCAAAATTGTATTAAAAATTTGCCACAATATGCTCCTCCTTAAAAAAGCAGGGCAAAGGTACGGCATTTTTTCTTTATTTTCTAGGAACGTCTTTGATTTCTTCTATCTCCTCCTCCACGTCTATCATTACCTCTACCACCACGTCTATCATTACCTCTACCGCCTCTATCTTTTTTCTCTACACCTGCATTTGGCGATAAATCTCTCTTTCCTAATACTTCTCCTTTACAAATCCATACCTTAATTCCAATTTTACCATAGACAGTAAGGGCTTCAGTCAAAGCATAGTCTATATCTGCACGAAAAGTATGCAATGGTGTTCTTCCATCTTTGTACTCTTCTGAACGTGCCATCTCTGCACCATTTAATCGACCAGAGATTCTAACTTTGATGCCTTCTGCTCCAACTCTCATAGTTGATTGAATTGCCATTTTAATAGCTCGACGATAATTAATTCGAGCTTCAATTTGTTTGGCAATCATTTCACCTACGATCGCAGCATCAAGTTCAGGTTTGCGGATTTCAATGATGTTAATCTGAACTCCCATATTATTCTGAACATCTTTGCTGGTAAGTTTTTTCAACTCCTCTCTCAATTTATCAACCTCTTTACCTCCTTTTCCAATCACAATACCCGGACGAGATGTGTGAATAGTAAGGGTAATTCTTTTTAGAGTACGCTCGATAACGATTCTCGCGATACCTCCTTTAGGAATTCTTGCTCTTAGATAATTTCTGATTTTTTCATCTTCAACTACTTTCTGTCCAAAGTTTTTTCCTCCAAACCAGTTGGAATCCCATCCTCTGATGATTCCAAGACGATTACCTATTGGATTTGTTTTCTGACCCATAAATTATGGTATTAAAATATTATAATTAATCATTTGTTTCTTCAGCGACCTCCTCATATTCAACCTCTTCCGGTTCATTTTCGCTATCTAATGTAATTCTATTTTCAACTACAATAGTCACGTGGTTTGTATGCTTTCTAATTCGATGAGCTCTTCCATGAGGAGCAGGACGAAATCGCTTAAGCATAGTTCCTTGATCAGCGAAGGCTGTTTTGATATACAGATCATAATCATCCGCACTCACAGACATACCGTTTTTATGCTCCCAATTAGCTATAGCTGATAAAACCAACTTTTCTAACCAGGTTGCCGCTTCTTTTTTAGTATAGCGCAAGATGTTTAATGCTTCTTCAACATCTTTTCCACGTATATTATCAACAACCAGTCTCATTTTTCGGACTGACATTGGACAATTTTTGAGTTTAGCAACTGCTTCCATAATAAGTAGTTTGAATGTTTTTGAAAAATTCAAAAACCAATCACTAAAATTTATTTCTTTCTGTTTCCAGCGTGACCTTTGTAGTTACGCGTTGGAGAAAATTCTCCAAGTTTGTGTCCTACCATATTCTCTGTAACAAATACAGGAACGAAAGTCTTACCATTGTGGACTGCTATGGTCTCACCAACCATATCAGGAATAATCATAGAAGAACGAGACCAAGTTTTGATAACGGTCTTCTTGTTTGATTCTTTCGCTTTCAATACTTTGTCAATAAGTCTATGAAAAACGTATGGTCCTTTTTTTACTGATCTAGCCATGATAGAATTATCTAATTATTTTTTAGATTTTGTCTTACGCTTTGAAATAATAAGCGCTGAAGATTTCTTCTTAACATTTCTTGTTTTCTGTCCTTTAGACATTACACCAGTTCTTGACTGTGGATGACCTCCAGAAGCTTTACCTTCACCACCACCCATTGGGTGATCAACTGGATTCATTGCAACCCCTCTAACACGAGGACGACGACCAAGCCATCTTTTCCTACCTGCCTTTCCAAGTACCTGAAGTCCATGGTCTGGGTTAGAAGTTGTGCCAATTACAGCTTTACAGGTTAATAGAATTCTACGAACTTCACCTGAAGGTAATTTAACAATTGCATACTTCCCTTCACGTCCCATTAGTTGCCCATAAGTACCTGCACTTCTTGCAAGAGCTGCACCTTTACCAGGTTCCATCTCAATAGCGTGAATTACAGAACCAAGTGGTATAGTGCTAAGGAAAAGTGCGTTACCTGTATCAGGAGCCGCATCTTTACCAGATACTATAGTAGCACCCGCTTTAAGTCCATCAGGAGCAATAATATATCTTTTTTCACCATCAGCATATGCAATCAAAGCGATAAATGCCGTACGGTTTGGATCATACTCGATGGATTTCACAGTACCGGGAATACCATCTTTATTTCTTTTGAAATCAATAACACGATAACGTCTTTTGTGTCCTCCTCCTCTATTACGCATGGTCATCTTACCATCGTGATTACGACCACCTGTCCTTTTAATAGAAGTCATAAGACTCTTTTCAGGTCTATCAGTAGTGACTTCTGCAAAAGTATTCCCAACTCTAAATCGAGTTCCTGGAGTTAACGGATTATACTTTTTAACTGGCATTTTATAAAATTTCTTAGTTTAAGTTTCGAGCTATGCTCTAACTATTAAATATCACCGAAGAAGTCTATCTCTTGTCCTTCTGCAAGGGTAACCATTGCTTTTTTGAAGGAAGAAACCCGACCTCGAATCGCACCTGCTCTGGTATTTCTATTTTTAGCTTTCCCAGGCATAACTGCAGTATTAACAGATGCAACTTTTACTTCATACATTTTTTGAACTGCATTTTTAATCTCGATCTTAGTGGACTTTCTGTCAACTACAAAGCTGTATTGATTCAGGTTCTCTGAAAGTTGCTCAGCTTTTTCTGTAATGATCGGTTTAATTAAAATTGTCTTTGCCATTGTAAATAAAATTTATGGAACAATACCGTTCCTATCTTAAGCAAAAGTTTCTTTAATCTTAGCAATTGATCCTTCTGAAAGGATCAAAGTATTTGCTTTTAATACCTCGTAAGTATTCAAATCTTGGGCTCTTGCAACGCCAGTTTTTTGAATATTGCGACTAGATAAATATAATGACTGGTCGTAATCACCGGTAACTAAAAGCGTTTTTGAATTACTTAATTCAAGGTTATTTAGAAAGTTAATAAACTCTTTAGTTTTAGGGCTTTCAAATGTAAAGTCCTCAACTACAATGATTTGCCCAGCAGACATTTTGCTGCTTAATGCAGACATCCGTGCAAGTCGCTTAACTTTTTTATTTAACTTAATACTATAATTTCTATCAGGTCTTGGACCGAACATACGCCCTCCGCCTCTAAATATACCACTTTTGATAGAACCAGCACGCGCAGTACCTGTTCCTTTTTGGCGTTTAATTTTTCTGGTAGAACCGGTTATTTGACCTTTTTCCTTTGCCGCATGAGTTCCTTGTCTTTGGCTAGCATTATATTGCTTAACCGCAAGGTAGACCGCATGTTCGTTTGGTTCAATATTAAATATATTGTCAGGCAAGTCAGCTTGCTTTCCGGTTTTTTTACCTTCGATATTTAAAATTTCAAGTTTCATGATCTTTACTTTTCTAAGATTATGAATCCTCCTTTATGACCAGGTATAGCACCTTTTATAAGGATTAGATTTTTTTCTGGAATAACTCTTAAAACACGTAGATTTTTCGTTTTCACTCTTTCTCCTCCCATTCGACCGGCCATTCTCATGCCTTTGAATACTTTCGCGGGGTAAGAGGCTGCACCAATAGATCCTGGTGAACGTTGACGATTATGCTGACCGTGAGTAGCATCATTCACACCTTTAAATCCATGTCTTTTTACAACGCCCTGAAAACCTTTTCCTTTAGAAGTACCCACTACGTTAATAACGTCACCTTCTTCAAAAAGATCCGCAGAAAATACATCTCCTAATTTTACTTCATTATCAGATTCCAGTTCTTCAACAAAATCTCTGAATTCGACAACTTCTTTTTTAGGCGATGTACCAGCTTTGTTAAAATGGCCCTGAAGTGCTTTAGATGTGTTTTTGACTTTGGCTTCACCGAAGCCCATTTGTACTGAGTTATATCCGTCAGATTCTTCTGTCTTTACCTGAGTAATGACACATGGACCTGCTTCAACAACTGTACATGCTATATTGTTACCAGCTTCGTCAAAAATGCTGGTCATACCTATTTTTTTACCTATTAAGCCGTTCACAATTATATATAATTTTAATTATGAATATTAATTTTCATTCAGAAACATCTAAGGATAAACAGCTAGTAATCAAATGATTACAAACTTTCCTTATTGATGATCCCAGAGATTTTAGTTTAGAGAATAAAAATTCTCACCAAAATCCATATTTATAAGATTAAAAGAATCTTACGTCAATTTGACCTGAATATCTACACCGCTTGGCAGTTCCAGTTTTGACAGAGCGTCAACTGTTTTTTGAGTAGGCGTGTAAATTTCAATTAGTCTTTTATGTGTCCGAAGTTGGAACTGCTCGCGAGATTTTTTATTGACGTGTGGTGAACGTAACACGGTGAATACTTTTCTCTCACTTGGCAGCGGAATCGGACCTGTCACAACAGCACCGCTGTTGCGTACCGTCTTTACGATTTTTTCTGTTGACTTATCAACGAGATTATGATCGTAAGAACGTAGTTTGATTCGAATTTTTTGATTCATTACCTAGTTTATTATATAAGAGAGACAATTGAAACATCAAATGTCTCTCTCTCATTTTTTATGTTTTTACTGTACCTTTTGATTTCTCAATTACCTCTTCAGCAATATTCTTTGGTGCTGGAGCATAGTGAGAAAATTCCATAGCCGAAGAAGCTCTACCTGATGTATTGGTTCTTAAAGCTGTTACATAACCAAACATTTCTGAAAGTGGTACATCAGCTTGGATTCCTACAGCTCCTCCTGCACGTGGTTCTTGGCCTTTTGGTAATCCTCTTCTTCTATTTAGATCACCAATAACACTACCAACATATTCTTCAGGAGTAACTACTTCTAATTTCATAATTGGCTCTAGTAGAACAGGATTAGCTTTATTAGCCGCTGCTCTAAATCCTTCTTTAGCACAAAGTTCAAAAGCTATTGGTTTGGAATCTACTGCGTGCATAGCTCCATCAAAAACTCTAACTTTCATACTATCAATCGTATAACCAGCCAACACTCCATTTGCCATCATCGAGATGAAACCATCTTTGATTGGTTTTTGATAATTCTTATCAATTTTACCACCTACAATAGCCCATTCGAACTGTAACTTAGTTTTTCCAGATTTAAAATCTTCGCTTTCTAAGAATTCCTCATCAGCTGGTCCTAAGGTGAAAGACATATCCGCAAATAAACCTGACCCCCCCGATTGTTTTTTCAATCTTTCTCTATGTTCTACCTGAGTATTAAGCGCTTCTTTATAGTTAACCTGAGGTTGTCCCTGATTACATTCTACTTTAAACTCTCTTCTCAATCGGTCAACGATAATTTCAAGGTGTAATTCCCCCATACCACTAATCACAGTTTGATTAGTATCTTCATCATATCTTACTTGGAATGTCGGATCTTCTTCAGCCAATTTTGCCAAAGCCATACCTAATTTATCCAAGTCTTTTTGAGTCTTAGGCTCAATAGCTACACCAATTACAGGATCTGGGAAAGTCATACTTTCCAATATGATTGGTTTATCAAGATCACATAAGGTATCTCCTGTTCTAATGTCTTTAAATCCAACACCCGCAGCAATATCTCCCGCCTCTACTCTAGAAATTGGATTTTGCTTATTAGCATGCATCTGATAAATTCGAGAAATTCTCTCTTTATTACCAGAACGAGTATTTAGAACATAAGAACCTGCATCTAAAGCACCTGAATAAACTCTAAAGAAACAAAGTCGGCCAACATAAGGGTCTGTAGCAATTTTAAAGGCTAGAGCTGCAAAAGGCTCCTCGACACTAGGTTTTCTTAATTCTGCTTCTTCTGTATCAGGATTTGTTCCTTCAATAGCATCAATATCTACTGGCGAAGGCAAAAATGCACAAACTGCATCTAATAATGCCTGAACACCTTTATTCTTGAATGCTGAACCACACATCATTGGAACAATTTTCATGTCCAATACTGCTGCGCGGATAGCGGAACGCATCTCTTCAATCGTAATTGAATCAGGGTCTTCGAAAAACTTCTCTAACAACTTATCATCATATTCAGCAAGTTGCTCTACTAAAGCTTCTCTGTATTCAGCTACTATATCAACTAGTTCTTCTGGAACAGGAATTTCTTTAAAAGTCATCCCTTGAGTATCTTCATCCCAAATCATTGCTTTACCAGTCAAAAGATCAACTACTCCTTTGAAGGTTTCTTCTGCACCAATTGGAATTTGAAGAGGAACTGCATTTGCTCCAAGTTTTTCTTTTACATCGTTAACAACATGAAGGAAGTCAGCACCTGACCGGTCCATTTTGTTTACAAATCCAATACGGGGTACTTTATACCGATCTGCTTGACGCCAAACTGTTTCAGATTGTGGCTCAACACCAGAAACTGCACAAAAAAGCGCAACAGTACCATCTAGTACACGTAATGAACGTTCTACTTCTACAGTAAAATCAACGTGACCGGGGGTGTCAATAATATTAACAGAAAACTCTTGATCAAGCCATTTCCAACTGGTTTTTGTAGCAGCCGAGGTAATCGTAATTCCTCTTTCTTGCTCCTGCTCCATCCAGTCCATTGTCGCTGCACCATCGTGAACCTCACCTATTTTGTGACTTATACCTGTATAGTAAAGCACACGCTCAGTCGTGGTGGTTTTTCCGGCGTCAATGTGGGCGGCAATCCCAATATTTCTGGTAAATTTCAGATCTTTTGCCATGATTTGATATTTCTTAAATCGCTATTATAATTTGTTTAAATATATTAAACTCTAAAGTGTGCGAAAGCACGATTAGATTCTGCCATTTTATGCGTATCTTCTTTTCTTTTCACTGCTGCTCCTTCTCCTTTACTTGCCGCTATCAACTCTGCTGCCATTTTTTCAGCAAATCCTTTACCACTTCGTGCTCTGGAAAAACGAATCAACCACTTCATTCCTATAGAAATCTTACGTTTAGCGCGCGTTTCAATTGGAATTTGGAAAGTAGCTCCACCAACTCGTTTACTTCTTACCTCTACTTGTGGCATAGCATTATTCAAAGCTTTTTTCCAAATTGCATGCTCATCTTCATTTGTTCGTTCTTTCACAAGATCCATAGCCTGATAAAAGGTTTTAAAAGCAGTTCCTTTTTTACCAGACAACATTAAGTTATTTACGAACTGAGTAATCATTGGATCTCCATATCTTGGATCTGGATTAATTACTCTTATTTTTGGTTTCTTTTTACGCATCTCGAAAAAATATTAATTAGTACACCTTATCTATAAGGATATATTTAATTTTATGACTTAGGTCTCTTCGTACCATATTTTGAACGACTTTGAAGTCGATCTGTTACACCCGCAGTATCTAAAGCACCTCGAACAATCGTATACCTAACACCAGGTAAATCCTTCACACGCCCTCCTCTAAGCAACACGATTGAATGCTCTTGAAGATTGTGCCCTTCTCCAGGGATATAAGCAATAACTTCGATACCATTCGTCAATCGAACTTTAGCTACTTTACGTAGTGCTGAGTTAGGTTTTTTAGGTGTTGTAGTATATACACGAGTACATACTCCTCGCTTCTGAGGGCAAGACTCTAAAGCACGAGATTTACTAGCAACAACAATTTTCTTTCTGCCTTTCCTTACAAGTTGATTGATTGTAGGCATATTCTGATAATTTAATAATGTCAAAAAAATGCTTTATTTTAGCTTAAGGCCCTGATTTTAGTGGATTTATGAAGCCCAAAAAAGACCTCGCTTCGTAAGCGGTTGCAAAGATAGGACTATTTTACTGTTATACCAAACCTATGATCAAAATATTTATGCATTTTGTGAACTTTTTATTCTAAGTTTGAAACAAAATCCACCCCTATTATCTAAACTCACTTTTTTTCATTAAAATTAATCATGAAAACAGTTATAAGGAATGCTGAATTTGGAGACTTGCCTTACATATATATGCTTGTAAATGAATTGGCTATATATGAGAATGCTAAAGATCAAGTCACTGCAAGTCTGAAAGATTATGAAAATAGCTTCAAAGAAAAAATCTTTGAAGCATTGGTCGCTGTAAAGGATGAGAAAGTAGTCGGAATGATGCTCTATTACATGACTTACTCTACATGGAAAGGTAAAATGTTATATTTGGAGGACTTTGTCGTTACTGAACATTATCGAAATCAAGGTATTGGCCAACAATTATTCGATGCATTTTTAAAAGTAGCTAAAGACAAGAATGCTCGATTAACCAAATGGCAAGTTTTAGATTGGAATGTTCCAGCAATTAAGTTTTACGAAAAAAACTTGGCCACAATTGAAAAAAACTGGTGGAATGTGAAGCTTTATACCACTGATTAGTTTTTTTAAAGAATTGTCAAGTCCAAAATGAGGAAAACATTTTTCACTTATTATCGTTTTATGTAATGTAATAATTAATATTTATCAATTAAATAATAGTATATTTGTGTAACTCTATAGAAGTTATTAATTTTGAGTACACAACTAATAATACAAATTAATATATAATTATAAAGAAATAGTGTTTCATAGTGTGAGGGGTGACTACTACTGTAGTTGCTCCTTTTTTTGTTAAAAAAGGAGCTTTCTCCAATAGAAGTTAGAGCCTCTTTAAAAATTATTAGCTGGACTGCAAAAACGACTTTTTCGTCCACTCTACGGTTTTTTCAATCGCAATAGCTAGGGCTATTCCAATTGAAAAGAGTCTTGATTAGCCATAAAATCCTATTTTTTCGTCTAAGCGAACAAAATTTAAACAGGCCCTATGTCTCTCTAGTAAAAAGCTGATTTGCAATATCTATTATTGGGCTCTTTTTAGAACTGTCAACACTTATTGCATTCAAAGCATCAAAAGCTTTATTCTGATAAGTCTCCTTAAGCTTTTCTGTTTCAGACATTATACTTAAGCTATCAAAAATTGACTTTACTGCCTTTATCTTTTCTTTTTCATCTATAGTCGGCATATTCATCAAATTAGATAAACTATCACGATCTGCTTTAGTTGCTAATTCCATTGCTTTAAGAACCAGAAATGTTTTTTTATTTTGTACTATATCTCCACCAACCTTTTTACCAAACTTCTTAGGATCTCCATAAGTATCTAATATATCATCTTGAAGTTGAAAAGCAATCCCTAAATTCCATGCAAAATCATAGATTAAATCCGCATCTTTTTCTGCTGCATTTCCTAATAAAGCTCCAATCTTCATAGCTCCTGAAAGTAATGCCCCAGTCTTATAACTAATCATTTTAATATATTCATCAATACTGACATAGGTTCTAGATTCAAAATTCATATCTAATTGTTGCCCTTCACAAACCTTAATTGCACAATCGTTAAATAGCTTTATAATTTCAGGCAATTTATCTGAATGGCTTGTCTTGATAAGATAATCATAAACATAAATCAACATTACATCTCCAGAAAGGATACCTGCATTAATTCCATATTTTTGATGAATAGTTAACTCCCCTCTTCTCAATGGCGCTTCATCCATAATATCATCATGTACCAAACTAAAATTATGAAATAATTCTATCGCATAAGCCGCGGGAAGTGCTTTTTCAATTTTATCATCGAAAAGTTGATAAGCCATTAATAACATAAGCGGCCTCATCCTCTTTCCGCCTAAATCCATAATATAATTCACAGGCTCATACAACTCTGCTGGCTGCGATGTAAAACGGTTTTTATTCAAATAGTCATAAAACAATTGACCGAGTTTCTCTATAGTAATCATTATAAAAGAATAAAAATGAAAAACGTAAAATAAAAAATATCAAAAATACAATAATAGGTAAAAGCCAGAAAGAATTGTTATAATATCTACATTATCATGCTTTAAGCATGATAAAAAAAATCAACACGAACCGTGTTAAATACCGTTATTTTATATACTATTTATTAAGATTTGGATATTTAAAGTGTCACAATAAATTTGTTCTCAGAATTTTTACTTTTCATAATAAGTTTAAAATCGTGAGAGATTAGATAAATTAAGAAAACAACATGCATAATTAATTTTAGTTTTCCATCTTACAACATCTTGAAAACATCCAAATGAATATAAATCAGATATGCAACTTTTAAAAGTGGGCATCGTTTAATAATTCGTAATTTCCATTAAAATGATCAAAAAGAACAGACCAGTGAATATTTTACTAATAGAAGATAACCCCGGCGATGTAAGATTGACACAAGAGGCTTTCAAAGAAGGAAAGTTAACTATCAATCTTGAGGTAGTAATGGATGGGGTTGAAGCTATTAAATTTTTAAAGAAAGAAGCACCTTATGAGTCCATGGTAATTCCTGATCTAATATTATTGGATTTAAATTTACCAAAAAGAGATGGCCGAGAGGTTTTACAAGAGATCAAGACCGATAAACTATTAAAACGTATTCCTGTAGTCGTACTTACTACATCGAATGCAGAACAAGATATTTTGAAGAGTTATAATCTTCATGTAAATTGCTATATTAATAAACCGGTTGATTTTGATAAATTCTTCGATATTATTCAAAAAATTGAAGACTTTTGGTTAACAACAGCAATACTTCCAACGATGGTGGATTAAAACTGGAATAACCTGATTATAAAGAGATATTCTTCTCAACATTAATGATGCAAGAGTTCGCTTAACTATGAATACAAATTCCAAAACAAACGTCCTTGTTATTGAAGATAATCTTGGAGATTTTAATTTAGTCAAAATACTCCTCAAAGATGCTTCTGTTAAACATGAGCTTTTTCATGCCGAAACCTATTTTGATGGTATTGATGTTCTAAGGAATCATGAAATATCTCTTGTTTTACTTGACCTTTCTCTTCCAGACAGTACTGGATTCAAAACACTTTCAAATTTTTTAGAAAAATTTCCTTTAATTCCTGTTATAGTGCTCACTGGTGTCAACAATGAAATCGTGGGCAATCAGGCTATTAAAGCAGGCGCTCAAGATTTTTTAGTGAAAGGTCAATTTGATGGAAAACTATTAGGTCGTTCCATTCGATATTCATTGCATCGATTCAAGACACAGCTTCAGTTAGAAGAAACCGCACGAAACCTAGCTATTAGCGAAAAGCGGTTTGTAGAAGCACAAGAAATGGCTCATTTTGGAAATTGGGAAATGGATATTGTTTCTAATTCTATGAAATGGACTGATGAGGTTTATAGGATATTTGGTTATAATCCGGGGAGTATAAAACCTACCTTTTCTGATTATTTGAACTATGTACATCAAGAAGATAAAGAATCGGTAGAGGACTTTTTTGAGCATTCTACAAAAGACGGGCAATTACATAGGCTAGAACATCGAATTATTGTTGATGGGAGGACTATTAAATATGTCTCTATTCAAGCAAAAGTTTATTTTGAAAATGTAAATAATAAGATACTACTTGTTGGAGCGCTTCAAGACATTACTGAACGAAAACTATCGGAACAAATTATTATCGAGAAAAACATGTCTTCCCAGACTTCGAAACTAAAAGAAGAAGCTATAGCAGACATGAGTTTTCATATTCGGACACCACTTTCCTCAATTGTAAATCTATTTTACTTACTTGAGAATAGTGCCCCTAATAACCAACAAAAGGAATATATTGACGGTCTAAAGACATCCTTAGATGATCTATCTATAATGACCAATAATCTTTTGAATTTCAGTCTTCTCATGTCAGACGATTTGAAAATAGATGAAGAAGAGATTTCGATAAAAGACTTATTATATAGTGTAGAAAAAGTTGTAAAAATTAAAGCTGACAATGCAGGCATTAACTTCAATGCTGATCTATCAAAATTAGTTACAGAGAAGATTATTTCAGATGGGAATAAAATCAATCAAATTTTATACAATTTACTAGATCATATTTTAAACACTTCCAAACCGAATGGCGCTGTCAATCTTCATTGTGAACTTGAAAAACAGCATGACAATAATGCAAGAATGGTTTTTGATATTGTAGATAAAGGGCAATCGCGCTCTTCAGAAGAAATTCAAAACCTGCTCGAAGCGGATAAGATGCTCGAAATATATAATACCAATGAGCAAACTGAAAATCAACCCTTACTGGGAATGGCAATCGCCTCCAAATTAATCAAAACACTGCATGGGCAATATTCTATTACCAGTATTGAAGATGGTACATCTTACAAAGTTTCAATTCCTATAAAAACCATTAAACAACTATCATTTACGACCAATCATAAACCAGAAGTGCCTTTGAAAATACTATTAGTAGAAGATCATTTTCTAAATCAAATAGCTACTAAAAAAGTATTGACTACCTGGTCAAATCTTGTAAGCGTAGATATTGCAGAAAATGGATTGGTAGGAGTCGAAAAATATAGAGAACATGGATATGACCTTATCCTTATGGATATTCAAATGCCTGTGATGGGCGGTATAGAAGCAACTGAAAAAATAAGAGACAAAAGTAACGTTCCAATTATTGCACTTACTGCAAATAGCTCTAAACAAGAAACTGAACGCTGTAAAGAAGCCGGAATCAATGATTATATAAGTAAGCCTTTCAAACCGCTTGACTTATATTCTAAAATTATGGCTCAACTTGTTGCAGTAAGTTCATAACATGTTCGGACTTCTATATCCAATACTTTTCTCTTATATTCAAAAAAAGGCATAATAAATAAAAGGCAATTAAAACCTCATTTTTGCTTGAGAATTCGTATGAAATGTCATTTATTCAATACCATAAATAATTTCTACTCCAGTCGCAAATAACCATCTCATCTTTCTTAGTTAGGATTAAGATCACATATAAAGTTTAGCAGAACGCCCATTCGCTATAATCATTGGTTAATGAGTACCATTTTAATACATTGTAGTTTTATATAATTTATAATATACGCTTAATAAACCGATTACGCTCTTTCCCCAAACAAAATACTAGAAAATAGTGGCTAACAGTATTTTTTCATTTTATTTCCTTTAAATTTGTAACGATTCCTACATCATTTTAAGTCTGGTTAACCCTTAAAGCTATTTTTGAGAAAATGGACTAGGTTAGAAGTTATTTCTAATGTACCTCCCGCATTTATACTAACATCTATTTAGGCCTAATATCTAACTTTAATGATATTGGATATGAACTTGTTGCAAAAACTTGAGCAAAGGACAACTGTACTTCAACAGTACATTTCTTATCGGGGTAGCTTACATCATTTAGAACTTAAGGGGGAAGTTTCTAGCAGAATGATTTTTGAAGAAAAAGAATATATCGTTTGGTGCCTAAATGATTATCTGGGATTGATGAATCATCCTGAAAGCATTAAAATTGCTAGTGATATTACAGCAAAATATGGTGCATCTTATCCTCATTCCGTCAGGCTTACTATCGGGCATTCTTCTGCTCATGACAGACTTGAAAGTGCCATTACCTCTTTTGTTGATAAAGAAGATTCAATGCTAGTCAATTTAGGCTATCAAGGATTTATGTCTATTATTGACGCATTAACAGATCGACATGATACCATTATTTATGATCAAAAATGTCATGCATGTCTTATTGATGGAGTAAGGCTACATAATGGAAGAAAATTTGCATTCAAACATAATAATGTTGACCATTTAAAACTGCAATTAAACAGGGCTTTAAAGACTCATAATCCAGACAATGGCACCATTTTAGTCCTTGTGGATGGCTTATATAGTATGCATGGAGAATTGGCTCCACTTGATGAGATCGCTCGTCTAAAAGAACAATATAACTTTGCATTATTTGTTGATGATAGTCATGCTTTTGGGGTCTTTGGAAAAACTGGTAAAGGCACTCCTGAGCACTTTGGTGTCGAAGATGCCGTAGATGTATATGTTTCAACTTTTACAAAATCTTTTGGCAACCTAGGAGGTTTTGTAGCTTCTAAAAAAGCTATTATTGATTATCTTCGATTTGCAGTTCGCTCCCAAATCTTCAGTAGAACGATGCCCCTTCCAATGGTTAAAAGCGTTCATAAAAATTTAGAAATTATTTTACAAGAACCAGAACGAAGAAAGCGACTTTGGAGAAATACACATAGATTCCAACAAGGACTTAGAGATATTGGAGTAAATATCGGTAAGAGTCAAAGCCCAATTGTCCCTGTATTAATCAATGGAACTCACCAGGATGGATTAAATGTATATTTTGGTTTACGAGAATTAGGTATATTCAGCTACATTGTTGCATATCCTGTTGTAGCAAAAGACACCTGTCTTATCCGAATGGTTTGTACCTATAATCATACAGAAGCAGATATTGATCAAACTTTAGAAGCTTTTAAAATAATCAAAGCAAAGTATCCAAAAGCGCTCTCTTACCCTTAATGCATTTTGATTATAAAATGATATTTTAGATTTGTGTTATAGTACTCGCTTCACTGCTGAGATTGTGATCAGTCCTATAGACTGTGTGATTTGGTGATCGCTTCGCTTGTGAGCGACCTTGCGTCCAGCACTTTTACAAAACTTTGATCGTTTGATTACTAATATCTTCTAGAAGCAATCCAATTTTCTAGCAAATCTTGCGTTTGCCATGATTCTCAGAGTATATTGGGGATTTAATTTTGATTTTTCTATTTTTAGATTTGAAATCTATTAAAAAATAGCTCACTTGAAACGAAACGATGTTTTGATTCAATGCCTCTTTATGAAGTTGTTTAAAAATGAATAATGATCAATAAAACTCCCTCCTTAACATTTGTACTATTACTCCTATTATTTGGGTCTTGTCAAAACCAAGAATTCGCTGATACTTTATTAATTAATGGAAATTTTTACACAATAGATACAGAACACCCACGGGTAGAAGCTATTGCTATAAAAGGAAACCGAATAATAAAAATAGGAACGACAGAAGAGATTAGTCAACTAGGAGGCGCAGATACCAAGATTATTAACCTAGAGGGCCATTTTGCAATGCCAGGTTTTATTGAAGGACACGGACATTTTTCAGGCTTAGGGAAAAGTCTAATCAATCTCAATTTCTTAAAGTCTAAAAACTGGCAAGAGATTGTCGATATGGTTGGTCAAAAAGCTAAAACCTTAGAACCAGGAGAGTGGATCGAAGGTAGAGGATGGCATCAAGAGAAGTGGAATACTGAATTAGAACAACAGGTACATGGTTATCCATATCATGATGCACTAAGTGCTGTTTCACCAGATAATCCAGTCATTTTATACCATGCTAGTGGTCATGGACTGTTTGCCAATAAAAAAGCAATGGAATTAGCTGGGATAAGTATAGAAACGCCGAGCCCTTCAGGAGGGTCAATTGTCAGAAATGAGCAAGGAGAAGCCATAGGTGTTTTTGAAGAACGAGCGATGGGTATCATCCGAAGTACTTATCAAGAATATTTAAACACGATTTCTGATGAAAAGAGATATGACATCTGGCTGAAAGGGATTAAATTAGCTCAGATAGAGTGTCTTGAAAATGGTATCACTTCATTCCAAGATGCAGGTTCTTCATTTTTAGAAGTTCAACGATATAAAAAATTAGCAGAAGAAGGAAAGTTAGATCTCAGACTATGGGCTATGCTCAGACATTCTTATAAGGATATGAACGGTAAGCTGGATGGTTTTCCTATTATAAATGCCGGAGGCCATTACTTCACTTGTAAAGCTATAAAATCTGAGGTTGATGGGGCCTTAGGTGCATTTGGTGCTTGGCTTTTGAGGGCTTATAATGATAAACCAAATTTTGTAGGCCAAAATACCACTTCTATTGAAGAGGTGAAAAACATAGCTTCGCTTGCCTTTGAGAACAACCTCCAACTCTGCGTTCATGCAATCGGAGATAGAGCAAATAGAGAGGTACTTGATATTTATGAGCATTTAATCACAAAGTCTCCAGATAAGGATTTACGATGGCGAATCGAGCATGCTCAACATCTTGACACAACGGATATTCCTCGTTTCAAAACTTTAGGTGTAATTGCTTCTATTCAAGGCATACACTGTACTTCTGATGCACCTTTTGTAGTAAAAAGATTGGGAGAAGAACGTTCTAGATTGGGTGCTTATCCATGGAGAACCTTATTAGACAAACAAGTGCTTATTGCCAATGGTACGGATGCTCCTGTAGAAGACATTAGTGCTATTGAATGTTTATATGCTTCTGTTACAAGAAAAAGAAGTGATACTGGTTTAGAGTTTTTCCCAGAACAGCGTATGACACGTGCTGAAGCAATACATTCTTATACACTAGGTAATGCTTATGCAGCTTTTGAAGAAAACGATAAAGGCTCACTTACAGTAGGGAAACTGGCAGATATCGTTGTACTCAATC
Organism: Saprospiraceae bacterium; assembly: GCA_965277415.1. GTDB lineage: Bacteria > Bacteroidota > Bacteroidia > Chitinophagales > Saprospiraceae > JAHDHW01. Next base: position 110,650 of record CBDICS010000082.1, read on the forward strand.
AGGACTTAATCAACTGTACTGATGAAGAAATACTTGATACTGAGATCTTGTATACCATTGTAGGTGGAAAAGTAAAATTTCAAAAAAATTGATGATTCGTTTTTGGTTGAAAGTATCAAGACCCGGATTATGGTTTGCTACGATATGGCTATATCTAATGCCAACCAGCGGCTTAGCCATATTAGATTCCAATAATTTTTGGTTAGGTTTATTCTATGTAACATTTCCGCTCAACTTTATGATCTATGGCTGGAATGATATCAATGATTTTGAAATTGATCAACATAATCCGAGAAAGGATAGTTTTTGGTTTGGTGCAAAAGGAACTAAGCAACAATTGGCTTCGCTATGGAAAGCGATCCTCTTTGTACAAATAATTTGCCTGCCTGTTTTTATTTGGATTATTGGATTGAAGATGGTCTACCTCTACCTAGGTTTACTTTTTATCAATTATATTTATAATCATCCTAAGCATGGATTGAGTTCTAAACCGCCTCTGGAGATGCTTTGTCAAATTGGATATCTTTTAGTCGTGCCTTTTAGTGTTTGGCTCAATGAGACAGATCTTTTACCATGGCAAACTTACTTTTATTTACTCCTTTTTGCCTTTCAGTCTCATTTGATTGGGGAAGTAATGGATATCGAACCAGATAAAAAGAGTGGTAGAAGAACTACTGCAACAGTCATTGGGATGAAGAAAACAAAACTCTTGATCATCCTAATTCTGGCAATAGAAGTTGGTTTATTGTTCTACGTCTTCCATGAATTTATCTTTGGAGGAATATTAGCGATTGGTTTACTTTGGTTAATTATAGACCTAGTTATCATTTTCAAGACCAAAGTGTATACCCTCCAACAGATGAAACTATTTGGTCTTTTATCCAATATAATTGCCATAATAACAATGGCTTATGTTTGGTATTCTGGATGTTTATTAAGTATTTAAATTACCATCGAGTGCCAAATTAAAACCTTCTCTTATTAAGATTTTATTCCGGTTAAAGTAAATCAGATTCGATTTCTTCAGCTCATTAAAGACTTCGGTAACCGTCTGACGACTAGTTCCAGTATAATTCGCGATTTCTTGTTGAGTAAGACTTCTTTTTAATAAATGATCATAGCCAACCCGCTGTCCTCTCTTACGCGCCGAATCTCTAATAAAATCAATAATCCGATCTTTTGCATTAAGAAATATTTGGGCCTCAAGTCTATGCTCTACTTCTCGAAGTTTATCTCCAAGAAATTTCACTATTTTTTGGCAAAATAAGTGATTCTTTTGCATTAAGGCATTCATACAGTCCATTTCTAACTCAAGAACCTTAGCCCCATCAAGCATTGCCATAGCAAATTCGTTTCTTACAGATTGTCCTGTAAGTCCTTGCTCTCCAAAAATCTCGTTTTTATGGAGTATTCCTTTGATGGCTTCTCTTCCTTGATCTGAACGAGTAGAAACTTTAATCATCCCGTCCAAAAGAAAGTAAATCTTTTGAGCATTATCTTGTTCTAGATATAAATAATGAAATTTAGGGAGATCTCTTACCCTAGAGGAACTGGTTAGGAGTGCTCTTTCCGAATCGGAAAGCACTTTAAACAATGGAATAGTTTGTCGTACTTCCATCTTAATTTTGGTTTTAAATGGCTTTTAAATTATAAGGCTTACGCTTATATAGTCGAACTAAATCACTTTGCTATCTTTTTTAAAATCAATCGAAAAAATAAGTAAGCTATCAAAATGATTCTATATCCCTTCTTATCAAATTTATTACTTAATTATAAAAAAATTCATTTCAATTTTATATTTTTAAGGAATCATAACACAATTCAAATAAACTCAACCACCTAATAATCAATATATTATATTAATAATTTAAGGAATTTAAATTTAAATAAAACAGCCTTTATATAGAGCCACTTTAACATAGTTGGCGCATAAAAGCGAGGAGCATCCTAAATTTTAGAAACATTAATTAGAGTTTTGAATACTATTTTTAGACGCTGTTAAAAAATAGCTATTCGTACAAGAAACAAATATTTGGGCATATGAGTGATGTAATCTATGACTTTGTTCGTTCACTTACATTAAGGGAAAAAGCTTATTTCAAGCGTTATTCTCAGCTACATAGTAGATCTGAAAACAAGAATTATTTGAAGATTTATAAGTATTTGGAGAAGCAAAAAAAATACGATGAAGTTAAACTAAAAAAACATTTTGAGGACGAGACTTTTATAAAATATCTTTCATCAGAGAAACATTACCTACTTGAACAAATACTAAATAGTTTAATCAATTTTCATGCAAACACTTCAAATAACCGCAAACTTCTAAAGCTCATTCTATATATAAATATTCTTTCTGAAAAAGGTTTTAAGAAGAAAGCAACCAAAACTATCCGACAAGCTAAAACATTAGCTTATAGATATGAAGAATTCACAATTATCCTTCAATTGATAAAGATGGAAGAGGAAATTCTTTTTAGTCATGGAATTCTGAATTATGTCCAGCAACTAAGAACTCTAAAAGAAGAAAGAGAAGAAATCACAGAGAAAATTCAAAATCTAAATGAACTTAAACTCTTAAAAGCACAGGCCAGAGAACTCCAGTATGAGTTTATGCCACATGTCAATGATCCATCTAAACATTCACATATTCTTGACAATTCTCTATTGAAAGATAAAGTCAAAGTCAAAAGTCTAAAAGGCCAAGAAATCTGGCACTATATCAAATGTATCGGTCATTATCTAGTACGAGATTTTGAAAAAAGTCAAAAAGAATATCAAGATTACCTCCATTTTTATGAAGAGCATGAATTTTTATTTAGTAAAAATCAAAAACTCCCCGTTTTAAGTAATTACATGTACTTATCTGCAAAAATCAAAGATGAGCAACACTTTATGATAGGACATCAAAAGCTGATAAAACTGCTTGGTGAGAAAGATATTGATGCCTCCTACATTTACTATATCAAATATGCCAGAATTCTAGAATTCTATCATAAGACAGGTAAACACTCCGCTACAGAAGCTATTCTTTCAGAAATTTCGGATTATATTGAAAAAAATTCGGAGAAATTTGGAAGCACAGAAATAGATCACATTATCATCTTACTTATCCGTGCAGGCATTGAAACGAAACAGTTTACCAAAGCTCAGCAGTGGATTAATTTATGGTACAAAAAGGTAGAAATTGAGGTTAGTTTGAATATCATTAAGTTATTTGCCATGATTACTTATTACGAATTAGGCTTCAACAGTTTGCTTTCACATGAGGTCAATTCAACATATAAAATATTGAAAAATCGAAAAAAACTTACGAAGTTAGAACAAAGTTTCATCCGCTTTTTTAAAAAAATCCTTAATAGTCCAAATAAAAACCAATCTGCGCTGATTAATTTGAGTAAGACGCTTTCTGAGATAGAAGAAGATTCAACTCAAAATATTTTGTTTGAACAGTTCAATTTTCAAAGCTGGTGTAAGGAGCAAATAGATGCTGTTTAGAATCAATCACAATAACTCTAATTATTCTAATTAAAAAGAACCTCGATTGCCTATAAGCTCCTGCTTTACAGCCTAAAGTTGGTTAAGTCTAAAAAGGCATTTAGATTTTATAATTCTACTGGCATCATGTAAATTTCAATAATTTCTTTTCCTCTTAATACTTTTAAGGATATTTGATTATCTACAGTCTTTTCATCAAGAAGTTTATGCAAATCATCGATGGATTGTACTGGCTCCTGTTCAAATCCAAGTATGATATCTCCGACTCTAAGCTCAGACTTATCGGCTGGCCCTCCGGTTTCAATATCCTGGATATGAATACCAGATTTGACATTTAATTGATATCGATTGATTATTCTTGAGTTAAACCGAACCACTTGGCCTGCAATACCTATATACCCTCTTCGTACCTTCCCTTCTATAATTAATTTACCTACGATGTATTTCGCCAAATTAGAAGCAACAGCAAAACATAAACCTTGAGCTGGTAATATCACTGCTGTATTAACACCTATTACTTTACCATTTGAATCCACCAAAGGGCCTCCAGAATTGCCTGGATTTAAGGCTGCATCTGTTTGTATCACATCATCTATTAAACGACCTAATTCAGATCTAAGCGTTCGCCCCAAAGCACTCACTACACCAGTAGTCAAAGAATATTGAAACCCATATGGATTGCCGATAGCAATAGCCAATTGTCCAACTTGCAGTTGATCAGAGTCACCAAATTTCATCTGCGTCAGATTATTAGCATCTATTTTTAAAACTGCAATATCTGTAGCAGGATCATCTCCTATGATCTCACCTTTCAATATACGCCCATCTTGCAATACGACTTCAATACTTTTAGCATCATTAATCACATGACTATTGGTAACAATATACCCATCAGAAGAAATAATAAATCCAGAGCCTGAACTAAAAGGAGGTCGTTTTCGACCTTTGACTACAGTTGGTTTATGCTTTTTAACTTTAATCTGAACAACAGCATCACTAACCTTAGTTGCAACGTTCACTACCGTTCTTGAATAAGCATCTAATAACTGAGAATCATCCGTGGCTTTCTCATCATTTTGATTTTCTGCTGCACTGTTTTGCTCATAGTTAAAAGCATTTTCAATAAATCTGGTCATATCTATTTTTTTAATATTGTGAAAGAACGATATTATTACAGGATACAAGTCTCTATAGTTTAGAGCATTTATCAATATAGCTTACCCTCATCTATAAACATTCCAATATAGAGTTTATGACAAAAACAGTATATAAATACTTGATTTTCAGACAGAAAGTCAGGTGTGGCCAGGGTGGTCAGGAAGTCAGAGTAGTCAGAGTAGTCAGATGGTCAGGTGGTCAGAGTAGTCAGATGGTCAGATGGTCAGAGTGGTCAGAGTGGTCAGAGTGGTCAGAATCTTCTCTCAATATTGTTATTGAGGTAACATTAGATTATGAGATGTTAATTTTTTGAGGTAGTGGAGTATTTTTATGGAATTTTAAATGATCTGGAGTCTATATTAATAAAGACGCTCATGGATCAAATAAAATTCAACGAAATATTCAGAAATAGAACCAAGAAGCTTTCATTATCAGTAATGGAATTTTATGCGGGACTTCAAAAAAATGAAGAAGTAAGAATTATGGGAAGGCAATTGATAAGATCTACGACTTCAGTTGGTGCTAATTTTCGAGCTTCTTGTGTTGCTCGATCTCTTAGAGAAAAATATGCTAAATATTGTATTGTTGTTGAAGAGGCAGATGAAACAATCTATTGGTTAGAATTATTTGATGAATGTCACTTAAATATAAAAGTGCCCGATGACATAATGATAGAAGCTTCAGAGATCATTAAGGTAATGACCTCCTGTAAAACTAGTATTAGAAAAAGCTTAAAAAATCAAAAGTAAACTCCTTATCCTCTGACCACTCTGACCACTCTGACCACTCTGACTACCCTGACTACCTGACTACCCTGACTACTGACTACTGACTACTGACTACTGACTACCTGACTACCTGACTACCCTATCTACTAAGTTTATCCAAATTAATCTGTGCAATGAAAGCGTAGGCACCTTCTGGGTATTTACTGAGGTAGGCTTGATAAGCATCAGCAGTATTATACTTTCTGATTCTTTCCCAGGCAATAGCTTCTCCTTCTTCCTCATCAACTTGTAATTTATCTATTTGAAGCTCTTCTAATTTCCCTTTAAATACATGCCTATAGATATAAATACCATAACGTAAGCCAAAACCACCAAAACTAATATCTCTTAGATTAAATTTTTCCATTAGCTTTAGATACACAGGTAATCCATAGCCAACGGTCAATTCGCTTTCCATTTTTCGGGTAATCGAATTATCGTTTTTCTCTAACAAATTGTATAAGTCGCAAACTTCTTCAATATTATCATCAAACCGGTCACTGAAATCTTCAATGATTTCTTCCAGCCTAACTCTGGACAGTCCCATATTATGTTGAGTGAAATTATTGCGTTTACGCTTAGGATTAGATTCTGACCATGGCGGTCTTGGTAAACTACCAGAAAAAGCAGAACCCATCGCATAAGCAATAATATTCTTTTGAGCTAATTCAGGATAGCCTTCCCAACGCTCAATAGTCTGATCTACGAAATGTTCAATACGTCGGAATTGTCTTTCGATAGAACTATAATTAACCGTCGGATCAATCCTTTTTTCTAAATCGTCAGAACTTATAGTATAAAAAAGTTTTTGCAAAGCCACTGTTCCGCATTCATCAATAGATGAAACACCAAACTTGTTGACATCAGTAGGAAAGAAATAAGATACTTCCGTTGATCCACCTCCTTGGTCAACTAATAAGATAACATCATCCTTTTCAAACTTCCGGGGTCCCATCTGCTCAGTCATCGAAAAATTGTAGGTATAGACAATAGAATACATCGAAATAAGAGATTCTTTCTCTTCATCTATTATCAATAACTGAACACCTGTCTCCGCTTTTATTTTTTGTATAACTTCTTCTCTATTTACTAACCAACGAAATACTGCCGTCCCTACTGCCGTAATATCTGATTCATCCACTCCTTTTTCAACTAAATAGTCTTTATAAGATTTGATGAAATTCAAAACATTTAAAAAAGCAGTACTCTTCTCCATATCTATCGTTCTAAAAAAAGTATCTATGTCTTTTCCCAGAAAAAAAGCTTCTCCATGATTATAAAAGGATTCTGAAACCCATTCTCCTTTTGAAGGGGTTTCCTTTGGAGCGATTAAAATCCTACCAGCCTTTGTTCCAATATCAAAAACGGCCGTTAGCGATTTGCCTTTATATTTTTCGAAAAATGTATCTAGACGTTCTTTATGCTTTTCTATGTGAGACATGTTATGTATAGTTATGTGTGTTAGAGTGCAAAAATAGAACTAATCTGGTAATTGAATAGTTATGAAATTGTAAAAAGATGAATTTTAAATAGGGAAGCCGTTAAAACTCCGACATTTATCTCTATTTATTGCTATTTTTGCAGCTTAATTAAAAAACACGACAAATGTTAAATATTATTTTATTTGGTCCTCCTGGCTCAGGAAAAGGTACGCAAGCTAAGAAACTGGTTGAGAAGTATAATTTTTTCCATATCTCTACTGGAGATATGTTTAGATATGAAATGGGTAATGACACGCCTTTAGGCCAGAAAGCAAAAGAGTTTATCAAGGCAGGAAACCTTGTTCCGGATAGCCTGACTATTGAAATGCTAAAAAAACGTGTTGTTGAGAATCAAGATGTTTATGGGTTCATATTCGATGGTTTTCCTAGAACAATTCCTCAAGCTGAAGCACTTGATGAATTAATGGGCTCTTTAGGACATGATATCAACGGCTTAGTTGCTTTAGATGTTGATGATCAAGAAGTCATTGATCGACTACAAGAAAGGGCAAAAATTGAAGGCCGAACCGATGATGCCAATGTAGAGACCGTAAAGAATAGAATAGAAGTATATAAACAAAATACTACACCTGTTTTTGACTATTACAATAATTTTGATAAGTCTGTAAAAATTAATGGCATTGGTAACCTTGAAGAAGTTTTCGAACGGCTTTGTGATCAATTAGATAGTTTATAAAATAAAGATGAAATATAAGAGGTAAAGCTTTTCTAAGTATTGCTTTACCTATCTTTATATTTTCCTTATATGCAATTCAGCTAAACATCACCCACCACCAATATTTATGGCATTACAAAATTTTGTTGATTACGTAAAAATCTGCTGCCGATCGGGAGCAGGAGGTAGTGGCTCTGCTCACTTGCTTCGCAATAAGCTTACAGCAAAAGGCGGCCCTGATGGAGGTGATGGAGGTCGAGGTGGCCATATTATTTTAAAAGGCAATAAGCAATTGTGGACACTTTTACACCTAAAGTACCAAAAACATATAATTGCTGATAAAGGAGGAAATGGTGGTGACAGTCTCAAAAGTGGTTCACATGGAGAAGATATCATTCTTGAAGTACCACTCGGTACTATTGCTAAAGATGTCGAAACAGGTCTGGTAGAATTTGAAATTACTGAGCATGGTGAAGAAGTCATTTTTGTGGCGGGAGGTCGTGGAGGTCTAGGAAATGCCAACTTTAAATCATCAACTTTTCAAACACCTCGATTTGCACAACCTGGAGAAGAGGGTCAAACTGTTTGGAAGATATTAGAATTAAAAGTCTTGGCAGATGTTGGCCTTGTCGGTTTTCCAAATGCTGGTAAATCTACATTGCTTTCAGTAATTACAGCTGCTAAGCCCAAAATCGCCGCTTACGCGTTTACTACTTTAGTTCCAAATTTAGGCATTGTAAAATACCGCGACACCCGTTCTTTTATCATTGCGGATATTCCAGGAATTATTGAAAAAGCCCACGAAGGGAAAGGTCTAGGTCATCGATTTCTTCGCCATATTGAGCGAAATGCAGTACTGCTTTTTATGATTCCTTGTGATTCAGAAAACATCCAGAAAGAGTATGATATTCTACTCAATGAATTGAAACAGTTCAATCCTGAGTTATTGGATAAACCAAGGGTCTTAGCGATTACCAAATCTGATATGATTGATGAAGAGCTAAAAGAATTGCTAAAAGCAGAACTCCCCAGTGATATTCCGTATCTTTTCATATCCTCTGTTGCTCAACAAGGCTTAATGGAACTCAAGGACACCTTGTGGAATACTATTACAGCCGAGTAATTAATTCAATTTGTATGTCTTCAAATCATAAAACCCTACTTAGTCAATTATTTGAAAAATGGTCTGGTGAAGCAGCAGAATTGGTTCTTCCATTAGCCCCTTCAGGAAGTAGTCGCATTTATTATCGACTACAAGGAAAGACCAAAGCAGCCATTGGTACTTATGGCACTGACACAAAAGAAAATAAAGCCTTTGTCAATATCACAAAAGACTGGAATAAAAAAGGGCTTCCTGTTCCTAAACTTTATGAAACTGACTTAGATAATAATATTTACATCCAAGAAGATTTAGGAGCTACAACACTGTATAGTTTTTTGCTTCAAAAAGGAGAGACCTTTCCTCCTAATCTGCTAAAGATGTATGAAAAGGTTGTCCAAGAGCTTGCCCTTGTTCAAATCAAAGGAGGAAAAGACCTTGATTATTCTGATTGTTATCCTCGAACCGCTTTTGACAAACAATCCATGCTTTGGGATTTTAATACCTTCAAATATTATTTTCTAAAACTTGGAGGTTTTGGGTTTGATGAACAAGCACTCGAAAAAGACTTCCATACTTTTTCCGATTATTTACTTCAAGCGGATTGTAGTCATTTCATGCTTCGGGATTTTCAATCTCGAAATATTATGATGAGAAATGGCAAACCTTTTTTCATTGACTATCAAGGAGGAAGAAGGGGCGCTTTACAATACGACTTAGCTTCCCTACTCTATCAAGCTAAAGCAAATATACCTCCAGCAACTCGACTCGCGCTATTGCATACCTATTTGGATACTGCTGAGTCTCTTACGACTATTGATAGAACACAATTTATCGAATACTATTATGCTTATGCATTAATCCGAGCCATTCAGACCTTTGGGACTTATGGCTATCGAGGTCTTTATGAACGCAAAGAACACTTCTTAAATAGTATTCCCTTTGCAGTCAATAATATCCGATGGTTTATCAAAAATATAGATTTAAAGATTCAAATCCCTGAACTTTGGAAAGCATTGGAAGCTATAGCAGCATCAGATCAATTTGATCCATTTGATACTTCAAAAGGCAAATCAAGTCTACTTACTATTACTGTAAATAGTTTCTCTTATAAATCAGGCGTCCCCGAAGATGTTTCAGGCAATGGCGGTGGATTCATTTTCGATTGTAGAGGTATTCACAATCCGGGCCGTTACGAACCTTATAAAAAATTAACTGGTCGCGACAAACCCGTTATTAATTTTCTAAAGCAGTATAGTAATATTGATAGCTTTTTAAATAATATTTTCTATATCGTTGATCCCGTAGTCGAAAATTATATTGAACGGAGTTTTACTAACCTTATGATTAATTTTGGTTGTACTGGTGGACAACATCGTTCTGTCTATTCTGCTGATGCCATATCAAAACATCTCAAGCAAAAATTTGGGGTCAATGTGGTATTATCACATATTGAACAGGAGAAGAAGAATTGGGAGAATTAGACGGTCTCAAAGCTTATATTATTTAATGATCGTAAGTTTACCGCTATGGATAATATCCATAGTGGATATTTTATAAAAATATATGCCAGAACTTAGTCTACCAAGATCAATTCTAAATGCTTTTTGTCCTTCTTCTAATTTAAAATGAGCAATTTGTTGACCAGCGATATTGAAAATCGTTAGATCTAAATTGTCCTTAATGATATCATCAAAAGAGAAATTAATAATACTGCTGGTAGGATTAGGAAAAGTGGAAAGACTGGATTGATTTAAGATTGGTTGATTGATGGAAGTAATCGTATCACATCCACTTCCCTCTAATGCTCCCAAACGGTAGTTAGGAAAATTAGGTAGAGATGATCTATTATAAGTCGGAAGCTCAATATGATGCTGTAATACCTGACAGGCCAATCCTACACTATCCGGCTGATTGATTACATGAAGAATGTTTGGACTGCCAGGACAATTAATATATATTTTACCATCAGGCCCTAACTGCATCAAGAAAAAACGGGTAGGTAGGTATACATTATTTTGAGCATTGACCTCGACTTCGTATCCATCATAAATAGCTACGGTATCTTTTGTAGACAGGATATCATCCGCTTTTAAATCGTATTGATAGATATAATTAAAGGAACTTACATAAAGATATCGTGAGTTAGGGGATATAGAAATACCCCCTGTCCATGCTGTATCAATCAAAATATCCTGAATGGGATTGCTTAGCTCTCCGGTACAGCGGTCGAAATCATAAATAGCTAAATGATTTCCGGTGTTAATATTAACTAAATTATATAAAGCATATTTTGTACCATCAGGAGAAAATACTGCTTGGCCTAACCCTCCAATAACTGCATCACCTACACAGGTTAAACCATGATTTTCGATCCCTTCAGGAGTAATTAAAACCTTACGGTAACAGTTAGAATCATAGGTTAATGTTAATACCCACCAATCTCTTCCATTTGCGTGTTTTACAGCTGTAATTTTTCCGTGATCCAAAATATCTTCAAATATGATCTGGTTTTTTTCAGTAACAGCTCCTAAGCCATTATTTAGATTCATATCTATTAGAGTGTAATATAATAATGGAGAATGCCAATCAATGAAGGGGTCGGGATACTCTTTAGGTTCATGGATTAGATAATATAATCCAGGGGCATTTGGTTTGGGAATTGCAATTGCGCCCTGGGTTAAAACAAACCCAGACCAAAAATGAGCATCCGCATATTCACCAGGATTGAGTCCTTCTCCATTTTCCATTGGTTCATGTAGTGCATTAGCAATGTATATACCATTGGTGTAGAAAAGTAAGTCACCTGAGATATCACATATACTCGCATTAGTAATATTAAGATCCATATCTCGATATTCATAGAATGTATCAAGACTATCTCCACTGAAATCTAAGACACTTCCTCCCACGCCATCCGTATTTGTATAACTTTCAAAACCAAATAGCCATACATTATCATGCAGTTGTGCTTCAGAAAACCCAAAACACAACAACATAATAATGATAGATATATTTAATTTTCTAATCAAAACTTACTTTAAGATGGTTAATTTACCGCTATGATTAATATCCTTATTACTAATTTCGTAAAAATATATGCCAGAACTTAGTCTACCAAGATCAATTCCAAATGCTTTTTGTCCTTCTTCTAATTTAAACTGAGCAATTTGTTGACCAGCGATATTGAAAATCGTTAGATCTAAATTATCCTTAATGATATCATCAAAAGAGAAATTAATAATACTGCTGGTAGGATTAGGAAAAGTGGAAAGAATGGATTGATTTAAGATTGGTTGATTGATGGAAGTAATCGTATCACATCCACTTCCCTCTAATGCTCCCAACCGATAATTAGGGAAGTTAGGTAAAGACCATCTATTGTAAGTAGGCAACTCTATGTGGTGTTGAAATACTTCGCATGCCACTCCTGCGCTATCAGGTTGATTGATCACATGAAGAATGTTTGGACTGCCAGGACAATTAATATATATTTTACCATCAGGCCCTAACTGCATCAAGAAAAAACGGGTAGGTAGATATACATTATTTTGAGCACTAATCTCCACTTCATAGCCATCATAAATAGCAACAGTATCTTTGGTAGACAGGATATCATCCGCTTCTAAATCGTATTGATAGATATAATTATAAGAACTTACATAAAGATACTGGGAATTTGGAGAAATCGCTATACCTCCTGCTCCTGCTGTATCAATCAAAATATCTTGGATAGGATTACTTAATTCTCCAGTACAACGATCGAAATCATAAATAACTAAATGATTTCCGGTGTTAATATTAACTAAATTATATAAAGCATATTTTGTACCATCAGGAGAAAATACTGCTTGGCCTAACCCTCCAATAACTGCATCACCTACACAGGTTAAACCATGATTTTCGATCCCTTCAGGAGTAATTAAAACCTTACGGTAACAGTTAGAATCATAGGTTAATGTTAATACCCACCAATCTCTTCCATTTGCGTGTTTTACAGCTGTAATTTTTCCGTGATCCAAAATATCTTCAAATATGATCTGGTTTTTTTCAGTAACAGCTCCTAAGCCATTATTTAGATTCATATCTACTAGAGTGTAATATAATAATGGAGAATGCCAATCAATGAAGGGGTCGGGATACTCTTTAGGTTCATGGATTAGATAATATAATCCAGGGGCATTTGGTTTAGGAATTGCAATTGCACCTTGCGTTAAAACAAACCCAGACCAAAAATGGGCATCCGCATATTCTCCAGGATTAAGTCCTTCTCCATTTTCCATCGGTTCATGTAGTACATTAGCTATGTATATACCATTGGTGTAAAAAAGTAAATTACCTGCGGTATCACAAATGCTAGCATTAGTGATGTCAAAATTCATGTCCCGATATTCATAAAATATATCAAGACTATCTCCATTAAAGTCTATTACACTGCCACCAGATTCAGGAAAATCAGGATTACTGCTAAAGCCAAACAACCATACATTATCATGCAGTTGTGCTTCGGAGAATCCAAAACACAACAACATAATAATGATTGATATATTTAATTTTCTAATCAAAACTTACTTTAAGATGGTTAATTTACCGCTATGATTAATATCCTTATTACTAATTTCGTAAAAATATATGCCAGAACTTAATCTGCCAAGATCAATTCTAAATGCTTTTTGTCCTTCTTCTAATTTAAACTGAGCAATTTGTTGACCAGCGATATTGAAAATCGTTAGATCTAAATTGTCCTTAATGATATCATCAAAAGAGAAATTAATAGTACTGCTGGTAGGATTAGGAAAAGTGGAAAGACTGGATTGATTTAAGACTGGTTGATTGATGGAAGTAATCGTATCACATCCACTTCCCTCTAATGCTCCCAAACGGTAGTTAGGGAAGTTAGGTAAAGACCTATTATAAGTAGGCAATTCGATGTGATGCTGAAATACTTCGCATGCCACTCCTGCGCTATCAGGTTGATTGATCACATGAAGAAGATTTGCACTACTAGAACATTTAATATATATTTTACCATTAGGCCCCAACTGTATCAAGGAAAATCGAGTAGGTAGATATACATTATTTTGAGCACTAACCTCCACCTCATAGCCATCATAAATAGCGACAGTATCTTTGGTAGAAAGGATATCATCTGCTTCTAAATCGTATTGATAGATATAATTATAAGAACTTACATACAAATATCGAGAATTAGGAGATATAGCAACACCACCTATTCCAGCTGTATCAATCAAAATATCTTGAATAGGATTACTTAATTCTCCATTACAGCGATCGAAATCGTAAATGGATAAATAATTTCCAATGTTAACACTAACTAAATTGTACAAGACATATTTTGAGCCATCAGGTGAATAGACGGATTGACCTATACCTCCAGGAATATCGCCTCCAATACATTGTGTAGGAAAAGTCTCAATACCATTTGAAGTTATTAAAAATCGATTGAAGCAACTAGAATTCCTTTGTAAAATTAGTCCCCACCAATCTCTTCCATTTGCATGTTTAACTAATGTTATTTTTCCATGGTCAAATACTCCTTCGAAGATAATTTGATTCTTTTCTATAACAGCACCTAAACCATTGTTATAACTAAGATCAATTAAACTATAATAAATTATTGGAGCATGCCAATCAGAATTAGGTGTTGGATATTCATAAGATTCATGGATCAAATAGTATTTGTCATTTACTCCTGGAGCAGGAACAATAATAGCCCCTTGTATGACCCTATATCCAAGCCAAAAATGAGCATCCGCATATTCTCCTGGATTCAGGCCTTCTCCATTTTCCATCGGTTCATGTAGTGCATTAGCTATATATATACCATTGGTGTAGAAAAGTAAGTTACCTGAGGTATCACATATACCCGCATTAGTAATATTAAGATCCATATCTCGATATTCATAGAATATATCAAGGCTATCTCCACTGAAATCTAAGACACTACCTCCCACGCCATCCGTATTTGTATAACTTTCAAAGCCAAATAGCCATACATTATCATGCAGTTGTGCTTCGGAAAACCCAAAACACAACAACATAATAATGATAGATATATTTAATTTTCTAATCAAAACTTACTTTAAGATGGTTAATTTACCGCTATGATTAATATCCTTATTACTAATTTCGTAAAAATATATGCCAGAATTCAATAAACTGACGTCAAAAGTAAAGTTTTGAGTGTCTTTTGTCAGATTGAATTGAGCTATCTTCTCTCCTGTAATCGAATAAATACTAAAAAGCCCTTTTACCTTAAATGGCTTATCCAATATTATTGTTATTCTGTCGGAAGCAGGGTTTGGAAAAACTGAAATTTTATTTGACGAAATATCTTTTTCAATTTTTTCTTCTTTTCTGCCTTTACCTTGCTCACAAAGTTGGTCATCATCAAAGTTAATGTCACTTACCATAGATAATAAACCTCTGGCCTTAAACACCGCATCTCCTCCGTATAAAGGGCATTGTTCTGCTACAGACTGAATTATGGTCAACTGATCGTCATCGAATTCCATTATACCTTTGGCAATAGTTTCTAAGTAAACGGAGTTAATTAACTTACTGTTATTTTCAAAAAGGGCATTGGTGACAATAGCATTGTTTTGAGTAATTAGCATATTGGCATCATTAGATCGATTGGTAGCAAGATTTGCTCTAAATTGTAAAAGTGTTTCAACTTTTCCTGATAATTCAATTAATAAATTTTCTTTCTCAGTGATATATACATTATTAGCAGGTGCAGATATCGTAGCAATTAAATTATCGTTTTGAGTGATTTCATTCAGTAGAGATTTTACTTCCTGTTTCATTAATTTAATATCAATTAAGTAGGGATAATTATTAGTATAAAATTCTTTTAATGTGCCATCAATATTATCAATGGCATCAAGAACTGAATTTTGGTTTGTATTATAAAACCCATCAATGGCATAATTCTGTCCCAATAAACCACTATTAGTCTTTAATTTACTTAAAAGATATCGTTGTCCTTCCCATAATACACCATCACTATAACCAGATGAATTATTTGCAATCTTTATATCAATATCATTTGGTGTATCATCTATAAAGTTTTTGGGTAAAACTGGTATTTTACAATCTGGTTCTGTAGAACATTCTAGTGTTTGGATAAAAGATTCATCGAACCAATCATTAATAATAGAAATCACAGGATTAGGTAAAGTGTTTGGCACTAAAGGGTCATAAAAAAATTGATCGTCTAATATATCATCTTGCTCGAAACCTAAATGCTCTGCGCCACCGCTCGCTGTTCCATTTAACCATAGGTTACCATGAAGTCTTTGATCAATAGGAGGAATATCAGGGTTGTTCGGATTAGGTTGCTTACCAATAAAAGTATTTGTGCCTAATGCCAAGCCCCTCGTCGCTATATCATCAAAAGTGTTTCCACGGAAACTAGTATTCTCACAAAAGCCTCCAAAAATAGTTCCCTGGTCCAGGCTCTCCATATTATTACAACAATAGATGACATTTCTAGAAGAGTTTACCCTCATACCAACAGCAGTCGTCCCAGTGTAATTACTGGTCAAAGTATTTTCTCTGACCTGAATATTTCTACTTGCATCTAATTGAAGCAGTGTTAGAGGATTACCACTTGCATCTTCTGGTTCGATAATCGTGTTCCCTTCTATTTTGATATTTGAGACATAACCTCCATCAACAGGGCCAGGAAATGGTAATGCATTATGTAAAAGATGTATTCCTAGTTGCCCTGTCCTCATCGTTACAGTATTTCCAATAATCTGACCATCATTGGGTTCATGTGTTGCTGAATTAGTAATTCTAATACCAAAACCAGATAGTGGACCATCTTCCATCGTAACAAAATTATCCATTAAACTTAAACCTCCTAGATTAGCATTTGTTATTTCCATTCCTCTTAGACGGCTTTGGATCATACAATCATGAATATTGATCCCATCTTCACAAAGTAAAGTTTGAATACCTATAAGCGTGTTATCCATGTTTACATGATCTGCTTCCAGGCCAATATTATGAAAATGTATTCCTGTAAAACAATTATTAATCTCTGTATCATGTACATATAAGGTACTCCCATGTAAGGCATAGATACCTATTCCTCGGTTGATAAAAGGGTTAAAAGGATCATGATTGGGAACAGCGATACCTTCAAGATTAGAAATAGATGCATTGTAAACTCTAAGATTACTGGATAAAGAAATGATTCCATTTTGGAGGCCATCAAATGTATTGGTCAAATCTGGGAAATTAGGGTGCCCTATATCAAAGTTAACGACTCTGTCTAATAATATGCCAGCAAATGAAATGTTGCCTGGAACTGGAACCTGGCCTGTAAAACCTGGTTTAAGATCAGAAGAGCAGGTGAATTGATTCCCACTAAATATATTTATATTGCTAATCTGATTTACTCCAAATATTTGTTGAGGTAAAGGTGTAAATACGCCTATGAAATTACGATCAAAAATATTATTTTGGATACCTATTGCTGTATAATTAGATGGCCTGATCGCATTATGTGCATCCTTTATAATGTTATCATGAAAATCAAGTGTAGAGTAATTTGCCATTGTGATACCTTGCCACATCTGATCACAACCTTGCAAAGTAGAATTTGCAATAGAAACTTGTCTGTAAGATCCGATTACTATTTCAGCTCCAGGGCTTAGGAAAAAATTGCAATTGTCGAAATCCATACTTTGATCAACGATTAGTCTTCCATCCACAGAGATACAAACATCAGTCAATATATTGCTTAGACCATAATCACTAATGAAAATTGGGGTATCATTTGAATTTTCAAAGTGATAATCATTGATACATTCACACTGTCCATTGATACAATCAGAAAGATCTATTACGACCTGAACTATTTCCGTATTGGTTCCGCAATCATTAGTGACGGTATGTGATACTGAATAGGTTCCTTCGAAAACAAAGTCAAAACTTGGATTTTCTTCTTCGCTATCTATTGTTCCATTGCTTTCAAAGTCCCACTCATGATCGCCTGTTGAGGCAGAGCTTGTAAATTGAACTTCAGTGTCACATAAATTTTCAACAAAAGTGAAGGCTGCACTAGGGGGATCAAGACTATTAGTCACCGTAATAAGCAGTGTTTCTTCCTCAATACCACAGTCATTAGTCACCGTATGTGTAACCGTAAAATCTCCTGGTGCCCCATAATGATGTAAAGGGTTTACTGCATCACTCGTTTCTCCATCTCCAAAACTCCACTCATGATCACCTGTTGAGATAGAGCTTGTGAACTGGACATCAGTATCACATAGATATTCATCATAAGTAAATTCTGCACTTGGGGTTTCAAGGTAAGTTACCGTAATAACTAGTATTTCTTCATCAACAACACAGTCATTAGTCACCGTATGTATAACTGTAAAATCTCCTGGCTCTCCATAATTATGTGATGGATTTATTGCATTACTCGTTTCTCCATTTCCAAAATCCCAGAAATGATCCCCATCTATAAATAAACTGGTAAATTCAATAATAGTAGTACACGGATCATCCTGATAGGTAAATTCAGCATCAATAGGACAGGCTGAATCAACACGTAAATTGTCAATCAAGGTTGCTTGAACAGCATTAATACCAGGATCAAGGTCAGGTTTAGTATATAATACAATATAATCCATAGGTAGATTAGTAGTGTTCATCCAAGGGATCGTTACAGGAGCTAATGGTTGATTGGTTGTAAAAGCGGAAACCTGACCTACATTATCAGAATAAGGATAATTGGCATCTCCAAAAAATAATTCATAAAATATAGTTTCCACAAGGGCTATTTCAGGTGAAGAAATTTCAGCAACACAAAACTGATAAAGATCAGGACAAGTAGCAGGAGAATTAGTAATGCTGCCTGTACATTCTGGCTCAAATATAATTTGAGGACAAGGATCGCCGCTAAAACCAAAGACACGTATAGCCTGGCCGGGGTATTCGACAGCAGCATCAAAACGTATATCTGCTGTACAACCAGGTTCCAAAGGAGGATTAAGAGGATAATAAAATATCTCAGAACTAGAGCCAAACAACTCCCAATTGCCCCAGACGGTTGCAATATTTCCGGAATTAAGATCGATTGCAACATCGACAGTTCCTGTTCTATATATATTATTCACACCTGCCCATTCAGGTAAATCATTTTGTGGATAAAAATCGCTGTGTATCGGGAAATAATTTTCAAAATCACCATTGCAAATATGTTCGCCACAGACCAAAGACTCTGGACACTGATGGATATTTACCCATTGGCATTTTCTAATGGTACATAGTTCATCTTCTACCGGAGTCGTCTCCAGACATACAAAGTATAGGCCACTTTCGCTAAACTCATGTACTTCTGTTTGCATGTCTCCTGTCGTACCATCACCAAAATCCCAGAAATAATTTATATTTTCAGATTCGGCTGTGAATGTTCCGATGTATTCTTGAATATCAATAGTAAATTCAACATTATAATCATAATTACAGACAT
This sequence comes from Saprospiraceae bacterium, assembly GCA_965277415.1. Taxonomy (GTDB): domain Bacteria; phylum Bacteroidota; class Bacteroidia; order Chitinophagales; family Saprospiraceae; genus JAHDHW01. Next base: position 129,842 of record CBDICS010000082.1, read on the forward strand.
CAAGCTCTAAATAATAAGTACTGATACAACCACTCCCATCAATAGGAACAACAGTAAGCGTCACAAGGAAAGTACCGGGTACGATATAGGTATGTGAAATAGTAGGGCTAATGGTTGAAACGATTGTACCATCGCCAAAATCCCAGAAATAACTTCCAATAGAGCCCGTACTTCCGCTTGCATCAAAAAACAGTTCATTGCCCAACTCCGTAAAGGTATACAGCGCATTAACTTCTGGACTTAAACAACATCCTTGTGAATTTAATAGGCTACCTCTTATCCCTAAATCATTTGTCACGTCGTCAATGATAGATAGTCTCATTCTTGTTTTTTGCCCCTCTGTAAAAATTTCCTCACATTCAAGATTCCCATAGTCCATGTAATTAGATTTAGGATCAAGTACATCCTGCCCCGCAAAAGGATTATTAGCACTCATATCATCTCCATCTGTAGTACAAGAATTAAAAGAACCCGGAGTACATGCCAAACTAAAACCATCCGGTGGTGTATCGCAAACACAATCATTATCAGTAAGGCAATCATCGTTTGCACAATCTGGGTTTGAAACAGAAGTAGCATTACCAAAAGTATGTTTAAGATTGAGGTAATGCCCAACTTCATGAATTAAAACTATGTCGTTTTCCAGAGAACTACCTAAAAATTGTCCTTCTAATACGATTCCATCCCACCATTCCCCATGCTCACTGGGATAGTAGGCATATCCAGCAGCACCAGAATTACCGTTAACAGTTAATGTATTTACAATCCATACATTCATATAGTCCGTACGAGGCCATTCACTTGGGGCAGCACTTATAGCTTTGACACTATTTGGCCCAATAGGTCCTGGTACATCGTGTAGCTGATTATCAAAGATCGTAAATTGGCTATCTGGGTATCGAGTGATTCCTGAAGAAGCTTCTCCAAGACTGTTTTGACTGGCAAGGCAAAAACTAATATTAGTATTCACACTGACCTGAGAAAATACCTGGTTGGCATAAGCAAGGTTCAGATGATTAAGAGCCGTATATATTCTGTCATTTGAAAGATTTGTTCCCAGGCCAGGCGTGTTATCCAAAGGACTATGTATAATGTGAAAAACAACTGGGATAACAATCGGATCCTCAGTGATAGTCATTCCTTGACTCTCAACAATGGCTCTGTTAATCGTTCTTGTTTTGATTTCTTGCTCCATCAAATTGACATTTACAAGATGTGTAGGGTCAAGGAGTAGTTCTTGCTCAATTTGACTGCTTGCACAATATTCGAAAATTTCGCCTTCTCCTAAAGTTGATAATTGAGCTTTTACGAAATGAGATGGAGTTACTGTAAACATTAAAACGAGGCAAATCCCCATTATAAAATGAGGGATACTTCTTGAGCAAAAAAAGAGAAAATAGTTTAGTTTCATTATTTTGATTTTTGGATTCTAAAAATATTATTAAATGTCTTGATTTGTGGCAGTGTAAAGTCAGATGTCACATGTAGAAGTTGTTTTTAAACACATAAAATACACCCACTCACCATTACACAATGGCATACAAAAGGCTAAGCCTTTATGACTCCATTGTCATAGGCAAGCGGGCGCTCTCTCGCTCATTGTTAACACAAAAAACCCCAAAGAATTGAATGTTAATCGAACGAAAGCCTACATCTCCCTTAGAGCATGTTGAGAATTTAGCATTGTTATATATTTATCTTTTTTCTTGTCTTGGGTTTATTTCTATCATTAAGCATAGCAAACATTTCCTCCCAAAGGATTTCAAAAGGAATGATCTCAATGGACAGGTTTTGTCCTAATTTCATAGGCGTTTTTAATAGCTTGTCCTTTAGCTCTTGGGTTTTCGTTTCGACGGCTGTTAATATAAAAGAAGCTTGTTCCATTTTGATCACCATATCAATAAAAGTTTTGGCTCTTCGGGTTTCCGGATTTCGCATATATAAGTGTACATAAGCTTTGAGGGAATCTATTCTATCTATGATCCTTCCAAGCTGATTTCGCTCCATATTGACCAGTATTTGAATAATCAGAATATTAATATTATTGCCTGATTTATCCTTCGAGTACATGGGCATTTCATTGAGAAATTTTCCTAGATAAAAACGTTCTTTATCATAGGGTTCGATCTTACCTCTTTGTACTAGGAAATACAGATAACCTTGTATGATGTTCCAATATTCCGCAATGTTTTCATATAAACATTTCTTTTGTTTGTGTGCCTTATATAACTCATAGGCTTCTTGATAATCTCCTGCATGTAAGCAGACGATAAGTCTTTGTAATAATATAACATGCCAATTAAATGTCCCTACACATAACAGCTTACCTGCATTCTTTGCTACACTTTTCGCTTCATCTAAATGATTAGATGCTAATAATGCTGGTATTTTATAATTCATATAAGAAAGCTTTAAGGAACGAATATTGGGATGCTTAATTGGTAAACTTGATAAAGCTTTATTACAGTATTTAATAATGTTTTTATAGTCAAAAACGACAATATATCGATATATTTTAATAGCGTATATTAATCTATTTACATAGTGTAATTCAGGGTGTAATAAATGCCAAGTTGCGTCTGTTGCTTTTATCAACGTCTCTACTATTTTAGAATTATAACTTGCCTTATCATTACATAACATAACTGCATAACTATAATGCTTCCTTACTTTTGCTTCTAATTCTATTAATTCCAATTGGTTTTGAATTAGTTCAGTATATTTTTGTACACGTTTAGGCTTTATTTCAAAGGTAGAGTAGTGAATAAGTAAATCATTGGTTACAATTTGAGCAAAAGCATGCAATTCTATTTTTTGTAAATCTGGTAAAAGTTTCTCCGCTATTCGAATCCCTGCTTTCCGTTTACTATTCAATAATAAGATTCTATACATTGCAAATTTGCGATAACATTCTTCATAAAGAGCTTTATCAGGATTACTCGCCCATGAAGGGCTGGCTATATGATATCGGTTAAGTGCCGTAGTCAATTCTAATCTTAGCTTATCAAAGTATTTGACTTTATCTGCTGTACCCAAGTATTTTTCTGCTGCTGCTCTTCTCCCCATTGGTTCGTTTTTTTTCAAAAAAGCATAGAGTTTATTCAATCTGGAAGCAAAGTCAGGTATAAATCCTGACGGCAGCAAATCCATTAATTCATATAGTGCATACATCCCTGGTTCATTTTTCTCTAATTGCTTCATAATTAATTGTTTAGGTCTAATATTTGTATCTCAAGCCTTAAAAATCATGGTGCACATGACATCAATATTCAAACTAGGATTGATGCCTAAGTACACTATTTTTATTATTCACCAAATATCAATATCATGACATTAGATGACATTAAAAACCAAGCCCTTATACTGGATACACAGCAACAGCTATGCGTCAAGGGTGGTACTAGTGATACAAATGCAACAATTATTGAAATTGATGTAGATGCATTCTAAGAATTTTGTGTAACGAACGGGATATACTCTTAGAGTAATTAACTTACTTCCAAGGTAAGTAAAAGATCGTATTGGTAAAAGTATTTCGACCTATTTTTACCCTTATATCTTATTGTTTTTCAGCGACTTATGGTGTACATCCACCTATTTGGCTCAAGCCTTAAAACTTTGAAAGACAGCGGATTAATCATCAATGCACTTATGTTCCATGTAGCTTATTCATGGTGGGTTCTACATTGTTACCTTATGCCAAATTCAAAAAAATCTCCTTAGATTTCTCTAGAAAAATCGTGTGTTTTATCCAATACTGCTCCCCGTACAATCATAAACTGTCCAAGTATATACAATCCCATAATCCATAATCGGACATAGGGTATTGTTATTTGATTGGAAAGAAATTTGTTTATGGCTATACATGAATCGGAAATGACAAATAGCAGCACTCCAAAGAAAAGTAAATAAAAGTTCGATTTGCTTATTTTTCCTAAGAGGCCGATACAAGCCAAGGCCATTAATGCGATTGTGATACTATATATGGAGACGGGGATTTGCATTGTAGTTGGTACAGCGGGAATTAAATACCAATTAAAAATAAGGCAATAGATAATTAATGGACTGGCTAGCCATATTTTTTTGTTAAGCGGAGTAGATTTTGTTTTTTGATATTTAGAGAAAGCAAAAAAATAAAAAATATGTGTTATTAAAAAACTTCCTAAACCTAACAGAAAAAAGTGAGCACGCCCCTCTTCTACCAACATCAATAAGATATCGCCCAACATCGAAAAAATTAAAGCTGCAAAAACCAGTTTATTGAAAAGTTGTTTCAAGCTTGTTTTTCTCCAATACCAAAAAGCCAAAACGGGCATTAATAATGGTTTGGTAAAATAAATTAGGTTTTTATTGTAGCTGTATTCTCCCCAGAGGTTGGCTAGGGATATTAGTAGAAAGGTAAGGAGGATGTATTTGGGGTTTACTTTCATTTTTAGGTTGGGCTTATCGACAGGATTCTTATGTTCTAGTATAAATATTATTTCATTGATAAAATAAAGAAAGGCAATTTTTATCATGTCCTTTTGACTTGGCTCAAAAGGACCAAAAGCCCAAGGCTTTATTCTTTTCTTTACGCTCAAAAATACGGAAAAATCTAAATCTTAAAAACTCGCCTATCATACAACACTTTGATTAATATATTCTAGATCAATATAAATTCAAACATATTTAATCATTTGCAAAGGCTCAAACAGTTTAAGATTCTTAACGACTTTTCCATATTTTTGAACTAAAAAGAATAAGGCCATTCGCCTAAATCTGGCATTCAAGCTTAAAAGTTTGAGCTTGATGACTCTTGGTTGTTAGTTATGTGGCCTTTTTTGTATTTCTATGGATATTTTCAAGTAATTATCAAGCATTTTCAAGCCATGTTCTGTAAGAATAGATTCGGGATGAAACTGAAGGCCTAAGATAGGTAGAGATTGATGTGAGATGGCCATGATTTCGCCATCAGTTGTTTCTGCAATCACGTCTAATGGTGTCTGCTCTATATCTTCAAGTATTAATGAGTGATAGCGCATTACATTAAACCGAGCGGGCAAATCTTTGAATAGCGGATGTCCATGATGCTTTAATACAGAGGTTTTTCCATGTATTGGTAATACCGCTTTTTTTAATCTTGCTCCAAAAAATTGACCTATCCCCTGATGACCTAGGCAAATACCCAATATTGGTTTTTTATTGTAAAAATATTCGATCAATGCCATCATGATACCCGCATCTTTTGGTTTTTGAGGTCCAGGAGACAAGACTAAAACATCAAAATCTAATTTTGGAAAATCATCTTGTGAAAGCTCATCATTTCGAATGACCTCACAGGTTGTTTGCAGTTGAAGAAAATAATCATAAAGATTATAAGTAAAAGAATCGTAGTTATCAATGAGAAGTACCCTAGTTTTCAAGCTCTTCATCCGTAATTATAGGTTTAGACTCTATCTGTTCTACACTCATATCTTCCAATTTATCCATCATATCTAAGGAGGAGTTCCAGAACTCTTCAAACATAGGTTTGAAACGGTAAGCTATTGATTTCGCTTCGCTAGGAAATGTTTTCAAATATGGATAGGAAACCGATTTTCTTTTAGTCAGGTCATCTATTAAATGAGCTTGATCTCCAAACCATATCAATACACTTAATAGCAATACCAATACGCCTCCTAATAAAACGCCTCCTGCTAATTGATTGATCACATTGATATTGGCAGTTTTCAATAAACCTTCCAAACCTCTGGCAATCATTCTAATAATAACCATAACAATCACAAAGGATAATAAAAATCCTGCGAGAAACATTAAAGGATTATTATTATTAAAAGCTTTTTCAAGAAAATCCGTGGTGGCCGGTGCAAATTTAAATGCAGCCATCAATCCGAACAATAGAGAAAGGATAGTAAACACGGCGCTAATAATACCTTTAGCAAAACCAAGGTAGAAACCGTATAGGAGTGTAATTACAAAAATAATGTCTATAACCATAACAAGCTGCAAATTAAGACTTTATAGTATAAAAACCCTACCAATTTAGATGATTAACCGGATTTTAACGACGATATTGCTTTTTTAGGAGTGATTCCGCCCTTTAGGCTTGTAATCATTCTTTCGGAATTGGTGATCGTCATGTAGATTATGTGATTTAGAGCATGTTGGGAAATTGGGCTTCGAGCCGAAAACTGACAGTTTTTTGTTTAGACGAAGTTCAAAAACCGGAATTATGCCTTAGCATAATGAGGATTTTTGAGCTGAAGTATAAGCGAAAAAGTGGTGTTTGTAGGCCGAATGCTAATTCCCCAACATGCTCTTACAGGATTTATCCCAAATTTATAGAAATAACCTATTTTAAGAAGTATTTGCAAAAATAGAGTGCAAAGATTAAAATACTATTCCTTATCACCAAGTTTTTTTGAGTATGTTTAAACTTGTTCTTTATTCAATCGGTTATTTATTATTAATATTGAGTATGTTTTGAACAAATCAACTAATAATCTGGAACAATTTAATTATGAATATCGTAATAACTGGCGGCACAAAAGGCATTGGATTAGCCATCGCACATACATTTGCTAAAGAAAGTTTTAATTTGGCAATATGTTCTCGAAATAAAAAAGACCTTGATGAGCTGACAAAAAGCTTTAAGGCATCTTATCCGAATGTTCAAGTATTAAGCATGCAAACGGATATGAGTAAAAAAAGCGAAGTGATGGCTTTTGCAGAATTCATCAAAAAAGAATGGAACACCCTTGATGTCTTAGTCAACAATGCTGGTGTATTTTTACCCGGAGAGATTCATAAGGAAGAAGATGGCATATTGGAGAATCAAATCGAAACGAATCTTTATAGTGCCTACTACTTGACCCGGGCTTTACTTTCTTTAATGCTCCCCAATAAGAAAGGACACATATTTAATATGTGCTCAATTGCAAGCTTTATGGCCTATCCTAATGGTGGATCCTACAGTATTTCAAAATTTGCATTATTAGGCTTTTCAAAAGTGCTAAGAGCAGAAATGCAGGATAAAGGAATAAAAGTGACCAGTATAATGCCTGGAGCGACTTGGTCAAATTCTTGGGCAGGTGTAGACTTGCCAACAGAGCGATTAATGCAAGCTGATGATATAGCTATATCAGTCATTAGTGCATGGAAAATGAGCCCCTCAGCTGTCGTTGAAGACATTATTTTAAGACCACAATTAGGAGATTTGTAATATGATTAAAGATTATCCTTTCAAAAAGTATGTTCCTCAAAATTTTTCTGAACAGGAAATGGAAATCAGGGCACAGTCTTTTTACGATTTTATGGAGAAAAGACGTTCTATTCGTCATTTTTCTGAGCGTCCTGTATCGAAAGAAATCATTGAAAATATTATAATGACCGCTTCCACTGCTCCTTCTGGAGCACATAAACAACCTTGGTCGTTTTGTGCGGTTTCCTCTGAAGAAATAAAACTAAAGATAAGAAAGGCGGCTGAACTGGAAGAATATGAAAATTATCATGGGCGAATGTCTGATGAATGGTTAGATGACCTTAAACAGTTTGCTACTAATGAAGACAAACCTTTCTTGACAACAGCGCCCTGGCTAATTGTCCTTTTTAAAAAAGCATATGATTTAGAAGCAGGACAAAAGAAAAAAAATTATTATGTCAATGAATCAGTCGGCATTGCAGCTGGATTTTTATTAACAGCTATTCATAATGCTGGCTTGATATCTTTGACGCATACGCCTAGTCCGATGAATTTTTTACAGAAAGTACTCAATAGACCTGAAAATGAAAGGGCTTTCTTACTTATTCCTGTTGGTTATCCAGCTTTTGATGCAGAAATACCCATTTTAAAAAGAAAGGAAAAAAGCGAAGTGTTGTTTTATTATTGAACAATTTCATGGAGCACCTGTCCTTAAGGAATAGAAAGGAAGGTATATTTTCTACAGGTTAAATCAGTTTTTTTATTTCTATGACTTTTTTATTTCTTAGCGTTATGGTTTTATGGTTAAACCATCAAAATTCTAATAGAATTTTTAATTTTGCAAGGATAAAATAAACTTCATGAAATATTTGATAGGATTTATAATTGGTGTTGTTGTTACGGCACTCTTTTTTTCGGCTAAGCTAAAAAAGGTAACAGCTGGTCTTGATGGAAAGTTTCAAAACACAGAGCTTTCCATTAATGAGACCGAGCGAATGCCTGCTGACTTTGAACAATTTTATATTCAGTTTCATGAAGATAGCCTTTATCAGATTAATCATATCTTATTTCCACTCAGAGGATTACCGACTAATGCAGATAGCCTGACAGTAAGTAATGGAAACTTTCATTGGCAAAAAGAAGATTGGCAAATTCATAAACCTTTTAATAGTAAAAAAGGAGCATATAGTAGAGACTTTCTCAGCCTTGGAGATGTTATTACTGAAGAAATCTTTACGAAAGATGGTTTCGGTATGCAAAGGCGGTTTATGAAAACAGATGATGAATGGTTTTTGATCTATTATTCGTCAATGAATAAAATGCGCTAAGGGACAGAGTATTAATAAGTGTCGGATATGGACTTGTTCTCCTTGCACTATACTTCCTCAAAAAAATAAGCCGTAAAGGACTATGCCTTATTTTTTTGACTCGTCTAGTACAAGGATAACTTCGTCTAATCTGGACACTTATTAATTCTCTATCCCTAAACTTTAACTTTCTTCCACTTTCCTTTTCTAAAAACATAAATACTTATCAAAGCCAGAATACTTTCACTTATTGCAATTGACCAATAGACTCCGGCCGTTCCATAATCCAGTTGTACCAAGGTATACGCTAATGGAATCTGAATCAACCAAAAAGCAATTATATTAATAACAGTTGGCGTATAGGTATCTCCTGCACCATTGAAAGCTTGACCAAGCACCATTCCATATGCAAAGAAAACATAACCAACACAGATAATCCTGAGGCTGGTACTTCCAGCGTCGATAACATTAGGGTTGCTACTAAAAATAGAAAGAATTGGATGAGCCAAAATAAAGAAGATAATAGAGACTAATAGCAAAAAGATCATATTATAAAAAGCAGACGTCCAAACAGCTTTTTCGGCTCGATCAGGTTTCTCTGCACCTAGATTTTGACCTACAAGTGTTGCCGCAGCATTAGCTAGGCCCCAGGATGGAAGAATAGTAAAAATGATGACCCGAATAGACAATACATAACCAGCCAAAACCTCTTCAGAAAAATTAGTAGATATGATCCACATGATAAATAACCAACTTGCAGAGGCGATTAGAAACTGAATGGTACTTCCAGCGGCAATTTTTATGATATTAATAATAATGTCAAATGCAAGGGTGAGATGCCGTTTTGCAATTTTGACGGCTGTTTTTCCATTAAACAAAATATATAACTGCACAAGAACGCCTACACCTCTACCAATAGAAGTCGCCACAGCCGCTCCCTGAACCCCTAATTCTGGAAAAGGGCCAATCCCAAAAATTAATAGTGGATCTAATATTATATTTAAGCCATTTGATAAGATGAGTACCCTCATGGCTACTGCTGCATTGCCCGCTCCCCGAAAAACGCCATTGAGTAAAAAGATGAGCATGATTACAATATTTGTTGCAAACATAATCTGGGTAAATCCGATACCTTCACGGATGAGTTTTTCGCTACCGCCCATTAATTCTAATATCTCTCTTGCATAGAGCACACCTAAGACGCCAAGAACTATAGCTATGGCAATAGCAAGGAGGATAGCTTGGAAAGCAATAATATTTGCACCTTCAGGATTTTTTTCACCAATTCTTCTAGACACCATGGCCATGGTTGCAGTCATTATTCCAATGGCCAAAGAATAAACAATCATCATTACTGACTCTGTAAGCCCGACTACACCAATGGCTTCCTCACTGATTTTTCCAACAAAATAAATATCTACAATTGCAAATATAGATTCCATCGACATTTCTAAGATCATAGGGATTGCCAAGAGAATAATTGCTCGATTGATATTAATTTTGGTGAAATCTTCATCACTGCCTTTTACAGCCTGGATGACTAGATGGATGATTTTTTTCATATGTTTAGATCAATGAATATTCTAATTTTTTAATTCCCAAACCCTTTTTTATTTTTTTTATTTTTAATCAGTGCGTAGTATTTTTATTAAAATTTCGTTAAAGCTAAGAATGCAAATTGATCTTTCGCTATTTTTAGGGCAAGAGAATTAATGTTTTTCGTTCTTTGACAAATATTGTGGACAAGCCGTAAATGAAATCGAAAGCGACTAAAGAAGCGTTGATTTTGTTTACGGCTTTGTCCCAAACACGGTATTTGTCAAAGAACAATGTTTTTTAAAATATAAATCAATGAAGTTCTTAAAATTTTTATTAGCTGGTGTATTACTTATTGGTGGATTCCTTTTGGGAACAGCTTGGAAGACGCAAGGATCAGAACAGACCCAATCTCAGGAAAGCCAGGCAATTGCAGAAAATTCTAGAAATGAAAACAGTAAAGAAGCCTTGGCAGATGTTTCAGAACCTAAAGCTTTCAATTTGACTAGTGATGAAAAAACAATCATCAAATTGTTTGAGGATGGTGCACCATCTACAGTTTTTATTAACACCTCAACCTATCGACGGGATTATTGGACTCGAAATGTAACAGAAATACCAAGAGGAGCAGGGACTGGCTTTATTTGGGATAAAGAAGGACACATTATTACAAATTACCATGTGATTCAAGGTGCAGATCGAGCAAAAGTCACCCTGGCTGATCAATCTACCTGGGATGCAAAACTCGTTGGCTATGAAGCTAATAAAGATCTAGCTGTTTTAAAATTAGAAATACCTGCTGAACAACTTCGTCCTATTCCGCTTGGCGAATCTGAAAACCTCAAGGTAGGACAATTTGTAATTGCTATAGGAAACCCATTTGGATTAGATCATACTCTGACGACTGGAGTAATTAGTGCACTTGGACGAGAGATCGAATCGGTATCTGGTGCTCCTATTCGCGATATGATACAAACGGATGCAGCTATTAATCCAGGAAATTCCGGAGGACCATTATTGAATTCTTCGGGGCAGCTTATCGGTGTCAATACGGCTATTTATTCACCTTCGGGGGCTTATGCCGGGATTGGTTTTTCGATTCCTGTTGATATTGTAAAATGGGCAGTTCCACAATTGATTCAGCATGGGAAGATCATGAGGCCATCTATAGGAGTAGAGTTGGCAACTAATAATATTTCAAAAAGGCTAGGTATTGAAGGCGTATTGGTATTAAATGTATTTGAAGGGAGTGCAGCCGATAAAGCTGGAATTTATCCAACTGTTCGTAATCAAAGAGGAGAAATAGAAATAGGGGATATTATTATGGGTTTGAACAATGATGATATTAAAACGAGAAATGATCTGCTGCTTGCATTAGAAAAATATAAACCTGGAGATAAAGTTACCTTAAGGGTTTTTCGAGGAGATCAAGGTCTGATTATTCCTTTGGTTTTGGATGGTGCTTAGTACACCGTAAAATAATTAAAATCGCTTTTGGTGGTCTCTTTTTCGATTTGAACTTCCTCAAATATTCCTTAAATAGCTAAGGCTATTCGCGTCACATTTGAGTCGTCAAATCAAAAAATAGCCTCAACCAAAACACAAAAGAATTTAATTTACGCTGTACTTAGTAGATAAAACAGCAATTTCTATGGTAAGCTATTTTCGTAGAAACTGCTGGTCAAAATATTTAGAGGTTCTAGCTTTTCAAGACTTACTAAACCTCACTATACTTCAAGCTATGCTCAGATTTGGCAAGTCTAAGATTCGTTAAATCACTAGCAACGCCTAAGACTTTCCAAATTTGCGGGAAGCTTCTAAGCTAAGCTAAATTTAGTAAGTCTTGATTAGGAAGTCTTGAGAAGCAGAATGACCAAGCATCAAAATAATGTATTTTATTCATGTAAACATACTACAGTAGAAATTGCTGTACAGGCTGACAGCGAATGCAAAGAAAATATTGTATATCCTGTTAATCCTGTCGAAAAAACTATTTGCGGTCAGCCTGTGTAGATAAAAAGAGATTTTTTAAAGAGGTGCTTAAACGTGAAGTCAATCACAGGCTAGAGGTGATTACCAAATCACTAGTCCTATAGGAACGATCACTGAATCTTAAGTAGAAAAACAAGCAATTAAATAACTTAATCTTCTATTAGTTTTGCTTGATATACAATAAGTACTATATTCCACATTATTAAGAACTATTAGAAGAAACTACAACAAAAGATGGAATACTATAATGTAGGGGAGGAGACGAGTATCCCAATCCTTGGACTAGGGACTTATCTCATCAAGGGAGAAGGAGCAGTAAGTATAATTGAAGAAGCGATTGATGTGGGATATCGACATATTGACACTGCACAACTTTATGAAAATGAAAATGAAGTAGGAACAGCTATTCAGCAATCTTCAATAGATCGCGCTGATATCTTTCTTACAACTAAAGTCTGGCCAACACGCTTATCCAAAGAAGATTTTCTGCCTTCTGTTGAAGATAGTCTTCGAAAATTAAAAACGGAATATGTCGATTTACTCTTGGTACATTGGCCAAATGCAGAGATTCCTATTCAGGAGACTATCTCACAGTTGATCAAAGCCCAGGAAGATGGAAAAGCAAAACATATTGGTGTAAGTAATTTTCCAATCGCTTTATTGGCGAGAACAAAAGGTATGGGGGCTAATATTATTTGTAATCAAGTGGAGTATCATCCTTATATTGACCAGACTGTTTTAAAGGACTGGATGGATCATAATCACCTATTTCTTACGGCTTATTGCCCATTAGCTCAGGGACGTGTTTTTAAAGATTCGAATGTGAAAGAGATTGCTGATCAAATTGGCAAATCTGTTGCTCAAGTAGTCCTTCGCTGGTCAATACAACAGAAAAATGTGATGGCCATCCCAAAGAGTTCTAGTCTTGAACGGTTAAAAGCAAATTTGGAAATTTTTGACTTTACGCTTTCAGAAGAGGAAATGAATTTAATTAATGCACTTTCAGTAGAAAATCAACGCTTTATTCGGCCATCGATGGAACCAGAATGGGACTAGGGAAATATTATCCCTTAGCTTTAAGTGCTGCACGTACATTGCCGTGGGCGAGTAGTAAGGCTTGAGCTTGGTCATAATCCAAATTGAGTTCTGCCATAATCATTCTAGTACCTCGATCTCGTAGTTTATCATTACTTAGTTGCATATCTACCATTTTATTGTCTTTGACCCTTCCCAGTTGAATCATTACTGTCGTACTAATCATGTTTAGAATCAATTTTTGGGCGGTTCCTGCTTTCATTCTAGTACTACCAGTTACAAATTCTGGCCCGACAATAACTTCAATTGGAAAATTAGAAAATGTGGAAAGTGGAGAATTAGGATTGCAGCTTATACAAGCAGTTGTAATTTGTTGCGCTTGGCAAGCTTTCAATCCATGTACCACATAGGGTGTAGTACCTGAAGCTGCAATACCGACGACTACATCTTGATCAGTAATAAAATATTCAGAAAGATCTTTCCAGGCTTGATCTACAGAGTCTTCAGCAAATTCTACGGATTTTCGGATGGCACGATCTCCTCCTGCAATGATTCCAATGATCCAATCATCAGGGACACCAAAGGTAGGTGGACATTCTGAAGCATCTAGGATTCCTAAACGACCGCTTGTACCTGCGCCAATATAAAAAAGACGACCTCCATTTTTCATCTTCAAAACAATAGCTTCAACTAGTTTGGAGATTACTGGTATCACTTTTTTGATAGCAGTAGGAATAGAGTGGTCTTCTTGATTGATCAAACCAAGCAATGCTGAAGTAGACATTTTGTCCAAATGTCGGTGATTGGAATCTTCTTCGGTTATTTTCTTCAAATTAAAATTAAACTTTAATAAATATCTTTTTACTATACAAAATCCATGCAATTCCTAATAAAAGTAAAACATTGAATAGAGCATAGCATAAAGAAGCATTTATATCAGAAAACACTGACGTCATAAAAGTGTTGTAAATCCAGCCTTTTATTGAAACTGTTTCGCCAGCAGTTGTAGTCCATTTAATGATGCCGAATAAACGAGCAATTAGTCCAGACATTACATAAATAATCAGTGCGTTCGTGCCGAAAGCTATAAATGGTTTTGTTCCTTTCTTATAACCTAAAACATCTACTAACCAATAGATGACTCCAAGAAATAATAAAGCGACCCCACCCGTATACAGCACATATGAGCTTGTCCAAAGGTTTTTATTGATCGGAAAGGTAAGCGACCAAATAAAACTCACAGCAATTAATATAGCTCCTACTCCCAAAATACCTGTTAGTTTTTTATAAACATCCATATCTTTTTTAATCCAAAGTCCAGTTAATACACCACATAGACAGGTGCCTACAGAAGGAAGCGTACTAAGCAATCCTTCTGGGTCCCAAGTTCTTTGATACAATCGACCCAGGACTAAATGGCGGTCAAGATAGGCTTCGAGGTTTACACCTCTTTGATAATTAGCAGAAACAAAATGGTCAGATATTTTATTTAAAGCATCTAAATCAAACAGTTTACCATTAGCGGTCATGACTTTTCCCGTTTCAAGGACTTGTTGCATCACTTCATCAATGGGAATTGGAATTAAGGCCATCATCAACCAATAGCCAACTAAGCAAGAAAGAGTCACCCAAATGATTCGTTTCCAATCAGCATATAAAAATACCAAAGCAGTAATGCCATAAACCAGTGCAATTCTAGGTAATACGCCTGCTATTCTTAAAGGAAAATCAAAGTAAGGGAATCCGTTTAGAAACACCCCTAAACCAAAGATGATTAAAGTCCGCCACAGAATCTTTTTCACAATTGTAGGTTTGTCGTCACCTCTTGTTTTTCTTTTAGAGATGGCAATTGCAATAGAAACACCTACAATAAATAAAAAGAAAGGAAAAACCCAATCTGTCGGTGTACAGCCATGCCAGTCCGCATGAAGAAGCGGAGCATATACATTAGACCAGTCTCCAGGATTATTGACTAAAATCATTAATGCTATGGTCATACCTCGAAAGATGTCAAGGGAAAGTAGGCGTGTACTTGAATTCATTTTGTTTTCGTTTTGTGTATTGAAAATAAACAAAAATTAAGAATTCATGGGTATGTTAGTCAGAATAAGGATATAACTATATTACCAACATAAGCATATAACTGTATAAAGCGTTTCAACAAAGCTCAAAAGAATCTACCAATGGGCCAATCATGACAAAGAAACGACCGGTTTCGCAAACCCATTGATCATCAATCCCGACAAATGAAAAATCAGATTTTGATAGCTGAAAATGTAGTTCCTGTTCTTCATTTGACGCTAAGGCTATTTTTCTGAATGCTTTTAATCGTTTCATAGAAGGAGTAATAGAGGCATACTCATCGCGTAAATAAACTTGTACAACCTCTTTGCCTGCGATTGTACCTGTATTTTTTATTCGAATGGAAACATCGAGGGTTTCCTCTTCTTTGATTTGAGTATGACTTAATTTTAAATCCGAATATTCAAAAGTAGTATAACTAAGTCCGGTTCCAAATTCAAATAATGGATCGTAACAAATTTTAGAACCTTGAATAGGAGAAATTTCGGAATGCTTATAATCATAAGTGACAAGGCCATTGACGTGCTTTGGATAAGTAAGGGGGAGCTTTCCCGATGGATTCTCATCTCCGAAGATAATATCGGCCAGTGCATTTCCTCCTTCGTTTCCAGGAAGATAAGCATAGATAATACTGTCAATTTGATTCGCAATAGCAGTAATAATTCGTGGACGCCCTTGAAGGAGGACTAAAGTAATGGGTTTACCAGTAGCAATTAGTTTTTTTGCCAGTGTAAGCTGTGCATCTGGGAGATTTAAATCATCAATATTGCCATGAAACTCCGTATAGCTATTTTCACCTAAGCAAAGTAAAATATGATCACAATCTACTGCTGCGGCCACTGCTTGATCTAATGAAGATATTTCATCATAGGTACAGCCTTCTACATAATTTACTTTGTCAGCTCCAATTTTATTTTGAACTGCTTCTAAAACAGTTGCTTTATTTTTAATGAATTCATCGGCGCGATCTCCTTGCCAAGTACTGGTCCAACCACCATTTAGATATTTCATCGAATTAGCAGAAAATCCAGTAATTAAAACTTTTGAGTCTTTAGAAAGCGGTAATGCTTGTTTATCGTTTTTCAATAAAGTAATAGATTCTCTTGCAAGTTGTAAAGCAAACTTAGTATGTTGTGGACTACCAAATAATTGGTAATCTGCAGATTCAGAAATAGTATGATTATCGAATAGCCCAAGCTTTTCTTTTAAACGTAAAATTCGTTCTACTGATTCGTCAATTCGAGACTCAGGGATTGAGCCTTCTTCTACTAGCTCCAGGAGTAGTTCGCAAAAGCTGAAATCATCAGGTACCATACTCATGTCAATGCCTGCTTCGATGGCCATTTTGACTGCTTCTTTATGTGAACTAGCTACACGATGACGTGAATGTAGGTATTTGATATCTTCCCAATCGGTAAGAATTAAGCCCTTGAAATTCAATTCCTCTCGCAGTAAATTAGTTAAAATTTTCTTGCTAGCATGGACAGGAATTCCATTAATTTCACCTGAATTAATCATGATAGAAGCTACGCCAGCTTTTATAGCCGCTTCAAAAGGAGGTAAAAAATACTCTCTAAGGTAACGATCTGGAATCCATGCGGGTGTCCTGTCTTTGCCATTGAGCGGCATTCCATAGCCTATAAAATGTTTAAGGCAAGCACCTACTTTATATGGATTATTTAATTGTGTCCCTTGATAACCAGCGACCATTGCTAATCCCATTTCTTTTGTGAGATGGACATCTTCGCCAAATGATTCCCAAATCCTTGGCCAAAGAGGATTTCTACTGACATCTAAGGCTGGAGAAAAATTCCAGGGAATACCACAAGCTCTGGTTTCATAAGCAGTGATCGCTGCTGCGGACTCAACCAATTCGAGATTCCAACTGGCAGCCATATTGAGCTGTTGCGGAAATAAAGTTGAATTTGTTGAATAATTGATACCATGTATGGAATCGATACCGTATAAAACAGGAATTTTTACATTTGTTTTTAGACTTGCGACCTCTTGTATCCGACCTATTAAATCAAGCCATTGGCTGCGATCAAGTGGAATACCGGGCGTATTCAAAATAGAACCGATATTATATTTGGCAATAGCAAGTTGTAGTTGCGCTTCATCAAAGCGATGCGGAATTATGGCATTATAGATTTCACCTTCAAGGACAACATCTAATGTAATTTGTGTCATTTGACCTATCTTCTCTTGAATGGTCATTCTTGAAATTAGAGACTTCATGTATTATTTGGTAAGGATAAGAACCTGTTCTCAGATCGTAGTTAAAAAACAAGTGAACCTACTAAATCATAGCGTAAGTAGGTTCACAGGTGATAGAGTATGAAACTTTAAATAGTCTTCTGTATCCACAAAATAACTAAATAATATCATAAAGTATCTGTTATTCAGTATAATATATATAATTGACAGAAAAGTATATTTTTTACTAGGTCTTAATCTTTGAAAAAACGGATCTTAGAGGCTCCTGTATTTATCAGAGAGGTTTCCAGTTTTTGACGATACTGAAGCGGGGTTATTTTTTTATACTTTTTGAAAAGGCGGTTGAAATTAGAAATATTATTAAATCCACATTGAAAACAAATCTGGCTAATCGTATCCTGTGTCTCCATTAATAATTTGCAGGCAAGCCCAATACGCAATTCTATTACAAAGTGAGTAAAACTCTTATTGGTACATTTTTTAAAAAAGTGACTAAATGCAGATTCACTCATATTCGCAATTTCTGCAGCTTCGGTAACAAGAATACGTTTTGTATAATTTTTCATAATGAAATCATATACCGCATTTATTCTACTACTGCCTAGTTCTTCTGGTTTTACATTAAAACTGGTAGAGGTCAGTAATTTTTGATTGAGTGTAGTGGCTAGGCTATTGAGTATGGATAGAAATTCTAGAACCGCTTCAAATCCTTCTAAATCAGCTAATTTGATTAAGCGTTCTGCTGTTTGATTAAAATTAGAATCTTCAAAAAAAAGAATGCCACGATTAGAACGATACAACATTTTCTTTATCGAATAAAATGCTTCTTTGTTTAAAAGATTTGATTCAAATAATTGTTTATCGAATTGTACAACAACGGTTAAAGCATCTTTTCTTTTTTCTTCGATCTGATCATTATTGTCCCATCTATGATAGATATAAGGCCCAATCAAGACTAAATCCTTTTCAGTATATTTTGCAACAGAATCGCCAACAATTCGGGTGCCACGACTATTCAATGTTAGACACAATTCGTACTCCGGATGATTATGTAGTGGATAAGTAAAGGTCGGATTCTTATAACAAGATGCTACAAAGACATCAGAACTATTCAAAGGTGTTATTTCCCTATATATTTTCAAACCAAACGAATTTTAACGTAAAATAGAAGAAAGTTTTCGATTTCCTAATATGGAAGGTGTTAAAATGAAATGGTAGATTTACAAAAAACAATTTATATCTTAGAAGTTCTTTTTAAGAGTAAGTTTAATCATACGCTTAAATTTTTTCGTTCTTTGACAAATCCCGTGGACAAACTGTAAAAAGATCAAAAGCGATGAAAGGAAGCCTTGACCTTGTTAATGACTTTGTCTTAAACATGGGATTTATCAAAGAACCAAATTTATTATTATTTGCTAAGCCCTAAATACCTTTATTTAGAATGAAACAAGTTCAACTATTTTTTCTCTTTACTTTGATTTGCCTTATGGCTACTTCTTGTGCTAATTATCGTTTAAATTATAGTAAAGCCCATAAACAATGGGAAGAAAATAAACCACAAAGTACTGATATTGAACATACGATGTACTTAATTGGAGATGCAGGAAATTCCAAAAAAGGAGATATCGCTCCTGCACTTAAATTATTGAAAAATAAATTAGATAAAGCCTCTAAAAACAGCAGTGTAATATTTTTAGGGGATAATATTTACCCTGGCGGTTTACCTCCAAAATCCGATGATACGGATAGAAAAGAAGGAGAAGCTAAACTTGATGCTCAACTGTATGCTTTGCAGGATTTTGATGGAAAACCAATCTTTATTCCAGGTAACCATGATTGGCGGTTTGAAGGCCTCAAAGGGGTGAAACGACAGGAAAAATACATCGAAAAAGCCCTAAATAAAGGAATTGAGGATGAAGATGATTGGGAGAATTATTTTTTACCTGATAATGGATGTAGTGGCCCGGAAATTATAGAGTTATCTGATAATGTAGTAGTCATAATTGTCGATAGTCAGTGGTATATCAATGATTGGGATACAGAACCTAAAATCAATGATGAATGCGAAGCGAAAAGTAGGAAAGTTTTTAAATTTATAATGGAAGAGGCATTGCGGAAATACCGCCGTAAGAATGTAGTCGTAGCGATGCATCATCCTTTATATTCAAATGGACCACATGGAGGATATTTTACGATTAAACAACATATATTCCCACTGACGGATTTGAATGAAAATTCTTATGTCCCTTTACCTATACTAGGATCTATGGCTGCTTTTCTTAGAGCGACAGTGGGAACAAAATCGGATATTGCCCATCATAAGTATACCGCTTTCAGAGAAGACATTCTTTTTGGTGCAAAGAAGAATGGTCGTTTTATACTCGCTTCTGGGCATGAACACAATCTACAATATATCGAACGAGATAATCAGTATCAGATTGTAAGTGGTAATGGATCAAAGAAAAGCCCTGCCCGAATAGGAAAAGGAACTGATTTCGCCTACGGCGGCTCCAATGGTTTTTCACAATTAGACTTTTATAAAGATGGATCAGTATGGGTGAAATTTTGGGTTGTTGATGAAAATAATCCAGAAGGAAAAGAGATCTTTAGAAAAAAAATTAAAGATAAGATAGAAAAAGAAGAAGGAGCTGCAGAAGTAGAATACCCAGAATTTGAGGAGCATAAAGATTCTATATCAACACATTTGTTTTCCTACGAAGTAAAAGAAAAAGGAGGTTTTCATAAGCTTACACTTGGATCGCATTATCGAGATTTATACCGACAGGAGTATAAAATGGAAGTCTTAGACCTTACCAAATTTAGAGGAGGCCTTACGCCTATAAAAAGAGGTGGAGGAAATCAAACCAACTCTCTGCGATTGATAGATCCTAATGGTAAACAATTCGTTATGCGATCTATGCAGAAAGATGCTTCGAGATTTTTACCTTATCCATTTAATAAGCTTTCATTTGCAGAACCGATAGTAAAGGATAACTTCATGTCTACGCATCCATTTGCTGCATTTGCAGTACCCTTTCTGGCAGAAGCTTCTGGTATTTATCATACTAATCCAAAACTATATTATATCCCAAAACAACCTGCTCTAGGTATCTATAATGACGAATTTGGAAATGGAGCCTATTTACTTGAAGAACGTCCAGCCAAAAACTGGAAAGAACTGGATAGTTTTGGTAATTCTAAAAAAATAGTTTCCACAGGAGATGTTGTTGAAAAATTATTAAAAAACCATAAGCATAAGGTCGATCAAAATTTTGTGGTGAGATCGAGGCTATTTGATTTGGTGATTTATGATTTCGACAGACATAGTGATCAATGGCGATGGGCTTCTTTTAAGGATAAAGAAAAAAATATAACGACTTATAGACCCATTCCAAGAGATCGGGATCAACCTTTTGCTAAATATGATGGATTAGTCACTAGAGGAATTACTCAGATGGTTCCATTTCTCAAGCAACTTTATGTTTTTCAGGAGGAAACAAAGAATATCAAATGGTTGACTTACGGTGCTCGGACTTTTGACCGAACTTTTATGAATGGATTGTCATGGCAGGAATGGGAAGCAGAGGTGAAATATATTCAAGAAAACCTTACGGATGAGGTTATCGATCAAGCTTTTCAAACTTGGCCAACGTATGCCTATGAAACAACGGGTAAGAATATAGCAGAAATAACAAAAAAGCGCAGAGATGGATTAATGGGCTTGGCGAGACGGCATTATGAAGTAGTCGCTAAGAATGTGGATATCTTTGGAACAGAAAAAAAGGAGTTGTTCAAAGTTGAAAGACTCAATAATGATGAGACACGAGTAAGGGTTTACCAATTAAAGGATAAAGGACGTGATTCTACTTTAGTATTTGATAGAGTATTTTATACCAAGGAAACAAAAGAAATTCGCTTGTTTGGTGAAAATGATAAAGACCGGTTCCATTTTACTGGAAAGGTAAAAAAAGGTATACTGATACGAGCAGTAGGTGGTTTGGGCGAAGATCATTTCTTAGATGAATCACATGTATCTCAAGGGGCTAAGAAAACACAAGTTTACGACACGCCTAAAGGGAATATCCTTTACTTAGGAAAAGAAGGGAAGGATATGACTTCTAATGATCGGGAGAAAAATATTTTTAACAAAAGCGACTTTCACTATGAATATGATTATTTGGTGCCGCTGCCATTGATTGGTTTCAATCCTGATGATGGGTTTGGCCTCGGGGCAGATTTATTATTTACTAAATATAAATTTAAAAAAGATCCTTTTGGATCTACACACCGGATTCAGCTAGCTTATACGTTTGCAACCCAGGGTTATAATATAGGATATGAAGGCAATTATACCGAAGCATTGGGTAAGTCAGACTTGTTTTTAGAAGGGATATTCAGAGCGCCAACGTTCGTAGAGAATTTCTTTGGATTAGGAAATAATACGGAGTTGATAGATGGAGCAAATGACAATTTTGACTATAATAGAGTAAGGAATAGCCTGTTTAGAGTCAAAGCAGCATTAAAACAACCAATTGGTGGTGGTGGTGGTTTTTTCTCTGTTGGACCGGTCTTAGAAAGAATAGAAATTGAAAATACAGCAGGACGAATTGTAGCTGATAGCCTTGGAGATGTACCTAATATTTTTGATCCTAAATATTATGGAGGAGTTGAACTAGGATTAAACTTTATGAATGTAAATAATGCTGCAAATCCAACAAGGGGAATTATATTTTCGACTGATTTAGGTTTGAAATTTAATTTAGATGATGATAACAAAAGTTTTCTTCCTTTTAAATCTGAATTAACGATTTACGAAAGTTTAAATGATAAAGAAACCATTGTTTTCGCTTCCCGAATAGGAACAGGAATAGTAATTGGAGACTACGAATTTTTCCAAGCTCCTGTTATAGGAGGTAATTCAAACTTGCGTGGATATCGATCTGAACGATTCTCTGGAGATCGCACTTTTTACCATAATAATGACCTTCGAATTCGTCTTTTTAATTCAGATAATTCTGTTTTACCTTTTTCTTTTGGTATTAGTGGTGGTTTTGATTACGGAAGAGTTTGGCTAGAAGGTGAATCTTCTGATAAATGGCATTATGGCTATGGTGGTGGTATCTGGATTGCGCCTATTGATTTTATAATTATTTCAGCTCAAGTGTTTAAATCTGTAGAAGACCAACGTTTGGTTGTTCAGGTTGGACATGCTTTCTAAAATAGGAATATTACTTTTCGTGCCATTAGCCGCTCGTAAAGAAGGAGTGGCTAATGGCTATTTTTTCATAATCTTTCTACATCTCATCATTTTCTACACTACCTTTGTGGAATCAATAGAATTCTGAAATCTCATAATGCCATTTCGACCAATAACACAAAAAGGAAAGTATCGATTTAATCCCGCAGGGATTGACATACTGAGGTTGGACGATACCAAAAAGAAGTTAGGTTATTATGCTTTTCCTTTTTCTTGTAAATTGAGTTTTGTGCAATTGATTAATCATTGGAAAAAGAAAGTAAGTAGTGGCGATGCAGGAGAGGTGATTATAGCTAAAGAAATTACAAGACAATTAGATGATGGCTTAGAGTTTTTAACGCCATTTGATAGCCTTGATGAAATTAAAGACAAACGAGATTTTGTAGAACTATTGCTTACTGGCATTTTTCCTTCTGCTTTGCGTGAGCGAGAATTGGCTTTTGCCAGAAAACCGTTTGATCCAGCCGGATTTTATTATACACTTCCATTTTTAAATCTTTTTTCTAAAGAAGGACTTTCTTTTTATATCAATCATCAGGAGGGCGTTCGAAATGCTACGATCATTCGGGCATGTCGTATGATTCTGAATCGATTCTATGGTCAGCGCATCAAATATGAAGAAGAAACAATTCTATCTATGAAGACGAAAGATAGTCCTTATGAGAAACATTATAAACTAGAATATAATACCAAATTCGTTGAAATTAAAAAGTTAAAACTTTTACAAGCAATTTCTCAAGATGAAATCAATTTATTGTTGAGTGATATTGAGGATATTGATCTTTGGTTGAAATATATTCCTCCTACTCATTTTGAATTTCAAGGAATGGTGAGTGTAACACTCATTGATGTAACGGAAGGGGAGGCAATGTCGCGATTAAAAAAGGTATTGTTAAATAAAGAAGCAGTCGTAGAGCCGGAAAGTATTCTTGAATTAGAAATGCAATTACGGACTTATTTTGGAGTAAAAGATCTTGTGATGGGTTTAATCGCTGTAGATTATCCGGTCGGTAGGAAATTACCACATCGGTATAAAATTAATCACTCTCTGCTCAATAAAAAGGTGAAACGCCTATTTAGCGATAAATATGCCGGATCTATATATGAGCAAGCGTGTAAAATAGGAGATACGCTCATCATTGAAGATTTGGAAAGATATCCTTTTCCGACTGCTTTGGAGAAACAGTTACTCAAACGAGGTTTAAGTTCAGTCATCATAGTTCCCCTGATGAGGTCTAATAAGGTAATAGGTATACTAGAATTAGGTTCTCCTAATGCGTATGATTTGAATAGTTTTATAAGAAGAAAGCTTAGAGAGGTACGCCCTTTATTTAGGACAGCATTACGGAGAAGTCGGCAAGAAATTGATAATGAGATTGAAGCAATCATCAGAGAGCGATATACGGCGCTTCATCCTAGTATAGAATGGAAGTTCATTGATGCTGCTTTTAAATTGATTGCAAGAAGAAAAAAAGAAGGAGACAAAGCACGGATTGATTCGATAGTCTTTAAAGATATTTATCCACTGTATGGGCAGGCGGATATTGTAGGGTCTACTAATAAGCGAAATAATGCTATTCAGGAAGACTTTGTTGATAATCTCTTGAGGGTAAAGAAAATTCTTGAGAAGATTGATGATAAGAATAAATTTCCAATTATTGAAAGTTTGAAAGTTCGTGTATTAGATGAACTGGACTATTTAGAGAGTGGCCTATTGTCAAATCATGAATTTCGTACGTCCAGATTTCTTAAGGAAGAAGTTTATCCATTTTTTATACAGTTGAAAGATCAAAAGACAAAAATAGATCGTGAACTAAATCAATATTTTGCGGATTTGGATAAGGATCTTAAAATAATTTATAATAAGCGTAGAGATTATGAAGAAAGTGTTCAGATGATCAATAGAACTATTGGTGACTTTTTATTGAAAGAAGATAAAAAAAACCAAGAGATGTTGCCCCATTATTTTGAACAAAGAAAGACGGATGGGGTAGAATACAATATCTATATTGGTCAATCATTGTTAAAAGGCAAAAGATTTGAGCGTATTCACCTTCAAAACGTTCGGCTTTGGCAATTGATTTCTATGTGTAAAATAACACGAAAAATTGAAGCACTTCAAAAAAAAATACCCATTCCATTATTTACCGCACAACTAATTCTTGTTCACAGTACTCCTTTAACTATAAGGTTTCGGATGGATGAAAAACAATTTGATGTAGATGGTACTTTAAATATCCGTTATCCATTGCTTAAAAAACGAATTGATAAAGCCTTGATTGAAGGAACAGGACAACGCTTGACTCAAAAAGGTAAAGTATCCATTGTCTATTCTGAAGAAAAAGATCGGATTGAATATGAAAAGTATATAGAGTACCTTCTTCAAAAAGGGCTGATAAAAGAGGAGGTTGAATATTTATCCTTAGGAAAGATGCAAGGTATACAGGGATTGAAAGCCTTGAGGGTTTCAGTTAGATATTAATACATTTAATTTCTTTTTGCCTATTATTTCGTATGTGATTGACTTGCAAGCGCCCTTTTTGGCAATAAAATTGAACTTTGATTAAAAACAGTAGCATCTTATCGATAAATGTCATATTTTAATAGACTTTAGGCCAGAAAGGCTTTATAATAATTAAAGTAGGAAAAGACAATTCAGTTTTATACGAAATTATTTAGCATAAAGTCTACTCTAGGTATCAAACCTTCTACAAACTTCGAAAATACAGACATTATAGAAAGAATATTACAATTCTAAGTTCTATTAAATTTTAACAGGTTCTATAAGAACCATTTTTAATGATATTACATGAGAGCTGCTTTAAGTCTGTGCACTTTTCTTTTTTTCCTCGGTACCCTTGCGGCTCAGGATTTGATCTTAACTCCAATCGGAGAAACCCTGTGTAAACCTGGTGTAATCAATAAATCTCCAGGCAAAGGCTTATTGATGGAATATGGAATTAATCCTAATGTAAGGCTACAGACCAATAATGCTTCCATTTCTTCTGGATCTAGTAAAATAGCGATCAATAAACGCTTTATAATAAAATTGAAAGCGCCAATCATTAATCGTGAAAAATTTAAATTATTGCTTGGTTGGAACTACTATGGTGAGGCATACAACTTTGATTATATAGGTGCCGGAAATGCAACAATCCTAAATGATGTCAATAATAAAGACTTAAAGAGTTCTAGGATTTCATTGTATATGATTAAACCCATTAACCATAAATATTATTTCGCAGTGAAGGGCGTTGCTTCATTTAATGGAGATTATAAAGGGGCATTAAACTTCGATAAACGTTATACCAGATATGATGTAGCAATGGTTTTTGGTGTGAAAAAACATACTAATATAGAATGGGGGGTAGGCCTTCTTGCTCGAAAGAACTTTACAAATAGTTTTCCTGTCATACCTTTCGCTATTTATAATCATACATTCAATTCAAAATGGGGTATTGAGACAACTATTCCTACCAATTTAATGGTTCGATATAATATTAGTGATAAACAATTACTTTTATTTGGACCTCAATATGATAGCAGGACTTATTCGATTGATATTGAGGATAGCTCCACTTTTAATGAAGCTGCTTCTTATACTATGCAAAGATCTGAAATGCGATTAGCAGTCCGCTATCAGCGTAATATTAAAAGCTGGCTTTGGACAGAATTATCAACTGGATATGTTAGAAATTTCACTACTAGATTTGAACTTACAGAAGATGGTTTTGATGCAAAAGAAATAGGTTTTACGCCATCTGATGGGATGTTTTTTAAACTTGGTTTATTTTTATCTCCACCAAAGAGTATGTATAAATAGATCAATAGATATTCTGTGAAACCACATTCTTATAAGCCTCAAAGTATCGTCCGATATACTTTCCAATGATATCAAACTCTAAATTAACGATACTCCCTTTTTGAATTTTCTTAAACGTAGTATGCTCATAAGTGAATGGAATGATGGCTACCGAAAAGGTATTATCAATAGGTTCGATAACCGTAAGGCTAACACCATTGATGCAAATAGATCCTTTATCAACTAGTAAATGTTCGGGAGTAGGCTTGTATGTAAATTTAAAATACCAACTACCGGATTTCTCTTCGATATCAATGCATGTAGCGGTATCGTCAACATGCCCTTGTACCATATGACCGTCTAGTCTGGAAGAAGAAAGCATAGCCCGTTCAAGATTTACTGATTCTCCTGGATGTAACTGTCCAATATTAGTTCGCTTAAGGGTTTCCTCAATAGCTGTTACTATATATTGGTCATCCTGTATATTGACTACAGTCAGACATACACCATTATGACTGACACTTTGATCAATCTTGAGTTCAGTGGTAATAGGAGAAGAGATCGTCAAATGCAAATTCGTCCCCTCTTTTTCCAGTTTTTCTACTTTTCCTAAAGTTTCAATTATTCCTGTAAACATATATAAGGATGAATGATTTTTAATAAATTACTTACTTGTCTTCAGCTTATCTTTTTCCTCTTATTATTTGTATTGCGCCTTGTAGGATTTCTGGGTTTTGAGTGATTCCACTTACGCGCTGTTCAAACACTTTACAAGTGTAAAAATAGACCCCCTCGGCAACTTCTTTTCCATTAAGATTTGTTCCATCCCAATTGATATCAGGATCAGTAGTTTCAAAAACGAGGTTGCCCCAACGATTATAAATTTGGATTTCTATACTTTCTATAAAGCAATAAGGAAATGGAATATAGAAATCATTGCTTCCATCATTATTCGGCGTAAAGACATTCGGCAAATCATAAATAGGACAATTATCTTTACAAACGATATTACTAAGAGCACTTTCATTAAAGAAAGTATCCACTGCAGTGACTGCATAGCATCCCGCGATTCCGAAATCAGGGAAATGTTCATAGTCTGTAATGGAGGATAATGTAATGGTTTCAACTAATTGGAAATCGCCTCCTTCAAAAGGAGCATAATAAACATTATAAGAAACCACATCATCTGTTTCTGGGCAGATATCAATAGGATTCTTCCAACTTAGACTATTCATAAGGTTATTTTCTTCCTCACAATTTACAGAGCCATTTGTTCCGAGATTATCACATATATTGCTAACATCAAGTTCTGGTGGACATGGCGGGATTGTATCAAGCGGAATACCGCATGCTTCTTGAGAATCGTTTAGAATAGGAGAAATAATTCTTGGTATCCCATAGGAGCCAATACTTTTTACTTTATAACAGTATTCTCTTCCATTTAAAAGATCAATATCGGAATACATGGGCTCTACAGATGTACCGATAGAATCAAAAATGCCGATGGTGGTTTCTCTGTAAATGGTGTATTCAAAATTGTCCCAGGGAACGTCGAAGTCCCAGAAAAGATTATTAACATTGTCAGTAGATTCAATACGAAGAAAGACAGAAGAGGCTGGTTGTGTAAACCCATTTGCCTCGCCTGAAGGATTGGCAAAGAACTCTATTTTATAGCTATATGCTTGTTCTAAAGTGTTTAGTCCTGCATCATCAAAAATGGTATCATTTGCTTGAGCAAAAGAATTGGTACTAAAAGTAGCCCCAGGAATTAAAGCATAATCTGAATCCGCTGGAGTAATGCCTTCCGCTCTATAGACCTTATAAATATAGGGCCCTGTATTGGCTAAAGTATCTAAATCTTCTGGGAGAGGTTTAGACCAGACTACTTGTATTTCACCATTATTGGTATCAGTAGAAAGTACGGTTACATTGGTGATCAAAGGTATATCTCTACTTAATTGGACACAAATTTCATTAGATGGAAGGCTCGAAACTTGATTGAATGGTTGATTAGCTGCTGATAGTCTTGCAAATCGACCCTCGATTCTATAACAATATGTTTTACCACGTTCCACGGCTTCATCGAGGTAATAATATCGTCCATCAAGAATGTCCATGATTGGAGACAAGGTAAGTAAGGTATATCCTTTGCCCTCCAATCCGGGTTCACAATTATCAATAGAGAATGGATTGGATCCTTCTTTTCTCCATACATTAAAACCTTGAAAATAATCATCCATTACATCATCACAATCATAAGGTAATTCCCAACTCAAGTCTACCCGACCATTGCCCGGCTCCGCTTGAAAATCCATAGGGGGAGGCCCCACAACTTTTATTCTTATGGTTTTTAAAGTAGATAAATATACGGTCTCTCCAGTAGGGCTAGGGATAGGATAATCATCTGCAGCTCTAAAGACGACGGTGTAAAATTGATCAGCAATATGTTCACATTTCGTTTCCCATGTAAATGTCCCGGTGAGTGGCTGAGGTTGATAACCAGAAGCAACTGTAAATGTAGCTGGACTAAACCCAATTTCAAGAGGTGCTCCAAATGCCATGAGTTCCACCATCTGACTGGACTCCGAAGTTGGCGCTGTAGCGACGACATCAAAAGTCAAGGTTTCTCCAGCAATTACACATATTTGATCTACCGTTTCAATCTCTGGGGGTAAATTATCACATTCGACGACTAGTATTTGCATGTCCCTGATCATAGTGTCAATAGGAATGCCTCCTCTAAACTGAATGATATACATTGCAATATTATACTCTCCTGTTTTTTGTGGATAAGTCCAGGTAAAAGTACCAGTGGTTTCATTTAGAGTATGCTCATTTAAGTTGCCAGGACTGGTCGGCATAATCTCACTTGGGAAATCATAGATTGGAATTGGAAAATTAATATCTTGTAAAGGTACGATTAGTCTATAAGCTAAACTATCTCCGTCAGGATCCCAAGCATTTGGATTATGTATAAATTCTTGACCTAGGCAAGCGATATCAATAGGAGGTTGAGAAAGAATCGGAGAATTATTTGGACCTTGAAATAAAGGATTGAAAAAAGTTACAGTAGTCTCAAGATGGAAAGGAACATTTTCAGAGTTTGGCCAATTTACATTCAGGATTCCTCCATTACGATTTGGATCAGTCATAGAGATTACATAATGAGCAATCCCGGGGTAAGTATGGGTAGCTACATACCTGTTTAGTTTAGTATCGTTTGGTAATAAATCGCCAGTTCCATTTACTCGGCCTACCATTTCACAAGTCAAATCTCCCCAACAAATTTCCAAAGTATCTCTATCAGCAGCTACACTACTAGCTTTAGTATAAGTAATAATGGTTGCTTCAATTGTTAAACCATCAATAACTCTATAGGTGATTTCTCCAGCCCGATTATGAGTTGCATGAGCATTTTGAAATGAAATGCAACAGAATAAAGTGAATATAGCGGGTAATAAATGTAATGGTCGTTTCATTCAAACAATATTTGAATTACAAAATAGGAATAATTGGGCAGAATGGATATTCTAAATACGTCATATCATAGCTTTAGATTAAGCTTTCACATAAAAAAACGCTAGAAATTACTAAATAGTTTGTAGGTTTTACGATAAAGGGCAGAATATGTTTGTAAATGTACAGTTTCTTTGAGTTTCCTCAAGGCTTATACCCGAGGTACTATAGTAATTCCAAGAAAAGTATTTCAGATTTGCATTTTGTGATCGCTGCGCTTGTGAAAAAGTGATCAACCTTTCAGGTTTTGTGGTCGTTCCTTCGAAACTTGTGATGACTTCGCTTTTGGAATACGTAGAGAATTAGGATCACTTATATTACAGCCAAGCCTCTGTGGTAACTCTGTGCCTCTGTGGTTTCCGTCTTCCTAAGTAAGCCCTCTGTGCAACCCTGAGTCCTCCGTGGTTTCCTCCTTCACAAGCCAATCCTCTGTGTAACTCCGCGTCCTCCGTGGTTTCCTCCTTACCCCATCCCACCAAAAAAACACACCTAAATAAAATTTTTACGAGACCTATCCTTATTAAATTTACCCTGATTAAATGATTGAGATTCTCCTTTAGGTATAGAAAGTGATTCCCAATCTTTTCCTTTTATAGCTTTAGAAAGCATAACCAATTGTCCAATATGATAACTGTAATGTGCTAGTTGGCGATTGATGGCTTCCAAAACGCTATGGCCTTCATTTCTGATATAAGCTATCTTGTCAAGATCAGCAGCTTGAAGCGGATCGATAGCATTAAAAACACAATGCCATCCTTTTTCCCAATAAGATAAGAGTTCATCTTTGGATTTAAACTGATCTTCAAATTCTGTTTCTCTATTTCTCCATTCTTTTTCACCATCAGAATTTAGAAAATCGGTCCAACGAGAAAGCATATTTCCTGCTATATGTTTTGCAATGATGGCACAATTATTAGAATGTTCTTCAAACCTAATGTGGATTTCCTCATCCTTGAGTACCGAGAGCGACTGATCTCCTAAGTGTTTATAATATCGAAAGAGTTTTTTGACATTATCGAGGTAATTTTCTCTAAAAGACATAGTTTAAGCATTTGTAATTTCTAATCTTAAATGATAAGTTGTCAGTTAATATTTAGCAACATCAACTAATTAGATAACGTCTGACTATGCTTAAGGTTTTTCAAACAAAGAGATAAGCTTTCTTCCCAGTGAGGAATTTCAATGCCAAAGGTTGTTTTTATTTTATGCTTATTGAGTAAGCTAAAAGGAGGTCGTTTAGCAGGAGTAGGATAGTCCTTTGTTTCTATAGCATTGACCGTACAATTTATGTTTTCTATTCTAAAAATAGCTTTTGCAAAATCATACCAACTCGTGACCCCCTCATTACTATAATGAAAAACACCTGTCATTGAGGCTTTATTAATTGTCTCCTTTTCTACTTTATCAATAATGGTAAGTATGGCAAGAGCAAGATCATGTGCATAAGTAGGTGTACCTATTTGATCAAAAATAACACCTAAAGTATCTCTTTCCGTTCCTAAACGAATCATCGTCTTAACGAAATTATGTCCAAATGTAGAATAAACCCATGAAGTTCGAAGGATCATTGAACTAGGTAGAATCTGTACTGCAAGCTGATCGCCCTGAAGTTTAGTTTGAGCATAAACGCCTTGAGGATTACTTGGATCACTTTCCTTAAAAGGGGTGTTTTGCTGATTATGATAAACGTAGTCTGTAGAGATTTGTATCAACTGAGTATTGTACAGAACACAGGAAGTAGCCAGATTTTTCACACCATCAACATTGACAGCATAAGCCAGATCTTGTTCAGTCTCTGCCTTATCAACAGCCGTAAATGCAGCACAGTTTATACAGTAATCAAAATGATGTTGATTAAAATAGCTCTGAACCATTTCTGCATTGGTAATATCTAAATCCTGAACATCAACAAAAACAAAATCTAAGGATTCAAACCTGGAAGCCAATGCATTTAGTTCTTGACCTAATTGACCATTAGAACCTGTAACAAGTATTGTAGCCATATCAATATTACTTAATTTTGTCTGCTAATTTGATTGCACTTTCTCGATGTTCCCCAAAGAGACTATTTACTTTATCTTTTTCAGAAAGAATGGCCTGGTCGAGATTTATTTTCCAATCTATATTAAGCGTAGGATCATTGTATAAAATACTGCCTTCGCATTCTTTAGAATAGAAATTATCACATTTATAAAAGAATTCAGCAGTTTCACTTAGGACTACATATCCGTGGGCAAAGCCTCTAGGTACGAAAAGTTGTTTTTTATTTTCAGCACTGAGCAGGATACTATACGTTTGTCCATAAGTAGGAGAGCCTTCTCGAATATCTACTACAACGTCCAAAACTTCTCCTTCGATCACCCTGACTAATTTAGCTTGAGCAAAAGGAGGCACCTGATAATGTAATCCTCGAAGTACTCCAAAAACAGATTTTGCTTGATTATCTTGAACGAATTTTGCATGAATACCTGCTTCTTTGAATGTATTTGCATTATAACTTTCGTAAAAATACCCTCGATCATCTTCCCATACTTTTGGTTCAAATACCTTTAATCCTTTGATTGATGTGTCTATAATTGGCATATTAGAAATTAAGGTTAATATTTTAGATTCCAATTGTCCCTGAATGGGAGATTTAGCGCCTAAAATCTTTAAATTAAATAGTTCCTCTATTTCTTACGGAAGAAAATACCAATCGGTACACCAGTAAAGTCAAATTTTTCACGAAGTTGGTTTTCAAGAAAGTTTTTATAGCTTTCTTTGACATGCTGAGGGTAATTACAAAAGAAAGCAAATGCTGGATAATAAGTTGGTAATTGAGTAACGTATTTGATTTTTATATAACGTCCACGATGGGCAGGTGGAGGCGTATGCATCATGGCATCTTGTAAAAACTCATTTAAGACAGAAGTTTTGATTTTGACTGTACGGTTTTGATATACAGTAAGTGCTGCCTCTACTGCTTGGAAGATTCTTTGTTTGTTTAATGCAGAAGTGAATATTATAGGGACATCATTAAATGGAGCAATTTTCTCTCTAAGATCTTTTTCATAGTCCCGAGCTGTATTGGTTTCTTTTTCAAGCAAATCCCATTTGTTCACTAATAAGACGATACCTTTATTTCTTTTTTGAATTAATCTAAAGATATTCATATCCTGTGCCTCGATTCCATCAACAGCATTAATCATTAGAATACAAACATCTGCTTCGTCTAATGCTTTTATAGCTCTCATGACAGAGTAAAACTCCAGGTCTTCATGGACTTTTGCTTTTTTACGTATTCCTGCTGTATCAATAAGCAAAAATTCTTTATCAAACTTTGAATATTTTGTGTGAATACTATCTCGGGTCGTACCAGCAACATCGGTTACAATATTTCTTTCTTCGCCAAGTAATGCATTGACCAATGAAGATTTCCCTACATTGGGTTGTCCGAGAATAGCAATCTTTGGAAAATCAGACTCTATTTCGATTTCGTCCTCAAGGTTTTCGGTGACTGCATCTAAGACTTCACCTGTTCCGCTTCCTGAAAGAGAGGAAAGAAAGAACGTCTGATCAAATCCAAGACTCCAAAATTCATTGGCTTCAAGCATTCTAGTTCTATTGTCTACTTTGTTAACGACTAGCAATACATTTTTCTCTGACCTTCTCAGTAAGGCCGCTACTTCTTCATCAAGGTCAGTTATTCCGGTCATTACATCAACCATGAAAATGATAATTGTCGCCTCTTCAATCGCGATTCTAACTTGTGAACGAATAGCTGCTTCAAAAACATCCTCAGAACCTTGAACGAAGCCTCCGGTGTCAATGACCGTAAAGGATTTGCCATTCCATTCGCTTAATCCATATTTTCGATCTCTGGTCACCCCACTAGTATCATCAATGATGGCTTGACGCTCACCGATCAAACGATTATAAAGTGTTGATTTTCCAACATTTGGTCGACCGACTATAGCTACAATATTACTCATTTTGTAAATTTGGGCAAAGGTAAGAACAAATGAGCAGAGAAAAGAAGAAAAGAAATGGCAAATTTTATCAATGGGATAATTATACAGTGTGTTAAGCATGTTTTAAAGAACGCTACTTTTTCTACAAAAAATGGTATTATTGATCAAGGGAAAGCCCTAGGATTATACCGAAATCATGCAAGAGGATCACTACTATCCTTTTGGAATGAAGCAGGAAGGTAGTTGGACTCCGACTACTGATGTTAAAAACCGGTATCAGTATAATGGAATAGAGCATAGCGAGGATCTGGGATTGAATGTTAATTTTGCTTTTTATAGGACATTAGACCCTAGTTTGGGTCGATGGTGGGGCGTGGATCCTGCGGCGGAGAGTTTTAAGGGGCTTAACCCTTATAATTCAATGTTTAATAATCCTATTTCTTATACTGATCCAGAGGGAGATGCTGCTTGGGCAGTCTCAGGAGCGATAAGTAGTGCAATAAATGTTGCAGGATACTTATTGACCCATACAGGAGATAATTTTTCTTGGGGAGGGTTAGGGCTAGCGGCAGCGAATGGTTTTATTAATGGTGCTTTATTTGGCAGTCCTTTTGGCAATAAAGGCCTCCTTACGAACCCTATAGCACCAGCAGCTACTGGTTTTGGAAGTTTGAGAATAGATATTACAGGAGGAGTAGGAACTGATGGTGCTGGAATAGGTATAGATTTAACGCTTGGAATAGGTGTGCCAAAGACAGGTATTAATATTGCTGAATTTTCAGGTGGGTTGAGCCTTAAATCAAGTTTTATAGGCAGTAAGGGCTTTGGAATAGAAGGCCGATTGAGTTTTGGTTATGGAGTGACAAGCAATGGATACGGTTTTACGGCTGGTGTAAATGTGTATGGAGATAATGTAGGAACGAGTCAAACAACAGGTTTTTTCAAAATAGGCTTAGGGAAGGATCGTTACTTGCTTTACGAAAATGATTGGAACAAATATTCTCCACCATTAGGAGATGGAGAGGATAGATGGCGGACAGCAGGGCTACGACTTAAATGGGGAAAATTTTCTGCAGGGTTTAATTTGTTTACTGGTGATCCTTATGGCCCT
Source organism: Saprospiraceae bacterium (assembly GCA_965277415.1). Classification (GTDB taxonomy): domain Bacteria; phylum Bacteroidota; class Bacteroidia; order Chitinophagales; family Saprospiraceae; genus JAHDHW01. The sequence goes on from CBDICS010000082.1 coordinate 164,827, forward strand.
GCAAATGGTCAACTAAGACCCAATGGCCTTGTAAATGGTCAACCAACTTATACTGGGGGAACAGCAGATAAATATCGAGCTGGTATATTTTATATTGGATTAGGGAGGCAGCGAATGGGTTGGAATGGGGAAGGATTAAGAGCAGGAGTTCAAAATGGCATTCATAATTTAACAGGAGATCCACACTTTTTACGAAAAAGAGGATACCCTTATGAATTGCCTTATTATTTTTATGGAGAATCAAATAATTATTCAGTATGGTAAAGAAATGTCTAATACTTTTTGGCTTGATACTTAGTTTAAATAATTGTGAAAAGTCTAGTGAGTTTGAATTGAAGAAAGAACCCTATGTAGGGGATAATTTACAAATTGATGGCTATTATTTTAAAAAATATTTTAATGAAAATACAAACCATGAAGCTATAAGTGTCTATTTTATGTATAGGGATGGAGTGTTGTTATATGGAGGAGATAATAACTTTGAGGGTTTTGAAGAATTAGAAGATTTTTATAATCAAGGCTACTATAATTTAGTAATGGATATTCAATATTATTGGGGTACTTTCTCTATTGAAGAAAATAATCTTAATATGAAGCATTGGGAGTCTGGTCAAGGAGGAAACTTACCAGTGATAGATTTAAAGTGTACAATTCTTGATGATATTACTTTTGTTATAGAAGAAGGATCTGTATCTAATAGCTCTGGTAATATAATTTTTAGAGATACTTTTCATTTTAAGCAGTTTACTCCGAAACCGGATAGCCTGAATCAATTTGTTCAATAATTTATGTTATTATATCGAATAGAGGTAATAGTTGTTGGTTTGTTTTTGATAGTATCTTCGTGTGGTAAAGATGTAGAGCTAGAACTTGTGAGGACTGATTACATTGGAAGTGAATTAAAAATAGATGGCTACTATATTAGTCCAGAACACTCTGATGGAGTAATGGCAACCTATTTCTTTTATCAAAATGGGACGGTATTATATGGAGGAAGTTATGACAAGGAAATGAGTAATGAAGAAATACAAAACATTTGGATAGAAGATAGTTTTGATGATTTAATAAAAGATACTAAAGATGTCTGGGGAGTATTTAATATTGATGAAGGTAGTATAGAATATGAAACATGGGAATCGAGTAATGGAGGGCCTTTGAAGACAGTGGTTCGATTTGGTGAAATATTAGATAATTCGACTTTTGTGGTAACAAGTCTAGACAATAATTATACAGAAGAAACGGTAGCTTTGAGTGATACATTTTATTTTGAGAAGTTTAGCCCGAAGCCTGATAGCTTGAATAGGTTTATTCCGTAGTGGTTTGAGCCTGAAGAAAAAAAGGAAAGCCTCTATCATTTGGTAGGGGTATTTCTTTTTTATGTTGATTAAAAAGGTGAATAAGGTATCTTTGGGGTCAGATTTATCAATGATATTATTAAGCGTCTTTTGAGGAATACTTCTTTTTTCTACAAATAATAGTAGTATTGATTCGGGGAAAGCCCCGGGGATTATACCGAAATCATGCAAGAGGATCACTACTATCCTTTTGGGATGAAGCAGGAAGGCAGTTGGACTCCGACTACTGATGTTAAAAACCGTTATCAGTATAATGGAATTGAGCATAGTGAGGATTTGGGATTGAATGTTAATTTTGCTTTTTATAGGACCTTGGATCCGAGTTTGGGTAGATGGTGGGGCGTGGATCCTGCGGCGGAGAGTTATTATGATTGGACTCCGTATAATGCAATGGGAGATAATCCAATAACTATTAGTGATCCTAATGGGGACTTTTGGCATATTGTGGCAGGAGCAGCAATAGGGGGGGTAATCAATTTAGTGACGCATTGGGATGATGTCCAAAAAGGTGGATTTTGGGCTGGAGTAAAAGCATTTGGTGCGGGAGCTGTTGGTGGGGCAATGGTAGCGGCAACCGGACCCACATTAATTGGAGCAGGAGCGATAAATGGTTTTGCAATTGGAGCGGCATCTTCAATGGCGGGAGATGCAGTAACACAGGCTTTTAATGGAATCTTCTTCGGAGATCAACCGAATGTAAAACAAAACTTAGGAGCTGGGCTGACTGGTGGAGTATTAGGAGCGGCAACAGGAGTCTTTACACTTCCGAAAGGAGCAAACCCCTGGACGGGTGCGCCACCTCCAGGAACTGATAGAGTCAATCCTAGTACCTTAAATATGAATGGGACAGGTAATGGTAATGCTGGCGGTGTAGAAGATGTAATGCGAGTTGGTGGGTTTGAAGATGGGGTGGTGCAGATACGAGGTAATGTTGTAGGATCAGCAGCCTCTTCTGAAGCGATAGTGGTAACTGCACCAAGAGTAGGGCCTAATATTACATATCTAACTAGAGCGGGAAATTATCCTTCATGGAAAGCAGTTAAAGATCGGTATTGGCAATTAACGAATGGTGGAATTGTTCCCAGAAGAATGGCTCAAGTAAGGATGAGAGCAACAGGAGAAATTAGGAATATAGAAGTTTCTAGGGAGCTTCATCATATTAATGGTAGAACAGGAGCCGATCCTCATAGATTTAGTAACTTAATGGAAGTATGGCCTTGGGAACATGAGGTTATTGATCGGTTTCGATTTACTGGTTATGATTTTATTCAATGGAGCAATTAAGAAAAGTAAAATGAAAATACAGGAGATTTTAAATAAATATATAAATTGCGTATTTCTTGATGAAGATGGTAATTCATTAAAGATGGATTTTAATGATTCGATTTCAACTTCACAATTATTAGACTTTGAAAAAACTAATGACCTAAAACTCCCAGAAGATCTAAGAGAGTTGTTATTAATTTCTAATGGGGGTAATTTTTTTGGATTACATATTTTATCTATTGATGAGATGATGGTTTATTCTAATTCAGGGTTGATAAATTTTCATAATTGGGGTAACGGTGATTTTGATTGCATTTCATTGGGGAACATTTATAAAGCAGGAACGGTTATTTTTTTGTCCCATTCTGAATATTTAAACTTTCGAGTTTCTGAAAATTTAGGAGATTGGTTAAATAGTGTAATAAATGAAATTAGAGTTAATGGAACATTATTACATCCTATGGATTTTAATCAAAGAGATGTAGAAGATTGTTTGTATGAAAAAATATCAAATAAATTAAAATAAGATGTTCGATCGTGATAATATAGAAGCATTTTTAAAAACCGAGATTGTACTTAATATTGAGAATGAGATTGCAAAACGAATTGAAAGTGATATATATAGAGAGAATCTTCCACTTTTAGCTGGATTTGTTGAAGAAGAAATTAAAGCTTCAGATATGGATTTTAAAGGGCTGAAAAGGTTTGTAACTGAAAATCAGTTAGAAATCACAGAGTTTGGATTCAATTTTTTAAATGGTAGTAAGATAAATAGTTTGAGTAGTGGAATAGTGATAACCTATACTATATACTTAATTTACCTTAAAGAAAAAGAAGAAAGTGAACTACTGAAATATTTAAAAAGAAGAAGAATGCTTAATCCTCAAAATATCTTGAAGAAATTATTAATAGTAAAAGACAAAATGATCAAAAGGGATGATTGACATAGAAAAAGCTATTTCAAAAGAAGGTGTTATTAACCAAGTACATCAATGGCAGGAAGATGGAACCTGTTGTAGCTCATCTAATGAAGAACAAATGTACAGAAGATATACCTTTAGTTATTCAAAACATAATATAGCAATTAAAGACGACTATCCAATGGTATGGGTACATTTTGATGAAAAATTAGAAGTAGAGTCAGTTTATGTAAAAAGATATGAAGGCTTAGGATTTGATGACTTTGAAGTATATTCTTTATCTAATAATGGAATAAAAGAATCTCTAGATTTTGAAATGTTGTTTGAATAATGTTTGGCCTGAACTCTGAAAGGGTATTAGCGTAAATTTCGAGTTTTTAAGAACTTCTGTTTAGAGTAATACATTTTATTTTGAGAAGTTTAGTCCAAAGCCTGATAGCTTGAATAGGTTTATTCCGTAGTGGTTTAAATATGAAGAAAAAAAGGAAAGCTTCTATCATTTGGTAGGGGCTTTTTTTATATTGAGGAGAAGCTTGAATAAGGTAATAGAAGTGCTGTTCTATATGGTAGTTATAAAAACTATAGAGCAGGGTGGAATTCAGAAGGAATTAGACATGTTGTTCAAAATCGATTTGCACATGATATCTTAAAAGGAGGAAAAGCAAAATGGTTTAAAGTAATGGATATTCCAAGTAGGGCTTATTTTTCTCATCATACAACAAATCCTTATACAACATGGTAAGATATAGTTTAATATTATTTTTGATCTTCGTGTTAGGTTCGTGTAATGATTCATTGCTGTTACTTGACAGAGAAGAATTCATCGAAACATCTCTGAAATTAGGAGGGTATTATTATAGCCCATTTAAAACTCATTCAGGAGACAGGTTTATTACTTATTTTCTATATAAGAATGGAGTATTACTATATGGTGGAAGTCCTCTTGTTAATGAGATTCATGTTAGAGAAAATGAATATAAGGATGGAACATATGGTGATTATACAAAGGGAAATAAAACAGATTGGGGAGTTTTCCAAATCAAAGAGGATAGCATAGTAATTGAAAGATGGGGAGCGACTTCTGGTTATTCATTAAAAACAGCAATGTATTATGGAGAAATATTAAATGATACCACTTTTTTGATGAAAAAATATAAAAGTAATTATGGAGGCGGAATACAATCCATACAAGATACTTTTTATTTTCGTTCTTTTTCTCCCAAACCGGATAGTACAAATAACTATATTAAATGAATAAGGTAAAACAATTGATGTCTTGTGTATTTGTATTAATTCCAGCTTTGTTGTACTGCCAAGGAATTGAAATAATTCAACAGTCAGACTATGTGGATAAAGTGGAAAGAAAACAAAGCGGCTACATTTTTAGGCTTTAATGGCTTTGGTATAGAATATGACTCTCGATACTCAGCTGCTGGAATCTCCATGAATACAGGTCGGATAAATTATATTCTTGGAGATTTGGGGCATTTATTAGTAGAAATTAAATCAGGTGAGGGGCAGTAAAAAGTGTAGTTTAACGATTTTTATCTTGCATTAGCGAGGGAACAAAATAGTAGTCATAATTTAACAGGAGATCCACACTTTTTACGAAAAAGAGGATACCCTTATGAATTGCCTTATTATTTTTATGGAGAATCAAATAATTATTCAGTATGGTAAAGAAATGTCTAATACTTTTTGGCTTGATACTTAGTTTAAATAACTGTGAAAAGTCTAGTGAGTTTGAATTAATAAAAGAACCTTATTTAGGGGAAGGGCTCCGAATTGATGGATATTATTATAGAATGTATTTTAATGATAACACCAATCATGAAGCAGTTGAAGTTTATTTTTTATATAGGGATGGAGTATTATTATATGGAGGAGATAAAGATTTTGATAGTTTTACCCAAATAGAAGATTTGTATAATCAAGGTTCTCATGATTCAGCCAAAGACTTTCAAAGTTTTTGGGGGATTTTTACGATTGATGGTGTAAGCTTAAATATAAAAAAATGGGAAACAAAACAAGGGAATAATTTGCCATTATTTGAAATGAAATGTACTATTCTGAATGATACATCATTTGTAAGAAATGAGAATTCTGTATCTGATCGCTCTGGTAGTGTATTTCCTAATGATACTTTTAATTTTAAGCAATTGCTTCCGAAGCCTGATAGTCTAAATCAATTTGTTCAGTAAATTATGTTATTATATAGATGTCACAGCATTAACAAAAGGACACCGAATAGAAATTCAGCTAAATGGGAGTTTCAGCATTTTTGAAAGAAAAACAGGTAAACTATTCTTAAGAAAATAATATGGAAGATATTCAAAAATTATTTCGACACACAATTGAACTACTTAAGAGAATGTCTATAAAACATGAGCATACGAGCTTCCCCTCGGGTGCAATAATGTTGGATATTTGGCACAATAATAAGTTCTATGTTATACAGTTTGATGATTATATTGGGTTTTCAGAAGTGAATAGTGATAATCTGGGATTTGATACTATCCCAGATGAGAAATTCAATAATGAAGTTATGTATAAAAATAAACTGGCTAGCATACTGAGACAATAAAGCTTGCTGGAATAACCTTAATGGCGGTGCATCAAAATAAGGCTATCCACCTCTTTCAAGTTGTATCATTTTTTTCGCCACAAAGGCTCTAAGACACAAAGGTATGAAGCAGTATACATCTTTGTGCCTTAGCGTCTTTGTGGCGAAACCCTTACATATGATACACTGCCAAAAAAATGTAAGGTTTGACGTATTTAAATTAAAATTATAAAGATAGGTTATGGTATTATTTTCCGATCTAAAAAATAAATTCAAGATTATAGATTTTTCTCCAAGTCATGATCAATTATTATTAAGGAGTATGAAAAATAAAAGGAGAACGTATAATATTGATATCATAGTTAAAGGTGTAGGATTAGTGTTATGTCCAACGGCGTTAGAAGGTATTGAAATTTCATTACTCAAGGATATTAAAACTAAAGCCTCTTTGTTAAATAAATATGGGCTAGCAGAAAAAGCAGATTGTAATATATTTATGTTAAGAAGTTCGAGTGAATTGGAATTTTATATTAATGCGATGTGCTTTGGTGTCTATCATAATAAGCTTGATATACTTGAATCAAGCATTGGTAGATATGATTTTGAAAATTTTGATGAGCTAATAATATGGTATGCAGATAGTTGAAATAAATACCTAAAACATTGAAAAAATCTTTAAAGTAATGAGCATAGGTACCCTAATACCCCAAACGCTTCAACATTCTCTCATCATCACGCCAATTGTCTTTATACTTAACATGCAATTCAAGAAAGACTTTAGATTCGAGGAAAATTTCAATAGATTTTCGAGCCTCCGTGCCTAGTTTTTTAATGGCTGAACCTGCTTTGCCTATGATAATTGCTTTTTGTGTTTTTCGAGCAACAAAAATGAGTGCATTTATCTTGACAAGATCTTCTCCGCGTGTCGTTTTTTCTTCTTTAAAAGATTCAATAATTACCTCGCAGGAGTAGGGCACTTCTTGTTTATATAATAAAAGAATTTTTTCCCGAATAATTTCACTGACGAAAAACCGCTCTGGTTTATCCGTTAATTGATCTTTTGGATAATAGACTGGCCCTTCTGGAGTATTGTCTAAAATAAGTTCGAAAAGCTTTTCTGTATTTACTTTATTTAGAGCAGATATGGGAATCGTTTCTGAAAAGAGCACCCTCTTATTCCAAGTCTTTATTAGTTCAGCTACTTTTTCAGGAGCTGTTTTATCAATTTTATTGATGACAAGAAAAAGCGGAATCTTAATCTTATTCAATTTGTAAATAATAGGGTCATCGTCTTCATACGTTTCTCCAAATTCTGTAACAAAGAGCATAACGTCAGCATCTTCAAAAGTGGTATTGACGAAGCGGTTCATGGCTTCATGCATCTTATATGAAGGATCTCTTATAATGCCCGGCGTATCAGAAAAAACGATTTGATATTGCTCATCACTGACGATACCAATGATTCGGTGACGGGTCGTTTGAGGTTTATTGGTAATGATAGACATTCGTTCGCCTACTAGTGCATTCATCAAAGTAGACTTTCCTACGTTTGGGCGACCTATAATATTTACAAAACCGGATTTATGCATTTTATTTTTTTAAGTGACGGAACAAAATTTGGACAGGTTCTTATATTCAAATCAATCTTTTTACATCTCCTTGTACTAATGCCTCTATAGCATTAAACACATGTCTTGGCTTATGAGGTCGCCAATTTATATTATTAAATAGCGCACCAAAATTTACATAATGTTGAATTTGAGTATCTTTCATTTCCTCTTCAACATGACTAAGTGTATTCAAACAAATAATCCAACCATCTTCTTCTTTTATATCATCATACCATTCTTCATAATAACAATCATCAGAGCCATGAAAATTAAGGATGTTTTCACAAAGAAGGATGTATTTATAAATCCCTTGCCCAATCATAAAATCGACAATCTCTCGCTTTAGAAAACGAATATCATTGTGTAAGCAATCATTCCATTCGCCAATAAAGTCAAAAATCGCAAATCCTTCCTCATAATCCACAAAAAGAATTTTCATATACAATGTTTGCGAACCAAATTCATCCCATTGAGGGTGGATAAAGTAATTGTATACCTTTTGAGTAAAACGAAACTCATCATAGATACGACCGTGAAAAGGGGAGCGTTCATCTTCTGAGGAAATGTATTGGTCTCGCCATCTAAAATGAGGTTCTATATCATGCATATAAATTCCAGTATTTTATTCTATCGCAAAACTACACATTCTAAACATAAACCTCAATAACAATAGAGAAAAGAGGGCATAAAAAAAGGAGCAGGTAAAATATTACCCGCTCCTATAGTATAAAATTGTTAATCAGATTTTACATATTAGTTCTTAAGAGCTGTCAGGAATTTTGTTTTCAAACCGAAAATAGAATTTTAGCTTGAATACTAAATTCCCAACCTGCTCAAAAAACCGCTATCTATTTACTTTTTGAAATTTCTCATTTATAACTTTAGAATTTGTATATCTAATATTCAAAAAGTACATTCCGTCTGAAAGATGATTAACATCTAATTCAAATTTATTTAGCCCTTTGACTACTGAAATTTGATCAAAACTCATGACTCTACCAGTAATATCAATTACCTGAACATCAATGATCTCATTTTGATCTGCATTCAATTTAACAGTCAATTGATCCGTTGTAGGTACAGGGAATAGATTAATTCCTTCTGTAGTAGCAGTACTATTAAAAGACTGTATACCACCTCCAAAACTTTCAGCAAAGATTATAATCACAGCAGCTTCATCATCTTCCTGAGGACTTACTCCATTTCCATTATCTGGTGTCGAATCTGGATCATCTTGATCAGAAGCGATGACTTCAACGAAATTATTAATGTCAACATCCTCTCCAAGTGTAAATAAAACAAGCTCTAGAACAGCCGTCTCGCCACTTTCCAGGATATCAAGATTCCATTCTTCAAAGAACAAACTGTAATCTCCAGCAGTCGTTGAATGATCAGAATAAACCATACCATCAGGTAAACCAGCTGAGACACTAATACCTGTCGCATCATCCGGACCATCATTGGTCAAGGTGATCGTATACGTTACGTTCTCGTACTGATCATATGTATCAGAACTTGCTGTGATACTTAGTGATAAGTCAGAATCCGTACCACCTTGAGGTGTAGGATTGATTGGAGTAATCGTTATTGCAGCTTCATCATCTTCTTGAGGTGTTACACCATTTCCATTGCCAGGTGAAGAGTCTACATCATCTTGATCTTGTTCTAATACTTGAACAAAATTAACAATGTCCTCATCCTCTACTAATGTGAAAAGTACAAGCTCAAGTGTTGCTGATTCTCCTGCAGCTAATTCATCTAATGTCCATTCTTCAAAGAATAAACTATAATCTCCTGCAGATTCATCATGATCGCTATATACCATTCCATTTGGTAGACCGGCTTCGATGACTACATTAGTAGCGTCTTCTGTACCATTATTATAAACAGTAATGGTGTAAGTCACATGTTCATATTGATCATAAAGTAAGTTGTCAACCTCTATACTCAATTCTAAATCGACACCATTATTATTAACACCATTACGAATAACTTCAACAGCATTATTAGAAAGGTCAAAACAATCGCCTTCAAGATCATCAATACTCAATCCAGCTTCAAGACCAGAGATCGTACCATCATAACGTAAGTACCAAATCAAACAAGTACCCGGCACTACACCATCAAAGTCAACGTCACTAGGTAAAGCTGGTAGACCAAGGATGTTTCCAGCATCATCAGTAATGATCCACTGGAAGTTATCGCCATTAGAATTCGCTACAGTAATAGAACCTGGTGCGATCATATCCGCTTGACCATCACCGACAGTAAATTCGAAAGGCCCACCAAATAGTTCACCACCATTAGCTTGACATCCATCCTCAGTTGTACGAATGACTTGTACCGCATTATTAGAAAGGTCGAAACAATCACCTTCCAATTCATGAACACTAAGTCCTGGGGCTAAGCCAGAAACGCTACCATCATATCGTAAGTACCAAACCTGACAAGTACCTGGTCCTGCGCCATCAAAGTTGACTGCACTAGGCATAGGCGGTAAGCCAAGAATATATCCTGCATCGTCAGTAACAATCCACTGGAAGTTATCACCATTAGAATTCGCTACAGTAATAGAACCTGGCGCGATCATATCCGCTTGCCCATCACCGACAGTAAATTCGAAAGGCCCACCAAATAATTCACCACCATTAGCTTGACAACCATCCTCAGTTGTACGAATGACTTGTACCGCATTATTAGAAAGGTCGAAACAATCACCTTCCAATTCATGAACACTAAGTCCTGGGGCTAAACCAGAAACACTAGCATCATATCGTAAGTACCAAACCTGACAAGTCCCTGGACCTGCGCCATCAAAGTTGACTGCACTAGGCATAGGCGGTAAGCCAAGGATATATCCAGCATCGTCAGTAACAATCCACTGGAAGTTATCACCATTAGAATTCGCTACAGTAATAGAACCTGGCGCGATCATATCCGCTTGCCCATCACCGACAGTAAATTCGAAAGGCCCACCAAATAATTCACCACCATTAGCTTGACAACCATCCTCAGTTGTACGAATGACTTGTACCGCATTATTAGAAAGGTCGAAACAATCACCTTCCAATTCATGAACACTAAGTCCTGGGGCTAAACCAGAAACACTACCATCATATCGTAAGTACCAAACCTGACAAGTACCTGGACCTGCGCCATCAAAGTTGACTGCACTAGGCATTGGCGGTAAGCCAAGGATATATCCAGCATCATCAGTAACAATCCACTGGAAGTTATCACCATTAGAATTCGCCACAGTAATAGAACCTGGTGCGATCATATCCGCTTGTCCATCACCGACAGTAAATTCGAAAGGTCCGCCGAATAGTTCACCACCATTAGCTTGACAACCATCATCAGCTGTACGAATAACATCAATAGCATTATTAGAAAGGTCGAAACAATCGCCTTCTAGTTCATGAACACTAAGTCCTGGCTCTAATCCAGAAACGCTACCATCATATCGTAAGTACCAAACCTGACAAGTACCTGGTCCTGCGCCATCAAAGTTGACTGCACTAGGCATAGGCGGTAAGCCAAGAATATATCCTGCATCGTCAGTAACAATCCACTGGAAGTTATCGCCATTAGAATTCGCTACAGTAATAGAACCTGGTGCGATCATATCCGCTTGCCCATCACCGACAGTAAATTCGAAAGGTCCGCCGAATAGTTCACCACCATTGGCTTGACATCCATCCTCAGTTGTACGAATGACTTGTACCGCATTATTAGAAAGGTCGAAACAATCACCTTCCAATTCATGAACACTAAGTCCTGGGGCTAATCCAGAAACACTACCATCATATCGTAAGTACCAAACCTGACAAGTACCTGGACCTGCGCCATCAAAGTTGACTGCACTAGGCATAGGAGGTAAGCCAAGAATATAACCAGCATCGTCAGTAACAATCCACTGGAAGTTATCGCCATTAGAATTCGCTACAGTAATAGAACCTGGCGCGATCATATCCGCTTGCCCATCACCGACAGTAAATTCGAAAGGTCCGCCAAATAATTCACCACCATTGGCTTGACATCCATCCTCAGTTGTACGAATGACTTGCACCGCATTATTAGAAAGGTCGAAACAATCGCCTTCCAATTCATGAACACTAAGTCCTGGGGCTAAGCCAGAAACACTACCATCATACCGTAAGTACCAAACCTGACAAGTCCCTGGTCCTGCGCCATCAAAGTTGACTGCACTAGGCATAGGAGGTAAGCCAAGAATATAACCAGCATCGTCAGTAACAATCCACTGGAAGTTATCGCCATTAGAATTCGCTACAGTAATAGAACCTGGCGCGATCATATCCGCTTGCCCATCACCGACAGTAAATTCGAAAGGTCCGCCAAATAATTCACCACCATTGGCTTGACATCCATCCTCAGTTGTACGAATGACTTGCACCGCATTATTAGAAAGATCGAAACAATCGCCTTCCAATTCATGAACACTAAGTCCTGGGGCTAAGCCAGAAACACTACCATCATACCGTAAGTACCAAACCTGACAAGTCCCTGGTCCTGCGCCATCAAAGTTGACTGCACTAGGCATAGGCGGTAAGCCAAGAATATACCCAGCATCGTCAGTAACAATCCACTGGAAGTTATCGCCATTAGAATTCGCTACGGTAATAGAACCTGGAGCGATCATATCCGCTTGCCCATCACCGACAGTAAATTCGAAAGGTCCGCCAAATAATTCACCACCATTGGCTTGACATCCATCCTCAGTTGTACGAATGACTTGCACCGCATTATTAGAAAGGTCGAAACAATCACCTTCCAATTCATGAACACTAAGTCCTGGGGCTAATCCAGAAACACTACCATCATATCGTAAGTACCAAACCTGACAAGTACCTGGACCTGCGCCATCAAAGTTGACTGCACTAGGCATAGGAGGTAAGCCAAGAATATAACCAGCATCGTCAGTAACAATCCACTGGAAGTTATCACCATTAGAATTCGCTACAGTAATAGAACCTGGAGCGATCATATCCGCTTGCCCATCACCGACAGTAAATTCGAAAGGTCCGCCAAATAATTCACCACCATTGGCTTGACATCCATCCTCAGTTGTACGAATGACTTGCACCGCATTATCAGAAAGGTCGAAACAATCACCTTCCAATTCATGAACACTAAGTCCTGGGGCTAATCCAGAAACACTACCATCATATCGTAAGTACCAAACCTGACAAGTACCTGGACCTGCGCCATCAAAGTTGACTGCACTAGGCATAGGAGGTAAGCCAAGAATATAACCAGCATCGTCAGTAACAATCCACTGGAAGTTATCACCATTAGAATTCGCTACGGTAATAGAACCTGGAGCGATCATATCCGCTTGCCCATCACCAACTGTAAATTCGAAAGGCCCACCTTCTAGTGTTCCACCATCTGCTGTACAATTATCTGGACAATCATCGCCAGATAATCGAATAACAGGAATCGGATTAGACAGGCTATAACAACCTTCGAAATTATCAATATTCAAACCACCTTCAAGTCCTGTCAAACCATCTTCATAAGATAAGTGCCAGATTAAGCAAGTCCCTGGACCTGCGCCATCAAAATTGACTGCATCAGGCATAGGAGGTAGACCAAGGATCATACCTTGCTCATCTGTAACGACCCATTGGCTATTAGACCCAGAGTTGTCACTTAAAGTAATACCAGAAACATTATCTTCAACACCGTCACCGACACAAAATTCGAAAGGCCCACCTTCTAGCACACCGCCTTCAGGTTGGTATCTTACTACAGGAATCGGATTAGATAGATCGTAACAACCACCAAAATCATCAATATTTGAACCGCCTTCAAGTCCTGTCAAACCATCTTCATAAGATAAGTGCCAGATTAAGCAAGTCCCTGGACCTGCGCCATCAAAATTGACTACACCAGGCATAGGCGGTAATCCAAGAATATTACCTTCTTCATCTGTAATCACCCATTGTGAATTTGGTCCAAGGTTATCAGAAAGTGTAATACCAGAAACATTATCTTCAACACCATCACCGACACAGAATTCGAAAGGTCCACCTTCCAGTGTTCCACCATCTACTCCATTAGTCGTAATTCTATTTACAGTGATTGGATTAGAAAGATCATAACAACCATCAAAGTTATTTGTATTTCCTCCTACTTCAAGACCTGATAAGGTACCATCATATCGTAAGTACCAAACTAAACAGGTACCAGGACCTACACCTTCTAAATCAAAAGGAGGACCAGGAGGTAAAGCGAGTATATTATCATCTGTATCTGTAATGACCCAAGCAAAATTTGCACCTTCAGAACCAGAAACAGTTACATCAAAAGGATCTGCAATACCATCACCAGCACAAATTGTATATTCTGTTGTAGTTTCTACAAATGTATAAGCTACCAATCCAAAAGGATTATTTTCAACAGTTACAGTAGTCATAAGTGTAGGTGTAGGACCTAATTCGTAGATACTTACATTATTACTAGACCCACCACTATGTGTAACAAATAATTTGCTATCATCCTTTGTTACTGCATAATTATGAGGAACAGGAAAAGGAGCATCAACAGGATCACCCACTAATGTATTGGTCGCTAAGTCAACCGTATAATTAGCATTGGTTCCTCCATCAGAAATATTTCCGACATATAGGTATGTTCCAGCTGAATTCATCCCTAAACCATGAGCATTAGGAATTTCAATGATCGTCACTAAGCTTAAATCACTTCGATTAAACACAGCTAGTTCATCAGATCCTTGACTCGCAACGTAAAGTTTATCATTTGCACTAGTAAGAGAAAGATGTGGATCAAGACCTACTGCTACTCTAGCCGTTTCCTCAAAAGTTGTAGCATCAAACTTCACAACATAATCAGCATCTAATGGCCCAAGGAAGCTCACAAAAGCTGCTGCATTATTAGGCATCACGATTACATCATGCGGTTTGAAACCTGCATCTAATAAATCTGCGGGAACAGGAATTGTAGCTAAAGTCGTCAGATTATTAGGATCAATTACAGAAATGGTATTATCCAATTCATTATTTACCCATAACTGTTGATTGTTAGGACTAAGCCACATATGGAATACACCTGCACCTGCATCAGCACTACCTAGGACAGAAAAATCTTTTCCATCAAATGCAACTACTTTTCCATTATAATCACCTACTAATACACTATTATTATAGTCATTGTAAACAACATACATTGGTTCTCCATCATCAGGCATTTCATAAGTACTCTCAATATTATTATTTTCACTATCAATAACAGAAATAGTACCTGATGCTCTATTTGCTACAACTACACGGTTGTAAACATTTCCCGTTGGAGAAGTGATCATTCCACCATTTACGCCATTACGATTGACAACGATAGGATTAGAAAGATCATAACAGCCATCAAAATTGTCTGTATTTTCACCGACTTCAAGTCCAGTCAGTCCATCTTCATACCTTAAGTACCAAACCAGACAAACACCGCCACCAACACCTTCTAAATCAAAAGGAGGGCTAGGAGGTAATGCAAGGATATTATCATTTGCATCAGTAATGACCCAGGCAGCATTTGAACCTTCAGAGCCCGTGACATTTACATCGAAAGCATCAGAAATACCATCGCCTGCGCAGATAGTTATTTCTGTTTCTCCATCTGTTGTCTCTATTTCACCACCATTTACACCATTGCGATTGACAACGATAGGATTAGAAAGGTCAAAACAACCATCAAAATCGTCTGTGTTTAAGCCTACTTCAAGTCCAGTAAGTCCATCTTCATATCTTAAGTACCAAACCAGACAAACACCGCCACCAACACCTTCTAAATCAAAAGGAGGACTAGGAGGCAATGCAAGAATATTATCATTTGCATCAGTAATGACCCAGGCAGCGTTTGGACCATTAGAGCCAGAAACATTTACATCGAAAGCATCAGAAATGCCATCGCCTGCGCAGATAGTTATTTCTGTTTCTCCATCTGTTGTCTCTATTTCGCCACCATCTACGTCACAAACATCTTCACCGTTTTCTTCACAGATAGTTGGATTTGATTGTTCCGTCCAGTTTTCTGAAGCATCACCTTCGCCATCATACTCCAATGAAGCACCAGCGGTAAAAGCTGGAACAAAGTCGCCAGCAGTCCAAATACCTGCTGCTACAGCAACAGAAGAACGTTGATGGCCGGAAGCACCCCATTCGACATAGTCCAACATGGCAGAAGCATTACCAAAACTGTTTGTGGAATATAGCCCCATTTCACCATCGTCTGGAGCAATAGTATTAAAATCATCAACTGCTAAAATTTCTCCAGCTCCAAGCATCATCTCTCCGCATGTAATATTGGAATTCTGAATTTGCTGATAAGCAGGAAAATCACAAAGCCAATATCCGGATACATCTACCGTCTCATTGCCAATGTTTTTTAATTCGACCGTCCCAGTAGGAAGGATCTCATTAATTACGACTTGTGCTTGCAGGGAAAAAGAACAAAGCCAAAAACTTAAAATAAAGAGAAATGTTTTTTTCATAATGTCGTTTTTTTGGATATTTAAATAGTTAGAAAAGTTCGAGGGTCGAACAGTTTTTGGAAGTGTACGCAAGGTATATTTTAAATATCCCACCTTAATAACGAAAATATCACAAAACTATCACGATGACTATCTAGATGCTAATTCTACGACAATTGAGTTATATTTGTATTTGAAAAGAACCTATATATGCTAAAAAAAATCGTCGTGACTGGACCAGAGTCAACAGGTAAGACCACTTTGGTAAAGCAATTAGCGAAGGCTTTAAATACTGCTTGGGTACCTGAGTTTGCTCGCCAGTATTTAGAAAGAATAGAGCGACTCTACGTGGAACAAGACTTGGTATTAATGGCAAAAGGCCAATTAAATTTAGAACAAAGATATGTAAGCTTGGCTAAAACGTATCTAGTTTATGATACGGATTTAATAACTTTCAAAATCTGGTCCAATTATAAATATGGACGATGCCATGACTTTATTTTAAATAATATTGAAAGTAGAACTTATGACCTGTATCTCTTGACAGGAACAGAAATTCCTTGGGAATTTGATCCTCAACGTGAAAACCCAGAAGATAGAGATGTACTTTATGAGTATTATAAAAAAGAATTAAAATTTTATAATAAGAACTTTTTTGAAGTAAAAGGAAATCAAGAAGAACGATTGGATATGGCTTTGAGATGGATTAAAAGTATATAAGGTAATTTGAATTCATAAGCCGATTAGATCAACATTCGATGTCTTTATAATTGACTACCATGGCAAACGCAAGCTTATCTATTAAATATGAATGGAGTAAAAATAAATGATCAAAATTTTTGAAGGCAGCCAAAAGTGGCCACTCACAAGCGAAGCGATCACCAAATCACACAGTCCATAAGACTGATCACCACACCACACCACAAGCAAAGCGACTATCATAACACAAATCTAAAATGTCCTTCTTGCAATCACCTTATTTGACGCTCATGGCAATCGCAAGCTTATCTATTAAATATGAATGGAGTAAAAATAAATGACCAAATTTTTTGAAGACTGCCCAAAGTAGCTCCTCACAAGTGAAGCGATCACCAAATCACACCGTCCATAGGACTGATCACCATAACACAAGTCTAAAATATCGTTCTTGCAATCGCCATGATTTGACGCTGGTTTAGAGACAAGACATAAATAATTTTTTATACCTTTGCGGCTTCTTATTGGGGTGCCCTCTGAGGCGTCTTGTTATCACGGTATTTGATACAAACTATATCTACTTCCTTGATGACTTGGTGTTTTATGGCTGAGATTACACCCATTGAACCTGGCCGGGTAATTCCGGTAAGGGAAAGGACAGTAACCTGTTCTGGGGCATGAAGTAAAATAAGGACCATACCCCTGGCCACTTATATTATTTCGATTTATTAATTCATTTTTCATGAAAAATTTTATTATTGTTTTAGCATTACTGCTATGGGCAGGTGCTAGTATTGCACAGTCATCAATGGCTGGACGAGTGTTGGATATAGATGGAAATCCAATCGTTGGCGCTAATATTCTTATTTTAAAAACTAATATTGGCGCTGTAACAGGAGCAGACGGAAAATATGAGATTAAGCAAATTGAACCGGGTAATTATACTGCCCAACTGTCTCATGTAAGTTATCGTACGCTTAGTCGAAAGATTGCTATACCTGACAATGTACCACGCTATGTTTTGAATGTACAGATGATCGAACAGGTTTTAGAAATGGATGCTTTAATTTTAAAAGCAACAAGGGCTAATGAAAAAACACCTATGACTTATACCAATCTAAACAAAGCAGAGATTGAAGAAAACAATTTGGGTCAGGATGTTCCTTATCTTTTGCGATGGACGCCTTCGACTGTAGTTACTTCTGATGCTGGGATAGGGATAGGATATACAGGTATCAGAATTCGGGGAACAGATGCTTCTAGAATTAATGTCACTATCAATGGTATTCCTTATAATGATTCAGAATCTCAAGGTGTATTTTGGGTAAACTTACCAGATTTTATTTCATCTACTAATGATATTCAAATACAACGTGGTGTTGGAACCTCTACGAATGGGGCTGGTGCTTTTGGTGCTAGTATTAACCTGAATACAAACAAGCTAAATAGATCGGCTTATGGTAGTGTAAATGGATCGATTGGTTCGTTCAATACTTGGAAATCTAATGCGACTTTCGGAACGGGATTACTTAACGAGCATTTTACTTTTGATGGAAGGATTTCAAAAATCAATTCTGATGGTTATATCAATAGAGGAAGTTCTGATCTGGAATCATTCTATTTATCTGGAGCATACCTTGGAAAGAAAAGTTCTTTGAGGTTTAATGTATTCAGTGGGCATGAAGTCACTTATCAAGCTTGGAATGGAGTGCCTGCACAGTTCATAGATGATGATGTCTTGAGGCGAACCAATACAGCGGGTACTGAAAAATCAGGAGATCCATATGACCGAGAGGTGGATGATTATCAACAAAATCATTATCAACTATTTTATAATAATCAAATCAATCGCAATTGGAATTTTAATATAGGGCTGCATTATACAAAAGGGGAAGGGTACTTCGAACAATATAAAGGAAATGAAGCATTATCTGATTATGGAATTTCGAATATACCTATTCAAGAAGTATTTTTCTTTCCAGGTATTGATTCCAGTTTTATTGAAAATTTTATTGATAATGAAGATGTTTCTGTAGATCAGGAATTAGCGATAAATGTATTGGGCGATACTTTGATCAGAGCAACTTATAGTTTTAAGGAATCAGATCTTATTCGACGGCGATGGTTGGATAATGATTTTTATGGAACCACTTTTTCTTTAAATTATATCAATGACAGCCGTCAGCTGGAATTTACTTTTGGTGGTGCATGGAATCAATATGATGGCCGTCATTTTGGTGAGGTAATTTGGGCCAGATATGCTAATGATAGTGAAATAAGAGATACTTATTACGATAATGAATCTACAAAGAAAGACTTCAATGTCTTTGGAAAAATAAATTATCAATTGACCAGTTCATTGAATGGATATTTAGATTTGCAATTTCGACAGGTGGATTATTCTTTTATTGGATTGGATAATGATAGAAGAAGTATTGAGCAGAATGATCAGTTGAATTTTTTTAATCCAAAAGTTGGACTCTTTTATGATGTAAATGAGCAAGCTAAGGCATATGTTTCTTTTGGTATAGCTAATAGAGAACCCAATCGGACGGACTATACCGAATCTACTATCTCTAGTCGACCTCTACACGAAACTTTATACAATACTGAACTTGGATTTAGACAAAGTTTTGAGAAAGCAGCATTTAGTGCCAATCTATACCATATGTTGTATAAAAATCAATTGGCTCTTACAGGACAGATTAATGATGTAGGAGAAAATACCCGACGTAATATTGAAGATAGTTATCGAGCAGGCCTTGAATTGGTCGCAGGGATTGAGTTAACTGATAATCTTGATTTTAATGCGGCGGCAACATTTAGTCAAAATAAAATCTCAAGGTTTACAGAGTTTGTAGATAATTGGGATACGGGAGAACAGGAGGTCATCAATCATGTAGACACTGATTTAGCATTTTCTCCTAATGTAGTTGTTTCTGGAGAATTAGAATATGATTTCTTTAAAGGGAAAAATGATAAATCATTCAAACTTGCATTGCTTGGTAAATATGTAGGAAAGCAATATATAGATAATACGTCTAATGAAAATACCGTACTTGATCCTTATTTCTTTAGTGATTTACGATTAAGTTTTAATGTCAAAACGAAATTCGTAAAAGAGATAGGAATGACATTCTTAATAAGGAACCTCTTGGATAGTAAATTTTCTACAAATGCCTGGACTTACCGATATCTATCTGCTGGATATGATGGGAGAGGGGATGACCCGTATACACGATTAGAAGGAAATGATATATATAATTTGACAGGATTCTTTCCTCAGGCAGGGCGGAATTATCTATTTGGCTTGAGTTTTAAGTTTTAAATATACTGACGTTGAAGTGATTTGAGAAAAGCAATGTACTTCATTACAGTATATGCTGATCAAAATGGTTTTGGGAAACCCAAACCATTTTGCGTCAGGTATAAAACTCAGTAGAAACGTCATTTGCCAGCAATCATTAAGGGATAAACTCTTTTTGACTGCTGACAAATGACGTTTTTAAATTTCGAACAAATCAATTTCAATAACTAGAAATTATAAGTAATACCGATCCTTATTTCGATAGGAACAGTGGTTTCAACTTCTTCTAAGAAATTATAGAGCCCTAAAATCTCATAGCCAAAACCATTGCCCAGTGCTGAATTATAACCTACACCGATATAAAAATTTTCATCGCTAGATTCTTGAATTGGAATGTCACCTACACCAGATAGTTTCTGTCGTTCATACTCAACATGAGCAAATATAGATTCGGTAAATTTTACTCTACTAAAAAGTCCTCCTCCCCATTCGATTATCTTAAGGTTAGGACCTTCTAGGAATAATTCATAGTAATTCATAGTAATACGAGGGCCAACAGAAACATTATCTAGAATTTTATATCCGACCATTGGACTTATTCCGAGTAAAAGAGAACTGTTGCCAAAACCATCTCCACCTATTTGAAAATTAAGCATTCCGCCATACCATAGTTTATGGGCGAACCCGCTACCTTCATCAAAGTAGTCATCAGTCTTTTCAGTTTTTTCTTTTTTCTTTTTCTTTTTCTTTCTCTTCTTGCCGTAATTCTGAGCATCAGCTGTGCCTATACCTATAACTAAGGCTAAAAGCAGTAGGAATGAGATTTTTATTATTTTCTTCATAAGATAGGTATTTAGTTTCCACGAAAATATGGATTATTTAATAAAGAACTTGTCCAAATTTTGTTTTCGATAGCAAAAAAATAAAATTTAAGGATCTGAAGCAGCATTTTTCTCTTTTTATAGCCTTAAAAACTGCCCAAAAATGCATAGAAAATCCTGTACATCTTGTTAATCTTGTCAAAAAAACTATTTAGAGTCAGCCTGCTTAGCTGTGGAAATACAAAAAAACGAAATCAGATTCTTATGTGATTTTGCAACCTGAAGGATAAATTTTGGACAATTTATAAGTACCGTTTAATTACCTTCATAACGATATTTATAACAGCTTTAGCTTCAAAAAAATGTTATACAAATCTTAATGTTACTTATAAAAAGTCAGGTGGAATACACTTGGTAAAACTAATCGAGGAATAGTCACGAAATTTGTTACTCCATATCCTTTGAAAAGTTGAAAGAGCGAGGAAACGTATTGTTTGTATTGATGAGTTTTTTATCTTCTAAATACTTCAACCAAGCTTGTGCACGCTTAGTACTGGAGAAGCTATAAAATGTCTGAGATTCATTCAATTTCCTATGGAAGCCCAATTGAGTATCGAATTGCAATTCTAACAATTTAATGATGCTATAGATATACAAATCTCTTTTTCCTCCAGTCTCTCCAACAAATGGAGAAACAATATCAAAATGTAAAATATTGTAGATTTGCTGATAATCGAGTTGGCGTTTCTTTTTTGAAAGATCAATACCAAATTTTTTAAGGTAGTATTCATAAAATGCAAACTCAGACATTTTCGAATGATTTTCAATGAAAAGCTCTTGTTCTTTTGACGTATCAAAAGAGAAAACAGGAATTCCAAAATCGCGAGATAAAAAGGTATATGTCTTTTCTTCTAAGATATCTTCCATCTGATCAAAACGACTTACGACTAAGCCTATTTCTTCATAAGTAACCGTAGCGATGATGGATTTGAGAATTTTTGCTTTTGAACCTTTGTCTGCATCTAATGCAAGTGTCGCGTCAATTTTCTCTGGAATACTTTTACCCATAAACTGAAGCTGGGCGATATTAAGTTGAGTGATTTGTTCTTCAAATTCACTTAAAAATTCACTTTCATTTAAATATTTGATCAATATCTTTTCAATAATAGTAGTAGCTTCTGACTTTAGTTTACCTTGATTAATTGCTCTACTTAGCCAAGGCGCTCTTAAAAGATTATTATAAAGCGAGCCTTTTTCAGAAATCTCAAAAGATGTTGTTTTTTCATTGATGAAACTTAGCATGGTAACAACATCTTTATCCTTGATGTTGAAAAGTTTTGGAATTTCATCCAACTCTTTATAGCTAAAGAAAAATTGTTTAAAATATTTTAAATCCTCATCGACAGATAATTTTGGTTCTATAGAAAGTTTTCGAATATTTCGGATTGGTTTTATTTTGTTTATGTTCTTTAGGATATCATCTTTATACTTTATGGAGTAAAAGCTAGATTCTGTTAATTCATTTAAGTCTTCGATTTTTAATTGTGTAAAGTACTTTAAACTATCTAATTTTTGCTCAAAGAATTTTTGCTCCCATTTTTTAAAATGTTCCCCTTCATTTCTCCAAAGTGTTCTCCATTGTTCTGTTGCGAATAGTTTTTTAGGTGCTACCTCAAAACTATGACTATACACATTTTCTACAATTGGAATAATATTATCAGCTACAGAAACGGTTAGGTTTTCTTTTTGAGTTACAATTCGGTCATCGTCAATTAATTCAAACAGATAAGGGATATATTCGATATCCGGATGTAGCCATAAGTAGAAAAATAAATTTCTAATTACTTCATTTTCAGGTTCTGTTTTAATAATCGAAACAATTTTTTTTACGTCATCTTCTGTGGGTTTGGGTAATATTTTAATATCCCGTCTATTGAAAACTAGTGGATCGTCCAAAAAGTCAAGAATACTATATGAACCAAGACTTTCTTCTATATCTATAGCTAGTAGTAATGATATTTGAGTTAAAATATCCTCATCTGATTCTATCTTTCCGATTTCTTCGAGCGCTTGATATTCCTTGGGATCAAGTCTGTTAAACTTATTAAGGTAAGCATTGCAGACGCCGCTTACGCTAATGTTTTCGAATAGATAAGATTTTTTTAAGAAGAGTCTCAATTGATCTTTATTGGTCAATATATTATCCCAATATTTGGAATAAACCCAATCAAGAATTCGACCAGCGCTGAAAGAAATATCTTTACTTCCTTCTTTTAGACAAGCCCAATACTCAAAGGCAGTAATTTCATCGATTTTTATTTCATTGATGATAATATTTTCAATAGCATACCTTTCTTTTTGATTTTTAGCATGTAGAAGGGCACTTAATTTTTTTGCTAAAGTTGGTTGAACTTTGTATTCGATTTTATTCTGACGACAATATTCAGTTAACAATGAAAGTTGTTCCAGATATTTGTATTTGAGAGAAGGGAGCGTTTTATTTTGATTGCGCAGCAGTTGCCGATATTTTTTAGCTAAGGATTTAATTTCCAATGGTTCTCCTTCTGTCAACTGAACAAAGGATTCTAAAGCAATGGTATCATTTCTGGAGTTTAAGCGCCTAAACAAGCGTTCATAATTTTGAGTTTTGGCAAGGGTCTCCATTTTATTGGTGAATAATTGTCGATTTTCATCCCATTCAAAATCTCCATAATGACTTGCCCAAAACAAGAAATAATTTAGTGTAGAAGTTTCATCCTTCAAAGGGTCAAAAGTGATCTTATCATTTGCATCCTTGACACCTATTTTTACATTTGTCATATATTGAAGCACTTCCATATGATAATTACTATCGAAGTTTTTATCCTCTTTCAAGCTTCTATATAAATCGGATGCAATATAAAAGAAAGCCCTTGGGTGTTGGCAATGCTGAAGATCAAATATAATATTCTGTTTTAATTTAGAATATTGATCTGAAAGCGTAAGTATTTTACCATAATAATCGACAGGGAATTGAAAGAAACTTATTCTAGACTTGAATATTTTTTCATATCCATAAGTTCTAATTTCATCAAGTGAACCTAAAGAATCAATTAAAAACAGGAAATATTCAGCGCTAGATTCAATATCTGTTTCAGTATCAGGTGAATTATTCGTTATGGTCGTTAAAAAAGGAATAACAAAAGTTTCTTTTAAGTAAGCACCATCTAGCATCTGAGCAGCAATTTCAATGACTTCTACATCTAAGTAATTCTCTAAGGAAGACATTAGAGACTCATAATTATTATTACGTGATTTCTCAGGAAAATCAAGTAACCTAGGGTCTTTTAAAATATTTAGATAAACTTCTTGATCAATGCATTTTAGTTGAATAATCTGTTGGATGACCTGCTCCGCTTCAGTGAATTTTTTATGCTCAAGATGAGAATTTAAATCAGTAAGTAAGCGCCTCAGAGTACCATTGGTTTGATCCGATTGGTTATGTTCATTGTTTTTTAATTCAAAACTTATATCATATTGTTCGACAGGAGTAATATAAAAAGCATTTAAAATCTCAGAATATTTTATTTCTTTTTCACGATCATAGTAAAAATCTAGTAAGGCTGATTTACTGGCTTTAGAAACGTTGATTTCTGTAGACGTAAAAAAAGTATGATCTTTTAGAATTTTACGAGCCTGTGTAACCGCAGATTCATGATCGATCAGACTGATTAAGTCCCGAATGGTACGATGCTGTCCATTCTTGATATCCTTTTTTAAGGCTAATAAGAGTTCGGCATAGTTGATCTGGCTTTCGTTTTGTGATAACACAATACCAAAGGAAAGGAAACTAAAAAGAATAGAGCAAAAGAATTTCATTGTTTTCGTTAAATACTTTCGTCCTTTGACAAACCTCATGTACAAGCCTTAAATAAGCACAAAAACATCTAATGAAAGCTTTTATTTTATTTATGGTTTGTTCTAATCACGAAATTTGTAATAGAACCATACTTTTTAAGTATACGTAAAGAACATTTATACGTAAAAATATTTTAAAAGTTGATTTGTGTGCTTTCTGAGTTTTACTTAGAATCAAATTTAACGGTTATATAATTTTATTGAACAAATTATTCTTTTTCCAATGAAGGTCCATAATACAATTCTTTAAATACTGGCAGATAATAATTGCCATTAAAGTATTCCAAATCCTGATAGGCTGAAAAGTCTTCAGGAAAGTCTTCATTTAAAAGTAAAGGATTACTAGCAGTAAATTCTGAATCAATAATATTGAATGGAAATCCTATCGCTTGTTGAGAGGTTATTTCTTTATTTATCACCTCTATCAATTGCATTTTAGGAGGATTTTCCCCTAAATCGACCGATTCAAAACTCAAGCCATTGTTTTGCGAAATATAAAGCCTGTTATCAAAACCAGTAGCATAAATGCTGCCTTCGTATTTGAATACATCTAAAATCCAATCTGTAAATATCTTTTCGTAATCTCCTGTTGCTGAGTTGATACGAATAGCTCCATGCAGTGAAGTCATGTAGTAAAAACCGTCAATGTATTTTAGACTATTTAAATTGCCAGCAGCAGCAGGGAAATCCTCAATATTTATCCTTTTAGCTAATTCTATAGATTCAAATGCTGTATTAGTAGCATTTAAGTTTATATCAAAAAGGAATAAGGTATAGTGAGAATTAGGAATTTGAATAAAGGGAATAGCAAATTGTGCCCCATCATCATTATATGTAGTCGTATTTCTTTGTTCCCCTTCTGTTAAAAATGCAGCATCTCCAGATTCTTTATAATCTTCTATTTTGATCTTATATATCTGGTCCTGATTTTTTGTTAGATGAAAATTGATCTCTAATTTTAGAGAGTCATTGAATATTAATTGATGAAATGAATGATCAGAAATTGCTGACCTGCCTTGAAAATCGAAAGGAAGCTCAAGTTTACGTTTTTCAACTAACTCATTATCAAGATTTAATCGTGCAAACTCATCATCAGATAAAATGTATAATTCTGTTGATGTAGCATGCAATAATCGAATGTTCGTATTATTTGAATAATCGGAAAGCTTTGTCCAAGGTATAGGAGCCGGTTCTGGAGGCTTAATCAAGCAAGCCGCCAAGCTGATTAGTAAGAATATTAAAATACCTGACGTAATATGTTTCATGATATAATTTTATCAATTTACCCTGATGAGGTAAGAAAACCTATTATGAAAGTCCAATAGTCATACCAGAAGTATATATAATTGGATTCTAGATCTTTAATATGCCCTAAAGTCCAATTTTGGCATATTTAAGACGATTGGTTTGATCATTATTTTTAGAAAAAGCAATATAAATAGCCTTGTTTTTAACAAATTTTAAGTCTTTGATCCTTTGATTTTTTAGTGGTAGATGCCATTTTTTTTCAATACCAGAATCTTTAAATTCATAGAATTCTATTTTATTTGGGCATTTCAGATCCCTTATAATAGTGCTAGTGTATACAATGAAAAATAAGCCATTTTCAGAGAGACTAAGCGTTCCTTTAAATCGATGGGTATTACCTTCTTTTGAACTAATCAACTTAGAATGTAGGCATTGTTGATTTGTGATTTCTTCAATCAAATAGTAATTAGAACTTGAAATATAATCTTTAAATTGATAATATGTTGGATCTTCATTGGTCTCAATCTTATGATTTAGCCTGATTTTTCCATTTTCTGTATTTAGGATTAGTTGGTCCTCAATACGAGAAACAAAGGTTTTATAGAAATTTATCTTTTCCTTTTCTACGGCCCAACTACATAGATTAAGCCCTTCCCATTGGTCCGCATTATATCCTTTAGATGCTTCACAGTTATTTTTAGATGCTTGAAAACTATTTTCTGGATAGGGAATCTCTTCAAAATCTTCTTGATTGATTAAGGTTAATTTTAGATTGGCTTTTTCCAGTAAGCTCGGTTCTATTAAGCTATAACTATCATTTTTACTCAAATCAGTGGCATCGCTTGATTTATCATTATTTTCATCACTACAGGCAAAAAGGAAGAACATTAAAAAAAGCAGGTTTGATACTTTAAAACTCCAAGGAGTTGAAAGAAAAAATAGATTGCTTAGGTTTATCGCTTTTAAATAGGTTTTGAGCATGCTATAAATTTTATAGGACTTAATTTTAAGTAATTATGGAAGCTTTTCCTAACGAATACATACTGTTTTTGAAGGAAAAAAGACATAATACCGATATACTAAAAATATCTTTGATAATATTGACATAAAAAATGCCCTAAAGTTATTACTTTCATATCCCTATAGTATAGAAGTTATTATTATTTAAATAATTTCTTTACTTAATCGCCTATAAGCGCCGTTTCAATGCTTATTTTTTGAATTATGTACTTTACCAAAGTACTAAGATGCTTTTTTACTAAAGTGTCTGGTTTACTAATTATTTAGAGAGGTGATCTACCCATTTAATACAAAATACTAATCATGTTAAGAATTAAAACACTCGCATTTTGCATGTTTTTCATGGCTAATTTATTTAGTCAAAGTGGCGCTTTTAAAGTAGAAGCATTGCAATCAAAGGAATTCTCAAACAAACTTGACTTAGAGTTTAAATCCTACAGTTTATACCAATTAGATCTTCCTTCGATAGATCAGTATGTTCAATCCAATAGTGATGCCATTAGCCTGAATTTAAAACTTGGGAATCTTTATGATTGGAATATAAACCTTTATCCAAAGGATATAAGATCAGAAGATTATCAGTTTTTTGTTCAGAAAGATAGTGGGGTAGAGGTTTATCCTAAAAGACCAAATATGACTTATCGAGGGTATCTAAACGAAATCAATGGAGGGAAAGCCGGATTTACCATTAATGATCATCATTTTGCAGGTACAGTTGAACAAGATGATCAGCTTTATTTTATAGAACCGCTCCATTATTTAATAAAAGATGCACCTAGAGATATCGTTGTGGTCTATGCTATTGCTGATGTCAAACCACATGAGGGCTTGACATGCGGTGCGGATGAATTCATAAAAAAATCTAAAAACGATTATGGTCAACATGATGATCATGATCATTCCCCAGCAGGAGATGCGAAGATGGTTGATTTATGCCTTGAAGTAGAATTGGCTATTGCCTCTGATTGGTTGATGTATCTGGATTATAATGAAAATGAAATGGATGTAGAAGACCATAATATTACAGTGATGAATAATGTGGCTACGAACTGGGATGACGAATTTGATGATGAAATTGTATTTGTAATCGTTACCCAATTTATTTCTACATGTAATACTTGTGATCCTTGGACCTCCTCTACAAATGCAAGTACTTTGCTTAGTAGTTTTCGAAGTTGGGGGAATGGAGGAGGATTTGGGGTTACTTTTGACTTGGGACAATTATGGACAGACCGAGATTTAAATGGAGGAACGATAGGTATTGCTTATGTAGGAGCGGTTTGTGGTTCATTTAGATACCATGTATTACAAGATTTCTCAACGAACCAACAACTTTTAAGAGTACTTACTTCTCATGAGATTGGTCATAATTTTGATGCTTTACATGATGCATCAGGGTCGGGTTTTATTATGGCTCCTTCTGTAAATACTTCAAATACTTGGTCAACATCATCTCAAAATTCAATTAATAGTTATATAGCTAATGAAGCAAATTGTTTGGCAGAGTGTGTGGATGTCTTGCCTCCAGATCCTGACTTTGTTGCGAATCAGACAACTGGTTGTGTTCCTCTAGATGTACAATTTACCGATTTGACAATAAACAGTCCATCTCAGTGGCTCTGGTCTTTTCCAGGAGGTATTCCGGCTACTTCTACGGCTCAGAATCCACTGGTTACTTATACTACTGCGGGTAACTATGATGTGACATTAACGGCTACAAATTCTGCAGGATCTAATACGACTACTAAATTTTCATATGTTGTTCCGGTTGATATTCCATTTACTAATTTTAGTCACACCACAAATGAAGATTTAGCCATTTTTACTAATAATTCAATAAATGCGACTTCTTATAATTGGGATTTTGGCGATGGAACTTCTAGTACAGAATCCAGCCCAATCCACTTTTATATGGAGGATGGAATGTACACAGTTACTTTAACAGCATCTAATAGTTGTGGTGTTAGTATGTTCACTGACATTGTAACTATTGCGACTTTACCTGTACCCAATTTTATTTCTAATGAAGTCAGTGGTTGCGCACCCTTAGCAGTGGCATTTGAAGATTTATCTTCTGCAAATACAGATTTTTGGCTTTGGGAATTTCCTGGAGCATCCCCAGACCAATCAGCTGAACAGAATCCGATTGTAGCCTATGAGACTCCAGGAACTTATGATGTAACGCTTACGGTAATCAATGAAGTAGGTAGCAATACGATAACGATTGAAAATTATATAACGATAGATCCTTTACCTATTCCTGATTTCACTTCAATAGTAGATGGACAGACTGTAAACTTCACAAATACTTCAACAGATGCTACGTCCTATTCTTGGGATTTTGGCGATGGGAGTTCCAGTACGGAAGAAAATCCCGCTCATACTTATGATGATGGTGGAACTTATTTTGTAGAATTGACTGCAATTAATAGTTGTGGAGAATTGACAACAACTATAGAAATAGAAATAGCAGCCCCTCCAACAGCTCCAACAGCTGGTTTTGGTGCGGATGTCATCATGGGTTGCGCAGCCTTAACGGTCAATTTTTCAGATAATTCTTCAAGCAATGTAGAAGCCTGGGACTGGTCATTTCCGGGTGGAACTCCGAGTAGTTCTACAGAACAGAATCCAACAGTAGTTTATAATAGCGAAGGTACTTATGATGTGACATTAATTGTTACAAATGCTGTTGGAGCAGATACCCTTACTGAAGTTCAGTATATTGATATTGATGATGTTCCGATGGCCGGATTTACGAGTTCGGTAAATGAAGCACTGGTTGATTTTACAAATACGTCTACGGAAGCGACCTCCTATTCTTGGGACTTTGGAGATAGCAATACAAGCACAGAAGAGAGCCCAAGTCATACCTATGATATGGATGGTACGTATACGGTAATCCTAACGGCGACGAATGCTTGTGGCTCAGTGATGACAGAAGAAGAAATCACAATAGTAACACCACCCGTAGCAGGCTTCAGTGCAAATACAACAAGTGGTTGTGCAGATTTGACGGTAGCCTTTAGTGATGAATCGACAGCGAATGCGACCAGTTGGGAATGGACCTTTGAAGGCGGAACCCCAAGTAGTTCAACTGCTCAAAATCCAAGCGTTGAATATACAACAGCGGGAATGTATACGGTAACATTAGAAGTGACCAATGCAGCAGGGACGAACACCGTAAGCGAAACAAATTATATAGTGGTTGATGATGTTCCGATGGCCGGATTTACGAGTTCAGTAAATGATGCGTTAGTTGATTTTACAAATACGTCTACAGAAGCGACCTCCTATTCTTGGGATTTTGGAGATAGCAATACAAGCACAGAAGAGAGCCCGAGTCATACCTATGATATGGATGGTACGTATACGGTAATCCTAACGGCGACGAATGCTTGTGGCTCAGTGATGACAGAAGAAGAAATCACAATAGTAACACCACCCGTAGCAGGCTTTAGTGCAAATACAACAAGTGGTTGTGCAGATTTGACGGTAGCCTTTAGTGATGAATCAACAGCGAATGCGACCAGTTGGGAATGGACCTTTGAAGGCGGAACACCAAGTAGTTCAACTGCTCAAAATCCAAGCGTTGAATATACAACAGCGGGAATGTATACGGTAACATTAGAAGTGACGAATGCAGCCGGAACGAACACCGTAAGCGAAACAAATTATATAGTGGTTGATGATGTTCCGATGGCCGGATTTACGAGTTCGGTAAATGAAGCACTGGTTGATTTTACAAATACGTCTACAGAAGCGACCTCCTATTCTTGGGATTTTGGAGATAGCAATACAAGCACAGAAGAGAGCCCGAGTCATACCTATGATATGGATGGTACGTATACGGTAATCCTAACGGCGACGAATGCTTGTGGCTCAGTGATGACAGAAGAAGAAATCACAATAGTAACACCACCCGTAGCAGGCTTTAGTGCAAATACAACAAGTGGTTGTGCAGATTTGACGGTAGCCTTTAGTGATGAATCAACAGCGAATGCGACCAGTTGGGAATGGACCTTTGAAGGCGGAACACCAAGTAGTTCAACTGCTCAAAATCCAAGCGTTGAATATACAACAGCGGGAATGTATACGGTAACATTAGAAGTGACGAATGCAGCCGGAACGAACACCGTAAGCGAAACAAATTATATAGTGGTTGATGATGTTCCGATGGCCGGATTTACGAGTTCGGTAAATGAAGCACTGGTTGATTTTACAAATACGTCTACAGAAGCGACCTCCTATTCTTGGGACTTTGGAGATAGCAATACAAGCACAGAAGAGAGTCCAAGTCATACCTATGATATGGATGGTACGTATACGGTAATCCTAACGGCGACGAATGCTTGTGGCTCAGTGATGACAGAAGAAGAAATCACAATAGTAACACCACCCGTAGCAGGCTTTAGTGCAAATACAACAAGTGGTTGTGCAGATTTGACGGTAGCCTTTAGTGATGAATCAACAGCGAATGCGACCAGTTGGGAATGGACCTTTGAAGGCGGAACACCAAGTAGTTCAACTGCTCAAAATCCAAGCGTTGAATATACAACAGCGGGAATGTATACGGTAACATTAGAAGTGACGAATGCAGCAGGGACGAACACCGTAAGCGAAACAAATTATATAGTGGTTGATGATGTACCGATGGCTGGATTTACGAGTGCGGTAAATGATGCACTGGTTGATTTTACAAATACGTCTATGGAAGCGACCTCCTATTCTTGGGATTTTGGAGATAGCAATACAAGTACAGAGGAGAATCCAAGTCATACCTATGATATGGATGGTACGTATACGGTAATCCTAACGGCGACGAATGTTTGTGGCTCAGTAGAGGTAATGCAGGAAGTAAATATTGGTACATTACCAACTGCCTCTTTTAATTCGAATATAACTAGCGGTTGTGGGCCTTTAACAGTCATGTTCTCAGATCTTTCTTCTGCAAATACGACAGAGTGGGAATGGGTGTTTGAAGGGGGTACACCAGCTACTTCCGCTGAGCAAAACCCTACCGTTGTTTTTGAAGAATCTGGAATGTACAGCGTTACATTAACTGCAATAAATGATGCAGGAAATAATACCATTACGCAAACAAACTATATCACTGTCAATACTGTTCCTGATCCAAGTTTTATGGTTGCTTCGGCTGGTGCTGTTGTCTCTTTTACAAATACGTCTATCAATGCAACATCAATTAGTTGGGATTTTGGAGATGGAAATGGTAGTACAGAAGACAATCCAATCCACACCTATGATATGGATGGAGATTATGAAGTAGTATTGACAACAAGCAATGAATGTGGGAGTTCAGAAGTCACTCAAACTGTTACGGCTGTTATTGCCCCTGTTGCAGGTTTTAGTGCGAATACTATAAGCGGTTGTGCGCCATTGAGCGTTGAATTTATGGATCAATCATCAGGTACTGTAGAGTCTTATAGTTGGTCTTTCCCCGGAGGGACTCCAAGTAGCTCTACTGTGGAGAATCCAGTTGTAGTTTATGAGACTCCTGGTACATATACTGTTGAATTGGAAGTGACTAATGTTGCAGGAAGTAATACTGCGGTTCAGACAAATTATATTACGGTCAATACAGTTCCTGCAGCTGGTTTCAATGGAACAGTAACTGGAAATAGTATTGATTTAATAAATACAAGCACAGGAGCTACAGGTTTTACCTGGGACTTTGGTGACGGGAATAATAGTAATGATACAAACCCATCTCATGACTTTGATATGGATGGAGAATACATAGTCACCCTTACTGCCGAGAATGAATGTGGAACAACTACATATACGGAAACTTTTGAAATTGTTACGGAACCGCTTGCTGGCTTTAATGCTGATGTGACTACGGGCTGTGCCGATCTCACAGTAAATTTTATGGATCAGTCAAGTGAAAATACGACCAGTTGGGAATGGACTTTTGAAGGTGGGAATCCGAGTTCATCAACCGAACAAAACCCAATGGTGCTTTATAATACTCCGGGAAGCTATAATGTAACTTTAGTTGCTTCAACTTCTGCCGGAAGTAATACCTATACTCAAAATCAATTTATTGTAGTTAATACAGTTCCATCTGTTGATTTTTCTTCTAATATTAATGGAGCTACCGTTAACTTTTTAAACAATAGTACCGGAGCAACTTCTTACTCCTGGGATTTTGGAGATTCGAATATGAGTACAATGGCTAACCCTGAGCATACTTACGCTAATGATGGAGATTACACCGTTACATTGACAGCGATTAATGAATGTGGAGAAACAAGTACTACGCAAAGTATTTCAATTGTATCTTTACCGGTTGCTACTTTCTCTGCAAGTGTTACGGCAGGATGTGGTCCTTTGAATGTTGACTTTACAGATGCATCAACAGGGAATGTAAGTAATTGGAATTGGTCTTTCCCCGGTGGAACGCCAAGTTCTTCAACAGAACAGCATCCAAATATTGAGTATACTACTCCAGGTGTTTATTCCGTGACATTAGAAGTGACAAATTCAGTAGGAACAGATATAACATCGATCTTCAATTATATTGTGATAGAAGCGCTTCCTCAACCAGATTTTGATGCAACCATTACAGGATCAACGGCTATCTTTTCGAATATGAGTACAGGGGGAACTTCTTATCATTGGGATTTTGGAGATGGAAATGAAAGCATAGAAGAAAACCCTTTCCATATTTATGATACAGATGGTACTTATACGGTGGTTTTGATGGTGACCAACTCATGTGGTACGGTAACTACAAGTCAAGTCGTATTAATTATTACACCACCTACTGCTTTCTTTGCGGCAGATACATTATCCGGTTGTGTTCCTTTAACTGTACAATACACCAACCAGTCTTCAGAAAACGCAACTGCTTATCTTTGGACTTTTGAAGGCGGAGCACCAGCGACTTCAACAGAGGAAAATCCTCTGGTAACTTATAATTCAGCGGGGACATTCGATGTAACATTAACTGTCATGAATCCAGCAGGGAATGGAACGGCTACCGAAATGGATTATATAATAATTGGAGATGAACCCACAGCAGGCTTTACCAGTGTCGTTTCTGGTACAGTAGTGGAATTTACAAATACCTCAAGTAATGGCGATACGTATGAATGGGATTTTGATGATGGAGGAATGAGCATGGAAGCTAATCCAATATATGAGTATTTAGTTCCTGGAGATTATGAAGTTACTTTAATCGTAACGAATGCTTGTGGCTCAAGTATAATTACGCAAACAATATCTATCGATGGGGAAGTACCTGTAGCAGGGTTTAATGCTGATGCAACCAATGGTTGTTTACCGTTTACTGTAAACTTTGAAGATACCTCTACGGGAGATCCTACCGTATGGTCCTGGAGTTTTCCAGGCGGAGATCCTGTTAGTTCGTCTGAACAAAATCCAACAGTGATTTACAATGCTGTTGGGACTTATGAAGTTTCTTTAACGGTCACGAATGATTTTGGAGAGAACACCGTTTCTGAAACAGAATATATTGTGGTAGAAGATGTACCGACAGCAGGTTTTGATTTTGATATCATGATGGATGGTACGGTCGAGTTTACTAATACTTCGACAGGAGGTACAACTTATGATTGGGATTTTGGCAATACTGAAATGTCAATGGAAGAAAGTCCAATTTACCAGTATACTGAATCAGGGATGTATACAGTTGTGTTAACTGCGACAAATTCATGTGGAAGTTCAACAACAGAAATGGAGGTGGATATTACCATTACGGGCATAGAAGATTTTGAAAATATTGATGTTTTCAATTTATTCCCAAATCCAAATGATGGGCAGTTTACCTTAGTTTTGGAAGGCCAGGGTGGTGAAGATCTACAACTTCGATTGTTCAATGTACTTGGACAAAATCTATATAGTGAAGGCTTGAATTTTAATGGAGGTAGATGGTCTAAAACTTATGACTTTGAATTAGCGGCAGGTACTTATGTATTGCAATTGCGTTCAGGGAATAAAGTTTTATATAAAAAGGTAATAATGGAGTAATTGTGTATTTGTCATCTGCCATTAGATCACTTGACCTAATGGCAGATGCCGCCTTACTTCGGGCGATTTGCATCAATAAAATCAGAAGGACTAAGGTATCCAAACTGGTCTTCTGAATAACCAGGACCAATAGACATATTGACAAAGTCCCTAAATTCTAAATGCAAATGAGCACTGTATCGACCTTTGGCATTTCCAATTGATCCTATTTGATAACCTCGCCTGATCAAATCTCCTGCTTTGACATGGATATTATGTAAATGAGAATAGACTGACTCGACATATTTATACTCATTATGGTGCGGTAAAAAGTGAATGATCCGAACTGTATTTCCCCAACCACAGCAAATATCATCAGCATAAACAACAAGGCCATTCGCCACACTATAAACAGGGTCGCCTAAATCTGTATTGCCTCCACCAGTACCATTCCAATCTTCTCCTAAGTGAAGTCTTTGCCCAAAAGTTAATGCTTTATAGTAATTTTTAGCATCTGGTTTTCCTACAGGATAGTCGAAGCCTTTTGAAAAAAAACTTGGATTATTTTTGAAAATTTCATCATATCTATCTTGTGATATTACGGGAAAGAATTGAGCCTTATTGAGTGAATCTGGATCAACCTTTTTAGGGATAGAAATATTAGGAGTGGTTTTATTAGGTTTTGGAATATTTTCTTGCCTATTCGAAAATGAAAAGAAAAAATATATGCCTGTAATTATTCCGAAGGTCAAAAGTTTACCCATCTCTGTTCTAATTTTAAATTAAGCCTCGATTATGAACGTTATGGACTTCAAAATTATTACATTTTTTATAAGAAGCTGTAAAAAATATTGAAAGCCAATAAATTAAATTTATTCGTGATATAAGTAATTCAATTTTTGTACCAGCTTAGTTTCGACTTAAGCCTCTTATTACTAATTTGAAGATGAATTTGACAAAAAAAGAGTAATTTGCGCTTATAATACAAACTTAACTGCTTGAGGTTTGTATTTCTTCTGAGAAAAGCTGAATTTTATGCAATATTCTAGCGGTTAAAGCCGCTCAGATATGGTCTAATGTTAACGCCCAGTCGGTTTCTATACCTTATGATTAAGGAATCCTGAATAATCTAAAATTAATACCAATTATTAGTTTCTAGCTGAAAAAAGTACCTTTTTGTACTATTCTACAGAGCTTCTTAAGACGCTTATGTTCTCAAAGTGAAGGATATTATTATAAATGCAACATTCTAACACTAACAAATACTATTTTTCTAAATTTTGTATACGCTTATTGTGTGTACTATCTACCTTATTAGTAACTGAAGAAGTAGTAGCTCAAAGTTGTGAATGTACAGATTGCGGCAATTCCGTTGGGCCATTGACTTCTATGGATTTTGAATTTCTTGCTGAGGGAGCCATAAATAATGATTTATCTAATGCAGGACAAGGCATTTGTGGGATTATAATTGACTTTGTTCCAGATCATATATGGAGTGTAGAAATGATTCTTACTTCTCCAGGAGGACAATCAATAACCTTAATTGGTGATCAATCTTTCCAAATCGGTGTTACAGGACCGCAAACTTGGAGTATTAACTTTACACCGTGTGGAGAAGCGGCTGCGCCTGATCCAGGATTTAGCGAAGTATGGGATAATAATCAAAATTGGCTGCTCGCAAATGCATATTCAGGCACCTATTATCCTCATAATGGTTGCTTAGAAGATTTTAATACTGGGCCAGTAGATGGAAACTGGACCTTAACCGTTGGTAATTCTCATCCATTGAGTTCTGTTGAGATTATTGATATTACGATAATATTTTGTGATGATGAAGGCATGGGTTGCTTTGCTTGTGCTGCAGATGCGGGCGTTTTAAATATGACTAAAGGGGTAATGGCCTGTGCTGGTGATTCTTCTTTAATCTTTGATCTTGATCCGGTATACTCAGGGCTTGCACCAGATACTAATCTTTATAATTATACTTATCTCATTTCACATGAAGATACCGTAATTGCATATGAAGACTTTCCAGACTTAAGGAACTATGATGCAGGAGAATATTTCATTTGTGGTCTATCTTATTTAGGAGAAGATTCTCTGGATCTTCCGCCAGCTAATAATTCTATAAGTTTAGATTCTTTCGATATTTTACTCTTAGATTCTATTTCTCTATGTGCTGCAAGAACAGGTGATTGTTTCCGTGTTTTTATTAATGAATCAGAAACCATTCTGATTGTAGATACGATATGTCTTGGAGATACTCTATTTTATGATACTTTGGTTTTGGATCAGACTGGAGTTTATCAATTGGATTATACGAATGAATCAAATTGTGATAGTACGATCATAATTGATCTTACCGTTCAAGCCCCATTTGTAAATAATTTACGAGATACGGTTTGTGTTGATGAGCCTTACTTCTTTAATGACATGTGGTTAGAAGCATCCGGAAATTTTAGAGATACTTTATTAACTACAACAGGCTGTGATAGTTTCATTAACCTTAGGTTTATACGATTAGATTCTATTTTAGTCAATTATGAACGAACAATTTGTCATGGAGATTCTGTTTTAATCGGAGATGTTTATTACGATTCGACAGGAGTATTTACGACTGTTCTAGAGACGAATCAGGGTTGCGATAGTACTATTGTATTGGACCTTACAGTGTTAAACCCAGCAATTAATATAGAATCAGTACAAGATTTGAACTGTAATAATTCGAGTGTACTAATTGATGCTTCAAATTCAGTAGGCGAAGCGCTTATGTTTCAATGGACGGATTTAGACTTTGGTGGAACAGGTATTATCAATGGTGAAATGGAATCTATTCTAGAAGTGATTTTACCAGGTAATTATCTTTTAACACTTACCGATACACTTGATGAAAGCCATTGCAGTATTATAGATTCAGTATTTGTAAATATTGACTTTTCTACGCCGCAGATTAATATTTCAGGTGATACGATAAATTGCCTAAACCCTCCGGTTCAAATTTTAACGGACACGATAACTTATATAGAAAACTTTAGTTGGACTGGTCCAAATGGCTTTACGTCAACAGAGGAAGATCCTTGGATTAATGATCCCGGAGAATACGATGTTTTGGTTTCTGGTTCAAATGGATGCTTGGCTTTTTATTCCATCATGATCGAGGCAGATACAATTGCTCCAGAAATAATAGAAGCTTTAGTAAGTGACACCCTTTCTTGTGATGTATCTCTCGTTCAGTTTTTTGCTGATGCAAATCCAAATATCATCTCATATAATTGGACTGGACCGAATAGCTTTGATTTCGATATTCCAAATCCTACTACTAGCCTTTCTGGTGATTATACCTTGACTGTAGAGTCTGTAAATGGTTGTGTCAATGATACTACAATCACCGTTTTAGAAGATTTTAATATTCCGGGCATTCAAATTCAGGCAGATGAATTGGGTTGTCTACCAGATACGATTCAATTATTTAGCAGTTCAACTATTGATGGCTCTTCCTTTGATTGGACTGGCCCTAATAGTTATACTTCTTCTAATCAAAATCCATTTGTATTTGAAGTTGGAACGTATGATTTAACCGTTACAGCACCGAATGGCTGTATTAATGTCGAAAGTGTAAATATTACTGCAAATATAGAATTACCAACTATTACGGTAATAGGAGATACTTTAGGTTGCGCCCCCGATACGATCCAAGTACAAAGTTTTTCAAGTATTGGCAATTCAACATTTACATGGAGCGGCCCGAATGGATTTAGTTCCGATGTTTCCAATCCATTGATTACAGAAGTAGGGATATATGGTTTAACGGTGGTGGCCCCAAATGGCTGCATAGCAGATACGAGTCTGGAAATCATAGCAAATACGGAACAAGCAGTAATAACAATAATAGGAGATACCTTGGGTTGTTTACCTGATACGATTATACTGGAAAGTTTTTCGAATATAAATGGCTCACAATTTAGTTGGTTGGGTCCGAACGGGTTTGTATCGAATCAAAGTAATCCAGAAGTGACTGAACCAGGCATATACGATCTAGAAGTACTTGCCCCGAATGGTTGTACAAGTACAGCATCCTATGAAGTCGAGATAGATGATGAGCTACCAATAGTTACGATCATCAGCGATACCTTGAATTGTGCGCCTGATACGATAGTGCTGCAAAGTTTTTCGAGTATAGCAGGATCGGCGTTTAGTTGGACTGGCCCGAATGGATTTAGTTCGATACAAAGTAATCCAGAGGTGACACAGGCAGGTGATTATACCCTGTTGGTGACCAGCCCGAATGGCTGTGCATCAAGTAGCGAGGTTACAGTAATAGCAGATGCAGCAGTACCAATCGTGAGTATAGTGGGAGATACCTTAGGTTGTTCTCCCGATACGATATTATTAGCCGGCTTTTCAAATATAGTTGGATCGGAATTTAGCTGGACCGGTCCAAATGGCTTTAGTTCACTATCTAGTACGTCTGAAGTGACGGAAGGTGGAATCTACGATTTGACGGTGCTTGCTCCGAATGGTTGTGAAAGCACAGCTAGCTATGAAGTCTTGGTCGATGATGTTTTACCATTAGTAAATATAATCGGAGATACCTTAGGTTGTGCCCCTGATACGATAACTTTGCAAAGTTTTTCGAATATCAATAACTCAGTTTTTAGTTGGACTGGTCCAAATGGATTCACTTCCAATGAAAGTAATCCATCAGTGACAGAAGCTGGAGTATATGACCTGACAGTACTTGCACCAAATGGCTGTACAACAATGAGCTCGATATTAATAGAATCGGATGAAGAGATTCCTTTCTTAATCGTGATAGGAGATACTTTAGGTTGCGCCCCCGATACGATCCAAGTACAAAGTTTTTCAAGTATTGGCAATTCAACATTTGCATGGACTGGTCCGAATGGATTTAGTTCCGATCTTTCCAATCCATTGATTACAGAAGTAGGGATATATGGTTTAACGGTGGTGGCCCCAAATGGCTGCATAGCAGATACGAGTCTGGAAATCATAGCAGATACGGAACAAGCAGTAATAACAATAATAGGAGATACGCTAGGTTGCTTACCTGATACGATTATACTGGAAAGTAGTACGAATATAAATGGATCACAGTTTAGTTGGTTGGGGCCAAATGGATTTTCATCGAGTCAAAGTAATCCAGAAGTATATGAATCAGGCATATACGATCTAGAAGTACTTGCCCCGAATGGTTGTACAAGTACAGCATCCTACGAAGTCGAGATAGATGATGAACTACCAATAGTTACAATCATCAGCGATACCTTGAATTGTGCCCCCGATACGATAGTGTTGCAAAGTTTTTCAAGTATAGCAGGATCGGCGTTTAGTTGGACTGGCCCGAATGGATTTAGTTCGATACAAAGTAATCCAGAGGTAACTCAAGCAGGTGACTATATCTTGCTAGTGACCAGCCCGAATGGCTGTGCATCAAGTAGCGAGGTTACAGTAATAGCAGATGCGGCAGTACCAATCGTGAGTATAGTGGGAGATACCTTAGGTTGTTCTCCCGATACGATATTCTTAGCTGGCTTTTCAAATATACTTGGATCGGAATTTAGCTGGACTGGTCCAAATGGCTTTAGTTCACTATCGAGTACTCCTGAAGTGACGGAAGGTGGAATCTACGATTTGACGGTGCTTGCCCCGAATGGATGTGAAAGTACAGCAAGCTATGAAGTCTTGGTCGATGATGTTTTACCATTAGTAAATATAATCGGAGATACTTTAGGTTGTGCCCCTGATACGATAACTTTGCAAAGTTTTTCAAATATCGACAATTCAATTTTTAACTGGACTGGCCCAAATGGATTCACTTCCAATGAAAGTAATCCATCAGTGACAGAATCTGGAGTATATGACCTGACAGTACTTGCACCAAATGGCTGTACAACAATGAGTTCGATATTAATAGAATCGGATGAAGAGATTCCTTTCTTGATCGTAATAGGAGATACCTTAGGTTGCGCCCCCGATACGGTCCAGGTACAAAGTTTTTCAAGTATTGGCAGTTCAACATTTACATGGACTGGTCCGAATGGATTTAGTTCAGATGTTTCCAATCCATTGATTACAGAAGTAGGGATATATGATTTAACGGTATTTGCCCCAAATGGCTGCGTAGCAGATACGAGCCTGGAAATCATAGCAAATACGGAACAAGCAGTAATAACAATAATAGGAGATACCTTAGGTTGTTTACCTGATACGATTATACTGGAAAGTAGTACGAGTATAAATGGATCACAATTTAGTTGGTTGGGCCCGAACGGTTTTGCATCAAATCAAAGTAATCCAGAAATATATGAACCAGGCATATACGATCTAGAAGTACTTGCCCCGAATGGT
Organism: Saprospiraceae bacterium; assembly: GCA_965277415.1. Classification (GTDB taxonomy): domain Bacteria; phylum Bacteroidota; class Bacteroidia; order Chitinophagales; family Saprospiraceae; genus JAHDHW01. The sequence goes on from CBDICS010000082.1 coordinate 206,394, forward strand.
TGTACAAGTATAGCTAGCTATGAAGTAGCAATAGATGATAAGCTACCGATGATTACAATCATCAGTGATACCTTGAACTGTGCGCCTGATACGATAGTGCTGCAAAGTTTTTCGAGTATAGCTGGATCGGAATTTAGTTGGACTGGCCCGAATGGATTTAGTTCGATACAAAGTAATCCAGAGGTAACTCAAGCAGGTGACTATATCTTGCTAGTGACCAGCCCGAATGGCTGTGCATCAAGTAGCGAGGTTACAGTAATAGCAGATGCGGCAGTACCAATCGTGAGTATAGTGGGAGATACCTTAGGTTGTTCTCCCGATACGATATTATTAGCCGGTTTTTCAAATATACTTGGATCGGAATTTAGCTGGACTGGTCCAAATGGCTTTAGTTCACTATCGAGTACTCCTGAAGTGACGGAAGGTGGAATCTACGATTTGACGGTGCTTGCCCCGAATGGATGTGAAAGTACAGCAAGCTATGAAGTCTTGGTCGATGATGTTTTACCATTAGTAAATATAATAGGAGATACTTTAGGCTGTGCCCCTGATACAATCCAGGTGCAAAGTTTTTCGAATATCGACAATTCAATTTTTAGCTGGACTGGTCCAAATGGATTTACTTCTAATGAAAGTAATCCATCAGTGACAGAATCTGGAGTATATGACCTGACAGTACTTGCACCAAATGGCTGTACAACAATGAGCTCGATATTAATAGAATCGGATGAAGAGATTCCTTTCTTAATCGTGATAGGAGATACCTTAGGTTGCGCCCCCGATACGGTCCAGGTACAAAGTTTTTCAAGTATTGGCAATTCAACATTTACATGGACTGGTCCGAATGGATTTAGTTCCGATGTTTCCAATCCATTGATTACAGAAGTAGGCATATATGATTTAACGGTGCTTGCTCCAAATGGCTGCATAGCAGATACGAGTCTGGAAATCATAGCAAATACGGAACAAGCAGTAATAACAATAATAGGAG
>CBDICS010000083.1:0-46814 GCA_965277415.1 Saprospiraceae bacterium
GTTTTATAAACAGTAAATATCCATGCTGCAGCTGCAAGAATCAGAACAATAGTCAAAATATATCTTAACGTTCGGCTCATCGTGTTTAAATTTTATAGGTTTAAAACAGGAAAATGATAGAACAATATTGTCCCACTCAATAAGTCATATTCAAATATGTAGGAATAAAACTAAAAAAAATAAGTATATTTTTCAGAATTTCGAAGAAATAAGGCCTACTTTAATTAATTGCCCTATTAGTATTATAATACAGAAGTTGTTCAAAAATAAATCTTTATTCTTCATCCTTTATCTATCTAAGGGACACGAAATCAATACACTTTAGTTCATACCTGCCAATCTCGATAAAACAAGCGTTTTTGGAGAAAGATTATTTTGTCATCCTCAATACTTTATATATCTTACGAATTATTAATTTGACTATGGAGCAAGGTATAAAATGTATACTTACTTATGCCTCGCCCCTAAACTAAACCTCAAGATTATGCCAACGGATACAAAAGAAACTGGAGTAGGTACAACCACAGATGCTGTTGACCTTTCTGATAAGTTCAAAAAAATAGGCGATCAAATTCGTAAAGTTGCTGTAGATTTCACAACACTCAATGTAACGACGCTAAGTGGAAATTATACACACATCATTAATACCAAGGATCAAAGTGGTAAATTTACAGTAAAGACAGACTTTCATAACTTCACAAAAGAGTTAGGCAAGAAAGGAGCTGTCGATGCTAAAATAAAATTAGTTGCACACACTCATGTTGACTTTGACCACGATACTATAAACTTTGTTAGCGAAGATGTTAATAGTCAAAATGATTTTCTTTTTGACATCCACAATGCCGCGCTGAATTCTGCCAAAACTTCAAGAAATGGCTTTATTAGAATGCTAAAAGAATTTCTTTAGTCCAATAATTTCTTCTCTGGTAGTATGATGAAATAATACACTATTTCATCATACTACATTCTATTCAATTTTTAATAATGGCTGAGACACTACACAGTGCCAATCCTATACTTAGTGATATCATCCCTGAAAAAGAAGTTGAAAAACTGGAAATTGGACGGGTTGAAGAAATTCTCCAGCCTTTAAAGGACTTAGGTTATATAAAAGCTGCTGATGAGCTCTTACTTCCTATTGGCATACGCCTGTTTCGCAAAGACTATCTTTCTCTTAATCTTATACCTGAGTTTGCTCCAAATTTCGTATCTCTATCGCTTACAGAACTTGAAGGGGAAGAACTCAGTCTACTCCATACACTTACAGCATTAGATGGAGATTTTTTAGTTGAAACCTTACCTAGTATTGGAGAAGTAAATCTATGCAGTCGCATCATCCATTATAGACTTAATATCCATCATTTATATCATGATTCGATAGACAGTCCATTTTCACAAAAGAGTTTGGAGGCTTTAAAAAAGCTCAGAGAATGGATACATAATCTTCCTCCTACTCCATTGGGGCTAATCAATTTGATTGGTGACATTCCTATTTTAATTCGCCATATCAATATCAATTCTAATGGAAAGTTAAATAAAAAAATCGTTGCCTTTGAATACCATAAATCTACTGACACCTCTCCTTTTAAAGTAGAAATACCTAAAGAAAATTTTGTAGAAATTGCAGAAGACCCTAATGATCCTGAAAAAGAAAATGAAGCCGAAGTACTCAAAGAAAGATTGAAAATTGAGCATGAAATAGATGTATTAAATGAAAATGAAATATTTGATCAAGCAGAACAAGATGCTTTAAAAGATTCTAAAAAAACGAAGAGAAAAAGAGCTCAGTTGATTCGAGTTGACAAGATGATTGACATGGTCAGAAAAAAGCAAATTGCGCTTAACGAGTCAATAAATCAAAGAAGCGATGCCATCACCGCTTCACTAAATAGTTTAAATATAGTTAAGGCTAGTTTACAAAAAGATCACGATGATTTAGCAACTAGTATTGAAAAAATTGATGCTCAAATAAGTCAATTTTCTGAAGGACAAAACAAATTAGACAATAAAGAAAGACAATTAAAAAGAAAACAAAAACGACAAAAGAATAGATTTAAACAAAAACGACAAGATGAAATTGACAGTCTAGTCAAAGAAATTAGTGCCCTAAAAAATAAAAGAAAAAAAATTGAACCACTCCAGCTTGAAAAGTCCACTCTAAACGTAAAACTATTTCCTATAACAGAGCAGTTAAATAAAACGAATAAGAGTTTGGAGGCTTTCAATAAAAAAATGAAAGTACTCATTGAAGAGCGGAATACTGTAATGAGTAAAAAAGAAAATGAGTTGGTCAAATTATTGGATGAATTAATGAGACTTGAAAGAAAGATAAATAGACTCAAATTTTCTTTTAAAGGTCGATTAAAAAGAGTTTTAGATCGAGACTATTATGACGATGTGGTCAAGCCTGTCTTTTTTGTGAATCGAAACAAACGAAAGCTCAAAGATTTTGCTGATGATCCTTATAATAATTACTTGATCAGATTGATTCAAATATTTCAATGGACAAATGGCTTTTATTATGGAAAATTAGATAACGCTGTAGGTGACCGTACATTCAGTGCACTCAATGACATGGTAACCTACTCTAAGGGTTTACGACTTAAGTTTATACTCTCCAGATTGAGTGAAGATCATACTGGAATCAAAGGATATTGGGTCTTAAATGTAAAGTACCTTTTCATGAAGCTATCTGATATCCTAAAAAAAATGGACCCAGATACGACAACCGAGGACCTATTAGAAGCTTATGAAAACGAAATTACTGATGATCAATCCAAAAAAGCAAGAATAGGTAATGAAACGACAGATCGTGCTTATGAAGAAATAGTTAATGAAAATCAAGAAGATATAAAAAAGAGAGGTGTTGTCCGTAGAATTTATTACGGAATAAAAAGTATCGCTTCCACCTTAATAAACTCTCTTAAAGAGATTTTTAAAATCTTAAAAAAGGGGATAAAAAAGCTCATCTACTTAGCAAAAAACCTTATTAAAATTGTCTATAAAGAAATTAGAGAAGGAGTTAGAAAATTTAAAGATGGCATGAAGTTTCTTTTCGGAAAGCGACAATTCATTACGCCTACTTCCAATGGCGCTGCTATTTTGACAAAATTTGATTTTGATTTTGATGTACTAAGTTTTGCTCCTGCCAATGTAAAAGAAGCAGAACTCCTTTCACATGTTCGTCATCTATATCGTTTTTCTAATAATCTGGATTTCTCTTTAGTCCTTACGGCAAAAATCCTGAAATGGGTCTTTAAATTTATCAGCGCAGGGACACCCCTTGGCTGGGCAAGGCTGGCACTTAAGATCGCACTCCAGTATAAAAAAATGGTCATTAAATGGCTCATAACTATTGGTCGAAAATTGACTCATAAAATCATTTCCATTAAATACAAGGTTAAAGAAGCACGGGCCTAAAAAAGCCATTCCCCGAGTAAGTGTTTTTCCCTGAAAAATAATTTCTGACTACCAATCTGAAAAATCCTGGGTTGTCCCTTATAGACTAAACAATTGCCGAGAAATGGCTGTATATTTCAAGTTTTTAGAACCTGTTTCAAAATTATTTTCGAAAGCGTAAAACTCAATTTAAGGCTCTAAAAAAACGCTTTTGTCTTTTCATAGTCTCCGCTATAGACATACAAAAAGGCGAATTCAGGTTCTTAAAGTGAGATTTTGTATGCCAATGAATAAAATTTAAATAGGTCCTAAGTATATTTTCAAAGGTACTTGGTACACTGAGCAAAAATTACTTATTTTTGCGATCCATTTACTAAACGATTTAAATCTCACAGATGCTCCCTACAATCCAACATACTTGCACTAAACGTTTTTTAGACTACGTAGTCATTGATACACAGTCTGATCCTAATTCCAAAACCATCCCTTCCACGGCAAAACAAAAAGACCTTGGAAAAGTCCTTGTTGAGGAATTAAAAAGTATGGGAATTAAAGATGCGCATCTAGATGAATGGGGTTATGTCTATGCTACGATCCCTTCTAATTCAAGCAAAGCTGTTCCCGTCATTTGCTTTTGCTCTCATATGGATACCTCTCCGGATAGTAGTGGAAAAGATGTAAAACCTATCATACATCGCAATTATGATGGTTCCGATATCATTCTTCCGGATGACAATACTCAAATTATTCGACGATCAGAACATCCTGATTTGAATGATCAAATAGGGAATGATATTATTACAGCTAGTGGAACTACTTTATTGGGTGCCGACAATAAAGCAGGCTTAGCAGCGATCATGGATGCTGCTCATTTTTTTATGACAAATCCTGAAGTCAAGCATGGAAAGATTCGAATTCTATTTACTCCAGATGAAGAAATTGGACGTGGAGTTGATAAAGTAGATATGGAAAAGCTTGGAGCCGATTTTGCTTACACGATTGATGGCGCAACACTTGGGAGTATTGAAGACCAGACTTTTTCCGCCGATGGTGTAGTCATAACGATTAATGGCGTAAGCGCGCATCCAGGTTTTGCAAAAGGGAAAATGGAAAGCGCTATTAAAATCGCAGGAGAAATTGTCTCTTTACTACCTAAGGGTCGACTTTCACCAGAATCTACTGAAGATATGGAAGGTTTTATACACCCCGTATCTATTAGTGGTTCTGTGGAAAAAGCGACGATTAAATTTATCATTCGAGATTTTGAGGATGAAAACTTAGTTAAACATGAAGCAGAATTAAAAGCCATCATGGATAAGGTTTTAGAATCATATCCTCGATCCACTGGTGAATTTGTTGTCACTGAGCAATATCGAAATTTCAAAAATATACTCGACCAACATCCTCAAGTTGTCAACCTTGCAATCAAAGCGATAGAACGAGCAGGTATCAAATCAATTGCTTCTTCTATTCGAGGAGGAACGGATGGTTCTAGGCTTTCTTATATGGGACTACCTTGTCCAAATATTTTTGCAGGAGAGCATGCTTTCCACTCAAAATTAGAATGGGTTTCTGTTCAGGATATGCAAAAATCTGCGGAAACAATTATTCACCTTTGTTCTATTTGGGAAGCTGAAAGTTAGACCTTACCATATCAAGACAATTGTTGAATGGAATTAAAAGTCATTGTTATCAAATGATTGGCTTCAGCTATTTCTTTTTTCAACATCAACCATCTAAAACTTAAAACATAGTACAGTGTAAATTAAGTAGTCGCCGGTTTATGGCTAATGAATTTTTAGTTTAATCGAGGAGCCCCCAGAATCTGATAGCCTTAGCTATCAAGGTGAGAATGCGACGAAGAGTAGGCTAGAAAGGCATAGACAGAAATAGTCAATATTTATTTTACACTGTACATAGCTTATATTTTTTATAAAAAGTCTCAAAATAAAAGAACTTCGCCCCTCTATTCCGATCTTTTTTTATTTGATAAACGAATAACTATAAAATCTTTTCTTCATATTATTATTTCTCCTTCCTAATTCCTATGTTTATGAGGCTGTTTTAAAATTTTCAACACCAATTTAGACCTGTCTATACATTAGAATGGTCTTATTTTATTTTAATGCAATTCTTAAATTATCCTGATCCACACAAACAGTAGATATTTTGAAACCAACAAACATTAAAGATCCGGAGTATTTCCATAAAGTGGTTGATTGTCAATACGCTTGCCCTGCCCATACTCCTGTCCCAGAATATATTCGACTTATTGCTGCCGAAAAGTATACAGAAGCATATATGATCAATTGGGAATCCAATGTATTTCCAGGAATTTTAGGTCGTACTTGTGATAGACCTTGCGAACCGGCTTGTCGCCGTGGAAGAGTAGAAGAAGAACCTGTTGCTATTTGTAGACTCAAGCGAGTTGCCGCAGACAATAAAGGAGATGTCAAAAGCCTTATGCCTCAAGGACCTTTTCCTGCTAATGGAAAAAAGGTAGCATTGATTGGCGGTGGCCCAGCCTCGCTCACAGTTGCGCGTGATTTGGCACCATTAGGCTATGAAATTCACTTGTATGATGAATGGCATAAAGGAGGTGGTATGATGCGGACTCAAATTCCTTCATTCCGACTTCCCGAAGAAGTACTTGATGAGGAAGTCAATTACATTATTGATTTGGGTATTCATACACACTTTAATAAGTATGTATCCAGTATGAAAGAAATTTTGGATCAGGACTATGATGCTGTTTTTGTAGGAACCGGAGCTCCTAAAGGTCGAGACTTAAATCTCCCCGGCCGTGAAGAAGCTGGCTCTAGTGTACATATAGGTATTGAATTTTTAGCAAGTATTGCTTTTGAACATAAAGACAAAGTAGGAGAAAATGTTATCGTTCTTGGTGGTGGAAATACGGCAATGGATTGCTGTAGAACTTCTCGACGATTAGGTGGCAAACAGGTTAATGTAGTTGTAAGAAGTCCTTTCAAGGATATGAAAGCTTCGCCTTGGGAAATAGATGATGCTCAGATGGAAGATATTCCTATTCTTAATAATATGCCTCCAAAAGAGTTTGTAGTTGAAGACGGAAAACTAAAAGGGATGGTTTTTGGAAAAGTACGCGCTGAATATGATGAAAATGGGAGACGAAAATTAATCCCAACAGGAGAACCAGATGTATTTATTCCCGCTGATGATGTAATTATTGCTATTGGTCAGGATAATGCATTCCCTTGGATAGAAAGAGACTTAGGGATCGAATTTGGAAAATGGGATATTCCGGTTTTAGATAAAACGACTTTTCAATCCACTAATCCAAAAGTATTTTTTGGTGGTGATGCTGCATTTGGTCCAGAGAATATTATTACTGCAGCTGCTCATGGTCATCAAGCGGCCGTTTCTATCCACTTATTTTGTGAAGGCAAAGATTTGGAAAATGATCGGCCAGCACCAATGACCAATCTCTTTCGCCAAAAAATGGGTATCCATGAATGGATGTATGATAGCCCAGTAGTCGATGATATTCGATATAAAGTTCCTCATGCGGATAAGAAAAAGTCTCTCTTAGATCGAAAGATGGAAGTTGAGCTAGGTTTTAGTAAATTAGAAGGATTCAAAGAAGCTCAGCGTTGTCTCAATTGCGATGTTCAGACTGTTTTTGAAGAATCTAAATGCATTGAGTGTGATGCTTGTGTCGATGTTTGCCCTACTGATTGTATTACCTTTACAACTAATGGAGAAGAGGAAGATTTAAGAACAAGGCTATCAGCTCCTGCCACTAATTTATTTCAAGATTTATATGTTTCTGATGTACTTCCTACCAAAAGAGTAATGCTCAAAGATGAAGACGTTTGTCTTCACTGTGGCCTATGCGCCGAACGCTGCCCTACTGCGGCTTGGGATATGCACAAGTTTTTATACAACGTTACTAAAGCAGATCAGATATGAGTTTAAAAAGTAGTATTGTGAATGACATGGTAGTTCGCTTTGCCAATGTCAATGGAACCGGTTCAGCATCTGCAAATGATTTATTCGCCAAGTCTATTTTTAGAATGGGGATACCGGTTTCTCCAAAAAATATTTTCCCTTCCAATATTCAGGGACTTCCAACTTGGTATGAAGTGCGAATAAGCGAAAAAGGTTACCTAGGCCGTCGAGATGGTATTGACGTCTTAGTTGCTACAAATCCTCAAAGCTATAAAAAAGATATCGCCTCTGTAAAATCTGGAGGTTACCTGATATACGATAGCACTAAAAAACTACATGCAGAATTTCATCGAGAAGACATCAATTTTATTGGCATTCCGATGATGCAATTGTGTATGGAGAACTTTGATATTCCACGACAACAACAATTATTTAAAAACATTGTCTATGTTGGTGCATTATCAGCATTATTGGATATTGATATGGAAGTGATTCGAAACAATATCAGAGAAACTTTTGCACAAAAAGAGAAACTCATTCCACCAAACTTCAAAGCCCTTGATATGGGAGCAGAATATGCCCGAAAGCATTATTCTTGTCCACTTGAATATCGGTTGGAAAAAAGAGATCATGTAGGAGATCATATTTTAATAGATGGAAACACGGCTACTGGCCTCGGTAGTATCTACGCTGGAGCTACTGTAGCTGCCTGGTATCCGATCACACCATCCACATCAGTGGTTAAGGCTTTTGAGACCTATGCAAAAAAACTGCGCATCAATCCAGACACCGGAGAAAAAAATTATGCGATTGTACAAGCGGAAGATGAGCTAGCTGCAATGGGAATGGTTATTGGTGCGACTTGGAATGGCGCCCGGGCATTCACAGCAACTGCAGGTCCTGGTGTTTCTCTAATGAGTGAATTTATTGGTCTTGCTTATTTTGCAGAAATACCGGTCGTATTGGTCAATGTTCAACGAGGAGGTCCTTCTACAGGAATGCCAACTAGAACGCAGCAACCGGATATTCTTTCTTCTGCATATGCTTCACATGGAGACACCAAACATATCCTACTGTTTCCAAGTACTCCCGCAGAATGTTTTGAGATGATAGGCAATGCATTTGACCTCGCTGATCGTTTTCAGACACCAGTGATTATGATGTCAGATCTTGATTTGGGGATGAACAACCATATGTCTCCCCCATTGAAATGGGATGATAATAAAAAATATGACCTTGGAAAAGTCTTGAATGCCGAAGACTTAGAAAATATGAAAGAATGGGGGCGTTACCTTGATATTGATGATGATGGAATCTGCTATCGAACAATTCCGGGTACGCATCCAAATAAGGGGTCTTTCTTTACGAGGGGTACATCCAGAGATGAATATGCAAGATATACAGAAGACGGTGCAGACTATGTACGTGTAGTTGATCGTATCTTAAAGAAATGGGAAACAGCAAAAAGTCATGTACCTGTGCCGGAATTGATTCAAGGAACGGAAAAGAATCCTCTTGGAATTATCTTTTTTGGCACTTCGGCTTATCCAGCGATAGAAGCTATGGAATTATTAAAAGAAAAAGGAATTCCTGTTGACGCTTTACGCATTCGAGCACTACCTTTTAATGAAACAGTAGACAATTTTATCAATGAGCATGATCAAGTTTTTGTTATTGAACAAAATCGAGATGCTCAGTTCCGCTCTTTAATCATCAATGAATTGGAAGTCAATCCTAAACGTTTAATTCCAGTCCTCAATTATGATGGTATGCCTATTTCAGCAGATGAAATACTAAAACAAATTCAAAATCAACTATTGGAAACAGCAAGCATCGAATCATAAAGACTCGATAATAATGTTTTTAATAAAAAGAACGATAAAAGATCATGTCCTATATAAAACCTAGCTTTCGTCACCCAGGTATTAAAAAAAATAAAGTTGGCTTTGTTAAAGCCGACTATGAAGGTGCTATTTCCACGCTTTGTGCAGGTTGTGGCCACGACTCCATCAGTGGTGCTATCGTACAGGCCTGTTACGAACTTTCGGTAGAACCGCATAAGATTGCTAAGATTTCTGGTATCGGTTGTTCTTCTAAAACGCCTACTTATTTTCTTGGAAATTCTCATGGCTTTAATTCTGTTCATGGTCGGATGCCTTCTGTAACGACTGGTGCTAATATGGCCAATCGGGATTTGGTATATTTAGGGATATCTGGAGATGGGGATACCGCTTCTATTGGTATGGGACAATTCTGTCATGCTGTTCGTCGAAATGTCAATATGCTATACATCGTGATGAATAATGGTTGTTATGGTTTGACAAAAGGTCAGGATTCAGCAACTGCAGATTTTGGTTCTATTAGTAAAGCTGGAAAAATTCCAAATCCTTTTGAAGCTATTGATCTTGCTGGATTGGCATTGGAATTAGGCGCAACCTTTGTTGGTCGTAGTTTTTCTGGAGATAAAACCCAATTGGTACCTATGATCAAAGCAGGTATGTCTCATCCGGGATTTGCTCTAATTGATGTCGTTTCTCCTTGTGTTACATTTAATAATAATAATGGATCAACTAAGTCTTATGATTTCGTTCGAGATCATATAGAAGCTACTTCTGTCTTAGATTTTGTACCTCATCAGGAAGAAATTACGGTTGAGTATCCTGAAGGAGATGGCGCTAATGTGACCTTATTCGATGGCTCTACTTTAAAATTACAAAAGCTTAGCCCAAAGTGGAATCCGACCGATCGGAACTCCGCTGTCAACCGCTTACAACAAGCAAAAATAAAAGGAGAAGTACTCACTGGACTTTTATACATTGATCCTGAAAGTAAGGAATTACATGATCTAATGGGAACTTGTAAAAAGCCATTGAATCAATTAACGAAGGAGGAATTGTGTCCTGGTTCAGAAGCATTATCGGTTATTAATGAATCGTTTCGGTAGATTTCTGGGAGGACTTGGACACTGAGTTCACGGAGAAGACGCAGAGGGCACAAAGAATTAATTAATTATAGATGCAAGGTTTTATTAATTTTATTTTAATACTTTGTTTGTTTGTTTTTAATTTTTCTTGTGATCATAGTATAGAAAGTAAATCACCTGAATTCAAACAAGATCGAGCTAAATTAAGTAAAGCGATTGCTACTTGTTTTGGACAGATTGACTTTTCTATGAATCGTCCAGCAATTGGATGCGCTGCCGGATATTATGTTTTAGCATCATCAGAATACGTGCTCCATATAGGTTCTGCTATTCACGACATTTTCAATCAGGGCAATTTTTCTTGCACACAATTACAAGTCAAAGGCAATGAAATTTCTTGTCAACTTTGGTTATTCGAAAAAGAGAAAGCACATTTAGGTAATATTTGTACTGATGTAATTTTAGTTGATCAACCTAAACCTATTCAAAAGTTAAATGCAGTAAATGGTACATTAAAAGTCATCTTTACTCCTAAAGATCGCAATGCATTTATTAAAATTGATAAGCTAATATTTGAAGATTCTAATCATCAACCTTTAAGATTAGAAGACATCATTTTATGGGATGTTAAAAACATAGGAATTTCAGGCTGATTTTTCAGTTAAAATTCTTGGTGATCGCTTCACTGGTAAAACATTAGTCCTAAACTTTATTTACTATTAAAACACGACTCTTTTATCAAAACTTTTGAGCCTTCGTGACTTATTCCTAAAACTATTAAGTATTTTTTTAAGGACTACTAATGTTTTCTTTGCTATATTAGCAGGTAGTAAATTCTAAATACCCCAAAAAATACCTTAATGAAAAGAATCCTGGTTCCGACCGTCATTATTTCAATAATTATTTTAGCTTTTTTTCTTGCCTTTCCCAATCTGGAAAATTACTTTAGTGAAGTCATTGATTACCATTCTGATAGTTCAATGATCATCTTTGCATTGCTTAGTTTTCTAATTTTAAGTTCTGATTTTTTACTTCCCATTCCTTCGAGTATACTGATGTTTACCAATGGTTTGGTTTTAGGATTTATTCCCGGATTCTTTTTATCGATTATTGCCAATATGGTATCCAGTATCTTTGGTTACTATCTAGGCCGATCCGCTCAAAATAAAGTAAATAGTCTATATAGTCCAGAAGAATTACAGCGGGCAAATACTTTTTTGTCTAATTATGGAGAGATCGGTTTAATTATAAGCAGAGGTATCCCAATCCTCTCAGAAGCAACATCCATTGTCAGCGGAAATATGTCTTTTAATTTAAAGAAATTCCTACTCGCAAATTTCCTAGGGTATATTCCTGTCTGTGCGCTTTATGCTTATTTGGGTAGTATTGCAGCTAGCAAGAATATATTTTTATTGGCTCTTTTTTTAAATATAATTTTTGCTGGTGTCTTTTGGTTGGTTAAAGATTTTTTATTGAAGAAGGATAATATTGCTTCGGGGAAATAAGTTCTGTAGAAGAAATACTATAGCATTTTATAAGCGATTTTTAGCCTTATACTTCATTATTAAAATACTCACTATGCTTAGGCATAGTTCCGTTTTTAAAATCGTCTAAAATTAAAACTTTCATTCTAAAATACCAGATTACTTTTTCTACAGAACTTAAACACAAAATTTTAAATCTTTATGATTTTAGTTTTTTATTAGTTATATTTATTCTATTGTAAAGTTCTTCAACCTCAAAAAATGAAAAAACTCACCACCATCACTTATGGTGCCATAGTCTCTATGGTACTTATTACTTTTTCTATTTTTACCGATCTAAGTTGCGCAGACGACTCAACAATATCAGAACCTCAAAAGACTGGTGTTACTCTTCCTCCACTTAATGGAAATGTTCCATTGACTGTGAATATTCCTTCAAGTTTTAAAGGACAACCTGAAAATGCAAGACCATTCTTTGATCTTTTTTCATGGGAAATGTTTATTGCACTTAACTGGCCAGTAGAAGAAAACAGAAGAGGCGTTCCTAAAAACCCAGGGAATTCAAATACCTTTCTCAACATGAGTAACACGACCCCTGTAGTCTGGGCTTCTTATAAAAACCAATTTGATCTTTTTGGTCAGGGTTCAAACCGTCCTACACCATGGGATGACTGGAATAATGATGTCAATCTTTGTCAAACCGGAAATTCGCCAAAGCATGTTTTTGGTACTGCAAAAGGATCAACTCTAGATGGTGGAGAAATTGATGAAGCCTTTTCTATGCCTTTAATAGATCAGGAAAAAAATTATACGCTGTTTGAGATGCGATATAATAAAGCACAATATGATTTTGTAAGAGGTCAGGATAGTGACCCTAATAGCTGGTTTTATCTTCGGAAAAATCTGGTAAAATACTTAATGAATAATAATGATAGCCTTGTTATGCCCGCCAGTAGTGCGCCAAATACTTATGGAGCAATTATGGTCAAAGCAGCTTGGCGAGAACTAACAGAAAATGATGTAGACAGTATCTATTACATCATCAATGAGGAAGTCTTTGATCCTATTAGTAAAACTTGTTCAACTAAAAAAATGGGTTTAGTAGGATTGCACTTAGTTCAAAAACTCAGTGGATTTAAACAATGGATCTGGTCTTCTTTTGAACATAGAAATAATGTTCCCGGTTCAGGTTCACAAAAACCTTACTCTTATAATAATGATGATAAAGTACCCCAGACCAGAGGTGGTTGGGCCAATAGACCCGATAGTACTCAACTCAATCCAGATAAAGATACAAGAGTCCCTGCTCAAGTTTCTCGTTTTAATAAAATACCCACTACGCCGACAGATTCGTCTACTGTTGATATCAATAAATTGTATCAGAAAAAATTAAGTAATACTGTTTGGAAAAACTATCAATTGGTCATTACTCAATGGCCAACAGATGATAGTAACTTCATCATATATGGAAATCCAAATGGTATTTATCCTTTAGCATCTGGAAAACCATTTCCGGAAAATGGCTGTACGAATACTGCCGCAGAAACTTTTTTTCAAGCACCTAATGATGCCGCTGGGAAAGGTGGAAATTCTTGTATGAGTTGTCATTATCAGACCAGTAGTACAGATTTTAGTTGGTCTCTTCAATTGAAAGCACATTAATTTTCTATCATGTATTATCGAAACATTTTTAATGTTCAACTTAAAATAAAAGAAAATGGGAATATTCAATAAAGACTCTTTTAAATCATCTAAACCTCAAGACAAAACAATTCCTTCAACACCTAGTCCTAAAACTAATGAAAAATCACCCAATTGGTTTATGTATCATGGTGGTTATAATCATGGTGGTTATATTGGTTCAGGCTCGAATCTAAACAGTAGTACGGTTAATGAAAATGATTTTGGCCTGCTAAGGTCCATTGATTTAGAAGGTTCTATCCTTTCTGTTCCAGCAGTGGTAGATGGGTATATTTATGTCGGGGTTTCCAATAGCCATAATGAAGCGGTAAAAGGATATAGCGGAGGTGGTACGGTTTATAAAGTCGATATCACATCTGGCAAAATCGCTGCACAATTTTCTTGGCACCTCCAACCGGGAGAAGGAGATACTCATGGTTTTTATGGTATGGGTTGTACTCCAACTGTAATTAATAATAAAGTTTATTTTTCCGCATTCAATGGTCATGTTTATTGCTTAGATCAAAAAGATCTTTCTTGTCTTTGGGAAACTGATCTTCGTAAAAAAGATGTGTCTAAAAACCAACCAGTTAGTAATACTTCTGAAGATATCGTTGCTAATATTTTTGCAAGTCCTACCCTATTAAAAAATTACGGTGCATACATCTCTGGTTTGTCTGCACAAGCTTGGCAACCTATTAGTGGAATTATGCTAAAGATGAATTATGAGGTGGATATAGCTAAGCAAATACAAGCATTAGGCGCAAATTTAGAAGCTGCAGAAAAAAACAATAATAAGCCAGATATTAATAAGTACACTACTTTGCTTGCAGAGGAAATGGGTAAATTAATTGCGATGGATTCTTCAAAATTTGAAGTGATTCTCCAAGAGGCTATTCCTTTTTTACAACTCCCTGTAGCAGCAGGTTGGTGTTCTCCCTTGGTTGTGAATTTTAATACTAGCAGTCAGCAATCTTCAAAATTATATGTAGGCGTTTCAGAAGGAGAAAATCCTTTACTATTTGGTTTTATCTATGCCTTGGATGCTGAAACAGGAAAAGTAGATTGGATATATTGTACCGCTAAAAATGAAGTAGACGCAGATAATCCACCTAATCAACTGCCTGCCCCTGCTGTTAATGATGAAGGTATTTCCGGTTACTCCTATACACCCGTTGATGGTTTCCCTCAATCATTAGGCTGTTCAGTCTGGTCTGCAATCACCTATGATGAAGATACTGGTTTAATTTACGCCTCTACTGGTAACCCTCAGCCTGATGGTACTTTAGAACCAGATCCAAAAGATTATTCCAATGGTATACTAGCACTAAAAGCAGATACTGGTGATTTTGTAGCCTTCCGACAAATGCCTGTAGAAACACAATATCGACCAACCGATGTAGATGTAGACATAGGAAGTGCCTGTACAATATTCGAATTAAATGGTAGAAAGGTTGTTAGTGTAAGTTGTAAAAATGGGGGCTTTATGGTTTGTGATGCAACAACTTTGGAATTAATCAATCATACTTCTTTATTACCAAGAAAAAACGATGGATCACAGTTTGAAGCAATTGATCCGCATCCACCTGTCAATCAACAAAATGTATTGTCTCCTCATATTTCAAATGAGGTATCTAATACAAATGATGGCGAAAATTATTTTGGCCCATTTAATACTGCCGCGATTCACCCACCTTCCAAATCTTTATTTATAGGAATAGGTGGTCCAAATTACCATTTGGCTGGACCGGGTATAGATCATAATACGACGCCATTTATGCGGGCAATTAATATGGAAACTTTACAAGATTGTTGGCCAGTTGATACAGGTGAACCGCCACGTTATACTAAGACAGGAGCGTCTATGTATACCACTGCAGGCGAATCCGGTCTCTCTTCTCCAGCTGTTGTGAACGATGTAGTGTTTTGTTCGACTTCCAAAATTAGCATTTATGCATTTCGAGTAGATGATGGGACATTACTTTGGTCCAGAAATATTGGTTCTCAAACTGAAGGATTTAATGGTGGATATGGTTATTGCCTCGGTCCAGCGATATGGCAAGACTATGTAGTCGCTGGTGGTTTAATACTTGGACAGAGCGGTGGAATTTTAGAAATTTATGGCCCAAAAAATACTTCATCAAGTACTCAGAAATATGATTAAAATCGCCATCTTAGGATTTTTGGTCGGAATAGATAACCTTCAAGTAGTTTCCGGCTTAGGACTTTTTGGTATTGATAACAAAAGAAAATGGATGCTTGTTTTTTCTTTTGCACTTTTTGAAATGTGTATGCCTCTAATAGGTTTGCTCATTGGGCACCAACTGGAAGGTTATACCGGAGTTGTCGCTGAGTTTCTTGGTCCTCTAATTTTATTTATTTTAGGTTCGATTATTATTATTATGGAATTGATGGAAAAAAAATCCAATACGGTCATTAACAATCCATGGATGATTCTGATCCTTCCTTTATTTATGAGCTTCGATAATTTGTTTGCAGGAATTGGTTTAGGCGCATTAGGTTACCCTATTTTATTATCAGCATTGATTATTGGAGTATTTAGTGGTGGCTTATCCTTTCTAGGTTTATTTTTAGGAGATAAGATAAGAAAGTATATTCCAGGAAAAGCAGAAATTTTAAGCGGCTCTTATATGATCGGGCTTGCTATATTTTTTTTATTATTTGATTAGACTTTATTCTATTGAGCTTGTCTAAAAACAAACAAAGTGAATTCTACATTAAGCCTTGAAATTATGAAAGAACTGGTTGCGGATCAATTATCATTTCCCACGGGGATTTGTTTTGATGATCAGGGTATTCCTTTTATTAGTACCTCGGGATTGCCTTGGGATGGAGCGAAGAAAGGTGGAACGCTGATTAAAGTACATTCAAATGGGGACTTGGAAACCATAGCTACTGGTTTTGGTTATCCAGTAAACGGAACCTGTTTTCACAATGGTGACTTTATCATTTCTGATGGAGGCCATCCTGGAAAGATTTGTCGTGTACAAACTGATGGCTCGATTCATACAATCATAGGTGGATTGCCCGGACTCGGAAATTATCATACGAATATGGTCGCTGTTGGTCCTGATAATAAATTATACTTTAGTCAAGGTACTTTGACAAATACTGGTGTGATTGGAATGGATGCTTATGAACTGGGATGGCTGGGCCGATTACCGCATAACTGTGATATTCCAGGTTTTGATATAACACTTACTGGTCAAAATTTTGAAACCGTAAACCCTTTAGCTCAAGATGGTGAAGTAAAAGCTACCACTGGTGCTTTTTCTCCATTTAATACCGCCAGCCAAGCAGGGCAAGAAGTAAAAGCTGGACTCCCGTGTACGGGTTCAATTATGCGTTGCAATATGGATGGTTCCGAATTAGAACTAGTAGCATGGGGTGTACGGAATGGTTATGGTATAGGATTTCTTCCTGATGGTCGGCTTCTGGTCACAGATCAAGGAGCAGATGATCGTGGTAGCAGGCCTGTTGGAAATGTACCTGATTTATTATTAGAAATAAAAAAAGGTGCCTGGTACGGATGGCCTGATTACATAGCTGGTATTCCCATCACAGATCAAAAATATACGCCTCAGAGAGGACCAAAGCCTAAATTTGTTATTCAAAATCATAGTGATCTACCAGTTCCAGAAAAACCGTTGATGGAATTCCCTGTAAATGCAGCGGCTGTAAAATTTGATATATTACCAGAAGATGCACCATGTTATGGTGGTCAAATGATCGTTGCTTTATTTGGGGATGAAAAACCTATGACTGCTCCGCCAGGCAAAAAAGTTGGGCGAAATATTGCACGAGTAGATACAAATGACTGGACTTTGCATCCCCTACCCGATCTTAAATTAGAGCGCCCGATTGACGTGAAATACAATCCAGTTGATGGGTATTTATATATTCTTGACTTTGGGTATTTCGAAATGAATGGTGTGGGATTAGATGCTAAAAGTGCCAGCGGAAAACTATGGAAAATTGATCCAAAACAATTGACTCAATAAAGACTTAATCATTAACCTCGAAAATTAACAATCATGACAGATAATACCACAGATACAAATACTAAAGTATCATTTGCAGATGACATCGTTCCTATTTTTTATCAATTCAAAAAACAAATGATGTGGCGTTTTGACCTGACTAATTATGATGATGTCAAAGCCAATTATGGACAAATCCTATCTAGAATTTCTAGTAAGGACAACCCTATGCCACCACCGCCCTTTGCACCTCTTTCTCAAAAAGATATTGATACTTTTAAGGCTTGGAAAACAGGAAATTTCCAACAGTAATATTAGATTTATAATGTGAAATTCAGTTTCCTTTTGCAAGTCATTCCTATTCTTATGTCAATGCTTAATTTCGCTTTGTAAGCTTAGAGACAGGATATCATAAATATTCGATTTACACGGGTTAAAAAATTGATCCTACAAAAATACTCATCCCAGTATTTTGAGATGAGTATTTTTATTTAAAAGTCTTTGATTTTATAGCAAGTAGATATTATCTCTCAAACAAAACCTTCTTTGTCAAAGTATATTCCTGATTAGATAGACGAAGTAGATACACCCCTTCTAGTCCTACAGGTGAAGTCAATGTCATTTGTTGATCAGCATTGAAGATATTCCAAAACCGGACACTTTTTCCATTGACATCAAAAAGTTCAATCTCAACATCCCCTTGAAAATATTCTCCCATTTCTATTTGGATATCATCACGAACAGGGTTTGGATTAATAGATACTAAATCATCTTCTATTTCTTTTAGATCAAGAACTTTAAAAGTAGTAAAACTATTAATCGCTGAAGATATCGTTCCGCAATCATCTTCAAATGTAACTCTCCAATAATAAGTCGTTTCTCCTTCCAATGCATTGCCAAACCATTCATAAGAACTACCAAATACTACTTCAGATAAGACATCAACATTATCGAAATTTGGGAAAGTACTCACCTCTAACCTCTTTTCCAGTCCATTAGATAATTCCCATTCAAAAATAGGAAAAAGGTGCACATCAATACTGCCATCCTCTGGTAAACTTAGAGCTAAGGCATCCGGCGTCGGTAATACTTCTACGGGTACTGAAGTACTAGAATTTGCATTGCCATCATCCGCTGATATTCCAAGGTCAAAATTAATATCTGATGAAATTCCTGAAATGGTCACCTCTACGATTTCTCCAGGCGCTGCGGGATTATTGCTAAATGTAGCACTAACACCTGAAGGTAGACCTGATGCTGATAAGGTAATTCCAGATTCTGCAAAATCATATCCTACTAGCACATCAAAACTAATATCTTCTGATGAACAAGCAATCAATTCTGATTCAAGTGCAAATATCGTTTGATCCTCAGGAAATTCAATTAAGTATAATCCAGTGTTTAGATCCGATACTAAAATACGTCCTGATGGTAAAAACGAATATACGCCCCAAGCGCCTTTAAAACCTGAATCGTCTATACCTGGATAAGTATCATAAAAATATTTTCGAACGACTTGACTTGGATCCGTTATATCAAATATAGCCAAGCCATCAGTATAATATGAAACATAAAGTAAATTGCCCAAAACCATTGCATTGTGAGCAATATGCTCTGGGTTGTCATTATCAGCTTTAAACATGTCTACCACTTCCATATCGCTAAAGTCAGTGATATCTACACTCTTTACCAATGCTCCGCCAGTTTCATCACATAGAAAATAATGGCTATTATCTTCAGACATCCAACCCGAATGATTATAACCCGAATTATTATAATCTGTCAAGGATCCCAATACTACTGGATTATTAGTGTCATTATAATCAATTACCCTCATTCCATTGTTTCCTTCATTTACAATAAGAATATTGTCCCGAGCAAAAATATCATGTCCTCCAAAAAATCCCGTAGACAGAACTGTTGGTTGGCTTGGATTAACTAAGGAAAGAACATAGCTGTTTGTGCTATATAGCCGTGCGTTTTCTTTATCTATAAAAATATTATGCGCAGTCACGATAAACTCATTTGAGTCGTACACCAAATCTACCGATCCGGGCAAACCAGAAAAATCTATAATTTGTAAAGTACTAGAACTACCTTCATCCGCTACCGCGTATAAATAATTTTGATAACTGTCAAAATCACGGTGAATAATATTCGATCCTTGAGCACCTCCTGGTACAAATGCTATTTCTTCTAGCACACCATTCACAGGCTCTAAGCTGATAAAGTGTGTCCCCATAGTAGAACCAATGACACCGTATTCAACACCGTTTACAATAACTGCCCAGACTTCATTATATCTTCCATAAAAAGCTTCAGGAAGATCATCATTCTGCCAATTACCTAATAGTGTACCTTCTTGTTCCTGTGCAATACTTTCAGAAGGAAATAATAAGAGTGCCATAAAGGAGAGTATACAAATGTAAATTTTTTGTTTCCAATACTTCATGCAGCTTCTTTTTGCTCGCTGGACCACATTCGGCCAAATTGAATAGCCTGCTGCACGATTGGTGAATTAATATCAACTTTGCTCAAAGAGCTGAGTTGCTTAAATAAAAAGTTAACGAATCTGGTATTATAAGCCAGTCGTTTAAAAGTGTTCATTGAAATGATGGTTGGATTTAATTTCATTTTAAAATTAGCCATATTTATTGCTGCTAAACTGAGATTAAAATGAAAATTTAGTTTTTCTTCTGATCGTGCTTGACAATGATTTAATCCTGTAAATTGTTTTGCATCTCTAAAAAGAAATTCAATTTGGAATCTTAATCTGTAGTAGTCAATTATTTTTAGAGCATCTAGATTTAAATCGGTACAAGCTAATAACACATGCTTATCTTTTTTTGTATTTAAGAGCATTACGATTTTAAGGTTAATTCCAAAGCGAGGACTGTTAGCAATTACTGTGTATACTTCAAGATGCTCTTCAATATTACAAATGTATCCCCATGGAGTTAAATCACGGAAATTTACTTTATCTCCGTATGTTTTTTTACGACCTTTACCTTTCTTGTGTTTGCCTTTAAAAAGATTTCTCAAATTTGCATCAGGCCGCAGCTTAGTGATAAATTTTTTATTCATTTCGGCCATAGCTTTAAAGACTTTTGTTTTTGCATAGAACCCATCTCCGACAAAATACTTGATACTCAGCAGCTTATCCTTACATTTTCGGATTTGATCAATGTAAAAATCGATTCGGGTTTGAGTGGCATCATTTTCTTTTTGACTCAATCCTGATGGTGTTTGAACCACATCTAAAGCCCAGGCTTTACCAGTACTAACATCAAGCAGACATAATAAACTAATCTCTAAACCTTTTGTAGCACGCCCCATACAACCAGACCAAAATTTATCAAGACCATAGGTTTTCTTACCCGATTTTGTAACGAAGCTACAATCCATGGCTGCAATTACTTCGTCTTCGAGATTCACTCCGGACATTTTTATTAGTTGAAGATTAAAATCCAACCAGTCAAAGAACTTTTGAAAATTTCTTCTAAACGTCGATTCGTTTAGGTTACTATAACGACACAGGTTCTGAAAATTAAACCGACCTTGTATCGAATAAATTAAATTAAAGATTTCTATGAAAAAATCTAACTGCCATTTTGTAGTTCCGGTTAATTTACCGAATATTTGTTCGAGTGCTTTTTTAGTGCTCATTAGGTCGTGTGGTTGTGTGTGGTAACTCAACATTACGACCTTTTTTATTTTTCACCAAATCCGCTCCATATTCCTGCACGAACTATTGTGTTTCATAACTATAATTTTATTTGATAGAATAAAGAATGTTATAGTAAGATACTATTTTTTACTAAAAAGATTTAATTTTCAGTTCGCTCTTCTCTTTATCTTTATAGTTTTGGCTAAATATTGACAAAGAAATTCTTAGCTGAACTTTAGCTATTTGAAAAGTCCAGCTTATGTAAAGCTCAAAATATAAACAGATGCAAGATAATTTTATTCAGGATATCGTTTTTAGACATTATAATTTAAGCGGAATTATTACGCCTCTTCCTGGCTATGATGATTTAAATTTTAAACTAGTAACAGAAAACAAACAAGGATATATCATAAAGCTAATGCATACCGCCTGCAAACCAACCTTTATTGATTTCCAATGTGCTATGTTGCAGCACTTAGAAAAGCAACAGAATGAATTGGACTTTCCCAAAGTCCAGCTTTCCAAACAAGCAAATAAATTTGAATTAGTTGATCATAATGATGAGCAAAGAATTCTATGGCTGCTATCTTGGTGTCCGGGTATTATCATGAGGCAATTCAATCCAAGTTCGAATAATTTAATGTATAATTTTGGAAAAGCCATTGCGCAACTCACTAATAAACTTCAGGGCTTTTCGCACCCTTTCATGAAAGAAGGACATCCCTGGGAATTATCTAATGCTGCTCAAGTCAAGCCACTTGCCAAACATATTCAAGGTGAAACGAAAGTTATTATAGAAAACATTTTTACTAAATTCGAAAACAATGTTTCTTCAAAATTAAGCTCCTTACCGCATAGTGTTATTCACAATGATGCGAATGAAAACAATGTTTTAGTAAGCTATGATCAAAACGGCCAAGCAACAATTAGTGGTATTTTTGATTTTGGAGACATTGGATATCAAGCTACGATATGCGAAGCAGCCGTTGCACTTGCTTATGGTTTACTTGGAAAGAAACATCCACTCAGATCATGCTTCCATTTTTTAAAAGGCTATACTTCTGTTTTACCAATTTTAGAAGAAGAACTGGAAGTATTACTCGATTTGATTAAAACTCGTTTGGCTGTAAGTATTTCTTTTTCCAGTTTTAAACAATTAGAAGATCCAGATCCTTATATCACAATTAGCCAAGCACCTGCAAAAGCAATATTAATAGCATTGAATCGTACACCAGATGTACTTGCTGAAAGCTTCTTCAGGAAAGCCTGCGGACATGCGATTAGTCCACATGCTGATGATGTTTATCAGTATTTAAAACAATCAAAGCCCAAAGCCTTTCCAGTCATGAAAATTGATCGTTTTGATTGTGTACTTGATTTGAGTGTTGGTTCCCAATTATTAGGCGCTGACCCTAAAGGCTTTCAACTGGATCAGCTTAGTCAAAAGATTGACCAATATAGAAAAGAACAAAATGCTCAATTTGCTATTGGTCGATATTGTGAATCCCGTCGTTTATATGCCGCGGCAAACTTTGGTCATAAAGGACATCCCTGTCAAGAGAAAAGAACCAATCACCTTGGGATCGATTTATTTTGTGAAGCAGGCTTACCAGTATTTGCTCCTTTTGATGCCATCATAGAAATTAATACCGTCATTGATTTACCCTTAGATTATGGCGGCCTTCTTGTGCTTAAACATTTTACAAATGAAGGGAATCCATTTTATACCCTTTACGGTCATTTAAGTCCAGATAGTCTAACAGTCAAAGTTGGGCAATCTATAAAAGCAGGAGATCAAATCGCGACCATTGGTAAAGCACATGAAAATGGAGGATGGCCACCCCATTTACATTTACAAGTCATCATTGATCTTGTTGGTTTGGGTCAGCACTTTCCAGGTGTTGCTTTTCAAAGCGAAATTGAAATTTGGAAAGCACTTAGCATTAATCCTATGTTACTTTTTGATGTTCCTGAAATTGATTTATTTGATGCAACAGTAGATGTATCAAAACTTTTATCAAAACGAAAAAACAAACTGGGTTATAATTTAAGCCTTAGTTATACAGAACCAATCCATGCAGTCGCTGGCTTTAAACAATACCTCTTTGATAGCCATGCCAGAACTTATTTGGATCTATACAACAATGTACCTCACGTTGGTCACCAACATCCAAAGGTAGTTGAAGCTGTCCAAAAACAAGCCGCTTTACTCAATACAAATACACGATACTTACATGAAAATATTGTCCAGTATGCCGAACGCCTATGCGAAAGACTACCAGATCATTTAAATGTATGTTACTTTGTAAACTCCGCTACAGAAGCTAATGAGTTAGCCATCCGAATGGCCCGGGCTTATACCAATCGTTACGATATGATGGTAGTCGAATCCGCTTATCATGGCCATACCAATACTTTGATTGATATTAGTCCATACAAACATGATGGGCCTGGTGGGAAAGGTGCTCCTGATTGGGTTCATACAGTTCCTATCGCCGATGATTACAGAGGGCAATGGAAAAAAAATCATCCAATGCTTGGGCAGCTTTATGCCAATGAGGTCAAAGAAAAACTAACACATATCGAAGAAAAAGGAAAGTCAGTAGCGGCTTTCATAGCAGAGACTTATCCAAGTGTCGGAGGTCAAATCATCCCACCTCCTGATTACCTCAAACAAGTATATCAGCATATTAAAAACCATGGCGCTTTATACATTGCTGATGAAGTCCAAACAGGTTTCGGTCGCCTTGGTCAATCTTTTTGGGCTTTTGAAACACAAGGTATTTCGCCCGATATGGTCGTGCTCGGAAAACCAATTGCAAATGGATTCCCACTAGGTGCAGTCATTACCACTAAAGAGATTGCAGCAGCCTTCAACAATGGCATGGAATACTTTAGCACATTCGGCGGTAATCCAATTGCTTGTGCTGCTGGACTCGCTGTACTCGACGTCATCGAATCTGAAAAGCTACAAGAACAGGCAACAATATTAGGGCAACAAATCATGGCACACTTTAAAAAGCTTCAACATAAATACCCACTCATCGGTGATGTAAGAGGTGAAGGACTTTTCCTTGGGATAGAGTTAGTACGAGATCACAAAACATTAGAACCCGCTGATCGTGAAGCCACATACATCGTCAATCGACTTAAGGACTTTCAAATTCTTGCCGGAATTGACGGACCACTACACAATGTCTTAAAGTTCAGACCTAGTATGGTTTTTAATGAAGATGATTTGACCTATTTTATTGAAACCTTCGATAAGATTTTAGGGGAAACTTACCTTTGTTAGGGGATGATAAGTATTCGAATTAATTAACCCGAAGGTCAATTCTAAAAAATCAGAAGTTAAAACTTTTAAAGATATGCAAGCTAAAACATTGTAGTTTCTATAAAATAAATATGCTAAGACACCTTCAACCTTTTAGTGAGGATTGTAGCGCAGTTCCCAATTTTCCAGACGGAAGTTTTGCATATAGTGAAATACTTCAGGAAAATAATTACTATCCATTTGGAATACGAATGCTACATTTAGATACAAACCCTAACGGAAATGATGACACTAAAGATGGTCAATATATTGTGTCGACTCCTGATGGAAAAACCAACAAATCAGGAACGCCAGAAACTAAAATATTAGATTATGGAAAAGAGAATTTATATATTTTTGATTATGGTCATATTTTTCAGTTATTCATGCACTTCCAAAAAAGCGAAGTATAGCTATACAGGTAAATACGAATATGAAGTTACAAATGATAGTCTTTTTAAAAACACTTACTTGTATGACAGTTTTGGTTTTTTGATTGGAGACTTAGAAGTACAAGGATTAAAAATTAATAATATTGAATCATTATCTTCAGATACAGATTATATTTTATCCTTAAACCATCCTTTGGCAAATGTATATACTAACTCAAAGGTGATAAGATCAGAAGGGCAGGAACATTTGACAAAAAAGCCTTTAGATATTATTCAAGATAAGAATGTAAACTCAAATCATATTTACTTGTATAAGTTAGAATCTAAAGGGAAGTATAGATTATTATTACCGTAATAGAATATTATACAGAGTGAGAAAAGGCTGTGGAGAAATCTACGACCTTTTTGGTTTTAAGAAACATAAGTCTTCCGAGTTTTAAAATCTCTTAGGTAAGCATCCACCATTTTAAAGACAGGCATTTTTTCTTCGTCGGGTAAAACTTAAATGTCGACGATTCGATCAATCATTTCCTTATCAAATTTGAGGCTAGAATTACTACCCAATAAATAGAAATAAAGTGCTAGAGGTAGTGAAAAAAGGCTTAACTTAGAGACCAAAGGTTAAATAACTTTTTGAAAAAGTGGCGCAGCGGATGCCATTATTACAATACATAGAGGAAAAAGGAGATGCCTATTAGTGTGATTAAAAAATTGCCTTATAACCCTCGTAAAAAATAGTAGCATGAAATATTCTCAAGTTTATGTTTTTCTCTTTTCTATTATAATTCCGTTTTTCGGATACAGTCAAGATATGAAGGAGTTCGTTTTCTTAGAAATTGACTCATTAGATAATAATTATTATGTAAAGGCAATTGAGTCGAAGAGTCAAATAAAATCAATTTTAGTTTTTTCAGAGGAAGAGTTTGAATTGAAGAATTTTTTGGTTGACGAAAAATACTCAGTAGAGGTTATGGAATTTGAGGTTCCACCACATTCCTGTTATACCCTTTTACCAACGGTTGAAGGAATTGATTTTTGGTCTGATGAAAAAAAAATGGTTAAACTTTATTTTTCAAATGAGGATGATTAATTCTTAACGACCTTAATCTGCGTAGTTGTATCAATGCCATTCAGCACCTCAATTTGGATACCATCAGAAAGTCCAACATTGATCAATCTTTTTTCAAATTTTTGATCTCCTAAGGCAATTTCTACCCAAGTGGAATCTCCTTTTATAGTAAGGTCTCTTTCTTTTACCGATACTACTTTATCCCTTCGTTCAAGAATGATATCACCATTGGCAGAATACCCTGCTCGTAGAAAAATATCTTCTCTTGGTTTTATTGCTGCTTTGACTTCAAACTTGACAGCACCTTCTTCTTCTACTCCTTTTGGAGAGATATATTCCAATACAGCATTAATGGTTTCATCTTCGATGGCACCTACAGTCAATTCAAGTGGCATACCTTCTTTTAATTTTCCAACATCAGATTCATCTACCTTTCCTTCAAAGACTAAAGCATTCATATCTGCTACGATTGCAATGCTTGTGCCTTCATTAAAATTATTTCTTTCTATTACGGATGAACCTTCTTCGATAGGAATATCTAAGACCATACCATCTACTGTAGAGACAACAATATTGGAAACTTGTTTTGAGTTTCGAGAAGCACCTTCACGCAATAAAGCTAAATTATCTTCTGCGGCATTTAATTCTTGTTTTCGAATATCTACATCAGATTCAAATTGTTTTAAATTATTTATTGAACGAATTTCAGAGTTTTCAAATACTGCTTTTTTTAATTCGAGGTCTAATTTGAAAGTATTGTATTCTTGCTCAGAGATGACACCATCATCAAATAATTTGTTTTGTCGATACTCTTCTTGTTTCGCATTTTCAAAAGCAAGTCGTGCTTCTTCTACATCTAGCTTATTACCATTAATTTGTTTCTGTCGATCCAGTTCTCGTTTTGAATCTTTATATCTTATCCTTGCTAATTCAACATTCGATTGAGCGGAATTAATATTAACCTGACTTGGTACTAATTTAATTTTCGCCAACTTTTGTCCTTTCGTTACAACAGCTCCAGCTTCTACATATAGTGCATCCACTACTCCAGATACTTGAGGCTTGATATGTACTTCTTGTCGAGGTTTAATAGATCCTGTAGCGACTGTTTTTTTAATAATGTCCTTAATCTCTGGTTTAGTGATTTCATAGACTTGCGGGTCTTTCACACTTTGTTTATAAAAGTAATACCCTAGTCCAATCGAAACGACTAATAAAAAAATTGCTAGTGAAATGCCACATCCTTTATTCATATCTTAAATGTTTAGTACTTTCATTTTGTATTTGATGAACTTATCTAAAAAACCATTTTAATCATTCATCCTTCAATGCTTCTACGGGGTTAACATTCGCAGCCTGTATAGCGGGGATCAAACCTGTAATGGCGCCTGATATTACTAAAATAACTAAGGCTCCAAGTCCAACTCCAATATTAATTTCTGGATTAGCGAAAAAGTCTCCGCCTTCTCCAATAGCCACATTCATCAATAGGATAATTCCCATACCTGAGATCAATCCAAAATAACCAGCAAGTGTAGTAATGAAAACAGATTCTGTCAAAATCATACTGACTATAGAGAAAGGCGTAGCGCCCATTGCTTTTCGGATGCCAATCTCTTTTGTTCGTTCTTTTACAATAATCAACATAATATTTCCAACTCCGATTACACCAGCCAATAGACTACCAATGCCTACGATCCAAACAATGAGTGTAATTCCAGTAAACAAACCCATCACATTAGCAAATTCCTCCGCAATGTTATTGGATCGAACACCTTGGGTATCATCTGGGTGAATACGATGCCTTTTTTTCAATAGTTTTTTAACTTTCAAATCTATAACTGCTGCATCGAATTGTTTTTTTATAGAGCAAACAAACCAGTTGATCTGATTATGGCGATTCGTAACTTGCTGGGCAGTAGAAAGTGGAATAAAAATCGTTTGCTCTTCTTCAGAAGCGTCTTCGCCTTTAGCAAGAGATTTAAAAATTCCGATAATTTTATATTGCGTGCCTCGAATAATTACATAATTTCCGATTACCTCTTCATCAGGTTCGAAAAGTACTTCTTTTACCCGATGTCCAATTACTGCAACCTTTCGTTTATTGGCTTCATCAAATTGATTTAAGAATCGCCCGCTCCACATTTCCATTGACATGATATGATAAATATCTTCCAACTCTCCCCTTACATCAAATGCTGCTGAATTATTGCCATGTGTAATTTCACCCGATGGTACAAATATACGTGGCGCAATATATTCTATCTCATCAATCTCGCTTCTTATAGCAGATACATCATCGGAAGTCAATTGATTATACCTTCCAGGTGGTAAACCTTTATATGGAATAGTCGTCCTTTGCGTCCAGACAAATAATGAGTTTTTAATTTTTATACTAAATTGAGTCGTCACCCCATTTTCTAAGCCTTTACCTGAACCCATAAGAAAGACCAACATAAACACGCCCCAGAAAACACCGAGTGCTGTCAGGAAGGTCCGCAATTTATTCTTGCGAATTGTACCAAATATTTCCTGCCATTTATCTAAGTCAAACATGATTGAAGGTTCTACGATTTCATTGCAATTACTGGATTAATCCTTACCGCCTGCATCGCTGGAATCAGTCCAGCTAAGCCACCAGAAACTACTAATAAAATCAAGGCATATAAAATGGTCATAAAATCAACTTCTGGGTTTCTAAAGTATTCTAGTTCTACATCATTAGACACCAATAAATAATTGATCCCATATATTAATAAAAAGCCTGTTATCATTCCGATATAGCCAGCTATTGCTGTTAAGAACACAGACTCTTGCATAATCATCGTTAAAATAGAGTTGGGCGTTGCTCCTAGTGCTTTTCTAATCCCGATCTCTTTAGTTCGATCTTTGACAACAATCAACATAATATTACTTACGCCAATCACACCAGCAATAATACTCCCTATGCCTACAAACCAAAGGAAGCCTTTGATAAAGGCAAATACTGTCTGAAATTCCTGAAATTCAGAAGCTTGATTATTTATATAAAGTGCTTGGCGATCATTCACGTCAAACTTGTGGAGTGTTGCTAATTCTTCTCTGACTTTTTGCTCTACTTTAAAAGTTTCACTAAGCGGGAGATCCCCCATGGTCATCATCAATTGGTTAATGCGACCATTCGCAGATTCTACTCTTTGTGCAGTTGAAATGGGTAAATAGATTCTTTCCATTTCTCTGCGACTACCACTATCATGGAATACGCCTACGATCTTATAATCTACCCCCTTGATCGTCAAGGCTTCGCCTATTGGATCTGTATCCTTTCCAAAAACATCTTCAGCGATCACCTCACCAATCACACATACTTTTCTATAGTCTGTTAAATCTTTATCATTGATAAACCGACCACTCGACATAATCGTATTTTCTAAAACTTTGTGATCAGGGTGAACACATCGGATTTGATAGCTAAGGATTTTCTTTTTGTATTTCACTGAAAACTCTCCTCGCAAATAAAACCGTGCAGTGATATGGTCTACTTCTTCAATCTGAGACTTTATCCGATCATAGTCAGTATTTGTCATTTGGATGTAGCGTCCCGGAGGCAAACCTTTATAGGCCATTGTTGTTCTTCCAGAATAAACCCACAGGCTATTGACTGCATCATCACTAAAATTGTGTTCCACACTATTCTGAAGTCCATTACCTAAACCAACTAAAATCACCAGCATGAAAATCCCCCACCATACACTTAATGCAGTCAGAATAGTACGAAGCTTATGTCGCTTTATACTGCTAAAAATTTCTGCCCATTTGTCGTAATCAATCAAGGTTTCTCTATTTTAGGACAATGAATAAAATAAGTGCCCGATTTAGGATTAAGTTCTCGTATATTTCTAAATGTGACCTAGGCCTTTTTAATTTCTTCTTGTATCAATCCATCTTTAAATCGAATAATCCGCTGACTCATATCTGCTATATCCTGCTCATGCGTTACAACTAGTACAGTGATGCCCTCATCATTTACTTCTTTAAATAATTTCATCACATCATAAGAAGTTTGGGTATCCAAAGCACCGGTAGGTTCATCTGCTAAAATGACTTTCGGTTTAGAAATTAAGGCCCTGGCTATAGCCACTCTTTGTTGCTGTCCCCCAGAAAGCTGAGTAGGCAAATGATCCGCCCAATCTCTTAGCCCAACCCTTTCCAAATACTCTTTAGCGATCACTTCGCGATCCTTACGATTTACCTTTTGATAATATAAAGGAAGCGCCACATTTTCCCAAGCAGATTTAAAATTTAGCAAATTAAAAGATTGAAAAACAAAGCCAATGAACTGATTTCGAAATAAAGCAGCTTGCTTTTGCGAAAGGAATTTATCAATAAAAGTCCCATCTAGATGATAAGAACCATGATCATAATCATCAAGAATTCCTAAAATATTGAGCAGGGTAGATTTTCCGCTACCAGAAGAACCCATTATAGAAACAAATTCTCCTTTTTCTACATACAAATCGATGCCTTTTAACACCTCTAGTCTAGTAGAACCTGTGTGGTAGGTTTTACGAATATTTTTGATGTCTATCATAGTAACTTATTTCCATAAAAATAGATTCATGGATTTTTTTAATAGAAGTTGTTTAAAAATAGTTATTTCTAGATACTTATAGCCATTTTTTGAACAACATCATAAAGACAGTAGGAGTTTGCTTAAGTTGTCTCAAGGAATGAAAATATTAACCTTTATTGAAAGTCTATGGATTAACAATCAATATTTATGGACAAACGTTCTATTTTATGTATTTTGCATATGTTTTAAATCGTTTTTAGTATTAAAGCTTAAAAGGTCATTTTTTGAGGGAAGCCGACTTAGACTAAGATTCCTTTTAAAGGTAATTCGAAATCAAAAAATTACTTTTTAAGCAGTGTCAAAGCAGCATTTCAAGAATGGCTGCGTTTTTGAATCATACGATATAGTAATGCTTAAAAAACGATCATTTTGGTAGTTCGAAATCGATTTTTTTTTAAAGTAGTACATAAAATTATACTGCATGTATCAAAAAATCTTAGTTGCTTGCTTATTATTATTGTTCATATCTGCCTGCAATAAAGGCGATCAAACTGTAATTGTCAATATAGAAGATGATTTCTATATTGATATGTTTGAAAATATTAGTAATGGTGAACAAAGATTTCAGATAGACATTTCTACAATATTAGATCAGTCCTGTACAAATTATCAAATAGATTTCGATATCTCTATTGATAAACAATCCAATAAAATAGAATTGATCATTAATGATCTAGTTGAACCGGATGATTGCCTTGAAGGTACAGCTCCTGCCAGACGTACTGTTCCTTTTGGCTATTTACTCACCGGAGCATATGCTTTCTCTATTAACTTAAAGGATGCTATCATTAATACTGGAAGATTGACAGTATTTGGTGACCACTATCTATTAGATATGGATTCAGACGATGGGATAGAAATGATTCATACCCGCTTGAATAGAATACCTCAAAATACGCTTTGGGGATATATAGCATACAATAATGGTTCCTCTTCTACTGATGCTGAACGTTTTATTTCAGATTTGGAAGCTATTTCCACCTTTGAAGATATAAATGATAATTCATCATACCCTTCTGGATATTATGGCTATTTTGAATTAGATGATACTAAAACCTTATCCATCGAAACCGAAATAGTTTCTAATCATCATATTCCATTCTTACTTCATGGAGAGACGAATGATCTTTCAGAGCTGATGGCTTTAAAAGAAAATGCTTGTCAAAATAATAGTGACTTAGATATCCATATTTTTACAGAGTATGGCTTAGAGTTGACTTGTGAGTAGGTGATCGCTTTGCTTGTGATGTGGTGATCAGCTCTGCGGGCTATGTGATTTTGTGATCGACCTTTGGTCTTGTGAGTCGTCTTGCTTTCGGCATTCTTATAAAAGTTTGATCTTTTATCTCCACTATACTCAAGTTTTCAGTGAATCTTGCGCTTGCGCTGTTACTCCTCGTCTTTTGCTCGTTGCTTCATTACTTTTTTCTTACTTTCAGATAAGTCAAAAATATAACCGCCTGCAACAAAGGTGTGGTATTTATTTTGATCAAATTTATATAACCGAGCAGGTCGATGAGCTACACCTGCTTGTACTTCTCCTATATCAACCAATAAATTCATAGAAAGGATTTTCTTTCTAAAGTTTCTCTTATCCAATTCTGTTTCAAGAATCGCCTCATACAAATGTTGTAAGGCTGTTAATGTAAATTTGGGAGGCAATAACTCAAATCCAACTGGTCTTCGTCGAATTCGCCTTTTTAAAAGTTGAAAACAAGCATCTAGAATTTCTGAATGGTCAAATGCTAATTTTTTAAGTTTTGAAATACTATGCCACTTTGCTTTTTGAGCAAAAGAGGAAGCATTCACATCATAATCTGCAATTTTAATAAGAGAATAATAAGCGACCGTAATTACTCGTCCATGTGGATGGCGATCTAGCGCACCAAAAGTCTTTACCTGTTCAAGGTATACATTACTAATACTCGTTAACTCTTCCAAAACCCGCTGAGCAGCAGAGAGTAAATCTTCGTCTTGACGAACAAAATGACCAGGCAAAGCCCAATCTCCTTCATAAGGTTCTGCACCACGTTTTATCAATAAAACCTTTAAGTCTGTATCATCAAATCCAAATATAACATTGTCAACTGTAAAAGCTGATTTAAAAAAATTGCTTAAGTCAGTCATTAATAGATTGTTAGGTCAGGGCTGCGAAAATAACAATTTATTTAATGCTGTGCAATTTCAAGAGATTTTAATGCTTGGTATGTATAATAAAGATGGTTCTTTGACAAATCCCGTGTTTGAGACAAAGCCATAAACAAGATCAAGGCTTCCTTTAGCCGCTTTTGATCTTATTTACGAATTGTCCACGGGATTTGTCAAAGAACGAAAAAGATGAATCATTCTATATTTTATTAACATTATTGAGATTTTTGCATCTTATCTTTTCCAAATCAAGGATTGGAATAGTTTTAGAGTAAAGTAATCTGGTTTTCATTTTATGATTATTTGACATTTAATTTAGGAACTGTACTTTACATTCCATAGTTTTGCTTCTTACATCCTATAAACAAACAAAAAAAAATATGAAAGTAATAATTACTTCTTTCTTACTCGGTTTTTGCACATTTCTTGGCGCTCAAGGTTTAGTGATTAATGAGATAGTAGCCTCAAATGATTCCACATCTATGATTGCTGATGACTTTGGTGACTATGATGATTGGGTTGAGCTTTATAATAATTCAAACGAAACCATTGACATGAGTGGCTATTATTTTTCAGATGATGCAAGCGAACCGGATAAATGGCGCTTTCCTAATGGCATTTCTATTCCTGGTGATGGATATTTAATTGTATGGACAGATAGTGATAATGGACAAGGTGATCTACACACCAGTTTTAAATTGGCAAAATCTGGTGAACACCTCGTACTTTCTGATAGCTTTTTAGTTGTTGTAGATTCATTGACCTTTGGAGAGCAAGAAACCAATGTATCTTTTGCCAGAATCCCAAATGGAACTGGTAATTTTACTCCAAGAGCTCCCTCTTTCAATCAGAACAATGAAAACACTGGTGTTTTTGTACAAGCACTAAATGTGCGAAAAGATTTTGAGCTTGCTCCTAATCCGGCACAGTCTAGTATTCAACTTGATTTTACGAAAACGGAAGACTTTCATAATTCAAGCAATGCGCTTATCGAGATTAGTGATATTTCAGGAAAATTATTACTTAGACAATCCATTGATGCGCTTTCAAATAATGCCCTGATAACTTTGGATATAAACTCACTAAATATAGGTCTTCATATACTTAAAGTATATACTGAATCAGATATTTTTCTAAAGAAGTTTATCGTGGCTCAAAATGATTAATCTGATTAGTGATACAGTAACAAAGCCTACTACTCCTATGTTAGAGGCGATGATGCAGGCAGAAGTTGGTGATGATGTTTTTCAACAAGATCCAACAGTTAATGCACTTGAAACTAAATCAGCTTTATTATTTGGGATGGAAGATGCCTTATTTTGTCCAAGTGGAACGATGACCAATCAGATTGCGATCAATGTTCACACGAGGCAATTAGATGAATTGATTTGTGAAGAGAATTCCCATGTCTATCAGTATGAGTTAGGCGGATATAGTTTTCATTCTGGCTTATCCATTTGTCTATTAAAAGGTGAAAACGGAAAAATAAAGGCAGAACAAATCGAAAATGCTATAAAACCAGCATATGATTGGATGCCGACCAGTAAACTAGTTGTTCTGGAGAATACCTGCAATAAAGGCGGTGGCAGCTATTACACCTTGGATGAAATAAAACCTATAAAAGCAGTTTGTGATCAACATAACCTAACACTTCATCTAGACGGTGCTCGCTTGTTTAATGCTTTGGTAGAAACAGGAGAATCAACTACGGATGTTGGACAATACTTCGATAGCATTTCTATCTGTCTTTCCAAAGGGCTTGGAGCACCAGTTGGATCGCTATTGATTGGTAAAAAAGCGTTTATAAAAAGAGGTCGTAAGATTAGAAAAGTCTTGGGTGGCGGCATGCGTCAAGCAGGCTTTTTAGCAGCAGCTGGAATATATGCTCTGGATAATCATGTTGATCGTCTAAAGAAAGATAATTCGAATGCAAAAAAATTAGGCCAGGCTTTATCCCCATTATCATATGTTGAAAACGTACGTCCTGTCAAAACCAATATTGTAATCTTTGATGTCAAAGCGCCTTATACCAGTGCTTCTTTTTTGGACTTACTGCTGTCTAAAAATATTCAGGCTGCGCCATTTGGACCAATGACGGTTCGTTTTTGTACACATCTGGATGTAACGGAGGATATGATTGATGAAGTGATTAGGGTCCTTGGTAGTATTTAATGAAAATGTCTTATTTCTGATAAATGATTCCATTCTTGATCACATATTCAATCTTCGAACAGTGCTCAATATTGCTTAATGGATTGGATGTGAGCACAATAATATTTGCTTTCTTTCCTTCCTCAATAGACCCAATCATATCTTCTTTACCAATCATTTCGGCATTGACAATAGTTGCTGCTCGAATAATATCTATTGGCTTCATTCCAACTTCTTTATTGAGTACACTCATTTCTTGAATTATCGGAGCGACACCTGATAAGTCCTTGAGCAGCATATCTGTCCCCACGCCTATTTTAACTTTTTTTTGATAGGCTAGTTTAGTTAAAGCAAGTCCCTGTTGAAATATAGAAGTATCTAGAAAATCAGTGTTAAAAACAGCAACCGTTGCATCTAAAAGGGTATTATTATTTTTTAATGTATCCATCAATGCTGAGAAAACCGGATGCTGAATATCAAAGTTTGACTGTTTTTTATATCTTTTAGACGCATCAGTTGGCACATCATTTACCCCTTCCCAGGCAAGTAAAGTAGCATGCGATAATACATCTACACCAGCCAAACAAATTTCAGAAGGTTTCGCAGGGAAGACTGTTGCATGAGCCCAAACCTTCATATTTTGTTGATGTGCAGCATTGACTATTTTTCTTACTTCATTATGACTCAGATTGGCATATATTTTAATTCCTGTAGCTCCAGTTCCTTTAGCTTCAGCAATTATAATGTCTAAATTTGATAAAGTATTTACAGCTCGCATCCAAGGGCTTTCACCTGATTTTATTCCTCGACTTGACATTTTTGTTCTTGGGTCCTTAAAAAACGTCTCCCCTGCCAATAAGGCTGAGAAATAAATATCGGGGGCCGGAATTTCATCTAATAAAGCTAATCTAGACAAATAATTAAGATAGCGGGCATCGCCTGCCATATCCCTTACTGTCGTCACACCATTCAATAATAGATATTTGAGTCGATCCTTGGTATCCTCAAAATTATCTCGATGTGAAGGATCAGTCCCAAAATGTACATGTGCATCTATTAAGCCCGGTATAAGATACCTGCTTTCTAAATCATAATTTATTACCCCTTCTAAAGCTTGTGGGAATTCGCCAAACTGGACTTTTGAAATGGTATCATTTTGAATTAGTATACTACCCAGTTTAAATTCATTAGATTGGAAATCAAGTATATAGGCATTTCTAAGATAAATCTGACTTGAATCAATTTGACCTTGAGCATTTAGCGATATTGAAAAGGCTATAAAAAGAATAGATATGATTATGTTAATTTTCATTTTCCCATTTTGTGAGCGAATAATATGACACAGAACCTAAAATGTCTCATTTATAATGAGATTATTATTAAGGTTTTCCAATTTCAAATATTCCACTTCTCCTGCACCTAAAAACCGATATCGAACGCCAATGATATTTCCAATTGTAGCATTATAAGAGCTTGTATAAATTGATTTTCCATCAATTAGTACCTTAACTTTTTTGTTTTCAACATTTATTTCAAAATCTCTAAATTGAGATAAATCAGTTCCAAAGGCAGATAGATCATGCTCCTTTCCGCTCAAATAAACGTCATTTAGCAATAAACCAATCTCAGAGACACAGCCAGGAATCGAAAAAGGAATAATCATAGCCCCTTCTGTACCAAGCACTACTATTCTTGTGATACTGCAAACCGCCCATTTATCATTATAGACATTTTTGAAAGCCGTTTTAAGTAAAAAGTTATCTCCTGATATTTCACCAAAATCATCAATATAATGAAACGAAGAAACCAAAGGCTGTTCACTTGAGCTTATTTCTTTTAAAGCTTCCTCAGGCAATACTAGATTATTTTGTATCACCCTTGATTCATCGTAATATCTGGGTATAGGTTCAAAATCAATAGTGCCCAACCAGCCTCCACTTTTTATAAATAGATCATGCTCTTTTTTTATCTCCCCTTCGACTAATAATTTGGCTCGAAAATACCCCGGAAAATAATATTGGCCAGTAGCTTGAACCTGATTTGGTTTTAATTTTATAGTTTTTGTCTCATCCCAAAATTGTTGAATATAAATACTATCAGACGTCAATCCTTTTAGATCTACATCAAATACAACAGAGTTTGGTAATCCTTTTGCGATAGGCCTACTTGTAAATTTAATCAGTGAGAAATCAACATCATCCACCTTAGAATGATCAGTCTTCATTGCAAAAAAAAGGGTAGTCAAAAGCATGATTACGATTGCTATCAAAATCAAGCCTTTAGCAGAATATGTCTTTGATTTTTTCTTTTTACTTCTTGTCGGCTTTTGTCCTGCTTTGATTTTAAAATCACGCCAGTTTAAATAACCTGCACTTTGAGCTAATGTGTTTAAGGTATTTATACTTGGGCTACTTTTATAGTTCACCTTTCCCCATACTCGTTTCAGCGTAGTCGGGCTTAGGAGAATATTGGTTTGCTTTTGTATAGTTTCACTTAATTCTAAAAACACATCATTATGCCAGTCATTTGAGCTTCCCCAATCTAGCTTCTCCTCAATCTGAAGGAGGCACATCGCAATTAATTCTTGTTCGCTAATTTTTTCCATATTATGAATAGGATTACTAATCTCCTCATTATATTCTTATTGAACAACATTGAACGTACTTGAACCAACTTGTTTCTAGTAAATCCATTTTATATCCTCAATTTTACAAAATAAAACATTAAAAACATGAAGCAAGTAACAGTAATAACATTGGAAACCTGCCTGAGGCTTATTTTTTCATCAATAAAATCAAAATTTAACCAGATTCTAATCCTAGTCTTTTTAACGGGACAAACTGTTTTTTCTCAAAACACCATACCATTAGATACTACTATTTGGGAAATTAGCCAACGATCCTCTTATGTATTTGAAAACTTCAAAGGGAAAAATGCGATTTACTTAAAAGGTGGAACGATTACACATAAAGATTATATTTTTAAAAATGGAACCATAGAATTCGATTTGTATATTAAAGAAGAACAAGCATTTCCCGGAGTTTTATTCAGGGTAGTAAATAATGACGCAGAACAATTCTTTCTAAGAACTCATCTATCGGGTAAACCTGATGCAAATCAAGCCGCTCCTGTCACGCAAGGTATAACACCTTGGCAATTATACTTTGGTCCAAAATATTCATTTGCTTATCAATATAATTATAATGATTGGACGCATGTAAAGCTAGTGGTTAAAGACAATAAAGCCCAAGTCTTTTTAGACTACTCAGATAAACCAAATCTATCTTGGCATCTTTTCCACCCTATAAGAGAGGGAGGAATAATGTTTCAAGCGGGTTCGAGAACAGCACTGCATATTGCTGATATAAAGATAGATTCCAAAACTCCTCAACTAATAGATTTTAAACCCATTGACAGAAAACCTATTGAAAATTTAGTACAAGAATGGGAGATCTCCGATATGTTCGAAAGAAAATTACTTGATGACCCTGAAAATGTAGCTACTGCAATTAAAGAACGAACTTGGGGACGAAAGATTCAAGTAGAAGAAGGTATCGCAGCTAATATTGCTCGGCAACAGCTATTGTATAATGGAGCCCCTGGAGAAACTGTATTTGCAAGAATCACGATTAATTCTGATCGGGATCAAATTAAACTATTTCACTTTGGTTATAGTGATGATGTGGTAGCCATCCTAAATGGTATTCCAATATACAAAGGAACCAACAAGTGGCGATCCAGAGATTATAGATACTTAGGAACAGTAGGACTCTTTGACGGAATATACCTGAATCTAAAAAAAGGCAGGAACACCTTACTTATGGCAGTCTCAGAAAATTTTGGTGGTTGGTTGATCACGGGTAAGTTTGACGATAATAAGGGGATTAAGGTAATCGCCAATTAGTTCTAATAAATTATAGCTACTTCAAGAACATGAGTGATCCTAAATTTTGAGATAAACTAAGGGGTGATTTATAAATCATTCCCTCCTAAATTAAATGCAAAATTCAAGTTAATGTTTATAAAATTTGGGTTATCTCATGTTTCTTTTTTCATCTCCTCAATGATTCGCTTCACTTGTATGTCACCAAATCCATAGATGCCTTCAAGTTCGGAGAATGCTTTAAATATAGTTTTGAATTCTGGTTTTTTTAATTTTTTAATTATTTGTGAAATACTTTTTTGAGGTCTTCCGGCTTTTCCTTTTTCAGGAAATCTTTCAATATGAGCTACAACTACTTCTTCAATTTTGTCAATCAGATTTCGTAATGCTTTGCTATTTTTCTTTAATGCTTTCCAATCTGAATTTTGATAGGCTAACCATAAGGCTTTTATTAGTTTTCTTTCTTTTCTACTAATTTCTTTTCTATTATTATATGATTTCAATAAATTGCTATAAGTCATATTCCCAAATCCCTTCCAAGATGATCCTTGTGGGCTCACCAAATAAATAGGATTTTCATCACTTAAAAAGTTAATAGTAAACCAAAGATTCACTTGACAAAACAAGTCATTTTCGAACCATAAATTTATGATTGAATTGCTTTCAATATTGAGGATTTTCGAGATTTCATTAATTGATTTAGATTCATACTCCTCTCCTCTTATTCCATAGCTATCCATAAAAAATTTAGTCCTGTTTGTAAATACTTCTTCGATTGTGTTTCCCTCTACATTTCCTTCTATCAAGCATTCTCTTAATACTATTTTATTTCCGCTTAATTTCTCAAGCTGATTTTTTAACGAATCGCCATTTAAGATGTGATATTCTTTCATGTATTTTTAGTTCTTATTTTAAACAGGTTCTAATGGTTTCTTTAATTGCTATTCTACTATCAATTTTTGGTTTGCCCATTCATTATCAAAGGTTTGATAAGTATCAATATAATAACCAGGAAGCAATTTATCCAAATTAATATGATCTCTTTCCAAAGGAACATTCTTTTTGAACCATTACCTGTCCATTAATGTGCGTTATTTTAAGGG
Organism: Saprospiraceae bacterium; assembly: GCA_965277415.1. Taxonomy (GTDB): domain Bacteria; phylum Bacteroidota; class Bacteroidia; order Chitinophagales; family Saprospiraceae; genus JAHDHW01. The sequence continues at coordinate 39,753 of CBDICS010000083.1, forward strand.
CTTCCAATTCAAATTACTATATGGATAATCTCCTGCCTCTTTTAATTGATTAGACTCTACTATTTTATTACATTTGCTTCAATTTTTTTCTTTTTTGAAGCATATACAGAAATGTACACTATGAATCGATTACATTTAAATCTCATTGCACTCTTATTCATCGTTTCTCCATTTATAGCACTAGGACATGGCGTTAGTCAAGCCGATCAAGAAATACTAACTAATGGTGGCTTATTGGCATACATATTAGTAGGTGCCAAACATATGCTTACGGGCTATGATCATCTACTGTTTTTGACTGGCGTTATATTCTATCTTAGTAATTTTAAAGATATTGTACGTTTTATAACAATCTTCACTATTGGACATAGCATCACATTAATCAGTGCAACCTACCTTGGTATTAAAGCTGATGAACATTTAATAGATGCCGTTATTGCTTTGAGTGTCTTATACAAAGGATTTGAGAATCTCGGTGGATTCAAAAAAGTATTCAATATATCATCTCCGAATTTACTGTTGATGGTCTTCCTATTTGGCTTAATCCATGGATTTGGTTTATCCACCAGACTCCAGTCTTTCGAGATAGGAACGGAACAATTTCTATACAAAATAATTAGTTTTAACATTGGAGTAGAAGCAGGTCAAGTATTGGCATTGATTCCGATTGTTTTTATTATTTCAAAATGGAAATCATGGAGCAGCTATCAAGTATTCTATAAATTGATTAACTGGTTTTTAATTGCAGCTGGAATTGGTCTATTTATATTTCAAATGTATGGCTATCTAAGTGCTCATTAAGTTCATACTTTTGTTTTAGCATCTTTAGTTGAAAAAATACATTTCGAAAGTTCCTCATTGCTATAAGAAAAATATCCATTAATATTTTTTCTTTCTTTATACTTTTCTAAAAAATCAGTTCCATACCAAGATGACATTTCAGATTTATATAACAGTTTTCCTTCTTCAATTATCCGCTTAGTTTTTTATTCACACTTTTTGGCTTATCAAATTTGTTGAAGTGAAGGTTATAATGAAAATAATTGAACCCAATATTTGAAAATAATTAGCTTTCATATTTTGGATGCTTATTTATTAGCACATTTTTGAAATGCACATACTAGAATCTCGTATGTGCATTGCTCTTTAATCTTTCTATTCTCTTTCTCCTATCGAATAAAAATTTTCACTCGTCTTATATTTCGTCACACCATTTTCTTTCCAAAGCGTAAAAGTTCCTCCCCAAATAATTTTAGGGTAATTTAATATTTGTTTGGTCATATCTCCTACTGCTCCGATTAACTTGGCATCAGGTAGTGACATCATTTCTATTGCATTCTGTGGATCGAACCATTGAACATCTAATTTTTCTTCTGGCAATTTCAATTCTCCCTTAGTCATTTTGCAGACATAATGTTGTCGGAATGATGACTGTGGTTTATATTCTGAGATAAACATAAAAATCCCAGCAAGTTTCGGTGTTGAAATTTTCAAACCAAATTCTAGTGCTAGTTTCTCCAAACCTTTATTTGTATTTAATTTGGTATTATGTCTTAAAGCAGGAGTCATCCAACCATTTTTATGTTTTTCTAATAAAATCTCTCCTTTCTCATTATAAATTATCAATCGTTGAATGGTATAGGTATCGCCTTTTGTATCTTGAGAGAAAGCTTTATGGCTAAATAAAGCTAGAAATGATAAGAATATTAAATTTTTCATTTACTTCATTTTTGATTATTACTATAAGGTATAAGAGTAGAGGCTTAATAAATGTCTATTTTAGACAACCTTTTTTTACTAGACTTCAATATTATGAATTAATTTACAAACCCTCTTAAAATTTAGCGATCGTCTCAATTATTCCACCGATCAAACATAATATGCCTCCGCCTATTAAAAGTCTGAGAAGTTGATCATATTTTTACAATCATTCTATCCCTCGGAATAAACCAGTCTATTCACCTCCAAGAAATTGTAGGTAATATATTAAAGTATAGTGTAAATTAGGAAAGGTTAAGTTTTAGTTTGTTCCTCTTTTATTCAACTCATCGCGAATTTCAGCAGCCCGCTCATAATCTTCATCAGCAAGTACTTCGCTTAGCATTTTAGTCAAATCTTCATCAGAATAAGCAGAAAGTGAAGTTTCTTTTTTAGTTTTCTTTCTTTTGCGCTTTGAAGTTTCTTTAGGTTCTGGTTTTCCAGATTCTACGCTCTCTTCATCACCTTCAGGATCTTCAAGTATTACTCCTGCTGCATCAAGGATAAATTCATACGTATAAATCGGGCAATCAAAACGAACGGCCAAAGCTAATGCATCAGAGGTTCGACTATCGATTTCTACTATTTTTCCATCTTTTAAGCAAACCAATCGAGCATAGAAAATTCCATCTAATAGATTATTGATAACTACCTCCTTCAATTCAACTTCAAAAGTCTCTAAAGCATTTTTAAACAAATCATGCGTTAAAGGGCGATTAGGACTCATTTTTTCCATAGCTACCGCAATTGCTTGGGCTTCAAACCCACCAATAACAATCGGTAATCTCCGAGAACCATGTTGTTCCCCCAATACTACCGCATAATTATGAGATTGAGTAACACTATGTGATAAGGCAACTATGTCGAGTTCGATTTTTTTCATTTCTCAATGATTAAGAACAGGAGGCAATACATATAAAATAAATAAGAAAAGCTTTCGCCTCCTTTCGGGGCACAAATGTAAGCATTATATAGGTAATAATAAAGCCTCTTTTAGAAAGAAATAAAGACCAGCATTTGATTTTTTATATCTTTCCTTTTTTCACTTTTTTTAGACTAACAGATTAACGAATTTTCTTGTTTTTAGTTGCTAAAAACAAGCATTACTTTATGATTTGTTTAGAAACCCGCAAGAGATACAAATTAAGCCTTGCTTAAAATTTTATCTCTTGTGGGCTTTGAGGCCTTCTTTTATAATTAAAGTTGTATAAAATGCTTCTATCTTAACTAGCCTTATACTTTTTAAATGCTTCTGTCAATCTGGGCACCACATCAAAAAGGTCAGCACAAACACCATAATCTGCTGCTTTAAAAAATGGCGCCTCGGGATCTTTGTTAATTACAACGATCACTTTTGAACTATTAACACCGGCAAGATGCTGGATTGCACCACTAATACCAATAGCAAAATATAAATTAGGGCGGATCGCAACGCCGGTTTGTCCTACATGCTCGTGATGAGGTCTCCATCCTGTATCAGCTACAGGTCTGGAACAGGCAGTAGTTGCGCCAACTATTTTCGCCAATTCTTCGATAATTCCCCAATTTTCAGGTCCTTTCATCCCTCTACCAGCAGATACTACTAGTTCTGCTTCAGGAAGAGGAACAGTACCTTCGATAGTTTTGACTTCTTTAACTTTAATTCTCGAAGTCGGTACATTAATATCTAGAGATTCAACTTCTGCTGGAACACCCGTTTTTTCAGGTTGCAAAGTATTACCCATTAGAGAAAGCACTTTTACATCAGTATCTATTTGATACTCCGCAATGGCTTTTCCAGAGAACACATTTTTACGAACGCTAAATCCTCCATCTACATTAGGGATGCTATTTACTCCTGCTACAGATCCTGCATTTAATTTAACAGCCAATCTACCTAAAAGAGATTTGCCACTTGAACTATGGCTTAAGATAAGTACCCTAGCGTTCAACTTTTCTGCTGCTTGAGCAATAACATTGGCATATACCTGGCTATCGAAGTGATTTAATTTTTCATCTAGGATTTGATACACTTTTGAAGCTCCATAAAGCCCTAATTCAGAAGCCTCATTGAGGTCTCCTAATATCACTACACTACAGGTCGTCCCCATTGCTGCTGCTACTTTACTACCATAAGTCACCACTTCAAAAGCAGATTTTTTTAATTTCCCATTTTGATTTTCTACAAAAACAAGAACCATATTATGTTGATTTTTTTATTTTAAAAATTATTTTAGATCACTTTTGCTTCTTCATGAAGCAATCGAACTAATTCATCCATATTCTCAGGATCTACCATTTTTACAGCTGACTTAGCCGCAGGCAATTCATAACTTTTTACTGCTGATGGATCTTTACATTCAACTGATGGAATCACATTCAAAGGTTTTCGTTTGGCCATCATGATGCCGCGCATATTTGGTATCCTTTGTTCGGCAAGTCCTTTAGCTGCACTCAATACAAAGGGGGGTTCCACTTCAAGTACTTCAGTTCCACCTTCAATATCTCTTTCTAATGTAGCCGTATTGCCATTCATTTCGAGCTTAGTCGCAAAAGAGATAAAAGGTGTATCTAATAATTCCGCCAACATCGCTCCAACCTCTGAACCATTATAATCGATCGTTTCCTTACCTAGAAGAATGGCATCAAAGCCCTCATCTTTTGCATAAGCTGCAATTTGTGTTGCCACAAAGAATGCACTTTTAGGATCGGCATCTACCCGAACAGCATCGTCTGCTCCAATTGCTAATCCTTTTCTGATCACAGCATCATTAGTAGCTGGTCCAACATTAATAATGGTTACGGAACCACTTACTTGCTCTTTTAATTCAAGTGCCCTTACTAAAGCATACCATTCATCATATGGATTCATGATATATTGTATGCCATTTACGTCAAACTCTGTATTCTCGGCTGTAAAAGCTATCTTGGAAGTTGTGTCTGGAGTTTTACTAATACAAACTAGTAATTTCATTGATTGAACATATTTTAAACTATGGTGAATATTAGAATATTATTAAACATTCTCTACTAAGGCTATTCGCGTCACATTTGAGTCGTCAAATCAAAAAATAGACTCAACCTAAGCGCAAAAGAATTTAATTTACAGTGTACTAAGAAACAAACGGTAATTAAGCTAAAAAGTTTGCTAAATTTGTGGTCTGTAAAATCAGTGCAAATATATAGAAATTTCAAAATAAAATCCATGTGTCTAGCGAAAATTCGCCAAATACATTTTTTAATATATAAGCTACTGATTAACAAATACTTACTTATTCACATGAAGATAATAGCACCTAAACTTTAATCCTGATGACTGAACGGTTAAAACAATTACAGAATTTTCTTGAAGCTTCTCCTGATGATTCTTTTATCCTTTTTGCAATTGCAAAAGAATACGAAAAAGCGAATGATTTGGATACAGCCTTAGCCTACTACTTAAAACTTAATACTTCAGATCCTGATTATGTAGGTCTGTACTATCATTTGGGAAAATTATATGAACTCAAAGAAGATTTGGATACAGCTGTACTTACGTACCAAAATGGAATGGAGGTCGCCAAAAAACAAGGTGATAAACATGCATTAAGTGAATTGGCAGGTGCTAAACTAAATTTGGTAGACGACTAATTTTATTTTCGAACAATTACTCCTTTAAAGACCAATTCTCCTTTGCCACACAGCCATAGGTCTTGGAATGTTCCATTGTCTGATTGGTTTAGCTTGACCTTTAAATTACCGCCTTTAGTTTCGACATTTACCTCCCTGACTTTTGGATTCCTCAGGCTATACGAAATGGCAGATGCTGTCACTCCTGTACCACAAGACAAAGTCTCGTCTTCTACTCCACGTTCATAAGTTGCTACGATTATCGAGTCTTTATTGGCTTCTACAAAATTGACATTTACACCTTCTTTCCGGAATCGCTTCGAATAACGGATGGCTTGTCCATTTTCAAAAACATTTATATCACTCACATCTTCAACAAAAACCACATAATGAGGAGAACCCGTATTTAGTAAATAATAATCTTCTCCCGCTTCAATATTTTCAACATCAAGCATTTTTAACTCTACCCAGTTTTCATCTTTTATAACTGCATTATGAGGGCCGTCAATTGCCAAAAAATGACAAGATTCCTTTATGATCCCAAGGTGAGCCGCAAAAGCAACGATACACCGACCACCATTACCACACATTGAACTTTCGTTTCCGTCAGAATTAAAATAGACCATTTCAAAATCAAATCCTTCCTTATTTTGGAGTAAAATGAGCCCATCTGCCCCAATCCCAAACCTTCGATCACATAAGAATTTCACTAAATCTGAATCGGTCCTGCTAAATTGTAAATCTCGATTATCAATTATGACAAAATCATTTCCAGTTCCTTGGTATTTAAAAAAAGTAATATTCATAAAATCAAACATTTAGGGGTATAAAACAACTTCAATAAAATAAAAAAAAGCGGTCAAATTCTGTTTGAATCTGACCGCTTTTGCAAGGTACTTTCTTGCTGGTAATTAGTACGAATTGACTAATTGTTTATTACTATTAATAACGATTAACTTGTAACTTTTGAGTGTACATTCCATCTTTCGTGCTCAATTGAACGATATAGTTACCAGTTGTGAAATCAGATATATCTAAATCAAGTTCAATATTAGCATTTTCTATTTGTTCCGTGTATATTTTTTCGCCAAAAACATTATAAATATTTACATCAACAAGTTGAGTATTCTCTAATTTGGCATTTAAGTTTATTCTACTATTTGCAGGATTAGGAAAGAGTTGAACAGCAAGTAAGCCTTCAATGTCTTTGACACCGACAGTATTATCTACGGTAAAAGGGCCAATCTCAGTAACACATAATTTAGCATCTGTTACCGTACAACTATAAGTACCCACTGAAACATTATTTAAGTCTTCAGTTGTTTGACCTGACTCCCAAGAATAAGTATAAGGAGCAGTTCCATTAGTCATCGTCACATCAACAACTCCAACTCCAGTCAGGTTTACATCATCTATTACTTCAACAGTCGCCAGTTCAGGTTGAGCTACTAAAATCATATCTTCATTCCAAACTCCATCCACAACAATAATTTCTGTATCTACCAATGCAGAAACTTCTCTTATTGTTGGATCATCAAGAAATACCATTTGTGTAGAAGTAGAATTTTCTCCAATTCCATCGAAAGTCACTGTAAATAAAACTTCATCATCTGGAATATTTACGCCCATGAGTCCATTATCAAACCAGGAAACCGTCAAAACTTCACTTCCGGAATCATAATCTCCAAAGAAAATATCATTAGAAACAGCAGGATT
>CBDICS010000084.1:0-100144 GCA_965277415.1 Saprospiraceae bacterium
GTAATAACATCTGCAAAATCTGCATTGCTTAATACTTCAATTTCTTCTGTTGTCGTCGCTTCAAAAACATACCAAATATCTGCCCTGGATTTTAAATTTAAAATAGGTTCTGGTCCATTAAAATTAGCATCGATATTATTTCCTTCTAGACATGCGTTTCCTATTTCTATAGCAAGTGCATTGGAACACTCATCGTTCGCCGGTGGATTTGGAAAACTTGGAACAGCCTCAGCAGAGATACACAATTGCCCCCTTGCACTCCCAAATGTTTTATCCAATCCACTTACTCTAATCAGGTAGTTTGTCCCACTAGTTACTTCCATATATAAGCTTTCTCCAACAAACCCAAATTCATCTCGATTAGAACAAACTAATTCATTGGGCGCATTACAATTTCCCGTAAATACAGTAATGACATCATTAAAATTAGCTGCTGTTTCGATCTTTACGATTCCTGTAAAATCAGCCACATAATTATACCATAGTCCAGCAATATTATTTTCACCACAAGCAGGCTGAGCGCCATCAAAAATAGCTGTGAAATTATTTCCATTAATACAATCCGCACCTGTTGTTAGATCAAAAGCATTGACACAAAGATCATTAATTTGTCCTTCACCAATTACTTTTACATTATCAATACCAGCCCACCAGCCCCAATCTTGGCCGTCACTATAAGTAAATACAATCTGCATATTCAGGCTTCGATATGGAGAAAGGTCTATTTCAATATTTTCAAATTCATCAAACTGTGGTCCTCCAACATCTTCAAAAAATGTCTGTACCAGTTGAGCCTCTGTACCATTCCAAATCCATACTGCGAATTGCTCAAGGTCTGCATGTTTTCTAAAGATAAGGTCAAAGTCCAAAATAAAATTAGAAAATTGACTCCCATCAATAACTGGACTGATTAAAGAAACACTTGAAAAAGCAGCCGACGCTCCAATACCATCATCATCAAAGTATGCGAAACAACTACCATTCATAGAGTTTGCTGAAGCATTATCATTTTCTATTAATCCAAATTGCCAATTGTCATCGCCTTCCTGTACTTGACTAGTCCAGCCATTAGGTAAACTACAATCATTAAAGGATTCCAATAAAACATTAGTCCCTGTACCTTTTCCAATAATCTCAATATTGTCAACACCTGCCCACCATGCAAAAGCGCCATTATCATCGTATTCAATGACTAATTGCATCTGTTCACTGGCAAAGAAGCTTAAGTCTAATGTTACATTTTCAAATTCAGAGAATTGATTCCCCGTACCATCATCATCTCCCCAAGATCTTACTTCATGAAAATCAGTGCCATCAAAAATCTTTATTTTTAACGTTGATCCATCTAAAGGTCTAAAATGAATATCTAAATTAAGTTCAACAATAGGTGTTTGGGTACCATCAAAAGCAGCAGAGATCACTTGTATAATATAAGATGGCGTATTATCACCAACTGCATCATCATCAATAATGAGCATACATGATCCATCGATTGAAGAACCATCAGAATTAGGATTGCTAGGCATACCAATATCATAGACTGGAATTCCATCACCAATGACATTCAATGCCCAACCAGTTGGATAGTTACAACTATTAAAATCTTCGGAGAGTAAGGTAATTTGAGCTGTGGAGGAAGAAGCTAGAAACGTACATAAAAACAAGAAACTGAAAAATGTCGCTATAGGTGTTTTCATATTCACTGATTATTGGTAATCTATAATTAAAACAACAGTAAGAACCCAGTAGCTGTTTATTTAACTAATTTTAAAAAAGATAAATTGTTCTATTCCCTATAAAAAATATTTTTCAAGAAATTATTGGTTTAAGAAATTAGAATAAAAGCTAGTATAAACCTCTATTCTTCAATAATTATCCCAAATCTTATAAATGAAGTTGTTCAAAAATAGCTCACTAAACTACAAAACGATCTTTTGCCTCAATACTTCGTTATAAAAATCTCACGTAGCCCTGCTATGCAGCGATTTTAAAGCCTCGTCTTGATACAAAATATCTGTTTCTCATAATAGCAGCCATTTTTGAACAACTTCAATGAATAAACCAGCATAGTTTTAACAAGTTTCTTCAAAGACAAAAAATATTTTTTAGCATATATAAAATAAAATTTAAAAATAATGAGTTTTAAATATAAAATTGCTGAATTCATAATTTTAATTGCCTCCTACTAGCTATTAATAGATGAATTTAACAAATACCTATCTGATTTTTTTTAATTTTATTTAGCTGAATCTTAAAGAGTCTCCCTATCGTAAAATGATAGAGTGGTAATCTTAAACATAATATTTGGTTTTTCAAATATGTTTGAGGTAATTCTTAGAGTAGACACAATACGTTCTCAGTGTTTCTTTTTGAAGTTATTCAAAAGAGAGCGTATCAGTATAAAAATATTATAAACCATAGAAAAAATTAAGCATGGTTCTACAAAATTGTGCGATTAATTCGATCGCTGCTTATGAACCAAGTCCTGTGAATCCCTGGACTGCCCAAAAGATTGCTCACCTTTATCGAAGGCTTGGCTTTGGTGCATCCTATAGTGAAATACAATCCGGACTTGGTCTTTCTCCCTCTCAATTAGTCGACCAATTAATAGACAATGCTATAGCTCTGGGGCCTCCCAGTCCCCCTCCCTGGGCTAATTATACTGCTTCAGATTACAATGGAGATTTTAACCTGCTTTCTCAACATAGGCAAGAGTTATTTAATCGCTGGTTTCAGGATATGGCATCTGAAGGCATCCGAAGTAATATTGCTTTTTTTTGGCACAATCACTTTGTCACAGAATTAGATGTCTATGATTGTAATAGCTCTATGTGGGCGTATTATAATTTGCTTCATACTTATGCATTAGGAAATTTCCGAACTTTTACAGAAGAAATGGGTAAAACGCCAGCTATGCTCATTTACCTAAATGGCAATCAAAATATAGCAGATGAACCCAATGAAAACTATGCGAGGGAATTAATGGAGCTTTTTACAATGGGAGAAGGCAATGGGTATACGCAAGAAGATATCGTCGAGGTATCCAGAGCTCTTACGGGCTGGAGAATGGATATGTATGAATGTACATCAGCTTTTTTCGACTCTAACTATTTTGACAATACACCTAAAACTATATTTGGTCAAACTGGTAATTGGAATTACGATAATGTTCATGAACTCATTTTTACTGTAAAACAAAACGAAGTAGCTCATCATATCTGTGGAAAAATTTACACTCATTTTATTAGCCCTGTTCTCAATGAGGAGATCGTCAATGAAATGGCCATTACATTTATAAATAATGGTTGGGAATTAAGTCCCGTTTTTAAACAAATTTTTAAAAGTGAACATTTTTTTGATGATCTAATGGTTGGTACCCATATTAAAGACCCATATAGTGCATTTCTGAATATTTTCAAAATGTCAAATTTGCAATCCCAAGTCGATTACGACGAAAATACAGCTGAATCAATAATGTATAGATGTAGTGAATTAGGGCAAAATATTCTTAATCCTGTTGATGTAGCTGGATGGCCAGGTTATCGTGCATGGCTGAATGAAAATACTTTGACTTCCCGCTGGTCTTTTGTAAGTAGCTTCCTGTATAACCTCAATGATAATGCGAAAAGCAAATTAGTAACGCTTGCAATTGATCTGACGAATAATTCAAATGATCCTAATATAATTGTCGAGGCTGTTGCTCGGCATTATTTGGGGCCAGTTTTAAATGCAGAACATTTAGAAGTAGGCGTACTAAATTTCAAAGGTGATATTCCTGAAAATTATTTCCAAGATGGAAGTTGGAATTTGTTTTGGGATGAAGTTCCTGATCAAATGGTCAACCTGCTTAGTTACTTGACGCGTTTGCCGGAGTATCAGATTAATTAGGGAAGAGGGAGTCAGGGTAGTCAGGGTAGTCAGGGTAGTCAGGGTAGTCAGGGAGGGGGTAAGGAAATGGAGTTCTTTTTTTAAAATAGAAAAAATAAAAACCTATGTGTAAAGATCATCAATCATCTATTCATAAAAAGGTAAAAAAACGATATGGAAGTGCTTTAGAGCATGGAAAAGCACATGATCAAGATCATAATCGATCAAGAAGGGATTTCATAAAAAACATGGGATTAGCCGCTTTTGGTGCGCCTTTATTATTGGGTAGTACACCTGTTGCTGCTTTTAATGCAGCCCCATTGCTTGCTGGTTTGAATGCCACTGAATGTGATCGAATTCTTGTGCTGATTAGACTTAAAGGAGGTAATGATGGATTGAATACGTTAATACACAGAGGTAATGATGAATATTATAATATCCGACCAAGTATTGCGATTCAGGAAAACAACCTTTGGGCATTAAATGATGATTTCGGTATGCATAGTGCCACGCAAGATTTACAATCTTTTTGGCAAGAAGGTAAAATGAAAGTTATTCATAATGTTGGTTATCCCAATCAAAATTATTCTCATTTTAGATCTTCTGATATTTGGGCTTCCGCTTCTGATTCGAATGTAGAAGATAATACAGGCTGGATTGGTCGATTGATGGAACATAATTTCCCAGCATTTATGGATGCACCACCAATAGTCCCCCCTGCCCTTCAAATAGGTGTACAAACTAATCAGGTATTTAGAGGATATGACAACAGTATGGCGCTATCTATTAGTAATCCAACAGAGTTTTATCAAATAGCTCAAAGCGGCCAATTATATGATACCTCAATGCTCGGAGATTGTGCACCTGATCAAGAGTTGGATTATGTGAGGCAAACTGCTAACAGTGCTTACAGGTATTCCGAAACGATTAGAGATGCTTATAATAGTGGTTTGAATCAAGGTAATTATCCGAATAACTTTCTAGCTGAACAATTAGCCATCGTTGCTCGCTTGATAAAAGGGAATCTGGGAACAAAAGTTTATTTAGTCACTTTGGATGGTTTTGATACTCATGCAGATCAAGACGGAAACCACGCGGAGTTACTCAGTTATCTAGGAACTTCTGTAAGTGCCTTTTTTAATGATTTATCTGCTAGCGGTCAAGATCAAAATGTATTGGGAATGACCTTTTCTGAGTTTGGGAGAACTATTTTTGAAAATGGTTCTGAAGGAACAGATCATGGTACTGGTGGACCGATGTTTTTATTTGGCCCCGAATCTCTTGGTAGTGATTTTATTGGGACACCACCTGATCTAGTGAACCCCGGGCCTTTCGGCGACCCTGAATACTCCGTTGATTTTCGTTCGATTTATAGTACTATACTTCAAGACTGGCTTTGCGTCAATCCGGCTATTACAGATCATGTATTGGGGCAAAGCTTTGATTTGATTCCGGGATTAGTTCCTTCTGGGAATCCACCAATTGGTTCCAATGAGACAGCAGTTTTACTAGGACATAATCCAGATCCAAATGCGCCTGGTACTATCCTTTTAAAATATGCTATCAAACAAAGGGGCACAACTCGACTGCGAATTCTAACCAGTTCTGGGCAAGCAATTCGAACTTTATTTTCAGCTTTTAGAGAACCCAATAGTTATACTTTTTCTTTTAAACCACTTGATTACTTTTTACCTCCTGGACATTATATTTATCAGCTGGATACTGGGGGGAAAATTTATAGTCGGGAGCTTCGATTTTAGGGTGTTTTTACCACGGAGAACTCAGAGATTCACAGAGGACATCCAAATAAACTATCTGCAAAAGTATAGTCAACTTTATCAGTTCTTTGTGCCTTATACTATAGCTAATCAACCAAATTATAACCTCTGTGAATCTCCGTGCCCTCCGTGGTATTACTTTTTACCTCCTAGACATTATACTTATCAACTAGATATTGGGGGAGAAATTTATAGTCGGGAACTTCGATTTCAGGTTTTTTGAACCACGGAGGACACAGAGGACATTCTAGTAAATTATTTGCAAGAGTATAGAAAATCATGCATCCAAATTCATTCTTATTAATCCTTTGCGGTATCTATTACTATTCAACCAACTCAAAACCTCAGTGAACCTCCGTGGCCTCCGTGGTTCATCAAAAATCTAAATTATTCCATAAAAATCGCCGCCTCCAATAAGCCTTTCACCCTACTCTTATAAAAAGAATCTTCTTTAATTTCTTCCAATAATCGCTTAGCATCAGGATATCTTTCTTGGGCAACAAAAGCTAAAGCGAGATTCCATTTTGCAGGCACTAGATAGTCTGTTTGCTTATTTTGAATAATCTGTTGAAGTATAGGTATAGCAGATCTTGGTTTGTTTAATCTCAATAAAACATTGGCTTGATAGAAAAGAATGTCATCATTCACTTCTTGGGAAGGGATTTTTTCAAAGCCTTCTAATGCGGCATTATAATCGCCTTTTTCATAATATACAAAAGATTGTCGGATCGGATCAACTGAAGCTACACTTTTCACCCCTGGGTAAAGTGTATTGACATGTGGTTTAAAATGCTGAGCAAAAAGATCGGGAGGATTGGTTGTTTGCCATTGCCACGCGAAATATAGAATCAATAATATGGATGCTGCTATCCCGGCAATACGCCATAGTAAAAATCGCTTTTTTGAAGTATTTTTTTTCAATTTCACAATCTGACCTTCTTCCTCTACGAGCATTGACTTCAATCGCATATCGCCTTGATATTCGATTGTTTCTAGTATTTCTTTTTGAAGTTCTAATGCTTCTTGAAAAGCAGGGTCTTCCATATGAGTATTGAATTTTTTTTCATCCTCTTCAGAGAGTACCCCCAACAGGTATGACTCGATTAATTCTTTTTTTTTATTATCTATATTACTCATTTCTCCCTGTTAATGCTATATCTTTTCACATCCTTATTTCCCTAATCGTTCTCTTATTATAATTTCCAATTTTCGCATACATTTTCGCTTAGTCGACCTCACGACTTCTTCACTGTTGTATCCTAGATTTATTTTATAGCTTCCATAATTGCACAGTATTTTTAATTTTATCGAAATTTTCCTCTCAAGATGCTCTTTCATTGATTATTTTCAATTTTCCAGACATTGAGTAATAGCCCAATTCCATAATTCTAAATATAGGCTCTTTACCAAAAAGATTCTGATTTTCTTTCTTTGGTGTCCCAAAGTAAATCGGAATTAATTGCCTAATATTAAACTCATCTTGCTCTAAATTACTTTGATCACCTTTTTCTTGAGGGAGATTTATTGTTAATTCGACAAGACTGAAGTAATCCGATTCTTTATTAAAGCATTGATGATCACATTTCTTTGCATAAAAACCAAACTCACTAGTTGGACTGAATTCTTTTTGACGGAGAGGTAAATTAGGTGTCGAGCGTTCCTAAACAGAAATTTTATTAATTTGGGATAGGGTTAAATTCTGTAGGATATACATCCTTGTTAGGCAGAATATATTTCTTTTATATTCGGCAACGTTTCAATCACTTTTTCAAACCAATTGTATGCATTGATTTTTAATTGTTCTTGAACTGCCAATTCATTTAAATTATAAATAAGAAAACTTAGGAAAAAGGTTCTGTAATTCTGCCAGGCATAATAAGCTGCAGGCGCCTGCTTTTTTTTGTTAAATACGTAATTATATGTTGATTTGTAATATTTATTCAATTCGGTTTGTTTTCTTTGTATTTTAGGTTCCAAAGTGCAATTTCCCAGATCACGATAAACATAGGCTCTTTTTGAATTCCCCACATTGTCCAATTTCACCATGAGGTTTTGTCCGTGAATTTCCAAACCCAAACCCGCTCGGTATAAATATTCATAAATTGCGTTGAAATCCTTAAAAAAATCAGATACAAAATCAAAAGCCCGTTCCAATCTTTCATGGGCAGCCCCGCTAGAATGGTTCAGGATTTTGTTGAAATAACAACTTATCGGCATCAATTCCTCTGTACTTTCCCTTTTTCTGTAGGAGACACCGAAATCTGTTAAATCGGAGAAGCTGTACCCTTTAAATTCTCCGAAAAACTCCAATTTATTAATTGTCGGCAAACCTCGAATATAATCTGACAGATAAAGTGAAGCTAATATCTCCTCTTTCTCATTGCGCCTGACTAATCCTCCATAAAAAAAGGGAAGACCAAACTTGATGTGATTCTGTTTGTCCAGCACTAGTGTTCTGAAAGACAATGTGGGAACACAAGAAATCGAATGCTCTAGATTGATTTTATTTTTAAATAGTCCATTGTATATGATATCATGCATAAAAAGCGGAATCTGATCCTTCATCTTATCATAATACATACAATAGTAAGGTGTGAACTTTTCTTTTAGTATCCCTTCTGGAATTTCCCAAATCCGCTGCTTGAATTTTAAAAGTAACAGTTCTTTTTCAAGATCCTTCGGGTCTGGGATTCTTGAAAAGCAAGGATTGCGATTGATGTAAAAAAAATCAGTTTCCAGATTGGAATCAGTCAATCGTTCAGACAGAAAACCAAAGTATTCATTATACATTTTTTAAAGCTTCAGCTTTTTCAAATAAGACATTTAATTTTTTTTCGTCTAACTTATTCAACACTAATTTTAAGGCATCAACATTCTTAATCTTATTGAATGTAAAGCTTAAATGATTGTCGTTAGCAGAAACATTTTCGGCAAGAGTTTTCATGAATTGATCGGTAGTCAAGTTATCATAGATTGTACCAAATAAAGACATCTTATTTTCTTCTTGTTTTAGAAGGAAGAGATAAATTAAAGATCTTACTAGATCTAAAAAAATACAAAGTCGTTTTTTATCACTTAGCTTCACATTACAATTATCCTTAAATACTACCTCAGCATTATAAGGGTGTAAACGACCTAAATAAAATTTGTTTTTAACAAGCAAGGTAATTAGCAACTGAACCAAATCATTAAAATTTTATGTACAAAGATATCCGCTACAAAGAGGGTAGCAAGTACCTAATATCTCTGTCAACTTCAATTGGCGATTCCACCAAGGTTTTGCAGAAAATTTAAGGATAACTTTACCTCTAACAGAGTTAAAATTGTAGCGAATATCTCGTTATTTCACAATTAAATAGTGAACTCAGCAGACTAATCGTCCGGTTCACCATGACAATAACCCTCCGGTGGCGGAGTATCAGTTTTGCGAGAAAAATGATCTATGTTCCCGCCTTTTAATACCTCTAATTCTTTTTTGGATAGGCTAACAGTTTTTTTCTTTTCTTTAATTGATTTCATAAATTATTATTTTGTTGGTTAAAAAAATCTTCTTTTTTCTTTCCCCTAAGAACGCTCAAAAAATCCGTTTATTTTATTCTTCTGATTAATTTATTCAGAGTATGTTTTAATTTTCATGATTGAGCGAAAGTGAGCAAATATAATCTGAACGAGGCAAAAAACGTAGGCATACCTAGAAGGTGTGGCGAGGCTTTTTAACGAAGTGCAGGATAATATTTGCCTCTTGCAACCGATTGATGGAAGTTTAAACATGCTCTCAGTTCTTTTTCTTCTTCATTTCCAGAAATATGAATATTTATTTTAGTTAAATCCAGATTGAAAGTCGAATTTTCCTCTTCTACTTTCTTTGATTTTATTTTTTCATTTTTCAAGATTTTAGCTCCATCTCACTGGAAAAAAACACTAATTATTCGAATATAAATCAGGCTTTCTATTGTTGCCATTTTTTTGTCGGTGTTCCAAAGCGGAGATTTTCGAAAGGGACGACGCGCAGCGTCGTTTTTTTTGAAAATCGCAGTCTTTGGAATGATCGCTGACACTTTGTGTGTGCCTTGAATGGACATCAAATTCCTTTTAATATAAGGAATTATTTTAGGATGAGAAAGTCCTAAAACTCTAGGAAGATGAAAGTTCTTCTATCGCTTGGCTAAGCGAGCGATTAGCAAGCCGCAAGGGCGCGGCGGGTGACTGGGCGCGGCGGTTTGCCTACTCAAGGTTGGGCGGATGGGCTATTGCATGCAGCCCTATAATGGGGACTACGGTAACGGAAGATCGCTTAAGACTCCGAGGCTATATTCCTTTTCTGGAATATTATCTGAAAGTCAAATACAGTGAAAATCCGAAACCAAAATCCAGAAAAAGAAAGTAATTGTTCTGTGAACTGCCAAGTACTCGATCAGGACGCTTCGTGGTGTGAGGGCTCTCCGACGAGACTATTATTTAGTCTCGTCGGTTGCCACTCGATTGCTTGCTGGTTTCATTCTTTTTTTTAATTTTTCTTCTAACTTGCTTTCACTTATCCCAAAGTTCTTTAGCAGCAATATCAATTCTTGATTAGTACATTTGGTTATTGTAGTTAAAACATCCAAATTGGTCATCCTATTTTCTACATCTATTCTCAAGCCTGTATCTCTCAATATAAAATAAACTTCAGAGTTATACTGAACATGATTTTCAGCCTTAAAATATTCTTGTTCATCAGCACCTTTAGCAAGAATGTCAAAATCAGAATCTGATAGTTTTAGTTCATTCATACTATTGATAACAGCATCATATTCCCCTTCTTCAAGTTTATTTTCAGATTGCAATCTATCCACAAAATGTCTCATTTCTTTTTCAGTCCTATTAGTTGCTTCTTCTTTTGGATATTTATTATCAATTAATAATTTTAGTTCTTTAATAAGCTTATTTAATGGTTTATCTATTAGAGATATACAAATCTCTTTAGCATTACTCTCCCTGCTTAAAATAGCTAAAGTTAAATGTTCCACACCATATTCAAATTGTTCGTTTTCTCTTACAATAGTTTCACAGTAATCTAATGTTTCATCTAATTCCTCTGAGATGTTATCCGTAGTTTTATTTATTTCACTACCGATATAAAATGCTTGACCAATCATACCTGTTAAACCGAAAAGCAGGTAGAATATCACTAATAAAACGAACATAACAATGATAACAATCCAAATGTATGTAGCCTGATTATTATTTTTAATAGCTAAATAAACTATGGGAATTATTGTAATAATAAATGAGGGTAGGGTTAAAATGCCATAATATCTATCAAATACACTTAAAATCTTGTCTTCACTATTTAATTCTTCTTGATATTTTTGATAAAATTCTATCCTCTTATAATCTAAATAATTTTGACTTCTCTGACTTTTGTAAATTAGTATTTTAAGCAATTTAGACAACTCGTCTTTCTTAAATTGAACTAATGCCATGTTATCTGCATAAATTTCTCGTCTTTCTGTAAAAAAATAGGATTCTCTTATAAAGTATATCAAATATAAAACGGCAAATAAACATCCCAACAGGTCATTTGCAAAAATGAGAAAAAATATAAAGTTGAGATAAATAGCGAATAGTAAAAAATATAGATTAAGATGGTGGAAAATTCCGTCAGGTGAAAAGTGTGAAACTTCATGCTTGACTAAAAAATTTTCAAACGGATTCTTTTTATATTTTTTTGTTCTAAGAACTACAAAAGATTGCCCATATAGGCTCAAATAGGCTTTACTCTGGGATAAAATATTTTTTCCTTTGCCTTTTGCGTAAAACACTCTAAAAGGAGTATTAAATACGTTTTCCGAAAAATATTTAATATGATTTCTGTATTTCCAAAATAAAAAAAGTCTTAGTAAAAACTGTTTTTGAATAGTAAAACCCAATGATTTCTTATCTAAAACTAGGAAATCTTCTGGCAATTTCCTCAAGTAAAATTTTGAATCATCCTTTAAAAAGGTGTCATAAAAATTGAACATTGTTCTCTTTGAGTACAATCTGGTAGCAAAATCTCTTAAAAAAAAATATAGAATTAGTGATGCAAAAGAGATTAATATCCATTGACTTCCATATTTGTAGATATTAAAAACACAAATGCCAATTACAGGAAACAAAATTATTTGGACGGCTACTTTCTTTAGCATGACTTATATCATTTACTCTTTTCTTGTTCAATAACTTTTTCAACTATCTCAGGAATATTATGCTGTTCATCCTTTATTTCAACTCTTTCTGCAAGTTGTTTCTTAACTTCATTTTCTAACTCTTTTGCATTTACTTCTTTTTTTGAAGCTTTCATTTTTTGATATATTTCTATTGCAAACTTTATGATACTTAATCCCTCAACAATAATTTTCAGAATTTCAAGAGTATCGAAATTTTCACCTCCTCTCTCTACTTGAAAATCAATTTCTTGGTTCTTAAGGAATCTCTCAATTGCAGTATCAACAGCATCATCTCCGACAATAATGCATTCAGTTTCGTAATTTATTTCTACTAATTTTTTTAATTCGTTTTGTGTCATGATTTTTCTTTTTTATTACTTGCAGGCAACGGTCTCGTATATGCGGCGTGACCAGCTTTTGCTGGGCATGACCGTCATATACAATGTTACTTGCTGCCTTCTTTTTATTCTATAAATTTCATTGGTTCTTTATATCGACTATCTCTTGCCAAATTCTGCAAATGACCTTTCGGAAATGATTTAATCAAATCCAGCACCTTATTTATGTGAACATCTTTTGTTTTGGATTTAAAGAATTTAGCCAAACCTCTTAATCTACTATCTGGTTTTGAATAATTGAAGTCAGTAACAAATTCAGGGTCTTTGAATAAGTGTAGGAAATCTTTTATTTCTGAAATTGTAAAAGCTTCAACAAACTTAACGTAGTATTTGACTGCGCCTTCATCAACTCCGTCTCTATATCCTTTCCCATTACCAATATAGCAGAGGCATATTACTTTGACAAAAAACTTCCTCACACTTTCAGGTACACCATTAACTGGAATAGATTCAGAAATAGATTTTGCATGAGAATATTCATTATAAAAATTATTATACTCAAAATGAACAGTCTTTAAATTCTGAAGTTTTTCCAGTAGCTCCGCTGCTAAACTATCTTCATCTTTATATTGAAGCCCATTGACAGTTTCTAAAAACTTTTGAACAGCTTCTTTCCTTTCTACATTTCCATTTTTTCTAAACAACCCAAACTTAGCACCGATTTGGTATTTTGTTTCTTCTGATACGGCATGCCAAATATGAGGAGTAAGTCTATCAATATTCTTTTTCGTTTGGGCATTTGTGCTTGTGTCTGTATAAACTCCAAAAACCGAAAGGAGAAAATCGTCAATTCTTTCTTGAGGTTGTTTGCGTAAATCTTCTCCAATAATCGGAAAGTCTTCCAAAGGGATTTTATTTGTCCTTATATTTTGGAAAAGTTGCTTTACTTGGATAACTGAATGGTCTGGCTTCGCTACAATTGCATACTTTAAGCAACTTTCAAGCAATCCAAGCATTTCAATTCCTGAAATATCATTTTCATTTGGATGAGCAGCACTTGCGTGATTGCGCAGATAATTAACATGTTCTAATCTCTTATAATTAATATCGTTAACTAAACCAATCCTTCTGCATATCTCCAATAAATCATGGTCTCCAATTGCTTCTAAGTCAACAGGAGAATTCAAATTTTTGTACTTATTATTTATCGTTTTCGCTACGACTAAAAAATATTCCAAATCGAAGTTTGAGGCAAGTCTCCTTAAGGCTTTAACTGTTTCATCCCAAAGGAAATTTAATGCACCGTCAAATAATCCAACTGAAACTGCTACCGTAAATTTCGATAGATATGTTGATTTTATTCTATCCTCTAAAGATAGAATTTCGATTGTACTTTCAAGTGCAAATATTACTTTTCGCCTTTCTTCTATTGGAGATAAAATATTCTCGGTCGGTAATCCAATATGGGTTAATAAATTTGCCAACGGCTTATTAAAAGCTTCGATTGAAGTTTCAATTCTCTGAGGAGAATTATTTGACGGGATTAAAATAATCTGCTTGTCTTTTTCTTCTTCGTTTTCCATGGGTTCTATTTTTTATTTTTTTTGGTTGCAAGTAACGGACACGTGTCGCCGGTGTTCCAAAGCGGAGATTTTCGAAAGGGACGACGCTGCGCGTCGTTTTTTTTGAAAATCGCAGTCTTTGGAATGATCGCTGACACTTTGTTCTGCGCAGTCAGGCCTAAAAGGCCGACGGAGCAGGACAAAGTGGCGGCGAAGCGGTAGCGGCGACACGTGGCCGTTCGTGCGCAAGCAGAGCGACAGCGATTGATTGCGTACGAACAACCGTATCCCCACAATTCCTATTGTGGATATACAGGTTTTAGGTCTATTTTATCCAATGGGCTAATAATTCTATTTAATTGATTTTGTGCTACTGGAACGTATAATGTCATCATATTTGTGTTATCGTAAACTACTAATAAATCACCAAAATAACAATAAAGAGTGATCTTAATTATCCCTTACCCTTTTAACTAAAGCTTTCCTTGATTAAAGGCTACATAGCTTATTTTAAAAAATAGATTCTATTATAAAGATAAAATAGAAATTTACAAATAACTAATCAACTGAAAATCAGTGTTTTACTTACATTTAGGGACACGGCATAAATAAGTTTCCTATTTAGACGAAGATATTTTGCAGCTAATCGAGTCAAAAAAGCTGCACATAGCCTAGCTATGTAAAGTTTTTTTGAGGAAGAGTAGATGCAAAAGATCAAGTAAAAACGGACAGTTATTTATTCCGTGTCCCTAAGTGTATTAGCGGTTAGCATAACGGTTAATAGCGGTTATTAATCGTTTAATTAGCGGATAAAAACATATAGTTATTTATACCTGACGCGAAATGGTTTGAGGAATTCCAAACTACTTCGCGTCAGGTATATTTTATTTTTCATTTTTTTAAAAAAAAATAGGTCCAAGGCTCACATATCCATTTTTAAGGGGATAAAGGAAGTATAAACCTTAAAACAAACATAATGAATAAAAATTCTCCATCTATATTAATTAGAAGTGGTATAGCAAAATTCTAAACTACTTTGATTAATAATTAATTAAAAACCTTTCGATAGTTTATTAGCATTTGGCTAACAAACTTCTTAAAAAAAGTATTAACAACAATAAGGGTAGAAATACACTTACAGATCAAATTCAATGTCTGTAGGTGGATGATTTGTTTTAAAATTGAAATAGAGTTTTAAATCAAGCTCATCCTGATAATTGAAATTTCTTAGAGCATTTTGGAATAAAACCTAATTATGAAAAATCCTCAATTAACCCGAAAGTTAGCAAGTTTAACCGCTTCGCTAAAAACTACGACCAAAGCAAGCCAGGCTGAACTCTCGAAAATACGGAAGTTACTCATCCAAGATTTGGATCAAGAAGACACTATAAAAAGTAATATTTCTGATCCCACATTAGAATTACAAATAGACCATATCATCAATGAAATATTAACGGATGATTTAGCCGAGTCCATCTTATCTGAAATGGATGAATCTGTTTCAAAAACTTTGAAAAAGGCAAAAAAACAACAAAATCCTCAGCCATTAATTTATCGAAGGTCTTTACCATTTTCCTCAAATTCAGTAAATCGTTTGTCTGTCCCTGAATGGGCTGGTAATCATAGAATTGATAAAACAGTTGGTCCTTTTTTTGATACTTTAAATCGTCCATTCTGGTTTGATATTATTTTCCCTGTCAGACAGGTTTCAATCCTACGTCAACCTTCTGGACAGTCTATTCTTCAATTACCATTAAAAGGTTTTTTCCTAAGCAGTGCCACAGAGTATACCATTCCTGCCGGAAGTATTTGGATACTCTCTTCTTTATTAGCTGCCAATGCTCCCAGTAATGCATATACCGGTTTGCGAATAAAAGGCGGTAAACTTCAATTGAGTTCTGCACCTTCAGTCATTGGTAATAACCTGGAAATAGGGAATAATGTAAAGGTAACGTTGACGTTATCGCTAGACCATCCAGAAGCGACTGGTCCACAAGACGGCCCTGGGAAAGATGCTATGAATTCTAAATTGCAAGTCCCATCAGAAGTCGTTTTCGTTTTTACAAATTCTGGAGGTACACTTGATCGTGCATCAACTGCTAATGTCAGGCTTTTTGATAATACACTTGAATTGGCAAGAGGCAATGCTATAGCAAATTATTCGCCTTTATTAGAACGTATTTTATTTCCATTTGAAGTGCAACCAAAAGCACTTGAGATTAAAAAAACCGAATCTGATTTCTTTTCATTAGAAGGACAAGCTAAAATTAAAGCAGGTTATTGGGCCTTAGATACCGCATTCTTATCTCCTAGTGCATTAGGGGAAGCAGCCAATGCTGGAGGAATTGCTATCTTATGTGATGCAGGTATTCATGCAGATTGGAAAGGACTTCAATTAGGAACAATTAATTTACCCCAGCCCTACTTTCTCATAGAACCCAATACACTAAACATTTTTGCAGAAAAAATTAAGAAAAGTGGTTCAAGTCATTCACTTAAATTATGGGAAAATAAAGAGCAAGAAAATCAATATTCAAATGCCCATATATCTTTCGATAAAGAAAGCATCTTAAGGTTTGTCAGCATTGCTGGAGAGACTGATGCCTTATTGGTCAATGGCGCTATGGAAGCTTCTGTAGATAAACCTGTCAAAGCAGATTGCAATCGGATTCCTCTTTATGCTGAACAAGTAAGCATGCTTATCTATCAAAATAAAAGTGAATCAAATATTATTGTTTATGGAAATTTGACACCGAAAGAAAACCGGATGTCTTTGGCTTTATCAAATGGTTTATTTGTAACGACTCCTCCAGGCATTTTTTATCTTTTTGGAAAAACTACAGATTATCAGTCCATTGAGGACGGAAGTTTTTTACTCTTTTTTGGTGTTAGAAATTTAATCCCTGCACTAAAAGATCCTTATACTTCTAACTTTCCTTTGATCAATAGGTCTAGAGATTCAAGCCATGGTTTCTCTTCTGCTAAAACAGCTGTCTCAATAGTTCTGTTGGCATTTGTAAATTGGAATACTCCAAAGGACTCAGAATTATCAATGATCCTGGCACGGAATACTGGTTTTTTCAAAGTAAATACCAATACAAACGATGAAGCTAGTTTAAGCACAACTAATGAGAATGAAGCAGTATTTCTAAGTACTAATCAACTCAAACAATCCGCATCTTTCCAATCTACGGCTGATGTCACAGACTCAAATCCATCAAGTACCAGCTCTGCTCAATTTGCATTTGTTGCACAAGGTATAAATATAGAGAAAGTTAGAAAAGAAGATGAAACAGCTAAATCACAGTTGATTAATGTTTTTCGGAAAACGGCCGGAGAAAGTTTACCTCAATTGGTATTGCTCGATGTCTCTACTAATATAGATCATTTAGGTATTGGTTATGGAGTCAGTAAAAGACAAAGCTTGACACATGCATCGACGACTGTACAGCCTTCCCTTCCCGTTCAGATTCAAGACTTAGAATTAGTAACGACAGGAGATAGTTTAAGGATATTTCTATTACCGCAATTCCAATGGGAACCAGTACAAAATATTCCGAAGCCGAATATTGGGTTTTTCCCTCCGACAAGCGCTTCGAATAATGATGGTGGTCCAACAATTATTGGTTCAAATACAGTAACACTTGTTCCTTTTGCTCCAGAAAAAGTAATGGACAATCTTGTAGAAGAATATAATCGTGAAACAGATAAAGAACCAGCTGCTGGTTTGTTTACCCTACCATTCGGGATGATTGCTTCTGCTCGTTTCCAACCACAGACAGTAGGCTCTACAAAATATGCAAGCTTACAACTCGTTCAGCCGGATACAGCAGATGGAGCATTTAAAGGAGGTATACAATTATCAGCTCGTTCTTTTGATACGAATAGTGGACCCAATACCCAATCACCGTCCTTTCCTGGAGCTACTTATCAAACTCGAAACCTTGTTGATCCGCAAACGTCTTTCCCTTGGGGTATTAGCGTTTTAAAAGGTGATTTAGCTAATGATGGCGTTGAAGCTTTTTTCAACAATGAGATGAAACCTGGGGGTAGCAATCCTAGAGTTCCTCTGACTCGAATTGACTTCTCAGGATATGGTGCTTCTGTTTTTAGTGAATGGAAAAATCCTGCGGCGGTAGCTGCAATTAGTAAAGTCCATTTTGAAACTTTTGTAGGAAGAACTGGTCATGAGGTCGTTCAAGTTGCTAGTATTTTATGTCCTTTTGCAGTCCCTGTTGTCAGAACCATTACACTACAAAGGAAGAAAGAGGCAGTCGTTATTCGATCTGATAGTGGCTGGGTGGCAGCTGGACCGGGAATCTATCAATATCCTGGTCCTGATGTTGCTTCAAGCACACCCCAAAATCCAATACCAAATGATGGTTGGACTGAGATAAAAACACATCCAGGTTTAGTCCACGGTTGCCATGATGT
Organism: Saprospiraceae bacterium; assembly: GCA_965277415.1. Taxonomy (GTDB): domain Bacteria; phylum Bacteroidota; class Bacteroidia; order Chitinophagales; family Saprospiraceae; genus JAHDHW01. The sequence continues at coordinate 18,171 of CBDICS010000084.1, forward strand.
AAGGCGTATCCGAGAAACAGGAAGGGTAATCAAAAAGGATGTAGTTGTTAATGGAATATCTACTCCGGTAGAATTATTGGAAGTTAGATATGATGCAAACTTCGAAATCGAAGGTGTGATAAACGGGCAGGGAGATGATGGAAGAGTTCCATCTGTTGATGCTGTAGGTTATGTACAAAGACTACCATCTGGATATCCTCTAGCCCCTGAACATCTGGCAGCGATGATCGAAGAAGAGGGGCCAATGGGAGCAGATATCAATTGCTCTATTGATTTAATCAACTCCGGGCAAACCATGCGTATTAAGAGAGTGGAACTAGATGCAAGTTATATTGCTGTAGGTGCCACGCCAGAGTTTGCAGTAGCAGCAAGAGGAGCACTGGATTTACCAAATGATGGTGAGTGGACCGTACTGCGACATGACCTATCCAATGATGAGCCTGAGTTACTTCCTCAGAGTATGGGTGTACCTGTCATTCGCCATGGACTAGTAGGTACTCCTCTTAATAATCCGATTAGAATTTCTGAACCTTCTGATTTATTACAAGAAAATGCACCCGCAGTTGAATTTGATATAACGCAAAGTTCAAAAGGACATAAAATAATTTTCCCCAGACCAAGAATTCAAGTTGGCAGCAATCATATTGAAAGTACTGAACGGCCATTTTTAGCTGATGGTTATGCTTTATCATCTTCTACTGGAGTCTTTCCTAAAAAATCAGCTTGCTTTGTTGGACAAGTACCATTCCAACTTCATATTGACGGTGATGGACGCTACACCCTTGGGCCAAATCCGCAAATGGATTTTACAGTCCCTGCACCACTTGCCAACCGAGATTTAGTCAATAGCGCCGCATTCAAAATCACTACTAAATACAATGGTGATGTGAGTTATACTTTAGATCCGACGCTTGCAGAAGCTTGGGAAATGGAAGTCAATGATGTAGTCACCACAATGGACTTAGGTCCTTTCACAGAACTAATGGGGATTAGTCATAAATATAAAGCTGGAGATGATTTTGGCGCAGGCTTGACAAACCCTGAAATGATCTATGCTCCATTTTTGCAACCCATCGTAGCCATTATGACTGTTCTAACAGAGCTATTAGGGATTGACAATCAAATGGATGTGGAAACTGCCGAAGGTTCTTTTAAGTTTAAAGCCACTATTAATCTTCCTATCAAAAACCCGAACTCAAGTGATGGTTATTTTGACTTGGGTGGAATGAAAATAAAAGGTAAACTGCAAATTGGTGTTAAAAATGATCCTTGGGAAGGATTTATGAAAATTGGATTAGGCGCTCAAGTTCCAGTTGTTCCTCCTATATACGGTGGTGGTGAAATCGAAGTAGGTCTAACAGGAAATGAGTTGACGGAACAAACTGTCAATATAAAATTCATCTGGGCTTTTTCTGTTGGAAAATCCCTTGGTCCAATCGAAGTAAGTGGAAAGTTTTATTTCGGAATAGAATTAATTATCTCCACAGGAGGTGCTTTCCAAGTTGGCTTATTAGTCGGTATTTCTGCCACTGCAGATATTTTTATTGTAAAAATTACAGTCAAATTGGAATTGATGGCAGCTATCAAACGAATACCAGCAGGTCCAGCTACCAGTTCAAAAGTGGAAGCTATTGGTAAAGCAAAATTTGCTGCCGAGATATCCATCTGTTGGTTCTTGACCATTAGTGTTGCTTACACATTAGAATATAAAGAAGAAATCAGTATTTAATAATTGACAATAGAGTTGTTCAATGATAAACTTTATTTCCAAAAATAAAAATAGAGGATTATGAATCCAATACAATCTAATAAACTGACCTTATTGCCATTCCCTCAAAAATGGGAAAATGGAGCTTTGACGATTCGTGTAATTGTACTCCCGAGAGGCAATCCTTTAAAACCACTCATAAAAAATGTGCCTGGTTTGGCTGATGGTCCTGCCTTTGCAGATGCAAGCGGCTTGAGATTACAAGCCATGCTTATCGCTGGACTAGATGACTTGCCAAATCCTGCCAATCTATCAGAAAAGGTACACCTGAATTTGGTACCACCTCCTAATATGCGGGCTTTATATGAAGAGTTAGCGAATCAATTTGACATTGATCCAGCATTAGAAGCTGGTATTACTAATCAAAGAAGGAGTGGTCGGCAATTAAAAAAATTACTGACAAAAAGTTATCAAAACGCTTTTGCATTCTCTAGTCCTCGAACACCTTTTGCTGTGACAGATGACAGCTATGCTTGTGCTTTGAGAAATGCTTGCAATTTAAAAGGTGCAAATGGGCCTTCTCCAAATCCTAAAACAGTTTGGGGGAAAGTCATTGCTACTGCCTTGCGAATGCCACAACTCTCTGAAGCAATGGGCTTGATGTACGAAACTACTTTTACACCTAATGATCCTGCCTTATTCGAAAATGGTGGATGGCTCTACCTTTCTCTCGATGATGGTAGTGGAACGAACCCTAAAAGCGCCTACTACGATCACGTCACTACAGACCCTAGTTTGATAGAAGTCAAAGCAGCCAGAATTCCAGATCTTGGAAATAATGTTCGTAGCCTATTTGCTCCGGTATTATTTCCAGTAGGCAATGCTCCTTTAGCTGGAAATTTCGATGAACTTTTTAAAGAAGTAGCTTTATATGATGATGGCTTTGCTAAGATCGTTCACTGTGCTCAACAGACTACAGGCGATCCAGCAGGTATTGAAACCGATGGCGCTTCAGCAGCTGTTACAGATACGGGCATTCAATTAGGCTGGGATGATGAACAAATCTTAATCTGGATGAATCGCCAACTCACAGATCCAGCAGTAGAAACTCGCGAAGCCCCTCTAGGTGTCATGGGATATAGAGTCGATGTAAAAGAAAAGGGAACAGCTCAATGGTTTTCTATGATGCGAGCTCAAGCAAACCTAGTCGTTGGCCCTGTCGATATTGGGCAATTTGACGATGAATTGACGGTAGAGGTTCACCCTGCCCAATTGGCCAATGAAGAAGACGGAGATTATTGGTTACCTGCTTATTATACACAATGGAGTGGTCAATCAATGGTAACGAAGGACGCTACTGGACTACAATTATCTGGTATGAGTGCAGCGGATGCCCAAGATCGCTATCAAGCTATTCAAGCCGATCAGGTTCCCTTAAGATATGGTACAAGCTACGACTTTAGAATTCGCTTAGCGGACATTTCTGGTGGTGGTCCATCATTTGATATTCAAGCTACCAACCCTGCTCCAGCACCAGTTGCCGTTTGTGATTTTCGAAGATTCGTTCGACCAAGAGAAGTCAGAATCGAAAATCTAACAGACACAGCTGATATCAATAATCCACCAGCGAATCTCCAAATTTTACGCCCTTTAGTCCACTACCCAACAGCAGTTTATACGGGGATTCCAAATGCAGAGAATTTATTAATCGCTGATATAGCAAGCATTAATACAGAAGTAGTTAATGGAAGTAAAGGTCGAGAACCAGGTTTGCCTGATCCAGACGTTACTACAGTAGAAATAAAAGTTCAGGTTAGAGGATTAGAATTTGACACCGCGAATATTCCTGATACAACCGTTCCTTTACGACATGTATATACGACTCGACGAAGTTTTCCAGCAAATACAGCAGATGCTTTGAATATAGATATCAGCTTTATTGACATAGCTGATATTGATGGAATGCTACCTTCAGATGATGGGCCTTTAATATTACCTAGCTCAAGAGATGTTGTGATAACACTTACTTCAATAGGCAAGGAAGATAGGCATCTACAATATTTTGGGTCGGAAGAAACTAGAATAGGAAGATCAACAGATATCGAATTGAGAAAAGATGCGAGTGATGAACGAAATTTATTTGTACCAGATGCTATTCAAAATCGCCTCAGAGCATTTTTCATACAAGCGGATGAAGTACCTACCAAAAGTTTGTATGCAAATATTAAAGCATCAGGAAAAGGAGAAGAGGCAGAAACAGATGCAATGAGTCGCTTTGCCGCAGAGCTAGACCTTGTAGCCACAGGAGCAAAATTATTAGGTAAACCTGACCGTAGAATTGTCATCGGAGCTGCTAAATCATTTGCTCATATACTTGCTCCAGACTCATCAAGCATCACTTTTTCTTCTAAAGCAGATCTTACGGAAAGATGGGTGGTGGTAACAAAATTACTTATCAATAGAGATTGGACTTGGAATGGACAAGCACCTCCCCTATTAAGAATAGAAAGAGATGGCCAATTAGTTGGTACTATCCAGTTACCTAAATCCGTAAGTCCAGTTATTTTTGAAGGCGCAAGGACAACAGGAGTAGAACCCAGTCGCGCTACTACAGAAATCTTATTCTTTGATGCTATTGATCCAAAACCTATTCCGCCAAATCACCCATCAGAACTCCAATTAAATTATACCATTACACCGGATTTCAAAACAGCACCTTTACAGACAGACGATCCTTTAACTATGCAAATTGATTTGCCTATCGCAGCAAATCCTACACAGACACCTAAACTCCTTTCAGCAGGAGTAGCACTATCACCATATGTTAAAGCGGAGGATTACTCTTCTACTGAATCCCGTCAACAACTCTTGTGGGTTGAGTTTGAAAAAGCGCCAGAAAATCCAAAGGATATTTATTTCGGACGCGTACTTTCTTATGCACCAGATCCTATGTTGACAAATGGAGCAGAAGTAAATGTCCCTCCAGAAATTCCACTCCCAGTAGATCCAGAACATATACGGATTATCAGTCCAGGTCAATCAGATGATAAAGCTGGTCTAAATGCAATGCAAAAAATGATCCCAACTACTTCGCCTAGACATTTTTTACTGCCTTTACCAGAAGGATTGAATAAATCATCTAAGGAGCTATTCGGATTCTTTGTCTATGAGTTTAGACTTGGTCATAATGTTGACTGGTCTACTGCACAAGCAAGATTTGGTCCAGCACTTCGAGTCAATGGCGTACAACACCCTGCACCAGCGCTTACATGTAGTGCTTTCCGAACAGAGGAACATATTTTGGGCTCTGCACCATTTGCTGTACCAATTTTTAATGGTCGAAGTATGTTACCCAATGTACCAGTTACCGAAATTTGGATCTTGCTTTATGCTCAAGTCAAACAATCTGATGATGAAGAATCTCGGAATATTTTGATTGGTCGAAAACAAGCATTCCCAGAAAGACAGAAATACGATCGAAGAAATGAAATTGATTTATTCGCTTCTACAAGATGGACACAATTTGAAATAGAGCAAATACTGGATGCTTATGTACTTCCTCCAAATACTCCTTTAAGTATACTGGCAATGGAATTATTACCTGATCAGCAACGATTTGCAGATCCACTAGGACAAAATTTAGGGCAAGTGAGGGCATTGCGTTCTTCAAATCTTATAAAAGTACCAGGTGTTTGTGTTCAACCACCTTGTCCAACGCCTTAAAGGACAATAAATAAATTATTATATACCTGACGCGAAGTGGTTTCGGGTTCCCCAAAACCATTTCGGTCAGTATATACTGTAATGAAGTGCATTTCTTTTTCCAAACTACTTCAAGGTCAGTATAAGAATATTTCTCCCTTATTATTTAAAGTAAAAACTGTTATTCCTTTTTTATAGGAATAGCAGTTTCTTTTTATTGACCTATTTTAAAATATCCCAGAGAAATACGATTGATAGATAAAAAAAGGTATTTAGTCGATTTATAATAGTTAATTAACATTCAAGATTCTTTTGAAGGTTTTTAGATTAGGAAATTGAATAAATCCATTCTTCCCTAGAGCATTTTTTCAAATCCTTAAAATCTCTATTATGAAAAAGTCAATTACAATCTTCTTAAGTCTATTCATTTGCTTTGGTCTATTTGCACAAATAAAAACACCACCAAGTGGGGGTAATCAAAAATCTATTGCCGTCCAGTATATAGGCGCACATGCATATGTGAAAATTATGTATAATAGTCCCGATATTACTTCTCCTCAGGGTGTTTCCAGAAAAGGAAAAATCTGGGGACAGTTGGTCCCTTATGGAATGAACAATCTAAATTTTGGAATTAGCTCTGATGAGAATCCTTCACCTTGGAGAGCTGGTGCAAATGAAAATACAGTTATCAAATTTTCTCACGATATGGAAATCCAGGGAAAAGCAATTGCAGCAGGAAAATATGGTTTCCACCTCATCCCTGAAAAAGAAGGGCCCTGGACATTAATTCTTTCTAAAAATTCATCTGCATGGGGCAGTTATTTTTACAAAAAAGAAGACGATGCTATAAGAGTCCAAGTGAATCCAGAATCTTGTGAATACCATGAATGGTTGACTTTTGAATTTACAGATAGACAAGAAGAGCAATGCACTGCTGCTCTAAAATGGGATGAACTTAGTATTCCTTTTACAATCAAATTACAAAATGCAAAAGACATCTATGTAGAACATCTAAGAGCTGAAATGCAAAATAGTGCAGGCTTTAGTTGGGCGAGTAGAAATGCAGCAGCTAATTATTGTTTGCAAAATGATGTCAATCTAGAAGAAGCTTTAGCTTGGCAAGAAGTCACTAGCAAGAATTCCTTTCTTGGAAATGAAAATATAAATACCCTTCAAACTAAAGCAGGTTTACAAATGAAATTGGGCAAATCAGAGGAAGCCATTGCTACTTTAGAAAAAGCTGCTATGCATCCAACTGCCAGTGTATTTCAAATCCACCAAATGGGTAGACAATTGATTACATTAAATCAAAAAGATACTGCACTTAAGATATTTAAATTAAATCTTGAAAAAAGTGGTGATGTATGGCCAGTAAATGTTGGTCTAGCCAGAGGCTATTCTGCACTTGGTAAATATGATGAAGCATTGAAACACGCTAAACTTGCATTTGAAAGAGCACCAGATAAATTAAACAAGGATAGTTTGGCCAGTGCAATTGAAAAATTGAAGAAAGGCGAAGATATTAATTAGCTGGAAAATTTAGAACCTGTTCAAAATCCATTAATCGGACTGCAAAATCACACAAAAACCTGATTTCGCCTTCGACAATAAAATTCAGACAGGTTCTTATATCATTTTCCTAAATATGATTCAGACACAGCATTCACAGAAGAAAGCAAATGCATAAAGTTTTAATTACCTAACTATCAACACTTTGTGTGCTCTGTATTTCCTCTGCGAACGCTGTGTCCCAAAAACACCCAAAAACCATAAAACAAAAATTATATTTCCTCCGTTATTATTTTTAATTAATCTAAATAAGAATTAAATTTACGACGTATTAGACTTATAATTTATCTATCATGAGTACTTTTAAACACAGCACCCGTATTGATGCTTCCCCAGATAAGCAAATCCGTCTACCTTTTGCCCTACCAATAGTTGAAGGTAAAAAACTTAAAAAGAAGTGTTGTAAAAAATACAAAAAAGGAAAACGCTGTGGAAGGTGTCCAAATGGATAGTTTGAACATAAACCAGTTAGTACGACCCTACCGATCTCTCCAAACATCAGTTATCATCTATTAAATTTCCCCTGTTACCCTGTTAATTGAACATTGATAATTGATAATTGATAATTGAACATTGATAATTGAACCAATTAATCGTCCAATTTAAGTACCTGAATAAAGGCTTTTTGTGGCACTTCTACATTTCCAATTTGGCGCATTTTCTTCTTACCTTTCTTTTGTTTCTCTAATAACTTTCGCTTTCGGGTAATATCACCACCGTAACATTTTGCTGTTACATCTTTTCGGAGTGCAGAAATGGTCTCTCTAGCAATAACTTTCGCTCCTACAGCCGCTTGAATGGCAATTTTGAATTGTTGTCGAGGGAGCAATTCTCTTAAACGTTTACAGATTTTACGGCCGAATGCCTCAGCTTTTGATCTATGTACCAATGCAGAAAGTGCATCAACTGGATCCCCATTGAGTTTTAAATCTAATTTGACCAAATCTGACTGGCGGTAATCCAGAGGAGAGTAATCAAAGGAAGCATAACCTCTAGTCAATGATTTCAATCTATCATAAAAATCAAAAACAATTTCAGCTAGTGGCATCTCAAAAGTCAATTCAATTCGAGTAGTCGTCAGGTAAATTTGCTTTGACAAAACCCCTCGTTTATCCATTGCCAATTTTATAATTTGACCAATATAATCTGGTTTCGTAATAATCTGAGCTACAATAAAAGGTTCTTCTACATAAGCTAGAGTCGAGGGGTCTGGCATATCTGCCGGTGTTCTTACGATAAACTTTTCAGAACCTTTTTTTGTCGTTTGTGCAAAATAAGTAACATTAGGAATCGTCGTAATCACTTCCATGTCAAATTCTCTGGACAAACGTTCTTGAATAATTTCCAGGTGCAACATGCCCAAAAATCCACAACGGAAGCCAAAACCTAAAGCGACAGAAGTTTCTGGTTCGAAAGTAAGTGATGCATCATTAAGTTGGAGTTTTTCTAAACTATCTCTCAAATCCTCATAATCTTCATTCTCAATAGGAAAAATCCCTGCAAAAACCATTGGTTTAACATCTTCAAATCCTTGAATTCCTTCCTCACATGGTCGATTAGCCAATGTAATCGTATCTCCAACCTTAATTTCTTTTGATTCTTTTATTCCCGTGATAACATAACCTACATCTCCGGCCAGTAATTGTTTTTGTGGAACTTGAGTCATTTGAAGTACACCGATTTCATCTGCATCATACTCCTTGCCTGTATTCACAAAACGTATCTTATCTCTAGATTTAAGTGTACCATTTAAAATTCGGCAATAAGCAATTACCCCCCGGTAAGAATTGAAAACAGAATCAAAAACCAAAGCTTGTAATGGTGCTTCAGTATCTCCTGATGGAGCAGGAATTCGGTCAACAATAGCATTCATGATATCCTGAACACCTAATCCTGTCTTTCCACTAGCCAGTACAATATCTTCTTTTTCACAACCTATTAAATCAATCACCTGGTCTGAGACTTCTTCAACCATCGCAGATTCCATATCCACCTTATTGAGTACAGGGATGATCTCCAGATCATTATCAATAGCCAGGTATAAATTTGAAATCGTCTGGGCTTGAATACCTTGCGAAGCATCCACTAATAACAAAGCACCTTCACAGGCCGCTAAGGATCGAGAAACTTCATAAGAGAAGTCAACGTGCCCCGGAGTATCTATCAGATTGAATGTGTATTTTTCACCATCACTATGTGTATAATACAATTGAATTGCATGACTTTTGATTGTTATTCCTCGTTCTCGCTCCAAGTCCATATCATCCAAAGCCTGACTTTGCATATCGCGCTCAGAAATCGTCTTTGTAAATTCCAATAAACGATCCGAGAGGGTGCTCTTCCCATGATCAATATGAGCTATTACACAAAAATTTCTAATATTCTTCATCTATCGTTACTCTGTTTTAATTTGCCGCAAATATACGTCTTTTTACCTTGGAATGCGATGCTAATTGTTTTAATCTTTCGCATTGAGGTTTACTAATAATTTTATTCAAATGGAAATAAGCGATCATTGTTTTGAGACTATCTCTCATCTTTATTAGATTAGAGGCTTCGTTTCCAGCCAGTTCAAAATTGGCGATACATAACGATACTATCTAATTTTTTTGAGGAAAGATAGAAATCAAGATAAAATAATATTTATTTACTCTTTGTCTTTCAACTAATTATACAATCTTCCGCTCGGCACAAACACTACACACACATACACCCAGAAAACTATGAGAAATGCTATCTGATCAAGATGAATTATGTACTTATTTATATTTAATCAAAACTTATCTAGCAAGAAACAGGCATATACAAACCGAAAGAATTCGGGCGTGTTCCAAATATTTTTATATCAAATATGGATGTAGTCAGTATTTCACAAAACAGAAACACAAGAAAAATATAGCTTCCATCTTTTCTATGCCAATCGCTTTAATTAGCATTTTTTTACTACTTAATCATTTTCAATTATGTGCTCAAAATAATCTAAGTATTAATTATTATAATCAGGCAAACGGTTTACATCATCGCTTGGTCAATGCCTTCTGTCAGGATAGTAAAGGCTTTATGTGGTTGGCAAACGGAGGGAGATTGTGTCGTTTTGATGGGAAAGACTTCAAGTGTTGGACTAGAAAAGAAGGGCTAAAAACCAATATTAATAGTGGTAAACGGCTTATTGAGGATTCAGAAGGTTATATTTGGTATATTTCAATAGGAGTTGACAAAAAAGGGATTGAGCAATGTTATTTAGTTCATACAGAAAGAGACGAAGTAATCAATTTTAAAGAAAAATTTGGTTCGACTTTGCCTTTTAATATTGATGCTTTAGGTCGAGAAGTTCGAGTAGGTTCTGACAATAGTTTATATTTTTATGATTTAGAAAAGAAGCATATAATTATATATCATCATAAAACAGGATTTAAAGTAATTTCATCTAATCTCTTACCATCTTTTAAATTACTTAAAATAACAAAAAACCTTATCTGGGGTGTACAGGGAGAGGATCAAAATGAAATATTAGGCATTAACACAGAAGGAACAATTGTATATCAGTTTAATGTTGATGCCGAAATATCAATAGAAGATATTTTTATTCACTCAAATCATCTATGGTATAGAATCAATAAAAAAGGCATCCCGTACTTTTATCAAATTGATAAGAAGCAGACACCAACTTATATTCCTTTAGATCAACTACCTGCTAGCAATAATAATATACAAGTTGAAGCATTCGGAGATGCTCCTCAGTTTGTATATTCTACAAAATATGGTCCTTATATCTTGAATAAACAAAATGGGCAATCTCTGGATTTAATGACCTATCTACAAGCCAATCAATTACTGCCGAACGATTATCCAGGAGCAGTAAAAGCTACTTTTGAAGATCAAAATGGACTAGTTTGGATAGGTACTGATTTTGGTTTATACATCGTAAAAGGGCATAAAAAATTATTCACGAAGCTCTTATTTAATCCAAATAAAAGTACAGGATATTCTTGCAGAGGTATTCTTGAATTCAATAGTAATATAATAGTTGGACTGGGAAATGAAATTTCAACAATATGTGAGACATCAAGCATTAATTCTGGTATTAACCAATATCCCAATTTGGTTATTAATAACAAGATACCAGCCCTTGCTTTAACAAAAAGTAAAACTGGATCATTACATATTGGCAGTTTATTAGGCTTTACTTCTTTAAACACATTTGACAATAAAACCTGCCAATTTAAAGTTACCGAAAAAGATATCTCCATCTCGCCCAATCAAGTATGGTCTATTTATGAAGATAATAATTCAGACATCTGGCTTGGTTGCTATAATGGCTTAAATATTATAGAGAAAGGATCAGACAAGATTCAAGCCTTCAAGAAATATAATCAATTCGATGAAGTTAAAAAAGCCCAGATTCTAGATATTCAAAAAAATCAAGCAGGCCATATTTGCTTGTCAAGTGATCGAGGTTTCTATATGCTTGATAAAGGTAAAGGTATCATTGCTCATTATTGGTCTGGAGGACAAGGTGAGTATTATCTACCCACAGACAATGTCCAGCATTTTCACCAAGATAGTGAAGGCATTTACTGGTTCGCAACTAGTGGTGATGGGCTCATTCGTTGGGATAAGCAAGAGGCGGTTTATCGTCAATTCACAACTTCGGATGGCTTGTCCAATGACAATATATATAGCGTATATGAGGATGATTATAATTGTCTTTGGTTAAGCACAGACTATGGAATTACTCAGTTTGATAAATACCATTTCAAATCGAGGATTTTTACAGTAAAAGATGGCATAACACATAATGAATTTAATAAAGTCTCCCATTATCAAGCAAAAGATGGTCGCTTGTTTTTTGGAGGTTTGAATGGTATCAACGTTTTCCACCCTAGTGATTTTCAAATACCGGAATCCACTGTTTCAGCACCTTTACAAATCACTGAATTTTTACAATTTGACGGCAAACAAAATTTATTGATCAATAAAACTCATGATTTAATTAATTCCTCAAAAATTACACTTCATCCTGAAGATCGTTTTTTTCAACTTAGCTTTGCACTCCTCAATTATGAAGAAATCAATAGTATCCATTATGCTTATAAGGTAGAAGGTATTGACCAAACCTGGACTGAGCAAAAAGAAAGCTCAATACGCTTAGGCCGTTTACCATATGGTAGACATATTTTGAAAATTAAAGGTCAAGCAGCCAATAGAAAATGGTCCAGTAAAACATTAGAATTCACCTTAATTGTTCTAAAGCCGTTTTACTTTCAAGCATGGTTTGTAATAGGAGTCGCACTACTTTCAATTTTACTACTTTATAGTTTCTATCAATATAGGTTAAATAGAAATTCCTCCATTGCAGAAGCTAAGAGGATGAAAGATTTAGATGCACTTAAAACAAAATTATACACCTATATATCTCATGAATTTCGTACTCCACTTACAGTCATTATGGGGATGGCCAATAAAATCAAAGGTCAAGCACAAGCCCAAAAAATAATTTTAAGAAACAGCAATAATTTATTACACCTTGTCAACCAATTATTGGATTTATCAAAATTAGATGCTGGAAACCTTAAGGTGAATTTAAAAAACGCTGATATCATTGCTTATCTCCAATACCTTATAGAATCTTTTTATTCATCAGCAGAGGATAAAAATTTAAATTTAGTTTTCGATACAGAAGAGAAAGAACTTTGGATGGACTTTGATGAACTTAGAATTCAGCAAATTATATATAATCTGATATCCAATGCGATTAAATATACGCCAAAAGGAGGAACGATTATCCTTTCAGTACAAAAAATCATAAAGCATCAGCAATATTCACATTTACAAATTCGAGTAAAAGATTCTGGAATAGGTATCTCAAAAGATGACCTTAAATTTATTTTCAATCGTTTTCATCAATTAGATAATACACCTACTAAAAAAGGAATAGGCACTGGCATAGGTTTAGCTTTGACCAAAGAACTAATTGAATTGATGGAGGGTTCAATTACCGTAGATTCTGAAATGGGGTATGGATCTAAATTCATCATTTTACTTCCAATCAAATCCGAATCCGAAAGATCAAGATCTGATCTTTTTTACGACTATAAACCAGTTATATCTATTTCTGAAAGCCAGGACATTAAATCAACCATTGATCAAACTTCTGATTTCTCAACTGATTTACCACATTTGTTAATCATCGAAGATAATAAAGATGTAGCAAGCTATATTCGCTCTTGTGTAGAAATGGCATTTCAAGTAGAATGGGTAAATAATGGCGCTTTAGGTATAGAAAGCGCTTTCAAAAAAATTCCTGACATCATTATTAGTGATGTTATGATGGATGAGAAAAATGGTTATGAAGTAACTGCAGTATTGAAAAAAGATGAAAGGACTTGTCATATCCCAATTATATTATTAACTGCCAAAGCAGAAATATCAGATAAGATCGAAGGATTGAAAGCTGGAGCAGATGCCTATTTGTTAAAACCTTTTCATAAAGAAGAATTATTGGTTCGATTAAAAAAACTATTAGAACTTAGAACCCAGCTACAACACTATTATTTGAACCTCCATACGATTGAAATAGATTCAAAGAAAACACTCAATTTAGATGAAGTGTTTATTCAAAAACTTTATAGCTTCATCATAAAAAACTTGTCCAATCCAAGTTTAAATGTAAGTGATCTATGTAAAGTCCTCACGATTAGTCAAGCTCAGCTATATCGTAAAGTAAAGGCACTAACTGGAAAAACGCCTGCACTCTTTATTCGGTCAATAAGGTTAGAAAAGGCTAAAAACTTACTTCAAACAAAGCAACTAAACGTCTCCGAGGTAGCGTATCAAGTAGGATTTTCTGATCCTAATTACTTTTCTCGCACTTTCACTCAAAAATTTAAAAAACCACCTAGTCATTTCATAAACAACTAAAAATCAAATTCATACAAAAACAAATTATCATCAATGATAATTTAGTGCTACTCTTTTTTTCTACATGATAAAATAATACAGGAAGCTGATTATTTAGTGCAGGGGCACTCTTCTATTAGATTGCACCTTTGTGAGGTACTTTTTTATTAACCTCTAAAAACTAATTTATTATGCCAAGTAGCATTCCTTACGATCCCTCCTTAGTATTAGGAAATCTTGTACAAGAACCCATTTTAGACAACCTTCTCGAAGTCGCTCAATTGCAAGCTCCTATTGATGCAAAACACGAAAGCTTAAATTCATTGATAATGATGAATCGAAGTCTAAACATGACAATGAATGAATTATCAACGATGGGTATTCAAACAAATGAGTTACAAAGCGAAATTGCAAGTATTGGTACACAAATTGAAACTACTGCTGGCGAATATGGAAAATTATTCGCGGAGGCAGCTCCCAAAATTGCAGTAGCAAAATCGAAGCATATCCCTATCAACAAAAGTATAGAGAGTCCTATAGACTATAATAGAACACAGATTAAGAAAATGCCCTTGTCTTCTGATTCTATCAAAATGGATGCTCAGTATTTTTCATTTGATGAGAATAAAGAAAATGCTCAAAACACCATTGCCCAGATTAAATCCTATATCGCAGGTCAAACTAGTTTTCTTGGTAATACTAGAAGTCTTGAAGCGACAAACTCGGTTAGCAAACAAGTAAATACCCAAGTGAAAAACCATAACCTCGAAGGTACTTTAATCATCACTGCTGCCTGCACTCATAAAGATGCTGTCTTATTGGCTCCTTTTATCCTTGATGTAGATAAAGGCATAAGGGTTTGGAATACACTAAAAAAAGAACCTTTGATTAAAGTAGATGATCCTGCTACAATGATGAAAATAGCAGTAGAAGAAGGTTCTGATAAAGAATCTAATATCCAGTTAATTTCAGGTGCTACTTATGGTTCAAGCTTTGTAGGTATGGTGCATGTGCTGAGGACTGAATCAACACAGACAAGTCAAAATATGATTCACTTAGCCGGAACATTACAAGGACAGATGGAGGTAGGGAGCTGGTTTAGTGGTGTAAAAGGAGGATTTGGTGTTGATGCAGGTTTTGCAAATGATGTTAAGAATTTGCTTAGCTCACAACAAATATCATCTCATGTCAGCCTTACTACGATAGGATCTATTCCTTCCATTAAATCTAATCAAGTCCAAATTGGAGTTCAAAAATTTAAAGATTTTGATCCTGCTGCTATGATGGACAAATTGGCCACTTTAGCCAATGCAAATAGAGCGGAACAGGATAGTGTTAGAGACAGCGCTACGGCAGCTAGGACAGGTCAACAAATGATCAGCATAAGAAACGAGGAAATAAAAAGTGTAATGACTGGCCTCGGCGACCTTGATGACGGAATGAATAAAATGCTAGATATTAATTCATTAATGTCCGCATTTGAAGACTATATAGAAAAAGCACTAGCTGGTAACATTGGTGTCCCAATCAATTATTATTTAAAACCAATTACCGCAGCACAATTAGCACAAATGTGGGTGGCGAAATACTTCCCATGCAAATTTCTTAGTATTTCTGGAGATGATAGCGAGTCGGGTAATAATAGTAATTCAGATAATAATCAGAGTGAAAAACAATCTGAACCTAAACCTAAAAGGCGAAAAGCTAAGTCTTAATCTTTTTACTGAATCTTATAATATGAGTCATTCCTTATTTTCATTTAACACTAAAATCACATTTCACAAGCTTTTAAAAATTCGGGATGATTCATGTTTTTTTAAAAAACTAATTAATCATGAAAAATCATATTAATTTTATAATCGCAGGCATATTGCTGGCTTTATGTTTCTCAGAATGTAAAGAACAAGCTGTTTCAAAAATCGACCTTGCAGCATCTATTTCATTACCTTCACAAATCCACGGTATTGATATTTCAAAACATCAAGGAAGTTTAATTGATCAAATCATAAATAATGATAGCGTGAGTTTTATTTTTTGTAAAGCTACAGAAGGTAAAAACTATGTAGATCCTTCCTTTCTACATAATTGGGAGAAAGCAAAGCAAAATGATATTCCTCGCGGTGCCTATCATTTTTATAAAATAAATCGTGATCCTATAGAACAAGCGAAGCATTTTGTTAACATGTTAAAAGGATTTGACAAAACTGACCTCCCTCCTGTTTTAGATATAGAAAAAGACTGTATTCCGAAAGGTTTTGAAATTGATCCCATTCAATTACAACAAGATCTTTTACAATTTTTAACAAAAGTAGAATCATTAACCGAAAGAAGGCCTATTGTTTATACTAGTTTATCTTTCGCCAATGAATTCCTTCAAAATGATGCATTTTCAAAATATCCATTGTGGTTAGCAGCATATACTAAAAAGCAAACACCAACACTACCTAAAATATGGAAAAGTACCGGCTGGACATTTTGGCAGAAAAGCGGTGGAACAGACTCACTTCATCATATTGCAACAGATTACGATGTATTTAATGGGGACTTACAATCGCTTTCTAATTTTATTAAAATGAACTAAAAAGATATGAAACTTTAATTGACAATCAACTTCTCATATAAAACTTGAGTTTCTGTTTCAATCTTTATAATATAAGTTCCACTCACCATTGTATTAGAAAGATTGACAATTGTTGGACCTAATTCTTTTGAATGTCCTTGTTGGATTATCTGACCATTTATATCTATGATTTGCCAATCAAACTCCAACACCTTGCTTTCAATGATCAAATGATCAAGTGCTGGGTTAGGATATACTTTTACTTGTTTTTTCTCATCGAAGACAGTTGTTGTATTCACTACACCAGTCATGCTAAACAAAGCAGATTCTTCATCAGTGAATACCCCGCCCTCAGCAATTACCTCAGCCGTTTCAGTAGAAATTCGCCAGTACCCTTCTCCCGGATCTGCATAGGCACAACAAATTCCATCTCCAATAGAATCATAGATTTTGAAGGTATAACATTCATCTAGTGGTAAGTCAAATACTGTATCAATAGGTGGTGAGAAATTAGGAAAACCAACATAATCTCCTCCAGAAAGCACTACTTCCCCTATGGAATTCAGAAACTCCCAAGTCGTTTCCTGAGGAAAATTATCAAAAGCCAATTCAAATCGTATCGTATTTGTCTCATATATTTCACCTCCGGATTCTAAGCTTACACTGGTCGAATCATTTTCTGTATTGAGGTCATCCATACCATTTGGATTATCTAAAACCACAGTAATTACATCATCATTCCCGCTAACAGTTATCAGAGGAAGCGATACAAATTTAAAAATCAAAAAGTCCTAAATTACCCATCCAATTTGTAGTACTTTCCAAATTTCCATTCAAATAGGCTTTTATATCTACTGATGTCAAATTATCTTGTCCCATATTCATAAGGGTGATATTAGGAGTCGTTTCAATCAGAACAAAGCGTGGTTGAACTATTATATTCAAAAAGGCGTGCATCTGTTTGTATATCTAAAAAAGGTGCGCAAAGTTCAATCCCAAGAGATAATGCAGTCTCGATTTCATCTGGCAACCCTTCGTATTCTTTATAAGATCTATCTGGGCAAACAACAAGATAAGTTGGATAATAGGTGACCCCAAAAAGATCAAGCAAATCATCTGTCATATTGATTTGTGGATTATTACAATTATATTGTATAGCATAATCCGATACTTCCTGATCTGTACTCTCATCATCTCCTTCTAATCCAAGAATCATAATCTCATCGGTTCCATCAGGGCCTAATGTTTCCCAAACGGATTCAACTCCAGCAGCATTTGCTTGACAAGGACTACACCATACCGCATAAAAATCTAAGACCACAACTTTTCCATCATCTAAATAATCATATAACGTATGCGAATTACCTTCAATATCTGTTAAAGTAAAATTTGGGGCTACTTGTCCTGAGCTATAAGACATTTGAAAAAATAAAAAGGCAAATAGGTATAGATACTTCATATTGAAAATTTAGTACAGTCTGTAAAAAGTAAATTGCTTTTTTGAGTAATGGATTTTGAATCAAATCAAGGCACGGCGCAGTCTAATCCCCTTAGGGATTAAGACGAGTACGTAACGATGAGTTGGTTTAAAAGACATAGTCAAAAAGGTCGAGATATTTATTACACAGTGTATTTAGTGCTGAATAGATTAAATCATGGCTTACAAGTTAACAAAAAAATAGTAGATACTAGTTATCGAAAATCAGGAATCCTTGGACTTATTTAAAATCCGCCATACCTGAATCGCTCCCAAACTCTGATACAACATACAAAGAATCTCTGCATAGACCACTACCTTTTGAGCAGTCGCCTGTAGGTACAATCCTTCATTTGATCTATAAGCTCGTGGACCAAAAAACATAATCGCCACTTGAATAAATAAGATAATTCCAAATACACCAAAAGCCGCCGCATATCTATTTGGATAATATTTATTTAGTAGGATAGCGATAGTATAAAAAATAGACATCAATAAAAACAGGCTAAATCCAATTCGAACAAACATTCGATGCTCCCAATAATCCACATTATAAGGAACATTAGCAATGCCGATATAACAAATCCCAGACAATATTCCCAAAAAGGAAGCAATTAGAATCAATGCTTTCGAACCATTAGATTTAAACAAAGTAGGTAAGGCTATAAAAAACAAGATCAGACATATTCCAGAGATTCCCAAAGCTGTTTTAAATAGTAAATGACAAATCATATTTGATGCTCCATCGAACGTACGGGTTCGACCAAGATCACTAAAGTAATTATACAAAAAGTCATAGCTCTCATATTCTGGATGGTGAATCGTCCCGCCGGGGTAAAGATACATCGCTAAGCTAGTGAGAATAAAAAATTGAATTGCCGCAAATATGCCTAGCTTGAAAAAGAATAATTGCCAGGAAGTTTTATTCATATTTCTATTGTTAAATAGTGGAGAGGGACAGGGTTGTCAGGGGGGCAGGGTTGTCAGAGGTGTCAAAGTTGTCAGGGGGTCAGGGGGGCAGCGATTCTGGCTTTCTGACTACCCTGACTTACCTGACTACCCTGACCTTCTGACCTTCTGACTCTCTGACTTACCTGACAACTCTAACCTCCTGACTCACCTGACTACAGTGTAAGATTTTCCAAACAAGTTCTTTAATCAGTTCTCCTTCATTAGTTGAATTATTGTCAACACCTTTGGATCGGAGGTCATAATCTTTGAGTAGTTGAATTACTTTTTTAGTTTGTGGGAGATTATAATTTCGAGCAGCCATTTTATATTCTTTTAAAAAATAGTCTGAACGGAGTTTCAAAGCCCTGGAAATTTCTGAATCAGCACTTTGTCGCATAAAATGAAGTACAAATATTTTACTAAAATAATTGTACAAGGTGCCGACCACCATCACTAGTGGGTTTTTTCGAGGATTTGCAATGAAGTAATTAATAATTCGATTGGCTTTCACCAAATCTTTTGCCCCTAGTGCCCTTTGCAATTCAAAAACATTATAGTCTTTACTTATCCCAATATTATCTTGAATTTGTTTTTCATTGATAGCCGTTCCTGCTGGAAGATTGATGACTAATTTATCCAACTCATTGGCGATCCTAGAAAGGTTAGTTCCCAAATACTCCCCTATTAACTGTGCCGCATTTGGTTGAATCGACATCTTTTTACTTTTCAAATACCCCGTAATCCAATCCGCCACCTGATTATCATATAGTTTTTTTGCTTCAAATATTACAGCATGCGCTTTCAAAGCCTTTGCCAAACGGGTTCTGGCATCCAGTTTTCGATATTTATGACAAATTACAAATATTGTGGTAGGAACTGCTTTTTCGATATATGGTTGCAATTCCTGTAAGCTTTTCATATCCTGGGCTTCTTTTAGAATCACTACCTGATGAGAAGACATCATTGGATATCGACTTGCGGTGTCGATGATTGTTTTCGAATCAGAATCTTTTCCATAAAATACCATTTGATTGAAAGAACGCTCTCCTTCAGATAATACATTTTCTTCTATATACTTAGAAATGGAATCAATGTAATAAGACTCTTCTCCATGTAAAAAATACACAGGTTTGTATTGTTTTGCACGGATTGATTTTAGAATTTCCTGATAAGTCATTGATTAGCATTTATTTAAATTCTCATGATTGAGCAAAAGTGAGCAAATTTTGTTCTGAATGAGGCATGTTTTGTAGTCGTATACGGGCAATCATCTTGATAATAAAAGTACAAAACATCCATCTATGAAGCATGAGATTTAACCATTTCTGCAACTGTTTTGATCCAATTTGGATTATCATTAAGGCTTTCAACCAAATCAATGTGTTCTCCTCCTTTTTCTTCAAATTCTTCTTGGTACTCGTCTAATATCTCTATAGTCGTTTCTAAACAATCTGCAACAAAAGCAGGACAAAACACCAACATCCGTTTGTCTCCATTATTAGCCCTCTTTTCGATAATGTCACTTGTATAAGGTTGCATCCAAGGATCATTTCCTAAGCGAGATTGGTAACAGATTGTATAATCATCTTTACCTAGATTTAGTTTCTTAACAATTGCATGTGCGGTCGCATGACATTGAGCAGAATAACAAAACTGATTTTTAATAGATATTGTACTGCAACAGTTTTCTACTTTCAAACAATGTCCACAAGAATCCGCCTTTCGCATATGCCTTTCAGGAATTCCATGAAAGCTGAATAAAATATGGTCATAAGAACTGATGTCGTACCGCTGAGCATGTTCCACAAAAATATCAATCATTCTGGGATCATCATGATAAGAATTGACCAATTTAACGGAAGGAATGACTTGCTTTTTTGATAGTAATCTCATGACTTCTTCATGTACACTTCCTGTAGAGGCAGAGGCGTACTGTGGAAATAGGGGAAAAACCACAAGCTCAGAAACTTGTTTATCTAATAGGCTTTCAATCGCAGATTCAATAGAAGGATTTTGATAACGCATCGCTAATGCTACTTCATATTCCTCCCCTAGATGCTCTTGAACACCTTCTGCTAAGCGTTCACCATATATTTTTAGCGGAGAACCATTTTCTGTCCATAGTTTTTCATACAACTTCGCAGAAGAACCAGATCTAAATGGTGCAATAATCCCTCGAACTAATAAGTTTCGTTGAAGCCAAGGAATATCTATCACTCTTTTATCCGTTAAAAATTGTTTTAGGTATTTATAAACCGCTCCTCTTTCTGGACCATCTGGTGTTCCAAGATTAATGAGTAGAATGCCTTTCTTTCCAAATGTTGACATATGAATAATTATGTGATCTTTTTGTTTTGGGATAACGAATTAATAAGCTTCGCCGATTATTTGGTATCGCCTATATATTTCGTCTTATTCAGTATTAAATTTACTCGCTTTCCTTCAAATCTGAAATTTTAAACATCCATTTAAAGGAAATATTTGTAAATATAAAACATTGAAATTTATTAAAGGTTGAAAATATTGTAATGCTTTGGTAAAAAGCGGGCTTTAAAGATCAGAGCATATTGGCCTGGTGATCTTCAATTTCGAGTTTGAAGAATGAAAAACATACAATTGCATGAATATTTCCTTAAATTTGTGCGCTTAGATTCCTTAAAAAAATAGCACATGAAAAAACCTTTGATTTTAGTTACAAATGATGATGGAATGTTCGCGCCGGGGGTCAAAGCCTTAGTCGAAGTTGCGCAAGAATTTGGAGATCTAATAGTAGTAGCGCCTGATTCTCCACAATCTGGAATGGGACATGCTATCACGATAAATGATCCTTTGAGATTAAAAAGAGTCGATCCATTTGATGGTATTGAGGCTTATGAATGTACAGGCACTCCTGTTGATTGTGTCAAATTAGCTATAACTGTTTTGCTCAAAGACCGGAAGCCAGATATTTGTGTATCTGGAATTAATCATGGCTCTAATGCCAGCATCAATATTATTTATTCTGGAACGATGTCAGCAGCAATGGAAGCATCTTTAGACGGAATTCCTTCTATTGGCTTTTCTTTATTAGATTATAAACACAGTGCTAATTTTGAAAATGGAAAACCATATATCAAAGAGATAATTGCATATGTGCTGGAGAATGGAATTCCAAATTCTAATCTTTTAAATGTCAATATTCCAGATTTAGCAACAGAAGAGATAAAAGGCATTAAGGTTTGCAGACAAGCTAATGCTAGATGGGTAGAAGAATACACCGAATCAAAAGATCCAAGAGATCAAAAATACTATTGGTTGACAGGTAAATTTGTCAATGAAGATACCAGCACAGATAATGATGCATGGGCCTTAGAAAATGGGTATATCTCCATTGTCCCTTCTATGCATGATTTAACACAGTATGAATCTATTCCTAAGTTGAAAGGAATGGAGCAATTGGACATTTAAATAAATTCTAATAATGAAATTTTTTAATAGAGATAGTTTTATTTTTGGTCTATTAAACGGTATCGTCTTTCCGATTCTGGGTTTTGCCTTATTAAAAGCAATCTTATATATTTTAAGTATTACTGTTGATTCCACTTATTTAGATTGGCGAATCAGAACAGTTTTATTATTAGCGATTTGCTTTAATTTCATACCTTTTCAAATCCACAAATCTAAATCTAATGATGAGAGTATGAAAGGTATTGTTATTCCAACAATGATATTTGGTGCTATTTGGATCTATACCAATTGGGCATACATAGTGGCAAACTCTTGATGTATAAAACAATGCGTGACAAGTATTCAATCAATATTACTCAATGAAATATTATATCATTTCAGGAGAAGCATCTGGCGATTTACATGCATCTAACCTGATGAAGGCATTGAATCAAGAAGATCCTGCCACAAATTTCAGAGTATGGGGTGGTGACTTAATGGAATCTGCTGGTGGTCATTTGGTAAAACATTATCGAGATCTGGCTTTTATGGGATTTGTGGAAGTCGTTCAAAATATTGGTACTATCTTATCTAATATAAAGTTTTGCAAAGAGGATATTTTAGAATATCAACCTGATGTATTAATACTTGTTGACTATCCTGGTTTCAATCTTAGGATTGCAAAATGGGCAAAACGAAAAGGAATCAAAGTCTTTTATTATATCTCTCCACAGATATGGGCATGGAATAGCAAACGAGTCCATCAAATCAAAAAAGATGTTGATCGCATGTTCGTGATTCTACCTTTTGAAAAAGAATTTTATAAAAAATATAATTTTGATGTTGACTTTGTAGGACATCCATTACTTGATGTGATTCATGATCGAAAACCTAATTCTGATTTCAAAACAATCCATCAACTTTCAGAAAAGCCTGTTATTGCACTGCTTCCAGGTAGCCGGAAACAGGAAATTGAAAAAATGCTTCAGGTCATGTTACAGGTAGTTAAGACATTTCCGGATTATCAGTTTGTAATCGGTGCAGCGCCATCTATTCCCCTAGACTTTTATACAAACATTTTAGAAAAAACAACTATTCATATTCCCATCATTCAAAATAAGTCTTATGATTTACTTCAAGTTGCCAGTGCCGCATTAGTTACTTCGGGTACAGCTACATTAGAAACTGGTTTGTTTAAAGTCCCACAAGTTGTTTGCTATAAAGGTAGCCTCCTCTCCTATCAAATAGCCAAAAGATTGGTCAATATCAAATATATATCTTTAGTTAACCTTATCCTTGATCGCCCCCTTGTCAAAGAATTAATACAAGCAGATTTCAATAAGGAGAACCTTCAAATAGAACTTCAGAAAATACTAGATGATTCCTCTATGATTGAGGCCGGATATATAGAATTAGAACAAAAACTTGGGCATGCAGGTGCTTCTGTAAAAGCGGCGAAACGGATGTATGGATTATTAGGGCGTCGGGAGTAATTCTTTTTTGGTTTGAGAGTAGTAATGCTTTGAACCACAGAGGACACAGGGATACACAGAGACTGGATTTGTAAAATTAAAAAATCAACCTCTGTGTAACTCTGTGCTCTCTGTGGTTCTTATTTATATATCACAAAAGAAGCAACAAATACCTACTTCTTCTTTGTAGTTACTTCCTTCTAGTTAACCTTATTCTTAGAACGTCGGGAGTAGTTTTTTTGGGTCAGGTAGTAGTAGTGTTATAAACCACAGAGGACACAAGGATACACAGAGACTGAATATGTAAAATTAAAAAATCAACCTCTGTGTAACTCTGTGCTCTCTGTGGTTCTTATTTATATATCACAAAAGAAGCAACAAATACCTACTTCTTCTTTGTAGTTACTTCCTTCTAGTTAACCTTATTCTTAGAACGTCGGGAGTAGTTTTTTTGGGTCAGGTAGTAGTAGTGTAGTGATATGAACCACAGAGAACACAGGGATACACAGAGACTGAATATGTAAAATTAAAAAATCAACCTCTGTGTAACTCTGTGCTCTCTGTGGTTCTTATTTATATATCACAAAAGAAGCAACAAATACCTACTTCTTCTTTGTAGTTACTTCCTTCTGGTTAACCTTATTATTAGAACGTCGGGAATAGTTTTTTTGGGTCAGGTAGTAGTAGTGTAGTGATATGAACCACAGAGAACACAGGGATACACAGAGACTGAATATGTAAAATTAAAAAATCAGTCTCTGTGTAACTCTGTGCTCTCTGTGGTTCATATTTATATATCACAAAAGAAGCAACAAATACCTACTTCTTCTTTGTAGTTACTTCCTTCTAGTTAACCTTATTATTAGAACGTCGGGAATAGTTTTTTGAGTCAGGTAGTAATAGTGTTATAAACCACAGAGGGCACAGGGATACACAGAGGCTGAATATGTAAAATTAAAAAATCAACCTCTGTGTACCTCTGTGCTCTCAGTGGTTCTTATTTATATATCACAAAAGAAGCAACAAATACCTACTTCTTCTTTTTCGCAGGTGCTCTTTTCTTCTTTTCTTTTACTTTAAACGCATCTGGGTATTCCTCTTCTACTAATTTTTTCACTTCTTCCAAAGTCATTTCCTTAGCCTGCTCTGGAGTAATTCGTTCATCATCAATTTTTGGGATCTTGACATTCTTCTTAATGTATTTAATAAATGGGCCCCATCGACCATTTTGAACAGAAAGTTTTAGATCATCCCATCTATGAATATAACGATTCGCTTCTTTTTCTACTTTAGCAGCAATCAACTCGTGCATTTCTTCTATGGAAATAGTTTCCGGATCAAACCTTCGAGGAATATTGATAAACATCTCGTTCCATTTCAAAAAAGGACCAAATCTTCCTTTTCCTTTATTGATTGGCAGTCCTTTATAAGTGCCTACAGGCGCATCCGCTTTTTTCTTTTCTTCAATTAATACAATCGCTTGTTCTTTTGTCACTTCAAGCGGATCAGTACCACGACCAAGAGAAATAAATGCTTCATTATATTTAACATATGGGCCATATCGACCGACACCAATTACTACTTCATGTCCTTGGTATTCTCCAAGATTTTTGGGTAATTTAAATAATTCTAAAGCGTCATCAAATTCTATCGTTTCAAGAGATTGGCCAGGTCGAAGATTCGCATATCTCGGTTTCTCATCCTCCCCAAGTTCTTCTTGATTGCCGATTTGTACCAATGGCCCAAATCTTGACATTCTTACTAATAAAGTTCTCCCTGATTCTGGATCTTTACCTAGGATACGTTCACCAGTTGCTCTATCTGCGTTTTCTAGCGTTTCTTCAACTGTAGCATGAAAAGGCGTATAAAACTCTTGAATCATTTCATTCCATAACTGTCCACCATCAGCGATATTATCAAATGTCTTTTCAATCTCAGCAGTAAAACTATAAGTCATAATATCACTAAAGTGCTCAGATAAAAAATCACTGACAAGCATACCTAAATCACTAGAAACCAATCTATTCTTGATAGCTCCAGTCATTTCGGTATCTGTTGTACCCGTCACTGCACCATCTTTCAATTTAAAAACCTTATAGGTTCGTTCTACTCCATCTCGTACTTCTTTCGAAACATAACCGCGAGAAGGTTCCATAATCTTACTTATAGTAGGCGCATAGGTTGATGGTCGGCCAATACCAAGTTCTTCTAGTTTTTTGACCAGACTAGCCTCAGTATATCGTGCAGGTGGCCGAGTGAAACGCTCAATTGCAGTCATTTCGTTAAGCCCTAGCACCTGGCCTACATTCAATGGAGGTAACATCCCTTTAGCTTCTTCTTCGTCATCTTCATCTTTTCCAGCCAAGTAAACTTTCAGAAATCCATCAAACTTTAATACTTCTCCTTCTGCTTTTAAAAACTGATTAGGAATAGAAGATATACCAACATCAACAACCGTTTTTTCCAGCCTTGCTTCTGCCATTTGAGAAGCAATCGTTCTTTTCCAAATCAATTCATATAGCCTTTGTTGATCTCTATCTGAAGTGACTTGCATCGCTTTGATATCAGAAGGTCGGATAGCCTCATGCGCTTCTTGAGCATTATCTTTTTTAGATTTAAATCGCCTGGTTTGAACGTACTCTTTGCCGAATTTAGATTCTATTTCAGATGCAATATTTTGAATAGCGGTTTCACTTAAGTTCACGGAGTCTGTTCTCATATACGTGATATGCCCTTGTTCGTAGAGTCTCTGGGCATTCTGCATCGTTCTATTCACCGAGAACCCTAATTTTCTACTAGCCTCTTGTTGTAAGGTTGAGGTTGTAAAAGGAGCAGTAGGTTTTCTCTTTATCGGTTTTACTACAATATCATTGATCGTAAAAGTTGCTCCGTTACATTTATTAAGAAAAGATTCCGCATCTGCTTGAGCATCAAACTTCGACGGGCGTTCAGCTTTTAAAGCGACCGTTTTCCCATGCTCATTACGAACATCAAAAATTGCAGCTACTTTAAAAAACGGTGTCGATTCAAACTTCATGATATCTCTTTCCCGCTCAACGATAATCTTTACAGCGACAGATTGAACACGCCCTGCTGAAAGCTTACCTTTTACTTTTCGCCATAATACCTCAGAAAGTTCAAAGCCGACCAAGCGATCCAAAATTCTTCTTGCTTGTTGTGCACTTACCAGATTTAAATCAACCTTTCTTGGAGTTTGGATTGCTTTAAGAATGGCGGGTTTCGTGATTTCTCTAAATACAATCCGTTTAGTGGTATGTTCATCCAAACCTAAGACCTTACAAAGATGCCAGGAAATCGCTTCTCCTTCACGATCCTCATCCGTTGCGAGCCAAACTTCATCTACCTTCTTCACCGCATCCTTAAGCTCTTTGACGACTTTAGTTTTCTCTGGAGAAATAATGTATTTAGGTTCAAAGCCATTTTCCTTATCTATGGCCTTATTACCTTTTTCTAAATCACGGATATGACCCATGCTTGATTTCACGATGAAATCTCCACCCAAATACTTCTCAATTGTCTTTGCTTTCGCAGGTGACTCTACTATCAATAAATTCTTAGCCATAGATCAAGGTCTATTTCTTTTTATTAAAAACCCTTTAAAGGGTACGTTTTATTATAAGCTTATGTTTCCATCAAACATAAGTACTTGTTACAAGTTGATCCTAAATTTCATAGAACCCAGGTCTCCCATCTTATTCAAATAAAAATCAATTCTGATTCAATTGAACGATGCAATGGACTGCAAAAGTAAAAATAAAAAGGAATCAAAAAAAAGTACTTGTAATAATTGTTAAAATATATACGCATTAGCCTCCTCAAATTGTAGAAAAAAGACATGCATTGAATCCCAAATGTCTTTCATTTAACGGAAATAAAAAAGATAAATAGATAGCTGTCTTAGTGGAGACAAAATTTTGATCTTCAACTTTTTAATTTTAAAATTGAAAGGAAGAAAGTAACCTATCATTAATATATAATTAGGTTTTGAAAAATTAATTATGATGCTTTTAAACGGTTGTTTTAAAAGAGCATTAAAAAAATAGTACCCTAGTATATTTATATACACTAATGGGTATAGTTTTGTCTGGTGTAAAATTAAGCTACTACGTTCGCGTAGTGGCTTTTTTATTGTCCCTCAGGAGCTTTTTCCCTCTTTTTCTTCTCTTGATGAATCACAGTGCCTCGATTCCTTCTGGCTTCTTTCATCCGTTCTTGTTTTTCTGTAAATTCCGCAACTAAGTCTTTTACCTTTAAGTCTTTTTTATTAAGATACCGATGATAGGTGATTATAATAAAACGAGCTATGTCATCGGGATGATAGATACCTAATTCACGAATAGAATGAGAAAGCCTGGAACCTTCATAAAACCCCCAATTATAAATCATCCACCTTCCAAAACTAAAATGCAATTTTTTAACAGCCTCGTATTCACTCACTTCTTTGAATCTCTTTTTCGATTCTTTATCTATTAGTCTATTCAATTGTACAAAGGAATCTGCCAAATCACTAGGAATGTATACACCGTGTATCCGTTCTTTTTTAATCCGATTCTGGTAGGTTCGCTCCAATTTCTTATCATCAGAAGATGCCTTTTGGGCTAGCCCAACATTAATGATCATTAGAAGTAAAAAAGTAAATGCCAGTTCGGACTTCATATGTTTTATATTCTTGTGGTTCCAAAACAATAAACGTTTTGGTAGAAGCAATTTATTGCGCTTATTAATCCCCTATCCCTTAACAACTTTCTTTACAAGCCTAAGATTGCTATTCTCAAAGGTCACAAAATAGATACCATTTTGAAATTTATCCAGTGACATTTGAATTTTTTCTTCAAAATAAGTCCTTGCAGGGATACGATGTATCTCTCTGCCTAAAAGGTCATAAAGTTTAATTTCCAGCTTTACTGGTTCAGATAAATCAAAGTCAATAGTCAAATTATCAGTAGTAGGAATTGGAAAAATATTGATCTCCTCTTCAAGGATAGAAGGCGAAGTCACGTCAACAATAGTCCCCGTCACATATAATGTATCATTGATCGCATCCGAACAGCCCATATCATTAACAACAACCAAACTTACATAAAATACCCCTGTATCTGAATATACATGGCTTGGATTAGCAAGGTCACTTACATTGCCATCACCAAAATCCCAAGCCCATGCAATTGCCCCCGTAGAATTATCAGTAAACTGGACTTCTCCATTTACATCTAAATCAACATTATTGTTTGAAGTTTCAAAAGCTGCATTTATTGATGAACTTGATGGCTCAACATCTACTTCCACAGGAAGACGGCCACAATGTCTATCATATTCAATTTGCCAATCATAAAAATAATAATAAACATCTAGTGGATTAGTTTCATCATTTGATTCTTTTATCTGAGCAACAGCTTCCACTTCGTATGGGTAATTCACACCAGTTGTAGAATGTTTTAGAGAAACGCCATTACTTAATCTCAATTGAAGGTCATTCCCTACTGGAACATTAAAACCTAAATCTATAATTTGCTCTCCAAGTTCACTAATAATTACCGTTTTACTTACTATTCCAAGTCCAGCACTCCACCTTAATTGGATAAAGGTGATTCCCGTTGTCTCCGCAAATATTTTTACTGAGTTTAGTTTAAAAGGATAATAAGAATCAAAAGTCAATGCCCCTTGTCCCTCCATTTCAAAATCCATTTCATCAGGATTTGGATTAATATATCCAATTTCATCCTTTATTCGAACACCTGCATATACCAACGTATTATTAAGCAATTCGTCAAGGACTAAAATATTTCCCTCTCCTATTAAATTGCCATCTTCTGCCTCATCATACCATTCTATAATACCTTCTTCTTCAAAATCTGCTCTTAATATAGCCGTTGATCCAAGACAAGTTGCCGATTGGTCTACTTGCTCAACTTCAGCTATAAAGGTTAAATCCTCTGGAGCAATCAAATTTCTTTGAAATCTATTATTTAAGGGTCTTTGATCTGCTGTCCCATTTGGGTTTGTAATAACAATGGAAATATTATTACTCCCAGCTGATATGTTTTCAATTCCTGGTATTTCGATTTCCATTTTTTCACTGGTCATCAGACTTCCTGTCCATTCAATTGTCCCAGTATGTCCTTCTCCTCCTGTTACTTCATATTGAACATCAAATGAAGTCAATTCGTCCGTCCCACCATTTTCAACTTTGATGACTAGCTCTACAGCACCATCACATACAAATTCTTCTACATCTGCATCATATAAGATAACATCCGTTGAGACCAAAGGGGAAACAGCTTGTTCTCCATTGTCAATTAGATAATTATAAGCTTTAAATACATCAATAATCCCCATGCCGTAAGTATTATCTTCTCCCACCTCGCCTAAATCTATACAGCTATTATACAAGGCAAGTTTTAATGTTGTACCTGTCAAGTTTGGAAAAGCTTCCTTTAACAACATAATGGCCCCACAAACATGAGGTGCAGCCATTGATGTACCAGATTTCTCGTTGTAAGTACCCTCCAAGCCAGCAGATCGAACAGAAACGCCTGGAGCAGATACCTCTGGTTTAATTAATAAAGAATTTTCTCCTCCACAATGAGAAGGACCAATGCTTGAAAAATCAGCGATTGGATAATCCATATTATTGCCATCCAAAGCACCTACTGTAAACGTATTGACTAATGCTGTATTGACATTATGAGGAGAGGTCATTGTCATAGGTTCTGGTCCTGCATTCCCAGCTGAAAAAACAACTGCGATACCAGAAGTTTCCAATGCGTTTAAAATAGGGACATATAAACTTTCACAATCACTCCCACTTAGGCTGGGATCATGCCAAGAATTATTAATTACATCTGGCATATCTTCAAAGGTTGAGGGATCATTATCAGGATCAAGTGCCCATTGAAAGGCAGCAATATTATCTTCAGTGCCGATACCACATAAGATTGGAGCGCCAATCCACTGGCCATTAAAAGCAACGCCTATTGTATCATTTGTTGCTCTGTCCAATCCTATCATTGTACCCAGTACATGTGTGCCATGATCCCCACAATCAAAAGGCGTTGTATTACCAGAATCATATTGAAACCAAGTTTGTTCAGCTGGAACATGCATACCTCTATACTTTAGCTTAAATGCTGGATGAGTAGGATCAACTCCCGTATCATTTACAAACGCAATTTGTCCATAGCCAGTATAACCCAATTCCCACATTTTATGAGCATTAATAGCTATTAAACCTGGTTCTGTATCATCAGGTTCAGGAAAGGCAGCAGTACTTTCTGTGACTTTATCCATTTCCAAACGAGCATTAATATCCATCCAATCAATATCATCCCTCCTACTCAGATCAGCTATTAATTCTTTTTTTGCTCTTATAAAAATAATATTTGAAATCCAATATGCATGGATACTTGCTTGTTCCACATTATTTGATTGTTGAAGAAAGTTTAATAAATCTACCTGAGCAAGAGATGCTTTTGATTGTAAAGCAGTAATCAATTGAAATGCCCTTTCTTGAGGATTAGCTTCATTTTTGTAAAATTCATCATTCATAGCAAGGACATCAAGTCGATCACTAAGCAATATTGAAATATGATGATATCCATCCTCCGCTAATAGCTGAGTCTCTAGTCTTTTTGATATTTTATCGAAATTATAGTCTTGTGTAAAAGCAGAAATGTAAATTAGCACAAAAATTACAGTGGAAAAGGATTTCATTATTTCTTTATTTTCAGGTTTTAAACTATAAAATTAAAGATAAAGAAATTAAATGGCCTCGCATACAAAATGATAATTCATGTTAAAATTACGACCAATTGAATGGTTTTTAATCCAGTTTTTCCTCCACATTCTATTGTGGTTGTTTGATGATTATATTGCAACCTTGATATCTGCGGTTTTTATTGTAATATTTTCAGTGATATTATTGGTAGCGGGAATTGCCGAATTGCTCGAGCCATCCAAAGTACCAAGAAGTTACTATTTATTTATGATGGTTTCTATTCTTGCACCTTTTTTGGCAGGTGCCCTTTTCTTGATGATAATTGGTGGAGATTTGAATTGGTTTAAAACGCCATTTGGATAAAAAGCCTTCCCTCTGAGCATAGAAGTCAATTATGAGTTTCTTTAAAATTCCATTAATCAAGACTGAGACATAAATAAGTGTTTTTTAAACCAAGTAAAAAAAAGACAAACCACCTTTTTAGGGGCAGTTTGCTTCAAATTCAATATAATACAACCTACTAGTTTCTAATTTGGAATAACCTATTCTTCGATTTAATTTCTAAATCTTCAATAAGCATAAAAGTCTTGCATTGCACTGCAAGGGCCTTATTTGTTTTCTCTCGTTTAAATCGTATTGAAATTTTAAAACCTAAATAATAGAATAAGGGAATCCAATAAACATTGAAATCCTTAAGCTACATTAGTAATTGGGATAAAATAGGACAAAACTGTCCAGATGTGATTGTGTAAATATAAATATAGTAAAAAAAGCTTATCTCGGAAAGGAAATTACTATATTTTCAAAATTTGTATTGAGAAAACGGCATAGAATCAATTTGATCCAATCGGTGGCGATGCACCTTCTTCTACCTTTGGCAAAATAAAATTATCTCTTCTTTTTAAAATATAAGATGCTATATCACTGGTAGTTTTTAATTCAGCAAGCTCCCAACCATTCAAATAGAAAAAATTAAGGATCGCAATAATACTGTTAAATTGCAAGACAGCCCCCTTATTATCATGCATTTTTAAATGTCCACTTCCTTCGTCAGACTCCAAATGTTGGCCATAATCTACCATGACTAAATACTTGCCGGAGTCTTTATTATACTTCTCCCATATCTCAATATATTGATAACCAGTATCATTGATATTTTTCTTATTAGCATAAATTTGAGCAGTACACCAATGAGCACTTACTATAAAACAGAAAAGCAAAATTTTCTTCATAATCTATATATTTCAAGGTAATATATGAATAATACCCTGCAATTAAAAAATAAAGCCTCAGATAAGCTTCTAATTGACATTCCTGATTTTGAGTACATAGTACTTAAACAGGCTCTAGCTATCATTTAAGTATTGTAGAAAAAATACTTACACTTACAATTAAAAAAGTGCCATCACGAGCTTTATCGAGATGGCACAACAACATAACCATGAAAATACATAACCAATTCTTGACAACTATTAACAATCAGTTTGCAATAGTTGCATTATATTATTTTGATAAAATTATCTTCTTAAAATTTCCCTGAATGCTGAAACAAGTATGACTATACTTAAATTTAATTCGGCTGGCAGGGGGTAACTCTCATCAACCAAAATGGTTTACGGATTATTTCTATAAAAGTTAATCTACTGAGAATTATTTTTCAATAAAATTTATATTTCTGTTTTATCTTTTATAAAACTATATGTTACAGAAAAATACAAACACCATACCAAACATATAATTATTTTGCAAATTTGTTAAAAAAGATTAATTTCTTCTTATAATCAAATCACTATTAAAACATTTTTTTTGAAATTATCCTTGACAAGCCCTTGCTGGACAACTACATACATCGAATTACAGCACAAATAATCATGTCACATTTTAATAAAAACATTAAAGGATGTTACATCTTAGAAACTATCCCGTCCTAAGAATACCCAAACAAATATTATTTAATCAAATGGTATCTGAAAAGAAAAATAAGAGTAAGTCGATTACCAAATCCTCAAGACGCTCTAAAGAGAACTGTATTAAACTCTGTATAACCTAATATCCAATTTACTCAACAAAAGAATACAGTTTAGAGTAAAGTGTTAGTTCTTAGAGGTAGTTATCACAACTACCTCTAGGCTAATTTTATTAATTGAGTGCTATTCTTTATCTTCATTGGATGGAAATAAAAGAAATCATTTCAGTAACGCTAATACTCTTTTCAGTTATAGATATAATGGGAAATTTACCGATTGTAATCGGTTTAAAAGAACAAGGAAAAAAGATAGAACCAGGAAAAGCAACTTTAGTAGCCGGTTTGTTAATGATCATTTTCCTTTTTGGAGGGGAATCTATCCTCCAATTGTTTGGAGTCGATGTACAGTCATTCGCAATAGCAGGTGCTATTATCATTTTTATAATAGGAATGGAAATGGTCTTGGGAATCACTCTTTTCAAAGAATCCGATGAGAATGCTTCTAATACCTCAATTGTTCCGCTTGCTTTTCCATTGATTGCTGGTGCGGGGACACTCACGACTATACTCTCACTAAAGGCAGAATTCCAATCCATTAATATAGGCATCGGAATTATCTTAAACCTCCTGATCATTTATATCGTTCTTCGATCATCTTCCTATATCCAAAGAAAAATTGGCAAAGGAGGCGCTGCTGTTTTGAGAAAGGTATTTGGAATAATTCTTCTTGCCATTGCCATTAAATTATTTAAGACAAGCTTGGGTTTTACGATTTAGAGTCCGTATAAATAAGTGATTTTAATTATTTTTTAATAAAAGTGTCACGTTCCAGAAGGGTTTAAGATATATACTTATGTAACGTTTACAAAATACAATGAAAGGCGATTTCAGAACTGAGATTGCCATTAAAAAAACTCTTTTTTAAAAAATGATTTATGAAAAATTTTAGCATACTCCTTAGACTTATAGCATTTACTGGTATTTTATTATTTACAGCATGTAATAATGGTAATTTAGATGATACGGAAGTTACTATCCTCTTTGATTGTGAAGATATTGGAGCCAATATTGGGGATCCATGTATTACCACCACTGCTTCTGGCAATACGATAACAGGAACAATCAATCAAGATTGTGAATGTGAACCAAATACAAATGATTTTGATTGCCCTGATCAATTAGCTAATATCGGAGACCCTTGTGAAGATGATGATCCAAATACTAATAATACGACAATTGATGAAGACTGTAATTGTACAGAAACAGATGTAGCTAATTTTGATTGCCCTGATCAACAAGCTAATATTGGAGATGATTGCTACTTAGATCCAACAGGAACATTCCTTGGGACTGTCAATGCTAACTGTGAATGTGAAGCAATTAATCAGGACTATGATTGTCCTGACCTACAAGCCAATATTGGAGATGTCTGTAATCTCTCTCCCAATAATCCTGAAACTGGTATACTGGATGAAAACTGCGAATGTATAGAAGATAATCCTACATTTGATTGCCCTGATATAGAAGCTAATATAGGGGATGATTGCTGGATGGATGCGGCTGGAACAATTCCAGGAATGATTGATGCGAATTGTGAATGTATGGAAGTTGACGCACTAGATTGCCCAGGTTTAGGTCTTAACATTGGAGATGTTTGTACCTATACTTATGTTGATGACATGGGCAATACAGTAGTTTTGACATCATTTGTTACAGAAGATTGTGAGTGTGGTAATTTGAATACTTTTGATTGCCCGGACTTACAAGCTAATATTGGAGATGATTGCTACTTAGATCCAGCAGGAACACTCCTTGGAACTATCAATACTAACTGTGAATGTGAATAGATAAAATATGTGGCTTAGATTAATTATCTAAGCCACATATCACTTTAACTTTGATTAGAGTTTTAGACCAGAAAATTGTTCAAGTCTTGAGAATGGTAATTGACGATCAATTAATTGAAGGATGCAAGCATAAAAATAGAGTGGCACAAAAGCAACTTTATGGCATTCTATTACCATTTCTAAATGCTGTATGTAGGCGATATGCGAATAATTCGTTTGACGTCAATGATATTCTTCAAGAAACCTTTATTAATATTTTTTCAAATTTAGAAAAATACGACTCTAATCGTGCTCAGTTTAAAACCTGGTCAGTAAAAATTGCCATCAATTGTACCTTAAAACATAATAAAAAGATGTACCAGCTTCCAGTTAAACAATTGGAAGTAGACCTACACAGCAAAACGATAGAGCCCGATATATTAGATAAATTATCTGATGAAGACCTACTCGCTTTTTTAAAAACGATGCCCAAAAAGTACTTTGACGTTTTTAATCTTAGTGCTATTGATGGCTTTTCTCATAAAGAAATAGGCGCTATTCTAAACATTGAGGAAAATTTATCAAGGAAAAGATTGTCTAGAGCCAGAACTTGGCTTATTTCAAAAATTGGAAATCGCAAAATTGAAAACATTGGGCTACGAAAATTTATATAAGTCTATTAGAATCTGTTTATAAATGAAAAAGATAGAAGACAATTTAAAAGATAGATTTAAAG
This sequence comes from Saprospiraceae bacterium, assembly GCA_965277415.1. Lineage (GTDB taxonomy): Bacteria > Bacteroidota > Bacteroidia > Chitinophagales > Saprospiraceae > JAHDHW01. Next base: position 54,199 of record CBDICS010000084.1, read on the forward strand.
AACAACAAACCTTAGAAGGTATTGATGCGGATCAACTTTGGCAAGGTATAAGTGAAGGTTTGGAGCAGGCTAGTCCTAGTCCAAAGGCAAGGAATCGTTTCTTCAGGAATATTGGTGTAATCTTATTTGTCCTTATTTTATTAGTATCTGGATATGTATCATTATTGTATTCTAATAAAGAAATTACTCCAGCTCTTAATAATAGTCCCTTACCTATAGAACAGTCCCTTACAAACCCATTTGCAAGCAAGAAAGACTTACAAGAAGCAAGCAATAATGCTGATGATATAATCCCAATTACTGAGGCTAAGAATATTTCTAATAATAAAGATTCTAAAGTATCAAAAACAAAAAAAACCAAGCCTACCAATCAGAAAAAGGAAAGCATTAATAATAATCAGAAGCACAGTACAAATCAAAAAGATATAAACAAACAACAGGAATCTGCTTATACTCTGCAAAGTCTAAATCATAGCCTACATACAATCTCTCCTAATATTTCAACTATAGAATCATCAACTAAAAAAACGAAATCAACAAGATACGAACATCAAAGTCCATCAAAAGGTAAGTCTAATCAAGTCATTAGCAAAAAAACTATAAGGTCTAATCCAAAATCGCTTCAACTTTTACCGACTTGGAAATCTCCACTTTTGAAAATCGAACGTAAATCATTCACATTATTTACTACTACACCAAGTGCATTAACAAAACGACCTCCAGTCAACAAATTTCAATTGGGTGTCTTTTCTGGTATAAATACTTCTTTCATTCAATTCAGAGATAAAAACAAGCATTTTGATTTATGGAATGAACTCACAGAATCTCATACTAATGAATTAGGGCAATCATTTTCAATAAATATTTCATGGATTAGGGGAGGAAAGCTATCCTTAAGTACAGGCTTAAACTATGATAATATTAGATACAAATTTTATGCTGTAAAAGAAGGCGAAACGACTGTAGTTGATAATAATTATCTTGTAGGTTTTTCTATAGATCCACTTACAGGAGATACGATTGATCGAATGTATGATACGGTCCAACTAAGAGCTATGGAAAAGCGAACAGTCTTACATCATAATAATTTCAAATTGCTATCTATCCCTTTTGAAATTGGTATTCGAAAACAGTTAAAAAAACTTGGGTTTGGTATAAATTTAGGGATAGGAACTAACTTTTTTCTTGCTCAGAATGGAAAAACTTTAAATCAAAACCGGGACATCCAGGAAATTAATGATCAGGTTTCTACTGAACGTCCATTCAAAAAATTCTTTATGTCCTATCAAATTAATCCCTTTGTGGATTTCAATATCTCAGAAAAATTAGGCTTGAGATTAAGCTCAACTATTCGATATCAAGATTTTGGTAGTTCTCGACTATATGATCTAGATCAATCCGCTTTATTTATTAATTTCAATGGTGGTTTGCTTATTAATTTGTGATACGAGGTTAGGGAAGCCAGCATGGAAAAAATCTTAATTGGTCATAAAATCTTGCTTTTTCGCCTAAGCGAACAAAATTTAAACTGACTCTTAAGCACCTATCTCTTTTTTAAATTCAAATGTTCTTTTCAACTGATTAAGCAAAATATCCGATTCATCATAACTCAGTGTTTGCTGGCCATCAGAAAAAGCTTTTTCCGGACATTCATGAACCTCCATGATCACGGCATCTGCTCCAGCCATCACTCCAGCGAGAGCAACAGAATCTACAAACTTTCGGACACCAATACCATGTGAAGGATCTACGATTACAGGAAGGTGAGACTTTTCTTTAAGAATAGGGATAGCATTAATATCTAGTGTATTTCGATAAGCTTTTTCATAGCTGCGAATACCTCTCTCACAGAGCATAATTTTTTCATTCCCATTCGAGAATATATATTCAGCAGCTTGTAGCAGTTCATCGATTGTACCTGATATTCCACGCTTAAGCATTACTGGTTTATCCACTTTTCCGAGTGCATCCAATAGGTTGAAGTTTTGTGAGTTTCGAGCCCCTACTTGAAATATATCTACATAATCCATCATCGCATCTATCTGTTCAGTCATCATCACTTCCGTAATAATTTTTAAGCCTGCCGCTTTTGCATGCTCATGCCATAATTTAAGACCATCAATCCCTAAGCCTCTAAAAGAGTATGGAGAGCTACGTGGTTTGTATACTCCTCCCCTCATTATTTTCACATTATTTTTCACCAAATGTTGAATAGTGCTATGAATTTGTTCTTCCGATTCTATTGAGCAAGGGCCTGCCATGATTTGAAAAGAACCGTCACCAATTTTAATATTATCTCCAAGATCAATTTGCGTTTCTTTGACTTTCCACTTTCGAGAAACCAATTTATAAGCATCACTCACTCGATGGATATCACTTATTCCTTCCATTATTCCAATAGCCCTTATATCAAATTCCTTCTTCCCTACCCCTATAATATATTCAGAAAACTGGGTTGTAACTTTCACAGATTTATAATTAATATTAGTTAATTTTTCCTGTAACTTTGAAAACTGTTCAGTTGTTATATTTTTTTCCAATTGAATAATCATAGGTATTTTTTACAAGATTGGTAATAAAATTATTGTAAATCAGCTAATGGCTTTATTTGAATAGGCTAATAAAAAAGAATACTAAGCCAGAGAGTTGGATTAGTATTCTAAACAAAGGTAATTAGTTTTTCAACAAATTGCCCGCCTAATTAATTTTAGTATATTTTACTTTAGCGTATAGTATTAATAACAATGAAGTTGTTTTAATCAAAGAAGTATCGAACGCCTGCCAATACACCAAGGTTACCATGTTCTTCTTTTAATGGATTTGCATCGGTAGAATACACCGAACTAAATCTAAAACTTGGAGAAACATGTATTTGAAAGTTTTCTGAAAACTTATACGCAGCATTGATACCAACGAAAGGGCTAATCCCAACATTTGTCTTATACCAATTATTAGGATCATCTCCAATATCGTAAAAAGATCCATTGTCTAAAGGAATTTCACCTTTATTTTTTACGAATACATTTGCATAGACGCCGCCTTCTACGCCAATTACCCAAGCGTCCTCACTATCTTTAAAGTTATATCCTAATACGATTGGTACATCTATCAAATGAAAGTAATTATAGCTTTTCTTATTATAATTTATCGTTTTTGTAGTGATTACATCACCCATAATTATATTAATAGTATCACCAGTTATTCCATTTATTTGATATTCTACAATACCTTGAGTCGTATCCATTGTCACTGAAGTTGCTGAACGACTAAATAAACTTCCTATACGAGTATATTCAACACCAGTCCTCAAGTACAAATTACTTTCAGTTTGAACAATAGCATTCAATCCAAAATGCAAGGTTTCTAATTGTTTTTCAGCAACGGTTCGAGCTAATACAAAAGCATCAGCATTTTCAGTTTTTGCATCCAAATTAGAAGAGGATTGGCTTATTCCAGTGTAAAGTCCAAGTCCAACTCTGGTTCCTCTAAAGAAATTATTTCTTGGAGATGGCTTTTTATTTTGCTTTTTGAGCTGTTTTTTATATGCTTCAACCGATTGATTTAAATCACTTCTAAAATCAGAAGGTATATCTAAGTCAGTGTTAAAATCAAATTCTAAAGGTTTAATACTCCCCTCTTCAAGCAAACTAACTGCATTAAAGATAGAAACTGCCGATAAGGAAGAAACATTATTATCTAAATCATTTGTTATAACTTTTGGAGTAGAGCTACTCTTATCAGTTTGGGCAAGCTGATCAGTAAGAAGGCTAGGTATATCTCTAGATACACTTGCCTTGCTTCCTGATTGCTTAAGTCCTTTTGTTGAAGCCGTATTGGCTTTAACAGTTGACTGGTTTTGCTTACTTAATACTTCTTTAGTTGCATTATAACTAGTAGGTAGATTAGTTTCACTTTTAATTATTGTTTGACTTCTTTCTGTATTAGAAGCTTGAGGTATAATAGCTTGTGTCTTTTTAACAACCTGGTTTTTATGCGGAGTATTGTTTGCTTCCTTTACTGTTATATCATTGATATCAGAAGGATTGCTATTACTCGTATAATAAACACCAAGCCCAGCCAAACTAACAAAAAGTCCTAAAAGAAAAAGCCAGAAGAATCTTCTTTTATTATTCTCGGGTTTCACATGAGGATAAATCTCCCCCCATAAAGCTTCAGCGTCCACTTGAACCTCATGTCCACTCAACTGCTCGCGCGCGAATTGTTCGAAATTAGCATTCATATTCTAAGTCTGATTTTTTCATGTTTGCAAAAATATTTTTTCAGCATCCCTCTTGCACGAGTTAATTGAGATCGGGAAGTGCTCTCTTCTATCCCCATCATCTCACTAATTTCTCTATGACTATAGCCTTCGAGCGCATGGAGATTAAAAATAGTCTTATAAGTTTCCGGCAATTTATTAATTACTTCTATTAGTTCATCTGCTGCCATATTAGAATATACACTAGGATTTATGGCTTTCTCAGGTACATCCTCTATCGTATATAATTCATTTTTAAAACTACTTTTATCATAAGTTTTAAGTGCCGTATTAATTACAATTCGTTTCATCCAAGCCTCAAAACTTCCTTGTTCTTCATAATTAGGGAGTGCTTTTAAAATTTTAATATAAGCTTCTTGTAAAATATCTTTCGCTGCTTCCCCATCCTTACAATATCTTCGGCTTATTGCCATCAACAGACCAGAGTATTGAACAACCAAAGCCTTTTGAAAACGTGGATCATGTTTTCTACAACCTTGAATAATTTCCTGTTGTGTATATTTTTTCAAATGAGCTTTATTTTTTTTCTATTTAAAAACACCTTTTTAGAATAGAACCTCTAATATATAACGAAAAGTTAAATTTGGTGGACATTATTGCTAATCTCCACCAAATTTTATTTTTTGCCTCAATAACAATAGATCATTATCTTACAATTTGGAAAGTTGCCGTAAAGGGCAAGGTTATCCCTTGTTGATTTTGATCAAAAAACATACCTTCTCCTGAGAATGATCCCGTTACATTTTCGCCAATAGCCCCTAAAGGATCGTCTATAACCAACTCATTAAAAGTAGCTATTTCTAACCATGCATCTCCACTAGGAACTGGTATAAACATATTGGAGTATTGAATAGCCGTTCCAGGGTAAGTACCTGGAGCAGAGATAGCATCTATTCCTAAGTAAATATTATAATCTGTCCCCGGAACACTTCCAGCAATAAAAGAAGAATCTGGCGTATCTAGATGAATACTAACATCAAGGAAAGTTGTTGTTGTTGTTCCATCCACAGTGATTATAATCCATTCAGTAAGTGCATTATCACAAGCTGCAACCTCTCCTATATCTACAGGATCAGTAATACTAAATGTCATTTCATCACTTTGAATCAATTCATCAATATTTACGGCTACTAAACTAAACTCTGTCAAGCCATCACAATTGTAAGTTGACACTGAAAAATTATTATCATCAGATACATAATAGGTGTAAGTATCATCTCCTAGTGTAATCTCTACCCAGCCATTCGTTACAGGGTCACCTGCACAATCTACAATTGTTCCGGTAATATCAACTAATTCTGGTGCTGTAATGGTAATTGTCCCTAAATCAACATCATCTGAGAATGGGCCAATATTCGATGTATAAACATCACATCCATAGGTTTGGTAAATAGTAAGTATCAATTCTTCATCTTTTGGTACTTTTCCTCCAAATACACCTGCATTATCTGTCCATCCACATGAAGAAGCGCCACTTGATACGACTGTTATCGAAACATATGCATTTTGTAATGGATTCCCATCTCCACTAAGTACGGTACCTGTCAATTCAACTAATGGAAAAGGGGCATCACAGTTCCAAAAAGAAAAGTGAGCAACCTCTCCTACATATTCATTACCTTCTAATGTTGCTGTACCTTCTTGTACCCATATTCCATAAGTATCACTAAAATACCAAAGTGGAATCTCTGCTGGAGCAGTACTTAACAATTCGTCTGGTACTGGGAATGTTAGTGTTGCATTAAGATCGTTTCCTAAGTTTAGTGCTTGTCCACTTGGGCTTTCTATTTCAACTGCGATCATTCCAAAGGAAGCCAATGCTACTTCTTCAAGCACTGTACTGATACCCTGAAGTCCTCCTGGCATAATTTCTTGTAATCTATCTGAGCTTGGATCAATCCAACGAGCATATACATCTACGGTGCCTTCATATACTTCATTATTACTATTGACAACACTATTTGCTGGAAAATCCAATTTGATCCCTTCTGGGCTAGTGATTACACCACCGTCTGTAGATACGAAGTTTCCTGTATTGGTTTTGTCTAATAAAGTGATTGTTGCATAATTAACAGAGCCTTCCTGAGGAAAGAAGCGGTGTGAGCCAGGGAAATAGCCATTTCTGTTAGCTTCCACAAAAGTACCCGCAGCATTCATAGTCATATCTTTGAAGATAAATCGACCTCCCTCATCAGTCGTTTCTGTATTATTATCCAATCTCACAGAAGCTCCTGCTACTGGAGCGCCATTTTCGTCCAGTACTGTTCCAAATAGTGTAGCCGTCACTTCTATCACTTCTGGTGTATAATCTATCTCTGTTGTTATAGGCTGATCCGTTGTTTCTTCTGTGGAAAGTGTCTCATCTATATCATTTCGACAAGCAAAAAACGTCAAAAAGACTAAGCTTAATAAAGTTAATTTTTTCATTATGATTTATAATTTAAATATTTCTTGATTGATAATAAATTTCGCGTATTCAACAGTTAAACTCTATAAGGAAGGAATTCGCTGCAAGATTTTTATCTTTTTTTACTAAAAAAACAATCCTCCCTCATAAACAACTGACAGTCAACACCCTACAATCAAAATTTAATAAACAAAAAAGTAAATTCACTAAGAAAGATAAAAAATGTTTATCCTTTCTCTATCCTCTACATAACCTTTCCTACTTATAAAACATTAAAGATAAGAAGTACGATAATTTGATTGACTTAACCTTTTTGAGCATTCAATTATTCTAATACTTCCTGCAAACCTCTGTATATCCCCAAAAAGCCAAAAAAAAACACAGGGTTAGAAATGGATTTCGCTTAGTAAATAAATGCCAATCAATTTATAAAGCTTATTTTTCATTGAAAACTTATCCTATTCTAACCTTGTGCTCGTCTTAGTAAGTGCCGCCAAGCATTTTACTAATTTTTCCTGTGTCATTCTGTACTTCGATATAATTCCTTCTGAAAGGAGTTTGGAAATGCTCTTTTGCCTTCCGTCACTATAAAAAGCGACTTTATACCTGCGTACATTAATATAATCCTATAAGTCTTGAATTCGCTGCACCATTTCTATTTTTTTTTGAACATTTTCTATAACTACTATAAAAAAAATTGGTAGGAACTATTTCTAATTCCTACCAATTCATTATTTTTTATCTATTCTAAATAAGCCTTTACCTTATTATTTGGAAGGTTGCCGTAAAGGGCAGTTCAATTAATTGCTGACTTTGGTCAAAGAATTGCCCTGTTCCAGAGAATGAACCTGTTACATTTTCGCCAATGTTTCCTAATGGATCATCTAAAATCAATTCATTGTATGTAGCTTCTTCTAACCAAGCGCTCCCAGTACTAATTGGTACAAACATACTGCTATATTGAATAGCTGTTCCTGGATAAGTACCCGATGTCGAAATCGTTTCATCTATTCCTAGAAAGATATTAAAATCTGTTCCCGGGAGATTCCCAGAAATTAAAGAGGTATCTGGTATGTTTATATTTATTGTCACATCAAGGAAAGTTGTTGTCACTCCATCCACGGTAATTGTGATCCATTCAGAAAGTGCATTATCACAAGCTGCAACCTCACCAATATCTACAGGATCAGTAATACTAAATGTCAATTCATCACTTTGAATTAATTCATCAATATTTACCGCTACTAAGCTAAACTCTGTCAAGCCATCACAGTTATAAATTGATACTGAAAAATTATTATCATCAGATACATAATAAGTATAAGTATCATCTCCTAGTGTAATCTCTACCCAGCCATTCGTTACAGGGTCGCCTGCACAATCTACAATTGTTCCTGTAATATCAACCACTTCAGGTGTTGTAATGGTAATTGTCCCTAAATCAACATCATCTGAGAATGGGCCGATATTCGATGTATAAACATCACATCCATAATTTTGGTAAATAGTAAGTATCAATTCTTCATCTTTTGGTACTTTTCCTCCAAATACACCTGCATTATCTGTCCATCCACATGAAGAAACACCACTTGATACTACTGTAATCCAAACATATACATTTTGTAATGGATTCCCATCTTCACTAAGTACCGTACCTGTCAATTCAACTAATGGAAAAGGGGCATCACAGTTCCAAAAAGAAAAGTGAGCAACCTCTCCTACATATTCATTACCTTCTAATGTTGCGGTACCCTCTTGTACCCATATGCCATAAGTATCACTAAAATACCAAAGTGGAATCTCTGCTGGAGCAGTACTTAATAATTCGTCTGGTACTGGGAATGTTAGTGTTGCATTAAGATCGTTTCCTAAGTTTAGTGCTTGTCCACTTGGGCTTTCTATTTCTACTGCAATCATTCCAAAGGAAGCCAATGCTACTTCTTCAAGCGCTGTACTGATACCCTGAAGTCCTCCTGGCATGATTTCTTGTAATCTATCTGAGCTTGGATCAATCCAACGAGCATATACATCTACGGTGCCTTCATATACTTCATTATTACTATTGACAACACTATTTGCTGGAAAATCTAATTTGATACCTTCTGGGCTAGTGATTACACCACCGTCTGTAGATACGAAGTTTCCTGTATTGGTTTTGTCTAATAAAGTGATTGTTGCATAATTAACAGAGCCTTCCTGAGGAAAGAAGCGGTGTGAGCCAGGGAAATAGCCATTTCTGTTAGCTTCCACAAAAGTACCCGCAGCATTCATAGTCATATCTTTGAAGATAAATCGACCTCCCTCATCAGTCGTTTCTGTATTATTATCCAATCTCACAGAAACGCCTGCTACTGGAGCACCATTTTCGTCTAATACTGTTCCAAATAGTGTAGCCGTCACTTCTATCACTTCTGGCTCATAATCTATAATTGTTGTTGAAGGTTGATCTGTTGTTTCTTCTGTGGAAAGTGTTTCGTCTATATCATTTCGACAAGCAAAAAACGTCAAAAAGAGTAAGCTTAATAAAGTTAATTTTTTCATTATAATTTAAATTTTAAATATTTCTTGATTGATAATAAATTTTGCGTATTCAACAGTTAAATCCTATAAGGAAGAAATTCGCTGCAAGGTTTTTATCTTTTTTTAAATTATTTTGATTTCAATAGTTCTTCAAAAATGGCTGCTATTTCGAAAAACAGATATTTTGTTTCAAGAAAAGCTTTAAAATCGTTGCATAGCAAAATCCTGTATATCTTGTTAATCCTGTCAAAAAAACATTTACAAGCCTTTAAGATTAAAAAAGCAAAAATCAGCTGCGTTCCTGATAGTTATTGTCAGGGCACTTACAAGAAGTCAGCACACATTCTTAAACTAATCATAAAAAAAATTGGTAGGAACTATTTCTAATTCCTACCAATTCATTATCTTTTACCTATTTCTAAATAAGCCTTTACCTTATTATTTGGAAGGAGGCCGTAAAGGGCAGTTCAATTAATTGTTGACTTTGGTCAAAGAATTGCCCTGTTCCAGAGAATGAACCTGTTACATTTTCGCCAATGTTTCCTAATGGATCATCTAAAATCAATTCATTGTATGTAGCTTCTTCTAACCAAGCGCTCCCAGTACTAATTGGTACAAACATACTGCTATATTGAATAGCTGTTCCTGGATAAGTACCCGATGTCGAAATTGTTTCATCTATTCCTAGAAAGATATTAAAATCTGTTCCCGGGATATTCCCAGAAATTAAAGAGGTATCTGGCATGTTTAAATTTATTGTCACATCAAGAAAGGTTGTTGTCACTCCATCCACAGTGATTATAATCCATTCAGTAAGTGCATTATCACAAGCTGCAACCTCACCAATATCTACAGGATCAGTAATACTAAATGTCATTTCATCACTTTGTACTAATTCATCAATATTTACCGCTACTAAGCTAAATTCTGTCAAGCCATCACAGTTATAAATTGATACTGAAAAATTATTATCATCAGATACATAATAGGTGTAAGTATCATCTCCTAGTGTAATCTCTACCCAGCCATTCGTTACAGGGTCGCCTGCACAATCTACAATTGTTCCTGTAATATCAACCACTTCAGGTGTTGTAATGGTAATTGTCCCTAAATCAACATCATCTGAGAATGGGCCGATATTCGATGTATAAACATCACATCCATAATTTTGGTAAATAGTAAGTATCAATTCTTCATCTTTTGGTACTTTTCCTCCAAATACACCTGCATTATCTGTCCATCCACATGAAGAAACACCACTTGATACTACTGTAATCCAAACATATACATTTTGTAATGGATTCCCATCTTCACTAAGTACCGTACCTGTCAATTCAACTAATGGAAAAGGGGCATCACAGTTCCAAAAAGAAAAGTGAGCAACCTCTCCTACATATTCATTACCTTCTAATGTTGCTGTACCTTCTTGTACCCATATGCCATAAGTATCACTAAAATACCAAAGTGGAATCTCTGCTGGAGCAGTACTTAATAATTCATCTGGCACTGGGAATGTTAGTGTTGCATTGAGATTATTTCCTAAGTTTAATGCTTGTCCACTTGGGCTTTCTATTTCTACTGCAATCATTCCAAAGGAAGCCAATGCTACTTCTTCAAGCGCTGTACTGATACCCTGAAGTCCTCCTGGCATAATTTCTTGTAGTCTATCTGAGCTTGGATCAATCCAACGAGCATATACATCTACGGTGCCTTCATATACTTCATTATTACTATTGACAACACTATTTGCTGGAAAATCCAATTTGATCCCTTCTGGGCTAGTGATTACACCACCATCTGTAGATACAAAGTTTCCTGTATTGGTTTTGTCTAATAAAGTGATTGTTGCATAATTAACAGAGCCTTCCTGAGGAAAGAAGCGGTGTGAGCCAGGGAAATAACCATTTCTGTTAGCTTCCACAAAGGTACCCGCAGTATTCATAGTCATATCTCTGAAAATAAATCGACCACCCTCATCAGTCGTTTCTGTATTATTATCCAATCTCACAGAAACGCCTGCTACTGGAGCACTATTTTCGTCTAATACTGTTCCAAATAATGTAGCCGTCACTTCTATCACTTCTGGTGTATAATCTATCTCTGTTGTTATAGGTTGATCTGTTGTTTCTTCTGTGGAAAGTGTTTCGTCTATATCATTTCGACAAGCAAAAAACGTCAAAAAGAGTAAGCTTAATAATATTATCTTTTTCATTATTTATATTTTTAAATAGTTTTAGAATGAAAATAATTTTGAATCTTGAAAAATAAAGCACTATTATTATTTGATAAAATTGATCAGAGATTATCAAATATTATTCGAATTATCTTTGTACAATCATATTATACTTTAGATCAAGCATTCGTTGCGTGAGTTCTATTATTATTTTAAATTCTATCTTATTATTTCGGATAGCTTCTGACGATTGCCAGATTTTTTTTATTGAAGAAGTTGTTCAAAACCAGCCCACTAAGTACACTGTGTAATAAAAACTGTCTATTTTTTAAATTGGAAAAATATTGATTATCCAATATCGAATCATGAATTAGTGGTGTTCAGAAAAATAATTATTCAATTTTAACAAATTTAATTAGTGTGTGTTTTAACCGCTCTACTTCTTTAGGATGTTCAAGAGCTTCCAAAAGAATGGTGTAAAGAAGTTCTTTGAAAAATTTGATTTTAGCTTTTTTGTATGATTTGATATTGTTCTGCTTTTTATAAATCAGAATTAAAGTCGATGCAATTAAAGAACAGTACAGCATTACTTTAATAGCATTAAGATCGTTACAGACAAAATGAGTAAGATTCATTTCTTGTTTTAAGAATCGAAATAATACTTCAATATCCCACCTGGTTTTATAAATATAAGCGATATCAAATGCTGAAATATCCCAGACGTTGGTCAAGAAATTTAGGATAACATCTTTGTCTTTAACTCGGTACTGGACTAATCTGAACTCTGTATCAATAAGTTCTTTAACGTTTCCATATAATTTGACAACAGCATCTTGGATGAACTCTAAGTCGTCGGTATCTAGATGTCCATCATCTTGATAATGAGGTCGTTGTACTTCAAATCTAGGTTTTCTTTTAAGTTTGGTAACGAATAAAATTCCAGCTTCGGTAAAAGCTTTAAAAGTCTTTCGGCTTTTTAGTCCGTTATCGAATACATGCACATCTTGATCGGTTGACTCCGCATTTTGGATAATTTCCCTCAATGCAGTTTCTTCAGCAAGATGAGCCTGATCTTTGTGAAAAGTCATCTGTATTAAAAAGTCGTCGGAAAATTCTGTGGTTAACTTTACTTGCGTTTTCCCCTTTTTAGTATTACCAACTTTCATTCCTTCTAATAGATGACTAAAGGTCGCAATCATCGTTGAATCATAGCGTTTTATATGATAACCTGCTAGACGTTTTTGTCCATATAACTCATCAGCTTTTTTGTACACCGATTCATATAGCTTTTGGAAAAAAGCACTATTGATATTCATTAGACGATCTCGAATTCCTGTCCAGCCTACATTATCCACCTCAAGGCTTTGGCCTAAGGCCTGAAATAAAGGATCTTCGGAATTGTCCTCCATTATACGCAGACTCAGCCGTTCACTATTCAATAAACTGAAGAGCACAAGCTTAAATAGATAACCAGCTTTAAGCTTCTTTACCCATTTATCTACTGCAACTTCTTTTGCAAATTCCTTTATTAATTCATCAGGAACCAGAGATAATAACTCTTTTACTGACACCTTTTTCAAAGTCTCTTTTTTTGACATCGCTTTTTCAAGCTAAAATCGATATTTTCAATGAACTTTATAAGTTAAATCTGTTCGAAAATTTTTCTGAACACTCCTAATCATGAATATTGAATTTAGAGCCTACTGATTACTCGGGCTTTATATTCAAAATTGAATATTGGACATTCATGATTCAATATTTTCTACCTAAAAAAGAAAACACAAAACCGGACACTACTTAATTTACAGAGACTGGAAATGTAGTGTTTATTAAATAACTTCAGGGTTTAAGATTCCACCTATAAAGTCTTTTATGGCAAAATTTAAGTTTTCATTTTTAGATAAACTTTTGATAAAAGCAGATCCAATGATTGCACCATTTGCATGTTGGCAAGCTGTAGTAAAAGTTTTATGGCTTGAAATTCCAAAGCCAATGAGTCTTGGAGACTGGAGATTCATAGCATTAATTCGGTTAAAATAGGCTATTTGTTGATGCTCTATATCGCTTTTAGCGCCTGTAATAGCCGAACGAGATACCACGTAAACAAAGCCTGAACTTAAGGCATCAATTTTTATAATTCTTTCTTCCTTGGTTTGTGGCGTGATGAGAAAACTAATTGCTAAATTATTTTCTTTTAAGATTCGTTTATACTTCGATTCATAGACATCTATTGGCAAGTCGGGTAAAATAAGTCCGTCTATTCCAACTTCGGCACATTTTTCAAAAAAAGCGGTTTCTCCAAATTGCATGACTTGATTAAAGTACCCCATCATGACTAATGGTATTTCACTTTTTTGTCTAACAGATTTTATTTGATCAAAAAGTATATTTAAAGTCATTCCATTTGCCAAAGCAATCTGACCACTTTCCTGGATAGTTGGCCCATCCGCTAAAGGATCCGAATACGGCATTCCGATTTCAATCAAATCAACGCCATTTTCTTCTAATTGTAAAATTATATTTGCAGTATCATTCAACTTTGGATAACCAGCAGTGAAGTATACATTTAAAATATTATTATCTTTTTCTTGAAATAATTTATCAATTCGATTCATCATCTTTTGAATTTATAAGTTTGTCTTAAGCACATAGTTTAGTACAGCGTAAACTAAACTTTCCGATCCAAATATTTAATATACGTTTCCAAATCCTTATCGCCACGACCTGAAAGATTGACTACAATTTTATCTTTTTCTGAAAACTTGATCTTATCCAGTGCAGCAAAAGCATGCGCTGTTTCAAGCGCGGGAATAATACCTTCACTTTGGGTTAAATAAAAGGCCGCATCTAAAGCTTCTTTGTCTGTAACTGCAACGGCCTCTGCCCTACCCGTGTCTATTAAATGGGCATGCATAGGTCCAATCCCTGGATAATCCAAACCGGCTGAAATAGAATAAGGCTCAACAATTTGGCCATCCTCCGTTTGCATCAATAGCGTTCGACTCCCATGTATCACACCTTTCGTCCCCAGTACGCTAGTCGCTGCAGACTCTCCTGAATGTACTCCTAATCCAGCAGCCTCCACTGCTATTAATCTTACATTTTGTTTTTCTAAATAATGATAATAAGCACCCGCTGCATTAGATCCTCCACCAACACATGCAATGATAATATCAGGGTCTGTACTTCCAGTTTGTTCTTTAAGTTGCCATTGCATTTCTTCACTGATAACGGATTGAAATAAAGCAACCATATCTGGATAAGGATGTGGCCCTACGACTGAACCAATAATATAATGTGTCTCTTCAGGATAATTAATCCAATCTCGAATCGCTTCATTTGTAGCATCTTTCAAGGTTTGGCTTCCGCTAGTTGCTGGAATAACTTTAGCGCCTAACATACGCATTCGAGCCACATTTGGCGCTTGTCTTTGTATATCAATAGCCCCCATGTATACGATACATTCAATCCCCATTAAGGCACAAACTGTAGCAGTCGCTACACCATGTTGTCCAGCTCCCGTCTCTGCAATAATTCTTTTTTTCCCAATGCGTTGTGCCAATAAGATTTGGCCGATCGTATTATTAATCTTGTGAGCTCCAGTATGATTGAGGTCTTCTCTCTTAAGAAAAATATTGGTCTTATAATGCGCAGATAATCGCTTAGCGAAATACAATGGAGAAGGTCGACCAACATAGTCTTTTAATAAGGCTCTAAACTCTTTTTGGAAGGAATCTTCATTGATGATTTCCAAATAATTTGCTCGAAGATATTCAACATTAGGATACAGCATTTCTGGAATAAAAGCACCTCCAAATTCACCATAGTACCCTTTGTCATCTATTGAAAAAGTCATAATATTTATATAATTATAGCATACTCAAAAATAAACCTTCTTTTGTTTTTTGATTAACCAGCATCCTTTCTAGAAGCTATATATTTCTCCAATAGGAATTCTGGCCTCTCGGGTTTCTTTTAATTTCATATAAAAAATCACTTAATAAATCTACATTTTTAAACCCTGGCCGATCTTCAAATCCACTATTTAAATCAATACCCAAAAATTGAGGATGTTCAAAATCAATAATTGCTTTTTCCATTCCCGGAGATAAACCTCCACTCAGCAAAAATGGTTTACTTCCTTTATATTTATCAAGAATCTTCCAATTAAAAGCGACTCCATTTCCTCCCGGAAGTTTTCCTTTTGTATCAAATAAAAAATAATCGCAGTAAAATTCATATGCCATTAAATTACTAAAACAAAAGTGTTCATCAATTGCAAATGCTTTGATTATTTTAATATTAGTTTCATTTAATTTTTTACAATAAAAAACATTTTCATCTCCATGCAATTGGACATAATCCAGGTTATAAAGTTGTACTGTTTCAATAACATATTCTATAGGTTCATTTACAAATACGCCAACTTTATAAATATGATTGGGTACTAATTCTTTTCGTTTAAAACTAGTTTTCAAAAAATCTACATCTGCTTTATCAGGAGTAATATACCGCGAGGATTTTCCATAAAAAATCAATCCAATAAAATCAATTGGTAATTGACACAATGCTTCAATATTATATCGCTCCCGCATCCCACAAACTTTTACTTTTAATGACATGCTTTTCTTTTATAGTCCTACTTTTTGTAAGTTCTTTCTTAATGCTTCAATTTCTTGAACAAAATTTAAACATGTTTTTGCAGGATTAGCTGTCTTCATAAAAGTCTCGCCAATCAGAAAACCATTATAACCTGCTTCTTGTAATTCAAGAATAGTTTCTGCCTTACTAATACCACTTTCAGAAATTTTTATGAAATCCTCAGGAATAGCTTTTGCCAATTCTATTGAAGTTTGAGTATTTACTTCAAAGGTTTCTAAATTCCGATTATTTACTCCGACGATTGTCACGTCGTCACATAATTTGGATAACTGTCCAACCGAATGAACTTCCATCAATACTTCTAGCCCTAAGTTTTTTGCAGTACTTGCTAATTGCTTAAACTTCGCCGCTTCCAAACACTCGGCAATCAATAGAACAGTATCCGCACCAATAGATTTAGCCTCAATTAATTGATACTCGTCAATCACAAAATCCTTTCGTAGAATTGGACAAAAATTATATTTTCGAGCGATAGTCAAATCTTCACTTTTCCCACCGAAGAACTTTTCATCTGTCAATACTGATAAACCAGAAGCTCCAGCTTGCATATAACCAATTGATACAGATTCTACTGTAGCATGAGGGTTAATTGCTCCTTTTGACGGGGATCTTCTTTTGAATTCTGCAATGATTCCATTTTTGTCCTTACGAAGCAAATACTTCTTCATGGATACTACTGGAGTATTAAAATAAATACTTTGTTCCAACAAACTAATAGGATAGAGTTTTTTCTTATTCGCAATTTCCTTCGTTTTGTGAGCAACAATTTTTTCTAGGATATTCATTCTGTTTGATTTATAATTTGATTTATTTAGGGATAGTGTATTAATTAACTAATTTATTCAATTGCTCAAAAGCTTTGCCACTTAACAAAGATTCTTCTGCTTCCAGAATACAATCTTCAATTGATTGTTCTTGCTTTATGCACTGAATAGCCAAACCTGCATTAGCCGTGATTACGTGATTTTGTGCAGCAGTTCCCCTACCGTCTAAAATAGTTGTAAATATATTAGCCGCAGATTCTATTGTGTCTCCACCTTTTAAATCTGTTGGACTTAGTTTAGGTTTTCCTATAGACTCCGGGCTTATCATTTTTTCACCATTATTGTTCCTTAATTTAAAATCCCCTGTAAGAGAAATTTCATCATAGCCATCCATTGCATAAACAATTGCATATTGTCGTTTGGTTTGTTGAAAAATATACTGATATAAACGAGAAAGCTCCAGATTAAAAACGCCTAACAATTGATATTTTGGTTGTCCCGGATTTACCAATGGTCCTAACATATTGAAAAAAGTCTTCACACCTAATTGCCTTCTGATCGGAGCAACTGTCTTCATAGCAGGGTGAAATAATGGTGCATGAAAAAAACAAATATTCGCATTGTCCAATTGTTTTTTCAAAGTACTTTCATCATTCGTAAATTTATAGCCAAGATGCTGTAAAACATTGGAAGATCCACAAGCTGAAGAAACCCCATAATTACCATGCTTTGTAACTTTATATCCAGCACCAGCAATTACAAATGAGGAAATCGTTGATATATTAAATGTGTTTTTTCCATCTCCCCCAGTTCCCACGATATCAATAGAATCAATGCCCTCAAGATCAATGGGTAAGCACAACTCTAATAAAGCATCTCTAAATCCTTGCAACTCTTCTACAGAAATTGCACGCATCAAATAGACGCTAATAAATGCAGCAATTTGAGCATCATTATATTCATTATTAGCTATTTTCACTAATATCTCTTTGGCTTCTACCCGGCTTAGTTTTTTGTGATCAAAGAGTTGTGTTAATATATTCTTCATTTTAGATTGTTTTTGTTCTGGACAAAGAATTCATAGAATTTATTATCAAAATTCAAAGTTATTGACTGCTGCTTTTCTGTATACTTAATTCATTTGCTATTTCCATTTTTTGTTTCGCACCTTCCAGAACATTTTTCAAGAGTTCTTTTCCATATTCTGTCATGATGGATTCAGGATGAAATTGCACACCACTTATATGAAA
Organism: Saprospiraceae bacterium; assembly: GCA_965277415.1. Lineage (GTDB taxonomy): Bacteria > Bacteroidota > Bacteroidia > Chitinophagales > Saprospiraceae > JAHDHW01. Next base: position 72,254 of record CBDICS010000084.1, read on the forward strand.
AGTTTTATGTTCTAAAGCCATAATCATTCCCTCTTTATCAACAGCCGTGACTTTCAAGTCTTCAGGCAAGCTTAATTTATTAACAACCCAAGAATGATATCGACCAACTTTTATTCCTTGAGGAATCCCTTTGAAGAGTGTACTTTCTTTATCAGTAATTTCAATGCTTGTTTCAATTCCATGAAAGACCTGAGTAAGATTATGCAAATCACCACCAAATGCTTCTCCGATAGCTTGTAAGCCTAAGCATACTCCAAAAATCATTTTAGTGGAAGCATATTTTTTAATTAAATCAGGCATTATACCTGCATCAGCCGGGACTCCGGGACCTGGTGATAATACAATCAAATCATAATTGGCTACATTTTCCAAAGTAATTGCATCATTTCGAAAAACATCAATAGTATCTTCACTGAGTTCTTGTAGATATTGAACTAAATTGTACGTGAAAGAATCGTAATTATCTAGGACTAGTATGTTCATGGTCTTTTATAGTTTTTCTGCCTCTTGCAAAGCTTTCTTTAAAGCGCCTAATTTATTATTGACTTCTTGCAATTCATTTTCTTCATTGCTTGCAGCTACAATTCCTGCTCCTGCTTGATAATGCAAAGTATTTTCTTTACTCAAAAATGATCGGATTACTATAGCCTGATTCATATCTCCATTAAATCCAATATAACCAATCGCGCCACCATAAAAATTTCGGTTTTCTTTTTCGTATTGATTAATCAATTCTAAGGCTTTATATTTAGGTGCACCACTAAGTGTCCCAGCCGGAAAAGTATCTCCAAATATTTGTATCCGGTTGATATCAGGGTTGATTTCTCCCTCTACTTTTGAAACCAAGTGAATAACATGGCTAAAGAATTGGATTTCTTTTAATTCTTTGACATAAACTCGTTTGGAGTGTTTACCAAGATCATTTCGAGCCAAGTCTACCAGCATGATATGCTCTGCATTTTCTTTAGGATCGACCGCAAGAGCTTGTGCATTTATACGATCTTGTTCATCATCTCCCGTTCGACGATAAGTCCCTGCAATAGGATTAACACTAGCCGTATTTCCTTTTATGACCATTTGTGCTTCGGGCGAAGAGCCAAATATCTTATAACTACCATAATCAAAATAAAACAAATAGGGAGAGGGGTTGACAGAACGGAGTATTCGATAGACATTAAATTCATCCCCTTTAAATTTTTGAGAGAAACGGCGAGAAAGCACTAATTGAAAGACATCACCTAATTGACAATGCTTTTTCCCAGCGCTCACTAAATCCCGAAATTCATCATCGCTTAAATTTGTATCCTCTCCTCCTTCTAATTCAAAATGATAAACGCCATAGCTATTGCTACTAATCAAATCTTCAATATCAGATATCTTAGAAGTTTGATCAGGAAGTCGATTTTCAATAATGTGCAATTCATCCTTAAAATGATTGATGGCTATAATAAAGCGATACAAGCTATAATTTATATCAGGTAAATCTGTTTTTCTTTTAGCCGCATCAAAGTTCAAAGTGTCAAAATACTGAACAGCATCAAATCCTGTATGTCCAAAGAATCCATTTATGCCCTTATATTCTTGCTGGCTTTCAATTTCAAACAGTTGCAAATACTCATTAAATGTCTCAACAACTTGGTTTGGTCTTGTAATTTCAGTGTGTTGCACTCCTTCACCTGTTATTTCGGTTTTAATTGTACCCTTTTGAACTTGAAAAGTAGCCAAAGGATCCACACCAATGAAAGAAAAACAGTTTTCCATACTTCGAAAATCTGTACTCTCTAATAGTACTGAACTTCCAAAATGGTCTCGTAATTTTAAATAAATACTAACCGGTGTATAAGTGTCTGACAATAATCTTTTGACTTCAGTTTGAATTTTCACCTTTTGTACAGTCTGAGGTTTGGATTTTGTTATCATATTAAATGTTTTGCTAATTCTTATATTGCAATAACTATACTAGAATATTAAAAGCGGCTTACCGAGTATTCGATAAGCCGCTTTTAAATAACAAAATATATCGCGCACCTAATTCACTCGATTGATCGAATAAAGTAAACGCCACCAAATATTTGTATATCTCTTATTATTCATTTTTTTTATTACGCGCTAAAGATAAAGGTCTTTCAAGGAGTTATGCAAGTTTTCAAGCTATAAAATTATAGCAATTCAAATTGGAGTATGAAATTGTTAAAAAAACGCCTGCATTACTATGTCACAAAACTATACACCGACAGCATTTACCACCTCTACTTTTATTTAAATTTATAATTCTATTGTTCTTCCCTCTTTTTTACTCCTCCCACATATTAAATTCCAAATTCCAAATTTCGACAGGGTTATTCAAATAAGCAGTGAGCTGCTTGAAATAAATAAATTGAGTACACCTAAAACACAACGATGGCCATTTTTTTACAAATCCATTTGAAACCCCTTGTTTCTTTAATACTATTCTGTTTTCTACTTTCTCCTATCTATGCACAAATTTGTGATGAAAGTGCTACAACTTCAGATGGTCATCAGATTATCTTTAATGGCGTAACCTATAATAATAATGGCTCAACATGTACTTCAACCTGGACTTATTGCTTAATAGCAGGGCCAAATGATCCAGAGATTAGTCATTTTATGATTGGAAATGCCAGCTGCTTCGAATGTTTTAATTCTACAAATGATATCGTCGAAGCATCACATCCTTTTGAAATGGGTACTGATCCTACTACTGGCTACTGTGGAATTAAATTTGATTTTGGATTAGCAGTCAACGAAGAATTATGTTTTAGTTTTACCTTAAATGGCGCTTTTGAAATTTCAGAAAGCGTTTTTGCAGTTAAAGCTGCTAATAATTTTACAACTATAGAAATTTGTGGTCCAAGCTGCACCAGCACATCCTGCTCTAATGAACCAGCCCCAGAGCCTGATTGCACAGACATTCTTGCGACAAGACAAGTTGAGAATACTTTTGATAATTGTGGAGAATGGTGCGATGGATCTTATGTTTTCACCTTAGGTCAAGATAATTGCTATGTCGCAGGAAATGATCTTTTATTTACAGAATATACAAATGGTACAGCACTCTTATCGGGATCTGTAATCCAAAACGGTGAAATTGGTCAACTATCTGTTACTTTTACCGGTCGGACAAACACAACGCCGATAGGCAGTCCAAAATATGGACTTTGCATCAATGATGGTGGTGATTTTTGGTATTATTATACTCAATTTACCGGAACATTTACCTTTCCAGATGGATCAGTAATAAATATGACACGAAAAGGGCCAGCTTTTCAAATTGGCTATGGAGGTAATCTACAAGAAGGTGAATTTGGCGGTGCTGCATGGTTTTATTATAATAATGAATCAGCTTCCGGAGATTTGAATTTTCAACTCTCCAGTCCAATAGAATGCATTGAAGACGGAATTGCACTTGAATCAGAATGTGCCGATGTAGGAAATCTTTTCGAAACTCATACGAATACAAATGCTTCTAATGGTGATTACTTAACCGTACAACAGGGAAATAATGCCTATTCAGAAGCTCCAACGAATGAAAATGACCGGGTAAGATTTACTGTCAATGCAAGCAAGAGCGGACCTTATAATATTTTCGCAAGAGTAATGGCACCAAGTACAAGTGATGATAGTTTTTGGGTTCGTGCTAATAATGGCAACTGGATAAAATGGAATAATATTGAGCCGAGTTCTAATTTCATCTGGGATCAAGTTCACGATAGCGATAATAGTGATCTTCTTATTTCATTTTTCTTGGAAGCTGGAACTAATACCATAGATTTTGCCTATCGGGAAGATGGTGTCAAGCTTGATAAAGTATATATTTCAAGTGAGGAAACTATCCCAACAGGTTTAGGAATTGATGCTCAAAATTGTAATTGCTACGGATATGTCGATATTAATTGTATAGCACTTAATGATATTTGTAATGGAACAAGTAGCCTCGGAATCAATCTTGAAGTTTCTGGTAGTTCCGAAAACTTTGATTTCCAATGGAGCAATGGCGCTAATACTCAAAACCTTAGCAATATTGGCCCTGGCACTTATGTGGTAACCGTAACTGGTGATGATGGATGTAGTGCTACTTGCGAAACAACTTTGGAAGTCTATGAAGCTTTCTCTATTCAATGTGAAGCGACCAGTGCCACTTGCAATAATAATGGAGGAACGAATTCTGATGGCACCGTAACCGTAACCGTATCGGGCGGAACAGGCCCTTATACTTATCACTGGAGTAATAATGCTTGTACTGATTATGAAGAAAATTTAGAGGAAGGTACTTATACAATAACAGTTACTGATGCCAATGGGTGTGAACAGATTTGCAATGTTGATGTAGAATCAGAACTTCCTATTAATCTATATTGCCAAGTCCTTAATGATTATTGTGAAGGCAATCAAAATGCAACGATCTATTTAGAGACTTCTGTTGATCTCAACTATTTGACTTATTTATGGAGTACAGGAGCGACCACTCCTACTCTATCAAATGTTGGTCCGGGGGATTATTCTGTCACTGTTACAAGCATTTTCTCGGGATGTACAAAAAGCTGTGAGGCTACAATTGATCAAATTGAACCACTTTCTATTTTATGCGAAGGAACCAATACTGGTTGTGGAGATGAAGACAATGGTACTATTACGGTCACCGCCACAGGTGGAACGGGGCCTTATATTTACCACTGGAGTGATAATACCTGTACGAATTATGCGAGTGGCTTAAGTGAAGGTACTTATACCATCACAGTAACAGACGCTAATGGTTGTGAAGAAGTTTGTAGTGTTGAAATATTTTCAGAATCCACTATCATTGCCTCTTGTTTAGCTGAAAATAATAACTGCTTAGGCAATGATAATGGTACAATTACAACACAAGTAACAGGCGGAACTGGGAATTATACTTATCTATGGAATAATGGTAATACTACTTCCAGTCTTGAAGATATAGAAGCAGGGAATTATTCTGTAACTATTACTGATCAAAACGGATGTTCAGCAATCTGTGAAACTACGATTGAGCAAATTGATCCGCTTAACCTTCTTTGTGAGGCAACAAATTCTTCTTGTGATCAAAATATCAATAATATAAGTAGCAGTATTACCGGAGGATCAGGAAATTATACTTTCCTTTGGAGTAATGGTGCAACCAGTCAAAATATTGAAAATATAGCATCCGGTACTTATAGTCTAACCGTTACAGATGAAAATGGTTGTACGGCATCTTGTGAATCCACCATTATTGCTTACAATCCAATTTCAATTTCTTGCTCTACTCAAAACGCTAATTGTGATCAGGCTTTTGGTAGTATTAGTAGTAATGTTTCAGGGGGAACTGGAAATTATACTTTCCTTTGGAGTAATGGTGCGACCAGTCAAAATATTGAAGACCTTTCAGCGGGTATTTATAGTCTAACCGTTACAGATGAAAGCGGCTGTACGGCATCTTGTGAATCCACTATTATTGATTATAATCCAATTTCAATTTCTTGTACTGCTCAAAACGCCAACTGTGATCAGACTTTAAGCAGTATTAGCAGCAATGTTTCAGGAGGAACTGGAAATTACACTTTCCTTTGGAGTAATGGTGCGACCAGTCAAAATATTGAAGACCTTTCAGCGGGTACTTATAGCCTAACCGTCACTGATGGAAATGGATGTACAGCATCTTGTGAATCTACTATTATTGATTATAATCCAATTTCAATTTCTTGTACTGCTCAAAATGCCAATTGTGATCAAATTTTAGGTAGTATTAGTAGCAATGTTTCAGGAGGAACTGGGAATTATACTTTCCTTTGGAGTAATGGTGCAACAAGTCAAAACATTGAAAATATAGCATCCGGTACTTATAGTCTAACCGTTACAGATGAAAATGGATGTGATGCAATTTGCGAAACATCTATCAGCAATATGAATGCGATAATTGCTAATTGTGAAGCTACTGATCTAGCATGTGGAGAACCAAATACTGGCATGGTATCACTCACTGTTTCTGGAGGCATGGCACCTTATAGTTTTTTATGGAGCAATGGCGCAACGACTCAAGAGCTAAATGATATTGATGCTGGAGAATATGCCCTTACAATCACCGATGCAAATGGTTGTACTTCAGTTTGTGAAACAATAGTAAATACCCCTGAACCTATCTTTGTTATTTCCAACTCAATACCATTAGCTTGTAATGGCGACAGTACTTCTTCAGCTGATTTCATCATAGAGGGCGGAACACCTCCTTACACTTATATCTGGGACACTGGATCAACTGATCCAGTAATAAACAATTTAGGTAGTGGATTTTATGGTATCACAGTGACTGACGCTAATGGATGTATTGGAATATGTGGTACATGGGTAGAATCTCCAGAAGCTATTGAAGTTAATTTTGAACAGACACCCGTCTCTTGTTTTGGAGGAAATAATGGAAGCATTACGACTTCAGTTACGGGTGGAACAGGTACGTATACTTTTGCATGGAGTAATGGTGCCGCAACACCGCATTTAAACAGTTTAGAAACTGGTGACTATACACTCACAATCAGCGACGAAAATGGTTGTACAAATATTTTTACAACAACAATTGAATCAAATGCAGAAATCATTGGCATTTGTACATCAACTCCCTTGTCCTGTCACCAAAACAATTCTGGAAGTGTTCAACTAAATATAACCGGAGGAACTGGAAGTTATACTTATTTATGGAATAATGGTGCAACTACTCAACACATTGATAATTTAGATAGTGGTGATTATAGCGTAACTATAACAGATACAAATGGATGTACAGCAATATGTTCAAGTACCGTAGACGCACCTCTAGCATTAGCTATAAATTGTAATGCTAGTGATTTGGTTTGTGCACAAGCTTCTACAGGGGCAATTGATCTAAGTATCGAAGGAGGAACTGCTCCTTACACCTTTCAATGGAACACAGGTGCAATTACACAAAACATCAGCAACCTTGACGAAGGAACATATCAAGTAACCGTAACGGATGCAAATGATTGTTCCGCTATTTGTTCTGCATCTATAGAAAGTGCAATCGCATTAACTGCAAATTGCACTGGACAAAACTTATTCTGTGGTGAAGTAAACTCTGGAGCTATCAATGTCGAATTATCTGGCGGGACCGCTCCTTTTACATATCTATGGAACAATGGTGCAACGACTCAAAATCTTAGTAATCTAAGTGCTGGAAACTATGAAATAACGATTACAGATGCCAATGGATGCAATACCATTTGTAGTTCTACTATCATAGAAGTAGAAGCATTAACAATAAGCTGTACTGGACAAGACTTATTGTGTGGAGATCCAAATTCCGGAAATATTGATCTGACTATAAATGGCGGAACTGCTCCTTATAGCTTCTTGTGGAGCGATGGATCTAATACACAAAATTTAACAGATATTAATGAAGGTACTTATTTCGTAACGGTAACGGATGCAAATGGTTGTGTTGAAATTTGCGAAACTTCCATTTCATATTTCGCACCAATGTCTGCATTATGTACTCCACAAAATTTAGAATGTGGAGCTGCACAAACTGGAAGCATCGACCTTGAAATTACAGGAGGTACAGCTCCATTTACTTTCCTTTGGGACAATGGTCAAACTACTGAGGACTTAAACAATCTCAATGCCGGTACTTATGAAGTAACCATCACTGATACCAATGGATGTACTACAATTTGTACTTCCACAATAGCTTCTGATCCAGCATTTGAGATAATGTGTATAGCGGATGGCGTAACCTGTGGAAACTCTAATTCAGGAAATATTACACTTGAAATAATAGGTGGCCATGAACCTTATTCATATTTATGGAGTGATGGTACTGTATCAAATCAACTTTTAAATGTACCTTCTGGTAATTACAGTGTGACGGTAACAGATGCCAATGGCTGTATTGCTTCTTGTTCTAGCACAGTAGAAGTTTCATTAGGTCTAAACTTGGAAAGCATTCCAGTAGGCACTCAATGTGGTGAAGCTAATACAGGGAGTATTGACCTGACTGTAAGTGGAGGAACAGGGAATTATACCTATACCTGGAACAATGGTGCAACAACAGAAGATTTAATGGCTCTAGACCCGGGGAATTATTCAGTTACCGTTTCAGATTCTAATGGTTGTACAGGAATTTCCAATACTACTGTTGAAGAATCTACCGAATTGGAAGCGGTCTGTGAGTCTGAGGAAATCCCTTGTGGAGGACAAGCAGATGGCAGTGTTGATGTAACCGTCACCGGAGGGTCAGGAGATTATACTTACGAATGGAGTAATGGCGAAATAACGGAAGATATTACTGGTGTAACAGCAGGAACATATGAAGTAACAGTGACAGATGCCAATGGCTGTACAACTACCTGTTCTAATACCGTTACCGAAGGAGCAGCGCTTCAGGTATCTTGTCAAAAAACAAATATTTCTTGTAAAAATGCAAATGATGGTAGCATAGATGTTACGGTAGTAGGAGGTATAGAGCCATATACTTATACTTGGAGTAATGGAGCAAATACCGAAGATTTACAAGATCTCTCGAAAGCTGTTTACACCATTACTGTAACAGATGCCAATGGGTGTTCGAGCACTTGTAGTTCTTCGATTACAGAACCTGCGACCTTACTTGTAATTCCAAATGGAAATAATATCACATGTAATGGTGCAAATAATGGAACCGCATTTGCCACTGTGATAGGAGGAACTGTTCCTTATACTTATGAATGGAGTAATGGTCAAACTGTTTCATTCATAAATACTTTAAGTGCTGGTTCATATACATTGACCGTAACAGATGCAAATGGATGTCAAAATTTCGGTGCAGTAGTGATCACTGAACCAGAACAGCTTACCACTTCTTGCACTGCCATCAATGAAAACTGCCAACCATCTTCTGGAGCAATTGACTTGAATATTACTGGAGGAACTGCTCCTTATACATATCTATGGAATAATGGTCAAACTACTGAAGACCTTTTTAATGTTACAGCCGGTGATTATATGGTAACTGTAACAGATGCCAATGGGTGTTCTTCCATATGTTCCTCAACAATAGCATCAGGAAATCCAATTGAATTGTCTAGTATTGCCACTGCTGCAAGTTGTGGAATGCCAAGTGTCGGAAGTATTGACTTAACTGTACTTGGTGGAACTGGTCCATATTTTTATCAGTGGAGTAATGGTAATAGCACAGAAGATAATTTGAATATTGAATCTGGTTCTTATTCCGTAACCGTAACAGATGTATTTGGTTGTTCAAATACACATACTAGTATTGTAGAGGCAGCCCCAAGTCTTTCTCTACAATTAGTTTCTGAAAATGTAACTTGTAATGGAGCAGCTACTGGAAGTATTAGTTTGACCGTCGGTCAGGGATTTCCTCCTTTTACTTATCAATGGAGTAATGGAGCAAGCACGGAATATATTACAGATCTGACAGCTGGTGCCTATTCCGTAACCGTTACAGATGCGAATGGCTGTCAAGGTTTTGAGACAGCAACAATTTCACAACCTAGTTCTATTTTAGTTGTTTGCTCTTCAACACCAATCGCTTGTAATGGAGGTGTAGGTGGAACTGCTTTTGCTACTGCAATCGGAGGAACTTCACCTTTCCAGTATACTTGGAGTAATGGGATGAACACGCCTTTTATCAACACACTTTCTGCTGGGACATACTCGGTAACCGTTACAGATGCGAATGGTTGTACTGCAATAAGTTCAACTACAATTGAAGCACCTGCACCAATTGACATTGTCTTTACCAATAATCAATTGATATGTCAGGAAGATAATAACGGAAGTATTCAAACGAGCATCTCTGGAGGACAAGCACCTTATAGCTACCAATGGAGTAATGGAGCAAATACAGCAAATATTGATAACCTTAGTGCTGGAACATATACTGTAATAATTACAGATAATAACGGATGTACAAATACTGGTTCAACAATTATAGAAGCTAATAATCCAATGACCATTACTTGTCTTGCAGAAGATGTGCTCTGTACAGGAGAATCAAACGGACAAGTTTCTGTTGAAATAATAGGAGGTGTAGAACCTTATCTATTCGAATGGAGTAATGGATCTACAAGTACTTTAATCGAAGATATTCCAGCAGGTGAATACATCGTTACAGTCACAGATGCGAATGGTTGTTCGACAACTTGTTCGAGTATAGTCAACGAGCCAGAACAATTGATAGCCATTTATGGCACAACAGATATTACCTGTCATGGTGATTTGGATGGTACATTATATGCAGTTGGTCAGGGAGGTGTTGAGCCTTACACCTTTGAATGGAGTACAGGCGATTCAACGGAAACAGTTGAAGGCTTACCTTCTGGGGCTTATGGTTTAACATTAACAGATGCCAATGGATGTATCTTTATTTGTGGTTTGATTATAAATGAGCCAGAAGCGATTACTTGCTCCAATGATGTAGTTTCAGCAGCTTCTGGAAATCCAGATTTATTTGATCTTAGTATTAGTGCATCTGGTGGAGTTGGTACTTACCTCTATAGTATAGATGACGGTTCAACTTTCCAAAGTTCAGCTACGTTTACGGATTTATTTGCAGGTACTTATACTGTAATTATATCAGATGAAAATGGATGTACATCAGACTGTGGTCCAATAGAAGTCGGAATATCTGGCTTATCATCAAATGAAAAATCAATTAAGGAATTATCTCCTAATCCAGCCTCAGATAATGTAGTAGTAGCTTATAAAACGCAAAGTGAAGCGTATGTCACTTTTGAAGTCAAAACTATGACGGGCGAGGTTTTATATCAAAAAGGATTACAAACCCAAAAAGGCGATAATGCGATTTCTATTAATACTGAAACATATACCAGCGGTCATTATATATTGACGCTTTATACGGATCAAGGAATTGAAAGTACTCAGTTTATTGTTCTTAAACGGAATCAGTAAATTAGGGAGTCAGAGTAGTCAGAAGGTCAGAGTAGTCAGGAGTTTTCTGACCACCCTGACCTCCTGACTTTCCTGACCACTCTGACTTCTGACTTTCCTGACCTCCTGACTTTCCTGACCACTCTGACTTCTGACTCCCCTGACCACTCTGACTCCCTGACTACCTCCTATATCTCTTCAGGCCCAACAACTTCCACCCACTTTCCAGGTTTTCGTGCATTTACTGTATTATCATACATCGCTTCGCTGGTCACTGAGGGTAGATAAAAGCGTCCGATATAAGCCGCATTTAATTGTATCCTAAAAGTCTTCGATTTATTATACCGAGTATTATAATAAGTATATACTCTATCGTCCCGAATATCCTGATAGACTGGAATATCTGTATTTTCGAAATTTGCAACATTACTCATTCTGGTATTTAGAATTTCCCAACCAGAAGGGAAGACTTGACTTATCGCCATCTCTTTATGGTAATACCGTCGACTATCTGTATTTTTAATCGTTATTTCAGCAACAAAATCAGTTCCTTGCTCTATACTTGTCGGATCTAGTTCTTGACCATTAGTAGTCAAATATTTTACATCCATTACCATATTTTTAGCGGCTTCCGTTTGATCACCTACTATTGGTTGACCTCTTATTACAAGTTTTGCATAGAGTATACCTCCTGACAGATTTTTTACTTTCACTTCTGTGTTCCTACCATTACTTACATCAATATCAATAAGACTCAATGGTTTTTGAGTACCAACCACCACTTCTTTTCCATTATCTAATTGAAAAGCATATCGAAGTTCATCAGATAGTTTATTATCTTCTACAAACTTACCGATCACTTTAAGAGAATAGGCAGTAGTTTGAGTACTATACCAACGACCAGAATTCAAGCGTTCAGAAATTCTTTTTGCTATTAATCCTGCCTCTTTACTGCGCTTCAGGTGAATCATTGTTTCCATAATCATTGCCTCATCCCTCAATTGCGAACCAAAGGTATATGAAAGCTCAACATAGTCTTCAACATCTGTAGTAAGTCCCTGAACTAATTTATTAGCTACTTCTGTTTTGCCTGCAATCGCATAAGTAGCTGCTAATCGCCACTTAGTCGAATTTGATAGATCTTTCGATTCTCGAAGTCTGTTCATCGCTCCTAGTTCTGGTTTGCCAGCAAGCGCTAAAGTATATAATCGATAAGCTTGCTCAAAAGCATAATTGCCTCGATAATATCCATTAGAATCGCCTCGATAATTCCAACTTCGCGCTGTTTTTTGTTGATACTCAATCCACTTATCTAATACAATGGAAGAAACATCATAGCCAATATTTTTAGCTTCCAACAAGAAATGTCCAGCATAACAACTACTCCAACTATTGACATATGTATTGCCTGGCCAATAGGAAAACCCTCCGCTGGTGTGTTGAAAACCTTTAAGTCGCTCGATTCCAGCTTTTACATTAAAATCAATTTCACTTTTCCTTTTATCATCAAGGTCTAATAATGCTCCAACGTATAATTGTGGAAATGCTCCCGAAGTAGTTTGCTCTACACAACCATGCGGGTATCTAATCAAATAATTAATCCGCTTGTCCAAATTCAAAGGAGGAATATTAGATACTTCCAAGGTAGCCGTATTCGTACCTTCAACACCAGGCAATTCAAAATCTTTCACCCAATTTGTACCATTTTCCAATATTTCAGCATAACTATCTGTTACAAATGGATTAGGATTTCTAATATCAATCTCTATCTCTTGTGTTGCTACTTCCCCACCGCCACTAGCTGTTACTATAAATTTTGCAACACCGATAACTCTTGGAATTTCTATTTCAAATTCTGCAATTTTATCTCCGACTTTAGAGAATGAAAGACTTTGTTTATTACCATCAACAAAATTTACTTTACCTGTAGTTTCTTCCACCTTTACACTTACCTTTTTCACCTTATCTTCCATCGCAAAAACATTAACAGGTAATTTCAATTTCTCTCCTGGTCCTAATACCCTAGGTAGCGTTGCTAATACCATAAGTGGTTTACGTACAGGAGTGGTTTTTTCTGCATTTCCGTATGCTCCATTATCGGATGCCACTACCATCGTTCTAACAGATCCTACGTAGTTTGGCATTATAAATTCATGCTTTTTCTTTTCTCCTTTCTTTAAATAAAAAGGACCAAAGTGTTTGACTACAGGTTTAAAACGGTTGGCCTTATCAGCTCCTCCTTTATCAAGGTTTTCCGCATCTCCTCCAATGCTTAAAAGTTTATCAATTGTACCTCCAGACGCTCCCAGCACATGGTCATATATATCCCATGTCTTCACTCCCAGTGCTTCTCTTGCATAAAATACGTTCCATGGATTAGGTGTTTTAAATCTTGTCAAATCCAATAAACCATCATCTACAACGGCTACGGTATATGCCATCGCTTGCCCTGAAGTTTCACTAATCTCGATATTCACTTTCTCTTCAGGTTTTAAAACATCCGCCATTTTTATGCTTGGTTTCAATCGGGTTTCAGGATTTTCCACATGTATTGGTACGACACCATACATTCTAATTGGCAAATCGTTTTCAGTCTGTCCGTGAGGTTGAAGTAAAGAAACATGTGCATAAACGGTTGGTGCCATTTCAGCAGTTGCTCTAAATTTAAATTTAGTTTCTTCCTTATCAGAAGACTTCCAATAGCTATCCAAAATTTTTGAACCGGACTCAATCGTGACGAGTACACGACCACCTTCACTGCTCGGGATTCGAAGTTCTACATCATCCCCTACTTCATATTTCTTTTTATCGGTAGAGAACATCAACATAGCAGCAGCTTTTCGATGTTGGTCATCTCCTTCTTCATACCAAGGATAACCTGAATAAAAATAATCACCAGAACAATGGCCACTTTCCTCATCACAGACACGAACCAAATAGTATCCCCATCCATTAACTTTTATATCCCAATTAGCGAATCCTTTACTATCCGTCCTTACCGATACAGAATCCAGTGCATTATAATGTGTACTGCTATTATATCTACTGACATTAGAGCGATTAGACTCCCACCACCATCTCCATTGAGCTCGATAAACACCAATTTTTAATTTTCTATTTTTATTAGGTTCGCCCTTTTCATTTACGGAAGCAAATTCTATTCTTCCACCTTTCTCAATATCTATACGTTTCGATCCGTATCTGTTTTTTGGTATAGAGACACCAGCATAGGCACTAAATGGGCTATAAGTAATAGAATAATTATCTTCACTAAAATCCCCTCCTTTTTCAAAAGCACGTGTTCTGAAATCCGCACGCATTTTACCAGGCATTGCTTTATTTCCTCTAAAATCTGTTTTAACTTTTGCATGACCATTATTATCAATCAGGCCATCAAAAAGAGCCGTGTATTCAGAATCAATCTTTCTAGCTGGGTCATCAAATTCAAAACTGCTGAACTTAGGAAAACTAGTATTTTGCTGACGCAATTTCATTTCAATTTTCGTACTTAGATTTCTTGCTGGTGCACCATGTAGCCAATTGACTTGAAGGTCAGAATTCAATGGCATGTCCTCCGCCGACAGTTCTTTGTCGCCAAAATCAAGGTTTATTTTCAATCGGTTGGGTTTGACTGTTTCTATTTTTAGTGTTTTATTAAAAACAGCACCTCCTAATTTAACCGTCGCTCGCCAGTTTCCAGTTGGGTCATCTGCTTTGGTAGAAATAGCTAAAGGATAGACATTATTCACGTTTTCAGTTGTCGTAAACTTCGCGTATAATTGATTCCGAGCATCATATAATTCGAAAGAAAGCGGATGGTTATCTGGTAGCTTATCAAGTTTGTCTTCTAATACAAAATTTAAATATAATGAATCACCAGGTCTCCAAACACCACGCTCACCATACAGATATCCTTTGATCCCTTTTTGGGCAATAGTTCCAGAAACATCAAACTTACTAAGCGATAAAGCATTATTATCCATCAGTCGTAAATAGCCTTTATTATTTCCTTGATTAGCAACGACTACGAATGGTTCTTCCTTATCCAAATCAGCAACAGCAATACCTTCTCCATCCGTTGTCACGGTTTTGATACGTTGCTGCTGATAATCAAAAATTTCCAGATCAATCCCTGCCACAGATTGGGTTGTCCTTAGATCTGTAACATAAAACATCATGGTCCCATCAGTCCCACTTTTAGCAATGATCCCGAGATTAGAAGCAACTACATTTCTACTTACAAACTGTTGACTTCTATAATAAGCTGGATAACAAGGGTTATCTCGGTGACTATGGTCAAAATCATCATAATATCCTCCATAGCCATAATAACCATAATTCATAATGGATCGCTGTGTATTGTCAGCATCTTTAAATGGATCATCTAAAGTTTGGAGTCCATCATCATCTACTTCTTTGCCACAATAATAAGAGCTATATCCAGGTCTAAATCCAATACGAATTTGATAAATAGCATTCGGATCTTGTTCTAATATTTTATTTAGATCAAGTGCATATCTTGTCCATGTATTATTATTACCAGCTTCGTTGAGGTCATTGAGTTTAATTTGTTTTTGAATCTCAATATTTCCTACTCTATTAAGTTGATAGTCTCCACCATCAATTTGATTGGTTTGTAAAAATTGTAAAATATTATTATCGTAAATTTTAAAAATCTCGACATCAACCGCATTCAGGTTTACGGCTTCAAAAGGAAAAACCAAGCCTTCAGAATTTGGTAAAACGACTCCAGACCCCACCAGTCGAAGTGCTGGTTTTGGAGCTTCAAAAGCTAAAGTCTCCTCTACCTGTTTTTTCAACTTTAGTCCTTGGGTATTTTTTATATTAGGTTCGATGACTACTTTATGTGAGCCACTTAGTCTTTTAGCTGGATAAACCCGAAGTTGATTGCCATCTACCTGAAACCGTAATCGTCCTTTATATCCATTAATACTTACTAAACCTTTAAAGTCTTGAGACTGGAGTAATGGGTCAGAAAAATGTATTAAAGTATACTGCTCATTCTCCTGTACAACTCGTGCTGACATCACTTTGAAGTTTAAGGTTCCTGGAACAGTAAAACGCTTATCTTTTTTGACGTTTACATTAAGCGGTCTTCCATTCCATTCCACTAACAATTCAGAATCCTCTTTTTCTCTGACAATATTTTCAATATAAAAAGTATGCGTTTTTTTATCCTGACTATGCTCCCAACGAATCTTAGGTTTTTGATTCGGTAATTTAACCTGTATTAATTTTTCTACAGCATCACTTTCTGCGACATCATAAGTAAACACTTCTCCAGTCAAGCGTTGGTTTTTCGTATCCGAAGGATCTAAGCCTGTTAAGCCTTTAAAGTTTACACTAAAATTTTGTGCTTTCGTTTTAAAATCAAAATCAAACCTCTTCGCATCTTTAGGAAGATTTTTATATAATTTTTCAAGATTAACTGAACCTAAGAATTGTTTATCAGCATCCAAATACTCATCTGGTATAAATTGGATGGTTCGGTCATCTTCCCAAATCGCTTTTCCTTTTATCCTAGGTCTAAACGAAACAACCCCATCTTCTACTTCCGAGCCTACTTTGTCATTTGAAATCAAGCTATTCGTAAACCGGACTTTGATTGGTGCAGTTTTCGATATTTCTCCAGAAGTATACGCATAAATAAATGCACTCAAACTCGTAGGCATTTCTTTGGAAATACGTGATTGATTGCAAGCAAATACTGTTGTGAGGACTAATACAATTGTAATACAGAGCAGGTGATGGATTTGGTTTCGCATGACAAATTGATTTTAATGCCTTTTGTTTTTAACAGAGGGCAATGATTTTCCGAATACTTAAAATATTACTACGGAAAATCGGTTTTAAAGATTCTGAATATCAAATGCAATATCGATACTCGATACTATTTATAAGATGTATAATTAACATTCGCTGCATAAGGCCTAATATTCGCTAGATTCAGCTTAGTTTTCGAAGAATGGGTAAAAAGCTCAAGAAGTGCTGTTTTCTCTTTGTTTAAGAACTAATCTAATAAAAATTTAATACAAGTAGAGAATAGCGTCATTAAGAACTTCTATAGATTAGACCTAAAAAATAATGAATGGCGCTTTTTTTGTAGCTATTAAATTGTATTTAGATTAGTGTTTATAAAAATACATCTCCCAAACATTTATAATTTTGAAAAAACTAAAAATAATAATTCACCGTTAAATATGTTAATTGATCCTTACTAATTGCTAATTGAAATGAAAGATTTTATCCCTTTATTCCCGCTCAAAATGGTCGTTTTTCCTGATGAAAGCCTAAACCTTCATATCTTTGAACCTCGTTATAAACAACTTATCCGAGAATGCGATCAAAACGGAACTACCTTCGGAGTACCAGCTTATATCGATAATAAAATCATGGACTTTGGCACAGAATTGCAATTAATCAAAATCGAAAAACGATATGACAATGGTGAGTTAGATATTAAAACAAGGGGAATTGGTGTTTTTAAAATTGAAGAATTTTATCGAACGACACCTAATAAATTATATAGTGGTGCTGATATAGAACGACTAACGGATACAAATAAAGGGGATGCGGCTCTATACGAATTGATTCGAGAGAATATCAATAAACTTTTCTTAGCACTCAATATTAAGAACAATCTTGAGATAGATCATAATGAGTTTAAAACTTATCATATTGCTCACCATGTTGGTTTTACTATGGAGCAAGAATATGAATTTCTATGCATGGCTTCAGAAAAATTAAGACAAGAGTATATGATTGATCATATGCAAAAATTAATACCTGTAGTTCGAGAAATGGAACGACTAAAGAAAAGAGCCCAACTCAATGGCCATTTTAAAAATATTATCCCACCAGCATAATCCAAATTCACTTTTAAAAAGGCAAAAAATCACTAGAAGATATATTGCAAGGGCTAATCAACTGACCATCAGTGATGGTATCCTTTAAATAAAAAAAACCACTCAAGATATCGAGGCGCTCTTGGACCCCGTAAATACATGGTTAGAGAGTCCAGCTTGCTTTGGGTAATCTCCTTGTTCACCGAAGTGAAACCGGACAAGTCAACGGTTGGAGCCCGCCCTACTAACACTCTGAGATGATTCTCTAATGAAATAAGTGTTGGACCAGAGCTTAAGATACTTGAATGGTAATTCTTTTGACAATCTCACTTGATTATCGATGATGTAAAGGTATAGAATATTTGACCTATATGCAAGGATGCATCTTCCTCCATTTTACAAACTTTACAATATTCTTTGATTCCGAATATACTCAAGGTGGCGAGTCCTATTTTTTATCCCTACATTTGTTGAAGTTTTGAATTGCATGATGAATCAGATCAGGTTAAACTTTCAGTATTTCTATCAATTATTATTGAGATTGGGTATTATTATGATGGTTTTCACGATTATCAAAATAATATTCTATTCCCTTAACACTGATTTGCTTCCCTTGGAGTCTAGCTCTCTTTTAGGACTTATATTATTCAAAGCATTAAGATTTGATTTAGTAGCTATCATATACGTCAATAGCCTTTTTATTCTGCTCAGTTTATTGCCTTTTGCATTTCGACAAGACCTCTTTTACAAAAAAATACAGCAATTTATTTTTCTTATTACGAATGGAATTGCAGTGCTTTTTGAAACCATAGATATTGGTTTCTTTCCTTTCGCTTTTAGAAGAACCATTGGAAGCGATTTGAATCTCTTTCAAAATACTGCAGAAATGGCCCCTGGCTTTATAAAAGAATACTGGTTTCTTGTATTAATATTCTTTATTTTAAATTTCATTATTTTTATTTTATACAAAAAAACAGATTTTACAATAGACGTATTTCCGCTCTCGAAAAGAATTCAATCCGGATTTTTTATACTTGGAATAGTCCTCTTTGGGATAGGTGCAAGAGGCGGACTTCAGTTGCGGCCTGTAATGCCCATAACGGCTATCCAATATGTCGATAATCCAAATTTAGCCCCATTAGTTAATAATACTAGTTTGAGTTTGATCTTCTCCAGTCAACAACATTTTTTAAAAGAGAAAACATATTTTCAAGATAAAGAACAGGAATCCATTTTTAATTCCACCAGGCAGTATCATTATGAAACCGCTATGGAAAAGAAAAATGTTTTTATCATCGTTCTAGAAAGTTTTGGTCAAGAACATGTTAGTCATTACAATACAACCCCCGGAAGCACTCCCTTTTTAGATGCTCTCATTGAGCAAAGTTTGTATATGGATCAATCGTATGCTAATGGACTGAGGTCAACTCAAGGTATTGTTGCTATTACTTCCAGTATTCCTGCTTTCATGCAATCTCCTTTGATGTTTTCGGCCTATCAGAGCAATCGAATTGATGGTTTAGCTAAAATATTAAGCGACAGAGGATATATAACTAGTTTTTTTCATGGTGCAAATCCAGGATCTATGGAGTTTGAGCGATTTTCAAAACTAACTGGTTTTCAACATTATTATGATCGCATTAATTTTAATAATGATACAGAATATGATGGACAGTGGGGCATTTGGGATGAACCGTTTTTTCAATATATTGCGAATCAAGTCGATCAATATGATCAACCCTTTTGTGCGCTTAGTTTCTCCTTGACATCTCATCATCCCTATAAAACACCAAAGCAATTTGAACAAAAGTATCCAGATATGCCTCCGCTCATCAGGAGTGTCAGGTATACCGATTACGCACTTCAAAAATTCTTTGAAAAAGCAGCAACTATGGACTGGTATTCCAATACTATCTTTGTGATTACCGCAGATCATATTGGAAGAAGTGATGATAAAGCATACCAAACGAAAGTTGGTAAGTACAAAATTCCAATTGTAATTTTCGATCCAAATCAATCGATTCAAGGAAAAAAACCTGGTATCTTCCAACAGATTGACATTATGCCTACCATCCTTGACATTCTGAAATATGATGAACCATTTAGTGCCTATGGGGAAAGTATCTTAGATACGATGCGTACTAACTATTCATACAACTTTAACAGTGATGTTTATCAAATCTTAGATAATGAGTATTTATTATTGTTTGATGAGAAAACAACGATTGGTTTATATCGCTATAAAGAAGATCCTTTTTTAAGAGATAATTTAATAAAAGAGGAAAGCATAGACTATATGAAACTGGAAAACAGCTTAAAAGCGATTATCCAACACCATCATAAAGAGATGATCAAAAATACATTATATAAAAAATAACATAGCAATTTTATCGCTCTCTACGTTGCAAATCAAGTGATAATGAAAAGATATGTGAAACCAAAACCTGTGATACATCACCAATATCTGTAAGTGCGTAATCCAAATTTATTTTCCCTAGTTTTATTCCAACTCCAAAATTGGGCTGCAATGTCAGGATTTCTGATTCACCATTGATATCATCTTTTGCACGCTGAAAATTACCTACACCTGCTCTAAGAAAAAGGAATTTTTTAAAGCCTAACTGAAGTCCTAAATGTGGGTCTATATTAAAAGCCTTTGAGCTAACTAAAACATTTCGTTGGCCATCAGTTGTAAAGTTCAAGTCCAATGCACTTAGTAAAGTGTAATTTTCGCCAAATTTCACATTATAAGCCCCTCCTAAAATAAAAGTTGGTGTAGTGACTTCAATTGAACTCTCTGGAATATCATTCCCCGTGATCGCAAAAGTTTCCTTCTCTTGATCTGTCAAAGAAAAAGACCAGGCATTAAACGTTGATGTTATGTCTTTTCCTACAAAAGCAAATTGCCAATTACCACTTCTATATTGAGCACCTACATCCAATCCAAAGCCCCAAGAACCTCCGATCTCTCCAATTACTCTTCTTATAACTTTAGCATTTCCGCCTACTGAAAGCGTTTTCCCTTTCATATTTATTTCACGAGCATAAGACAAAAAGAATCCGTAATCAGCCGCTGAAAATGTGGAGATATTATCATAATTTATTGTTCCATCAGGTTCTACCAAATTGAGCGTATATGGAATATCATCAATTGCTAATCTAATCAATGAAACCCCCAAAACAGATTGATTATCAGAATTTAATGGCTTCGCAAAACCAAGGTAATCGTAACTCGCTATTCCCCCAAACCACTCTGCATGCATTGCGCCAATCTGAAATGGCGATTCAATCTGAGTCAAGCCAGCAGGATTCCAATAAGTTGAGTAAACATCATTTGTATGAGCAGTCATAGCACCTGAAAGTCCATGAGACTGGCCTCCAACCCCAATCGCTAAAAATTCATTAGAATATTTTCGCTGGGCATATCCAGAGCTCATAATCAACAAAAATGTTAGTGTAAGAAAGCTACTTATGGAGAATTTATACATCAATTTTAAGTTTAATTTTGCTTTGAAACTTTTCTTTAAATAGGGCTTACAAGTCAATTCGATTTCATTTTCAAGTATCCTACCATAAAGAAACGATGATATTTTAAATATGTTGGCTCAATAGGCGACAATGCTTTGTTTTTGCTATCAGCCAACAAAATACAAAATTCTATAAATTTGTTAAACTCAATATGTGTACCAAGTTAAAGGCCTCTGTCCCAAAGAGTATGGCTAGACTTTTGAAAATGAATTTGTTCAAGCAAATGATTCTGTCAGTAAACGTACATATTCCCGTTAATTTATACATCAAAAATTTGATATTAGTAATTTTACATAGTGAAGTTGTTTAAAATAGCTCACTAAACTACGAAACGATCTTTTGCATCAATACTTCCTTATAAAAATCTCACGTAGCCCTGCTATGCAGCGATTTTAAAGCCTCGTCTTGATTCAAAATATCTGTTTCTCGAAATAGCAGCCATTTTTTGAACAACTTCATGGTGAACAAGCTCTATTCTTATTTTTTAATGCACTCGTGGCAAATATTTACAATTTTAAAAAAATTATAATGAAAAAAACTTTACTATTCTTATTTCTCTTATCATCTTTCATCGGATTTTCACAGATATCTCAAAACATCAATTTACTAGGTAATTATGATGATGATACTTTACCAACACATAGCTTTGGAACATTCAATGATATCTGGGGCTATGTTGATGCAGCAGGTCGAGAATATGCAATAATGGGTAGTGCTTCGTTTATCCACTTTTTTGATGTGACAGATCCTAGTAATATAGTCGAAATTGCTTCTATAGCAGGTGGCGAGCAGACGGTTTGGAGAGATTTTAAAGTATATGAAGACAGAATTTATGCCGTTGCAGATGGAAGTCAGGAAGGATTGATCATTTTTGATGCTTCTTCATTCCCTAGTGCTCCAACAATTACTTATCAAAGTACAGAGTTTTTTGGGTCCGCTCACAATATTTATATTGATGAGGCAAATGGAAAACTTTATGCAGCAGGAACAGATACAAGATCTAATGGTCTTATTGTATTAGACCTGACAGTGGATCCTGATCAGCCTCAACTATTAGGTAGCGTTGATCTAATCTCAGGATTAGTTGGGGGCTATGTACATGATTTATATGTTAGAGATAATATTGCTTATTGTTCACATGGTAATACGAATTCCTTTGTAATTTGGGATTTTAATATTCCTTCGACTCCGGCTTATATTGCTTCTTTTGAATCAAACGGATATAATCACAGCAATTGGGTATCCGATGATGGAAATACAGTGGTTTTTGCAGAAGAAGTTCCGACAGGTCTTCCTTTAGGAATTTTGGATATTACGGATATGGCTAATGACAATTTATCCCTATATCAATATTTCAAATTTCCACTTTTAGCACCAGAACATGAGGGTTCGACGCCACATAATCCTTTTATTTTAGGTGATCTAGTATTCACATCTTATTATGAAGATGGTGTTCAAATATTCGACATTTCGGATCCGAATAATCCATTTACAACTGCTTACTATGATACTTCGCCTGATAATACGGTCTATAATGGATATGTCGGCTGTTGGGGTGTTTATCCTTATTTACCTTCTGGTAATATCATTGCTTCAGATATGCAAAATGGCTTATTTGTTTTAGAATTAGACTTTAATGTAGCTACAAATGAATTGGAAGGGATTGCATCCTTTAAAGTTTTTCCTAACCCTAGTTATGATCAAATTACAGTAGAGATTGAAACAGTTGGATCTCAGGAAGTTGATTTTGAAATCACTACAATGACTGGACAATTACTAAAAACTATCCATAAAGAAATTAATACTTCTGATAGAATAAGTATTGATTTAACTGATCTTCCCACTGGTATTTACATTCTTAATGCAAACCTAGAGAATGGGCAACTAGTTGAGAAAATTGTAAAACAGTAAGTAATTTATTATTTGTCAATAGTCATTAGTGCTTATCTAATGACTATTGACAAATGATTGATTAGTCCTATTATTTTGCAGTCATAATTTTCTTAGAAACAACTGTATTGCCATAAGAGATATTAATAAAATACAGTTGATGTTTCAATCCCTTCATTTCAAAAATTATCTTATTATTTCCTCTATTCAATTCATAAACATCATCTTGAATAAGCTTTCCTGATGAGTCAAAAACTTTAATTTCGACTGGTCCTGCTTCATCCAAATTCACTGAAACATTTACATCATCAATAACAGGATTAGGGTATACTTCTACTTCAAAAATATCTATTGATCGTTCAATAGCAATTACCTTAGAAAACATCAACAAACCATCAAAGTCTACAATCTTCAAACGATAATACGCCATCTCTTCAATATTCCTATCTTCAAATGTATAAGCATTGATATTATCATCAAACCCCGCAGCTTCTATTTTTCCAATTTCTCTATAATCATCAAATCCGTTAAATGACTTTTCTACAATAAAATGGCTCGTGTTTTCCTCTATCGCAGTCATCCATTTAAGTTCATTTGATCTACTTAAAATCTCTCCTTTAAATTCAAGTAATTCCACAGGTAGTAGAGCTCCTGAGCTCGTTATTTCTCCTGCCCCAAAAGGAAAACTAAAAAGAACTGGACTACTTCCAAATAAAATGACTTGCTCCGTATTACCTGCTAAAGGGCTCTCGTTAGAGCCTGCTGAATAAGCCATTTTTATTCCAGGATCACTATTGACGAAAATTATAGATGCATCATCCAATTTAAGACCTACTTTACAGTTTGAATTACAAAATGAAGCTACATCCAAGAAATTCAATTCACCATCAATAGTGATTGTAGTTGTTACATTGTTCCCTGAAGTGCTCAAATCAATTAAAGTATTAAGGTATACTTTTATACCTGCTGGAATTATGATATCATCTCCTGCCTGTGGGCCAGTAACATTTGACCAAATATTACTATTCCACTGTCCATCAGTGGTTGCTGTAATCGTCGCAGCATTAAGACTATTTTGAGAAAAAATTACAAATAAGATTACAAATTTGAGTAGACATTTCAAATTCTTCATTTAAATCGGTTTTGGTTATAAATTGTGTAGTTAAAATAAAGGGAGGTTTACTAGTTACCACTAGTTTTCTAATTAAAAGATTCGTTTACAAAATACCCGGAGGAAGATATTGATAGGAAATAGGAAAGGTTAATTTAAGATACAAAGTTAATGTATATCTTTATTAAATATTTATTGTTATGAAAAAATACACCATTTAGGGTATATGAACGATTAAGGAGCGAGAAGCAAGATTAATTGTCATTTAAAAAAACCTCAAATAAGACAGTATTCTTATTGCTTGATTCCTTTGCCGACCCACTGCCATTGGTTTGTATTAATCGTAATATTATAATAACCAGTACCCCAAGATGTTGATTGAATTGGAATATTATTATTTCCAGTGTTTAAGGTCATTTTATTAAAATAAATCTCTTGGCCTAAGAGATTTGTAATTCTAATTTCAGCATTACATTTAACAACACTTTTAATATCAATATAAAAGCGTTCCGTCAAAATAGGATTAGGATACAAAGTGATCTCAGGTTGAGCTTGGGCACAATTATCTATTATTATATCAGAAAAAGAAAAAGAGCCATCCTCTTCTAAAGTCTTTATTCGATAATAATTCAGATACTCCTTCGATCTATTAAAATCTTTAAATTCATATAACTTAACAAGTTGATCAGATGCACTAGGATACATGGTGCCAGCAGATTCCCAATCCAGCGCATTTTTACTTCTTTGGATCTCGTATGCTCTGATATTAGACTCTCCAGCTACTTGCCAGCTTAGAGATACAAACCGTTCATGACAGATTGCATTGAAAGACAATAAATCAACAGGCAAAGGAGCCTCTGAACATTCAACATTCTCGCTAGTATCAATTTGAATAAAAAGATCATCAAAATAAGAATCATTATCTGTTCCAGCATTTCTAGTTCCAGTAAGAATTACTTTAACAGAACGAGTCAAAGCTGGAATCACTTCACTTGCTTCTAATAATGTCCAATTATCATTGTTGGTGCTTAATTCAATCGATGGGGCAATAACATTAGACGCAGCATCTAAAAACTCTAAACTCATTGCCGGTTCATCACTTCCACTAAAATTTGATAAATAACCTCCAAACAATGCTTCGCTCATTCCTTGGTCAATTTTCACTGCAAAATCTTCAACATTTACAGTCTGATAAACTTCTGAAAAAGCCGTCTCATTTCCATCACAAAGTCCCCCAACTGCAAAATAATAGGTTCCATTATACGGTGCTTCTCCTGCACATTCTCCGTCCATTAAGGATTCGATGACACCTGTTTCTACTACCCAGTCTGTTACACCATTTTCAGCATCTGGATTGCTTAACAGGTTGTCAGATAAACCAGAAACACCCGTTTCAAAACTAATTGGTGCAGACCATTCACTCCATTGCAAATGTTCGTCCCGATAACGTACACGCCAACAATAGCTTGTATTCTCGTCTAAGCTACCACCCTGTTCATTTGTCAGATCATCTCCAGCTTGTGTATCTACTTCATTATACCAATTTTCATGTTGTCTCCAAGAATCGAAAAGTGGACTTGAAAAATCATTACAATCCGTTGAAACTTGCCATTGGCTTGCTTGATGAAAATCGCCACTATCATTAAAAGCATTTGCCTGCATAACAAAGCAATCTGGGTTAATATCATTTCCAGAAGGAAAAAGTCCAGTGGGCTGCGTTGGAGGTGTTTCATTTTTCTTGATCGTGATAATATCTTGCTGTTCATTATCTATTTGCGCATCTTGGTCTCCTCTTGTAATTCTTTTTAAAACAAATTGCGGTGTATTACCTGCATCTACATTCAGTACAACAAACCCATATTCATCAATAGAATTAGTGAATTCATCATAATCTTGATTTGGAAACTCTCCCCAATTATCAATTGCTCCACCTGCTGTGGCGGCATTAACCCAAAGGTGATTATGGTCTCTAGATTGTCCTCTGGAATAACCATGCGTATGTCCAAAAAAATGAATAGATGGTTTTCCACAATCCGTAGAAAAATTTTCTAAAATAGAAATCACATCTCCTGTATAATTCGATTCTCCAGGTGTCCATAATTCTGATAAAAAAGGATGGTGTAATTGTGCAAAAACAAAATCAATATCTGAATCCTGACAAGCATTATCCAATACTTCTTCCAACCAATCTAATTGTGTTTGTATCCGATAACCACCATTTGAATTCAATCCAATAATTCGAACATTAGAATAATCTTTATACCACCAATGCTCAAGATATCCAATCGTTCCATTTTCAGGAAGTGAAAAGTATTGAAAGTAATAAGTGCTATTGTTTTCATGATTTCCTAATACTGGGTAAACCGGTACATTAGAAAACAAAGGGTCAGATTGACCAAAAAAATCATTCTGCCATTGACTATAAGCATTACCATTTTGAACTAAATCTCCTGGAATCATTACAAACCCAAGATGAGCCGCTATATCATCTTCTCCATATTCAGTTTCAAAATAATCAAGTATTCCATCGTGGACAACTTCCTGAAATTTAAGCGGGAGACTGCCATCTTTTTGCATATCACTCATAGCAACCAAATTAAATGATTGCTCAGATGATTTTAAAGGAGGTGTTATAAAATTATAAACAATAGAACTGGTTGCATCAATAACAACTTTGTAATAATATCTAGTATTAGCAGTCAAGCCTAATAACTTTGATTGAAATAACAAATTGGAGCCAGAACTAACCGTAGAAATAGCACTGGTTGATTGATCCAAATTGTTTTCGTCTGTCCCCCACTCTACTGTTCCAGAAGTTCCACCATCAGTTTCCCATAAAATAAGAATGGAAGTGGGTTCAGCATCTTGAAGGTATGGTTGAACCAATATTGTTTGAGCATTTAGCATATAAGTAGATATGGCCAATCCAAAGAATGGTAAAGAGTAGATTCTTCATAGTTTTGTTTTACCCTATGAAGATAGTTAAAATAGAGGAAAATAATAGAAAACATCTTTGAAAAAACAAACCTAAAAGACTTATAAACTGTGATTATTTCCAGACAAAACCCAATAAAAGGCTAAAAAGTAATAAGACTTACTTTATATTTATTGCTCACTTTATATTGAAGTTGTTTAAAAATGAATTGATGGATCATTTACATTCATTAATCCCGTCTAATAACTTACAAATAAAAAACAATCAAATTAACTTGCATCTTATGAAATTTCAGAAAAACTTACTATTACTATCTTTTCTTATTCTAAATAGTTCGCTCTTTGCTCAAGTAATTATCAATGAATACTCCGCTTCTAATTTGAGGAGCTTTCTAGATAATTTTCAAAAAACTGAAGATTGGGTAGAATTACACAATACATCTGATCAAGTAGCAGATATTGGAGGATGGTATTTATCTGATAAAGCAGATAATCCTCAAAAATGGGAAATCCCAGCTGGAATTAGTATTGAAGGAAATGGTTATTTACTATTCTGGCTTTCTGGTAGAGATACAGTAATGGCTAATGATATCCACACCAATTTTAAACTAACTCAAACCAAGGGAAATGATTTTCTGGTAC
>CBDICS010000085.1:0-16524 GCA_965277415.1 Saprospiraceae bacterium
AGTTTGGCAAGTCGTGGAAACTTTAGATGATAGTGACCGTGGAACTGGCGGATTTGGGAGTACTGGAGTGAAGTAGGATATATTGTTATGTTGTTGAATTGTCATATCGCTTGTCTATCGACAGGTTATTACTACTACTCGATATAACAATTTGGCAATATAAGTCTTGCATTCATATAAAAAACATAAGAATGACCGTTTTAAATACATATAAAGTAGAAAAATCGTAAATTGCTAGATAAGGGCGTCGGGGAAATATAAGAAGTAGACTTCATTTTGAAATATTACTTATAGAGCATTTCAAAATAAAGTCTACTATGACACCACCATATGGAGGTTAAGAATAATAGATTCTTAATTATACTGGCACATCTCTAGCAATAAAAAGGAACGTAGGATATGAGGAAAAATATAATATCGAGCTTACTATATACTTTAATTTTAAGTATCACTACATTACAATTATTGGCTCAAAAGCCTATTACTCAAGTTAGTGAAGATGAAATTAATACTCAAAAAGTATTTATCGAGGGAATAAAAGAAAAGCTTTTGGGTAATGAAGAAGAAGCTATTGTTTTGTTTGCAGAAGTAGCAAAGAAACAGCCTAAAAATGATGCTGCTTTATATGAATTAGCGCAATTGTATCAAAAAACGGGTAAAAAAACTAAAGCTAAATCTTATGCTCAAAAGGCAGTTGTGATTGCGCCTGACAATGTTTGGTACAGTACTTACTATGCCGAAATCTTGTCTGAAGGTGGCGAATACGAGCAAGCAGCAGAGATTTATAAAAACTTAGTCAAATATCATCCGAACAACGATGAATACTATTTTGAATGGGCATATCTTTATGTGAAAGCGAACAAACCGAGCGAAGCCATCAAAATATATGACCAACTCGAAAAAAAATCGGGCGTCAGTGAACGCATTACAAAGCGTAAGTATTCACTTTATTCGGTATTGGGCAAGAGTAAAAAAGCAGAGTCTGAGTTAAAAAAACTCGTTGATGCTTTTCCTTATGAAATCGGTTACCGTCAATTATTAGCTGAATTTTATGAACAAAACCGCAAGCCAGAACAAGCTAAAGCTATTTATAAAAAGATTTTAGAACTAAATCCAGATGACCCTGTTGCGAATTTAGCACTTGCCGAAACTTTCAAAGCGGAGAATGATGAGCCTCGTTATTTGAAAGCTATCATGGAAGTGTTCAAAAATCCAAGTGTAGGCATTGATATCAAAATAGGTGAACTCGCGCCATACATCCGAAAAGTACCAGAATACAAAAATAAACCTGTTATTCAACAACAACTTTTCGATTTAGCCGAGACTTTGACAATTGTACATTCGAAAGAAGCAAAAGCATTTTCACTATATGGAGATATGTTGTATCAAGCAGATAAAAACGATGAAGCTTTAGCAGCTTATCAAAAAACGCTTGAATTAGACAATAGTGTTTTTATGGTTTGGGAACAGGTAATGACCATTTTGTGGACTTTGGAAAAAGGAGATGAATTATTGAAACTCACCGAAGAAGCCATGGATGTTTTTCCAAATCAAGCTAATGTCTTTTTTATGAATGGAGTGGCTCATTCTTTAAATAAAAACTATAAAGATGCTGTTGATGCTCTAGAGCAATCATTAATGATGGCAGGCAGAAATAAAGAAATGCGAAATCGTATTTATGCCGAATTAGGCGCTCAATATCATTATTTAAAAGATGAAGAAAAGTCTAACCAAGCTTTTGATGATGCATTAGCTATTAATGGAAGAGATGCTTACACGCTCAATAAATACAGTTATTATCTCTGTGAACGCGGTACAGACCTTGAAAAAGCACGTCAAATGTCTAGTAACGCTAATCAATTAGTTGCTAATAAGCCATCTTATCAAGATACTTATGGTTGGATTATGTTTAAATTAGAAGATTATCAAGCGTCTGAGCGTTGGTTAAAAAAGGCTTTGAATAGCGGAGGCACTAATAATCCAACTATTTTAGAGCATTATGGCGATGTTTTATTTAAATTGGGAAAAGAAAGTGATGCCGTTTCTTATTGGCAAAAAGCTCAGTCTCAAGGCAGTTCTTCTTCTATTTTAAATAAAAAAATTACAGACAAAAAACTTTACGAACAGTAAAGGAAAGGTTAAAACACAAGAATGAAACAATCAAATAAATTCATTTTATATAGTTTATCATTTATCTTACTATCAATGGCCTCTTGTAAAACGGTACAAGTCGCTAATTCTGATGGTTCTATTCCTAATAAATCAACTCGTTTTTTGATAAATAAAATGGAAAGTACCTCAAACGATTTTCAGTTTTTTGATGGTAAAGCCAAAATTCGATATGTCGATATGGCGCAAAATCAATCGGCGAAAATCTCTATTCGTATCAAAAAAGGAGAAATGATTTGGATGTCTGCTACTCTATTTGGTATAGAAGGAATGCGCGCCAAAATCACGCCTGATTCGGTTCATGTATTAAATCGCCTCAAAAAAGAATACATCGTCAAACCTTTGAGTTACATTAAAGAGCAATTCAAATTACCCGCAGATTATTCGACAGTAGAAGCAATGCTAGTTGGTAATCCTGTGGTTTTAGAAGGTAGCGAATTTAGCGTAGAAGTCAAAGAGGGCCAATATAGGTTAAATACAAAAAATCCTGTTGATGCAACCTATGTCATTAATGGACGCTCTTATCAATTAGAAGAACTTGTTCTTCAAGATGCAAGTAATCAAAAGGTAAATATGGCTTTCAAAGAATATGAAACGATGGAAGATAAAAGAAGTTTTTCTTACTTTAGGGATATTCTAATGACTAGTGCATCTAAGGGGAATGCTTCGGTAGAACTGAATTTCACAAAAGCAACATTTGATGTAGAAAAGAAAATGTCGTTTAAAGTGCCTAGTAGTTATAAGAGAATAAATTAGGGATTGTTTCATTGTTAAATTGCCTTATTGTTGCTACCGCTATTTATTAGGTATAGCTAGTAAGAGTTAAACAATTTAACAATGAAGCAATAAAACAATTCAAAAATGTCCATTTCAAAAAAACAAATACTACATTTTTTATTCATCAGTGTTATTCTCACTGCTGCTTTTGCTATGTCTGGTCAGATGCAAAAGGACTTAGAAAATCGTCGTAAAAAATTAGTCAAAGACATTAAAGAAACCCAAAATCTACTTAAAACCATTCAAAAGAATAAAGCTTCTACACTTGATGAATATCAAACCATCAAGGCAGAAATCAATAAACGAACAGAATTAATTAACACCATAAAAGCGGAAATAGACGCAACAGAAAATAATATCAACTACACACAAGATACCGTTGACCTCCTTAAAGAAGATTTGACGCGATACAAAGGCGATTATAGCGAAATGATTCGACATGCTTACCGTCATCGTAATGCTAACAAACGTGCTTTATTTATCTTTTCTGCAACTAACTTTAATGACGCAATGCGTCGTTGGCAATATTTTGTGAGATACGACCAACAACGAAAAAAACAAATTATCCTTGTTGGTGAAACTCAACAAACGCTCAATGGAAAACTACTAGAACTCCGAAAAACCAGTGAAGGGAAAAAAGTATTACTCACCGAAAATGAAGAACAACAATCTGAACTCAAAACGACTTTTAAGAAGCAAGAAAAACTTTTAGCTGAGCTAAAAACTAAAGAAACTTCTCTTCAAAAAGACCTTGAAACTAAAAAAATAGCCAAAGGACGTCTTTCTGATGCAATTGATAATGCTATCAGAAAA
Organism: Saprospiraceae bacterium; assembly: GCA_965277415.1. Taxonomy (GTDB): domain Bacteria; phylum Bacteroidota; class Bacteroidia; order Chitinophagales; family Saprospiraceae; genus JAHDHW01. The sequence goes on from CBDICS010000085.1 coordinate 3,760, forward strand.
GACATGAAAAGATCGCAATCCTCGTCGCGTAATCGTGAAAAAGGTGTTGTAACTGCATTGAATAGTACAGACAAAAAAGTAGCAAAAGCTTTTAGAAAAGCTAAAGGAAAATTACCTCAACCTGTAAAGGGAGTGATTACAGGGAAGTACGGTTTGCAACCTCATCCGACGCTCAAACGCCTTAAAATCAAGAATAACGGTATTGACATCAAGACTTATAAAAATGCTAAAGTCAAAGCCATTTTTGGAGGAGAGGTCGTCAATGTTTTTTCCATTCCCGGTTCACAGGATGCTGTGATGATAAGACATGGCAATTATTACACAGTTTATTCTAACCTTAGTCAAGTATTAGTCAAAAAAGGTCAAAAAGTTAACCAACATGAAGTGATTGCAACTGTAGGTGTAAGTATTAAAACACATCAACCCGAATTGCATTTGGAGGTTTGGAAAGATAGCAAACACTTGAATCCTCAGAGTTGGTTAAAAAAATAATAATCGATTTTTGATTAAGTAACGGAGAAAAAATAAGTTCGTTATTTGACGAGTTATTTTTGATTGACTACGAGTTGAAAAAAGCGTGGTGTAGCGGGCTACACGCAGTTTTTTTCAAGGAAGTAGTCGATTAAAAATAGCCGTTCAAATGCGGATGTTATTTTTTGGATGTTACTAAATTCCATTGCATCGCGAATCTGTGGTTCGCGATGCAATGGAATTTATTTAACAATACTCAACTACGGCTCAATCATAATTTTTCGTGTTACTTTTTCCATATTCGTTTCTACTGTTACAAAAAATACGGTACCATAAGCTAATCCTTCTAAATCACGCTGATAACGTTGATAACCTGCGGGTTGATTCGCATAAAACTCCTCGTGTAATAATTTGCCGCTAATGTCATGTATCCATATTTTAATATCCGACTGTTCTTCCATATTAAACCTTATTTTGAAAATGCCGTTATTCGGATTAGGATAGACTTCTAGCTTCAATGAACTCACACTTTGAGCATTCAACTGATGCGTTTTGGAAGTAGTATTTTTAACTAAAAACACTTTAAAAATTTCGTTGTTAGCTGTACTTTGAGTTCCTGTATTTATCCAGAAAATATTTTTAGCTGTGCTGTTGATACCACCATAAATATGACCTAAAAGCGTTGTGTCATTCGTTAAACTATCCATTTTCAATACATGATTAGAATAAAATGGAAGCGTTTCTAACGGTATAAATTCCGAACCAGCACCTAAAAGAGCAGGCATTTCAGTATTTAATTTGTACTCTTTCATTGTTCCATTTGCATCTCTGGTTACTCGTGCTATCGTTCGTACAAAAGGAATGTCATTATCTTGTACAAGCGTTCCTAGACTATCATAGAATTGAGCTATTCCCCCAAAAAAAACGGTGTGCATTTCGTTGTTGACTTCAGAATAAAGTGGAATATTGGCACAATGATAATGATTGTAATGTTGTGTAAAGTTATTATCTGGCATATATCCTGCACTATCAATATGAACACAATTCAAGAAAGGTAAATCTACATTGTGTTGAAATACACCAGAAAAAGCAGTTAACCCTTCTTCGCCATTTGACATGATTTGAGGTGTGACATTATAATCTCTTCGGTGAAGTTGAGCCGTGTCAGTATGTGGAGCAAAATGAGTAATTCCAATGGTTGTACCATCGTCATTGATATTAAATTTTCGAATTTGGTTGGTATAAGTTTGTGTAAAACCCGGGCCGTGAGTTGGCCCCATAGGATTGTAACGCCCTATAAATTTATGACCTCCGACCAAATAGTAAGTATCGTGCATTTTTTCTAACTGACCTCCTGTAACTGCAAATTGGTCATCTGTTATCTGTCGAAAATGACTACTGATTGCTCCTCCGTTGATAATAGTATTGATAACATTAGGTACATGAATCGCGGTTAACTTATTAAAAGTTGTATGATTATTAATCGTAGCACTATGTCCATAGCCACCTACAATATAGAGATAGTTGCCTTCTTGAAAAAATTCAGCATTCGATGCACTCAACTGTTCTTGTATTCCAGCAGGTAAAGAATTGAGGCTAGCTGTCCATTTCTGTTGATTGATAGGGTCAATGACTAATAGTTGATTATTATTTCCTGCCACATCAAAAGCCGCAAAAGGTTGCCTTCTATGTAAGCCATCTAAACGACCGCCTACAATGAGCCATTTTCCGTCATATTGCCCAAAAGCATAAGATTGCAATCCGCCTAAACCATTAATGGTCATCGGTTCAAGGTGAATGGAAAAATCGGAAGATTGCCCGAAAGTATTAATAGTCAAAGCTATTCCGAGGAATAATAAAAACAAGTTTCTCATTTTATAAATTTTTCATTGCGTTAGGGAGTAGGCATTAAGGAATGAGAATTAAATAGATTCAGAAATTAGAGTGTAGTATTTTTGGTTTTAAATGAGGCAAAAAACGTAGGCGACGCAGCGCGTCGGCGAGGCTTTTTAACGAAACCTGTCTGCCGACAGGCAGGTGTAAAATCAAAAAGACAAGCTAAAATTCTGAATCTATTTGAAACTCATTCCTAAGGCAAATTACTCCCTTAATAGTTTAAACATAGAAAATAGCGTTTGAGTTAAAAATACGTCTATTCCTACCATTTACAATAATCCTTAAAAATTATCAAATCATTCGTGATTCATGACACATAAAAAGCAATCATATTAAATATATAAGTACTTACGCAAAAGTAAACGACACTTCTTTCGATACGTATCTGCCATTGTTTTTAACCTGTATAGCTGATTTTTTTATCACTTCGTGCTTAAAAAAGGTATCGTTTAAATCTGTTCATCTGCTTAAAAAGGGTCTTTGGGAAGTATTGAATAGACTTCATTTTAACCTAACTGATACTGAAAACTTAATTGATTATTAGACTGAAATGTAAAATTGAAAAGCCACCAATTCTCGTAAAAGAATTGATGGCTTTTCAATTTTATATCAAAACTAGACTTGTTATCTAATCAAAGTAGTATTTCCTTTATAAACAACTCGTTCACCATCGGTAAACTCAATTTCAGCTACCCAACCATATACGCCAATATTCATAGGTTGACCACCAAATGTACCATCCCAGCCAAAAGTAGGATCATTCACAGGAGCATCCCTTGTTTCAAATACTTTCTCTCCCCAACGGTCATAGACCACGAAAGAAACGACACGAGCCGCATTGAAATCCCCTTGAACAAAGAGGCGCTCATTATAATTATCATTATTTGGTGAGAAACCAGTTCCTACATAGACCACGCGAGGCGTTAAGACATTTATCCAAATATCATCTTCTGCCACACAGCCATTAGCGTCTGTTATGGTTAAAGTATAACGAATAGGATCTTGTAAACCTTGAGTAACAGGCTGTTCACAGTCACTACAAGAAAGTGAATCCGAAGGAGACCAAACAAAATTAAATGGCATTACTCCATTTTCAATCAAAGGTATTAACGTTGAATCTTCCCCCATTGTAATGATAATATCTTCACCTAGGTCAAGTGTCAACTCCGCAGGTTCGTTAATCGTGAATGTATCTTGATACAAACAACCGCGAGAGTCCTTTACCCAATAACTATAAAAGTCCGCAGGCAAACCAGAGTAAATACTCGATGGCGTAAAGTCTATACCATCAAAGCTATACTCATAACTAGCTGTACCTCCTATTGTATTTATTCTAACATTTCCATCTCTTCCGTTGTAACAAGTTACGTCGTTTGGTAGAGTAGTTGAAGCCAAAGCAATAGCTGGTTCAGTAACGAAGACACTATCTATATTTGTACAGCCACTGGCATCCGTTACAGATACGAAGTATTGACCTGCCGCCAAATTTGAAGCAATTTGAGAAGTTTGACTACCAGCATTTGCATCCCAAAGATAAGTGTAACCCGGTGTTCCTCCTGCTGCTTGTATAGTTGCAGTACCTGTAGATTCTCCTTTACAAAGCACTTCAAAGAAGTTAGTGTTTGTACTCATTTCTCCCGGTTGTGTAATAGCTACAGAATGAACAGATTCACAACCGATAGCATCGGTGACCGTTACATCATAAGTTCCGATACCTAAATTAGTAGCTGTTGCGGTTGTTTGATTTCCTGCATTTGCATCCCATTGATAAGTATAACCTGCTGTTCCGCCGCTAGGAACTACAGTTGCAGAACCATCTGTATCACCAAAACAAGCTATATTTTCAACCGTACTCGTCACCGTGACAGGAGTAGGTTGGTCAATCGCAATAGAAGTATTCTCTGTACAACCATTTGCATCTGTTACAATGACGGAGTAAGATTGTCCACCAATTAAACCAACAGCCGTATCTCCAAATTGAAATGGTGAAGTATTCCAAGCATAAGCATAAAGACCAGTTGAATCTAATGTACCTCCACTTGCTGTTACAAAAGCAATTCCATCACTACTATTAAAACAACCTGCTGCCTGTTGATTGACAACTAATGTAATCGCCGTAGGTTCTGATAAGGTATCTAAGATAGTTAATGAACAACCATTTTGGTCAGTTACAATAACTGAATGCGTACCTGCTGGTAAATTAGAAGCAGATGAAGTAAGTTGATTATTTGACCAGAGATATGAATAAGTACCTGTACCACCTGTGATATTAGCAGCAGCCGTACCATCACTTCCACCATTACAACTAATATCCGTCGAAGTGATATCCCCTGCCATAGCTAAACCTGGTTCTGAAACCATAACATTTGCAGTTGCTTGACAACCGTTTGCATCTATTACAGTTACGGTATAAGTATTAGCTTGTAAATTAGAAATAATCGTGTCATTAGTAATCGGGCTAGTATTCCAACTACTATTATAAGGAGCCGTACCACCAGAAATAGTTACCCAAGCAGAACCATCATTTCCTCCATTACAGCTTACAGGAACCATTGAAGTCACTAAAACCAAAGGAGTAGGTTCTACAACTATTGCAGAATCTATATATTGACAGTTATTCGCATCTGTTACAGTTACATAATATTGACCTGCTGATAATGCTGTGGCAGTAGCCGTATTTTGAGTTGGCGTTGTACTCCACGCAAAACCGTAAGGCATTGCGCCGCCAGTTACTTGAATAGTAGCCGAACCATCAGAACCACCATTACAAGAAGCCGCAGTTGTTGTAGTTGTAGTAAGGACGGCAGTAGGTTGATTGACTTGAATATTATCTACTCTAAAACAACCATTCGCATCTGTAGAAGTTACCGTATATGTTCCTGCTGCCAAATTGGTAATGGTCGAAGCATTTGGCGCGCCCATGACACTCCAAGTATAAGTATATGGTGTAGAACCGCCAGTGACTGCAATCGTAGCAGTACCATCATTTCCACCAAAACAAGATACATCTGTACTATCTGTAGTTGAAATCAAAACGATATTTGTACTGATGAAAATGTTTGAAGTATCATTACAACCATTAGCATCTGTTACAGTTACAGTATAGCTTCCAGAAGCTAAACCAGTTGCGGTTGTTGTTGTTTGGACAGGAGTTGTACTCCAAACGTAAGTAAATCCACCCGCGCCACCTGTTGCACTCACAGTAGCCGTACCATTATTTACACCAATACATGAAGCAGGAGTGCCACTTGTCGTGATAATAATCGGATTGATTGTTCCAACAGTAATGGTGTCAATCGCAGTACAATTAGCACCATCTGTTACTGTGACGAAGTATTGTCCCGCAGATAAGTTAGATGCCGTTGCCATTGTTTGAACAGGTGTTGTACTCCAAGCGTAAGTATAGCCCGTTATACCTCCTGATGCAGTGACTGTTGCTGTTCCATCTGTACCACCGCTACAATTTACAGAAGTAGAGGTAGAAGAAAGTATGATTTCCGTATTTTGAGTAATCGTAACAGAATCGGTTGCAATACAAATATTCGCATCTGTTATCGTTACATAGTAAGTTCCAATTGTTAAACCTGTAGCAGTTGCCGTCGTTTGAACAGGAGTTGTACTCCAAACATAAGTATAATTTGGTGTACCTCCCGATGCTGTGATTGTTGCTGTTCCGTCATTTCCACCAAAACAAGAAACAATAGAGGAAGCCATAGAAGTAGTCACTGCTGTTGGTTCGGTAACCATTACACTATCTATTTGAGAACAATTATTGGCATCCGTAACCGTAATATAGTGCATTCCAGCACTCAAACCTGTTGCAGTAGGCGTGATTTGAGCAGGTGTTGTACTCCAGTTATAAGCATATCCCGGTGTTCCTCCACTGACCGTAAATGTTGCTGTTCCGTCTGCGCCACCATTACAGGAAGTCATGCTACTAGAACTTGTAATGGTCATACCCGTTGGTTGAGTAATTACAAATCCAACAGTATCTGCACAGTTGTCATCATCCGAAACAATGACTTGATAAGTTCCTGCTATTAAGTTGGTAAACGTTCCATCATTCTGTTGAGCGGTTGCACCATCTAAAGAATAGTAGTAATTATTGTATCCATTAATTGCTGTAACTATTGCTCCTCCATCGGCATAACCAAAACAACTGACATCAGTTGTATCTGTTACCGTCGAAACCAACGAACAATTGAGCGTGGTACAGGAAGAGGTATCTATTCCATGAGGCGGGCAAAGACCACCATCGGCGACGACTTCAAATTGAACGGTTTGATTTGGTGTAAGTCCTGTGACGGTGAAGAAAGTATCTGTTGTACTCACAAAACCAGCTCCATCTACATTGACTAAATAGCCCGAAGACGTTGGAATAGTATTCCAATTGATGGTAATCATATTGGTCGTCACTGAATCACAAGCTACATTTGGAGCAGGAAGTGAATCGTTGACAACTACATTTACGGTATCATAAGTTTCACAACCATAAGAATCATAAACGGTAATGACATAACTTGAAGTTGTATCAGGGAAAGCATCTGGCGTTGGGCAATCCGTACAACTCAAACTAGAAGTATCTCCCGACCAAGAATAAGTTACACTATAAGGAGCAGCAAAGGAAATAGACCAATAATTTAGATTTCCATCAAAGAAAGCTCCATCATCTATAGCTCTCAGTTCCCATTGTCCGTTTACAGGTGCGCCATAAAGATTAGACCAGGGTTCTTCTGGTTGAAAATCTCCAGTGAAAGGCGGTGTTCCTGCTAGAATATTGGTCGTAGCTGTTGGTGTAAAACAGGTATTTACATAACCTAGACCACTCGAGCCACCATTATCTGTTGTTAATTCTAAAAATTGTCCATTGGGGGCAATCAGATAAAAATCTAAATCATCCATCCAAATATGACTAGCATCTATACAAACGGAGTCTATTGTCCCTGCTTGAACATTAAACATCGGAATTCCACTTACATTAAAATAGGATATCGTCGGCGCGCTGTCTGTAATAATCTTAGATGTATCACTCGTGTATTTGGCACCTGCTGGTTGAGGTACATTATATAAAGTAGCATCAAACGAAACCGTATCTCCGAGACAGATAGCGGTATCAGGCACCGAAGGCGTTTCTATCACGGCATCTTCTATAAAAATATAGAAAGTATCCAATTCACATGGAGTGACATTGATATAAACTTCGATGGTATCAATACCTTCTGTAATATTATCAGGTGTTGCACTTAATTGTAATTGAAAAGAAGATTGTCCTTGCGGAATAGTTGCAAATAATGGAATACTATCGTAATCTACTCCATAAACAGCACTACCACCTAAGGTATAAGATAAGTTATAAGTCGCATCAGCAGGATTATCCAATTCAAAATTGATAGTTGCTGGCTGGCAACCTTCTGCGATACTATTGGTCAAAGAAGGTGTTTGACTATATACTCTTAAACCATTTGTACCAAAACTATTAGCGGCTAAAAATACCCCAGAATTTAAATTGGCATCTCCTGCATCTGAAATTGCTAATTTTATGGTATAAGTACTACAAGGTATAACTACAGCCGTCGCGGTTAATACTACCGTAAAACCATCATAATCAATCTGAAAGTTGGAATTACCTGCGGTAACAGGGGGATTATCTACATAATATTGAACGTTTGTTGGTGTACAAGCAGCATTATTAGGATTACCATTATTAATAGTATTAATGGCTACGCCAACATTTGTATTTGGTAATAGAGCAATATTAGTTGCCATATTTTGATAAGGACCAATAATACCCGGGCCACTTATAAAGAATCCAAATACATCATTAAAGTTAGTACAAACCCATTCTGAATATTCTTCTGAACCAAATACATAATTAAATTGAAGCGTATCAGCCGAAGGAATAAATTCAATCGTGTAAATAGCCGCATCAAAAGTACCTTGACCTGCAATAGTTGTTAGGTCTGCGTCATTACCTCCTGTTGTATTATTTGATGTTCCTGTACTCGTATTATTGGCAACAGGTATTGTCGAAACATTTCCAGAAGACATGACTACACCTTCATATATTCCAATATCTTGATTACCAAGTTTAAAATATCCAACGGCATTAGGATCGCCATTGTAAGTAATATTCAATACTTCAACTCCTTGCCCTAAAAATACATTTTCAATCAAGTTAATCGGATTGAAAGGAGCTGTAGTTGCTGGTACTATTTGCATTACTTGCGAAAATGCAAATTGATTGATAAGCGCAAAACAAAAAGTCAATATATAATAATGTATCCTTCTTTTCATAAATAAGTGATTTTCACAAGCAAAGAAATTCTTGATATGCTCTTTAGGAAGGTTTTCTTTTGGCAATTTAGTATATCTACCATTAATTGTTTTACGAAAATATGAAGTTTCTTACTGATTATTAGCATAAAAGATAAATCACCTCTGTTAATGGCAAGTTTGGAGACAAAGTAAAGGTAATGATTGTTCCATTGTTTCACCCTATCTAATCTACTTCGTGAAGAGTAAAAGGTGAAGTGTATCTATTTTTTACAAAGTATTGATATGGAATCGTTTATAAAATGAGGAAGGGTAGTAACGGAGAAAATTGTCAAAGAGTCTAAAAATATAACTATGAATCAAAAAAAACGGCTACCTCAGTGAGATAGCCGTTCAAATGGTAAATATTATAAAACTATATTTTAAACAATCTTAATTGATTTATCTTAGTTCGCTTTTGCTAAAGTTCTTTGAGAATTTCTTGCGTTATAAGTTTCAGCGATTTTAACGATGTGCTTATAACCAAATCCGCTAGTTCCTACTTTGTTTTGTAATGCTGGGAAATCAGCAGTAGCAGCTTTCATTACTTTTTTGTAGTTTGATTTAGTTACTTTAGTGAAAGCCATTCCGTTTGCAGTTTCTACGTAGAAGAAGTGTGCAACACCACCACCAATTTTGCTATCAGCTTCGATGTATTGGTTGTAAACTTTAATTTCACCGTTTACTTGACGCTCTACCATGATGTCTGTAGCACCAAAACGAACAGGAGCATCTTCAACTTCTTTTCTTACATAAGTAATTTCTACTGTTTCGTGGCTTCTTGTTTCTCTATTATATTGAGGAACTTCAAAACCATATGAAGTTAATTCTTTTGCTTTAAAAGTTGTCTTCTTATTATTAGAAGTTACAAACTTTACTTTTAATTCATTGTAAGTTGGGCTAACTACTACTACTTGACCTTCGATTTTTTCGCCGTCTGTAGTAACAACATATCCTGTAAATGCTTTTTTAGCTGATACTTGAACTGCTGTAAGGATTGTGAAAAGAATTGCGATTGTATAGTTAGCTTTCATGATATTAAGTTTTATTTATTTACCGTTTGATTGTTTGATGGTTCAAAGAAGCAGCAATTCACATATACTTTCATCTACCAGTTTCTAGAGGTTGTGACCTTATCATTTAGTTAATTACCTTTTTTAGTTTAGAATGATAACGATATACTTACTTTCGCATTACATAAATACTATCCTATTGACTATCAATTATTTACAAATAAAAAATACAAGATTACAATGTCACAATTCAAACATTTTAAAATATTCCTAAAATCATCTTTGACCTGCTTCCAGTTAAAAAACCGCTTCTATACTTGTGACATAGAAAAACATTTATTCTGACAAAAAAAAGACAATCAAGGTCATTGTGTTTATTCTACAACCTTTTAAATCTGTGACATTTTTCTTGTCAGATAAATTCTCTTTTTTTTGAAAAAAAAATGATTTTTTTTCAAAAAAACCTCTAAAAATCAAAATTAAGCTGTTTTTTTACTTTTATTATTTTCAAGATTGTGAATCGTTTTTTAAAAATATAGTATGAGTTTTTTAAAAGCTGAGTGGAGAAAGTTAGTTTTAGCCAACTATGAGATATCTCCTAATTTGATAAAGGACTTTGTACCTGCTAAAACGGAAATAGACCGCTGGAATGGAAAATGCTATGTAAGTTTAGTAGGTTTTAAGTTTGTGGATACTAAAATGCTAGGGCTCAAAATTCCATTTCACATCAATTTTGAAGAAGTGAACCTTCGATTTTATGTTCGTTATCTAGATAATGGCGAATGGAAACGAGGTGTTGTTTTTATAAAAGAGCTCGTTCCTAAGCATGCTATTACCTTAGTTGCGAATGCTTTATATAAAGAACATTACGAAACAGTACCGATGCGACATGAATGGAAAAGTTTTAATACGCATCAATCGGTTGTCTACAAATGGAAATATGGAGAACATTGGCAATCTATCGGAGTAGAAGCAGGTTTAGAACAAAAGCCTATCATCGAAGGAAGTGAGACGGAATTTATTACCGAACATTATTGGGGATATACCAAAATCAATGACACTAGAACTTTTGAATATGAAGTAACCCATCCAAAATGGAAAGCTTATCATGTTCAAAACTATAATATTGATGTAGATTTTGGTTTGGTCTATGGAGAACAGTTTGGTATTTTAAATGATATGCAACCTACTTCGGTTATGTTAGCAGAAGGTTCAATCATCACTGTAGAGCAAGTTCATAAGATTTAGGAACATCATTTGATAATATTTTTCGAGTATAATTAAACCTTATTTCTGACTGAATAAGATTTAGAAGGATATATTTGCCCTTCTAATTCTACATTAAGATTCTATTGAAACTTGGTGTTAGAGGTGTAAGTAATTTACGAAATCTGAAAGATTTGGCAAATCCGGCATTTCCACCTGCCCCCTATTTATCTCATTTAATTTTTAGAGTCTTAATCTAGAACTAATAGTTATTTTTTTAAATCTGTGTTATTTCAATTACTTCTTTACCATTGAATTTCCAAAGACCACTTCTATTTCCAAACCAAATATTGTCTTGAATATCACCTATTACAAATGTTATTTTATCATAGGTTTCTCCGTCATTTCCTTTAAATACTTTAAAATGTTGTCCGTCGAAAGTCGTTAATTCCGTTCTTCCACTACCTAGCCAAAGCTTACCCGATTTATCTTCATGAATCCAGCGAATGTTATTATTTGATATACCATCCTTTGTTTTATGAAAAGCTGTAAAGTTATTGCCGTCATATAGGTCAAGTCCTCCGTTTCGATTTCCATGCGTTCCTATCCAAACATTACCATTGATGTCACAATATGCGACTCGAATAAAAGCATCACTCAATTCATTAGTATAATGAGTAAATTTTTTACCATCAAAAACGCTAACTCCACCGTGACTTAAAGAAGTGAACCAGATATTTCCCTTTAAATCTTCAATAATACTTAGTACGATATTATGCTGTTGTCCATCTTCATAGACTTTTCCAATAGTCGAAAGGTGTTGTGTGAATGATTCTCCGTCATAATGATAAACTCCTGCACCGTTTGTACCAAACCAAAAACCTCCTTTAGTATCTTCCAAAATAGACATTACTTGATTTGGATTTACTATAGGGTAAACCTTGTCAAGCCAAATGCTAGGTGTATCACTTTGAGGAATTTTTAGGTTAGCAAATTCTTTTCCATTGAAGCTACAAGCTCCTGTTGTTGTTCCGAACCATAAATTTCCATTCTTGTCTTCTGAGATACAGGAAATATCATTATCACAAAGTCCATTTTCTTTCGTGTAGTTTACAAATGAGTTTCCATCAAACTTAAATACTCCGTTTCCACGACTTCCAAACCAAAGTATTCCCTTACTATCTAAAAAGCCACAATAAAATCCATTTTCAGGAAGAGGAATTTTATTTGTTTCTAGATTTAGCGATTTTGTTTTATGCTTATTCTCGCCATTACAGGCAAAAAGAGTTGATGTTAATATTAATAAGATGAAACTTCTATATATGAATGCCATTTTCCTTATTCCTTTTTTGTTTTGACAAAATTACAGATTGAAACTACTTCATCAATAGTTTTTCTAAATCCTCTCGATTGCCATAAAATACATTTTTATCCACATTTCCACGAACACCATTAACCTGCCCTTCGTCCGTGTATTGCCAAAATTGCCAATCTCCTTGTGCTACATCAGGTTTTTGACGACGATAAGCGGCTAACCAAATCGGGTAATCATCAAAGTTACCCTTGATGTAATTTTTATAATAATCCTGATTCACGTAAATGATAGGTTTGATTTTATAATGTGCTTCGATAGTTTCGAGCCAAATTTTTGTGCCTTTAAGAATGATTTCCTTTGAACGATTATCGGTTTCTTCTAGGTCAAGAACAGGAGGCAAGTCACCTACTTCTAATTGAACAGTTTTAATAAATTCTTGTGCTTGACGTTTTGCTTTGACGGATGGTCGATAAAAATGATACGCGCCTCTGATTAAATGATTTTCCTTCAAGCCCGCCCAATTTTCTTTAAAACGTTTATCTTTTAAAGAAA
>CBDICS010000086.1:0-131589 GCA_965277415.1 Saprospiraceae bacterium
CTCTTTAGTAAGACCTCTCCTGTTTCTGGATGAATTTTTACCTCCGCAAAAGGACGTGCTCTACCGACCGAATCTTGGGGCGCATCAGCATTAGGAGCGATAGTAATAGAACCACTAACCTCGGTCATTCCATAAGCCTCAACAAGGTGTATATCTATTTTTTTGTAAAATTCTTTGAGAAAAACTGGAGTAATCGCTGCCCCCGTTGCCGCTCTGTCTATGTTTGAAAAACCTAAACTCGCTCTTATTTGCGTTTTAACCGTGTCTGCCGTTGCAGGATTTGCTAATAACTTATCTAATTTTTCCATGGGCATTTTCGCCATCACACCCAAATAGAATTTGGTCCATATTCTTGGAACTGCGAAAAAGGTAGTAGGTTGAATATCTCGCAGGTTTTTAGCGAAGGTCTCTAAACTTTCTACAAAAGATATATTCCCTCCCCGAATTATAACCTTCAATTCTACACCGATTCTTTCTCCAACATGATTCAAAGGCAAATAGGAAATAACGCGAAATTCTGGTAGTTCATACAAGCCTGTAAAATTCGTTTCCTTTTCATGTGCCATCATTATCATAGGTGTACGGTGGGATAACATGACGCCTTTCGGTGTTCCTGTTGTGCCGGAGGTGAATTTTATAGTCCAAAGGTCCTCTAAATTAGGTGCAAAATTTTCTGTTTGAGGCAGGTTTTTAGCAACTAATTCATTCCAATCTTCCCCAATGGTTATCTTTTGACTTCCTTCATAATGTGGAAAGGTAATCACTTGTACATCCGCAGGAATGGCGTCCCCTCTATCCCCCCACTTATCTAATTTACCAATGAAAATTGCTTTTATATCACTTAGTTCAATGACCTCTGCTAATTGTTGTTTAGGCAAACTGGCATAAAATGGCACAGAAACATACCCGCCCATCATAATCGCTAAATCTGCTAATATCCAATGGTAACAATTTTTAGAAGAGATACCAATATGGTCGCCTTTTTGTAAACCAAGAGTGCTTAAAGCAGTTGCCACTTTTCGAGCTTCCTGCCCTGCTTCGGCATAGGTTAAGGTTTTCCAAGTATCGCCTTTTGGTTGGCGAAGGAATACTTTACCGGGGGTTGTTTTTTCCCAATGATAGAAATGGGCTATCAATGGTTTTAAAGTGTCGGTTTGGCTCATCTTTTCATTCATTTAATTATTTTTTTTCAACCTTGCTAAAAAGGCTTTGATGTTTTTTGAACAAGTGGCTTTAAAAAGATTTTCCAAAACCAAATGGGTACAATGGTTTATCCGAATCATAAGGGACATCTTCTTTTTGATTTTCTACCGCCTCAACAGAAGAAGGCAACTCAAAAGGCAACTTCCCAGTTGGTTGAAATTGACCAAAAATTAATTCCAATATAATCTCATCATTACAGTCAAAATCGGCAATTAGAGATTTGGTCGCTGCATTGATTTCGGGAATAATAGCAGGTCGTTCCAAGTTCATTATGGTAATGGTTGGTTTCGTCTGTAGGAGTTTTAGATATTTAGATTTTTCTTCTTCTGTAAAATTAAGTCGTCCTTGATGGAAAAAGTTTTCTAAAAAATATTCATCTCTCTCATCATAAGGAGTAAATAATTTTAGGATGATAAAATCTGCTTCACTTGGGTCGGAAACAATTGTTGCAAATTGTTCTGCTACTTTTTCATCCACCCCCTCAACAAATATTTTAACTCCTTTTTTTAAGGGCAAAATGTTGTTTTCATTTTTTAATAGCACCAAAGATTTACGTTGTGCTGCTTTCCCTTTTTCTTTAAATGTTTCATTTTTGAAAATGGAGAAATCATCTGTTGGCACATAAGGATTATCAAAAAGCCCTAAGCGAAATTTATCTCTTAAAATCCGTTTGATAGAAATATCCAATCTTTCTTCTGATACTTTTCCTGTCTTCACTAATTCAATAATCCATTCAGGCGAAGCCTCTCCTCCAAACATATCACAACCTGCCTCTAAAATTTTACCAGCTCGTTCTATTTCTGAAAGATGCTCAACGCCCCAAGCAGAAGCAGGTTTCGCAAAATTGTCGGTAACCAAACCCCAATCTGTACAAACTACCCCATCAAAATCATATTTATTTCTAAGCAACCCTGTGATAATTTCTTTGTTATAACCAAAACCTACTTCTTCATTCGTTTGACCAACAGGCACACCATAATAAGGCATAATTTGAGCAGTATTGGCGGCAAATGCTCCCTTCTCAAATGGTATTAAATGATAGTTAAAATTATCACCGGGATACACTTGGTTTTTACCATAAGGGAAATGGGCATCCTCTCCATTTTCTTGTGGACCTCCACCCGAAAAATGTTTGGTCATACAAGCCACGCTTTTACTATCCAAACTATCTCCTTGAAATCCAAGTACATAAGCCTTGGTTAATTGAGCACTCATTTCCGCATCTTCGCCAAAGGTATGATTGACCCTTGTCCATCTTGGTTCGGTTGCCAAATCTGCCGTTGGATGCAATGCCAGGTGTATGCCTAAAGCTCGATACTCCTGACGAGCGATGTCTCCAAATTCTTGCATAAGCGTCGTATCACCAATGGCTGCAAAACCTAATGGCGAACACCATCTTGAAAAGAATGGTGTGGGTATAGAAGCTCCTGCATTTTCTCGAGCGATATGCCGGGGGTCAGTAGCTATGGTTACAGGAATCCCCAATCGGGTTTGTTCTGCCATTTTTTGTATAGCATTACTCCATGTTGCCATAGCCTCAGGAGTAGTTGCTTGAACAATATTAAAATGGTTCATCTTCTTCTTAGCAATCATCGAAGAGTTCGTTTCCAAAAAGAAGGTAAGTGGTTCTCTTAAAATAGGTCTTTCCATTAAAGAGCCATCAAGCCCCATTCCTGTCATTGTAATAAACATTATCCCAGCTTTTTCTTCCAAAGTCATTTGGGGAATTAAATCGTTTATTCGGTTTTCAATATTGGCTCGACTATCTTCATACACATCCAATTTTCCATTCTTATTTAAATCTCGATATTCAAAACCTCTTTCGGTTAAAACAGGAGCTTCCTTGCCCAAGAGTTTCATATTGGCAGAAGAAGTTCTATTCCATTTTATCATAAAAAAAACACCTGCGAGTAGCGCTAAAATCAATAACACTAAAAGGATATAACCTAATATTTTAAATACCTTTTTCATATGTTTGAAAATTTTCCGCTGCAATTAAAATTGCGGAAAATTTTCCGCACATATGTAACCGCTGCGCTCTCCCATAATATTTTTTAATCATACTCTTGAATATAAATTATGATTAATAAATATCATGGTAGTTTCATTGAGTTGCATTAATTGATTTTAATTATAAAAGAAAGCCGAAACCATATTTCCTGATTTAATAAAGAGTAATAAACCAAGTAAAATAGTTGCCAATAAAGGCATGAAATATGATTTCCAATTTTCTTTATTTTTAATAAGAGTAAAAAATGCTCCGAGCATAATTGCTAATAATAGGTATGCAGCATATTGGTAGAAAGGTGTAAATAGCCCTGCTAATCCTATACCTTCAATTCCCGCTAAACCATACATAAAACCTTTTCCATAATTCCACTTTTGATACTGTTCGACTAACCTTCCACTTAATTTTCCAAGAATGGCTAAGCCAAATATTAGAGCTAATCCACCCAACAGATACTTACTGTATCTTTTAAATTTTCCAAGTATGCCGGGATAGTCATACACCACTCCATTATTACGTTCATAATCAAAATAAGCAGCTTTTAGCTCAGATACTTTCTTCCGATGAGTCAACGCCAAGTTGTTAGTCTCTGCTAAATCCTCCTCTATATTATATAACTGCCACTCACCATTACCCAGAGGCATAGGCATCTGAAGTAGTTTCCAATTGTCTTTAAAGTAGGCTCGAGTACTATGCAATTCATAGCCTATTCCTTCCTTTAAGTGCAAGTCTTCTTTTTCTTTTTCTATGATGGGAAGTAAAGATTGCCCGGACATTTTTGCCAATTCGGAATTGGTAGTAGCAGGGTGTGTTGCATTGGCAAGGTCTAAAAAGGTGGGCATTAAATCTTTAACATGAATAAAAGAATTGTTTATCCAAGATGATTTTGAAATACCTAATCTCTTGTTAGGTTTAATAATCATGGGCGTTCGAATTCCTCCTTCCGTTGAAAAAGCTTTCATTAAACGAAATGCAGCAGTACTAGCAGTTGCCCAGCCAACGCCTTGATTAGTATAAGAATTAGGCAAGCCTCTATTGTCCAAACTATTATCAAATTGAGCTTCCCATTCCCCCCTAAACCCAGGATAAACATGCGTACCCATTCCATTTGCTCCATTGTCGCTTATAAAAACAATAAAGGTATTATCTAATTGATTATTCGTTTCTAGCCATTGAATAATTCGACCAATCTGCTCATCTAAATAATCAATCATTGCTGCATACGTCTCCATATCTCTTGACTGATTTTTTTGTTCTTCAGGAGACAAATCTGCCCAACGACTAATTACTTTTGGAAAGGGTGGTAATTGATGACTAGCAGGAATTAAACCTTTCGCTTTTAATTGTTCAAATCGTTTTTCTCTTAGTGTTTCATATCCTTCATCATATTTTCCTTTGTACTTTTCGATATAAGACTTAGGGGCATGCAAAGGGTCATGGGGAGCAGTATAGGCTAAGTGTGCAAAAAATGGTTGACCTAAATCCTTATCTCGCTCCATCCAAGTTAAAACCGAATCAGTATAATTTTTTGTAGAGTAAAAATCGGATGGTAGTTTATTAATGGTTTTACCATTACGAGCGTAAGTCACTCCTTCACGTGGATTAATAGGTTTTTGGTCGGCATAGTGACTGGCTCCTCCTTGAAGTAAACCAAATGTTTCGGTGAATCCTCTTTCCGAAGGTTTAAGCCCTTCTTCTTCCCCTAAATGCCATTTCCCAACATGGTAAGTTTGGTATCCTGCTTTTTGAAGCACTTGAGGCAAGGTAGCCACTCGATGATTGAGATAGCCTTCATAACCTGGGTGTTGTTTTTGAAATTCTGTTAATCCTGCGGGAGCTTGCGCACCTACACCAGCAATATGATTATCAGTACCTGTCAATAAAACAGAGCGTGTTGGAGCGCAAGTTGGCAATGTATGAAAATTGCTAAACTTGATACCTTGGGTAGCTAATTTATCCAGAATTGGGGTATGAATCTCTCCACCATAAGCCCCTATATCTGAATAACCTAAATCATCAGCGATGATTAATAATATATTTGGTGGTTGCGTAGAGGATAAGGTATCTGTTTGTTGACCAAATGCATCAGTAGGGAGACAACCAAAACAAGAGCATAACAAACAGATTACAAGTAGTCGTTTGTACCGAGGTACAAAAAAAATGGTTGGAACTGATTTCTTTAAGTATTTCATTTTGTTATGAAGTTGAATTGATTAAATTAAATAGTGTTATTTGTTTCTTAATGCTCATCCTCTAACATCAACAGGTCGATTTTTTATTTAAAATTTGGTTTTCTTTTTTCTAAAAAAGCATTTATTCCTTCTATGCCATGTGGTGATTTAGCGCTGGCTGCTATAGCTCGACCTTCTAATTCCATTTGTGTTTCTAAGCTATTATCAAATGTAGAAAGCATTAGTTTTTTAACGGTAGCAAATGCCTGAGTTGGTCCATTCGCTAAGGTCAAAGCCATTTTTTGAACAGTCGCCTCTAATTCATCATCAGGAACAACTTGATTGATTAAATTCCAATCTAAGGCTTCATCTGCTGATAATCTTCGGTTGGTTAGCATCAATTCAGTAGTTCTACGAATACCAATCAATCGAGGTAAAATATAACTGGAGCCGCCATCCGGACTAAGACCAGCTGCGGTATAAGCCATTGTGAATTTGGCGGATTGTGCGGCAAAAACCATATCTCCACACATCGCAATACTAAAGCCAACACCTGCGGCAATTCCATTGACACCGACTATTAATGGCTTTTCTATTCGGTGGAGTTGCGAAATGATACGATGGGCGTCATCCGCTGATTTTTTAACAGCAGCTCCTATATTATCTTTATTAGACATATATTTCAAGTCGCCTCCTGCCGAAAAAAATCTGCCTTTTGCTGTCAAAACAACTGCTCGAATGCTATCATCATGGTCAACTTGTCTGCAAGCTGCATACAATCCTTGCCCCATCTCCATATCTAATATATTCGCCGCATTTGGGCGATTGAGCGTGATGGTCGCTACTGTGTTTTCTATTTTTAATTCTATCATTTTAAAATTTGGTTTATCCAGCACCCAAAATCAGTAATCCTCCACCAAAACAAACCAAGGTCACCAATAGGATAACAAAAGTATAGCCCATAATTTTTCGCATATCCAAACCTGCGATGGCTAAAAGAGGAATAGTGAAAAAAGGTTGTACCATATTCGTCCATTGGTCACCATAAGCAATGCCCATGACGATGACTGATGGATTGACATTTAATTCTTGGGCAGCTTGTATAAAAACAGGCCCTTGAATAGCCCATTGACCACCACCGGATGGAATAAACATATTTACCACCCCCGCAGAGAGAAAGGCATAAAAACTTAAAGTATCGGCGTTTGCATTTGCAACAAACCAATTGGATAGTATATCCACCAAACCAGAACCTGCCATCAAGCCCATAATTCCAGCGTAAAAAGGATATTGCAATAAGATTTCACCGACGGTCGTACTTGCATTTTTTATGAGTCTTACAAAGTGACGAACATTTCGAGCCAGTAATAATCCAGCCGCCAAAAAAGTCCAATTGACTATGTTCAGATTTAAATTTAATCCTTGTTCATAAAACCACTTACCCAGAAATGTGGCTAAAAGCAATCCAATCAATACGGTGAAGATTCTACTATTATCCATTTTTTGTCCAATGGTTAATCTTTCATTGGAGTAGTCCGCTGAACTACCAGTTTCTTTTTCGTTTTTTAATGTTTCTTTTGTTAAAGAAATAACATCAGATTCTTTTGGATGCATCAAAGGGCACACGATACTAATCACCGCTAAAGTCACCAGCGCAATTACTATATTGAAGGTTGAAAAAATGGTTTGCTGCACAGACAGGATGCCCATTTGTTCTTCTAAAATATGACCTGGCGTAGCAACAAACAAAGCGGAGCTACTAGAATATCCCATATGCCATAACACAAATCCTGCATATGCTGAGGCGACTAATAATGGGTAATGAACTTTCAATCCTTTCTTGTCTGCTTCTATCGCAACTTGCTTAGCCATTAATGCTCCGACAACTAATCCAAGTGACCATGCCACTAAACTTGCCATCCCTGAAATTAGGGTAACTAAGAAATAGGTTTGAAATACTGAACCAGGTAGCCGAGCCAATTTAGATAATCCTTTTTGAGCTAAATCAGTATGAGCTACGGCATGCGCAGTTATTAAAGTCAATGCCAACTGTGCCATGAACGCAAGAAGCTTAGGTAATCCATTTCCCCAATGCTCTATGGCTTCCATTGAAGTAGTTGGTGTAAAAAAAATCGCCAATAAGAAAGTGAGTAAGGTCAATACTATCGCGAAGATGAAAGGGTTTGGGTAAAACCTTTCAACAAAAACCACAAAGGGTTTAGCGATATTTTGAATCAATCTCATACTTATTGAATTATAGCACTTGCTTCAAAAAAATGGCTACAAAAATTACTTTTTGCAACCATTTTTTTAACTACGAAATTCTTACTTTTCGACTATTATTTTCTTAGTAGCGATACCATCCTCAAATTGTATTTTAGCAAAATACATCCCTCCTGAAAGTCCTATATCATCTATTGTAATTTGAGAGTTATTTACCTCAACATCATACATCAAAGCCCCAGACACATTAAATACCTGAATGCGTTCCATCGGAAATGCCTCAGATGTCTCAAAAGTAAAATTACCTGCAGATGGATTAGGAGATACATTGATTCTGTTAGCATCTACAAAAGGTTCTTTAGTACTTACAAATGTTGATGCACACTCCTCCCAGCCAAAAAGTACACAAGCTCTTGGTGTCCAGTAACGAATTATGGTATCAATCCTTGCCATCCCTAGTTCTGGCGTCATCCCAACCCAAGCAGCAAGGTCATCTACATTTACATCAGGATTAGGTCCACCATTATCAGCTACAAATTGACATAAAGTTGTGTCCCAAAATATCCAAGGACTTGAATTATCAGGATGACCAGACAATCCAATAAGTCCTTCAATTGGTCCGACGCTTGGATCGGCTGGATAATCAATTCGTAGATTAGCAACAGGATCTACAAATTCTACTCCTTTCCACATATCTAGATTCCCTTTTTGATCCATTTGTCTCTGGAGTACTTGCCCAGTAAACTGATTACAACAAAATGTCATCGTTGCTGGTACAAATACTGGATTTAATTCAGTAGAAGCTCCACTATGATTTAAGTTTAGATAAGTAATAAAAGGAGGTTGCCCCGCCTCAATCCCGAAGGTATCCGTTGTACCTCCCTGAAACCCGATAACCAGGTCATAAGGATGCTGTTCAAAATAGCCAGGATGGTTAACAAGATTAGATACGTTCCCATCAGGATCCATTCCTGGTTCTAATCCGTAAATACCTCCATTAATTTCCAAGTCTACAAAATTTACCAAGTTACCATTTTCATCCAACACAAAATAATTGGGCGTTTCAAAGTCAGATGGATCATCCGCATTCTGAGATTTTCCGGAACCCCCAATTATTACATCCCAATTAATAAACTCATCTATATTGACTCCATAGGTATTGCCATTCTCCGCAATATCCTTTTTAATGAAACGTGCGGCAGTTCTCATATCGATGGATTGTCGTTGCGACCAACTACCTAATGACAGCAAGAATTGATCTGACGTTGGAGCAAATAGATTCGCACCTGTACGCGTATTAGCTACCATAACGACATAGCCTCTTTTAGCCAATTCCATAGCCACATATTGTTTCTGCAATTCGCCTTTATCTCCACCGCAACTGATAATGTATTGTGGAAGGATAAGTGATGCATTCATCAGAACGATTGGTCTTTCTGTTTCGGTGTCAATGGCAGGGTCAGGCATATAAATGTCTGCATAGAGCGTGTCTGGTAAGGGCATATTTACATTTGGGTTAAATATTTGTAGGAAAACAGACATATTGATTCCATATTGTATATCAGTCTCTACGGTAATTTCTGCGTCTGTAAATACTTCTTCTACATACCTTTGTGCAATACCTTGTTGCAACGAAAAGCAAAGAACGAAAAAATAGAAAATGTAAATCTTTTTCATTGTTTTAAATTTTAATGAATGAATGAATAGGGTCGTACTTTTTTAAGTAAAACCAGTTAGTGTTTTTTATTTTTTAACAAGTAATTAAGTTTTATATAAGCTAATCTTCCTATCAGCGGCCCGCCAACTGTTTCCAAATGTTGATTATCCAAAATATTGGAAGCTCCGATTTTTAGCGTAGTATTAATTTTTTTGAAATTGTAATTGATTTGTGCATCCAATAATCCAAAAGAAGGAACTAAACCAGTAAATTGTGGAGAGCCTTCAAAGATGAATCCTTCTACCCATTTGTAATTAATATTAAAACCAAAGTTGGGCGCATTGAAAGCACCTAATCGTATGGGGACATCTCTACCAGAAAGACTAATATTGAATTTATGTTCAGGTGTATTAAAAGCAGGAATAAAATCATCATTCGCATCTTTTGCAGTATTCAATTTACTCCAAGTATAATTTCCACTTAATTGAAAATAATTACTGAAATAATAATTCAATCCTATGGCAGCTCCTTGTGTGGTGACTCTACTTGCAGAATTTCCAGTCACTCTCAATGCATTCACATCTACGGGTATAGTCCCAAATTCAGAATCAAATAATATATCCAATCCCACCGTAAAGCCAATAAAATCATCGTATAAATTGTAATAATAACTGGCATCCATATATAGTGACTCCCAAAAAATGGAGCGATACCCAATCTCAAATGTTTTGACCTTTTCAGGTTGTACGGCTGGAACATCAAAATAATCTAAGGCATCTGGGTCTAACGAGCCACCTGCCCCATAATCTTGAAAGGATTCTGTTGTAATAAGACTATCAACACCATCTATATTTCCAATAAAGGTAGCTGGGCCAACATCCAAGTTTAGAAACTGGTCAACAAGTGTTGGATTTCGAATAGCCGCAGAAAAAGACATTCGGATATAGTCTTTTTCTGTAGGTTTCCAAACGATAGATGCCGCAGGGGTACCAATCCAGTCAAATCGCTGATTCTTATCAACCCTTCCTGTAACAGAAAGGGTGACCGCTTCATTCGCCAATTTCTTATCAAAACCTGCGTAGGCACCAAACTCATAACTAGTGATGCGCTGATTGGCGTCATTAAATATGGTTCCCCTGGTATCAGGTGTATAATATCTTCCACTTCCACCAACTACTAATTTTTCTACAAAACCTGGATTAAAAGTATATTCTCCGGTAATATGATATAATTCTGAAGCCGTAAATAAGGCAGAACCTCCTGCGTCACGATCCTGACTATTGCTAAGTGTAGAATTGATTTGGGCGACTGCTTCATCAAATTCAGGGGTGCCTGGTTCCAGTCTTGGACTAATATTTAGATTATCTGTTTGGTTGACAATAGCGAGCGTTTGTTGATGCCAACTCGCCAATGAGTCTTGATTAACAGGATCGGCATAAAAGGCATCGAGCGCAGCATGGTCAAAAAAAGGCGCTCCATTTACAATTTCTAATTGTGGAAAACCTTGTTGTTGTGCCAGGGGGCCAAAATTTAGTCTCCATACTTGCGTATAAGCACTACTATAGGCATCATCATCTTTAGCTTGTAATTCATTCAATTTCAATGCCGTCACAAATGGATTGTAGGTTTTCCCAAGGTCATCTTTCGTCACGTAAGCTCTTAGAAAGAATTTATTCCTCTTGGAATATTCTACTCGGCCGGTATAAAACCTGACGTCCTCTAACCTAATTCTTGTTCCTCCCTGAAAAATAGTACTTCCTTGCGCAAAATTCCCTGCAAAGGTCAATTCTGGAGATTCTCCTTCCAATCTAGGTTTTGTCCTAAAACTTACCATTGCATTCGCTTTGATGTTTTCTGTGGTATAGTCTACTAAATCTTCTTCTTTATACCCTTCTCGATAAAAAGCGGTTAATCCAGGAGAAGTCCATGGTGAGCTACTCTGTTGAAGGTCAAATAATCGACTATACTCATCTCCATATCTATTGACCGCATCATACCCTGCATAATGATTTTCTCTTGCAGCTACTTCAGAAGAATCAACGGAGGCAAAATTATTAGCTATCCAATCGTCTGCTTTTAGGTAAGAAAAATTGACTTTGTAAGCGATGTGTTTAAGACTATCTCGGTTTCTAAAAGAATCTGCCCATCGAATAGAAACTTCCCGAACATTTTGTTCCGAGCCTTTTAAACCAACAGACAATCCCTCCGTATAAAAAGGGTCTTGGGAAGTCATTTTTATGACGCCATTAAATGCATTTGGTCCATAGAAAGCCGAACTTGCACCCACCACTAATTCGACGCCTCGTAAATCTAATTCGGGTGCTCCCAAAAAATTCCCTAATGCGAAATTTATACTTGGAGATGCATTATCTACACCGTCTATAACTTGTAAAATTCGAACAGGTGCTGTACTATTAAACCCTCTGGTATTAACTACCTTAATTCCTAAACTCGCACTTGTTAAATCAACTCCCTTTAATGCACCTAAGCCATCATAGAAATCTGAAGAAGCTGTTTGTTTGATAGCTATTCCATCTAATGATTCGACAGTCAAGGCAGAGGCTTTTCTTTTCTCATCTACTCTTTGTCCTACCACTTCAACAGCTTGAAGTATTTCACCTGCCTCTTCCATTTTTATCCGAAGATTGGATTCCGGTTGTGTTATTACAACCTCGGTATCGGCATAGCCAGTATATGATATTTGTAAAGTGTCTGGTAAATTTGCTTGGGTCAATTGCAACTCAAAAACTCCATTTACGTCGGTAGTAGTTCCCGTTCCTATTCCTTTGATTTTAATATTTACACCTATTAAACCTTCCTTCTCATCATCAGAAAAAACAAAACCTTTAACTGTTACACTTTGAGCATGTACAGCTAAAACGCCAAGGAAAAAAAATAATATTGTTAGTACTTTTTTCATATATATGACTTTTTGCGTATGCTATTTTTTACATACTCTTAATAATTGAATCAATATCAAGGGCTAAGAATTATTGAAATACAAAAACTTCTTACAAATGCTAAGTCCAAATAATAGAATCTGAACTCACACAATACTCATGTAGTTTTTCCTTAAATAATTCGTGTACTTGATTTCGTTTTACTTTTAGTGTTGGTGTTAATGTGCCTCCCTCAACACTCAACAATCCTGATTTGGAAATAACAATAGAAGATACCTGTTTGTAATTAGGTAAGACCTCATTTGCTGCTACCAATGTTGTGTTTAAACTTTCACCAACTTCCTCTTTTGATTTTGCTAATCCTATTTCTGAAAGACCGACTACTAATACAGGCTGTGGCATACCCAAGCCTAATAAACACATCGCTTCGATGTCATTATTTTTACTAAATTCCTCTTCCACTTCTGCTGGAATAATGAACTTTCCTTTTGAAGTTTTGAAAGTATCTTTTACACGACCAATAATGGTTAAATAACCATCTTCGTCCAGTCGTCCTTTATCACCAGTATGTAACCAACCATCAACTATAGTCTCTGAGGTTTTCTCTGGTGATTTATAATAGCCTTTCATAGTCCAAGGAGCTTTTGTCAGTATCTCTCCAGATGCTTCATCAATTTTTAATTCGGTAACGGAATAAGGTTTTCCAACAGAACCAGGTCTTGCAATATTATCTGGTAAAAAACTGCACAAGGCGAAATTCTCAGTCATCCCAAATGCTTCACCAATAGGCAAGTCTAATTTCGCCCACCAATCTTTGGTTGATTGTGCAATAGGCGCTGCTCCTGAAATATTTGAAATTGAATTTTGCAAACCAAACTGAGTGGCAATTCGCTTTTTGACAACAGACTTAATAAAAGGAATTTTCAAAAGACGATCCAATTTTTTCTGAGGCATCTTACCTAAAACTCCTTGCATAAATTTTGTCCAAATTCGTGGAACTGCAAAGAATGCGGTTGGCTGAGCAGCATGAAGATTTTGTGCAAATCGAGCTAAATTTTCGGTATAAAATATCTGACCGCCAAAGGCAATGCAAGATACTAACATTGTTCTTTCAGCAATATGATTGAGTGGCAAGTAGGAGAACAGACGCATACTCCCATCGAGTACGCTACGCATAGGATTTTCTGCTATAGTGAAAGCAAGTATCTCATGTACATTGTTATAATCATGCATCACGCCTTTGGGAGTTCCTGTCGTTCCTGATGTGAAAATTATCGTCCACAAATCATCTATGCTTGCAGCAGGTGTTCCTTCTAATAGTGATGTTCTTTCCATGATCATATTCCAATCTGTTCCAACATCTATTTTATCACAATCTTCATAATGTGGGAATCGAACAACAGGCATATCAGACGGGATACCTGACTTCATATTTTCCCAAACTTCAGTTTTCCCTACGAATAACATTTCTACGTCACCAATTTTGAGCACCTCTGATAATTGGTCACCGGTTAAGGTTGGAAAAAACGGCACCGAAACCATCTCCGCCATCATAATAGCTAAATCAGTAATCACCCATTCTCGACAATTTTTTGAAACCAAACCGATTTTACTTCCTTTGGGAAATCCCTGTTGGGAAATATAATTGGCAATTTTCCGAGCCATTTGTCCCGCTTGCCCCCATGTGTACATTTCCCAATTGTCTCCAAAAGGTTGATTTAAAAAAGGGCTGTCGGGAGAAGCTTTTTCTTTTTCGTAGAAGTATGTGATTAATGATTTCTTTTCCATCGTTGATTTTTTTAATCTTTAAATTTTGCCATAGGAAAAAGAATAGTCATAATTTAAATTCTTTCTATTATCAATGCCGGTGCCATGCCTCCTGCTGTACACATCGTCACTAATCCAGTAGAAGCATTTTTGCGCTCCATCGCATCCAATAAGGTACCTACCAGAATACTTCCAGTAGCACCAATTGGGTGTCCTAATGCCATTGCTCCACCATCTACATTTACATTAGCATAATCTAAGTTTAAGTCTCTCATAAACTTTGCAGAGACGACTGCAAATGCTTCGTTGATTTCGAATAAATCTATATCGCCAACTTCCATCCCTGCTTTCTTCAAAGCTTTCCTCGCAGCAGGTACCGGTGCATTCAGCATCAATGCAGGATCACAACTTGCATTTGCCATTGAGATTATTTTAGCTCTTGGTTTTAGACCATTTGCTTTAGCATATTCTGGCGAAGCCAACAAAATCGCACCTGCACCATCCACCACACCTGAAGAGTTTCCTGCATGATGAAAATGTTCAATGTTAACATCAGGGTATTTTGATTTCACTAATTCACGGCACGTCGTCGTGGCATTTTCTAATCCCATTGGATAATCCATGTAGTTTTGAAAAACTGTTTTCAATCCTGCTAAAGCCTCCATCGTAGTACCCGGTCTTGGAAAATCTTCTTGGTCTAAAGCTAAAGTCCCATCCGCGTTATAAATCGGAACTAAACTCTTTTTGAAATGGCCATTTTCTATTGCATAAGCTGCTCTCGCTTGGCTCTCGACAGCATGCGCATCTAATTCCTCTCTTGTAAAACCTTCCATTGAGGCAATCACATCCGCACACACACCTTGATGAGGTTGAGCGTGGGATTTTCGCAAATCAAGATTGTTGGAATCTAATAGCATCGGTGTAGTTGCACTAAAAGAAGGAACTGCTGACATCATTTCTATTCCGCAACCAACCACTAAGTCCTGCATACCCGACATAATCCCCATGGCTGCTAAGTTAACAGCTGTTAATCCCGAGCCACAAAAACGGTCAATAGAAATACCCGTAGCATCTAAATGCCAACCTGCTTCCAATGCACCCATGCGCCCAATACAATGTCCTTGTTCTCCTCTTTGACTTCCACAACCTGCAATAACATCATCAATATCTTTGGTATCAAAATCATTGTTATCAGACAATCCTTTTAAGGTCGTTGCCAATAATTTATGAGGGTGTAAATGGGCTAATTTTCCTCTACCGACTTTTCCTGCACTTCGAGGAATTCTCTTTGCATCAATAATCCATGCTTCTTTCATAAAATGATATTTTCGAATAAAAAATTAATTTATAAAGTGGTTCACTTTTACCAATCATCTATACCTTAACAGGAGGCTCGTCATGGCTTGCCCTTTGTTCAACTATTTCATCTGGTGCAAGTAATATTTGATCATAATTGGGCATTCCTATTAAATGATAATTGTCAGATTTAAAAGGAGGTTGCTTTACGCCCTTTTCTCCTGTATAGGGTGAAGGTGATTTGTAGTTTTCCAATTCTTCTTGAGAAATCCCGGCTAATTTGACCACCTCTGGGTCTATCCATGCCTCAGGATTAATACCAATTTCTGAAGTGGCTACTTCCAAGACCAAATTTTCAGGCCCAGCAAAATAAAGAGAATCACACATCCCATGTCTAATAGGACCTATGACATTAACTCCTCTAGATCTTATTCGGTCACGCATAGCTAATAATTCATCCTTTGAGTTTACATTAAAACTGATGTGTTGCATCGTACCGGGAGCAGATGACCCTGCCCCATTACCTGCGTGAGTTATTCCTATTTCAGATTTTGCTTTCTCATTATCTGGATGAAACACAAAAGCAAGTGAACAATGGTCATTTAATTTCATAAAGCCATGCCAGCATCCTTCTACTCCATGCATCCAGTAAAGTGCAATAAGTTCCATTCCTAATACATCGCTAAAAAAAGCTATTTGCTCTTTCATATTAGAGGTAGATATTGCTAAGTGATGAACTCCATTTAGTATAGTCATGAACAGATATTTTTAAATTTTATTAATGATTTTTTGTTATAAACCCACCTTAAATATTCGCCAAACAAAATTCATGTACCGCATCCGAAAACTCCTCTGTGCGGAATAACATCAATTGATGGGGTGCATCTTTAAAAGGCTTAACAGTCACTTCCCCTCCAATTCCAGCAACCACCATTTGCAACCCTTGTTCAGGAACCAGTTCATCTTTTTCGCCATAAGTATAAAGTATTGGTTTGGTATTTTCGGATAATGGTTGTGGTGGTTCATAAGTGAACAAAGACACCCATGATGCTAAATCATAAGACCAGGTGTTTAGTGGATCTTGCAGTTTAGCTTCTCTTGTACCTTCAATACCATAATCTTTATCAAAATCAAAAAATAAATCAATTTCCAACCTGAGTCCTCGCCCAAATCGCTCAATCATTTTTTGAATATCTTCACTAAACATATAGGGCGTTGACATTTTGATGACCGGACTTCCAGGCACCGCTAGTGAACCCATACATATAGCACCAGTTACTGCAGGTGAATCAATCGCAGAAATGGCTGCACTAACGCCCATACTTGACCCTAAAGTAAAGACTGGTAAGCCTGTTAATTCTTTGACATGTACCGCAAAATCTCGACTGGCTTGCGCCCATTCCTCCATCGTCCAACTTCCTCTAGGGCGGGTCAAATTTGAGCGACCATGACCGGGGGCATCAAAGCTCCATATATCTGCTCCTTTTGGCGCATGGTGTTGACAAAATATATTATAAATACCACCATGGCCGCCTAAGCCATGAGAAATGATTAAGGCATATTTAGGATCTTCTCCTTGAAATCGGTAGGCATTTAGTTCACCTAAAGAATGGGTTTCTATTTTCATAATTGTTTCAAATTGTCTCGTTGATTAATCTTTTAATTGTACCGTTTCGTCCACCGTCAAGTGAAACGACCGTCCACCATCTATCTCAAAGTAATTCCCGATAATTTTCAAAATTCCCTTCTCGTTTTTGCATACTTGAAAAGACCGCTTCCAGTTGGTTTTTTTTCTTGATGATGCCATCTTGCTCTACAGACTCCATCAATAAACCATCTGCTCGATTCAAATAAGGCGCAGCGTTCAGTACCTTCTTTGCTTTGACTACTGCACTTGGACTTTTACTGGCAATCTCCCTTGCTAATTGCATGGCAGCTTCCAAAGGCGTTTCAGATACGTGCGTCGCAAAACCATAGCTTACCGCCTCCGTACCAGAGAACACCCGATTGGTATAGGTCAATTCTCGAATAATATCATCTCTAACTGAGTGGTACATTAGTTGCGTACCTGCCATATCTGGAATCAAGCCCCATTTCATCTCCATGACTGATAGCTTTGTATCCGCTTTAATATATTTTATATCTGCGCCCAACATAATTTGTAGTCCTCC
Source organism: Saprospiraceae bacterium (assembly GCA_965277415.1). Taxonomy (GTDB): domain Bacteria; phylum Bacteroidota; class Bacteroidia; order Chitinophagales; family Saprospiraceae; genus JAHDHW01. Next base: position 17,397 of record CBDICS010000086.1, read on the forward strand.
TCCAAAGACGACTCCATGCACTGCAGCAATAACAGGAACAGGCAAGTCTCTCCAGACCCATGCAGCATACTGCCAAGTATTAGCGATGCCGTGTGTTCTTGGAATTAATGAGTTGTCGGTTATTTCGCTCTCTGTTTGTAAACTTGAAATATCTAAACCTGCACAAAATGCACGCCCTGCTCCGTTCAATACCACGACTCTTACAGAAGGATCTTTTGCTACTTTTTCTCCTGCTTCGATAATGGCGGAAAATTGAGCCACATCTAAGGCATTCATTTTCTCTGGTCGGTTGAAAGTAACAACTGCGATATGCTTATCTATTTCAATTTTTACTCTATTCATTTTATTGTTTTAGAAGACCGCTGCGCTGACAGAGGACAGACCACTTTTAAGCATGAAAATATTTTGTATCCGTATCCTCCCGAGTAGCGGCACGTTTCAATAAATTTCTTCCCAATTGGTTCGCATGCACTTCTTCCGGTCCATCTGCAAATCGCATTGCTCTTGAATAGGCATACATCCCTGCTAGGGGTATATCATTGGACATTCCTTTTCCACCAAAAACTTGCATGGCATCATCAATGACTTTAGTTGCCAATGGAATAACCGATATTTTTAAAGTGGCAATTAAATCCTTTGCGCCTTTTGCACCTTCTTTGTCTATGGTATAAGCCGTCAATAAGGTCAGTTGCCTCGCCTTTTGAATTTCACAATAGGTCTTAGCGACTGTTTGACGGAGTGCGCCCATTTCTGAAAACCGTTTGCCAAAAGCAGTTCGTTCATTGGCTCGCTTACACATATAATCAAATGCCCGTTGTGTAACGCCAATCAAACGCATGGCATGGTGTATTCTACCTGGACCTAAACGACCTTGGGCAATTTCAAATCCTTTACCCTCTCCTAAAATCAGATTCTCCTTGGGTACTCGCACATTGTTTAAATGCACTTCACAATGACCACCTGGTCTATCGTAATGATCGAAGAGTGGTAAATCTCGAATGATCTCTACACCAGGATGATTCCTAGGTACAATGACCATACTTTGTTGATGGTAAGTGGATGCGGTTGTATCCGTTTTACCCATGATAATTAGCACCTCACAATTTGGGTGTAGAATATTAGTGATCCACCATTTTTTACCATTGATGACATAGTCTTCTCCATCTCTAACAATAGAAGTTTGCACATTTCTAGCATCTGAACTAGCTACATCGGGTTCTGTCATTAGAAAACACGAGCGAATTTTGCCAGCTAGTAAAGGCATTAAATACTTTTCCTTCTGCTCCTCAGAACCATACTTAGCAAAAACTTCCATATTGCCCGTATCGGGTGCATCGCAATTAAAGACCTCTGATGCCCAACGTACCTTCCCCATCTCTTCCGCTAGAATAGCGTACTCTACATTCGTTAGACCACCCGAATATTCGCCATAATTCAGAGGCATAAACAAGTTCCACAATCCTTCTGCCTTTGCCTTTTCTTTCAAAACCTCAATTTGTGGATGCAATTCAGTAGGGTTAGTTTGGGCAAATTCAATCACCTCTTGCTCTATCGGATAAATGTGATTTTCCATAAAACGAACTAATCGTTCTCTATACTCCAATCCTTTTTCTGTATGATATACACTCATTTTTGTAGTATTTTTTTTGCAAAAAGCCCCATCACTTTTGCTGCTGTGCCAAATTTTTTAATTCTTTCATCTTTACTTTTACCGTTGAGATAACGGCTGTATAGTTGTTGCGCAACGACTGCACCTTTCCAGTATGAAAAGGCATGATACCAATCAATATTTTCCATAGAAAAGCCTGAGTACTCTTCATATTTTTCAATCAAAAATTCCTTTTTGGGAAAGGTTTTTGAAAGTGCAACTGGCATATCGAATTGTTCAAAAAAAGGCTCGTACCAATAGCTCAATGTAGAACCAATATCTATCAAAGGGTCACCCAAGGTTGCCATATCCCAATCAAAAACTGCGGTTACCTCATCAGGGTTATCTGCTTGAAATTGGCAGTTGTCTAGTTTAATATCATTGTGAATAATGGACACTACTTGTGGTGTTGGAACAGTAGCTGATAAGGCTGCGAAAACTTCATCCATCACTTTGTTTTCTTCGTTATTCACTAGTTCCCATCTCTTTGCCCAACCACTTAATTGTCTTTGCAAAAAGCCTTCTGGTCTGCCCAACTTGGTTAAATCCGCTTTTTCTATATCTACTTTATGTAACTCAGCGGTTGCTTTAATCATAGCAGTTGTCAATCGTTCTTCGGGTTTGTCAAAGCCTTTAAAACAATCCAATAAATCATAGCGAACTACTACACCTCGTTTGCGTTCTACCACAACGAACTTTGCACCAATGATACTTTCATCATCACAAAACAAATAAGCTCTCGGTGCTTTCGGATAAGATTTATACAATTTGGCTAATACTCGATATTCCCGCTTCATATCATGCGCACCTGGGGCAATTTTGCCAAATGGCGGACGACGTAGCACCAACTCCGTATCACCAAATTTCAATAGGTAAGTCAAGTTCGCATGACCACCATGAAATTGAGATACTGACATTTCACCTGTTGTAAAATCAGGCAATTCGGAACGCAAGTAAGCTTCCAGTTTTTGCCAATCTAAGGCTTCTCCTTTTCGTATTTCTTTTGCTGTATCCATACTTTTTTTATTATCTAGGTGCCATTCTAATTGCTCCATCCAATCTTATTACTTCACCATTAAGCATTGGATTTTCTATAATACTTTCAACCATTTTTCCATACTCAGCTGGTTTGCCCAAGCGATTCGGAAATGGAACTTGTTTGCCCAGAGATTCAATGGCCTCTTCCGGTAAAGCTTCAAACAATGGAGTTAAGAATAAGCCTGGAGCAATAGTCAAACATCTAATTCCTGATCTTGCCAGGTCTCTTGCTATAGGAAGTGTCATCCCTACAATACCACCTTTAGATGCGGAATAAGCAACTTGCCCAATTTGTCCATCAAAGGCAGCGACACTAGCCGTATTGATAATGACTCCTCTCTCTCCATTTTCATTTGGTTCATTTGTTTGCATAATTTCTGCTGATAAACGCAAGACATTGAAAGACCCGATTAAATTCACTTTAATGACTTTTTCAAATGCTCCTAATTCATGTGCGCCTTCTTTGCCAACAGTTTTTTTAGCAACTCCAATTCCTGCACAGTTTATACAGATGTGAATTGTTCCAAATGTTTTTACCGCCCGAGCTAATGCCTCTTTTACTTGACTTTCGCTTGTTACGTCCGTTTTATCAAAGATGACTTTGTCTTTTCCAAGTTCGGCTACGATAGATTTTCCTCTATCCATGTTTAAATCCATAATGAGTACTTTCCCTCCGTTGGCAACAATATTTCTTGTGGTTGCCTCACCTAAGCCAGATGCGCCTCCTGTGACGATAGCTACTTTGTTTTTTATATCCACTTAATTAGTTTTTAAATGATTAAATCTTTATTTATAAAATACACCCTCCATCAATTACTAGTTGATGCCCTGTGATATAACTTGCTAAAGGCGATGCTAAAAACAATGCGCCTCCGGCTATATCTTCAGGTGTCCCAAATCGAGGAATCGGATTCTTTTTTGCAAATTCTTCGGATTGTTCAGGGCTGGTTTGATTAGTCGTTAATTTTGTTGGTATAATACCTGGGGCAATACTATTCACTCGAACACCTTTTCTACCCCATTTCATCGCTAATGCTTTTGTCATGTGAGATAAGCCAGCTTTACTCGCACTATAAGCGGGATTATTATAAGCTGCTCGAATAGAGACTACAGAGTCAAGATTGATGATACTACCGTTGGTTTTTTCAAGTTTTGGAAAAAAAGCAGTACACAAGTGCATGATACCCGTTAAGTTAATCGTCAAAATTTTTTCAAATCCTGCTCTTTCATACTCTTGTTTTTTCCAAAGCACCGTTCCGACACAATTGATGAGTACATCTAATTCTTCAAATTGCGCTGCCAAATCATTTATAGCTTCCTCCTTCTGCACATCCAAAGAATGAAATACCATTCCTGTAAAATCATTCTTATAATTTTCTTTTTGTCTCGTCCCTGTAACATGAACTTCTGCATCTTCTTGTAAAAATGCTTTGGCTATTCCATAACCGATACCATCTGATGCGCCTGCTACAAGTATCTTTTTATTAGAAAAATTAATAGTATTGGTTAATGACATTTTCTAGATTTAATTCGTCCAAGCCATCTCTAAAATCTCCATCACTTGGTCAGGCGATTTGATTGGTCTTAGATTATTTTTTACAAAATAATTGGTCATACTCGCTTCTGCGATACGAGCTAATTGTTCTCTTTTCACTCCTGCATCCTTTAGATTATTCACCAATCCTAGACGGTTGATTAATTTTGCAACAGCTTCGGATGCACTTAAATTAGGTTGTCCTAAAGCTTCTGCAATCCATTTATCTTTTTCCCCTGCTTTCTCTGAGTTATATTTCAAAACAGCAGGCAATAGCACACAGGTACACAAGCCATGAGGTACTTTTCCAACTGCACCTACTTGGTGTCCAATTCCATGACTCGCCCCATAAGGTGTTCTTCCTAAACCCATCGTAGATAACCATACTCCAAACTGACAATTCTGAATACCCTCAATACTTAATTCAGATTGTTCCCCTGCCTCAAGCCCTTCATTAAATAATCGTAGTGCGTGTAATGCAGGTCCATCTGTAAAAGGTGAAGCGGTAACAGAAAGTATCGTCTCAACGGCATGGTCAACTGCTCGCATTCCTGTAGAAATCCAAAGCTGATTAGGCGTAAGTTGACAAATGTATGGGTCGTAAATGATGACCTTCGAACACATTTGAGGATGTCGATAGATGTCTTTAATATTGCGTTCTGTGTCAACTGCACCTGCTATTGTTCCAAATTCAGCTCCAGACAAAGTTGTTGGAATTGAAATCTGTCGAAGAATTGATTTTGGTAAATCAGGAACAATCATTTGCCCATCATCCGCTACTTGAATTCTTAGGTTGATAATATCCTCCTTTGTCTTCGCTCCAGCGGCATAAGCTAAAGTGGCTACCTTTGTGGCATCTCTAACACTACCCCCACCTACCGATACGATGATATCTGGTTGCACTTCTTGGATTACATTTTTTAAGGCCAAGACACTATGCAATGGAGCATGTTCAGCTACTTCATCATAAACAGCTACTAACTTATCTCCTAAATGCTCAATGATGGATTGTGTAGCATTTAGTTTGCGATGCAAGACATCAACAGCTACCAGCAATACTCGCTTTGCTCCATAGTCATTTACTTCTTTGGCTGTGGCTTGCCCACATTCTTTACCAAAGACCACTCTCTTTTGTGGTAAAAAGTCATACTGACCGCTGATAGCCTTGTACATTCTTTTTATTTTTTAAATTCTTTTTGTTTTAAAATCTTTCGTTGAATTTTGCCGGTTACTGTTTTAGGTAAATGGTCAACAAATTCAATTTTCCTTGGGTATTTATATGGAGCTGTTTGGCTCTTCGTGAAATTCTTCAACTCTTCTATTAATGCTTCACTACCTAGATGACTTGGATTCAAAATGATAAATGCTTTGACCACTTCACCACGATCCTTATCAGGACTTGCCACTACCGCACATTCTTGAACTGCTTCATGTTCCATTAATATATTTTCTACTTCGACAGGACCGATTCGATAACCTGAAGAATTAATGACATCATCATTTCTACCTTCGTAAAAAATATAGCCGTCTTCATCCATGTAGGCATTATCTCCTGTTAAAAACCATTTTGTTCCACTGACTTCGAGATAGCTGTCTGCGGTCCTTGCATCATCATTTAAATAGCCTAGCATGATTTGAGGATTGGGACATTTGATGGCTAATTGACCTGAATCTCCAACTGAAACCATTTCACCATATTCATTTAAAATGGCTGCTTCTGTTCCTGGTAAAGGTCGTCCCATGGATGCAGGCTTGACGGGCATTGAAGGATAATTAACGATGGTCATTAAGGTCTCTGTTTGACCATATCCATCTAGTAATTTAGAACTGGTCATCTCTTTCCATGCATTGATGACTTCTGGATTCATTGCTTCTCCAGCTGATACCGTTAATCGTAAATTGGAAAAATCTAAATGCGAAGTTTCTAAATGAATTAGCTTTCTAAATTCCGTAGGTGCGGCACAAAAAATAGTCACCTTATATTTATCCAATAATTCCAATCGTTTCATTGGCTCATATGCTCCGTCATAAAAAAGAACCGTACAACCACAACTCCAAGGTCCATAAAGTATGCTCGTTCCTGCTTTACTCCAACCAGTATCGGAAGTACACCACGAGACATCTTTTTCAGTAAAGCATTGCCAATAGCGAGCAGAAATCCTCCAAGTAAATAACCCCCTTGATGCATGCAATACGCCCTTCGGCATTCCTGTAGAACCAGAAGTGTAAAATAAAATAGCAGGGTCTTCCACAGCCATCTGAACAGGGACAAACGCTGTACTTTGCTTATCTATTTCTTCTTTAAGCTCCAACCAATTTTCACTAGCCCCAACACTTACTTTCACTTTGAAATCATTCGAAAACTTATGGGTATTCTCTGAGGTAGTTACTACCGCTAAAGCTTCTGAATGCTCCGCTCGATATGCCAAATCTTTGGCAGTCAACATAGTTACACAAGGAATTGGAATTGCTCCTAACTTGTTGCAGCCGATCATCACCATTTGCCATTGAGGAATCCTTGGCAACATAACAATGACCTTGTCTCCCTTTTGAATCCCCTTAGCTTGCAAGAGGTTTGCAAATTGATTGCTCAAATGCTTGATATCTTGGTAAGTATAATATTCCTCTTCCCCTGCTTGGTTCACCCAAATCAAAGCCATACGACTAGGGTCTTCTGCCCACTCATCAATTACATCTCCATAATTGAAAAATTCCGGTAACTCCCATTTGAAATTATCCCAAGTTGATCGATAATTTGACATTATAGCATGCTCCATAAGTCGAATGAAAAGTAATTTTTAGATTTATTTTTAGCTAGAATCTAGCTCTCAAAAAACTATGTTCTAGCTCCTGGAACATCAGGGTAACTAGCCAACTGCTTTAACTCCTCATCTGACATTTCTAATATCTTATCTCCATGTGGTCCATCATAAACCATATGATATTTAGATGCTTCTTTTTTAGGTTGAGGAACTTTTCCTCCCTGTCCTTCAAAAGTGGGAGGATTAATAAATGTTTTTAATTCTTCAGGACTGATACCTGCCAATTCTACTACCTCTTGGTCTATCCATAGGTCAGGACTAATAGCTTTATCGGACGTCGCTACTTCTAAAGTCAAATTTTCAGGACCTCCATAGTACATGGACTGACACATACCATGATCAAGCGGACCTAAACAATTCACTCCTTTTGATCGAATTCTGTCTCTTAAATTCAACATTGCTTCCATCGAATCGACATTGAAAGCTATATGCTGAACAGTCCCTGGCGCGGAACCCTTAGCTGGATGCTGAGCATGAGTTACTCCTTTTATAGATTTAATCTTAGGGGTATCCGGAGTAAAGACTAATCCATAAGAACAAGTCTCATTCAATTTTAAAAATGCTTGATAGCACCCTTCAGTGTCGGGCATTTTATAAAAAGCAACTAACTCCATTCCCATCACATCTGTAAAGAATTCAAGTTGCGCTTTCATGTCAGCAGTACAGACAACTATATGATTAATTGATGTGGGTTTTACCATGATTAATTATTTTAAAATTTCGAATAAGTGATTTTAACAATCGATATTATTCAAATCTGTTTTACAATTTTTTAAAGAAATTTAGCTGTTCATCAATTATGCTATTTTCTAAAAAAGTGATACCACTTTTTCTGCTCTACTTCATTGGGTGCCTTAGCATAGCTAAATACTTTCCAGATAATCTTGTCTGGAATCTTACATATAAATTCACCAAAAGGGGCTAAATAATCTAGGTGTGGCTTATCATAATCTTTCTTTGGTTGTTTAATTTTTCCACCTTGTCCTTCATAAGGAGCGGGAGAAGTATATCTTGCTAATTCATCAGAACTAATTCCAGCAGATTCGACTGCCTTAGGGTCAATCCAAAATTCTGGGCTAATGGCTTTTTTTGATGTGGCTACTTCTAAGGTCAAATTTTCTGGACCAGCAAAGTATAGGGATTGGCACATACCTTGGTCAATAGGCCCTACAACGTTAACTCCTCTTGAGCGAATACGATCTCTTAAATTCAGCAAATCTTCCATTGTTTCCACATTGAAAGCAATGTGCTGCACAGTCCCTGGAGCAGAACTATTAGAAACATTTCCGGCATGAGTAACTCCGTCAATCGACTCAATATTAGGCATGTCAGGAGTGAATACAAAAGCTAAAGAACAGTTATCGTTTACGTTCAAAAACCCATGCCAGCACCCTTTCGCACCATGCATCCAATACAAAGCGACTAACTCCATTCCCAATACATCTGTAAAAAATTCTATTTGCTCCTTCATATTATTTGTACAAATAGCAATATGATGAACTGATGTAGGTTTTACCATAATTCTAAAATTTAAGTATTCGAAAATATATTTTTAGGAAACTGCCGCAATCAGTTCCCTGATTTACCTTCCCAATAATATTGATTTTGGGAAATAGCTAAATTATCATTCTTAACTTTGTGTCTTTCTGTATGAGACTTATTAGCACACAAAGAGCCGCGAGGAGCAGAATAAGCTATAATTGTAAAAAAGGTTCTCATTCTCTCTATCTCGCTTCAATCTAAAACAAAACAGACTCTGGATAACTTTTAGTTGATTAAAATTCTTTAGGTGAGTCTTTTATCATTTGCCCAGTTAAAACAAGTAATGAATACTTGACTTTCAAAGCACCAATTGTCTCTATATCCTAGTTAAAGACAAAAGAATGCAATGTTTCAAGTTATCGAAATTCATTTATTTGATTCATAAATCAATTAAATATAAACAAAAGAATTGATAATTCTTCAACTCTCCAAATCTATATTCAATATTTACAAACATATGATCGTAAAACACAATTATATTTGGATGAAATACTGGATAACAATATCTAACAATACAATATTTTGCACCATTTAGCGATTTGGAATTAATTTAAAAATCAATTAATTTAGGTGATATGAAAAATGACCTTGATCAATAGTATCAAGGAGGCTGATTAAGAAGGAATAATCTGAATTTAGAAATCAATTTTTCAACAAGTATTAGCTTAAAGTGTTATAAATTTATAGTTTGGGAAAAATCTAATTGATTGATTTTTTTGATTCTTAAATAAAACAATTAAATATTAATGAGCTCGAAAGCACAAAAAAATAGCAGAAAGAGAGGTAGACCCTTTGCAAACAAAGATTTGTCGGTAGTTTTAGATGCCGCAGCTCAAGTTTTTTCAAAAAAAGGTTTTGATGGAGCTCAAATAAAAGACATATCGGAGCAAGCAAACTTTTCAACTTCCCTATTACATTATCATTTTAAAAATAAAGAAGATTTATGGAAACAAACGGTTCGTAAACTTGGAGATGAACTGAGGAGAGTTTTGCAAAACATAGAAAGTTATTTCAAAGATTTATCTGGTATTCCTTTACTTAAAGCCTACAATAGACAATTCATTTATTTCTCTGCTAAGCATCCAGAATTTTTTAAAATCGTCTTTCATGAAATCGTTAACGAATCACATCGGGCAGAATGGTTAATGGATGAAATATTAGATCCTCTACATGCTCAATTTTCGTCAAGAGTAGAAATGGACAAAAATCAAAATTCAGCAATTCTTCCAGACTCCACTAAAGCCCATGTACATAGTATGGTAGTTGGAGCTGCGAATATTTTCTTCGCATTATCTTTTCAATTCAAACGGCAGTTTGGAATAGATTCTTTTGATACGGAAGAAATTGAAAAATACATTGATTTTGTGAATAGTACGCTCTTCGCAAAGTATGAATAGTTCCAAAATGGAATTATGTAGCGACAAAGTGCAACTCAGTAATTCCAAAAAAATATCAATTCATTTGGACAGAGTCAATTACTCACAAGGGAATATTACCATGTTTTTTCTTTGGCATTTTTAGCACCTTATTTTCAAGCATGGAGAAGGCTTTGATTAATTTTCTTCTTGTATCCTTTGGTAAAATCACTTCATCGATAAACCCTCGTTTGGCAGCACTATATGGATTCGCAAATTTTTCTGCATACTCTGTTTTTTTCTCTAAAAGTTTAGCAGCAGGATTCTCAGCAGCTTTGATTTCTTTTTTGAAAATAATTTCACTCGCTCCTTTTGCTCCCATTACTGCAATTTCTGCTCCCGGCCATGCAAAATTAAGGTCAGCTCCAATATGTTTAGAATTCATTACATCATAGGCACCGCCATATGCTTTACGGGTGATTACCGTTACTTTCGGAACAGTGGCTTCACTGAGTGCATAGAGTAATTTTGCTCCATTGGTAATGATACCATTCCATTCTTGATCTGTACCAGGAAGGAAACCAGGCACGTCAACTAGTACCAATAATGGAATATTGAAACAATCACAAAAACGAGTAAAACGAGCTGCTTTTTTTGAACTGTTTACATCGAGACAGCCTGCCAGACTCATAGGTTGATTTGCCACAATCCCAATACTTCGACCTGCCAATCTTACGAAACCAACGACGATATTTTCAGCATAATCTTTATGAATTTCAAAGAAAGAATCTCGGTCGGCAATGCCTTCAACGACTTCGCGCATATCATAAGGTTGATTCGCATTTTCTGGGACGATATTTTCCAATTCTTCTCGAATCTCTTCACCGATTTCATAAGGTAATTTCGTAGGAGCATCTTCACAATTTTGAGGCATATAGCTTAGTAATTGCTTAACTTGCTCAATGCAATGCATGTCATTTTGAGCTGTCAAATGGGTTACACCTGATTTAGTTGAGTGTGCACTTGCACCACCAAGTTCTTCTGAAGTAACTTCTTCGTTGGTTACTGTTTTAACTACATTGGGACCAGTCACAAACATGTAGCTTGAATTTTCGACCATGATGGTAAAATCGGTCATTGCCGGTGAATAAACTGCTCCGCCAGCACAAGGGCCCATAATCGCTGAAATTTGCGGTATGACACCTGAAGCCATTACGTTTCTATAGAAGATGTCTGCATACCCGCCTAATGATCGAACACCCTCCTGAATTCGTGCACCTCCTGAGTCATTCAACCCAATTAAAGGTACACCTGTTTTCATTGCCAAATCCATGATTTTACAAATTTTCTCAGCGTGTGTCTCAGATAAAGAACCGCCAAAAACCGTAAAATCTTGAGCAAAAACATAAGCCAATCGCCCGTTAATTGTGCCATAACCAGTCACAACACCATCACCATAAAAAACTTGTTTGTCCATTCCGAAATCGCTCGTTCGGTGCGTCACCAAAATGCCAATTTCCTCAAATGAACCTTCATCGAGCAAAAAATGGATTCGCTCACGAGCAGTCAATTTTCCTTTTTGATGTTGCTTTTCAATTCGATTTTCACCGCCGCCGAGGTGAGCTTCTTTTATTTTTTTATCTAAAATTTCAAGTTTATTTTTCATTGTTTTCTTTTATCGTTTGACATAATTCGACCAAAACGCCGTTTGCTGATTTCGGATGTACAAAACAAACCAATTTATTATCTGCTCCACGTTTGGGCTTTTCATTTAAAATTCGAAAACCTTCTTCCGACAATCGTTTCATTTCAGCATGAATATCTTCGACTTCAAAAGCAATATGGTGAATACCTTCTCCACGCTTTTCAATGTATTTGGCAATCGCGCTATCTTGTGAACTCGCTTCCAATAATTCAATTTTACTATCCCCTGTCATAAAAAAAGAAGTCTTTACATTTTCGGATTCCACTTCTTCGATTTTGTAATGTTCTCTTCCCAATAGTTGACGGAAAAGGTCATTACTTTTTTCGAGATTTTTGACGGCGATGCCTATGTGTTCAAGTTTCATTTGTTTTTATTTTGTAATTGTCATTTTATTTGACAGGTGTGATTTATACATTTAGGATCAGCTAAATGAATTCGGCGATTACGATGAAGATTCAATCATAATCCCTAAAATCTCCCCCGCTGCCTTCGAAATGACGGTTCCTGGACCAAAAACACCAACTACCCCCGCTTCAAACAAAAATTGATAGTCCTGTGGCGGAATGACGCCTCCCGTTATTACCATAATATCTTCCCTTTCTAAATCTTTCAAAGCTTGAATCGCTTGCGGAACGAGCGTTTTATGTCCTGCTGCCAAAGAGGAAATACCCAAAATATGTACATCATTTTCGGCAGCCTGACGGGCAGCTTCTTCAGGTGTTTGAAAAAGGGGACCAACATCTACATCAAATCCAATGTCCGCAAAACTTGTGGCGATAACTTTCGCACCACGGTCGTGTCCGTCTTGCCCTAATTTGGCAACCATAATTCTTGGACGGCGACCTTCTAATTCGGCGAACTTATCTGATAATTCACAAGCTTTTTTGAAATCATCGTTTTTCGAAATTTCATTCATGTATGCGCCCTTGATGGTTTGAGTATTGGCTTTGAATCTCCCGAAAGACTTTTCCATTGCATCCGAAATTTCGCCCAAAGTTGCTCTCAATCGAGCGGCTTCAATGGCGGCGGAGAGTAAGTTCCCTTCCGAAGCAGCGACCTTTTCAAGATTTTTCAATGCTTTTTGAACGGCTGTTTCGTCGCGTTCGGCTTTAACCTTTTTGATCTTTTCGATTTGCGAATTTCGGACGGCAGTATTATCCACTTCGAGGGTATCCAAAGATTGACCATCTTCTTCGGCTTGGTAAATATTCACACCGACAATTTTATCAATCCCGCTGTCAATTCGGGCTTGTTTTCGGGCGGCTGCTTCTTCTATACGAAGTTTGGGCAAGCCATTTTCGATGGCTTTTGCCATGCCGCCCAATTCTTCAATTTCCTGAATCAATGCCCACGCTTTTTGCGCGATTTCATGTGTCAAATACTCAACATAATACGAACCACCCCACGGGTCAACGACTTTTGTAATATTCGTTTCTAATTGCAAATATTTTTGAGTATCTCTCGCAATTTTTGCAGAAAAATCAGTTGGCAAAGCAATCGCTTCATCAAGCGAATTGGTATGCAAAGATTGCGTTCCACCAAAAACAGCAGCCATCGCTTCGATGGTCGTTCGAGCAATATTATTGAATGGATCTTGCGCTGTCAAACTCCAGCCCGACGTTTGACAATGCGTCCGTAAAGACATGGATTTTGGATTAGACGGATTGAATTGTTTGACAATTTTCGCCCAAAGCATTCGAGCGGCACGCATTTTTGCGATTTCCATAAAATGATTCATCCCAATGCCCCAAAAGAAGGACAATCGCGGCGCGAAATCATCAATTTTCAAACCCGCTTTCAACCCCGTTCGAATATATTCCAAACCATCCGCAAGTGTATATGCCAATTCAATATCCGCCGAAGCGCCTGCTTCGTGCATGTGATATCCACTAATCGAAATCGAATTGAATTTGGGAGCATTTTGAGAAGTATATTCGAATATATCTCCAATGATACGCATGGAAGGTTGTGGTGGATAAATATAGGTATTACGTACCATGAACTCCTTCAAAATATCATTCTGAATCGTACCGCTGAGATTCGATTTGTCCACGCCCTGTTCTTCCGCTGCCACAATATAAAATGCCAATATGGGAATTACTGCCCCGTTCATAGTCATTGAAACGGACATTTTATCCAACGGAATTTGGTCAAAAAGCATCTTCATATCTTCCACTGTATCAATCGCCACGCCTGCCATTCCGACATCGCCCGCCACTCTTGGATGGTCAGAATCATAGCCCCGATGCGTCGCCAAATCGAATGCCACCGACAAGCCTTTTTGTCCTTGTGCTAAATTTCTCCTATAAAAAGCATTGCTTTCTTCCGCCGTCGAAAATCCCGCATATTGCCGAATCGTCCAAGGTCGAACAGCATACATGGAACTGTATGGGCCACGCAAATTAGGTGCGATTCCTGCGACGAAATTTAAATGAGTCACTTCCTTCAAATCTTCTTTTGAAAAGGTTGATTTGATTTGAATGTCCTCGGGTGTTCTCCAAGATTCGGTGAGTGAATTTTGGTTTGTATTTATTCTTTTGAAAGGTATATTTTTGAAGTTGGGCTGTTTCATCTTTTGAAAGTTAGTAGCTCATGAGGTCATTTACTGCATCAAATTAACCAAATCAAAATCTGTTCGCTTTCCAGTTCGATGTTCCTGTTTCCGCTACCACTAATTGCCTTTTATTCTCCAAAAAAAATTGCAAGCCAACTGCCGCAGCAATTTCCTTTTCAGCCATCTGTTGTGTCTTTATTTTTTCAGGTGAATAATAATTTTTGACAAAGTGTGTATCGAATTTACCGGAAGTAAACGCCTCATGTTCACAAACAAATTTCCCAAACGGAAGTGTTGTCGCAATGCCTTCAATTTTATAATCTTGAATCGCTTTAAGCATTAATTGAGTTGCCTCCTCACGAGACTTTCCGTAGGTGATTAATTTCGCAATCATCGGGTCGTAGTAAATTGGAATTTCCATACCTTCCTCATAACCGTCGTCTAATCGAATGCCCTCGCCGCTTGGTCGGGTGTAAGTTTCTAAAGTACCGACACTTGGGAGGAAATTATCAAGTGGATCTTCTGCATAGATTCGCAATTCCAGCGCATGACCGGTGATAGTTAAATCTTCTTGTATGATCGTCAATTTTTCGCCGCGAGCGACTCTAATTTGTTGCTCCACCAAGTCAACCCCTGTTATCAATTCCGAAACTGGATGTTCTACTTGGAGACGTGTATTCATTTCTAAAAAATAGAAATTCTTCTGATCATCCAACAAGAATTCGACTGTGCCTGCGCCCACATAATCACAAGCCTTTGCGACTTTGACTGCTGCCTCACCCATTGCTTTTCGAAGTTTGGGCGTCAATACTACGGACGGAGCTTCTTCGACCACCTTTTGATGTCGGCGCTGTACGCTACATTCTCGCTCAAATAGATGAACTACATTTCCATGCGTATCTGCCAAAACCTGAATTTCTATGTGGCGTGGAGAGGTGACATATTTTTCAATAAAAACCGCTCCGTCGCCGAATGCTGAGATTGCCTCACTAATAGCACGCTCCATTTGTTCTGGCAATTCTTCCAAGTTAGTCACGACTCGCATTCCTTTTCCACCACCACCTGCCGAGGCTTTTATCAAAATTGGGAAACCGATTTTTGTCGCAATTTCTTTTGCCAAATCGACATCCGTAATCACTTCTTCAATGCCCGGCACCATTGGGATATTGTAATCCTTAACAGCTTCTTTTGCTGCCAATTTACTACCCATGACTTCGATTGCATGAGGTCGTGGACCAATAAACGTAATCCCGTTTTTCTCGACCATTTTGGCAAATGTGGCATTCTCACTCAAAAATCCGTAACCCGGATGAATACCATCCGCTCCAGTATTCTTTGCCGCTTCAATCACTTTCTCCATATTCAAATAGGACTCAGAAGAAGGCGCAGCACCTAATAAAACAGCTTCATCCGCAAATCGAACGTGCAGGGCATTTCTGTCCACTTCCGAATAAACAGCAACTGTTTTGATACCCATCTTTCTTGCGGTTCGCATGACACGAAGGGCGATTTCGCCTCGATTGGCTACTAATATCTTTTTCATTTATTTCGGTTGTTCATTTTGAAATTTAACCCAAGCAGCTTCCGCCAATGTTTTTGTCAATCCTTCAATAAAAAAACTTCCAGCCGCAGGGTCTGTGACTCGATTTAGATAACTTTCGAGTTGCATTAAATTTTGAACATTCAAAGCAATTCTTTGACCGAAAGCCGTTCCTTTTCCATCTTTGAATTCATCGGACGCGTATATGTATAAGGTATCTGCGCCGCCAATTACAGCAGACATGGCTTGGCTTGTCGCTTTGATTTTATTGTAATTCTCGTCGTCTGTTTGGGTTAGAGACGTGAGATGAACTTGAATTGAAGATTCATTTATAAAATCTTCACTCCAAGCTGAAAGAACATTTTGCCAAAGCAATTTTAAGGCTCTTATTTTGGCAATGTTTAAAAAATAGCTGTCTGAAAGCTCGACAGAAAATTGGATGTTTTTGTGTTTATTTTTTAAGTTAAAACCCTTTTCATTTAATTGAATTAAAGCTTGATTTGCCTCGAAAATAGTTTTGGACAATTCCAAAACGGGGTCTTTCTCATATTTTGATTGAATGGTCAAAAACTGACCTTTCGGCAATTTTTGAATCGTATTTTTGAATTGTTCAATGTCAGAAATGTCATTGTCTTCAAATTGAAAAGAGCATCTGACCTTGTTTGAGTTTTCACCTTTTTCTTCAATGATTTTAATAAAATTGGAAGTAATTCTTTCCCAAGAAGTTTGATAAATTTTAAAATTCGTTGAAATCCATTCTAAATTGATTTCATTTAATAATTCGGTGAGTTGGGTATGATTGGGTGTCTTTTTCAACTCAAAACATATAGCCGATGCGCCGTTTTCTAAAAGACTCAAGGCTTCTTTATTTGCCTTTTTAAAATCTGATACTTTGATACGAACGCCAATGTTCCATTGATTGGATTGGTGATTATTTGGAATGGCGATTGTCTCCTCTTGCAGGTCTTCCAAATGCGCAAAAGGTGAAAGCATAATTTCCTCATTCAAAGCCCAGTTCAAGCTTTCAAGAGGCTTTCCTTTCAAGTCTTTTTCCACCTTCGCCAGCCATCCTGCCTTAGATATATTTTCAAATTCTTTGAATAAGTTTTCCATGACTACATTATTCCATTTCGATCATAATTTGCCCCTTATCGACTGCCATCCCTTTTGTAAAAGAGACAGCCTTTACAACACCTTCTCCTACTGCCTTCAATACATTCTCCATTTTCATGGCTTCGAGAATTAATAATGGGTCACCTTTTTGGATCGACTGTCCCGGTTCAACAAGAATATCAATAATTAACCCGGGCATTGGGGCTTTTATGTTTTTCAACTTTTGATTATTGGCTGAAGCAAAGCCTAATTTTTTAACCAGTTGATCATAGCTGTCCTTTATTTGGATTTTATATTTATTGCCATTCACTTCAAGCGTCATCGTTTTTGAATCAAAATCCGATTCAATGATTTCAACCTGATACGATTGATTGTTTTTCAGTACATGAAACTTTGAATCACTTATTTGAGTAGCGTCAACGTTATTAGCATCTTCTAATTCAAAAATATCTTTGTCTATTTCTATGATAAAAGCCATTGTACTTAGATTTATAATATTTTTTTACGCCTTAAATGGAAGTGCTATGGTCGTCAACTTTGTTCCGTTTGGAGTTTCAAACTCCTCGAAAGTGTTTTTTGATTGATGATAGTCGGAATTTTCTAATTCTTCGATTTCCAAAACTGGAGCAACACAAACATCCTTTCCTTTGAATAATGCTGCCCATTCATCTCTTGTTTTGGTTTTGAATAATACTTCAACTTCGCTTTTTGGGAAAGCGGAAATCAGCAATTCCATTTCATTTTTCCGTTTCCATTCAGGTTTGTTAACCACATCGCAGATGTTGTTCCAAAATTTCACCTCCATCGCGCCAACAGAAAGCCATTTACCGTCTGCACATTGATAAGCAGCATAGTTGACCGTTGTTTTGCCATTAACAATATTATATTTTCTGTGGTCCAATCCACCTTTATGTAAAGCATAAGGGCCTATCAAAAATGGATTAACAGCATCGGCAATTGATACATCCACAAAACCTCCCTTTCCTGTATTCGCTTTTTTCAATAATGCAGCCTGCATCGCTATGACTGCCATATATGCACTTCCAATATCCGCGAATTGAGTATCCGGAACTGTTGGTTTGCTTTGTTCATCTTTGAGCAAACTCATGATGCCGGCATAAGCCAAATAATTAAAATCATGCCCTGCCTCATTAGAATAATCATTATTCCTTCCATAGCCTGTCAAGGAAACATAAACGATTTCAGGATTGATAGCTTTTATTTGTTCATATCCAAAACCCCATGCATCCATGGCTCCCGGGCGGAACTGTTCAATTAAAGCATCTGCGTCCTTTATCAAATTCAATAATTCAGCTTTTCCTTCTTCTGTGGAATAGTCCACTATTTTTATCGTCTTATTATGGTTCAACTGATGAAAAATAATACTTGCACCATCTACTTGTTTGCCGCTTCCACGAGCATAGTCCATTCGTTTAGGGCTTTCGACTTTGATGACTTCCGCGCCCATTTGTGCCAATAAATGGGTAGCCACCGGTCCGGGCAATAGACGAGTGAAATCAATAATTTTTATTCCTTTTAGTAATTCCATTTTATTTTTGAATCTAAGGCAATTTTAAAATCAACATACTTCTTCTATACTTTTCTATATGATTTATTCTTAGGTTAAAACTGGCATTTCCAACGGCACATAAGTCATTCCCTTCAAAACATTTCTGGAAATCACTATGCGCTGAATCTCGGATGTTCCTTCATAAATTTCAGTGATCTTCGCATCTCGCATCAATCGTTCTACATGGTATTCTTTGACATAACCGTATCCGCCATGTACTTGTACCGCCTGAACGGTGATACTCATGGCTGCTTCTGAGGCATAAAGTTTTGCCATAGCTGCCGCCTGGGCATAATCTAATCCTTGGTCTTTGAGCCAAGCTGCCCGATATACCAACATTCTGGCTGCTTCGATTTGCGTAGCCATATCAGCTAACTTAAAAGCAATGGCTTGATGTTTAGCGATTGGCTTGCCAAATGCCTCTCTTTCGTGTGAATAAGCCAAGGCTAATTCATAAGCACCCGCAGCAATCCCTAAGGCTTGTGAAGCCACTCCGATGCGACCGCCGTCAAGTGTTTTCATGGCATATTTAAAACCAAAACCTTCGGGTCCTAAACGGTTTTCTTTAGGTACTTTGACATCTTGAAACATGACCGATGAGGTGTCTGATGAACGAATTCCCAACTTATCTTCTTTGACTCCTGTAGTAACACCTTCCCAACCTGCTTCTACCACAAAAGCATTGATACCTCTATGTTTTAGCTCGGCATTGGTTTGAGCGATGACGACATAAACGCCTGCTTTTTTTCCATTAGTAATCCAATTTTTTGTTCCATTGAGCAGATAATAGTCACCACAATCTTCTGCTGTCGTTCTTTGTGAGGTAGCATCTGAACCTGCCTCTGGCTCTGAAAGGCAAAAAGCACCAATTGTCTTTCCCGATGTCAAATCAGGTAAATATTTTTGCTTGGTTGTTTCTGAACCAAATTTTTCAATTCTCCAAAGCGCTAAGGAGTTGTGGGCGGAAACTATTATCGAACTTGAAGCGTCAACCTTGGATAATTCTTCAATGATGATCGCATAGGAAAGGGTATCCATTCCTGCACCACCATAATCAGGATCAGTCATTGCTCCCATAAAGCCTAAGTCACCCATTTGATGAACAAATTCTGAGGGGTGAATTTGGTTGATGTCTCTTTCAATCACACCGGGCTTTAAGATATTTTGAGCAAAATCACGGGAGGCATCTCTAATCATTATATGTTCTTCTGATAGACTGAAGTTCATTATTTTCTTGGATATTTTTTTAAGGTAAGGGATACATTTAAAGTGAGCTTTTCATTTTTTCGCTTTCGCAAAATGAGTTCATTTGCCGAAAGGCATAATATGCGAAATTCTGAAATGCACTCCGTTTAAAGTACCCATCACCTTAGTAATGGCTCAAAAATAAAATCAACTAATAAATTTCATTTTAGCTCAAAACGCTCTCTGGATTTCTTTTCTCTAAAATGAAATTGTTGATTTTATTTTTTTCGCTGGACTTGAAGAATTACTTTTAAAAGGTTTCTCAATAACCCAATTTTACCATAACCTTTTGCAAGGTATCTGCTTTTAAGTCATCAACAGACGCTTCAATTCCTATCTCATTTGCATAAGCAACAAGTTCCGGCTCTAACATTTTCTTTAACTCTGCAGCTGACACCACCTTATGCTTTTTAAAATCATGAACGGACTTACCACCTTCAGCCAAGGCTCTCAAGCTAGCAGGAATTGTCCAATGCTCACCGAATTTTTCTTTGAAATTATCGCAATCAGCAACAAATTCTTTTATGCCTACAAAATCAATATAAGACAAAGAACCACCTGTATAAATTGGGAATCCCCAACCCAAAACAGAACCAATATCTCCATCGACAACTGAGTTCAAAACCCCTTCGTCCAAGCATCTGAAACTCTCCAATGCCTGACGGTGCATGATTCTCTTGGCAATGGTTTCTTCATCCAGCGTATCTAGTTTAGAATCAAACATCTCAGCCAATCCTTTCCAAAGCTTCTTTTTCCCTTCTTTCGGGTAATCATAAAAACCTGCTCCGTCTTTTCTTGAAGTTCTTCCCTTCGTAATCAAATCTGTTACAAGTTTGTAAAAACGTTTATTCAAAGGATCTTTATCTGAATCCGGGTTAGACTCAATTACGTGTTTACTCAAAGTCAAGGTTACCTCATCATGAACTGCCAATGGACCAACTGGCATTCCTTTCTTCTTGGCGATATTTTCAATCATTGCCGCAGGTACACCTTCTTCTAATAAAAACATCCCTTCATTTACGAAAGTACCAAAGCATCGAGAAGTAAAAAAGCCTCGGCTATCATTGACGACAATTGG
Source organism: Saprospiraceae bacterium (assembly GCA_965277415.1). Classification (GTDB taxonomy): domain Bacteria; phylum Bacteroidota; class Bacteroidia; order Chitinophagales; family Saprospiraceae; genus JAHDHW01. The sequence goes on from CBDICS010000086.1 coordinate 38,141, forward strand.
CACTTTTCCGATAGCAACCGTGTAATCTACTGCCGCTGCAATAGCTTTGTTACTTGTTTTTTCTCCAACGATTATTTCTACTAATGGCATTCTATCCACCGGTGAGAAAAAATGAATTCCAATAAAATTTTCAGGTCGCTCTGATGACTTTGCTAAAAGTGAAATAGGAATAGTCGAAGTATTAGAGCCGTAAATTTTATCAGCGCCCAAAACCGCTTCTGTTTCTTTAGTCACTTTATCTTTCAATGCAGGGTCCTCAAATACCGCTTCGATCACCAAGTCACATCCTTCCATTGCTTTAGGGTCGTCCGTTGGCGTAATCTTATTGAGTAAGGCTTGTTTCTTTTCTTCGGTAGAACGTCCTTTAGCAATAGCTTTGTCCAATATTTTGGTAGAATACGCTTTTCCTCTTTCTGCATTTTCTACTGAAATGTCTTTAAGGACTACATCCATTCCTGCTTTGGCAGAAACGTAAGCAACACCTGCTCCCATCATTCCTGCACCAAGTATTCCTACTTTTTTCACCTCGTATTTAGGTTCATCTTTTGGACGAGCTTTTCCTTTCTTAGCATTTTGCATTTCCAAGAAACCTGTACGAATCATATTCTTAGCTTCTTTGGCTTGGCAAATTTTAGTAAAGAATCTCGCTTCAATTTCTAAAGCCCTATCCATTGGAACCTGCAGACCATTATGTACAATACTTAGTATATACCTTTGTGCCGGATAATTTCCGTGAGACATTTTTGCAACATTTCCTACTGCGCCCATTAGGGTTTGCACACCATTTGGAGACCAAAAACCTCCTCCCGGAATTTTGTGTTTTTTATTATCCCACGGTTGTACAGGTTCGGCATTATTGAGAATCCATGCTTTTGCTTTTTCTAATAATTCCTCCTGATTTTCAGCAACATCATCAATTAAACCATCTTTAAGTGCTTGCTGAGGTCTTACTTGTTTTCCTTGTAATAAATACATCAAAGCATTTTGGAAGCCCATTAAGTAAGGTGCTTTCACCGTACCTCCACCTCCCGGCAATAATCCAATAGATGCCTCAGGAAAACCCAATTTAATTTTATGGCTATTGATTGCAATTCTATGATGACAAGTAAGGCAAAGTTCCATCCCTCCACCAAGTGCTGTTCCATTAATAGCCGCTACAAAAGGCTTTCCGCCAAGATCTAATTCCCTTGATTTGACATGAAATTTCATTATCCCATTAAAAAATGCCTCAACATCTTCAACAGGCTTGACTAAATCCCTCAAGTCACCTCCTGCCATAAACATTCGTTGACCAGAAGTAACGATGACCCCTTTTACATTTTCATCAGCAATCGCTTTTTGAGCAACATCAAAATATGCTTCCAAAAAGGGCATGCTATAAAGGTTAGTTGGATTATTAACTTGGTCTATTAACAATGTACCAATACCATCTGCATCCACACTATAGCTAAGTAATTCGTTTTTTATATCTGACATGTTTTTTTTGCTTTTTAATGATAAGATAAATTAAACTCGCTCAATAATAGTAGCGATTCCCATACCTCCTCCAATACATAGGGTTATCAAACCTGTATTCAAGTCACGTCTTTCTAGTTCATCCATTAATGTTCCAGTCAACATACATCCTGTAGCGCCAAGTGGGTGACCTAATGCAATAGCTCCTCCATTAACATTCACTTTAGAATAGTCAATACCAATGTCATCCATCGCTTTGATAACTACAGCTGCAAACGCTTCATTAATTTCAAAAAGATCAATATCAGAAGCTTTCATTCCTGCTTGTTTCAATGCTTTGAGGGACGCGGGCCCAATACCAGTCAACATGATCGTTGGGTCCGTTCCATGAAGCGCTGCAGCACGAATTTTAAATCGAGGTTTCAGTCCCATTTGTTCACCAATTGCTTTATTCCCAACTAAGGCAACAGCCGCACCATCTACAATTGCAGAAGAGTTTCCTGCATGATGAACGTGCTCAATTGCCTCGACTTCAGGATAACGGTCAATGGCAATTGCATCATAGCCGGCCATTGCGCCCATCTTCACAAATGATGGTTTAAGGGTGCCCAATCCATCTACAGTAGTAGAAGGTCGAATGTTTTCATCAGTGTTTAATACTTCGAGTCCATTGATATCCTTAATAGAGATTCTCGATTTAAATCGATTATCTTTTTCAGCTTCAGTAGCACGCATTTGGGAAGTATAAGCAATTGTATCTACATCATTTCGAGAGTAACCGTATTTAGAAGCAATTAAGTCAGCAGAAATCCCTTGCGGAATAATGTGCCCAGGAATGGCAATAGATGGGTCCATAAACATACCTCCACCATCAGAGCCCATCTTCACCCTGGACATACTTTCTACTCCACCTGCAATAATTAAATTGCGGAAACCGGATTTAACATAAGCTGCTGCTTGGTTAATGGATTCCAAACCTGAACCACAATAACGGTTCAAGGTCACACCGCAGAGCTGGTCACCGTAATTGGAATTTTGTGCCGCTGCTTTTGCAATATTGGCAGCTTGGTCCATTACCTGACCAACACATCCTAAAATGACATCTTCAACCTGAGTCGTATCAATATTGTTTTTCTCTTTAATTCCAGTCAAGGCTTGTGTCGCTAAATCGGTGGGAGTGATTCCCATTAATGCTCCTTTACGATTTCCTTTTCCTCGAACTGTTCTGATGGCATCATAAATATATGCTTCCATAATTTTTATTGTTTTAAATTTTTAATCCATTTCTGGAGGAATAAATTATTTTTTCAAACTTGCTAAAAAGGCTTGTATAGTTTTTTGAACAAATGGGTCATCCCATTCTGCAGCAATGGCTTCTACCATCGGTTCAATTGGCCTATCTATAACTTTCAATAAAGTTCTTCGAAAATATTCTTTTGATTTTTTGAAAACAGGAGCGTAAACTCTTATCAATTTTTGTAAATGTTTCTCTGCCCTTTCCAATACCATTTCTACATCAACAGATTCGTCTACCAGGCCAATTTCTAGAGCTTCGTCACTGTTAAACAATTTAGATTGTTGAACGGACTTCCATGCTAATTTTTCACCTAAATGATACGCATAAATATCGCATAACATCTCTGGAATCTGCATAGACATTTTAAATTCATGCATGCCCACAATATGCTTTGGACCTTTACCCATGACTCGATAATCAGCACACAAAGTCAAAATAGTTGCACCTGCCGGAGCATAACCTGTAATAGCGCACACAAAAGGTTTTGAAAAACGAATCATGCTTTGGATTGCCCCTAAGTAGTTTCTCCAAAATTGCTTAGCCCCTTCAGAACCACCTTGAGAAAGGCTGACAATATCCAAACCAGCACTAAAACAATGAGGTCTTCCTGTCAGAATTACACCTTTTACACTATCATCCTGGTCTAATTCGCTAAAAACAGTACCTAGATCCTTAGCTAAATCTTCGTTGATAGCATTTACTTTTCCATTATTCAATTCGATAATGGCGTAATTACTTTTTCGTTCTATTTTTATAGTATTCACTTTTGTATTGATGGTTAAAACAGTTAAGAAAACATTTAATTCACTAAGTTCTTAATTAAACTAATTACACAAATTTATAATAAATTGGGAAATAATCTCTTTTTTTTGTGTTTAATTTGCATATAATTCTAAATTACCAAAATTTATATCGACATTAGACCTAAGGTTAATACATATTTATTAGTCAACTTCTTAAATAATTTAATTCAAAAAGGAATACCGCTTAATTTCTAAAAATCACTTAAATGGAACAGAAAAAAGAAGGTGCAATTGAAAAAGTAAAAAAACGAAAACGAGGGAGGCCTACTGAAAAAAGTAGTGCGAATAAAGAGCAAATATTAAAAGTTGCTTTAAAAGCTTTTGCAATAAATGGTTTTGGTGGTGTTACAATTAGTAAAATTTCTAGAATAGCAAACGTAGATGATTCATTACTACATTATCATTTTGGCAATAAGGAAAGCCTATGGAGAAATGCGGTACAAATGGCTTTCAATGAATATTTAATAGAAAATAAAAAAACAGCAAAACTATTTCGTGACCTAGAACTCATCTCTTTGAGTAAAGCAATGACCAGACATTTCATTCAATTCAACGGTCGCAACCCTGAGCTTTTTCAAATTATCATTCATGAGATGGCTTTAAAATCTTCCAGAAGTGATTGGTTACAAAAAGAAGTTTTAGGACCGTTAAGTCAAATATTTCTTGACCACCAAACTGACCAAATTAAACAAGGACTTGTAGATAAAATTCCACTCCATAACTTGACAACCATATTTTTAGGAGCTTGTAATACTTTCTTCTTATTACATCATCAAATGAAAGATCAATTTGGAATTGATGCTTTTGATGAAAAAGCGATAGACCAACATGCGGACATGGTCATCAAAATTTTCTATGACGGGTGTTCGAAAAAATAAATAGATGTCTTTCATTGACAAGCCAAAGAGAGAAACATATAAAATCTAATAATTATAAAAATGAGTCAATCAACTTGGAATATTACAAAAGCCCCTTCTCAAAAAGGAAAAGTAGCTATCGTAACAGGTGCAAATGCTGGTTTAGGTTTTGAAACTGCTTTGGCATTAGCACAAAAAGGAGCCAAAGTCATCATGGCATGCAGAAATATAGCAAAAGCCGAAAAAGCAAAAGTGGACATCCTAAAAGAAGTACCTAATGGCGATTTAGAAATAATGAAAATTGATTTAAGCAAACTAAAATCGGTTAAAAACTTTGCTAAAATCTTTTTAGCAAAATACGATGCCTTGCATTTATTGATAAACAATGCGGGCGTAATGATGCCACCTTATGAAAAAACAGAGGATGGTTTTGAACTACAAATGGGCGCTAACTACTTCGGACACTTTCTATTGACAGGATTGCTTTTAGAAACTATTATGAAAACTCCCGAATCTAGAGTTGTCTCTTTGAGTTCTTTGGCGCATAAAGGAGGAGATATTCATTTTGACAATTTACAGTGGGAAACCGACTATGACGAAATGACGGCCTATCAACAGAGTAAATTAGCTTGTCTAATTTTTGCTTTTGAACTGCACAGACGATTAGAAAAAGTTGGCTCGTCTACGCTTTCTGTGGCTGCTCATCCCGGTATTTCTATTACCGAACTAGGCAAACACCAAAATAAGTTCAAGTACTTTATGTTTAAAATATTTGGTCGTCATTTATTACATAAACCTGAAGATGGTGCATTACCTACCTTAATGGCTGCCATAGGAACAGAAGTGAAAGGAGGGCAATATTATGGACCAACAGGGAATAAAAAAGAAACAAAAGGCCCTCCTGGTTTGGCAAGATCAAAAAGCAAAGCTAGAGATGAAGGAATTGCTAAACGGCTTTGGAGCGTTTCAGAGGAATTAACGGGTATGAAAATCCTTTAATTTGAAACGATTCCATTAAAACTACCACCAAAGGTGGAGGATTTCTAATTTGATTTTTTTAAAAAATAATAAAATGCCTTTAGACAATAAATCAAACAAACCAATCAGCCCTGGCAAAAAATATGTTTTACGAGTTTTAGATCTCGCCGAAAAAGATCAATCTATTGGAAATCTCATGCCTGACCCAACAGTATGGGATGCAGCAGCGAAGGAAGGCTTGTCTCAAGATAAAGTTATTGATGCTTTTTTAGATGGTTATGCGGAAAGACCAGCTTTAGGAGAGCGAACTTATGTGGTGCATACCGATGAGACAAGTGGTGAAAGAAAACGCCAATATCAAATGGATTTTGATACCATTACTTACAAAGCATTCCAAGAGAAAATAAAGGCGGTAGCGATGGCTTGGCGAACACATCCGCAGTGCCGTGTTGGTCGAGACGAACTTGTTTGCATCATGGGCTTTGCAGATATAGATTTTGCGGTTATTGATGTTGCTTGTGCTTACGCTAAAGCAGTTGCTGTTCCGATGACAAGTAGTACAGCAGGGGCAGACTTAGGTGAAATTTTTGCGAATGTTGAGCCGGCTCTAGTAGCTAGTACGATTAATGATTTAGCACTATCTGTAGAATTAGCCATTGCACAAAAAACGATCAAGAGTATATTAGTTTTTAACTATGATGGTAGAACAGACGCGGACAGTACTATTCTAAAAAATGCTGAAGCTAGATTAAAAGAAGTAGGTGCAGCTACTTCCTTGATTTTATTAGATGATTTGATTGCCTATGGTAAACAGCAAAAATTTTCTTTTCTACCAGCTGATGAAAATGAAGCGGAAAAATTAGCGGTGATTCTTCATTCCTCTGGAAGTACGGGAAAACCTAAAGGAGCCTGCATTAGTAATGCGGCAATGATCAATACTTGGAAGGGAAAACGAAAAGCATTGCCAAAAGTATCTGTTGTTATGGCTCCATTTAATCATGGGATGGGGCGAGGTGAAATGTACGGAACGCTAAACGTAGGAGGAACTGCCTACTTTACTTTACAACCCGATATGTCTACTTTGTTTGAGGATATTCGATTGGCACGACCTACTGCTTTGAGTTTCTATCCTCGAATTTTTGAGCTTATTTATCAGCATTTTCAAAATGAGGTCACTCGCCAATTGAGACAAAATAAAGGAGACCGTGCAACTATTGAAGCGGCTGTCAAAGAAAAAATGCGTACCACTTATTTGGGTGACCGGTTGTTATTTGGTTTGGTAGGCTCCGCTCCAACATCACCAAAAGTAAAGGAATTCATTATAGACTGTTTCAAAATTTTATTAATAGAAGGCTATAGTAATACAGAGGCAGGAAGTGGGAGTTTGACAATTGCAGATAAGGTTAATAGGGACGTAGTCATTGATTATAAATTAAGCGATGTACCTGAACTAGGATATTTCAGCACCGATAAGCCATATCCAAGAGGAGAGTTTTGTGTGAAAACAAAATATGGTGTTAAACAATACTACAAACAACCCGAAGCCACCGCAGGTTTAATGGATGCCGAAGGCTATCAATTGACAGGCGATATTGTAGAAGAACGAGACCCCGATCATATTGTAATTATTGACCGTCGAAAAGATGTGCTGAAGTTATCACAAGCAGAATATGTAGCAGTTGGTCCTTTGGGAAAAGTATTTGAAGGAGGTAGCGCGCTTATCCACCAAATTTATGTTTATGGAAATAGTCATCGGTCTTATTTGCTAGCGGTCGTTGTCCCAGAGACAGAAATTGTAGAAAAACAATTAGGTGAAAACTATACGACCAATGAATTAAAGAACTTACTCCGACAAGAATTACTAAAAGTGGGTCAAGAGGAAGATCTAAAAAGCTTTGAAATTCCACGAGATTTTATAATTGAAAATGAAAGATTCAGTCGAGAGAATGATCTTTTGTCTTCTGTCAGAAAATATTTACGCCCTGCGCTTAAACGAAAATACCAAGCTGATTTGGAGGCGATATATGAGGCTCATGACCAAGCTAAAGATGCTAAAATTGATACCCTCAAAGATCCTAATTCCACTTTGAGCACTTTTGAAAAACTAGTGATACTCTTAGAAAGTCAGTTGGGTATTGAAGACATTGAGACCACAGAAGCACTTACTTTTAAAGAACTAGGAGGAGACTCCCTTGGGGCAGCATTATTTTCTTTTTCTATTGAAGAGGTTTTCGATGTCTCTCTAGCTGCTGATGTAATTTTATCTCCGACAGGAAGTTTACAACAATGGGCTAACTTGATTGATCAAGTTCAAAATCAAGAACAGGCACAAGTCACCTGCTCTGCTATTCATGGCAAAGGAGCAACGACCCTAAATGCAACTGATTTAGAACTCGAACGATTTTTAAAGGGGGAGCTCTTAGAAAAGGCTAAGGAATTACCTCTGGCTAATACTACTCCAAGTACGGTATTATTAACAGGAGCGAATGGATTTTTAGGGCACATCCTATGTCTAGAATGGATGAAAAGGTTATCCAAAAATAATGGGAAAGTAATTTGTTTGGTTCGAGCGAAAGATAACGCTGCTGCTCACGAAAGATTAGCAAAAGAATTTGAAGGATTGGATAAAGACTTTGAAAGTGAATTCCAGGATTTGGCCAAAAATCATTTAGAAGTTTTGGCAGGAGATATTTCTAAACCTTTACTGGGCTTAAACTCAGAAACTTTTAGTCGCTTAGCAACTGAGGTGGATAGAATTTGCCATCCTGCAGCATTAGTGAATCATCGGTTGGCTTACCAACACCTTTTTGGTCCGAACGTAGTCGGTACAACTGAAATTATTCGTTTAGCGCTATCCAACAAAAGAAAAGCTATTGATTTTATTTCTACTCTTGGGGTCAGGCCGCTATTGGATAAATCAAAAAGAAATGATGAAGATTCCCCACTGTTAGAGCAAATCCAATTGCGGGAACATTATGCCGCAGGCTATGCTGCCAGTAAATGGGCATCTGAACATTTATTACAAAAAGCAAGTAAGCAATTCGACTTACCTATCAATAATTTTCGCTGTGATATGATTTTAGCGCATCAAAGATATAAGGGGCGAATCAATATGTCGGATATGTTTACCCGCTTGTTGTACAGTATTATTACTACCGGATTAGCCCCTGATTCATTTTATGTTCCCAATGCGGATGGTAGCAAAGGAAAAGGACATTACGATGGTTTACCTGTAGATGTCCTTGCCAAAGCCATGATTGGAATAAGTGACTACGACTATAGTGGCTACCATAATTTTGATATGGAAAATTATCAACATTATGATGGTGTCTCTCTAGACAAAATTGTAGATTGGATAGAAACGGCAGGTTATCCGATTCATCGAATTGCCGATCATAAGGATTGGGTGCAACGTATCAAAGATAAATTGACGACGCTTCCTGAGCATCAGCGACAACAGTCTGTCTTGGATTTGTTGCCTGCTTATAGCCGTCCTTATCCAACAAAGATTAATTCAGCAGGTTGTGATAATTTTAAGGGATTAGTGCATCAGCTAAATAACGGTCAAGATATCTCCTCTTTATCAGAAGCTTTTATTCATAAATGTTTAGCGGATATCAAACTTAGGAATGTTTAAAATAAACTGCGAACGGGATAAATTTGTAAAATGATTCATAGCACCTCCTACACCTCGCATAAAAGATTTTTTAATTTACCTTAATATAAAACAATGAGTAAGAAATCAACTAATAGTAGTGTTGCTTGGTGGATGGTTTTCCTTCTTTGTAGCCTAATGGTTATCGCTTACCTGGACCGTTCTGTAGTTAGTTTAATGGTAGAGCCTATAAAAAGGGATCTACAGATAACGGATGAGCAGATTGGTCTATTATTAGGAGCAGCATTTGCTTTATTTTATTTCCTAGCTGCCATTCCAGCAGCTATATGGGCAGATAAAGGGAATCGAAAACGACTAATCCTATTGGGAGTGGCTATTTGGGCCGTTGCTACGTTCTGTTCGGGTATTGTTACTTCATTTGCCTTATTGATAGTTTGTCGAGCCATGTTAGCAGCTGGAGAAGCAACTCTGGGACCGGCTGGTAATTCTCTTATCGCCGATTTGTTTACAGGAGAAAAGCGAATAGTTCCTGCCATGCTTTTCACCTTTTCCACTAGCATTGGTAATGTAGTAGGTTTAGTTGTTGGCGGAAAGTTATTAGAGAACTTAACAACATCAGGTGTCTTAGATTGGCCATTAGTTGGGATAGTAAGTCCTTGGCAAGGGGTGTTTATACTGGTTGCCATTCCTGCCTTCGTCTTTTTATTGATTTTCTTATTTACTACCAAAGAACCTGAACGGAAAGAAGAAAATACAAAACTAAAAGACAGGGTAGGAGCGATTCAATATTTCAAAAATAACAAGCGATTATGGACAGGATATATAGGAGGCATTACATTTATAGCAATTGGTCTCTTTGCCATGGTTGCCTGGAGTCCTGAAGTCTTGCAGAGGTATTATGGATTAAATGCGGAATCTGCGGGAGCTGCCATTGGTTTAGTAGCACTAGTAGGTGGGGGTTCTTCCATCATCTTAGTTCCCCTACTATCCCAAGCATTACGGAAGGCAGGACGAATGGATAGTATTCCTATTGTCAGTTTGGTCTTAGCCCTTATTGGGGCAGTAGCCTTGTTTATTGGCGTGCAACAAACGGATGTTTTATATTTTGAAATACTTTTAGGAATTGCTTCGTTTTGCCTAGCAGGAGCAATGGCTAATTTACTGATTGGCATACAAATTTTTGTACCTACTGCTATTATGGGAATAGTATCCGCAATAGTTGCTTTATGCTCTTCCGCTGTTGGAAATGGGATAGGTCCCACCATTACACCCTATGTTGCCAGTATCTGGTTTAACGGAGAAGAAGGGCTACATTTTGCCATGACCTCCATCGTAATAACCTGTAGTATTTTAGGAAGCATTCTGCTATTTATAAGTCGTTCAGAAGTTTATAAAGAAGTAACAAACGCATTGGAGAATTAAGCCTATTAAATTCAAATCATCATGAAAAAGGTACTAATAGCCGGGGGAACCGGATTTATCGGTCAAAATACCGCAAGATTTTACGCAGATGCTGGCATTCCAGTCGTCGTTACTAGTAGAAAAGATAAGGATCCTGTAGCCGAAAAATTACTGGCATACAGCGATTTAATTAGTTTAGAAAAAATTGATTTAGTTGAAGCAGATGCAGTAGAGCGTCTTTTTGCAAAGCATAATTTTGAAAATGCCATATTGCTTGCTCAAACTCATCAGGCAGCATCTACTAGAAAGGAAATTAATTTAATTTATCCTATTGCACTAAACTTTCTTGAAAGTGCACGAGCCTCTGGAGTTAAACGAGTGGCTTTAGCTAGTTCTATTGCTGTTTATGGTGCAACACAACCTCCTTTTACAGAGGATATGGCCTTTCATCCAAGTATAGAATACTCACCGGGTACCCCTCGACTTCCTCGATTTGAAATTCGGGTAAAACGTATCGTCGAAGAACTATTTATGGATTATGCAGTCCCAATGGATAAGGCTACTTCGGGAAGTGGAAATCAAGCTCCAGCGCACGAATTAGAAGTGGTCATATTAAGACTTCCTATGCAATTTGGACCGGGGTATGTCTATGCAGGAAATCCAGTTTCCATTGCTTGTCATGCCGCAGCTGACAAAGTAAAAGATTTAGCCAATCAAACCGGTTACTTAAATGCCCCCGTTCCTTTTTTGTGGAATAGGTTTGGTTTATTCCGACCGCTCTATGTTAAGGATACCGCCTCCGCATTAAAGACAGTATTAGACGCAGAGAAATTACCAAGGACTATCTATAATGTGCATAGTGGATTTACTAATAGTGCTCGCAAACAATACGAAGCTGTAGTTGCGGCGGCTGGATCAAATGGTGCCCAAAATTTAAATATCCCTATTGAGATATTGACGGACGATGAGATTGATTCAGGTTTTTCTAATGAACGACTATGCGAGGATTTTGGCTGGAAGTCCGGCTATACCATGGAGAGTGCCTGCAAAGATTATATTGATTGGCTGGCGGACAATGATGTTTAGAGATGGTATTGGATACTACATTACCAAATCAATTTGACTTTTAAAAAAATTTAAACCATGCAAACCAAAATCACAGAACTTTTCGGTATCGAACATCCTATTATGCAAGGTGGAATGCATTACGTAGGTTTTGCAGAATTAGCTGCTGCTGTTTCCAATGCCGGTGGTATAGGAACAATTACAGGATTAACACAAAAAACGGCTGGAGACCTGGCAAACGAAATTGCCAGATGCAAAGATATGACGGATAAGCCTTTTGCGGTCAATCTTACTTTCCTACCAAGTCTTAATCAACCTGATTATCCAGGCTATATCAAAGCAATTATTGAGGGAGGCGTAACCGTAGTAGAAACGGCAGGGCGTAACCCTCAATCTGTTCTCCCCTATCTAAAGGATGCGGGAATTAAAGTAATTCACAAATGTACGTCGGTTAGACATGCTCTGAAGGCGCAATCCATTGGTTGCGATGCTGTTTCTGTGGATGGTTTTGAATGTGGTGGTCACCCTGGAGAAGATGATATTCCCAATATGATTTTATTGCCTCGTGCCGCAGAAGAATTGGAAATTCCATTTTTAGCCTCAGGTGGTATGGCAGATGCTCGTTCTTTGGTTGCCTCTATTGCTATGGGCGCAGAAGGAATCAATATGGGCACCCGTTTTATAGCGACAAAAGAAGCACCTGTACATGAAAATGTAAAGCAAGCCATTTTAGATGCAACAGAGTTGGATACTCGATTGATAATGCGTCCTTTAAGAAATACAGAACGAGTATTGACTAATCCTGCCGTAGAACGATTATTGGCAAAAGAAAAAGCATTGGGCAAAGAAATCAAATTTGAAGATATAATTGAAGAAGTGGCTGGTGTATATCCAAAGATTATGCAGCAAGGAACGATGGATGCAGGTGCTTGGTCTTGTGGGATGGTAGCAGGATTGATTCATGATATTCCTTCTTGTAAAGAATTAATTGACCGTATTATGAACGAAGCCAATGAATTGATTCAGCAGCGTTTGGTTAGACTACTTTCTTGAGACCACTTCACTGACTGAGGACAGACTCATAGTGTGGTCAACGCCATAAGTCTGACGTCTGACAGAAAATTTCAATTTTCGCTCTGCCTTCTGTCAGTACATCAAAATTAATTATCGCATCATGGCAAAGCTATTAATCGAATATTTTTACGAAAAAGAAAAATTACGTGCCAATAGTCCTTATTTACATCAACCTTTTGGGGATACATGGGAAACTTATACATGGGCAGAAGTAGGAGACAAAGCTAGACGATTAGCCACTTGGCTAAAACAACAATGCCCTAAAGAAAAAGCCCACATTAGTATTGTATCTCGCAATTGTAGAGAATGGGTAATAGCGGATATTGCTATTATGATAGCAGGTTTTGTTAGTGTTCCATTTTATCCTACGCTCGATGGAAAGCAATTAGCAGAAGTGGTTGACTTGGGAGATGTTGATTTACTTTTATTTGGAAAAGTTGATGATTGGGAAAGTATGAAAACAGGTATTCCCGACGGAATGCCCGTCGGTAAATTCCCACATTATAAAGATAATCCTATCATAGATGTCGGAACAGATTGGGAAACCATTATGAAGGAAGCACCTTTACAAAGCAATCCAGTTCCTGACGCTGAAAGTATATGGTCTATCATTTTTACTTCTGGAACAACAGGTACGCCTAAAGGAGCCTTTTTTACACATAAAAAAACCCATCTCTATGCAACTTCACCTCACTTAGAATATTGGCTCCTCATGAAAGAAGGAATGGATTTCCGTTTTTTCTCTTTTCTCCCTTTGAATCACCTTGCTGAACGTACTTTATTTATTGCCTCGATTAGTAAAGGTGCGGAGATGTTCTTTACAGAGAACTTGGAGACCTTTAGTAAAAACCTTAAGGATGCTCAACCAACATCTTTCTTTGCAGTACCTCGTATCTGGACAAAATTTAAACAAGGTATTCTTAGTAAAATGCCTCAAGAACAGTTAGATACTTTGCTAGATAATCCAGCTACAAAATCTGCCGTTCAACAACAAATAAAACAAGGACTTGGTTTGGACAAAGCTAGGATTGTATTAACAGGTGCTGCTCCCATGTCTAAATATGATGTGGAATGGTGGTTAAAATTAGGAATGCCATTAAGCGATGCTTACGGGCAGACAGAAAATTTTGCCATAACTTCTTATTCTCCAGTTGGCAAAGTAAGAGCAGGAGCTGTTGGTATTATTCATCCAAATATAAAGGTAAAAATCCATCCTGAGAATCAAGAACTACTTATGAAATCGCCACTCATCATGGATGGTTATTATAAAGATGCTGAGAAAACTGCAGAAACCATTCAAGATGGATGGTTATATACAGGAGATGCAGTCAAAATAGATGAAGATGGTTATCTCTATATTACAGGAAGGGTAAAAGATACATTCAAAACGGAGAAAGGACAATTTATTGTCCCTTTAAAAATTGAAAATGGCTATGGTGCGAATCCAGATATTGAGCAATTATGTCTATTAGGTTTAGGTATGCCGCATCCAATTATGGCAATCGTCCCTTCTGAAATAGGAGCTGCCAAAAGTAAAGCAGCTTTAGAAGAAAGTTTAAGGGATACGATGGAAACCGTTAATAAAGACCTACCCAATTACACCCGTGTTGGTACACTTTTAATTTCTAAAGAACCTTTCACCATTGAAAATGGATTGATGACACCTACGCTTAAAGTCAAACGCTTTAATATGAATGAAAAATATGCAGCTGTTTTGAGAGGATATTGTGAAGATACACGGAAAATCATTTGGGAAGAATAAAATTGTTTTGATGGCTACTTCTAAAAATTACGACGTACTAATCGTTGGTTGTGGTCCTACAGGAGCTACTTTAGCGAATCTATTAAGAATGCGCGGACACTCCGTTGCTATTTTTGAACGGGATAAAGAAATTTTCCATGCTCCAAGAGCCATGTTGATAGATGCGCAGACCTGTAGGATTTATCAATCAATGGGTATTCTTGAAAAGATGATACCGAAAGATGCTGCGCCTTTTCATGACCTTTATTTCGTAAATGAAAATAGAAAGTGTTTGTTGCACCTAGATTTTCGATTTGCCCCCAAACCTGAAGGGTATTCAGGTCGAGGTTATTCGTTTCACCAACCTGCCTTAGAGGCATTATTGAGGGCAGATTTAAAGAAAGGTATTGAGGTAGATGCCTTCTATGGGTATGAAGTAACAGAAGTAAATGGGGAGGGAGATGCTGCTAGTTTGGTTGCAGTACATCCTGAAACCAAAGAGCCTATTACTTACACAGGAAAATTTTTGATTGGATGTGATGGTGGAAACAGTTTTTGCCGAAAGTCTATGCCTACTGAACGTGTAGATTTTAACTACAAAAAAGCATGGATGGTAATAGACTTAATTGTCCATGACCAAGCTTTATGGGATGCTCAAAAAGTGGGGTCTGAATTTCAATGTGCACCCAATTCGGCAACAGTATGGGTAAAGGGACATAATAATCATTTTCGGCTTGATATTGAACTAGAGAAAAAAGATAAGGAGTTTACGAGGGAAGATGCTTTGCGGTTGATATCAAAATACATTGACCCTAGTTCTGTTGAAATTATCAGACAATCACGTTATTATTTCTATGCAGGGATGCCAGATAAATGGCGGCATGGTAGAATGCTATTAGCTGGTGATGCAGCACATAGCACGCCTCCTTTTGCTGGTCAAGGATTGAATATGGGAATTCGAGATGCAGCTAATCTCGCTTTCAAATTAGACTATATTTTAAAAGGAAAATCCAATATTGACTTTTTGGATACTTACCAAGAAGACTTTTGGGATTTCTATGTACGTTTGATTGAACAAGCATCTAGGACTGGAAAAATGCTCAGCTTATCTAACCCACTTCAGATTGCCTTGCGGAACTGTTTTTTCTGGTTATTGAATCGGAGTAAGAGGTTAACTGCTTATAATTCCAAAAAGAGTAATATTGGAGCTGGCTTCAAAAAGGGATTCATTGGAAACCACGCTATAGCAGGAGACCGTTCTATCCAACCAATCGTCAGAAAAAAAGATGGAACCAGTTGCCTTTTGGACGAATTATTAGATTATGATTTTTCCTTAATTTCAACCCAACCTTGTTCAGGTGCTAACAAACAATGGTTAGCGTCTGAGTTGAATGGTAGTGTGTTGCAATTAGATAAAGATTTTGAAGATGAAAACCGAGTACTACAGAAATGGTTCAAGCAAAATAAAATTTCTGCGGTACTTATAAGGCCTGATAAATACATTTTTGATGCAGGAAACGACCCTGATGCTTTATGTGCTTCTTTGAAGAAGAAACTAAATCTTTATGCAAGCACTTACACAAACCAAAAATAAAAGAATGTCTAAAAAGGAAAATAAGAATATTTCTTCTTTAAAAGAAGACGCATTAGCCTACCATTATGAGGGAAGACCAGGAAAAATTGAGGTCATTCCCACCAAAGCAACGGCAAATCAACGGGATTTATCATTAGCCTACTCTCCTGGTGTGGCTGACCCCTGTTTAGCTATTCATGAAGAGGTCAATGACGTATATAAATATACAGCCAAGGGCAATTTAGTCGCGGTGATAAGTAATGGAACTGCTGTTTTAGGTTTAGGAGATATTGGACCAGAAGCTAGTAAACCTGTGATGGAAGGGAAAGGCTTATTATTTAAAATATATGCTGACATAGACTGTTTTGATTTAGAATTAGCTACCAAAGATGTGGATGAGTTTATCAGAACAGTCAAAATATTAGAACCTACTTTTGGTGGAATCAATTTAGAAGATATATCTGCTCCTGCTTGCTTTGAAATTGAAGAGCGACTCAAACAAGAATTGAATATTCCCGTCATGCACGATGACCAGCATGGCACAGCAATTATTAGCGGTGCTGCTCTATTGAATGCCTTGGAATTGGTCAATAAAGATATTTCGAAAGTTAAAATAGTAGTTAATGGGGCAGGGGCTTCTGCAATTTCTTGTACTAGAATTTATATTTCGCTTGGTGCAAAAAAAGAAAATATCTATATGTATGATAGCAAGGGCTTAATACATGGTGATAGGAATAATTTGAATGGTAAAAAACCAGAATTTATTAATAATACTGTTGAAGCTAATACGTCTCTAACTGATATATTAAAAGAAGCAGATGTTTTTATTGGATTATCTAAAGGGAATGTGTTAAGTGCAGAAATGATTAAAGGTATGGGAAAAGAACCGATTATTTTTGCAATGGCTAATCCCACCCCAGAAATAAGTTATGACTTAGCTAAAACCACTCGACCCGATTGTATCATGGCAACAGGACGCTCCGATTTTCCTAATCAAGTGAATAATGTACTTGGTTTTCCCTTTATTTTTAGAGGAGCATTGGATGTTCGAGCATCGGAAATTAATGAAGCTATGAAGATTGGGGCGGTTTATGCTTTGGCAGAATTAGCTAAAAAGCCCGTACCAGACATCGTGAATATGGCATATAATAATATTAACTTAAAATTTGGTAAAGATTATATTATTCCTAAACCCGTTGACCCACGATTGATTTCTACAGTCGCTCCTGCTGTAGCTAAAGCGGCAATGGATTCAAAGGTAGCTAAATACCCTATTCAAGATTGGGAAGCTTATAAAATTGAATTAGCTAAACGGCTAGGTAATGATAATACATTATCAAAAGTTATTGAAACCAAAGCAAAGCAGGACATTAAAAAAGTGGTATTTACAGATGGAGAAGAATTATCTGTATTGAAGGCCGCCCAAATAGTATTAGAAGAAAAAATTGCCTTCCCTATTTTATTAGGTGACAAGGAAAAAATAGAAGCATTAATGGCAGCACAAGAAATTCTTTTGCC
Organism: Saprospiraceae bacterium; assembly: GCA_965277415.1. Classification (GTDB taxonomy): domain Bacteria; phylum Bacteroidota; class Bacteroidia; order Chitinophagales; family Saprospiraceae; genus JAHDHW01. The sequence goes on from CBDICS010000086.1 coordinate 55,519, forward strand.
AGAAGTGCCAATTATTAATCCTAAACGCCCTGCCAATGATTTAGAAAAAACAAACCTAAATCAGTATACCCAAGGTTTATATGAAAAACGTCGTAGAAAAGGTGTTACCTTAAAAGAGGCAGCGCATTTAATTACTTCCAGAAGATATTATGCACCAATGATGGTAGAAATAGGCGATGCAGATGCAGTTATTGGTGGTTTGTCCAAGCGTTACCCTCTTATGGTGAAACCTGCTATGCAAGTAGTTGGCGCTAAGCCAAATGTGAACAAAGTAGCAAGTATGCATATTATAACCACAAAGTCTGGTCCCTTATTTTTAGCTGATACAACGGTTAATCACCATTTAGATGCCAAAGATATTGCCAATATAGCAGAATTGGTGGCAGAAAAGGTGCGTGGGTTTAATATAGAACCTAAAATTGCCTTTGTTACTTATTCCAATTTTGGTTCTGTGCCAAATGGCGAATCGGCTGTATTAATGCGCAATGCGAATAAAATACTACAAGAAAAGCATCCTGATTGGATAGTAGATGGAGAGATGCAAGCGCATTTAGCGTTAAATACAGAAGGGTTGAAAGAACTATATCCTTTTTCTAAGTTAGCTGGACATCAAGCTAACGTCTTAATATTCCCTAATTTATCTTCTGCTAATATTGCTTATAATTTATTGAAAACTGTAGGTGAAATGGAATTAATTGGGCCTGTTTTATTGGGCTTAAATAAGCCTGTGCATACTCTGCAAATGGGCGCAAGTGTGCGGCAAATTGTGGATATGGTGGGGATTGCAGCTATCGATGCACAAGGATAATATTGTTTCCTTAAGATGACTCTTTCAACCATCAAAATAAAATAACAAATATGAATCAATCAAGTTGGAATATTTCAAAAGCCCCTTCTCAAAAAGGCAAAATAGCTATCGTAACAGGTGCAAATGCTGGACTAGGTTATGAAACTGCTATGTAAAATTAAACAACAATAGTGCGAACACTTAAATTTAAGAATAACGATGAAATGCCTGCCTTCGGCTTAGGTACCTGGAACTCCAAACCTGGAGAAGTTTACAATGCTATAATGGTAGCAATAGCAATGGGGTATAGACATATAGATTGTGCCAGCGCTTATGGGAATGAACAAGAAATTGGAAGAGCCATAAGGGACAGTATAGACAAAGGTGTTGTCTCCAGAAGGGATCTTTGGATTACTTCCAAATTGTGGAATACACAACATTTTAAAGAAGATATAATTCCCGCTTTACAGCAAACTTTAAGTGACCTCCAATTGGCATATTTAGACTTATATCTAATTCATTGGCCAGTAGCTTTAAAAAAAGAAACTTCTATGCCTCCTAGTGCAGGTGATATGATTCCATTGGAAAAAATCCCATTGACAACAACATGGGAAGCTATGGAAAGTGCACAGGAAAGAGGACTTACTAGACATATAGGAGTTTCAAATTTTGGTGTAAATAGTTTAAAAGTTTTATTTGCTAATTCCAAAATTAAACCTGAGATGAATCAGATAGAATCTCATCCCTATTTGCAACAAAAAACATTGATTTCATTTTGTAAAGCCAATGATGTTCATATCACGGGTTATTGCCCATTAGGCTCTTCCAATAGACCCGCAAGATTAAAAACGGAAAATGAACCTCGACTTTTGGATGACCCTTTAATTGGTGAAATAGCCAATTCTAAAAATGTCACTCCAGCACAGATTTTAATAAGTTGGGCATTGCATCGAGAGGTTGCGGTAATTCCAAAATCCACTAATCCAGATAGAATTGCCCAAAACTTTGCTTCGACCTTAGTGTCTTTAAATGATAATGAAATGGAAAGTATTTCAACATTAGAAAGAAACCATAGATATATTTCTGGAGATGCTTGGGTGTTCGAGGGAGGCTCCTATACTTTAGAAAATATTTTTGGATAGTAAAAGAATCCATTGGAATGTAATCGTGGATTAGCTCTAATATCACAATATTATCATTGAAGGAAGTAAAAGTGATTATTCAGATTTCCAAAGTATGATAGATACTCCTTTTGAAGCAAATTTTAATATTATTGAACCTTAAAATCTTGTTGAGGATTTCAACCATTAAAAATAAAATAAAATAACAAATATGAATCAATCAAGTTGGAATATTTCAAAAGCACCTTCTCAAAAAGGCAAAATAGCCATCGTAACAGGTGCAAACGCTGGCTTAGGTTATGAAACGGCTTTAGCATTAGCTCAAAAAGAAGCCAAAGTCATTATGGCTTGTAGAAATATGAGCAAAGCCGAAAAAGCAAAAGCAGCTATTCTAAAAGAAGTGCCGAATGCAGACTTAGAAATCATGGAAATTGATTTAAGTAAATTGAAATCGGTCAGAAAGTTTGCGACAGCTTTTTTAAGCAAATATGACGCTTTGCATTTATTGATAAATAATGCAGGTGTGATGATGCCTCCGTATCAAAAAACAGAAGATGGCTTTGAATTACAAATGGCTGCTAATTACTTTGGGCACTTCTTATTGACTGGTACATTGTTGGAGCTTATCCTGAAAACACCTGCATCACGCATTGTGACCTTGAGTTCTATTGCACACAAACAAGGAGATATTCATTTTGATGACTTGCATTGGGAAACCGACTATGACGCAAGGGAAGCCTATCAACAAAGTAAATTGGCTTGCTTAATCTTCGCTTTTGAACTACAAAGAAGATTAGAGAAAGCAGGTACCTCTACGCTATCTCTTGGCGCTCATCCCGGTGTTTCAGAGACGGAATTATTTAATCACTTATCTGAATTGAAAGCGATGATGGGAGATTATGCTCATGAACCTAAAGATGCTGCCTTACCTACCTTAATCGCGGCTATAGGAACAGAAGTAAAAGGAGGGCAATATTATGGACCAACAGGTAATAAAGAAGAAACGAAAGGCCCTCCGGGATTAGCAAGGTCAAAAAGCAAAGCAAGAGACGAGGAATTAGCGAAGCGACTTTGGAGTGTCTCTGAGGAATTAACGGATGTGAAAATCCTTTAGTAACGATTTTAATAAATTACCACAAGCAGAGGCGGTGGATTCTCAAATCATATTATAAAATTGAAATGTCTAAATCAAATAAACCCATCAGCCCTTACAAAAAATATGTTTTACGAGTTTTGGATCTCGCCAAAAAAGATCAATCTATTGGAGATCTCACGCCTGACCCAACTGTATGGGATGTAGCAGCGAAGGAAGGATTGTCTCAGGATAAAGTTATTGATGCTTTTTTAAATGGCTATGCGGAAAGACCAGCTTTTGGGGAGCGAACTTATGTGGTGCAAACCGATGAAGCAAGTGGTGAGGTAAGCCGTCAATATCAGATGGATTTTAATACCATTAGCTACAGCGAATTCCAAGAGAAAATAAAGGCGGTAGCGATGGCTTGGCGAACACATCCGAAGTGCCGTGTTGGTCGAGATGAATTTGTTTGCATCATGGGCTTTGCAGATATAGATTTTGCGGTTATTGATGTTGCTTGTGCTTACGCCAAAGCCATTACTGTTCCTATGACAAGTAGTACAGCAGGAGCAGATTTGGGAGAAATTTTTGAGAATGTTGAGCCTGCCCTATTAGCTAGCACGATTAATGATTTAGAATTTTCTGTAGAATTAGCGATTGCACAAAAAACGATTAAAAGTATATTAGTTTTTAACTATGATGATAGAATAGACACCGAGCGTACTATTCTAAAAAATGCGGAAGCTAGATTAAAAGAAGTAGGTGCAGCTATTCCCTTGGTCTTATTAGATGATTTGATTGCTTATGGTAAACAGCAAAAGTTTTCTTTTCTACCAGTTGATGTAAATGAAGCGGAAAAATTAGCGATGATCATTCATTCATCCGGAAGTACGGGAAAACCTAAAGGAGCATGTATTAGCAATGCGGCAATGATAAATACTTGGAAGGGGCAACGAAAAGCATTGCCAAAAGTATCTGTTATCATGGCTCCATTTAATCATGTGATGGGACGAGGTGAAATGTACAGAACGCTAAACGTAGGAGGAACTGCCTACTTTACTTTACAACCCGATATGTCCACTTTGTTTGAGGATATTCGATTGGCAAGACCTACTTCTTTGGTATTCTTTCCTCGAATTTTTGAGCTTATTTATCAGTATTTTCAAAATGAAGTCACTCGCCAATTGAGGGAGAGTAAAGGAGACCGTGCAACTATTGAAGCGGCTGTCAAAGAAAAAATGCGTACCACTTATTTGGGAGATCGCCTGCTTTTTGGTGGAGTTGGATCAGCTCCTACATCTCCAAAAGTAAGGGAATTCATTGTAGACTGTTTCAATATTTTTCTAGTAGATGGCTATAGTAATACAGAGGCAGGAAGTGGGAGTTTGGCGATTGGAGAAAAAGTTAATAGGGAAGTAGTCATTGATTACAAATTAAGCGATGTACCTGAACTAGGATATTTCAGCACCGATAAGCCATATCCAAGAGGAGAGTTTTGTGTGAAAACAAAATATGGTGTTAAAGAATATTACAAACAACCCGAAGCCACCGCAGGTTTATTGGATGCCGAAGGCTATCAATTGACAGGCGATATTGTAGAAGAACGAGGGCCCGATCATATTGTAATTATTGATCGTCGAAAAGATGTGCTTAAGTTATCACAAGGAGAATATGTAGCAGTTGGTCCTTTGGGAAAAGTATTTGAAGGCGGTAGCGCATTGGTGCATCAGATTTATGTTTATGGAAATAGTCATCGGTCGTATTTGTTGGCAGTGATTGTTCCAGAAATGGAGGTAGCGCACAAGTTATTAGGTGAAAATTTTACAACCAATCAATTAAAAAATCTAATTCGTCAAGAACTACAAAAAGTAGGTCAAGAGGAAGATCTAAAAAGCTTTGAAATTCCACGAGATTTTATAATTGAAAATGAAAGATTTAGTCGAGAGAATGATCTTTTGTCTTCTGTCAGAAAATACTTACGCCCTGCGCTTAAGCGAAAATATCAAGCTGATTTGGAGGCAATATATGACGCTCATGACCAAGCTAAAAATGCTAAAGTTGATGCCCTAAAAGATCCTAATTCCACTTTGAGCACTTTTGAAAAACTAGTCATACTCTTAGAAAGCCAATTAGGTATTGAAGACATTGAGACTACAGAAGCACTTACTTTTCAACAACTAGGAGGAGACTCCCTTGGGGCAGCATTATTTTCTTTCTCTATTGAAGAGGTTTTCGATGTCTCTCTAGCTGCTGATGTAATTTTATCTCCGACAGGAAGTTTACAACAATGGGCTAACTTGATTGATCAAGTTCAAAATCAAGAACAGGCACAAGTCACCTGTTCTGCTATTCATGGCAAAGGAGCAAAGATTCTAAATGCAACTAATTTACAACTCGAACGATTTATAGAGGCTGAGCTTTTAGAAAAGGCTAAGGAATTACCTCTAGCTAATACTACTCCAAATACTGTATTATTAACAGGAGCAAATGGATTTTTAGGACACATCCTATGTTTAGAATGGATGAAAAGGTTATCCCAAAATAATGGGAAAGTAATTTGCTTGGTTCGAGCCAAAGATAATGCTGCTGCTCACGAAAGATTAGCAAAAGAATTTAAAGGACTGGATAAAGACTTTGAAAGTGAATTTCTCCGTCTTGCCAAAAACCACTTAGAAGTTTTGGCAGGAGATATTTCTAAATCTTTACTGGGCTTAAGCCAAGAAAATTTTAATCGTTTAGCAACTGAGGTAGATAGAATTTGCCATCCTGCAGCATTAGTGAATCATCGGTTGGCTTACCAACACCTTTTCGGCCCGAACGTAGTCGGTACAGTTGAAATTATTCGTTTAGCTATATCCAACAAAAGAAAAGCTATCGATTTTATTTCTACTCTTGCGGTCAGGCACTTACTGGATAAATCAAAAATAAATAATGAAAATTCTCCGCTGTTAGAGCAAGTTCAACTGGGAGAACATTATGCCGCAGGCTATGCTACCAGTAAATGGGCATCTGAACATTTATTACAAAAAGCAAGTAAGCAATTCGACTTATCCATCAATAACTTCCGATGCGATATGATTTTAGCGCATCAAAGATATAAAGGGCAAATCAACAGATTGGATATGTTTACTCGTTTATTGTACAGTATTATCACTACCGAATTAGCTCCTGCTTCTTTTTATATTCCCAATGCGGATGGCAGCAAAGGAAAAGGACATTATGACGGTTTACCAGTAGATGTCCTCGCCAAAGCTATGGTAGGAGTAAGTGATTACGACTATAGTGGCTACCATAATTTTAACATGGAAAATTATCATCATGATGATGGTATCTCTTTAGACAAAATTGTAGATTGGATAGAAACGGCTGGGTATCCCATTCATCGAATTGCTGATCATACGGATTGGGTGAAACGTATCAAAGATAAATTGACTACACTGCCTGAACATCAGCGACAACAATCGGTATTGGATTTGATGCTTGCTTATAGTCGTCCACATCCCGTTAATCTTAGCATAGCTGGTTGTGATAATTTTAAAGAATTAATTCGACAACTAAATGATGGAGAAGATATATCCTCTTTATCGGAAGCGTTTATTCATAAATGTTTAGAAGACATAAAATTAATAACTGAGTAGAGTTTATCATTTCTTAAATCAATAAATTATTTTCTGTTTGTTTCATTGTTCATTTCTTTCAAATACTAAGTTCCAATGAATGAAAGTAATTATAATATAAAAAACTTTTGAACAGCTTAGAGCTAATTCAGAAGAATCGCTGCGATTATTGAAGGAGACCTTTCTTGGGGGTATTAAGCTTTGTGAGTAGTCAGGAATTGCTTGCTGGCTTAATTGGAAGATGTTGTTTCATCAAGAATTAAAGAAAATCTTCTAATGCTGGAATTTATGGAATTGAGGTATCTTTTGACAAACAAAGACTGGAAGTCTAATTTTTTTTGAAAAAATATTTAACTTTCTTTAAAGAAGAGAAAATGACGTAATTTTGTTTCACCAAAGTTTCACCAAATAAAAAAAATCAAAATAATAAACTGACTATAAGCACATTACATAAAACATTGATAGTCCTTGAGGAAGCGCACTAAGAATTAAGGCTCTACAGAAATGTAGAGCCTTTTTTCTTTTTATGAGCAAGAATGAATATCAATTATCCAAGGTGTAACTCATAAGAATAAATGTATAATTATCTTTTTCAATAAGATTCTTATCTACCTCCAAATCTGATTGATGATTTTCATTTGGGTCATTTAACTGATTAATGAAAGTATTAAGATTTGTTATAATGGCACTGTTGTCAATAAGGTCCAATTTCTGATCCTCGTTGATCGTGAACAAGTGAATTTCAAGGTTTTCAATTTGCTTGCCTTGTGTCAGGTAATTAAAATACTCTTTCTTAATAAGGGCTTTGAAATTATCATCGCCTGTTTCAAACTGATGCCATTCCCCCGCAAAATCATGACGCAGACTAAATAGTCGATGCATAACTGGAACACTGTTTAAAATACTGGTCAGGTTTTGGAAAGCTGCATTTTTAAAGGAAGCCTGCCCTTGTCTTGCACAATATCGAACATGGAAAACAACATCAGTAATTGTATTATAATCAAACTGCCGCATAGAGATGTCATCCGGATCATTAGGATTGTTAGGTAGTTCCAACTTCCAGTTACTAATCACACCTGCATTTTCAAAAGGCAAATATCTTTCGTCTCTAAGATTGGGCTCGAACAATCCACTGTCGTTTTGGCCACTACTGGTGACCATGGATTTGGTTCCTGAAAAATATCTTTCAAAATGGGAATCATCCATGATACCATTCAGTAAACTATCATCTATTCTTATTTTGCTATCTTCTAACGAGAGTGTACAATTGATATTCGTATAAGGCCCTGATATTGCAGGAATCGAAATGGCTACATTCATTATTCGGCGCATGTAATGCCCTGCGTTATCCAGATCGAATAACCATTCTGGTAATTCTATATTGCAAACACCTACAGCTTTCAATTGTAATAATGCTTCCGGAGCAAGTTGACGTAAAGAGATATGTTTAGTTAGTTCAAATTCCCGGATATCTTTATCGAGATATGCCATATCCAATCTTTGTAAATCAAGCCCAAGTTGCTCCCCGGCAAGGAGCCCTTTCTTGAGACTATCCCAATAGCCAAATTTAATAATAGGTTTATGATCTCTTTTCAATTGAACCTCCATGCATTTTTCAGCTTTTTTGGCGGTATCATAGGCCAGTTGATAAGATTGGAAATAAGTAGCAGATACTTTCCCGAGCATATAGTCATACAAATCTTCATTGGTGAATTTATTTCGGAGATACTCGTTTATTTCATTTGAGTTTTTAATTTGTAATTTTTGGCTTTTGATCTCTTTTTCTGCAATAGACAGGCGGATTTCTGCTGCGATTATTTGCTGATCGATTTGCTTTAAATCCAAGGCAGCAGTTTTAGCCTGGAATTTCCAGTCGTCCATTCGGCGTTGGTGGCCGCCGTGGACATTCGCCATATTACCACCAATAGCATTAATACTCGCTAATGTACCAAGCACATCTGCTGCTGCCCTTGTACCTGCCCCCATGTGTGACCCTCCATAGGTAAAGCCTGATGCAAAAGGCGGCCCAACTTTAACATCTGGAACTTTATGCATTATACTAGCAGCAATCTGTGCGGTGGATTGTGCAGTTTGCAATAAAATACCTAATCCTAAAGAATTAAAATATAATGATTCGGATGAATTCTTAAATTCTCTACTCTCATAATAATTCTTTCGCTCCTCTATTACTTTTCGAGAAGCTCGGAGACTTTTTACGTTAATTTTCGCTTCCTCTTTCTGCTGTTCTTTAATATCAAGAATTAAATCCAATAATTTAAGTTCCTGATTGTTGCGTAGTAGAGCCAATTCTTCCGCATCTTTTTTCTCCAAAACAGACAAGAGTAAACTGCCTAGATTCTTAACATCATTACAGATATCTTTCGCCTTCTGGATCATAACCTGAAAACGATAATTGGGCAGACTGGCATTAATGTCTGCAAGGATAGAATTCAAATCGAGGCCAGCCGCAGTGGCACGAACCAATTGACCCGGATCAATCGGTGGTTGGAAAACTGGTAACTGACGTATCACCCCATCGATATTCATACAATTCCGAATCTTAAACAATCGATCGGCTACAGTCTCCCAATAAGCCAGCAACTCGCTATTTCCTGGAAGGCAAAAGAAAGACATCAGCAAAGGATTGTCTGCATCACTGGGAACATTTGTATCTGATGGAGAAATGAAATTTTGTATAGCGACTTTGGCATTGCTGAATGCGTCTAATTCTCCCTGAACAGTAAGGGAGGTATAAGAGCTGTCCACAGGCTCTGCTCGTGGAGGAATTCGTAGAGGCTTTTTACCTAACATATTAGCCGCCAGAATATAGAGTTGGGTTGCTTCATTAATGGACTCCAATGTATCTCTTTGAAAAAGCTGATCACCCCAGGAAATCAAATTATCAACATACTTCATAACTGTCGAACGCATATAAGCCGAATTTCTTAATCGGGCGACTGCATGTGGATTAAAAGGATATCTTTCCCAATTGTCTAGTTGAGCTTTAAGATCGGCCTCATTTTCTTCTTGACTGAGCAAATCAGCTATTGGCAATAAACCATCTGCTATTTCTTTTTTAAAAGGTTTTGTTTTCCAAAAACGAGCTATTCCGGAATCCGTTGAAGAGGTCTCCGTCGGATCAAAAATATAGTGGAACCATTTTCTGGCTTCATCGAATTTTTGATTTTGCGATAGTCGGGTCGCTATGTAGAGTGGGATGTGAAAGAACAATTCCCAGTTGTAAATGGAATAAGTACCTGAGTAATCAAAATCCTGACTGGCTTTCGGATAGGGCTTTAAAAGATATCGGCCCGGATCATATTTATTACTGGGTATCAATGCTTTTTCTTCTGGATTCTGGTTTGCTTCTGAATAGAATTCATCAAGTCCATGAGTGTTAATTGTTTTTATAAAATCGCAAACAAAGGGATGAAAGTTGGTTTGGAATTTATAATGGTTTTTTAAAAAAAGATGGTTAGCTCCCTTCGAAGAACAAAAGACATCTACAAAGGTAGTAGGAACTGTATTTGGATTGGCCAACACGTCCGCAGGAACCAAATCAATATTTGTATTTAAACCCAAAGAGGAATCAAAATTATCTCTGGCTAATACCTTATTGACATCATTATCGAAAGCCTGGTCAGGTGACTCTAAAGAGATATTTTTAATGGGTTTAGCATAAAAATTATCCCTTTTGGAGTTAAAGAAAAAATTCGGATTATTTTGACAATGTACATTATGATGTTTTGGTAATATTTGGAAGTCTTCCTCGACATTTTTAAAGATAGAGTACTTTCTGATTTTAGGATCTAATATTGGACCGCAAGAAATGGGCTTATAAAAACCATTATCATAAATTTTTAAATTATCTGAAAAGTTTTTCTCCAATTTCATGGTACTAAATTGCAGTCCAATTGGTACCCTGAAACATTTATTATTTCCAACGGTTACTTTCAAAACATTTGGAGAACCGTTACAATAATCAAAATTAAAAGATTTTACGAAAGAGATATTATTTACTCCCGCAGGCGGATCGCCGAAGGTTTGAAAAGAACCAAAGGTATAAACCTGAATGAGTAATTCATCTTCTTTAAATGCGGAGTTCATGGAAATAAAATGTTTGGTCTTTAAATCCAATCCTCCAATTTTAATAAAATCATTAGATAAGCTCTTGCCCCCCCATTTATTCTTTTTATACTCACTCCAGGCTAGTTTCATTTCCAAAAACTTAAGCGGCGTATTGTCACTGGTAATATTTCCTCCCTCTAGGCTTGATAGCAATTTTAGAGAGACATTACTCTTCTCTTCTTTCTCTTCAAATAAGCCCCAGAACAAATACAGTCGTCCATTCCAAACAACTGGCAAAATATGATCGCCTTCAATATCCAGATCAATTTTTTCCCAAGCAGACCAGACTGAATTCTCCTGTTTGCGGTAGTAATAATGATGTGGAATATTATTCGTTCTTCCTATCACATGCATGATTCTAGTTTCCTCTTCTAAGAAAAAACCCATGGTTTCCAGATTGGCAATCTCATCAAGACCTTCCAAATATTCCTGAAGTGCCTCCTGAGCGATTTCATCCGTTATCTCATTTTGTCCAAGCTTCTTTACTAGTTTTTTAAATAAGGGTGTTTTATCATCCCGTAATTCCGGTTCTATCCAATTTTCTGGATAAAGAAATACCTTGCGATTGGCTTCCCATACTCGATATATTTTTCGCCATTTATTCCATTGTGTTCCAAAGTCATTAGTCAGTGAAACACCAGGTTCCAGATTCATCAGACAGCGGTCGATGAAAAGTTGAATACTAAGCGTGGCTTGCTTGATCCTCGAGGTTTTCATACAGGCAGCCATCTCCGTGTCAATGAGGAAATGTTCGTAGATAGCGTTGGAGTCTCGGAAATCGGGCAAGGCAGCATTATCAGTTGTCAATATAAAAGAGACCAGCGCATCCCGCTTTATTTCTCTAAGTTGATCGCTAAGTGGTTTGACTATTTCCAACCAGGTGGATTCATCGTATTTGGATTTGAGTAAACTCTTGGCGATAGTCTCCTCTCCGTCCTCGGCAGTTAAGGCAAGCAGTTGATCGGTAGAACTTCCATATTGCTGGGCTGTTCGAATACATTGTAAAACGTTGAGGAGATGAGTGGAATTAGTGTAATCATCAGGGAAATCAAGGTTTAATATTCCTTTATCCAAAGTATCCAATGGATTGCCTAATAATAATTCAAAAGATTCTGGTTCGATATCCAATAAATTGGCCAGCGTATTTGTAAAATTATTTTTGGATAGATTATTTCCAGGGAATGCATGATCAAATAAGGTATACCAATCTGGAGGAACAACAATTAATGCATTTCTAAAATGAACCAGTTGCACTAATTTTTCAAGAGGTGCAAATAATAAATTGGCTGATGCATTTTCCGGTAACTTCCAAATTTCAGAAAGGCCGAATGCCGAATCATTTTTAAAAAAATAAATAAACTCCTCCGGAGATAATTTTAATTTGGAAATCAATTTATCCAACCGTTTCCAAACCTTATCCACTAAAAGGTAAGTATCTTTTAAATCCTCAAACCCCCAGGTTACCTGCTCTGCTGCATCAATAGAAAAAACAGGTCTTTCACCATTAATAAATTCATCATCCAAAAATAAAGAAATAGCATCTGAAGTATTATCCGCTGTCGATTTGACAAAATTGTTGATCAGTAAAAATGCAATTTCCGAATCTGTATCTAACTCAGCGGCCAGGGCATTAGCGATAAAGGCATTATGACTTTTTAGCTTTTCAGTAGCCTGTGCCGCATCAGGAAACTGGATAGCTATTTGTTGCAAACCCTCTTGTATCGTCGTCAATGCCCTTGCTATATCTGTATCTAAGAATGGCTCATAATTATCTTCTCTATTCGTCAACAGATCACTCAATTCATTCATTTTAAAACCAGAAGATTGAGCGATTTTAATCTTATCGACTATCTTGGTAGAAATTCCAAAAGGAGTGATGCCTTGCAGATCGATGGACTTAATCAGATCAATCGCAAATATTATATCTTCCAAAGACATTCTGAGCATTCTTGCCAATAGCTTAAATCGATAAAATACACTTAGATTAAACAAGGTTAAGTCCTCATTATTAAATGGGGTTCCGCTTAATGTATTTACCAATATTTCAAAATCGTCCTGTGAAATTTTTAAAGCTGAAATTATCAGCGCAGATTTATCTCGAACTGAAACATTGGGATTGGCATTATTTTTTAAAGTAGTAAAATCTGCAAAATCAGGATCAAGTGGCTGGCTGATTTTTTTATTCAAAAACAGGCCTTCATAAAGTGAGGTGGTTTCTATCTTTCCATCTACCTGATGTTTGAAGTATTTATTGGTATCAAAAATATTCCATAGTAAGAAAACCTGTTGAGCCTCCAAACGGTAATCTTTTATCAATCGGGCGGCGTTTGCCAAGGGGACAATCAATTGATTATTTATTTCGCTTGGAGTAAGGTTAAAGCTGCCAAAGGGTAATGCAGTAAACAGACGATCCAGATCAAAAATATCCCATTCCAGTTTTTTCCATAGACGGATAAAACGCTGCAATTTGTCTGAGGTATCAGTGGCAATACCATTAAAAATCAAATCATCAATATTGCAGGTAGCTGGGTCTATAACTTGTTCTCCATCATCGGCGATTCTGGCGACTATCGTAATCGCTGCCTCACCAGCAGCATTTCGTGGGTTTATAAAATAACATTCTAAGAGTTGTAGTAAATCAATATAAGTGATTCCGGTTTCCTCTAAATAAGTCTTTACTTCCACCATAGATGGAGACCCAAGCTGAGTCGTTCCATTTATAATATCGAGCTCCTGCCTGGACAAGCCCAGATAATCTGCTGCAATATCTACGCTATTGTAAACTGAATCATTTTGCTTTCCATAAAACAATTTTATCAACTCATATCGCTTGATATTTAATTTGTCCAGATAAAGTCTTGTTGCCTCCAAAGGCAAATTCAAGGGAAGTTTAAAAGAAGAATTAGCTGTTTTTAAAATAGTATAAGCAGCTGTATTGACATGTTCCGGAAAGGCATCCAATTCAGCAGCCATATTATTGGTTTGATGGGCAAGCGGAGTCACAGCGGGTGCAATAAGGTTTTCCAAAAGTTCATTCACCAAGTCAATATAAGGAAGTGGTGTATTGGTGTTTTTACAAGTCAGTAAGATGTCTTTTACATCTGGTCTTCTTTGAGAAAAAATATCAAAGGCAGATTCATTGACACTTTTTTGTTTCATAAACTGAAGTAGATCCACCAGATAAGCCGAGGGACTATAAACCGATTGGCAGTGTTCGCAATAACAAAGACTTTTATCTCCAAACATGTTTTGATAATCCGAAGGCAGTGGTTCTGCACCATTGATGGCATAGACACTGATATCATGGCGGGTTTTATGTTTGACGATTAATGCCGTTGCCTGTTTGTCAACTTCAACAGATTTATTATAAATCGAATCTGCATTTTCTGCTCCTATTGTATTTCCAAAAGTTTTTTGAAAATCCAGTTTAGAGTAATTGCTTACCACGGAAGTGGCGGAGTCAATATTCTTATTTCTTAAAATGCTGATATCTTCATATCGAGGTGCAAGTTTAGACAATCGATTGATTGTTTTTAATTCTTTTTCCACTGCTTGTGGATTTCTTACTCCGTTTAGATCAGCTGCGTCAAATAAAGTATTGATCCGATTTGTTTGTAAATCAAAATCAGGGTTATTGGAAAAAAAGGTAGCCAGGTCTCGCGCTGTTCGTCCAAATGGATTTTGATTATCTTGAATAAGCTTGTTTCTAAAAACATCCGTTGGAAATAGATCACTGATTAAACCATTGAGGTTCTGGGCATAATTTTTAGTTTTTTCTTCCACTGTTTCTCCTTCTATTGAGTCGGGAAAGGTTTTGATCTGTCCGGAATCGACTAGCCTTTTTATTCTTTTTTTCCAGTCGGTTTGATTAAATTTTGCAAATCCTCTGAGTTCCTTTAATTCCGCATCCTGCTTTTGTTCTAAAATCAAGTTGGCAGTCAGAGGTGCCACTTCCATGGTTAGTTGATTGAGGCGAAGGGATGTTTGTAAGGTTTCTATTTTTTGAGCATCAAACCCATTTTCATTTTCTAGCGCTTTCCAGAATTGGTCGGGTTGAGATTCATGTTTTAAATAGGTGTTTACAAAAACCTTTTGTTCCGCAGCTTTAGGAATTGTGGTTCCAATAACTTTTTTAAAGGCGATGTTTTTCTCTGAATTACCTGTAAGGATAAATTCACTGCTCAAAGCATTTAGAATCTGGATTGTTTTGGTGATTTCCTTTTCCCATTTAGCAGAGATTATATTTTGCTCTATTGCTAACTTGATTCCTTCCGAAATGCTTTCTCCGGTTAGGGATAGCAATTCCTCCATTTTCATAGGGTATTGCAATCTAAATAAACCATAAAAAATATTAGCTGCAATATCGGTCTTTGATGAAAATTGAAAAGCGATAGGCAGTTTGGCTATCTTACTTTCTTCTTCTCCGGTCTCTCCTGCCAGAAAGCTGATGTCCTTATATTCTTTATCTTCCCGTAAGTCCCCGATATTAAAATTATCTCCTGGCAAAAGCGGTTCGATGATCTTAATCAGATGATCAAATTCTGAAATGCCTCGGTAAGGACTTTGATCGGGTTTAAAATCCAAGACAAAATCATTGGGTACATTAAAATGGATTGGTGATTCTCCCAGGAGTTCAAAAAATCTATCTGTTCTTCGTAGTACCTTGATAAAAACATCTGCGGTTTTATTTTCATTTCTGATAAAGTCAATGTCATTATACTCAATATAATATTGCCCATTCTTATTAGTATAAATTTGCCCCAATTGTTGTTCACTTCGAAGATCTTTATCATATACCTTCACCAATACATCAGCCAGTGGTTCATCATTATTATTATAAATCGTTCCACTGATTTTTCTTTTCGGAAGCTTGATGGCTTTTTGGTAGAGGCTGTTGATTCGTTCAAATGTTTCTTGATCAACCACCCCGCTTATTTTAAGACCTTCCTTTTCTTGAATGATCTTGACAGTTTGCTCGCTGGCTTTTCCAAAATAATTTGCTTGTTCATCCAAGACTGGATAGCCGAGTGCTACCAGCATTTTTTTTAGTTGTTCGACTTCTTCTCCTTTGCTTTTGTATTTGAGGGTGGTATGTGGACGCTTCATAGTTGTTTTGATTTGGAATAAAAAGGGGTTTTAAATAATTATAATTAAGTTTTACTAATAATTCGATATTTTTTTGACACAGAGATTCACAAAGTAGTACTGAGGGCACAAAGTCTAATTGTAAACTCTATTCAAATATTTTTATATGGTCAATACATCTATTTCTGATTATTTAAAATTTAAAAACAATCAGCATGTAACTTTGTGGACTTTGTGTTTTCTCTGTGGGCTCTGTGTCCAAAAAATAACTACTTTATAAAAGGCGGCATTTGGCTATTCCGCATAAAAAACATTATGAGCCAATTGATCAAAGTAAGTGCACCAAGTAAAAAAGGAATTTTGGTAATACTCAGATATGCACAGTATTTGATTATTCCTTTAGTTTTTCTTTTTGCTCCTACCTCCTTTCCTTTATACCATCTGAGTCCTTTCATACTGTAAATATTTATTGAAGCATCTCTAACTCCGCGTTGATACATTTTTACCAATGCCCGATCCTGCCAGCCGACAAAGCACCAAATGACAGAAATAAGGCTCCCTAATAATATCGGAAACAGAGTAGCTTCAATATTTTTACCGTCCCCATCAAAAAGCAAATAACCCAGGAATCCAAATAGGGCCAATTCAATAGATAGAAAAAAATTAAATCGGGTCCACAAACGACTTAAGTGATCTTTGAGGTAATCCACTTTCATCTCATAATCTCTTGAATAGAAATCCAATTTATCTTTATATGTAAGAGAATCTTCGTTTTTATTGTCCATCATTTTATAAATTGTTTTTATTGTCGAGCCTGAATTAGAAACAAATCAGACTCATTATTAATTATCCGATCGCAGCCCATATACAATACCAGGCTATCGCAAAAGCAATAGGCATAAAAACATCCGGAATAAAGGCAATCATAGTGATCCAGGTGCGAACACCAAATTGTTGATTTTTATCAATAGCTTTAGCATCCCGCCAGGTCATAACCTTTGCCAAAATCCCCATTAGAACTCCAATAAGAATTGCAATGGAAATTCCCATCCCTAGTATAGAGATGATTTCGGAAAAGAATGATTGTTGAACGCTTAGTTCTTCCTTGCCTAGTACAAATGCCAAGGCTGCAAACAATATAGTCTGCGAGGTCAATAACCAGGTCAGTCTTCGGTTGATCAGGTCGTGCTCGAAGAAGAGTCTTTTTTGATAGTTTTCTTGGTTGTTCATTCTTGGTTTTAAATTTTCTTCTGGCTTTTAGGTATTTAAAGTTTCTAATTAAAATAGCGATAGTGACTGTAATGGTGATAATTCTAGTATTTCTTTTCTAATTTACACTTAGTTTAAATATTGCTAATCCACTCACCCTCCAAATGAAATTTCCAATCCTCCTGATCTACTAAGATTTATCGATCACGAAAGGGTGTTTTCTGATTCATTTTTTGACTCCAAGGTAACCTCCCATTCGTTTTTTTGCTCTATGTAGTTAGCAACCCATTTGCGTGTGACTTTGGTTACTAATTTGGGTTCAGATTTGCAGCATTTTCTTACACGCTCTGTTGTCCATCGATAGCCATAGGGTGCACCAGACCCTGGCTCCGAACATCCTCTATTTACATCAACATCATATTGGGAACATGGAAACTTTTTTCTTTCTGTTTCATAATAAGGGGTAGATACCATTACCATTTTTTGATTTCGGTTGGCATGAGATTGGACATGTAGGATCGCCTCATCCGGAGATGGGAGTTGGATTTTTATGGAGAGAGATTTGTCATTGAATTTAGGCGGAGGATTTACCTTTTTCTTGCAACTGTAAAGAAGAATCGGAGTTATAATTAGAAGGATGAAGTTGGTGGCAGTGATTTTCATTTTATTGCGATTTTATATCTGAAACGTATTTATTCTTTGATTTTAATATTTGTTAGAAGTTACAAACTTCAAACAACCGGTAATTGCTCAGTACAGGACAGAATATTCCTGATTAATGCGAACACAGTATTTTATTGCTTTTTAGTCTAAAAAAGTAGTTTTTTAATTCCAAAAATTAACTGTTTTAAAACTACATATGAAAATGGTTTTCAAGAATAATAGTTCTTTCGGGAGGCTCTTTTACTCCCTTACGAGAATGTATATTTTCTGGATTGATTTTCTGAGGAAACGCAGAAATTATTTCGATATCACTAATATCACTTCTAACAAATTGTTTCATCCAAACAATTGATGGCCTATCAGTCCATCTCTCCCACCTAGTTTGACCAACAGTATAAAGTCTCTTATCTCGCACGGACTCTGATTCTCTTCTCAAATCACCATCTGTTTTAAATTGCCTAAATGATAACGAAGGAGTAGAATAAACATCGTAACCCGCCGAAGTCTTGAGATCTTTTTGAGTATAAAGAAAATTCTTAGCAAATTCCAAAGTATTACATCCACAGAAGTAAGCATTTGAGTCATCAGCCCAATTAAAATCGATTTTTTCCCATCCTTCAATAGAAAGCTGTTTCCCGTCTTTAGCGTACTTCCCAGATGTCAATTTTTTTCCTACTGGACCATCAGTTGATGCATGTCCATAAATTGATACCTCAGAAGTTTTACCAATTCCAAAAAGCTCTGCCCTTATTGTTATTTCTTCAATTTTCTCTTCAAGTTTACCTAAATCATATGCTTCAACTACAAATACAAAATCGCTAGCTTTATTAAAAGTCGGCATATCCTCAATTTCTCTTTTTCTTGTTGATATTGTCGCTTCATCAATTTTTCTTCCGCTAGTATTAATGAGAATATATGCCTCCTCACCGTTTGTATCTATATAGAGAACAGGGTTATCATTTGAATATCTATACAAATTCACCCCATCCCCAAACCCAATCGGATCCCCCTTCAACCACCTCCCCAACCAAACCATATAATACCTCGCCGAATGATAATTCAAACCGCTCTCTTCATCCCGTTCCATACCCGTATAACGATAGCGTTTGGCAGCAGCTCGGATATTTGCATTTGTTGCCTGATAAGCGGTTGTTCCATAAGGATGATATTCTTCATAGGAGATGACTTCCGCATTTTCGTTAATCTCCAAACTGGCAGAACCGAGGTGATTTCCAAACTGGAATCGGATGGTTTGCAGATCGGTATCTGGGTCCAATCCATTTTGAGTATCTATCATGGCAATCCTTCGGGTATCGTCCATGATGTGAAGTGTTATGCGTTCCAAACCTGCATTGGCACCAGAGATCTTTTTAAAAATCTCTATTCCTCCAAGGTATAAACGTTCTTCTTTTTTGCTTGCAGGAGCATCATTGGCAGATTGGTTTTCAGTGATCTTTCTTACCCTTTCTCCTTCGCCATCATAGACATAATAAGTGGTCTCGGGAGTACCTAAAAGTATTCTTTGTTTGGCGACAGCTTGGAGTTCATCTTTAAAATTCCATTCCATGACTTCCAAGTGGGGAAGTTCGGTGATGTATCCATGTTCGGGATGATGGGTATAGGTATACGTATTTGTTCCGACTTTGGTTGAGACCAGCCTGTTGGTATTGTTCTCATAAGCATAGTCTCGGGTCCAGTTTCCATCAGTGGCGAGATGGCGCATTTGTTCAATATTTCCAACGCTGTCGTATTGATATCTTTGAGTATAATTTCTTAGTGCCAGGGAATTATTGGCTTGATATTTTTTTAGAAAAGACAGGTCGTTAAAATTGTCTTCCTGTCCAAAATTTACCTGAGCGCTGTGCTCCCTGCCTTCTGCTTCGATGAGGCGATACAGAGCATCATAGGTATATTTAGAAACAGGTTTGATGATCTCATTACTGAAAAATACATCTGGTATGGCCTTATCTTCTATCTCGCTGATGTTACCAATCGGATCGAAAGTGTAGTGAAGATCCTGGAGCAGTTCACCGGACTGTTTTCTGCTCTGCAAATGCAAAAGCCGGAAAGTAGCCTTGTCATATTGATAAGTTGTTTTGATGTCATTGCCATAAGTGATACTTTTCCTTTGCCCCTTTGAATCATAGTTGATGTCTTTGACGAATAATTGGCTATTGCCATTTTGATTCACCTCTACCTGTTCTAATAAATTAGCTTCATTATATGTAGGAGTGGTGATACTTCCATCTGGAGTTTGTGAAGAGACCAACCGGTTTAATGCATCATAAGTGGCTTCATCGGTATATACTTCAGGTTCTAATAAGGTATTTAGATTACCAGTCCAGTTTACGGTATTTTTATAATCAATGGCAAATCTACGGCTGGATTGGAGGACATTTCCTTTGAGGTCAATTTGTTCTATTTTGATTTTCCCAGCGGTATCATATTGTTCCAATAATTGTCCCCTGAAATTATTTTGCTTGTCATTTGGAAATCCTTCCCCATAAATATTCTTTTCAAAAATATTATTAAGCGCTTGTGCTACATCTCCACCTTCGACTTTCATTTCAAGTGGTCGTTGTAAAATATCATAAGTCGAAGTAAAGATATGATTTCGGCTGTCCCAACTTTTCACCGGATTGCCCATGACATTATTGAGCATCCAGCGTTCTCCCTTATCCATGCTATTTTCATAAATCCGATGGCCAAGCATATCATATTGATAAGCCATGACTCTGTTTCCACGGGCATCTATAACTGCTCTTGTATTGCCTTCAATATCCAGAAGGATTCGGGTAGTGTAAAACTGATCTCCATTAATGGTATCTCTATTATGTGCTATACTGTAAAATGGCCGACCTAAGGTATCAAAATGTAATACCCCAGGTGTATCAGCATGGTTGGCTGCCTTTTCAGCTGCGGCTTTTTCTTTTGCCGGATCTTTTCCTTCCGATATCAGAATTGTATCTATTGAATTATTGATTCGCTTTTGATACCATTGACTATCCAGTATCGTATCATGTTGATCATAAAGGCTTTGTTTCCAAGAGTCGAATACCACTTTGGTAAAAGATTCATCTGGCAATAATGTTTTTACGCCCCTTCCCGGAGCATCATAAAAAATGATCGGCGTGACACCCGTCTCCACTAATTCGGGTAAATCTTCATAATGAGGACTAATCGAAAAAAACGGTTCGTATTGTTTGACTGGATTTCCTTTATTGTTCAAAACAGTTCTGCCATTCCCGATCCATCTCAATCGTGGTGCATCGGGAAAAGCAGTTTGAGTATTGATTTCATTAATAATAAACCTATCATCCGGCTGAATCACTACCTGTTTCGCCAGCCCGGGTTCTGCCTGAGCTTTTATCATAGCCACGTTCCCCATTCCATCTGAATACTCGAAACTAAACTGAAGTTTTGATGCTTCATTCGGTGCAAGATTATGATGATGACTTTCTCTTATAATAGTGGAGGTTACAACGGGTTTGCCTGTATTTTTATAAACCTCAAAATCATAGACAAAGCGCATGCCCGACTGTTTTAAGAGTCTTGCGCCAATTGTGTTCAGTTCATTAGAATTGTCTGTTTGAAAAAAGGCCTGGATATCGTTGCTTTCATTTTCAGTAAGTGGAGATAAACCCTGTAGATCATCGCATAATTCCAAGTCCGGAAGGTTATCGCTGTTCAGGTCTTTGCCTAATAAAGCAGTAGCCTTAAGCAGACCTAGTTCATCAAATAAGGCTGCAGAAATATTATCATTAATATCCCGAATCAATGTTGGGCTTAGTGTACGAAAGTCAAAGCTTTCTATTGTAGACTTATTGTTTAAAGCATCCTCTGTACCTTCCACTAGTAGAAAATAATCTTTGTAATAATTTACTTTTGTGGTGCTACCAAAAGGATCTGTAAAAGACAATGGACTGTAAAAGCGATTTTGAATATCTGCAATTGTTTCTCCGACATCCATGAATTGTATCAATCCGGAACGAATCCACCAGTTATCATCATTTTCACTGTGGACAAACTTTCCATCTGTCATTTCTATATTGGGGTCAATTATTTTGTTCCCGTAAATGGTTTGAAGAAGATTTGGAGTAAAGGCCAGTTGATAATTTTCAAAAGGCACCGCACTGCTTTCTATCAAACCCAGCGGAAGTGGAAGCGTCAAATCATTATTATAATATAAACTGCGAACCTGTTCAATAAGTCGATGTTCCGTACCAATACTGGCTATTTCCTGATATTCTAAAGGTGTACTCAGATTTAGAATATTTTCAAAATCGCTAAGCTGGTATAAAGGAGTGGTTTTACCAAGCCCTGTTATTTCATAAGCGCTTGTCTCAAAGGGTAACCTTAGTCGATAAGCATTAGGACTTATAATATCATTCGTCAATTTATTTTCAGAATAGGAGATATAGGTCTTTTTTTGTTCATCCTGAATATCCGAAGGTAAAGAAGGATCTTCTAGCAAACGAGGATATACAACAGAAGCAGTTTCCAAAACATTACCCAATTCATCTAACTTTATATTCAGCGTATGCGAGATTCTGGGATCTTTTTCATTGCGTTCATAATTGATGGAAATGGCTTCACTTTCGGTAACTGTAAACACCGCATAAGGATTCGCATCCTTAGCCTGAACTAATTGAACATGGCAATTATGAGTCGCCACAGAATAAGGTTTAGCTTGCCTTTGAAGTGCTTCAAAGGTATTTCCTTCCTGTTGTGCATCAAGGGCAAATACTTCTTGCCTGAGCGTCATACCTTTGCAGGCCCGCAATGCTCCACGCCATTCCGAAGGACTTAGTTGATTTATGATATCCGGATTTATCAAATTAGGAGCTGCCTTTATAATGGCATCTTTTAATTGGGGTTCTGTTAGGCTTAATGGAAAGACAGGAAAAAGGCGATTGTATTCTTCATACCAATACTCTTCTTTAAATTGATTTAATATTCGTTCCCTATCCATAAATGCGCCAGTATGAAACCAGGTTTTGCTGAGCATGGGTGGTTGATACAATTCTTCAGATTGCTCCAATTGATTCCCTACATTATTTGCTTTCCAATTGGAATAATGCTCTGTATCTAATTGTTCGACCATCCCAAAACCTCTAAACTCTTTTTCCGGATGATCGTAATATCCGTGATGATATCTGTATACGGTACTGAAGCGAACATTGGTGATTTTTTCTTCGATTATACTTTTATGAACTACCTGAACAGGGAATGGCAATTTGGTGATCCAGGGTTTTCCTTCGAGTTTATCTTTTATAAAGAAATGAGTGGAGCTCTTGTATTCGAGCGTGGTTTCCTTCCCAAGATTATTGATAGATTTTATTAGTAAATGCGGCTTCTTACTACTCATCAGATCAATGTATCGCATAGGTGCACGCGACTCACCTGGTAAATCTGAAGACCAAACGATACAGGAAGTCCCAGTGCCTAAAAGGTCAACTACTGAAATCTGAGCATTCGTATCCATCGAAAAAAATGGGTCAATTTCATGTACATTACCCCAGGCATTTCCGCTGAGGTTGATGTAAGCTTTAAAATTGTTTTTAGCCAAATAAAGTATGTCCGCTGCCCCAGTACCACTAACATCTGCAAATTGGAGGTACTCCAAATTAAAAGTATCGGAATGATCAAAAATCGGCGCATTGGACATATTTACTTTTGAGCTGAACCTCCCAAATCCCATATTGGCCCAATAGCAAATTTCTCCGTTTCGAACCCTGACTATATCCGTCAAACCATCGCCAGACATATCAGCCAAGTATATGGCTTCCTGTCGATCATAATCTTTAAAAACAATAGCTGGCCCCTTTTCTTCATCGAATGGTTTCGGAGAAAATTCAGCGGCGGTATGTCCTCTCTTCCCATCAGCAGCATACCAAGTAAAGACAAACTCTTCGGTCATAACCAGTTCAGGTTGACCGTCGCCATTGAGATCCAGTAATCGAGTATTCGGGTCTTGTAAATCGAGGTTACTGGTGGTTTCAAAAGAATGAAAAGGTTTGTATTTATTATCTGTTGTTAATTCAAAATATCCCTTTACGCCAGGACTATTGACAACTATTTGTTTTTCGCCATTTGACTCCAGATCTTGTAAAGACAAAACTCCATTATTAAAACCCAAAAATGAAGGTCGGGAAAGTATTTCCTGAGCTGCTGTAAATTTAACCTGTTGATCCTCCGCAGGATTTCCCAAATTGCTTTTATAAAACCAAGCTCCGGCCTGCTCCGTTAATATTCCGGCGATTCCTTCACCAAATAAATCTACCCATTGATAACCATTGGTCAGACCAACAGGCGCATTCATAATATTTTCGCTATCTACTGATTTGATTGCTTTATTCCAATTCAATTCCTCATATTCAAATTCCAAAGGAGGAAGTGACTTTTTCGCCATTTTAAACTGGCCAGCCTCTGCATGTTTTAAATAACCAATAGAAGTGATTGCAATTAAATAAGTGACTTCTGATTGTCCCGAATTATTAATAGAGGATGATTTGTATTTTAAGTTTAAAGAGCGAACTAGCTGTGCATTTCCAAAATCAGAACCATCATGGTTTTCCTCTTCAGGGAAGTGATGAAATAGGAGAATATTTTGGCACTGTCTGTAAGTTCGAATTTCGAAACCTGAGCGATAAGTGGAAAAAGCGTCCGGTCGGGCAAACCAAGGTTGGATCTCATTATAATCCGGAATTTCTGTTGCGGTATCCATATGCTCACCATAATCCATCACCAGTTCGAAGAAAAAGGCCTTATTTCCATCAGGTAAAACAGGTAGGTAAGGACTATCATTATAAAAGGCTACTCGGTTGCCATATTTCACTCGTTTCAAATATCGATTTGTAAAGGGAGCATTTCCATTATGTCGATTCCGCTCATGAATACTATTTGGAACATTTTCCAAATTTTCACTTTTATATTCGTAGCGTATCCAGTTGCCTTTATCATCATAACTAAACTCTGGCAACCAGGCAAAAACCTTCTCCTCTTTTTCGGGATCAAACAACCGGGCCTCTTTACTCAATCCAAAAAATGTTGCTGTATTCTCTTGATTTGTTACTTTCCAGTACACCTCATTGTTGGCAGTGATTTTTTCGATTCTGTCAAAACTCCCTTCTATTCGGGGTCTGTATTCTTTGACTGTTAATCCATTATCCGTTCTCTCTCTTGGTATCCAGTTTTCTCCATTTTGTTCTAAATAAGGAACGAGGTCTTCTATTCCTGAAAACATAAAAATATCTTCGTCATGGCCATCACGATAACGCGGTAAAATCTTATCCGTTCTTCTCTGGATCATAGGATATCCGACTGACCAACCTAGACCATAGGGACTATTGCCACTTCCGGAATTGTAAGCCAAATCCAGAGAAGGAGAGAAGCCATTGCGGCCGGGAGTAAGGGGAAGGGGAATAGAAATAGCTCCCGTACCATTAACTGCATTGACGCGGAATTTTTCATCAATTCCTTTTAAAGCACCACCGCCTTTAGGCAAAGATATCTCAGGAATTTGAATTGCATTAGACTCCGTAGTCTGTTCTTGGCTAAGTGTACTTATGTGATCAGCTGGCTTTTGCTGCTGAGTCGGATAGGATTCAGAGGGAGTTTGTTTCATATCATAGTATATTACTATCAAATGATGATAGTGATCAAATAAGATTAATTCTCCCTTATGTAGACTGTAGAAATATAGAAATGAATCTAAAAACGCCAGTTTCTTTAGCTATTTAGTAAATATAATAATATTTCGCAAAAAATATTGTTTCAAAATAAATAAAATGATAATGGATATTGTTCGAAATATAAGCCTAGTAAGATTCGTATAATGATATAAGGCTTCTTGTGAAGTAAATCAAAAAACTACCATGAACAAAAGACTACCCATTAAAAGCATAGCATAATAAACAATCCAAAACAATAGCTGTATTTCCTTTTGTCAATAGGACAAATAAGTTCTGAATTATAAATCCGAACGACGTTCTATGCACATCTCTTTATTTTTGAAGTATAAAATTTTATTTATTTAAAATAAAAAGATGAATACTAAAAAAATGAAGGTTGTTGTTTGTACAAAATATGGTTCTCCAGATGTACTTCAATTGAAAGAAGTAGAGCGACCTATACCAAAAGATAAAGAAATGCTGGTCAAGATTAAAGTATCTATAGTAACTGCTGCTGATAGTATGATGCGAAAAGGGGTGCCCTATATCGGAAGATTGTTTATGGGATTGACGAAACCTAAATACCCTGTAACCGGGACTGGCTTTGCAGGAGAAGTGGTGGCACTAGGTAAAGCGGTTAAACGATTTGAAATAGGCGATGAAGTCTTTGGAGAATCTGTTTTTGGCGCAGGTACGAATGCAGAATATCTATTGATACAAGAAGATGGGGTAATTGCCAAGAAGCCTCAGAATATGACCTTTGAAGCAGTCGCCCCGACAAGTGATGGTCCGCTGACTTCTTTGAATTTGCTTAGGGATAAGGCCAAAATTAAGGAGGGGCAAAGCATATTGATTATAGGAGCCTCTGGTAGCCTGGGGACTGCTGGAGTACAGCTTGCTAAGCATTTTGGAGCAAAAGTAACGGGCGTGTGTAGTACAAGTAATTTGGAAATGGTAAAAATGCTTGGTGCAGATAAAGTGATTGATTACACGGTAGTCGATTTTACGAAAGAAGCAGAAACCTATGATATTATCTATGATACAGTTGGAAAAAGCTCTTTTTCTAAATGCAAACATGTGCTTTCAAAGCATGGGATTTACCTTTCGCCTGTGCTTGATTTTTCATCTCTTTTTCATATGATGACGATCTCCGTCTTCAGCAATAAGAAAGTGATTTTTGATGCTACAGGTATGCGACCTGTTCCGGAGCTTCGATCGCTTTTACATGAACTTAAAGAATTAATGGAATTAGGAAAACTAAAATCAGTTATTGACCGACGTTATCCCTTAGAACAAATCGTGGAGGCACATGAATATGTAGATACTGGACACAAAAAAGGAAACCTTGTTATTAAGTTTGATTAAAGGACACTTATTTGCTTCCTGTCCCATGGCAATTGCAAGAACGATATTTTAGACGTGTGTTATGGTGATCAGTCCTATGGACTGTGTGATTTGGTGATCGCTTCGCTTGTGAGGAGCTACTTTGGGCAGTCTTCAAAAAATTTGGTCATTTATTTTTACTCAATTCATATTTAATAGATAACCTTGCGATTGCCATACTTCCTGTCCCAAGGAACTAGGAAATTTAATACAATATTCATATATTGAATATGTTTATATTTTTTATGTGAAATATGAAAGCCCCAGTCGATAAAAAAAAGAATGAACCTGAACAGGCATCTACTTCTCAAAAAGTGGGAACTATGCCTGTGCCATTCTTCGTAGACAATCGCCCTGAAGCGATAGCTCAAAGAAAAATGCAGGAGAAGGCTGATAATAGTCCGCAAGCCAAAAAAAATGCTCAACTTCAGGCTAAAGCAGATCGTTTTTCCAATGGAGTATCCATTCAGAATAAAGTGATTCAGCCCAAAGAAAAGGCTAATCGTACTGGACTACCCGATCATCTTAAATCTGGAATAGAAAATCTTTCTGGAATTTCAATGGATGATGTCAAAGTGCACCGAAATTCTCCTGAACCAGCGCAATTAAATGCGCATGCTTATGCGCAGGGGACTAATATTCATTTGGGACCTGGTCAGGAAAAACATTTACCTCATGAAGCTTGGCATGTGGTACAACAAAAACAGGGGCGGGTTAAACCGACTATGCAGATGAAAGGTAGCGTGAATGTGAATGATGATACGCATCTGGAAAAGGAAGCGGATGTGATGGGAGCTAAAGCTTCCAGTAGGTCTAATATAGATCAAAAACCAGTTCAGAAAAAGAAATCAGAAATCCTGCAAGAAAATGATATTATCCAAGGGGTATTTTGGGAATATGAGGACGGTAAATACATTTGGCATAAAGAAGAAGTAGATAAAAAATTGTGGATTCCAAAAGAAGATGATACTGGTGCTCATGAAACACATACTTGGCATTTGGGGGCGTACAAAAAAAAGGTATGGTTAAACAAAAAAAAGATCAATGCGGCAAAAAAACAAGAACAAAAGCAAAAACAAAAAACAAAATCAAAAGCAGCGTTAGAAGCAGCTAATCAAAAAGAAAAAGAACAAAAAAATAAACTTTTAACAGATGGATTTAGTCAGGAAGATACAGATAAGATTTTTGATTTAATCCATTCAAGCGGAATCCCTGCATTGCTGGAATTATTTGAATTGAAGGGAGCTGAAAAAGCAAAACAAACCATTGAGCTGGTAGAGTTATCGGAGGAATTGGATATTGATACTAATTATTTGAGTGTATTTGAAAAGAGTACAGGCAAGGATCCGAACGAAATTACGAACTTCCTTGTATCAATAAAGAATGAACTAGGTATTGATCCCTCGAACTTCTTAGAAGAAACCCATGAGCTATTAAAAAAATCTTATACTTTTCCAAAGATAATTGAAATAGCTGGCTTCTTAAAAAAGTTCGATGTAACTACTAACAAATTATTTGAGTTGGCTACTATTTTTCCCACTCACAATAAATTGTTGGACTTCCTCAAAAAAATTACTGCTTACGGAAATCCGACTTCAGAAAAATTAGATACTATTTTAGGTTTAAAGTTATTTGAATTTAAGCAAAGCGAAATATCCACTTTACTTAACTGTTTTAAGAAAATAGGAGGATCAACATTAGAGAACTTTATTGCTATCATGACTCGATTTGGTAAATTTGATTTTATAGCGGTCAAGGAATTTATTAAGGCGATTCCAAATGATATAGATGATTTGAGTTTATGGGTAGAAGATATTAAATCTGATGAGGATTTGGTCACTACAAGGTTCTTGCTATTAAAGTTAAATTCTAAAGAAATTGCAAAAATAAAAAACGGTAAGAAGGCTGCTAATTTTATCGATAATCTTTATAGATTAGTTGTAGACAAAAACTATGCGTTTGCTGATCTACTTCCTATAAAAATACGTTTAGATACATCTCTTCATAGTCAATATACGAGTTTGGCATTTATTATTGAATTGATAAAATATGAAAATGACATTGGACATATAAAAAATTATATTAATGCTACTACCGTTAAAATGAAAGATTTATTAGATGTTTTAAAAAACGCTATCTATAGCGAAGCAACTATAAAAAATAATTTGACAGCCCTTATTGCTGTTGCTAAAGGTGATCCCGAAAGGATTCTTAAAATTGCGGAAAGTACAGATAAGGGAACTGCTACAGCTATCTTAGATGAATTAAGAACAAATAGTGCTGATTTTCAAAGACTTGCACCACCTGGTACAGGATGGTCTACTTTTAAGCATGGGCATACGTTTAATTTACCGATAATTGAGGAAAATCATATACTCAGAAGGCATACAAGAAAACATTTAGTAGAACTTACAGATAAAGGAAGAACAAGTGTATTCACTAAAAATTATATAAACAGCGATGCAGATTTACACAGTAAACTTAAAACGTTTATTAATGGATATGGGCAGAATGCAAAAACTTCAACGGGAGATAATCAAAGAATATCTAACGGAGGGTTAACTTTGATTGTAAAATATATAAATCCTGATTTTAGAATTATTACTTTTTATCCTGTTCATAGTCATACTGATTTTGAAATACCGGATAGAGTAATATTTATGGCATTTAATAATTTTACTAAATAACTAATCTGAAAACTTCTACGGAATTAGTATTCAAGATTAACCTTCCTTCGTATCTTCATGCCTATCTTAAGGGAATGTATACATATGAAATCAATCGACTTAAATTGTGATATGGGAGAATTGAAATCCGAACAAGCGCAAAATTTTGACTCGGAGATTATGCCATATATTTCTTCCTGCAATATTGCTTGTGGGTTTCATAGCGGAAACCCAGAGCTTATCGAAAGCACTATTAAAGCTGCTATTCGGCATGGCGTAAAAATAGGTGCACACCCTTCTTATAATGATCGCGAACACTTTGGAAGGGTTTCCATAAAAATAAATCGTTCGGTTTTAATGGCAGAATTAAGGTATCAAATTAGTGCTATAAAAGGAATGGTGGAAAGTATGGGTTCTTGTCTAAATCATGTAAAGCCTCATGGTGCCTTATATAATGATATGGCAATGGATGCAGGCTTAGCAAATGATTTTGTAGCACTTGTAAAAACGATTGACCCTAATCTAAAAATATTTGCTCTGGCTCACTCTGTATTGATTGAGGTTTGTAAGAAACATGGAATGAAATATGTGAATGAAGGTTTCGCTGATAGGCGATATGAAAAATTAAATGAACTTCGAAGTCGTCAATTTGAAGATGCAGTAATTCATGAGTCTGAAGAGGTGCTGGCTCAGATTGAATATTTTTTAGAGGGTAAAGTACAATTACAGAATAAAGCAATTCAAAAAATCAAGGTAGATTCTATTTGCCTGCACAGTGATACAAAAGGAGCAGTGGTATTAAGTCAGATCATTTATCAATACCTAAAAGAAAATAATGTTAGAATCGCTGCAATTATTTAATTCAAAAGTTACCGTACAAAATTATAATAATGATTTTCTGATTTTAAAACCAGAACTGATTTCGGAAACAAGGCATATAGGAAAAGCTATTTTTCAAAAGGGATTTGACTTTATTGATGAGGTAATTGCTACAGAGCTTGAAATTTGTTTAAAGCTTAATTCAAGTTTTGAAATTTCTAAAATAAATCGACTTAAAGATATTGAGCAACAAGAAAGGAGTCAATATGATACTTATCTTTTACCGATATTTTTCAAGGACCATGACGACTGGGGTGAAGTACAATCAAGTACAGGTTTAAGTAAAAATGCGATCATCTCAACACTCGTGACTACTGATTTTTCAATCGCCATGTTTGGTTTTTTACCGGGCTTCATTTATCTCGATGGTCTAGACCCTTTACTGCATGTTCCTCGTAAAACAGTGCCTTCTAAATATGTCAAAGCCAATTCTATGGCTATTGGAGGAAAGTATTTGGGACTGTATGCATTGGATAGTCCCGGAGGCTGGCATGTCATTGGGCAAATGCCGATACCGATTCTACAAATACCTGATTTGCCCCCAGTAACTTTAAATCCCGGAGATAAAATAAGGCTTCGATCAATTGAAGCTTCAGAGTATAAGTATCTATTAAATCAGCCCATTTCTTTAAAAGAGTATAATGCCCAATTTAGAAATAATTAAAGCTGGACTTATGACCAGTATCCAAGACCTTGGCCGAAAAGGATTCGCCTTTTATGCGATTCCTAATGCTGGAGCGATGGATAAGCGTGCAGC
Source organism: Saprospiraceae bacterium (assembly GCA_965277415.1). Lineage (GTDB taxonomy): Bacteria > Bacteroidota > Bacteroidia > Chitinophagales > Saprospiraceae > JAHDHW01. Next base: position 86,562 of record CBDICS010000086.1, read on the forward strand.
AAAAATTGCGCTTTTGCTTTTAAATAAAAAAGAAGACAGCCCGCTTATTGAATGTACCTCGACTGCTCCTCACATCATTTTTCATGCGCCTACCCAGATTGCAATTACTGGAGCAGATTTTAAATGGACAATAAATAATAAAGAAATAAATCGGAATACACAGATAGAAATAAAAGAAGGAGATATTCTCAAAGGATTATATGCTAAAGATGGCCTAAGAGGTTATATTGCAATAAATGAAACATTAGAAATAGAGAAAGTTTATAATTCTTATTCGACTTATACCAATGCTAAAATCGGAGGTTTCAAAGGACGGATACTTAAAAAAGGAGATATCATAGAATGGACGCCAAAGGAAAAGATAGTATCCATAAACCCAATGATTCCAATACAAAAAGGCCCAGAATTTTCTTTATTAAGTGAAACTTCCAAACAAACCTTAACCTCAAACATATACACCATCAGTACAGATAGTAACCGAATGGGGATTCGATTATTAGGAGCCAAGCTAGAGAGCAATAGTTCCCAATTGGAATATAGCCTGCCTGTACTACCCGGATTTATTCAATTGCCACCTAGTGGTTTACCAATCATCGTTTTACAAGACGGACAAACGACCGGAGGATACCCACGTATCGCTTATATTCCGACTCCATATTTATCGAAACTGAATCAGATTCCTTTGGGAGGGAAGCTTGAGTTTGGGTGGATGGGGTGAGGTGTTTTTCCTCCCCCTAATGCCGACGCCTAGCACCCGAAAATTCCATAGCTTCCCCTTTCCCAAATCCATAACTGAATCCTAAGGTGATGAAGCGACCTCTTTGGCGGTAGCTATAGACATAGAAGTCGTCCTGAAGTGTTTCACTTTCTCGGAAACGCGAAGCGAATATATCTCGTACACTAAAGTTGAGTACTCCTTTGCCTTTTAAGATTTTTTTACGCAAGCCGAGGTCTGCAAATAGATTGGCTGAATTTTGCCCTTGTACTGTTTTATATTTTGATCGATAATGCCCTGTGATTTCGAAATCAATCTTTAATGGAAGTTTCAATTTCGAAGTCCATTTTGTTGACCATCGACTTGCTTTGAAATCAAAATTAGTTGTTTCAAAAGTTCCTGCTCTATTGAAATAATTATAGTTGATATCTCCATTGAATGATAGCCATTTTTTGGGACTATACTTTGCATTGAATTCTAAGCCTGTTGCACGATTCGTTCCGATATTAATCGGTTTAAAAGTATTGACATTGTTTTCGAAAGTAGAAATTCGTTCGACGACATCAGTAGTATACCGATAATAAACGGAGAAATTTAAAGAAGTCTTTCCAATAATATAGATACTCGCTATTTCATACGAGTCTGAAAATTCAGGTTGTAAGTCGGGATTGCCGGTGCGGATACTAAAATTGTTTCTAATGTTGAAAAACGGATTTAAATCCCATAGCCTCGGGCGGAAAACTCGTCTGGAATATCCAGCTTGCAAAGAAAAGGCTTCTGTCAATTTATAAGAAGTGTGTGCACTCGGAAAGAGGTTTGTATAATTTTGATTGTTTGATTTATTAGTGTTGACTAATAAGGTATTCAAATCGGTGTTTTCTAACCTAAGGCCTAATTTTAAGCCCCATTTATTACCTTCATAAGCGCCTGTTCCATATACACCTAAGACTTTTTGATCGTACTCAAAAATATTGGTTAGACCAGGGTCGGCTATCCATTCTCCATTGACTGCATTACTCACAGCATAATCATTACTGACATCTTGTAAGACATATTGTGCACCAGTTTCTAAGCTCCAATACTTAGAAAAAGGTTTGTTGTAATCTAGTTTGAAAGTATATTTGGCTTCTTTGAATTTAGTTCTTGTCAATTGGTCAGAGAGGTCGGGATCGCCAAAGACAGCGATGTCATTGAATTCAGAAGAAAGGTCTTTACCAAAAAAATTACCTAAGGCACTGAATAATAAATTATGCTCCTTATGATCTTTAAAATCGCTTTTGTATTGCAGCTCATATTGCCATTTTGGATTGGTTGCTTCGGTTGTTTCTGTTCGATACCATTGTGAAGTCACGGTATTGGTCTCGTCTAAAATACTAAAGTCATTTCGAGAAGGTTGGTCTTCTATTTCGTAAGCAAAGTTTCCGGAAAGGCTTAAGACATTTTGAGCATTAATATGATAATCTGTACCGAGGATAAGGTTGTAGAAATTTTCATTTCTAAAGTCTTTGCCATTGGTTTTGATGGTTCGATTAGAAACTAAATCCTGATTGATGTTCTCTGTGTTATTGGGCAACTCCCGATAACCGACTCCTATTTGTGTAAAAAGATTGAACTTTTCTGTTCTGCGATTCAAACTTAATCCAACACTATGATTATGTGGAACTCCCGTATTGATACTGACCGAACCATTCATCCCTTTACGCTCTTCTTTTTTGATCACGATGTTAATGATTCCTGAAGTTCCTTCGGCATCGTATTTAGCGGATGGATTGGTAATTACTTCGATCTTGTCTATCATATCGGCAGTGATTGTTCCTAGTGCATTGCCCTGTTGATCTGCAATCACAGAAGGTTTGCCATTGATTAGAATCTGAACACCACTGCTTCCGCGCAAACTGATTTCCCCTTCGATACTAACATTGACGGACGGAACATTATTTAATACTTCGAGCGCACTGGCACCAGTACTGCTCAGGTCTTTCCCGACATTAAAAACCCGCTTGTCAAGTTTGAACTCTGTACTAGATTTTTCAGCTCTAACCACGACCTCGTCTAGCGTTTGTGCATCTTCAACTAAATAAATTTTACCCAAATCAACCAGCCCATTATTGATTGAGAAATTGTCAATCTTTTGATTGATAAAACCAATAAAACTGATTTCAATATAAAAATCGGGCTGATCTACTTTGATTTGAAAATTTCCATCTAGATCAGTTGTGACTCCTGTGATCGGTTCTTGTGTTTGCTTATTGGCTATCATAACCGTTGCGAATTCAATCGCATGACCACTGCTGCTTTCTAAGACTGTTCCTTTGATAGATAATGCTTGATTTTGAGCAATAATAGAATGACTACTAAAAATAAAAGCAAAAACTAGGATTCGACTAATGAGATTCATAATTCACGTTTTAAACAAACTTTAATGCTGCAAATAAACAGTGATTTTTCACAATAAAGAAATACTTTCTTTGAACGGTAAATATTAAGGGGTGAACGACAAAATTAAAATTTAGAGAATAAATGTTGTTTACCTAATAGAATTTGTCGTTGAGCGGAATAGTCTTTCTATACTCCCCTTGAAATGTTAACTTTGAGATATGGCACAAGATTTAAAACAAACGATGATCTCTTCAAAAGAATGGATTTTCCAAATAATACTACACATTTTGGTATTTGTTTTTTATTCTTTTGACAAGCGAAACCCAGGGATAGAGGTTTACCAAATCGCTTTCTTTTTGAATTATGCTATTGCTGCTCTAGTCATCAATTATTTTGTATTGCCTCGCTTTTTTTATAGCAAAAAGTATATCCAATTTTTTATTGCAGTACTAATAGTCGTGACAGGAGCTATTCTGGTTGAAGAATTCATTTTAGAACAGATTTATTTTTCAGGAACTCGTAAAGCTCAATATTTTCAGGGTTTTTTCTTTACCTTATTAGATGTTCTTCCTGTCATAGTCATCTTGTCGGGCTTTAAATTTGCCTGGGATGCTTTAATTAAACAACGAGAAGTTGATGCTTTGAAAAATACTATAAAAGAAAACGAATTAGATTTCCTTAAGTCTCAAATCAATCCACACTTTTTATTTAATAATTTGAACAATCTATATGCTTACGCAATAGAAAAATCGCCCAAAACACCTGAGATTATCCTCGAACTTTCAGGCGTACTGCGCTACATGCTTTATGAATGTAGAGAGAAATATGTGCCATTGGGGAAGGAGGTAACTCAACTGGAAAACTTCATTAAACTCAATGAGATGCAAATTGAAGAAAGAGGAGAAGTTAATTTTTCAAGCCGGAATATTCAAAATACTTATCAGATCGCTCCGTTGATTTTGATCGTTTTTATCGAAAATGCTTTCAAGCATAGTACGGCAAGTCAATCTGATAAAATCAAAATAGATGTGGCAGTGGAGGTTCTAGAAAAAGGAAGGTTGAGTTTTATATGTAAAAATTCTTTCCATGCCCAATCGAATACGGATAGCTTAGCCACCGGAATTGGTTTAGCAAATGTCAGAAAAAGACTAGCATTAACCTACCCAAACGCTCATGAATTGAACATCAAGAAAAGTGAAAGTCTATATGAAATTCAACTATTCATAGATTTGAATAAATTAGCTTAGTATGCATTGTATTATTATTGAAGATCAACCACCTGCTCAACGAATCTTAAAAAAATATATAGCGGATATTGGCTCATTACAACTGAAAGCTACTTTTTCGGATGCACTTCAAGCGATGGACTTTCTGAAAACGGAGACAGTAGATGTGATTTTCCTGGATATTCACTTGCCAAAAATTTCTGGAATTGATTTTCTAAAAACATTAGACCACCCACCTCATATTATTTTAACAACAGCATTTCCCGATTACGCTTTGGAAAGTTATGAGCTTAGTGTAGTAGATTATCTATTGAAACCTTTTTCATTTCAGCGTTTTGTCAAAGCCGTTTCAAAAGTACCTATAAAAAAGGAAGTTAATCCACAACATGTAGATATTGGGCAGGTAAAAAAAGAAATTTTCATCAAATCTGGCTACGAACATATAAAGGTAGTAATAGATGATATACGATATATTAAATCCGATGCAGATTATACTGAATTGCATATACCTCAAAAAAAATATTTGTCAACAGAGCCGCTTCGTTACTGGGTAGAAAATTTAGATCGAAACCAATTTGTAAGAATTCATAAATCTTATATCATTAATAGCTTGAGAATCAATAAGGTATCTGGTAATCAAGTTTATCTGGATGAGGATATAATCATACCTATTGGGCGAGCTTATAAAGATACTTTTATAGGACGATTTTTAAAATAAGTAACTGTTTAAAAAAAATGCATAAAGATGTTAGGTCTTTTGATGATTCAACTGTCTTTACACAAAGAAGTTGATTATTAATAAACTCAATAATGCTAGCATTTTATGAAAAAGACTTTCACATTCTTGTTCTTACTAATTGTTTTAAATATAAACGCCCAAGATTTTTACGATATCAATACGATCCAAACTATTGAGATTACTTTTGCAGAAAGCAATTGGGATGCACTTCTGGATGCTGAAAAAGCAGGAGATGAAAACTATATCATGGCTCAAAGTATTAGCATCAATGGTGAAGTCTTCGATAGTATTGGTGTAAAGTATAAAGGCAATAGTACTTATAATGCCAATCAAGTCAAGAACCCTTTCCACATTGAATTGGATACCTATAAAGACCATAGCTATGAAGGGTATACCGATATAAAATTGAGCAATGTAGCTAAGGATCCTTCTTTTTTAAGAGAAGTACTTTCTTATTATATATTACGGCAGTATATGGATGCGCCACTTTCCAATTATGCCAATGTATATGTCAATGGAACATTAATTGGACTATACAGCAATTCAGAAGCGGTGACTAGAAAGTTTCTCAACAGTCGATTTTCTTCCAAAAACAATACGTTCATTAAATGTAATCCACCCGCCGGCGCTGGCCCAGGTTCAAGTGATTTGCCTAATTTGGTATACTTAGGTCAGGATTCCAGCGACTATTATGATGCATATGAACTCAAATCAGATGAAGGCTGGGATGAACTCATCGACCTTTGTGATACCCTATCCAATAATATAAGTGATATCGAGAAAATCCTCGATGTAGATAGAGCCTTATGGATGCTTGCTTTTGATAATATATTGGTTAATCTGGATAGTTATATTGGGGGATTTGCACAGAACTATTATTTATACCGAGATGATTCCCACCGTTTCTTACCTGTAGTATGGGACTTGAATGAATCTTTTGGGCGGTTTAGCATGACAGGCTCTATTATGCTCAATAACACTACTGCCAAACAGGAAATGACACCTTTACTTCATGAAAACGATGCAGATTTCCCCTTGATTCAAAAACTGTTAAGTGTTCCGATGTATAAGCGTATGTACTTGGCGCATTGCAAGACTATGCTCTTGGAAAACTTTGATAATGATTATTATTACACCATTGCTCAGACACTTCAATCTACTATTGATGCAGCTGTTCAAGCGGATGGAAATAAATTCTTTACTTATAATAATTTCCTTGACAATATAACATCGGATATTTCTGGTGGCGGCGGTCCTGGTGGTGGCACAACACCCGGCATTACTAATCTGATGGATGGAAGGAATGATTACCTTCTGGGGCTTACTGAATTCACAGCAACAGAACCTACTATTTCTAATATTGCCTTATCTAACCCTAGTCCGATAATTGATGAAACCATTACAATTACTACTTCTATAGTGGATGGGAATGCGGCATACCTTGGCTATAGGAGTCACTTGAACGAACCTTTTACGAGAATAGAGATGTATGATGATGGTGCACATAATGATGGTGAAGCGAACGATGGTATTTATGGGGCCGACTTGGAAATTAATGATTTTTTTATGCAATATTATATCTATGCAGAAAATGATAATGCTGGAAAATTTTCGCCACAACGAGCAGAATACGAGTACCATATTCTAACGGCTTCTTTATCCAATCCGACAGTAGGTGATTTGGTTATTAATGAATTTATGGCATCCAATGATGCTGCGGTATCTGATCAAGATGGAGAGTTTGATGACTGGATAGAACTATACAACAATGGCTCAGGAAGTATTGACTTAGAAGGATATTTTCTTTCGGATGATAGCGAAAACTTGATGAAATGGGCCTTCCCTTCAGGAGCTATGATTGAAGCCAATGATTATTTAATTATATGGGCGGATGAAGATGAAGACCAATCAGGATTACATGCTTCTTTCAAATTGTCGGCAGATGCAGAGTCCATTTTTTTGGTAGATGCTTCAGGAACAATAGTAGATGAAGTGACTTATATAAATCAAATAACGGATATTTCCTATGGTAGATTTCCCAATGGGACAGGGGATTTCAAGACAATGAATCCAACTTTTAATGCTGAAAATGACGGAACGACAAGTACTCAATTTGAGGTATCAGAGACCTTTACTATTAAAGCAATTCCCAATCCAGCGAGCGAATCTTTTTATTTGGATATTAATGATACTGAGTTAAAAGAAAGAGCGGTAGTCATTTACAGTTTAAATGGAGAGGTGTTATATCAGAATATGATTTTTCAAAACACCTGGATTGATACTTCAAGATGGGCTCCTGGGATGTATATTATTAAAGTTGAAAGTACTTTCTTGAAATTAGTCATTGGATAAATATTATTTGCTAAGGGACAGAGTCCCATAAACTTTTTCTTTTCCTTCAAAGCTAATGATGCTCTAGATTCCTAGAGCATCTTCTTTTTTTACAATAGAGCATTTCTTCTAGAAACCTAATTTTGCAAATCAAAGAGATAATCTTTGGACAGATTCTTAATTAACTCGTCCTGAAATCTTAACTTTGGAAGAGAGCATAAATTCAATTGCTGATAAGTTCTTAAAATACCATCAATACAAAACACCATGGAAAAACTTAAAAAAGAAGACCTCAATCAAGAAATTTTTGATCTGTATGATGACTATGCACATAATAGAATTGACCGTCGATCTTTTATAGAAAAACTATCTATTTATGCCGTTGGAGGGATTAGCCTTTCCTCTATTCTGAGTTGTGTAATGCCTAATTACATAGATAAAATTCAAATTGATCCAAATGATCCAAACCTTAAATCGGAAGATATCATTTACCAATCTCCAAAAGGTGGCGGGGAAATCAAAGGCTTACTATCAAGGCCAAAGAAAACAAAAAAGAAATTACCGGGAATTATAGTTGTTCATGAAAACCGAGGGCTCAATCCACATATCGCTGATGTCGGACGGAGAGCAGGTTTAGCAGGATTTATATCTCTTGCTCCTGATGCTTTGTGGCCATTGGGTGGCTATCCCGGAACGGATGATGAAGGTCGAACATTGCAACGTAAGCGAGATCGAAATGAAATGCTACAAGATTTTATTGCTGCCTTTGAGTATTTAAAAGGACATCCTGAATGCGATGGAAATGTTGGCGTAGTTGGTTTTTGTTTTGGAGGATGGATATCGAATATGATGGCGGTGAAAGTCCCAGAACTAAAAGCAGCTGTTCCTTTTTATGGCCGGCAAGCACCTATTGAATCTGTTCCAAATATAAATGCACCATTATTACTTCACTTTGGAGAATTAGACAAGAGGGTGAATGAAGGTTGGCCAGCTTATGAAGCTGCTTTGAAATCGCATAATAAAATATATACAGCATATATTTATAAAGGAGCTAATCATGGTTTTCACAATGATACCACTGGGAGGTATGATCCTGAAGATGCGAAACTGGCTTGGAAAAGAACAATCGATTTCTTCAAAGAACATTTAAAATAGAAAATAAGCTTATGTATTTATTGGGATATGATATAGGAAGTTCTTCGATTAAAGCAGCTTTGGTTCGAGCAGAAGATGGAATGCAGATAGGTGTTGCTCAATATCCGGAACAGGAAATGAATATCTTGTCTCGACAAGAAGGCTGGGCAGAACAAGATCCGGGAACTTGGTGGAATAATCTCTGTAAAGCAACTGCTAAATTATTACAAGAACATACGATTGATCCACATGATATCCAAGGAATAGGTATTGCTTATCAGATGCATGGATTGGTACTTGTAGATAAAGAGCAAGAAGTAATTCGACCAGCCATTATCTGGTGTGACAGCCGTGCAGTAACTATTGGAGAGAAAGCTTTAGTAGATTTAGGCGCAGATTATTGTCTAAGTCATTTACTCAATTCTCCAGGTAATTTTACCGCTTCCAAATTGAAATGGGTAAAAGATAATGAACCTGAGGAATATCGACGTATCCACAAAATTATGTTGCCTGGAGATTACATTGCTATGAAACTCAGCGGTGAAATCTGTACCACCATATCGGGTTTGTCAGAAGGTGTTTTCTGGGATTTTAAAAACGAAGAGATCGCGCATAAATTATTGTCTTATTATGGCATTTCCGAAGATGTTATTCCTCGACTTTCGCCGACCTTTTCAATGCAAGGTAAAATGACTCAAAAGGCGGCATCCGAGACAGGCTTAAGAGCAGGTATACCAATAACTTATCGTGCAGGTGATCAGCCAAACAATGCGATGTCTCTAAATGTATTGAAGCCCGGAGAAGTTGCGGCGACAGGCGGGACATCGGGTGTCGTTTACGGAATTGTAGACCAAGCGGCTTATGATTTGCAATCTCGGGTAAATGGTTTTGCACATGTTAATCATATAAAAGAGGATCCACATATTGGCGTACTTTTATGTATCAATGGTGCAGGAATCCAATACAGTTGGTTAAAACAACAAGTCGCTAATCAACAAACAACTTATAATGAGATGGAAAGCTTGCTTTCAGGTGTTCCTGTTGGCGCAGATGGTTTGCGGATTTTACCTTTTGGTAATGGTGCGGAAAGAATGTTAGGTAATAAAGCGCTAGGCGCTCATTTAATCAATTTAAATTTTAATCGTCATAATAAAGCACATTTATATCGTGCGGGTTTGGAAGGTATCGCATTTTCTTTTGTATATGGAATGAAAATACTGAAAGACATGGGGCTTAATTTATCTGTCATTCGAGTCGGAAATGACAACCTGTTTCAGTCTAGTACTTTTTCTACTTCTATAGCAACATTAATGGATTGTAAAATAGAAGTGATGAAGACAACAGGTGCTATTGGCGCTGCAAAAGCTGCTGGGGTTGCGACAGGGGTTTACCCTTCATTGGAAATTGCAATGTCTAATAATCAGATGGAAATGAGCTATGTGCCGCTTGCACAAAAAGATGCACACAGGACTGCTTATGAACTTTGGGAGAATGACTTAATAAAATTACTGAATCAGTAAACTCGACTTTAGCATTTTATAAAAGAATAAAATAAGCGCCCTAAGAATACGTCTACTTGTTTTAAAAAAAAGGATAGATAATCATATCAACAATAAAATACATGACCAGTCAAAAAGTAATTACAGGAGAACAAGAATACTTCAAATCCATTGGAGAAATTAAATTCGAAGGTAGAGCGTCTGATAATCCATTGGCTTTTAAATGGTATGATGAGAACAAAATCGTATCAGGCAAAAGTATGAAAGAGCACTTCAAATTTGCAGTTGCATATTGGCATTCTCTATGCGGCACAGGTGGCGATCCATTTGGTATGCCGACTAAGGCCTTTCCCTGGCTGACTGCTACTGATCCGATCCAGCAGGCAAAGGATAAAATGGATGCGGCTTTTGAAATGATTACTAAATTAGGTATTCCTTATTATTGCTTTCATGATTTTGATTTGGTCGCAGAAGGGAATACCATTGGAGCGTCGACTAAACGCTTGAACACTATAACAAGCTATGCGAAGAAGAAGCAAAAGGCTTCTGGTGTAAAACTATTATGGGGAACGGCCAATTTGTTTTCGCATCCTAGATATATGAATGGAGCAGCAACGAATCCAGACATGAAAATTGTTGCTCATGCTGCCGCTCAAGTCAAAAATGCTATAGATGCCACCATCAAGCTTGATGGCGAAAACTATGTGTTCTGGGGTGGACGTGAAGGGTATATGTCTTTATTAAATACGGATATGAAGAGAGAGCTTGACCATATGGCTCGCTTTCTCCATATGGCTAAAGATTATGCTCGGAAACAGGGCTTCAAAGGAACGTTTTTCATTGAACCTAAACCCGCTGAACCATCCAAACATCAATATGATTTTGATGCCGCTACAGTTATTGGTTTTCTAAAAGAACATGGCCTTGATAAAGATTTTAAACTAAACCTTGAGGTCAATCATGCTACATTGGCTCAGCATACTTTTCAGCATGAAGTACAGGTCGCTGTTGATGCAGGTATGTTAGGAAGCATGGATGCCAATAGAGGCGATTATCAAAACGGATGGGATACAGACCAGTTTCCAAATAATGTATATGAATTAGCAGAAGTCATGTTGATTTTTCTTGAGGGAGGCGGACTTCAGGGAGGCGGAATTAATTTTGATGCGAAGACTCGAAGGAACTCTACTGACCTTGAAGACATTTTCTACGCACATATTGGAGGCATGGATGTTTTTGCGAGAGCATTAATAGTGGCAGATGAAGTTTTACGAAATTCTAATTATAAAAACCTTCGTAAAGAACGCTACAGTTCCTTTGATACAAAAGAAGGTAAAGCTTTTGAAAAAGGGAAACTGTCGCTGATAGACCTTGCCAAACTAGCAAGTAAAAAAGAATTACCAGCTACTAGTGGACGACAAGAGTTGTTTGAAAATATTATAAATCAATATTTATAGTAAGAGCTTATTTAAGTTTTCATGATTGAGCGAAAGTGAGCAAATTTTGTTCTGGATGAGGCAAATTTTGCAACCGGATGCGGGCAATCCGGCGAAAAATTTAACAAAATGCAGGAGAAAATTTGCCACTTGTAGCCGATTAATGGAATTTTAAACAAGCTTTAACTTTAAGAAAACGAAAAAAATGAACAAACAAAGTCTTTTTATTGCATTTGTAGTTTCCCTGGGAGGCTTCTTATTTGGATTTGATGCAGGGATAATTTCGGGTGTAATGGAATACGCCGGGCCTGAGTTTAATTTATCGGATATACAATGGGGATGGGTAGTTAGCTCCCCTTCGGCCGCAGCAATGTTTGCTATGTTATTATGTGGAAGGTTAAGTGATATTGTCGGTCGAAAACCACTATTACAGATTGTTGCTTTTTTATATGCGGCCTCGGCCATCCTTTCAGCTTATGCAGGCTCTTATGAAATGCTTTACATTTCCAGAATGATCGGCGGCCTGGCTTTTGGAGCAGCTTTGATTCTTGCTCCAACTTATATTGCTGAAATTTCAAATGCTGGCAATCGGGGGAAATTAGTTTCTATCCAACAATTAAATATCGTCTTAGGCTTTTTTGCTGCCTTTTTGTGTAATTATTATTTAAATGGTTTGTATAAAAGTGGCGGAAGTTTTTTGACGGATGAAAACGTATGGAGGTGGATGCTCGGAATAGAATTTCTACCTGCGATTCTTTATTTTTTATTATTGTTTTTTGTGCCTAAAAGTCCACGTTGGCTGTATAGCCAAAAGAGAGAGAAAGAGGGAGAGAAAGTCTTGATTAGATTACATGGAGAGGCATTAGGTATACAAGAAGGTCAATCTATTCAAGCGAATCTGAATCAGGAAAGAAACAAAGAAAAAGTAAAGATTTCAGAGTTATTCAAACCGGCATTACGATTTATTATCTTGGTAGGATTAGCAATTGGAATTTTGCAACAGATCACAGGAATTAATGCCATTTATTTTTATGCTACTTCTATATTTGAACAAACAGGAATTGGAACAGATGCTTCTTTTACTTCTGGAGTACTGCTCAGTTTTACAACAGTGGTCTTTACTTTAGTTGCCATGTTTTTAATTGATAGAATGGGACGAAGACCGCTCTTACTGATTGGGATTGCGGGAATTGCTATTAGTTTATTACTATGTGCCTTTAGTTTTAGTCAAGCGACTTATCAGTTATCTGCTGATGAAATTGCTGCTTTTGAAGCAATAGATAAAAACCAATTAGTTTCTATTACGGATAAACTGTACGAAAGCGATGTCGAATTCAAAAATGAACTAAAATCCTTATTAGGGAATCAAGTTTTCTCAAAGAATGAAGGAGCGATTTTGCAATCCGCTACAAATATGAATTCTATGTTGGCGCTAATCGGAATTCTGGGTTTTATTGCCTGTTTCGCCTTTTCATTAGGTCCGGTCATGTGGGTGATGTTATCCGAATTATATCCAAATAAATACAGAGGTCTAGCTATCGGATTTATTGGATTTATCAACTCTTTTTCAAGTTGGCTTATTCAGCAAATATTCCCTTGGGAATTATCCAATTTGGGAAGTGCCATTACCTTTATGATCTTTGGTTTGATTGCATTAGGAGGCTTTTTTATATTATTAAAAATTCTTCCAGAGACAAAAGGAAAATCATTAGAAGAATTAGAAAGCGAATTGGCGGGATGATGAGAGTTGGGAACCTCATCTTTCAAGATGTAAATATCTGATTGTAGATCAATAGAGGCATCGCTCAGAAATGGAAAGAGAAAATATATAGATCATTATTTACATGCTCTAGCGAGGTCGATTTATTTTAAGGGAAATGGTTCGGGTATCCCAATCTGCTGATTTGATCTCGTCTTCTCTATCTGATAGTTCCTTCAAGGTTTTATTAGAAGCGACACTGGCTTGGTTGAAATGATCGGTATCAAACTCTTCATTAGAAATTAATAATTTTAAATACTCCGTAGTAGAAGTTTTGCCCTCTTCATATAGTTGGTCAGAAAGCTTAACGTTAATAGTCTTAAATAAATCTCCTCATCTATTTTTTTCAATGGCTCTTAGCATATGAAAACCTGTTTTTTTATAAAAACAAATATTTCATGACGCGTTGGGAAGATAATTTGACGCGTTCAACAGAAAAATCACTTAGAAACTTGATAATGCGGTAAAATTCATCTTATATTTAAAAGACAAAAGGTATCTATGATTACTAAAATATATGATTTTAAATTTGACAAACTTAGTAGATAGTATTTTCTAAGTTGATTTTTTTTAATCTCATATTTTAATCTATGAAAACTGTTCTTTTCTAACAAGAGTACTTTATCATATCTAATGATAGATAAAAATTGCTCTATTAATTAACTGAATTTTACATCATGTAGATTACTACTAATGATGGTTTAATTATCCTCCATTTGGAGACTAATTGTAATGAGTTATATTCATTCAAAACCTATTGCTATGTTCTTAAAGAAACTAATTATTACAACTTTCTTTTTGCATTTTATTTTTTGTGGCTTTACTGCTATCCAGTTTTATGAAGGACTTCTTAATAATGGTGCCGTTACAAACGTAGCACTAACGAGTCATATTTCCTGGGGCTTTGTGGATATTGATTTTATTCAACTGAATAAAATTGAAGGATCGAAGGATGGAATGATTAAGTTTAATATTCAACCTACTGATTATGTAGAAGTATCCCTGACTAAAGCTAGTAATCTGAATGCCCGATTTGGATTTATATTTAAATCTGCAAATCATTTTACATTACAACTTAATGGAGAGGAAGAAGATTTAGGAACTATAGGATATAATTCAACAGATGAATTTAGAGTGGTGAAATGCGGAATGTTAATCCGGTTTTATAAAAACATGGATTTATTATATGAGTATTGTGATAATAATTCTGCTGAAGATTTGGTACACACTACTCATGTGACTACTGCAGTGAATACAGAGTTGTTTTTGACTTTTGATTCAGATCTATCTAATTGTTCTAGCCCTTTCTTTGCTTCTCCGAATGATACCGAAATGATGCTTCTTAATTCAACAAATATAGAGTCGTCGGAAGTAATGTTAAGTGAAAATACGGAACCTACAAATACTAGTGAACAGTTGGTTTTTTCAGGAGATAAAATCATCATTGCTAATGTATTCAATCAAGAAGGTGCTCCTGTAAAACAGTTTAGAATTCGGACTACAAAGGCTGGTAAAATCCCTAATTCTCATGCTGTCTACGACTATATGAGAGAATCATATCGAGTGGAATTCAAAGAAAATAACTAAATAATTCAAAGTATAATCATTGATTGTTGGAAACTAAAAAAATACATACCATTATTTTAAAAAAGATATTACTGAGTATTTTTTGCCTATTATCCTTAGGGATGATAGTGAACGCTCAGTTATCATTTACCTTATCTTCCGATCCTTTGTTGGTCAACGATAGACTATCTGTAGATGGTATAGTTTTGCAAATTCAGAATAATTCAAATTTTGTTGGTGATGTTTTTATCAATATTTATTCAGATCGTTTTCAACAGAAAATCGTTTCCAAATCAAGAAACTTAACGATCCGAGAATTGAATCATACATTCAATTTGCAAGAGGTTTTTACAAATCCAAATTTTGAATGGACTAGTGAAGAATCAACTACAGTTTGTTTTCAAATCGTTTCTGAAAAACAAAACCTTCCACTCGGCCTTTCCTGTTCTGAGCTTATACAAGTAAGGAGGCAGAAGGGCAATAAAATAAAAAATAAAAAAGGTAAACCGAATTTTTTCGATACAAATATTACTTATGAATTAGAAGCGTTACCAAAGAGTTCGACTCCGGTCAACCACATATTGGATTATTCAGGAGAGTTGAGAGTCAAAGAATTACCGATTAAATTTCAAGGGTTTTTTCAAAGAAATAGAGATCCTTATCTCGATTATGATTTATCTCATTTTTCAAGTTTTATTGATGTTGGTAAATGGCGTCAGAAAGTTAAGGAAAAAGCAAATAAGGTATATCAAAAAGAAAGAGATAGCTTACTAATTGAATTTCCAGATTATCGATCTTATTCTAAGAAAAAAGAATATGTTGACCGGGTTTTTAATGATTCCGGGACTCTTGAAGATTTAAAAGCTGTAGACAGCCTTACGGCCTTAATGGAAGCATTCGATATAGTATCTGTGGATGAACTGCCTGCTTATCAGGATAGTTTAAGTCAGGCACTCATTGAACAAAAAAATCAATTGAATGAAAAGAAAAACACTTCACTTAAACATGCGGAACGCGATTCTTTAGAGCGACAATTATTAATATTACAAGGACATATAAGAGAAGTAGAACGTCTATCTAAGCTCGCTTTGAAAAAAGAAGCTTATGATAATTTAAAAAATATTAGTTCTGATGGTAAAGAATATCTTCAAAAAGCAGATAGTGTTTCTAGAGGGTTTGATCAAGACTATCAGAATATATTAAACCGCCCTAATAAGTTAAATCAATATTTAAAACACCATAAAATCGGTGGTAAATACATGTATTTATTAAATCATGTTTCTGAATTTCGCTTTGGAAATATCAACCCAGGATATTCACAGTTGATTTTACAAAATAGCCAGATTCGTGGATTGTCAATTGGTGTAGAATATGGACAATGGGGGATTGCGGGCTTTAGAGGAAATCTTACCAATAGCGATTTGAATATTGTACCAGATTCATTGTCTTTAAGAATAAATGTAACAGGAGCAAAACTTAGTTATTCCAAATCTAATAAAGTGAAGAATACTTTTTTCCTAGTGACAGCTAAAGAAATCAAATCCTTTGGAGAACGAGTCAATCAATCTATTGTTGGTCATACTTCGATTTATCACCTGAATAAGCAAAATAGAATGGATTTTGAAATTGCTTGGGCATTGGATGATACTGGAATCTCTAGCGAATTGGAAGAATCACAAGCTGAAAAAGTGATTAAAGCACTGGCTGCGATATATAATTACTCTGGTACTACAGGTAATGGAAAGTTAAATTGGAATACTGAAGTAGAATACTACGGGCCAGAATATTTTGATTTTAATAATCCTTTTTTAATTAATAATTCAATTGAATTTTCGAATAATATCAGATATGCAGTTTTAAAAGGATTTCAGGTTGGCTTGAGCACATTATATAATAAAGGAGACCTTTGGAGAACAAATATTTCTACTAGGAAACAGACAATCTCTAAAGGATTTAATGCTTCATTTTTTCATGAAAAATGGCCTGCTGTTCAATATGTTTTTAATAATTCGAAAATTGATGGAGCTAATTTTACACTTCATAATTATTTTCAAAACCTGAATATCAGTAAAAAATATTCAATTAAGAATACCCAACTTCAATCTCTTTTAAATACTACCTTTTTAGAAAACGATTCTCCACTGGATTCTATTGATAGTCGCTTGATTACAATTTATGCCAGCCAACAAATTCGGCTTACTGAGCACCTTCGTGTTATTGCTGCCTTTAATTATTTTAAACTAAATAACCTCCAGAGCGGAAGAGGATTAGATCTGAGTTATGAAATAAAAATGCCTATAAACTTTGATCGACTCACAATTGATCCAGGACTTAAATGGATTAGTAATTCTAATTTTGAAAAATTAGGATGGAGTATGAATGTCTCTTGGCAGATATTAAAAGACCTTAGTTTTAATGCTTTTGTCAATTCCTTGTGGCTCAATGGTACTATTGATGAATTTGGCCTAATTAATAATGAGTATACGCCCCATTTTAGTGGACGGATAAACTATAGATTTTAATTTCTGAAAATAGGAAATAAATAATCTTATGATGAATAAACTATTTTTAATTATTACAATGACATGCTGTTCACTTCTTGGAGTGAATGCACAGCTTGCAACAGTGGAATTGTCACCACCATTGAATCAAAATAACCGAATGAGTTTAAACGACTTGCTTCAGTTTTATGTCCACTCCAATACGGATGATCCAACCTTTGTTTACCTGCAACTTGCTATCGAACGACAAAATTTTGGACTTGTAAGCGTTTTGAAGACAGATATATTTGAACTAGCCGATGGGATTTCTCCAGCTCCGGTTTTAGTAGGTTATAATGGGTCAAAACTTCAAATGATATCTACCAGAATAGGATATGAGAATATCAAACGAAGCGACTTCGTATTCCCGGATGGTAATTATAATTATTGTATAGAGTTACGTGATAGAGAAGGCGTTCTTGTTCATAAAGATTGTGCTGCCTTCGAAACCGTTAATCCAGTTTCTTTTTTTCTGATTTATCCTTTCGATCACCAAGAAGTTAAAGAGGATCGGCCAGTATTTACTTGGACACCTATGATTATTCAAGATGGACGGGATATTGATTATCGTATCCGCTGGGTTGAAAAAGATGAGAAAGCAAATGCTAATAATGTATTTTATAATACACCTAATTTTTTTCAAGTATTGAGTGTTGAGGAAAACCTTTTGCCTTACAAAATAGAATACCCCGAGTTCGATCCTGAAAAATATTATTATTGGCAGGTAGAAGCTTTTACGGGTAGAACTATTTTAGCTAAAAGCGATATCTGGGAGTTTTATTTTTCGAAAGAAAAACCAGTCAAGGGACCTTCCAGTGTGTATGTGAAAGTTGACCTAGAACGGTTCACAAAAACACATTTATTTAAAGGTGATTTTCTAAATTTTGAATGGATTAATAATTATAAATCAGAAATGATGAAATATAAAATATTAGACCATCAAAATAAAGAAGTCATTAGTGGTAGTCGGAATCATTTAGGAGTAGCAGAGAATGGGAATAATTATTTTCAATTAAATGTAAGTGACTGGATTAAAAAAGATGAACTGTATACACTAGTTGTCTTAGGTAGAAAAAGAAACTTTAAAGTGAAATTTAAAAAGATACAATAATGAAAGTATTACTAGGAGCCTTAATAATTATAATATTGGGAGGAATGATTTTGGGGTATATTGATTTAAGCCAAAAGATAAATAATACAGGAACTGCTGTGATCAATATGGAGGATTTGTATTTGTCTTTTGAGTTGACAAAAGAACTAGAGAAAAAATATAAAAAATTATCAAAAGATAGAAATATAGCTATTGACAGTTTAGATAAAATAATCAAAACATTACAATACAACAAAATAATGCCACAGGATAAAATAGTTCAGAAATTGCAAGTGACCTCTTATAATAGAGCTACGCTTCAGCAACAAAATGAAAATACAAAACTTGAGTTGGAACAACAAATCTGGAATCAACTCAATCAATATTTAAATGAGTTTGGACAACAACAAACCAATAGTATCATTTTGGGTGCTCAAGGAAATGGAAATATAATTTATGCTGGTGAACTTGTAGATGTTACCACAGAAGCAATCAAATTTGTTAATAATAAATACCAAGGATTAAATTGAAAACACACATCAAATCATACGCATCGTTTTATGGTATTATAGCCTTAGGACTTATACTCTTATTCTGGGTATTCGGCAATAGCATCAGCCCTGTAGATTATCTTAATAAAATAGATCAAAGTAAAGGAACATATGTCCAAAGTAAAGTATTTGGAGATCTTAATATTCAAATGGTTTACCACCCTCCAGCTTATCAGGCTGCTGCCCAATATGTCAAATCTGGAGAACGGAGTGAACAATCTCCTAATGATTTAATAGAGACATTTAGTCAAACTAGTAATTATCGTTTAAGGTTTGAAAATATACAAGGTGGAGGCTTGCTTCCCGAAATGGCTAAGTCAACAGATAACTATCAGGATCTCGTTCAATATTTTTCATTTGCTATTCAGGAAGACTTATTTCTCTGTACTCCAACAGATACCCTTAAGAGTACTTTTGTACATTTTGAACGTAATTACAATTTGGCGCCATTCATAAATATTGAAGTAGGTTTCGATACAAAAAAATTGAATCGGGCACTTTATAACAATGAAGAATGGGCAGTGCTCTTCAATGCAGAACGATTCGCATTAGGCCCTTTATATTTTAGATACAAAACCAAAGAGGTTAGTGAAAGGCCTCAATTAAAATTTTAGAAAAATAACGAAGCATGAAAACATATAAACTCTATAAAAAAATAAGTCTCTCTCTAATACTAGTCTTATTGTTTCAAATAGTTGCACCCTCAGTTACCTATGCACTTACTTCAGGCCCTAGTCAACCGGAAGTACAGAGTTTTGAGCCTGTAGGAACTTCCCAGATGGTTGATTTATTTTCTGGGGATTTTAATTATAATATTCCACTTTTAGAAGTTGGAGGTTATCCAATTAATATTGCCTATCATGCGGGGATTGGTATGGAACAGGAGGCAAGCTGGGTGGGCCTAGGTTGGAGTCTTAACCCGGGTGCTATAAATAGATCCATGCGTGGTATCCCAGATGATTATGCGGGAGAAGTAATTCAAAAGAAAGTCAATCAGAAAAAAAATGTTACCGTTTCTTTATTAGTCAAACCAGAGGTTGAACTATTTGGACTTTCAAAGAAAAAGAAAAAGAAACCTATTGGCTCACTCAATTTTTCAGCTGGTGTCCGCTATAATAATTATAAAGGAGTAAGTATAATTGGTTCGGCCAATATTGGTCTAGATATCATTAAAATGGGGTCTTTTGGACTGAACCTCAATATGGGCGTTGATCTTGAAAACGGAATCAGTATTACGCCCTCTTTGAGTTCTACATTTAAAATCTCGGAGGAGAAAAATATTATTGGAAAATTGAATATTGGAGCACCTTATAATTCGAGACAAGGATTGTCTGAATTGACTTTTAGTAAGGAGTATTCTAGAAGTGTTTTTGAAGAAACGAAAAAAGGATTATATAGCTCTAAAACAGGCGTTACTATTAATAGTACATTAGCTAACTTTAATACCCCTTCTTATATTACTAATGCCGACTTCAATTCGGAAGCATTTTCTTTTAGTCTTAATTTAGGAATCGGAGGTGAAATTCCTTTTACGAATATAGAAGGTTCTGTTCTGGGATCATATAGTCAGCATAAAATTAATGGGACTAGAAACCTTAAAGCTTATGGCTATTTAAATCACCATTTAGCAAACCCGGAATTAGATTTATTAGATTTTAATAGAGAACAGGATGGCCCTTATTTTCCTTCAAGTAATGTATTACCACTAACAAATCTTACTAATGATGTTTATGCGGTTACAGGGCAAGGTATGGGCGGTGTTTTCAGGGGGTTCAGAAATCAAATCTCTTATGTAACTGATCCTAGTACATTTACAAGTAATGATGATGCGTCTTTTGGATTAGATGTAGGCACTCCTGCAGCAACAATACCCTTTAAAGGAGGAGGGAACGTAGCCGTTCATCAATTGACTTCAACTTCGGGCTTATGGTTTAAGGATAATAATGCGCTGACAAACTATAATACTAATAAACTGCCAGTCAGCTCATTAAATAAAATGAAATTCGAACCGACGTACTTAAAACAATTAGGAGAACTTTCGGCAGATAATGGTCGATTTGACAATTTGGGAAGGTTGGAAGCATTAGCCTTTGAAAATACGAAACATGAATTAGCTGGGGATTTATTAAAACTAGATAATAGTAATGTAGCTGCTGTAGAAGAAGAAAGAGCGATCAGGAATCAATTGACATATCCTAAAACTTTTGAAGAAGCCATTAATGAAGATTACTCTCGAGAAGTCAGGAGTTATACTCCCGGCTTACATATTGATACTAATGGCGATCTAGAATATACTTCAAAAGGTTTAAATGAATACAAGGATGAATTGGGGGTGATGCCTACTCAGATTGCAGAATTTAATGTACTTCGTGCTGATGGTATGCGATATGTTTATGGCCAGCCAGCCTATAATTTAAGTCAGGAAGAAGTAATATTTAATGCTCCCGAACATCCGTCCAATGCACAAGTAGTTTATAATAATGGAGATTTAGAATCAGGTAATAATAATGGGATTGATGACTTTGTCTCCAAAGAAATCTTACCAGCTTATTCTTATGCTCATTTATTAACAAAGGTCTTATCAAGCGACTATTCTGATTTGACAGGAGATGGCCCAACAGATGACGACTATGGTAGCTGGGTGAAATTTAATTATACCGCTCAAGCTGGTCCTATGTCTGATCCTATAAATCCTGAAAATTACAATTGGCGTTTCCCCTATTTTGAAAATGAAAGCAGTGATGGTATTGCCAATTTTAATGAAGGTTTAAAATCAAGAAGCCTTGATGACAAAGCCAATTACACTTATGGTGAAAAAGAATTGTGGTTTATGCATTCTATCGAATCTAAAACCCATATCGCAATTTTTCATACTTCTTCCCGTGCCGATGCTAATGGAGTTAATAATGCATTAGGAAATACTTCAAATGTAAGCCCCAAAAATCAAAAACTGGAGCAAATAAAATATTATGCTAAAAATGATTTAGCAGAATTTGGAGAAGTAGCTATCCCCTTAAAAACTGTTCATTTTGGTTATGAAAATGAATCTGGAAATGCATATACATTATGTCAGGATGTTCCAAATAATTTTAATAATACAACTGGTAATGATGGAAAGCTTACATTAAAAACGCTTCACTTTACTTATGGCAATTCCCAAAAAGGAGAGTTCTCTAAATATCAATTTAATTATAATGAATCCTATGTAGACAATGATAATGAAACGCAGGATTATAATTATAATCGCCGTGGACAGGATCGTTGGGGATGCTATAAAGAAGAATTAACAGATAATTATAATCCTTTACAAATTGCAAATAATGACCCGCTGAGTAATAGTGATTTCCCTTATGCAGAACAAAACGAAACTTTGGCAAATGAATATGCAAAAGCCTGGAATCTATCAGAGATTATTTTACCATCAGGAGGGAAAATAAATATCAATTATGAATCTGATGATTATGCCTATATACAGGATAAGCGGGCAGGACAAATGTTTACTCTAGCTGGACTTGCGGGCGATGTGCCGACTTCGTTTAATGACCTTGACGATAATGACTTATTGGGCTCAACTTCTAATGTGACATTTAATAATTATTTGGTCGTCAAATTAAATGAAAACGATAATTCTACCGTTGACCGTTCTACTTTTTACAATGATTATCTTAGAGGTATTGGGAAGCTATATTTTAGATGTTTAGTGGATATTAAAAGTGGAAAATATGAATTTGTTCCAGGGTATTCCAGCATCGAAAATTATGGTGTTTTCTTTGACCCAAATGGAATTCATCAAGGAGATTATGGTTGGATCAAAATCAAAGGAACTAGTTTTGATGAAAATACATCTAATGGTGTTGTTAACCCTATTGCCAAAGCAGCATGGCAGTTTGCACGATTGTATATGCCGGAATTGGTCTATCCGGGCACTGATGTCGAGAATAGTACAGGCCAAAATTTAGTTCAATCTCTTTTAGGAATCTTTAAAACAGAAATTCCTCGGATGATAGAGGGCTTTAATAAAAGGATGTTTAAAGACAGATATGCAAGAAGCATAAAACCTGAAAAATCCTGGATTCGGTTAAATAATCCTAATTATAATAAAAAAGGTGGAGGTTGTAGGGTTAGCAGTGTAACGATGTCAGATGAATGGTCGACTATTAAAGAAGCCGGAAATAATGATCAGACTTCTACTTATGGTCAACAGTATTTTTATAAAAAATTAGTTACAACATTAGATGGTGAACAAAGAGTAATTAGTAGTGGTGTAGCTAGTTACGAACCGATGCTTGGTAATGATGAAAACCCTTTTAAACAGCCAATCACTACTAATGAATCTAGATTACTAGCACCGGATAATCAATATTATATTGAAAAACCTCTTGGAGAAAGTTTTTATCCTGCCGCTTCCGTCGGTTATTCGCAAGTAATAGTTGCAGATATTCGTCCGGAGGGTACTTCGAGAAGAACCACCACAGGCTATTCTATTAATGAATTCTATACTGCTAAAGATTTTCCTTTTCATACAAAGGTTAATAATGTCTCCCCATACAAAGATAAGCCTGGAATTATTAATAAATTATTAAAATTTCGTTCCAAGGATTTTGTTACAGCAAGTAAAGGTTACAGTATAATCTTAAATGATATGCACGGAAAGCCAAAAGCTAGTTGGGCATATGGAGGTTATCTCCCTGTAAGTAATGGAGATTTAATCTTAGATGAATCAGTATTGGATAATGAAAATAAAATATCCGGACAGGAATTTTTGTATCGGGTAGATAACAGCCGTATTTTTGATCGACTGGATAATGATGTTGACGTAATCAATCCAGATGGATCGATTAGTACCAGTACCATAGGAGTTGAAACTGAAATGGCTTTGGACTTTCGTCAGCATTATACAAAATCTACAAGAATAGAAGTTCAGGGACAAGTAGATACTTGGATTATAACTATTCCATTTCCTCCTTTTACTATTCCAATACCAGTTCCATCTGTTTGGGGTAATTATAGCGATGAAGCTACTCGATTTAGATCATCAGTGGCTACAAAGGTCGTGAATCAACATGGTTTGATGGATAAAGTTCGGGTTTTTGATCAGGGAGCTATACTTGAAACCCAAAATTTACTCTATGATTCTCAAACTGGAGAGGTATTACTCACTTCTGTAAACAATGAATTCAAAGATAAAGTAACAGATGTTGACCCTATTGTTTCAGAAGAACATATGCTATACAATATGAAATACCCTGCGCATTGGTCTTATACCGGAATGCAGTCCGCTTTCCAAAATATTGGTGTAGAGATGGATGTTACAGTAGATAGTAATGGAGAAATTTTAGTTCCCAACGCAGATCAAATTTATCATGTAGGAGATGAGTTAAATGCAAAAGGTATCTTCTTCCTAGCGAACTCTACAGTTGAAAATATAGCTTATACTAAATTATGGGTCTCGGAAGTTAATCCTGGAAATATAAAAGTCATTGATAGAAACGGAAATGTATTTAACAGTAATTTCTTATATCATGGCGCTTTTGAAACGAATGATGAATGGCATATAAAAATTACCCGGTCAGGACATCGAAACCAGCAATCTGTAGCAATTGCCAGTATGACGGCATTGAAAAACCCTGCAGAAAAGATAATGGTAGAAGATCTCTCTGGCACAGATACACCAACAGCACAGGCAACTGCGCTAGAAGTACTGGACTTCGGTGCTCAAGAATTTAGCGACCAATGGGAAGCTTTCTGTGGAAATGAAGGTATACAAAGTGAAACAGTGGATATTGATCTGGAGATTTGTGCTGAATGTACGGATGTAATTTATTTGATCGAAAATTCAGCAGATACTGATGATGATGAATTTGATGCGATGAAATCTATTACAGTAGCTTCGATTTCTGAATTGAATGCAATCCCTAATGGAAATTTTAGATATGCCGTTGCAGAATATTGGGATGAATTGGAAGATGAAACGAATATTTCTTTTACGAATGATCCATTTGTCGCTTCTGATTTTGTAAGAGATAATAATGGAGGTGGAACAGATGTAAACGATGTTTTAGGAGATGTAGGTGCTTACTTGAGTTCAAGTCCTGGCCCCACAAGGTCAGAATGTGGATTGACTGTGGTACTATTGACTCAAGCTGATGAAAACGAATTTAATTTACCTTCGTCCAATGATAATGCTACCATTCTTAAATCGACGGGTACTAATCTTTTGGTCTTTCGATATCGAGGGGGAAACAACGTTTCAGCAGATCCATTAGCGGCTTCTATTGCAAGTCCGGGAGGTGGTAATTATAATGGACCAGTCAATAACAATAATTATGATTCAGGTCAATCACCTCGGCGTTTTTACCCGCTTGATCTCAATTCACAATTACCTAATGGTGTGGCTACTGCCATTCATTGCAATAAGTCTTCACTTCAAGAGGAAGTTTACGCTTCAGTTTTATGCAATGTTACTGACGGTGATGTTATTAATCCATTTGTAAATGGTATCAGAGGTAATTGGAGACCTAGCAAAAGTTACACCTATAAGCATGTCCCTAGAATCCAATCTCCTGTCAATGGTTCGAATGAAGTAGATATTGCTAATAAAGGCTATTACAGTGAATTTGACCAGTTTTGGAACAAACCAGTATCTGGAGGATTATGGACTATTGATGCGACTGATTACATCAATGCAGTAGAGGTGACAAAGTATAATCCTTATGGTGAAGGAGTCGAAAGTAAAGATGCGATTGGGATTTATTCTTCGGCACTCTTGGGATATGATAAAAAACTAGCTATTGCAGTGGGATCTAATACTAAGTATGAAGAAATGGCATTTGATGGCTTTGAAGAGTATACTTTTTATATTGATAATAATATCTGCCATCCTAACTACCACTTAAATTTGGATGCGGTTAATAATGTATCTGATGAGCAGGCTCATACTGGATATTATAGTTATAAAGTTGGTTCTAATACAAAAGTTACAAACGTTCTTTCCTTTAGAGATTGTCCGGTACCAGGAGCAGGCCCATCTCCCACACCCACACCTTATTTAATCAGCGAATGTGAGGATTGTCTACCTGGATTTAACCCAGTATACCGAACAGAAGTGGGTGCCGAAAATCGTTATGTTTTTGATGCTTGGATTAAGAAAGACGATGGAGTAAGAACGATTAATGTTGCAGTAAAATCAACTAATGGAAATATCGTTAATCATGTCTTTATGCCTACAGGCCCAGTGATTGATGGCTGGCAAAGGGTTTATGAGTTTTTTGAATTAGAGCCTAATACAATTCAATTCATTATCACATTTGATAATAATAGTGCTGCACCAATGTATGTTGATGACATTCGATTCTATCCTTATAATGCCAATATGAATTCTTTTGTCTATCACCCTTCTTCACTGAAATTAATGGCGCAGCTAGATGAAAATAACCATGCTACAATTTATGAATACGACGAAGAATGGAATCTCATCAGGGTGAAAAAAGAAACAGAGCGAGGAGTCATGACTTTACAAGAAAATCGATCTAACGTCAGATTAATAAGAGAATAAATGAAACAAAAATATTTTTTCTACCAGGTTTTTTTTGGCCTTATATTTTGCTTCCCTATTATCGGGTTTGGCCAATCATTTACAGAGCAGATTTCGAATTGCTATAAATTTTTGGTTGAGAACCAAGACTTAACGGTAATCATAGAAACTACTGCGAGGGATGCCAATGCATATGATCGAATTGTCGATCAGGAAAACTTTCTATATGTCAATGATGCTTCTGGTTATTATATGAACATGATGGGAATGGAAGTCATCCAAACTAAAAAAATGGCTATCAAAATTGATCATGAACTTATGGAGATTTCTATCCTCCCAGTAAACCCCAATGCAGGTGATCTAAATACGACGCTTCCTACCTGGCTATTGGGTTTAGACGAACTAGGTAAAAAATTTACTATTGATTTAAAGGAAGAAAAGGAAGGAGAAAAATACCTGATCAAAAAAGAAGATTTAAAGCTCATGGAGATTCTTATTCAAAAGAATAAAGTCAAAAAGGTAATTCAATATCCTCAAGAGGAAGTTGAATATGAAGGCGAACAGATCACTGCTATTTTAGAAATGGAATATACTTATCAAAAGGCTCAGTCACATTTGAAAATAAATGAGGTTCTTGATACGAGTACTGCTGATTTAAAACTTCGAAAAAAGTATAAAAAATATCAATTGTTTGACTATCGAAAAAAGAAGGAGGAGTAAACCTAGCTCCTCCCTCCTATTAACAGGTTTATTTATTTTTTGATAAAACACGAGATACAAAGCGTATCAATCAAAATATTAAAGCATGAAAAGTTTAATTCTATATTCTTATAAAACCCTGGCTGCATTAAGTTTATTTCTATTGTTTTGTATTCAGACTATCCAAGCACAGGAATACAATATACCTCCGCTAAACGGAACAGCAATTACTAATGGAGCAACAATGAATCTGATTGATCCTCTTTGTGATGATCCTGACTGTGATATGTTAATGACGACTTGTGCTTATCAATCGTATATAGAATTAGGCGTAGGCCCTTTAGAAGATCCGTCAATAATTTATGCTAGCGGGACTTATAATTTAGAAGTTTCCATTGTAGTAGATTATATTGATAATGATATTAATGAGCCTCCTGTTATTGGCGAATCTCATACCTTAAGCGTTCAATTCAATAAAGAAGGGGGTGTTTTTAAAAATAAAGATCGTGTAATATTGGAGGGGGGCTATGATATCTTGATTACAATCATGTCTGTGACTTATACCGATCCAGCTGGCAATACGTCTACTATAAATATACCGAATGCTGCTTATCTACAACCGGGTATCATTACTGGACGTTTTGATCCGATTGACCCAACAGTAAATAATTCTACTATAAATTATCCGACTGCTAATTTTGAAAATTTCATCGATTTGGATTGGACAGCGATCCCAGGTGCCGACTTTTATGATCTGGAATGGACATGGGTAGATTCTGAACTGAATAATCAAGATATTGATGAGGTTAATTTTAAATTCAATTCAAGTCGAATTAACACTGAAAATACGGCATATCGTATTTCAAATATTTATCAAACTGGAAAACTAATCGCTAGGGTACGTGGTATAGGACGACTTGATGATTGTGAAACTTTTATTCCCACAATCTGGAATCTTCCGGATCTTGTCGAAGATTATCTTGACTTACCTGTAGGTGAAATACTTAGCCTTGATGGCCATAGAGAAGGGTTCAATTGGCAACACAGTAGAACCTACGCAGAAGAAGGAAAACATAAAGATGTTATCTCTTACTTTGATGGATCTTTGCGTTCCCGGCAGACCGTTTCTCGCATTGAATCTGATGGACATGCTGTTGTCGCTGAAAGTTATTACGATCATGTAGGAAGACCAGTAGTACAAGCTATTCCAGCGCCCTTTATTCTGGGATCTAATTATGCGCAAAATATCGATTATTATGATAATTTTAATACAAGTAATGGTGTGCCTTATAACCGGGAACATTTTGAAAAAGAAGATCCTTCTTGTTTAAGTATTTCAGATGCGATGGATGACTCTGGATCCGGGCAGTATTATTCTCCTTCAAATACAATTACGGATGATCATCAAGCTTATTTACCTGATGCTAAAGGTTATCCATTTTCTCAGACGATCCTTACACAAGACCAAACTGGACGTGTACGGTTTCAAGGTGGTGTAGGGGATGTTCATACATTGGGGGCAGGAAAAGAAACTCAATATTATTATGGAATACCAGAGCAACAAGAGCTTGATCGCTTATTTGGAAACGATGTAGGCTATAAGGCTTATTATGAAAAAAACCTAGTCGTCGATGCCAATGGTCAGGTCTCTGTAAGTTATCTGGATAATAAAAACAGGGTCATTGCTACAGCTTTGGCTGGAACCAGTCCGCTCCAGTTGGATGCGCTGGCTTCTCAATCTGATCCACTTAATACTTTTAATATACTTAGTAATTTATCCGACCTCAATACTCCAGAAAATGAAGGAACAATTGGAACAACACTGACTATTAATAAACAAGTACTCGTAAGTGAGAACAATACATCTTATACTTTTGATTATACACTTACACCTCAAGATTATAATGACGAAGAATGTGCCCCAAGTGCTTGCTTTGATTGTGCCTACGAGTTAAAACTGGTCGTATATGATGAGTGTGGCGATATCGTTATGGGAAGTGAAACACCAATTTCTATCCCGATTGATATGACTAATATTGATGATGATTGTGAAGACAATGGAATCTATACTTTATCATTGAATGATAATTTAGACATTGGTAGTTATGGTCTGAATAAAAAGTTAAGCCTTGATCCGACTATAATGAATACTTATGAGGAGCTCTATATTGAAGCTTATGAATGTGCGGAAAGCATTGTAGAAATTTTTAATCAGCTCATTATGGATGCAGATTTGGAGGGATGTGTAGATGCTGCTTGCCTTGGACTCTGTACTGTAGAGATCGACATTCAGGAATATACTAATGATCTGGATGCGTATAAAGAAGCTTTGATCAATTGTATAAAAGACAAAATCGAAGCAGGAGATTGTACTCAAAATCAAATTGGAGATATTAGTCAATGTGAAATTTTTCATCAGACTTTACTTGATGATATGTCTCCCTTTGGCCAATATGGAACAGTGACCAATGCGAATAATGAGATTCAAAGATCTGGTTTACCTTGTACTTCGTTTTATGCGGAGTCCAATATTTTTGGTCTGAGTTATGATGATATTTCTTATGGGACTATAATGGTGGAAATTAATGGAGTAGATTTATCTCCAGCGGCCTTGAATCTTTCTCAGTTTGTTGCTAATTATGAAGAATCATGGGGCGAGTTTTTTCTGGATCAACACCCTGAATATGTTTATCTTGATTGGTGTGAGGTAGTCAATGCGACAAGCGAAACCTTTGATGGAAATTTATTGGACTATGATGCTGAAGAGGCAGAGAGTGCAGGATACCTTAATCCTTTAGGACATAATGCTAATACAATTGGATATACTATTGGGGGGGCTACCGGAACCATTGTGGCTGGAGCTCATGTAAGTGGAATGAACCAAACTGCCATAGATGCAATGAAGGATGAAATGATAAATTTCGCCTTATATAATGAAGGTGTAAATCCTGACCTATATTATTCCATTTGGGATATAGCTTATATTGGCGCTCTATCCAACATTTTAGATGTAAGTCAAATTATTGATGAAAATACTCCAGCGCCTGGTATGTGGGATGATTTATATGGAGCAGAACTTTGTCGATCCAATCGATTTTGGGAAGTTTTTCGAGGTTTATATGCTTCTCTGAAAATGAAACATGGCATTGATTTTATTCCAACAAATACAAATCCTTGTGCTGCTTGTATGGGAGAGTCAGTAGATTGCTGTGGGTGTGGCAATTGGGAAGATATCCAGCAAAGACATTTTGGATATGATGATCTGATTGGACAAGGAGGTACTGATTTAAATGGCGGTTTGGACATAGAGGAGATTTTAATGGGAGGAGTTACTTTAGGTGAAATTGAATTAGAACAGGGGCCAATTCTTGACGAACACTGCAATACGATTTGTGCTTCTTACCGATCAGCATGGCAAGAACAATTAATTGAATGTTTTGGAGGTGATGAAAATTCACCAGAATTGCAGACACTCCTCGATGAGATGGAACTGGTCTGCCAATCCGGTTGTGATGCAACACATCCTTTAGGAGCTTCTTCTAATGCTGATGGGAGTCTAAGTTTTCAATTAGCTATACAAAATGCCTTAGGAACCACTCCTATGTCAGCAACCTGTAATGATCTTCTCATTACGCACCCCGCGCCTTATGATACAGATGTTTTTGGTGGAACACAAGCCTTTATTGATGATTGTGTATGTGATCGTTATGATCACGAGTTTGAGCAATATTCTATCGGTCAATCCAATCCTGATTTTGAGGGGTTCGTAACTTATTTGGAAAGTACATACAATACTTATTATGACCCTGATGCACTCCTTGATTTGGATTGTGCCTGCCGCAATATTGAGTCAATTTATTTATTAGATAACCCAACAGGGACTTTTGAGATTCCGGAACCCTTTGCTTGTCAGGCTTGTATTGATTGCGATCAGGCATCCGATCTTTATGATGAGTTTATTAATAACAGCGGCTACAATTTTTTTGATCCTATAACCTCAGAAACTTTAGGGAATCCTGAATTTAGAAGCGTAATGACCAATTGGTTCAATCAAGAACTCAATTTCAATCTGTCATTTGATGAGTATATTGATTTTTTCGCTTACTGTACTATTGACTTGAATGGAGGAGGGAACTTTCAAGGAGAAAACACTAATTTGATGACCCTGCCAGGGGACAATCTTGTCTTGATGAATAATCGCCTTCTTCGACGAGATGATCCGGAATATATCGGAATGATTGGTCGGATGGTTAATGATGATCTGACATTCGAACTTAAAGCTAATCAGACCACTACCCAAGCCGGAGGAACGGTTACCTATGAGGTGACGATTACCAATAATGGAACGACTGCCATCACTTTTGATTATTATGATCAATTACCTGGAGGCTGGTCTTTTATTGCTTATCCAACGAATCTTAACGGAGGAACACTCAATACGACCAATGCAGATATTATGTCTGTCTCTTCGGTCACCCTCAATGCAGAAGAGACCTTGATATGGGACGTCACTACACTTGTTACAGAACAGGCCTATATTGCTCGTAATTACTATCATCAGGCGATCATTACAGAGGCCAATGATACTACCTATTCTGATAACCCCGCGACTTTAGAAAATACAGACCCTACTGGTGTTTATCTAGATATTGATAATCCCTGTCTTGGCCCTGTAGAAGAAGCAGAGGACCTAGTTGCCTTCCTTAATGAAATCATTGCTGAAGTTGGTACAACACCTAATTATCCGCTTATTATTCCAGTAGAATCCCTTAGTTCTTTTGGTGCTAATTCCAGTCTCAACCTCTGGCCACACCTTGATATTGATAACCTTGATATTCATATTTATGATCCGGTAATTACGAATAATGAGATCACCTTGATGTTTGTCAATGACTGTGGTATAACAGATATACTTTGTGCCCTGACCTTGGAAGGAATCACAGCATTATCAGATATTGCAATGATCAATGATGCTTCCTCGCTAGGAACGAATACCAATAATGGCAATTACTTAATCCAGCTTAATTTGACTACCTCGACTGGTGTGGAAACGTCTATCACTGCAAGCAGCAGTTGTTACAGCCTTATTCCATGTGATCAGCGACTACTCTGTAATCGTTCTATAACTTTAGAAGTTGAAATAGCAGATAACTGCCTGGATTATATTTTTGACCTGCTGGCTTTACAAGCGACTACGGAACATGAAGCATTAATCAATGAGGCCCGCGAACGTTTTCGACTTGGCTATTCTTTACAGTGTATGAGTGATAAAGATGAACTTATCCAAAGCTCTACGAGTACCGAATACCATCATACCCTTTACTACTATGATCAGTCGGGTAGTCTTGTCCGAACCATACCTCCTAAAGGGGTAAAGGTATTGGAAGGTAGTAATCTGGATCAGGTAGATGTGTATCGCCAGGATGGTACTGGAAATTCCGTATTTCCACCACATGAACTACCGACTTATTATCAATACAATAGCTATGGTCAAATTATAATTCAGGATAGTCCAGATGCAACAGAAGCTAAAATGTATTATGACCGATTAGGTAGATCAATTGTTTCTCAGAATGGCCGGCAAAGAAACCTTATTACTTATCCTAATCCGAGGCATTCATATACCATCTATGATGAACAAAGTCGTATAATAGAGCTTGGAGAAATTATACATCCTCCTGGTAATCCAATGACTGATGAGATTGCTGCTGATCCCATACTATTCAGTACTTGGCTATCTTTAGGGATAGAGCGGGTACAGGTCGTCAAGTCCATATATGATGAAAACCTAGAAAATGTCACGGAGTCTGTAGACATAGATGCGTTTTTCGATGCACCTCGCCGCTATCTCCGAAAGCGAATCAGTAGTACCCTGTTTTTTGAGTCCATTCCAACCAATGGTCCTACACTGGCCTATGATCACGCTTCTCATTATGATTATGATGTACATGGGAATGTCAAGACGCTGATACAAGAGTTTGCTTCTCTTCGGAATATTAATCAGGATATTAAACGTATCGACTATGATTATGATCTGGTGAGTGGAAATGTCCATCAGGTTAGCTATCAAGCCGGAGCGCCAGATGCTTTCTACCATCGCTATATATATGATTCAGATAATCGACTTACACATGTATCGACTAGTCAGGATGGCTGGATATGGGATATGGATGCCACCTATGAATATTATGATCATGGCCCTTTAGCAAGAACAGAATTGGGAGAATATAAAGTACAAGGCTGTGATTATGTTTACACCATTCATGGTTGGATAAAAGGAGTCAATAGCAATACGCTGATTGAAACCAGAGATATTGGTAAAGATGGTGAAAGCGGTGGTATTCATGAGCTAATTGCTGCCGATGCCTATGGCTATAGTTTAGGCTATTACACAGATGATTACTCACCCATAGGTAGCTCAGCTGATGACTGGTTGGCCGCCGAACCTAGCCTGAGTGATAAAGACCTGTTCAATGGAAATATTCGATCGATGGTAACAGCCATTAAAAAACCGGATGGATCAACCTTAGAAATTACGCCAAATGTCTATACCTATGATCAACTCCATCGGATCAAGGCCATGCAAAAATATACGGCAATAGATGAGGCAAATAATACCTGGGCTACAGCAAATATGATTGATGGATATAAGACTACGTATGAATATGATGCCAATGGTAATTTGATGGACCTGACCCGTCGTAATAGTAGTGTACTCATGGATGATTTGACTTATCATTATTCCACAGGTACCAATCAATTGGCTTATGTAAATGATTTTGTCCCGGGCACTACAGTTGATGGTGATCTTGATAAACAACTGGTCGGCAATTATACCTACGATGATGCAGGAAACCTGATTAAAGATGTCTCGGAAGAAATTTTTAATATCGAATGGAATGTCTACGGAAAGGTCAAACAAACCACACGGGACGCAGGAGTTGATCTAAATGAAAAACCCAATGTCAGCTATCAATATGATGCTGCCGGTAATCGGATTATCAAACGGGTAGAGAAAGGCGTAAACGCAACAGACTGGACCTATACCTATTATGTCCGGGATGCTAGCGGAAATGTGATGGCAGTCTATAAAGGCAAAGATGAGACAACAGCCAATAGTATGCAAATGGAAGACTTATTCGAAAAAGAATTTCACCTATATGGTTCTAGCCGCTTGGGGATTAAACGATCAGATATGCCGGATGAAGATCTTGAAACAGCAACAGTTACGCCTGGGATCATGAATAGATTTTCGGGAAACCGATCTTACGAATTGAGTAATCATCTGGGGAATGTATTGGCAGCAGTTTCTGATAATAAACTCTTGGCTTATCAAGGAAATACCTTACCTTTATATAAAGCAGAAGTGCTGAGCTATAACGATTATTATCCATTTGGCTTAGAGATGCAGGAGCGGACTGCTAGCGTAGAAGGGTATCGTTATGGTTTTAATGGCAAGGAGAATGATGCGAATGGAGAGTTTGGATCGCAGCTTATCCAAGACTATGGATTCCGAATGTATAATCCAAGTATTGGGAAGTTCTTGTCTGTTGATCCGTTGACTCAAAGTTATCCAGAATTGACTCCCTATCAATTTGCTAGTAATACTCCTATTTGGGCAATAGATTTAGATGGCTTAGAAGCTTATTATTCAACTGAAGGGAAGTTCTTGGAAAAATATGGAGAATCAACGGAAGTTAGAATAACGAGTGCTAAAACATTTTATGATATACACTACACCCATTTGGGTGATCGTAATGCGCAAGCTAAAGCATTAAGAGATCCTAAAAAGAGCCAAGAAGTTTATACAGATCGTGATCAGGCTGCATTAGATTTTGTTTTCAAACATAATGGAAAAACTCATAGTAAAAAAGTAGAATTTGGAATCAAGATTTATTCACAAGATACTGAAGGTGGTGATGGGAGTGTCTCTAAATTATATTTGTGGGGAAAAGTTGTAGAAGGGGGAAAAGATAGTGAAGGAGAATATGTTAACTTAGAAAAGTCTACTTTAAGGTTTAAGGGATGGGAACTAGCCGCTACTGCTCATACACATACTGAAGGAGATAATGCAGAAAATTTTTCTGCATATGATAATGGTGAAAAAAGTTTTTTAAGAGTATTGGGAGATAAAGGGTTATCTGATAAAATGGGAGTAGATTTTTATTTAGGTACTCCTAATGGGGTTCTTAAGCTATGGGATCCTAAAGCAAAAGCGGAAGCTATTATATTTGAAGGTGCACCACGCTATAATCCGCCTTGGGGGATTCGGAAGGAGTTTAAGCCATCGACAGGTACAGGTTTTGATGAAGATGGAAATAGTGCACCAATATATAATTATCCAACGCCAGATCTTAATAAAGAAAAAGAGAAAAAAGGAAATGGATAAAGAAATGCATAAATTATATTTTCCCAATATGATTAAATTTAGATTGTTTAATAGTTTATACAAACCATTAATTCTATTGTGTTTTTTATTAATTGCATGTGACTTTTCTAATAAAAAACTTTTACCAATAGATGTTTTTTTTAATGATTTTGAAAAAAGAATCGAAAGGAAGAATATATTGGATATAAAAACAGTAGAAGAAGATTCATTAGGAGAATTATATTATTTGTTAAAAGATGAGATAATTCAATCAGTGCAATTAAATACTAAACTGAACGAGGAGTTAATGATTAAAGGAATAAGAAATAATAATGATAAATCTTATGTCTTGTTAGTAGCCTTTCATAGGAGGCTTAATAATAGAAATGTTCGATTTGATGAGCTAGTAATGGAACTGAAGAATTCTTTAGAAGCAATGAAAGATAATAAGGAGGATTTTGAAAAGTGTATCAAGGAAAGATTAAAAGTAGCACAATTCAACTTTAATAATTGGAATTTAGATGATACAATACAATTATCATTTCCAACATATTTTAGAGATAATAAAAGAAATGCATTTACATTTGGGTGTTCTACTAGTTATGATTCTATTATTAGCAGTTATTTATTTGTAGATGGAATCTTAGTTTCAAAGGATACGTTTTTGAATTATGATAATTCGACAGAATTAATATTTAAGTTAAGAGTGATTAATTTAAGTGATCCAAATACACAAATATTATTAAATAAAGTTAGTGTGGATGATACTCTAGATATAAATTTATTCAACTATGGTAGACTTATAGAATAATTGGATTCCCCTCGATAGCTGCAGTCCACCCCTAGTTACCTAGTTAGCCGTAGTCAATTAGAGGCGCAAAAGATGAGGTGTACAAGCTAAGAGTATGGTTTTGTTTACGTCGTTGTCTAAGAAATAAAAAAAGAATTAAATCTACGGCAAGTCTGGGAAAACCCAATATACCAATGATCAAGTGAACCATCAGAATAAAAAAGCGACAATAAATGGAGAATGAATAAATCCTAGTTTCTCGACTACTTCCAAATATAATTTTCGCTAGTACGATGTTTATTTACCTCATATCTTCTAGTCTTCCATTCTCCCTTTCCATAGACTCTTAAGATAAAAACAAATATTTCATGACGCGTTGGGAAGATAATTTGACGCGTTCAACATAAAAAACAAATAGAAATTTGACAAAGTGCTAATATTTGATCTACATTTAAAAACTAAAACTTTTTCAAGCTAATTATAAAACTAATAATAGATGGACTACTGCTCCTAATGCGATTAAAAAAAGCAAACAAAAAATTAGTCAAAATCCATATGATTTTTTTCGAACCAAAAAAGCAATGAATAACTAAATCCTAATACCACCAATGACCTATTCTATATCTCAACAAAACGACATTCAATATACTTGTCTTCTTAGGAAGTATTGGAAGTAAGTAAAAAGGAATTTGTATTTCCTGTTTATATAAAGTATATGGCTATATCTACGTCAGAATTTAAAAATAAAAAAAGAGCCAAGCCTACGCGAGTAGATTTGACTAACACAAATTAATTAACAAAAAAAATAAAGAAATGAAAAAGACAAAATTGTATGTTGCGTTATTATTATGTAGTGTGTTAATGTTCAGTTGCGGAGGAGGAGATGATGGTATGGAAGACATGATGTCAAGTTGTAGTGATGGTTTACAAAATGGAGAGGAGACAGGAGTAGATTGTGGAGGGGATTGTGATCCATGCGTGAGTGGTCCGCCAAGTAATGGTTTTTATTGGTATGGAATAATAGATGGGGAAGAAGAAGAGGTTACGGCGCTAAACGGAATAGGAGGAGGTAGTTGCACTTCAGAATTTCTGCATATAGGTTATAGCAGTTGGCTAATAGATGTGATAGAGGATATCGAAGGAGCATCGATCAATATAATAAAACTATTTGAAGAGTTGCCGGCAGAATTTTCAGAGTATTACCCGATGTATGAAGAGGGGGTACGGCCTTATGGAAATTGTGAAACTGGAGAAGTAGGAGTAGAAATTGCTTGGCGAGATGCTTCGGGTGAATTATGGCAAAGTCGTTTGGGCGATCAAACAGGGAGTAGTTTTGAGATATTAACGCGTGCAGATTATGATGGGAGTTTAAAGACAGAAATAACAGGAATATTTAGTTGTAAGCTTTATCTAGAGGGAACGAGTGAGGTAAAAGAAGTGGTGGAAGGTTCGTTTAGTGCTCAGATGCCACTGCATTAATAGGAAATTTTGTTGGATGTATGGCTATTATAGAGTTGACAATTTATCCGTTTTCTATAAATGAATATAATCTTGTTAGCCACGAAGTCTTCTTGATAATCAAGTCAGATATAAAAGAGCGAGGTCACTTTCAAGATAAAAAAAAACATTTCATGACGCGTTGGGAAGATAATTTGACGCGTTCAACATAAAAAACAAATAGAAATTTGACAAAGTGCTAAGATTTGATTTACATTTAAAAACTAAAACTTTTTTAGGCTAATTATAAAACAAGCTATAGGTGCACTACTGCTCTTATAGCGGTCAAAAAAAAGCAAACAAAAAATTAGTCGAAAGCCATAAGATTTTTTTCGAACCAAAAAAGCAATGAATAACTAAAACCTAACATCACCAGTGATCTATTCTATATCTCAACAAAACGATACTCAATATACTTGTACTTCTTAAGAAGAATTGGAAGTAAGTAAAAAGGAATTTATACTTCCTGTTCATATTTACTTGAACACTATTAGACTACAATTTTCTTTTCCCATCAGCTAGCTTATAAGCCCTAAGAAAAACGCTTGCAGCTGATTAATAATCATTAAGCTGATTTTTAAATAAATAAAAACAACAATAAGTATGAAAATCCGAAACAAACTTTTACTCAGCAATTTATTTTTTAGTTTATTTATTACAACGATACTTAGTGCTCAAGTTAAAGTTGATGTCAATAGCAGTGTTGGAATCAAAACCGAGCCTTTTTCCTGGGCCCCTACTAATTATTATCCGGAGCTATCACTTTTGGGGCGATTTGATATGCGATATCCAGGTCTTTATCTTGTTAATTTTCTGATTGGAAATCAAGTAGGGAATAGTTCAATGACTGGGGATTTTAATTTTTTATTTGGACAATTTAATGGAGAGTCGCTTACCAATGGAAGGTTGAATACCTTAATAGGTAAATGGACAGGTCGGAGTGTTACTTCTGGTAGTGGAAATGTGTGCTTAGGAGGAGGAAGTGGAAGTAACCTAACAACTGGTTGGGAAAATACTTTTTTAGGAGGAACATCGGGAGGAAATTTTAATACTGGAAACTTTAATGTTGCAATAGGAAAAAAAGCTGGAACTTCAGATACAGGAACGACAATATGTACCGGGACCAATAATGTTTTGATTGGTACTGATGTTGGAGAATCTATTTCTGGAAATGCATCTGGAAATGTTGGAATAGGGACTTTTGCTTTGATTGGTCTCAATGCTGGAATTGATAATCTAGCATTAGGGAAACAGGCATTAGGACATGTACAGAACGGTCAATCTAATGTCGCTATTGGTGCTTATTCCGGTGATTATACTATAGGTAGTCAAAACGTGTATATAGGAAACCATGCAGGAGAAGGAGATGCAAACAATCCCAGTAATGAAAGCAACCGCTTATATATTCATAGCTCAACAGTACCAACGTCCAATCCTTTAGTCTATGGAGAATTTTTAACCCCTCTATTAAGAATTAATGGAAAAACCGAAATCATTGGAAATTTAGAAGTAAATAATAATGTAGATATTGTCGGAACTTTGACGGCATCTGTTAAAAATTTTAAAATCGACCATCCATTAAATCCGGATGAAAAGGATTTGGTTTTTGCATCAATAGAAGCTCCTGAGATGCTCAATATGTTTAGAGGTAATGTGACTACAGATAAAGATGGTTATGCAAAGGTTGTCTTGCCAGATTATTTTACAGTCTCAAATACCAATTTAAGTTATCATTTGACCTGTATTGGTGTATTCGCACAAGCTATGGTAAGCCAAAAAGCAAAAGACAATACTTTCATTATCCAGACAGACCAACCTTATGTAGAGGTTAGTTGGCAAGTTTTGGCTCAACGAGATGATGAATGGGCAAGATTGAATCCATTAATAGTAGAACAGGAAAAAGAAAAGTGATTTTATTTTTAATTGAGACATCTTTCAAGTACTAAATTTACGTAACTATATATGAAACTAATTCAGTAAAGGATGCATGATGTATATACAGCGTTATTATAATGAAGCACGTATTCAAGAATTGATAACCGGCACTCGATTCAATATTATTGCTTTAGAGAAACATGTTATTTATGATTTAGTGAGAAACAAAGAAAAGAGTCGATTTCATGTCGTATTGGAAAAGCAAAAATAATGAAAAAATTAGGACGCTTTAAAGTCATCAGTTCCTCCAAATCAATTAGTCATGATAAAGCACATTTAAAGATTGGAGTAAATGATTTAGGGAATCACTTCCTTGTAGTCAATGAGGATCATGAGATACAACATGTCATAGACAAGGTTTGTAATCATGCAGGAGGAAGATTGATCCTTAAAGAAGGGCGAGCCGTTTGTCCTATGCATGGCTGGCAATTAGATCTTAAGTCGCTTCAATATAATGATTCACATGTTTGTAAGCCAACAATCGATTATGTCGAGACAAAGGGCGGTGAGGTCGTTTTTGAAGATTATAACCGAAGTTTAAAAAATCCATTTAAAAAGAATAAGAAAGGGAAGATAGAGTTAAGGTGGTTAAATCATGCAGCAATTCATATTACCTGTAACGGGATCACTTTAGTAACGGACCCCTGGCTATTTGGCCCTGCCTTTATGACGGGTTGGTGGTTGGCCAATCCTTCGCCGGATGATGCGATAGCCCTTTTGAAAAATGCGGATTTCGTTTTCTTATCTCACAATCATCCGGATCATTTACACGCGGAGACCCTGGCTGTACTACCAAGAGATAAGAAAATGATTATACCGGATTTTCAATCTAAATCTGTAGAAAAGTATTTAAAAGCTTTAGGTTTTGAAAACTGTCGTGCATTAGGATTTAATGAAATTTATGAATTAATAGAAGACTTTCAAATAAGTATTCTTAAGTCGGGTGATTTTAGAGATGATTCTGGAATTTATATTTGTGCGAATGGATATGAAATCCTATTAACTGTGGATGCGAAGTTTTTAAATAGTCATGAATTGCCTCAACAAATAGATTTATTGTGTACTTCTTTTGCGGGAGGAGCGAGCGGCTTCCCTTTGTGTTTTGAAAATTTCACACAAGTTCATAAAGATAAGATATTGCAAAGGAATAGAAATTCAAATTTGTTCATGGTGCAGCAATACATCGAGCAGTCAAAACCAAAATATTACATGCCTTATGCAGGAATGTTTGTCGAATATGCAGAAAGGGATGATTATATCTATAGGCACAATAAGAAAAATACAGTTGAGAAATATGAAATAATTTGTAAACAATTAGAAGTAGAATTGGTGTACCCAAAATCTAATCAAATGATTGTTTTCGAAAATGATCATTTGAGATTTCAAGAACTTAAGCTATCTTACCTTAAGAGAGAATCCCCTGATTTTTATATTCAAAAACTCAAAGAAGAATATAATTATGATGCACAAAAAATAATACATTATTTAGAAAAAGCGAATTATCAGGGTGACCAGATTCTACAGTTGATACCAACAGATGATGATTTTAATCAAATTGTGGATTTGGTTATTTTCGCTGATTTTAAGCACCAAATATTTAAAACCATTAATGCAGCTGATTTATTGACTGAAAAAACAGGTTGTCGCGTGATGCAAATGCGAATTCGGCCAGAAGTATTGATGTGTGTAATCGACAATAAACTCCCTTGGGAAGATAT
The DNA here is from genome assembly GCA_965277415.1 of Saprospiraceae bacterium. Classification (GTDB taxonomy): domain Bacteria; phylum Bacteroidota; class Bacteroidia; order Chitinophagales; family Saprospiraceae; genus JAHDHW01. The sequence continues at coordinate 128,068 of CBDICS010000086.1, forward strand.
ATCTATTGGTTTCCAAATGCGTGTTGAAAGATCACCTAATGAATATGAAAGCGACTTTTGGTTTCACTTTACGAATATCTATATTGGCGAAAAAGATTTCCGCTACTCTTCTTTTTGTGGGGCCTGTACGGTCATTGATCAAAATCCTATTTGGGTCAAATCAGCATTATAGTATTAAAAAAGAATAAGCCGATATTCTTGATATATGTGGAGCAAAGTTTTTAAATAATCTTCCCACAATCGAAGTTTTTCAACGCAAGGTTTCAAATATTACAGGACTAGTCCAACTAATGACTGGGTATTTCCTCTTAAATGCCCATGATAAAACCTGACCACCCCAATGCCCATTGGAGTCTTTTTCAAAAAGAAGCCGATCTGCTTGAATGGTAAGACCAACTTTTTTATGAGCGAATCCGTGTTGATCGAATAAGCTTGCTTCGATGCTTCCATCTTCATTGATTTTCATATCTCGAATTATACCAACGTGACCATAGCCCGTTTTTTGACTATGAAAATACATTGATACAATGGAACCAACAACTGGAGGGTAAACTGACTTTTTATTTTTAAAATTTTCAAGACGGACAGAATAACCTTTTAGCGAATCGCTGGCACCTGTTACATTTTTATGATGGATCGCAATGTTTTCTGCCAAATCTTTACCGTGACCCAAACGCATATTTATACTTGAAGGAATTCCATAAATAGCGGTTAGAAATCTATGAACTAATTCTGTACATTGATATTTCCGGCCATTTTTTTTTGCTCCGTTTGAATAAGCAATCACGCCATAATAGGATTCAATCTTAGCGCCGAATTTTCCCCATACCATGTTCTTAGGAGGAGCCTCAGGAATCAATGACAAAAACTTTTTTCCTTGTACCGAAACTATTGTCAATGAATCATTCTGTGCTTTTAAAGCATTGGAATTAAAAAGAAATAGCAGAAAAAAAATGCTTGGAAGAAATTGGAGATAGCATTTCATTGAATTATTTTTTAAGTTCTTTCCAATAAGTCTTTGGTGTCTTCCCTGTTATTTTCTTGAAGAAAGTATTAAAAACAGTTTTGGAATTAAATCCACTATCGAAGGCTAGCGCAAGAATAGTTAAGTGCTGTTGAGCAGGATCAGCAGCTTTTGATTTGAAAGCTTCCACACGGTAAGAATTGACGTATGCCGAAAAATTCTTACCGAAACCTTCATTGAGTAATTGCGATAAATGGTTAGGTGGAATCTCCATGATTTGAGCCAAGCTGCGGAGTGTCAAATTCGGGTCAAGGTATGGTTTTTTATCTGTCATCAAAGCGTCTAATTGATTTCGGTATTGCTCCAGTAATGCTTTATTGAGCAATGCTTTTTTATATTTTCTATTGGAAAGGTCAAAGCTTGAAGTTTTTGCAAAAATCTGTTGCATCAATTCTTGAAAACGAGGAATCGAATGGAGTGATTTGAGGATAGGTTCGGTGTAAATCAGTAAGGCTAATGGTAATTTGTAGTCAACCGCTTGTTCAATGAGCTGGATGGCCTCATCGTGTCTTCCCATCATCGTTTTGACCAAGGTTAAAAACCTTAGGGCACTTCCCATCGAATCAGATTGCAATGCAGCTTCTAATTTAGTAATGCCTTCTGCTACCTTTTCGACATTGTTCTGAGCAACATAAGCCAATGTAGTTCCTCCTAGTTTTGTTAAATCTCCTCCTTGGTTTTCGGGAAGGTTTTGAAAAAAGATTAGCCCTTCATTTACACGCCCTGTCAGTAATAGGATTTCTCCTAAGTATATATGCGGAAAAGGCAATTCCGGTTTTAACCGAAGGCTTTTTTCAAAATAAGGAATGGCCAAGTCATACTTTTCCTGAAGGTAAAATAAAAACCCTTTATAATGATGGTTCATGGCGGAAAAAGGGTCGAGTTGTAAGGCTTTATCAATATAATTTTGAGCAGCGTCTAACTTCCCCTCTATCGTCAAAATATTTGCCATTGTCAGAAACATTTCATCAGAAGGTCGTAGTTCTATTGCTTTGCTTATATGTCGATAGGCCCTTTCGATATCCCATTTTTGCCAACAAGCAATCCAAGATAAATTCAATTGAGATTCAGGTAAGTTTTTATCCAATTCTAAAGCTTTTTCCAAAAAGGGTTTTGCTTTGGCAAAAGATTCGGGAGCTGGCAAAAGCCCCATCGCCCCAAGAAATGTGTAGCCTTGATTTATCCCCAAATATGGTAAAGGAAATTTAGGCTGTTCAGCAATGACTTCCTTAAAAATCGAGATAGCTTTTTCAGTACTGGGTAGATTCAATTTCATCAAATAATACCGACCTTTTAAATATTTTTTATACACGTCAATCGGAATATCAGGAGCATCTACTAAGCGGTTCTCTATATCAAAGTGCCCAATATGTTCTCGTAGTTTATCTGCAATCAAGAGACTGATTTTATCCTGAACAGCAAAGATATCTTCCATTGATCGATCAAAAGTTTCAGACCAGAAATGAAAATCATCTGCAACATTAATCAACTGTGCAGTTATCCGCATCTTGTCGCCCGATAAGCGGATGCTGCCTTCCAGAATAGTAGAAACGTTTAATTCATGGCCAATTTGAGGAATCGGTATATTTTTGTTTTTAAAGAAAAATGAAGAAGTTCTGGAGGTAACCTTTAGTTCTTTGATTTTAGCTAAAGCATTGATGATTTCCTCCGTCATCCCATCTGTAAAATATTCATTATCCGTATTGGAACTCATATTTACAAAAGGAAGTACGGCGATGGATTTAGTGCTTTCCTTTTGTTTTCCTTTTCCGCTTAATTGAAATGGCTCAGGAACTTTAATCCCCTTATTTGTAATCGCGAATACTTCAACGGGTTTTACAATATTTTTTAATTCAAAATGCCCCATCGAAGTAGACGAGATTTCCTGGTGATTTTTAAGTTCATCATTTAATTTCTCTGAAACCAGAATGGCTCCAGCTATACTCATACTTTCAATCCGAGAAGCAAAATTAACCCCGTCTCCATATACCTCTGTTCCATTAAAAACAATATCTCCCATATGCAAACCAACCCTTAAGGGAACAGGATCATTCTCCTGCAAAAGTTGTTGAATCTTAATGGCACAGAATACTGCTTCGATAGCACTGTGAAAAACGCTGAGCGTCCCATCTCCGTAATATTGTATGATTTCTCCCCGATGCAGTTCGTGTTGATGGTCAAAAACTTGCCGATGGCGGGCTCTTGCTTTTACAGCAGCGCTTTCATCTTGCTGCATTAAAGCCGTATATCCAACAATATCGGTGAACATGATGGCAGCGAGACGGCGGTTTTTTTGATTCTCCATAGTTTAAAAGCTTTATAAGGGGGTTTTTATAAAAAGATTTGTTCAAAAATAGCAGCCATTTTTGAACAAATCAATGAAAGCTTTTATGTTTGGTTAGCATATTTTTATAAAAGAAGTAAAAGTACAATACTTTTCGAAGTTTAGAGCATCTTGGGAATTTATACTCATGGCAATCGCAAGGTTATCTATTAAA
>CBDICS010000087.1:0-192500 GCA_965277415.1 Saprospiraceae bacterium
AAATTTGGACTTCTAGCTTGCTATTAACAGGATTAAGAAACTTGAGGGTTTAATAGATCTTGACTTGGATTTGGAAAAAGAATTAAATCATTATTATTATTCAAGTCCTCTGTTCCAATCATTATATCTGGATCTATTTCGATTTCAATCGAGGTGTACCAAACCAACCACCTTCACCATCTTCTACAGCAAAGGTAAACCCATCAGTAGTTTCAGATCCACCATTATGAACATAAGTTAGATTACCTGCATTAATAGTAGCTTGTCGAAAAGTCATGCCTACTTCTAGAGGGGGTACTTCCGAGGAAAAATAACGTTCCATTCTGAGGAGCAGTAACAATCGTATAGACTAAATCCTCTGGACCATTATCATCATCTTCTGACAACAAGAATTCATTAGTGATTTGTCTCCCTCCACCTGGAGGAGTAGGCATCAATTCATTGGTCACCAAATATGGTGGATTAGCACTAGCATTTGAACAAAGTTCAATCGACCACTCTTCCAAACCTCCACCTACACCATCTGTATTATTAACCGCTACTTTGAGCGTCCATACTCCTACTGCCTCCAAATTATTGAAATCTGATAAATTTCCATGCGGTTTAAAAGTTCCGCCATTATTAGGAGGACATTGAATATCAAGCGGGGACTCATCATCTAATCCCATATTAAAGGTCGTAGCCACACCACATATATCAGAAAACAGAAGCACTTCGGTATTATCTGGGCTAATCAAGGAAACATCAAGATGCTGCACTAAATCATGCGACCCTTTTAATCGTCTTATATTTAGGTCATTAATTGCTCCATCTGTATTTACAACTAGTGTAGACTCAATTACTGGGGTTCCAATAGCAGAAATAGCTAAAGGGACATTATTACTTTCAAAAACGGCACATTCAAATACCTCTGTATGGAATCCTTGTGGCACTGAAAAGTCTCCATACCCACATTCATTGTGAGGACGAATTCTCCAGAAATATAAATTATTCTTTTCTAGAACGATACTTGGTGTGAAATCAGTAGTGGTTAAGCCTGTTGCGAAATCCAAAATAGTTCCCGGAGCAAATGATGGACTACTAGCAATCTCTATATCGTAAGAATTTGCATTAGGACTACCTATCCAAGTAAAGGTGGGTACTTCCTCAACACTAGAACTTCCATTAGCAGGACTTTCTAATGATATTGCAGAAAAATCATTGAGCACAAGATCAAAGGTTACATTTCTTTTGATCGTGTCCCCTCCAATAGCAATTGCTGTAATTTCAATATCATAAAAACCTTCCTCAGTAATATCCTCTGTCTCAATCGTCAACACAGCCCCTTCAGATGGTAAAATAGGATTCGCACTAAAGATAGGATTGGCTCCTGCTGGTAATCCTGAGATTGAAAAATTAAGCAAGGAGTCATAATCTAATAAGGAAATAGTATTTAAACCAATCACCACATCATTAGGCACACAAACCTGTTGAAAGTATGGTCCTGCATCAAATGCGTAACCTGCTGTAGTTGGTTCTACAACTTGATGATTAAAATTCGAAATATCAAAAAAGATGTTTTCAGCAGCTTCTATTCTTACTCTACCTCCACCAGTAATGACATTAGGGATGGTGACGAAGTGCGCACCGTCATTAGGGATATTTTCTGCCAACATAATATCTGAGTCATAACCTCCATTACTAGAATACTTGATATTTACTCTTTCGCAATTGACAGGCGCTAAATCAGTATTAGAAACATCCCAAAGCACTTCAATATATTGCCCGATCTCAAATGTTTCATTATTATTAGGATATTCAACTCTGAAAGGACCAGCTTGATCTGTCGCCTCAAATGAAACTTCATCCCATACGACGCCTCCAATTTCAGTATTATTATCTCTTACAGTACAACGGAATTTTAAATTTCGTGTATATGATGGCAATACTTCTACATCTTGTTGAGTATTCTGAACAACACTTTGCATTCTAGGAAATACACGCGTTGGACTATCGTTCGGAGGATAGGATCTAAAACTTGGTGCAGTCCCAATAGGACTTCCTAATTCACTTATAGGACCAATATTATATTGCTCCCAGCAATAGTTAATAGGATCCCCATCTTGATCACTAGCTACAGCAGTCAATTCAAATGGTGTGTTTATAGGAATATAAAAATCATCCTCATAATTCAATTCTAACTCAGGTTGATTATTAGCTGTAGGAAAGATATCAGGACAATCGCCAGCTCCTCCACCGAGATGAGAATAATTATATATTTGTTGTAGAGATCCTACATGATAGTATATATCTCCGTTGAATACAACATTTTGGTTGCCACAAGCACCAGCATAAGACATAATTGTACTTCCACTACCCGGCTCAAAAGCACTTCCTGAAGCTCTTTGTCCTAAAATCCCAGGGCAATTATCCCAAGTATGACCAGCAGAAAATTGATGTGCTACCTCATGAGCCGTTACGTTTAAAATAATATTGCTCAAACTACCGCTATATTGGCAAGTCACCCCCCTTCCTTTTCCAGTTGAAGTACAAATAGTACCGCCTGCTACACCACCTACGTCACTACACCCAATAGTCATGACATGCCCTACATCATAATTAACTGAACCAATAACCTGATCTAAATTATTTTGATTTTGTTGAAGAAGTCCTCCTCCTAATGTGACATTATTATAAGGATCGGTTGCAGCATCCGTATAGATCAAATTATCATTATCATCTACTAGAACAAAACGTATGGCAGCTTCTGCTTCAAAAACAGAGTTCAATAAATTGACAACAATATTGACCGCAGCCATTCCACCATCAACTGTGCCACCATGCAAATTCACCCATTCTGCTACTCCTGCTATTGCTATTTTATATTCTAAAACTTCTACTAATGCGACTTCGGCATTACGGTTATTAGCTTGAATATGGTTTTGAATATCTTCGTTCAATTCAATACCATCCAAAGGAGATGCTACGTTCAAAAACTCATCGTCATTATGTACACCACAAACGAATTCATAGTCATCAGGCATAGAGAGGTGCTTATTTTCAAATACAATACAAGCATCTTGCATAAACTTGGCATAAGGCTCTATAGAATATCGACCAGAAGGGGTATTAAACATCGCATAGAAACCAAGACTGGAATAAACAAATCGAACTTTTACATCTTTATCTTGAACACTGTATCCCGCAAATGATTTAATATTCGAATATCTAGCCGCTATGCCTGGCATCATCACTGGAGATTCGTAGATTTTGAAACTATGTATTTCACCATCAGGTAATGGAAGGCTTAATTTCAGAGGTTGATTGACTGCAGCTGCAGTTCTTTCCATTGGTGCATTTTGAAGATAGACTTTTAATGCTTCAATATCCAAAGAAAAAGTATGGTACTCATCAGGAACAAGCCCTCGTTCGTTCTCTTCATTTAATACTATAGCATTTTCATTCGCACTAGTCCAAAAATCATTAACCTGAGCAGTAATCGCTGTAGTCAATAATATTGATAATAATAGAAAAAGTGTTCGCATCTTTATCATTGTTTTGATTTTTCGGTAAAATAGCTAAGTTTAAAGATATAACGCTACATCTTATAAAAAGAACTATGTAAACGCTAAATAGTTGCAAATACATGCTTATAAGTCTACTACCCGCTGTTTTTTAGATAAATCACAAAATTAAATAATACATCATCTTTAGGGACAAGGAATCAATAGGTGTCCCTTAAAGACGAAAAATAAACGTTCTTTGACAAATCCCGTGGACAAGCCGTAAATAAGGTCAAAGCGACCAAAGGAAGCCTTGACCTTGTTTATGACTTTGTCTCAAACACGAGATTTGTCAAAGAACCATAAAATAAGCTTTTATCTCTGAACCACAAATCGCTTCGCAATCATTGCATTTTCATCTTTTACATAAATGAAATAAATACCATTAGCCAAACGACTGGTATTGATAACCGTTTGTTCAGAAAAATGATCTAAAGTTTGACTTTGCAATACTTGTCCTTGAACATTTGTGATGAAAAGATCAAGTTTGCTATCAACAGGGTTCACAAATCTCAGATTCAATAAATCTTGACTTGGGTTAGGAAAAAGATCAAAATCATTATTATTTTCTAAGTCTTCCGTTCCAATCATTACATCAGGGTCGATTTCGATTTCAAACCTTGGCGTACCAAACCAGCCTCCTTCTCCATCTTCTACAGCAAAGGTAAACCCATCAGTAGTTTCAGCACCTCCATTGTGAACATAGGTAAGGTTTCCTGCATTTATTGTAGCCTGTCGGAAAGTCATACCCACTTCTAAAGGCTGATTGCCAAGGAAAAACAAGGTCCCGTTTTGAGGAGCCGTGACAATAGTATAAGTTAGATCCTCTGGCCCATTATCATCATCCTCTGATAATAAAAATTCCTCAGTGATCTGTCTAGCTCCACCTGGAGGTGATGGCATCAATTCATTGTTCACTAAATATGGCGCATTAGCACTTGCATTTGAACAAATCTGAAGCGACCACTCTTCCAAAGCACCACCTACGCCATCCGTATTATTTACAGCGACTTTTAAAGTCCAAGTACCTACTGGATCTAGATTATTAAAATCTGATAAATTCCCATGCGGTTTGAATGTCCCGCCATTATTAGGAGGACACTGAATATCAAGTGGCGACTCATCATCTAATCCCATATTAAAAGCTGTCGCTACTCCACATATATCTGAAAACAAAAGTACTTCAGTATCGTCAGGACCGATCAATGACACATCAAGATGTTGGACTAGGTCATGAGATCCTTTTATTTTCTGAATATTTAGGTCATTAATTGCACCTGAACTAGGAACGACCAAAGTGGATTCTACTATAGGTGTCCCTATACCGGAAATATTTAAAGGCACATTATTACTTTCAAAAATAGCACATTCAAATACTTCTGTATGAAATCCTTGAGGTGTAGAGAAATCACCATAGCCACATTCGTTTTGAGGGCGAATCCTCCAAAAGTATAAATTATTTTTTTCTAGAACGACACTTGGTGTGAAAGTAGTTGTCGTTAAGCCTGTTGCGAAATCCAAAATAGTTCCAGGAGCAAATGATGGATTATTAGCGACCTCTATATCGTAGGAGTTGGCATTAGGACTACCTACCCAAGTAAATGTGGGTACTTCTGCTACACCAGAACTTCCATTTGCAGGGCTTTCCAATGAGATCGTTGAAAAATCATTAAGGACAAGATCAAAGGTAACATTCCTTATAATCGTATCTCCCTCATTGGCAATCACTGTAAATTCAAGATCATAAAATCCTTCATCAACTATATTGCTAGTTTCGATTGTTAAAACACCTCCACCTTCGGATGGCAAAATAGGATTTGCACTAAATATAGGGTTTGCACCTGTTGGCAATCCTGAAATAGAAATATTAAGCAGCGAGTCATATCCCAATAATGAAAGTGTACTCAAGTTAATGACTACATCATCCGGCACACATACTTGTTGAAAATATGGTCCAGCATCAAAGGTATATCCTGGTGTCGTTGCTTCTACAATCTGATGATTAAAGTTAGATAAGTCAAAAAAGATGTTTTCAGCAGCCTCTACTCTTACTCTACCTCCACCAGTAATGACATTAGGAATGGTGACAAAATGCGCGCCATCATTAGGGATGTTTTCAGCCAACATAATATCTGAATCGTAGCCCCCATTACTAGAATATCGGATATTCACTCTTTCGCAATTGACAGGAGCTTGATCTGTATTGGCTACATCCCATAGTACTTCAATATATTGTCCAACTTCAAATATATCATTATTATTAGGGTACTGAACTAGAAAAGGACCCGCTTGATCTGTTGCTTCAAAAGACATTTCTTCCCACACTACTCCTCCAACATCTGGGTTATTATCTCTAGCAGTACATCTGAATGTTAGATTCCGAGTATAAGACGGTAAGACTTCTACATCTTGCTGGATGTTTTGAACAACGTTTTGCATTCTTGGGAATACCCGTGTTGGACTTTCAACTGGTAAGAAAGATCTAAAGCTCGGTCCATTTAAAGTAGGGTTGCCCAATGGACTCACCGGCCCTAAATTATATTGCTCCCAACAATAGGTAAGAATATCTCCATCTTGATCACTTCCCGTCGCAGTCAACTCAAATGGTGTGCTTATAGGTATATAAAATCCATCTTCATACTCTAGTTCTAAATCAGGGTAATTATTAGAAGAAGGAGAAATATTGGCACATTCTGAACCATTTCCAGTGCCTACACTAGTATACATTTGTTCAAGTGAAGCAACATGATAATAATAATCAGAACCGAATTGAATATTTTGAGATTGACACCCTCCTGCATAAGACATGATCGTACTGCCACTACCTGGCTCATAAGCAGTACCCGAAGATCTTGCAGAGATAATATCCTGAGGAGGAGAACCAATTGTTCCTTCACAATTATTCCATGAATGTGTTGCTGAAAACTGATGCGCCACCTCATGCGCTGCTACTTCAGATATAATTAACTCCAGGTTGGAGCTATACTGGCAAGTCAACCCTGCCCCTTTATTATTATTATTACAAATCGAGTTCAAAGCTGCGACGCCACCAATCCCTACACAAGATAAAGTCAATAAGTGCCCAATATCATAATTGGAGTTCCCTATTGTTGCATCTAAATTATCTTGATTTTGTCCCAATAATGAGTTGTTTGCATTATCAATATCATTATAAGGATCTGTCGATGGATCAGTATAAATCAACTGATCATTCTCATTAATCAAAACAAAACGAACGGCAAGTTCTGGTTGAAAAAATGAATTCAAAACATTTGCCATAATGTTCACTGCGGAAAGACCACCTGAAACCGTTCCACCATGTAAAGTATTCGTCCACTCAGCTAAACCCGCTACCGCCATTCTATATTCTCTAATATCAACAACTTCTACCGCAGCATTCCTATTACTTGCTTGTCCTTGTGAATGATCCTCGTCAATCTCTAAGCCTTCCACTGGATTAGTGCTATTAGAAAATACATCATCATGACTCACACCACAAACCATCGTATCATCATTTGGCAGATGCATATCTTTTCTATCATACACGACATAAGTATCTTGAATATCTTTTGAGTAAGGTTGAATATAATACCTCGCGTTTGGTGAATAAAAAATACCATGAAATCCATGATCAGAATAGACAAATCTTACATTCAATCCTGTATTATTCTTACTATATCCTGAAAAAGATTTGATATGTGGAAACCTGCCAGCTAATTCTGATTGCATCACTGGGGATTCAACTACTAAAAATTCATGAACTGTTCCATCAGGTGAAGGGAATTCCACCGTCAAAGCTTGATCTTGAGCTGCTGCTGTTCTCTCCATTGGCGCACTTTGAAGGTAAGTTTTCATCGCCTCCAAGTCTAAGGCAAATGTCTGGTATTCATCAGGAACCAATCCGCGTTCGTCTTCTGTGCTTAAAACGATGGCATTCTCATCGGCACTACTCCAAAAATCATTAATTTGGGCAGTTAATGCAGTGCTTATTGAAATGGAAAAAAAGAGGAAAAGTATTCGCATTTTTTATAATTTTAATTTTCGGTAAATATACTTTGCTTTACTTAGAGGTCTTAAATCTATTTTCATGACAAAGATACCTTTGTATTTAGTGTTTTAAAAATAAGAAATTGTTAATTGTCGCGAAGTTTATGAAGAAAATAGTAAAAAAACGAGTATTTATAGTATTATGTGTCAATAACTTAGAATGTAGCTCTAACTTGTGCTCGTCCTACATGAACAATATTTGCGATACCGCTTTTTCGACCTTCATAACTTAATATCATCTGGATATTTTTACCCAACCGTCTATCGAATGAAAAATCCCAAAGGAAGTTTTCACCATTTCTGAGTCCTTCTAACATGGCAAACTCTAGAGAAGAATTAGCCATACCATCAAAATTTATCCTCACATAAGAAAAACTCGTTCTAAAGGAAGTCTTAGAACTTTGATTAAAAGTGGTCTCCAATTTAAAATCATGGATAATCGCTTTCTCCCCACCAGTAGGCAGTACATTTTTACTATTTTGAAATTCGTAAGTAAGAATGTTTCTAAAATTTCTACTTGGTAAAAATGTAAATTGTGGTGCTATTCTAAAAAACTCAATATCGTAGTCTCGATTATCGAAAAATTCAGAGTCATTTTTTCTATTGCCCTGAGCAAAGTTCATAATATAACTTATCTTTTTCGAGATATTCCAACGGGTTTTAAAGAACTGTTCACTATTCAATCTACTTTCAAAACCAGTGGTTAATATCACTTTGTTTTGATTGTTAAACATACCCAATTGCAAATCATATTTCGGATCTCCCTGATTGAAAAATAAAGTATTTCGAATCGCAGATGTAGTAGACACTAGAGAAGTATCAACGATATCCAATTGGAAAGGATTCCAGGCTACAATATCATCTGCCTGCTTAGTTTTTCTAATGATTCTCAGAGTAGATTGCATTGAAAACCTACTTAATAATTTCTTTGTTCCTTTCTCTTGATACCAGATTGATCGAGGGTCAATTCGTAAACTTTGGTTCAGGGATACATTATTGGTTCGAATAAATTCATCTGTAAATATGGAAATACGAATAAGGTTTGCTTCATTTTGAAAAACGGATTCCTCTATTTCGTTTAATTGTGGAATAGTATCATTATTTAAATCTCTCCAGGTATAAACGCCTTCCCCTGGTGCCACGGGTAAGTATTGAAATTCTTGTTTGCGTTCTTGCCCCGAACCAATCTCATAATTGGTTGAAGTCCGTACAGCTCCTTTAAATAAACTAAGCGAATGTTCCAATCGTCCAAGGAAAGTTTCTTGCGGTTCTTGATTGGTTAAGGAAGGGTCTTCAATAGTTAACTCCCTATAAGATAAATTCCATCGAAGGTTAGAAGCTTTGCTTTGCCTCCAGTTGCCATTAATATTAAATTCATTTGCAACCGTATTTTGTAAAAAATCTTTGTCGACAGGAGCATAATCGAATCTTTGTTGATAGTTCACTCCTATGGTAAATAGTTCACTTGCAGCACTTTCTATATAAACTTTATAAAGATCATAGTAAAAGCTGTTGGAACTAAGGGTATCAAATTGATTCGCAAATCGATCATTTTTTTCTCTTTCGCCATATACGCCTAATTTCCAGTTTTTCATTTTTTTAAAAGTCTTGGAAATATCTGCTTTAGGTCTAAAAAAAGTACTCCTTTCTTCTGTCGCATCTGTACTCAAAAGGCTACCTTGCAAATCAACTGTAAAACCATCTCTTTTTAATCTTAAACGGCTATAATGTTTAGTCCCAGTATATAAAGTATTTCGTAAAAACCCACTGAATTCATAGGTCAGACTACCTATATTTCTTCTGCTTATTGTAAAACCGCCTTTCCCGATTTGCTCCCTCGCTTTTTCTCTTGTCTGGGCATTTATATTCCAGTCTCTTGTAAATTCTGCATTTCGATAAGGATTCAAAGCCTTGAAGTTTTTCTGAACGAACTCATATCCCAATTGGGTATCAAATGTCCAATCTTCGTTTTCTCCAAACTTTTTACTATTTCTAAATTCACTAAAAACAGCAATACCGGTATCATCATCAGAATCAATATCAGAAAACCGATTGAGGTCATTATTACTAATCGCAAGCTCAGTAAGGATACTTGAGTTTTTAGAAATTTTATATTCCCCTCCAAAGGTATATAAGGACTGTTTATTGGGCGCAAGCAATTTTCTACCGACTACATAATTACCCTGTTGCATCCCTGTCAAAGGATCAGGAGCCAACCAACGATATACTCGACCATTGGCAGCAGTGCTATTGTCTATAATATAATTCCCACTTCCAAAATCAACTTCAATAAAATTTGCTGAAAATCGAGCACTATCCTGATCCGTAGAATATACCAGTATTTCCTCTGTCAAATCAAGTCCGTTGACCGTATACATCGTATCAATCAATTTATAAGAAACGCTAAACTGGTTAATCTCCTGCAAAGAATCGATGCCCGGCGCAATAGCATTTACCGGATTATCCCCTGCATTTATGAGAATACTCTTTTGTAATGAATCCAAATCCGCTGCTCCCCCCGAAGTTCTAGAGTCTTGCTCAGAATAAATATTCATATAAAGTCGCATTTTCTCCGTCTTGTATTCTGTATTTACAGCATAAAGTGAACGCGTATAATTTTGAACAGCATATTCGAATTCTACGATAATCCGGCTATCTTTGGTAATCAATCGTTTACTAGTAAACAGGACATCAGCTCGGTTATAATCAATGATATAATCTTCTTCCAAACCTCGCTTTAAAAGCATCCCATCCAAAAACACTTTTTCGGTACCTGCCAGCACGATAATGAACCGCTCTCCATCTGCACCTTCTAATCGATAAGGCCCTTGATTTCCTTCTTGTGCCACCACCGAATTCCTTGAAAATTTCCCTCTTGCAATAGCAACACTAGCTTTGGTACTTAGTGTTGACTTATCATTAATTTCAAATATATTTTGAGCCGTTGCGCCTTTTAGTTTTTTAAAGTAATTCATAAAATAACTATCTGGTCGACTAAGCTCATAATCTCCAGCAGTCAAAGAAGCATTGCCTTTTTTTAACTGTATAAAAATCTTATCAAACTCCTGAAGTTGTTGGGTATTTCCTTCCGGTTGAAGTGGAATATTATTATCAGAAATCGCAGCCAGAATCTCCACGTCATCACCTAGATTTCCAGCTAATTGTAAATTAAAGCTGGAGTTTAAAACCAAACTTTGATTATTCCCAAAAGAAACTCCTCTGGCAAAACTTCCATTATAGTCCAGTCCCTGAAAATCAATTAGTCCACTTTGCGATTCATAAGGACTAAAATCAAAACCTATATAATCTCCATTTTCATCAATTTCAATTTTTGTAGTATCCAGATGGCTATTCAATTTGTAAAGGTCATAAGGTAAGACCCGAAAACTGACTTCTATATACTTAGGTTTTTTGGAAGAAGCCCAAAAGAGTTCATTATTAAACAATAGATAATCCTTTTTATCAACCTTCCCCCCTTGGTCATCGATTATCTCTACAGATTCCGGCAGGACCGTAAGGCTATCAAGCAATATAGGCAGGCTATCCAGAACAATGACCATAGCACGCTTATTGGAAAGCTGCTCTGTTTGTGCAATACCATCACTAAAAAAAATGGCTAAAAGCGCTATACTGAGTATTATTCTTATCATTCGAACTTAGCCTTATTGAGCTCAAAACCTGTCTAAAATAATTTTTGGCTTACAAAATCTTCTTTTCCGTCCAATCCTATAGTTTTTCGCCTTAACGAAAAGACCAGACTGGTTCTCTGCTAATAATACGCAGAAATGACACCTTGTGGTACATCGTAGGGTAGAAATCGTGGGATTTGTCAGGAGAACAGGAGAACAGGTGGTCAGAGGGTCAGAGTAGTCAGGGTGGTCAGGTGGTCAGGTGGTCAGGTGGTCAGTATATGATGGCTTATTTTTTATAGACAAGATGCATACTGATAATTGGTATTATTTGGAGGGGAGGGATACGCTTGAACAACCTTATTAATTTATATCTTTATAATGATATTAAAAGAATATTTGCCAGCACTTATATTAGAGGAAGAAGATCGAACTAAGTTATTTGAGGAATATCTGGAAGAGATGTGTGGTAGGTTCGATTGTAAATATATTATTGATGCTTACAGGAAAGATAACTAGTATTGATGTTTGAATGAATTGAAATTAAATCACAAAGAAAAGTGAGCGTCATATCGAGAGGTGCGGCTTTTGCTATATTAAGAAGCGTACAGTATTTTAAAGAAAATATTCAAACGCATAGATAAAGTTCCTCCTGGTAATAAAAAAAGTTTTAAACCTAAAAAGAGATAAATGAATTTTCACATAAGTAACGTTCTCCATCAAATACCTTTTGGTTTTATTGACCCTTCTGATTTAAGGCATAAACTCGCTGATGGGATTAGAACAGTCATTAAGCCTTCACAAAAGTTTATATCAAAATATGGAGCAACCAATTTAGGAATAACAATTGTTCTGGAAAGAAGAACAAAAGAATTAGAAATAAAAGGACCAGAATCAGATGAAGAGTTAGTTGAGTATTTTTTGTGGCTTCCTTATAAGAAAATAAAGAATGCTGATAATTATAGAATTGCATATCTTAATTTTTTGGAAGAAGGTATATTGAAAATACTTGGGAAATATAAATTTGATGTAAAGTTGATTCAAAGCATCTTTTCAAGAATGAGAGATAATGAAAAATCAATTAGATACTAATGGCAAAAATTAAATTAGGCGATTTGTTCGAACTTAAGACGTCTAAAGGATATGCTTACATTCATTACATTCACAAAAATGATGACCTAGGTGAACTAATAAGGGTATTACCTAAAATATATAAGAAGAGACCTGTTAACTTTAATGAAATTGTATCTCAGAAAGAAAAGTTCATAGTTTTTTTTCCACTGTCTGCTGCTACAAGAAAAAAGCTAGTTGAATATATTGGTTTTTACAACTGTGAAAATTATACTATACCTAAATATATGAGAACGGAACACAATGTAAGAGGTGAGTTTTTAGGCTGGCATATTGTAAATATTGAGACATGGCAAAGAAATCTGGTGAAGAGCCTCACATCAGAACAGAAGAAATTGTCTCCATGGGGAATTTGGAACATTAGTCTTTTAAAAGAAAGGATCATCCAAGACTGGAAAATTGAAGATTGGGTTTAGCTTACACACCTCCTTCTAATTTAGTATAGTTTTAAAAATCCACAACAGGTCTAGGTTTGCACCTACCTACTCCACAAAATACATCTCTACCTCTCCCCTATTTTTAATCGGGATCTTGCCGCGAAAGGCACAGGAAAAATCTTTTTTAACTAATTGGTAGGTCTCCTTCGAGATGTTAATTTTTCCTACTTGGCCTCTGGATTCTAATCGGGCTGCAATATTAACCGTATCGCCCCAAACGTCAAAGGCAAACTTTTTTGATCCTACGATCCCAGCTACCAAAGGACCTGTGTGAATACCTATTCTGGCTTCAAAATAGGGTTCATTCAACTTTTCTTTAGCCTTTTTTTCATTCAATAGCCAAGTTTGAATATCCATCGCTGCTCTTAATACATCTAAGGCATGTTCTGTATTTTCTTTAGGCAAACCGGATACACACATATAAGCATCGCCAATTGTTTTGATTTTTTCTAAGTGGTATTTTTCGATTATTTGATCAAATTTTTTAAAATAATAATCCAACATCTTCACCAATACTTCTGGACTTAGTCGTTTGGCGATACTACTAAAGTTTTTAAAATCGGAGAAAAAAACAGTGGCATTTTCATACCGTTTAGCTTTTGCGATACCATTTGTTTTTAATTCATCTGCAACTATAGCAGGCAAAATATTGAGCAGTAATTTATCAGACTTCTTTCGCTCTGTTTCTATAATTTTGTTCTTGGTAGCTAGAACGGTATTTAGTTTTTTGGTTTCTAGAAACCGGACAAATACACCAATACAGATCAATGCAATAATACCTGCAAGTGCTAGAAATAAATTGCGTTGACTCCTTTGCAATTCGGTTTTACTTTTTTCAAATTGTAGTTGAGCAGTTTGTTCGGCAAGCAGCATTTCATTCTGAGCCAAAATCATAGAATCCATTGCTTGCTTAAATCGTAGAGAGTCTACCTGACTTTTTTGAAGACTTATCAACAGTTTACTCTCCAGTTGAGCTTGGCTTAAAGATTGGATTTCTTGTCTTAAAAATTGTTGTTGAACATTTAGTTCTTTTAGAGTAGATGATAAATTTTGAGTTTCCGCTTCCAACTGTCCTTTTTCCTCATTCGTTTCGATGGATTGATTGATTTCTCTGATCTGTAAATCATAATTGGCTACCTTTTCTGTCTCTTTATTCACTTCCGCCAGCCATTTTAATCGCTCTAATAATTCTAAGCGTAACTGTCGATCATCGATTGAAGCAGATAGCAGCAAACTTTGTTCTAATTTTTTTCTGGCTTTTTTTCGATTTGCTTTTAGCCTTCTAGTCTTTCCCAAAAGAGCAAGGGCTTCTTTTTGTAATGCGATGGCCATCCACTTTTTACTTCCTTCTTTTTCAGCTAATAAAAAAGCGCTATTGGCTTGAATTTCTGCTTTATCAAACGCTTCTTTTTGATAGAAATGCGTACTGTTTTCAATATAAGTTTTAATCTTTTGGATATTGTTATTTTGAGCATTTAGACTCAGGCAAAACGCGGTGAGTAACAATAATAAGCAACCTCTCTTTAATAGGAAAAATAGCATTTTTTATTATTTCGTTATTTCAGCAAGCTATATACCTAAAACGAAGTGGTTTGAGAAAACCCCAAATTACTCATTACAGTATATACTCTAATGAAGTACATTTCTTTTTCCAAACTACTTCGGTCAGTATAAAATTCATAAACAGGTGTTCAAAATACATTGAACACCTGTTTAATTTTTTTGAAGATAATCAATTAATAGAGTTTATTCAAATAAAACAAATCTCTATTCGATCTTATTCTCCTCCTCCTCTCCTACTTACTGGGCCTTTATTTCCATTATTACCATTTTCAAGGTGGCTATTTCTAGAACTGGTTCCTCCAGTCCCCACACCGTTTCCAAATTGTATACTTCTATTCGCACTATCACTACCATCTTTATTGGTAGCTTTAATTTCAAAAGTATTGTTTCCTTTTTTCAAAGTAAGTGTCACTTGTAAATCGCCAGTCCTTTTATTGAAAGAAAAATTATTGATTTTCTTTCCATTAAACGTAAAGGTAATTGCTCTTTTTGAATTAATATTATCCAATTTTGCAATGACTGTACTCTTTGCTTTATTTGGATCAAAAGGATCTACCGTTGGATTACTCACTGAAACAATCGTTACTTTCGGAGGATTCTTTTCTACGGCAGCGACTCTTTTCAAAGTAACAGAAGATTGCTTCATATCTTTACCTGCTTCATTTGTTCCTTCTATAGAGAAGGTATTTAATCCATCTTTCAAATTAACGGTAGCTGTTACAACTTTAGTTTTTGTATTAAAACTAACCTTAGATACTGCTCGTCCATTTAGTAATAAACGAATGTTTCTTTTGCTTGTGACATTTTTAGCAACCGCTTTTATCGTAAACTTCCCTGTTTTTGTTGTTCCTCCAGGGTTCGCTGGATTTGTAAATTGAACAACTGGCTTTGGTGTATTTACGACCGGTGTATATATCACTGAGATACTCGCTTCATCTCTTCCTGCATTATTACTAGCACTGATTCTAACTGTAGATCTTCCTTTTTTCAAAGTTATAGTAGCCGTCAGTTTTCCTTTTGAATATTCAAAATTTTGTGATTTCCCATTTACTTTCATTGTTACTTTTCGCTTACTATCTACATTCGTAATATTAGCTGTAAGCTGTACTTTTGCTTGCTCAAAGGTTTCATTATTCTTAGGCGAAGTAATACTAACTGTTGGCGGAATTTCAATTTGCGCTTGCTTATAAGTAAGCACTACTCGATCTTCATCTTCGCCATCAGCATTTCGAGCTTTTACGGTTATCGTATTTTTTCCTTGGACTAATTTCGCCTCCGCAATAAAAGTACCTGCCTGGTAATTAAAAGCATTCGAACGTTTTCCATTGATCGTAAAAATAATTTCGCTTCTATTTGTGATGTACTTTATCGTAGCTTGAACCTTCGTCGTTGCTTTCTCAGTAACTGAATTATTCTTCGGCTTAGTAATATTTACCTCCGGCGTCTTAGGCTTTGGTGCTTCATAAAAAACAGTTACTCGATCTTCAGCTATTCCGCCATCTGTTGTTGCTGTTACAAGGATACTATTCGTTCCTGCTCTGATATTTAAGGTCGCAACGACTTCGTTTTTAACGATATTAAAATTGCTTATTGTTCGTCCATTTACCCTAACAGAAATTTCTCTTTTTTCTTTTACATTCGTAATAGCTGCAACCAATGAAACCTTCGTCGTACTCACTTTTGCATTATTCAATGGCTTCTTAATATCCACTGTTGGAGCTTTAGGTACAGAAGGCGCATATCGGATACTCACACTCGCTTCATCAGAACCTGCATCATTAGAACCTACTACTCTTATAATATTTCTTCCGCGATCTAATTTAAGATCAGCTTTAATTTCCTTGCTTGTAGTGTTAAAAGAAAAGTTGCTAATATTTCTTCCATTCAAGAACACATCTATATCGTTTTTAGCTGCTACATTTATAGCCTTTGCAATTAATTCTACACGCTGCGTAGAAGTTGTACTGCTGTTTCTAGGCTGCTGAATACTAACATTAGGTGGTCTCGTTATCTGAATTTCCTGATAAGTAATATTAACCTGATCATTGTCTGATCCATCATTATTTCTTGCTTCAATAAATACAGTATTATTTCCTTGAGTCAATGTTATATTAGCTGAAACAGTATTACTAAATTTATCATAAGTAAAGCCAAAGTATCTATTTCCATTTACTTCAAAAGTAATATCATTCTTGTTCGATACATTTAGAACAGTTGCTTTAACTACTGCTTCTGGCTTAGTAAACTTCTGATTATTACTAGGCTGAGTAATAGTAACTACTGGAGGCTTCTCTTCACTTTCTTGTGTATTACAACCTTGAGTTGTCGTAATAGCTTCGTCAGAACCGGCAGCATTAGTAGCTCTAATTCTAATCTGATTCGTCCCTTGTACTAATCTTACTGTTGCTCTAAACACTTGCGTATTACTATTAAAGTCATAGTCGACAAAATGTTGTCCATTGACATATACATCAATATCATTTCTGTCTTCAATATTTAATATTGTCGCAATGACCGTGCTTCTACAATTGTCTGGATCAAAAGGATCGACAGTTGGTTGACTAGTAGATGTTATCGTGACGACTGGTCTTTCAATAGGTTCAACCTCTTCTTCCCAAAGAATGACTACACTATCTTCATCCTGACCAGCCTCATTAGTTGCCGTAATGACAACAACAGTTTTTGGCTTATCAACATTTACAGTAGCATAAAAAACATTGTTCGAAAAAGTAAAATCATAACTTTCGTAACCATCAATGGTATATCGAATATCTTGTTTGTCTTCAATATTATATACCTTAGCCTCAATAGTTACATTAGAATTACTAGTCGCATAAGGATCAACAGAAGGCTTGGTAATATCTACAGATGGTGGTCTGTTAGAAATATTATCTTCCAAAATGATTGTTGTTTCATCCGATGCAAAACCATCTTGATTATTAGCTCCAATTCTTATCGTATTTCTTCCTTCACGTAGATCCACTCTTGCATTCAATCGGCCATTTCTAAAATCAAAATCTCTAGTCTCTCGTCCGTTCACTATTACTTCAATATCTCTTTTATTAGAAACATTTCGTAAATCAGCTTTTACATCAAATCGGTTTTGATCTGTTCTATAATCCTCATAAGGAGGATTAGTAATATCTACTGTAGGATAATCAGGTCTGGTATCAATAATTGGTTCTTGATAGAAAATATTTACTACATCACTATCTGAGCCAGCATTATTAGTTGCAGTAATCACTACTTCATTATTTCCTGGACGCAAATTGATAAAGCTCTTGAAATCTTTCTTTTTAAAATTAAAAGTTTCTCTATATCCATTCACTGTAAACTGAATATCCATTGCACTAGAAATATTTTTCACAGTAGCTCTGACATCAAAAGTTGAACTTCGAGTCGTATGTGGACTAAGACTCGGATTAGTAATATCAACGATTGGTGCTTGGAGTTTTTTAGAATTATCATTAATAATCCATCTCATATGGAGATTCGTATAGTGATGAATATCATCCTCAGGAGTAAACGTATTATTATTCTCCCATTGGTGTCCATCAAATAGATCCGTTTTGGTAAACGTTACTTTATGTCCTAGACCCATTGAAAATTTAGGTGTGAATTGGTAACCTAATTCTACGCCCAATGCAGGCATAATTTTCAGTTTCCCGGCTCCATTCACTTCCGTTTCATATCGGCCATCAAGTATTGAAGTGTTCAATTGCTTTTTAATAAACGATACAGAACTCAAGGTATCAATACCTAAATAAGCATCAGAATACAAACCTGCGCTATTAGCTTGATCTGTCGTAACTCTATACCAATCAAGACCAATACCTCCAAATAAGGAGAGATTTACATTGGTCTTTTCTCTTAGCTTATTAAAATTAATAACGCCTTCGATACCCAATTCAGCATGGTCTGTTTTATTGTTTTGAAACACAAAACCAGGTCCACCAGCTTCTTTTGTGTAATTAAGGTTTAGATTACCATTCAATGCATCATTGTCCAAGATGCCATAAGAACGGTTGTAATCTTGTCCTTTTGTCTGAGAATAAAGGGCTCGACCTCGAACGTCGAATGAAAATAATGCACCTGGTTGATAGTAAAGGTTTTTACCTAAAGTCAATCCAAGTCCATAACCATCAAGAGTTGTAGGAATGTCACCTTCTTGAAAAGCAACTCCGCCATTGATACCAAAAATGTAGTAACCAGGCGTTCTTTCATAAGTAGAAACTTGAGCTCCAGCGGTTGATACAAAAAACATAGCCGCGAGCAGGGTACAGATATAACAGATTTTCTCTTTCATAGCCTAGGATTGTAAAGGTTATTTAATAATATTTTTTTTAGGCTAAGAGTGATTCTCAAAATTTGGTTTTTAAAAATTCAATTTCAGGAGCCACTCTTTTGTGTAAATAATGAATTCAATCGGGGTTTAATGCTTTGACTCTCGAATTGTCCAAAAATTTAATGCCATCGACCGCTTCATCTAACATCCAGTATCATTTTTTTAAGATTTAGAAAAACAAAAAACAGCATCAAACAATATAGTTTCAGAAACAGTTATTCACACGAGGCATATAACTCGTTAATAATCAATTTTTTACAAATAAACATTTCAATACAACTAAAGTAATACAAAGTCCTACTTTAGGATACATAAATGTTAAAATTATGTTTCAAATGAAGCTTGTTTAACAGATTTTTAAACATCATGTTAAAAAGATTAAATAAAACAAGTCTAAACAATGAGCTTGTTCAATGCAAATACCATAACTAGATAAGATTCTACTGCAAACTATCTTGAAAATATGTATCTTTACCCTTCCAAAACCCTCTTTTAATATCTAAATCTATTTACATTAATACCTTTCATTCAGAAAGATGTTAATAATCAATCCATAGATATTACCTCCCAAAATCGATTTAAAGAATTAAGTACTTGGACTAAAGTATATACAATTTATTTTTACGTCCACTTATTCAAATTTAAATCACTTGTTTTAAATCAATGAACATAACACTTTGAAATGAACAAACCACTACAAGTAATTTGGATACTTTTACTAATTGGTATTCAAGGCTTTGGCCAGAATAGAACAATTGATGGATCATCAAATAATCTGCAAAACTCAAATTGGGGAGCTTCAGGCAATCAACTTAGAACACTTACTTCTAATGGATTTGAGGATGGCATTTCTGCCCCGGGAGGCATCAATCGACCAAATCCTCGAATTGTCAGTAATACCATCTTTGCTCAAGATTCGATGATCAATGATGCTTTAACCCTAAGTGATTTCACATGGGTATTTGGTCAATTCATCGACCACGATGTCATTGCTACACCATCAAATCATGATGAAGATATTAGCATTCCTATAAATTTTTCTGATCCTCACTTTAATCCTGGAGGTGCATTTCCTTTTATTGAGATTGGTATGACACGCTCTTTAGAGCATCCCGGTACAGGCACAAGTTCTATAAATCCTCGAGGATACACTAATGATATTACCTCATGGATTGATGCCTCCAATGTATATGGTTCTGATTTGGATCGGGCCGAATACCTTAGAAGTTTTACAGAAGGAAAACTAAAAACTTCCACAGGTAACTTGCTACCTTTTAATACGGACAACCATGAATATGGAGGTATCATTGATGATTCAGCTCCATTTATGGATAATGAAAATCCTTTTAATGATCAATTGTTTGTAGCTGGTGATAGTAGAGCTAATGAAAATGTAGCACTTGCTTCCTTCCATACTATTTTTGTAAGAGAACACAATAGATTGTGCGATGAACTAGTATTAGCTAATCCAAATTGGTCCGATGAAGAATTGTATCAGCATGCCAGAAAAATAGTAAGTGCTTATATTCAGTCTATCGTCTATGATGAATGGCTTCCCGTAATGGGCGTTCATCTCCCCTGATTATAGTGGATATGATAATACGATAGATCCAACAATATCTAATGTTTTTTCTGCTGCTGCATTCCGCCTAGGGCATACACTACTAAGTGGTACAATACCAAGAATGGATAATTTTGGAAATACTATTCCAGAAGGAAACCTTACTTTATTACAAGCATTTTTTGCGCCGTATGAACTAGTCCAAAATGGAGGTATAGATCCAATATTTAAAGGTATGGCCACTCAAATAGAACAAGAAATGGATTGTAAAATGGTAGATGATGTTCGAAATTTTCTTCTTTGGTCCGCCTCAAGCAGGTTTGGGTGGGCTTGATTTAGCCGCAATTAATATTAACCGTGGACGAGAGAGAGGACTACCCGATTTTAATACTATTCGCCAGGATTTTGGCTTATCAGCCTATACTACCTTTTCAGAGATTAATGAAAATCCGGATGATATGGCAACTATGGAGACACTGTATGGCGATATAAATAATATAGATCCTTGGGTTGGTATGTTAGCAGAAGATCACATGCCTAATGCACTTTTTGGAGAAACGATCATGAAAATTATGGAGGAACAGTTTTTTGCACTTCGTGAGGGAGATCGTTTTTATTATGAAAATGACCCAGTATTAAGTCAAATAGAAAAGGAGGATATCCGAAATACCACATTTAGAGATATTATAATGCGAAATACAGGAATTACCGTAATGCAAATGAATGTATTTGAAGCAATGGATCATGATTCAATTTGTCCTGCACAGACTCCTTTTGCAAATATCTTAGGAGGTATTCAAACCATTGATGGAGATCAGGTAGAAGGGGTAGATATAGCTATTACCTACCAAGAAAATGGATTTATGGCTGGAAATGTAGTGACCGGACAAAGCGGCGGATATGTCGTTGAAGATTTAGAGACTTGTGACCATTATAATGTAACAGCAGAGAAAGACTATAATCATGTCAATGGGGTTAGTACTTTTGATTTGATATTTATCAAACGTCATATTCTACAAACCGAATTATTGGACAATCCTTATAAAGCACTATCAGCAGATGTAAATAATGATGGCAATATTTCAACTATAGATATGGTAGAGGCTAGAAAAGTAATCTTATTTATTCAGGATACCTTCACTAATAATAAATCATGGAGGTTTATAGACGAAAATATCACATTTGCTGATCCTAATAATCCAGTAGAAGCAATTTTTGATCAAACACAAATTAATTATTTACCTGGAGATACTGAAGCTAATTTTATAGGACTTAAAATTGGCGATGTAACGGGTAATGCTGATCCTGCTGGATTTAGTAATGACAATGACACTGAAACTCGAAATGATTATTCTGAGATATTCACAATGACTGGAATAGATAAAGATATTGAACCGGAGCACAATTACGCTTTCACTATCCGTGCGAATGGTTTTGAAAATCTAGCTGGTGCACAATTTGCGCTACAATTTGATAAAGATGCTCTTACCCTTAATGAAGTAATACCAGGAGATTTAACCAATCTTAGTTCTGCTAACTTTGCTGTTCATCAAGATCTAGGGGCAGTATCTGTAAGTTGGGATACTGATGAGGTCATTAAAGGTTCAATATTTTTCACAGTAAATGTTTCTTCAAAGACGAAAGGAGCATTGAGTGAGTTTATTAAACTAAATTCTCAAATCACAAAATCAGAAGCTTATACTTCTGATCTCGAAATAGCTGATGTTGAACTTGTTTTCGAAAATAATATTACAAATCAGAAGGCACCATTTGACTTATTCCAAAACACTCCAAACCCTTTTAATGAACAAACTAATATACATTTTACTTTACCTACAGCTAGCGAAGTAGAATTAGTCGTTTATGATTTATCAGGAAAGGCTTTATATCAAAAACAAGGGCACTTCACTTCAGGTTTTAATGGTATCCAAATTGACAAGTCTGATCTAAATGGATCTGGGATTTTATACTATCAGTTAAATACTATATTTGGAAGTAAGACTAGAAGAATGATAATGATGGAATAAGGGACGAAAGACCATTGCACCTAGCTTTGTTAAGATATACTTGATACAAAGTGGTTTGGGATTCTCCCAAGCCATTTCGGTCAATATAAATATGAAAAATGCTAACTATTGCTTATAAAAGTTGAGATGACTCATGTTTTTTAGTTATTTCTTCTTATAATGGGTTCTGAATAATTAATTATATAGAACCCATTATTTTTATGCCCAATCATCCATATTCTAAGCTTTTCACTCCACTTGATTTAGGTTTTACTACTATAAAGAACCGTGTACTTATGGGTTCCATGCATACAGGCTTGGAAGAGGAGAAAAATGGTTTTGAAAGGATGGCTACTTATTTTGGGGAACGAGCGAAAGGAGGCGTGGGACTAATCGTAACAGGGGGAATTGCGCCTAACAAAGCTGGTTGGGTAAGCCCTTTTGCAGCTAAAATGTCTACAAAAAAAGAGGCCAATAAGCATAAAATTATTACAGAAAGCGTACATGAAGAAGGTGGAAAAATATGTATGCAAATATTACATACTGGTCGATATGCTTACCATCCTTTCGGAGTCGCTCCAACAGCCATAAAAGCTCCAATTACTCCTTTCAAACCCTGGGAACTTAGCGGGAGAGGCATAAAAGGAACGATCAAAGATTTCGTAAAATGTGCTGAACTTGCACAATTAGCTGGCTATGATGGTGTGGAAATCATGGGGTCAGAAGGTTATCTAATCAATCAATTTATAGTATCAAAAACCAATAAAAGAAAAGATGAATGGGGTGGATCATTCGAAAATAGAATTCGATTTCCACTTGAAATAGTCAAGCAAGTCAGGGCTGCAGTTGGTACTGATTTCATCATTATTTATAGGCTTTCAATGCTCGACTTAGTTCATGATGGCAGCAATTGGGAAGAAGTTGAGATCTTAGCAAAAAAAATTGAGGAAGCAGGAGCAAGCATCATTAATACGGGTATCGGTTGGCATGAAGCCCGTGTACCGACTATTGCTACGATGGTACCTAGAGGCGGTTTTAGCTGGGTTACGAAGCGCCTAATGGGAAAAGTGAACATTCCACTGATCACTACCAATAGAATCAATACACCTGAGATTGCAGAAAAAATCCTTTCTGATGGCCATGCCGATATGGTTTCAATGGCTCGACCACTTCTAGCAGATCCGGAATTTGTAAATAAAGCTTTTCAAAATAAAAGTAATGAAATCAATACTTGCATCGGATGTAATCAAGCTTGTTTAGATCATGTATTTGAAAGAAAAACAGCTTCTTGCCTAGTCAATCCCAGAGCTTGTTTTGAAACAGAAATTGTGCTTCAAACAACAAAATCACCAAAAAAGATAGCCGTAGTCGGAGCTGGGCCTGCTGGTCTCTCTTTTTCTACCACTGCAGCTCAAAACGGGCATGATGTATATTTATATGATGCATCTTCAGAAATCGGTGGACAGTTTAACATGGCAAAACAGATTCCGGGCAAAGAAGAATTTCATGAAACACTAAGATATTACAAACAACTCCTGGATAAAACAGGTGTTCAACTCTACCTCAATCAAAAAGTGGATGCTGATTTTTTAATCGCCCAAAAATTTGATGAAGTCATACTAGCAACCGGTGTATCTCCTAGAAAAATAAATATTCAAGGTATTGATCACCCTAAGGTACTATACTATACAGATGTATTAAAAAACAAAGTAAGTGTCGGAGAAAGTGTAGCCATTATTGGTGCAGGAGGAATTGGTTTTGATGTGGCAGAATACCTTTCTCATCATGGCGAATCAACAAGTCTAAATATTGCCGCTTTCATGAAAGAATGGGGGGTTGACATGGATTATGGAAATCGAGGTGCCCTAAAGGAATCAAATCCCGAACCTTCCGCCAGAGAGATCTACTTGCTGCAGAGGTCTAAGGGCAAATTAGGCGCTCGATTAGGAAAAACAACAGGATGGATACATCGATCTAGTCTCAAGATGAAAAGAGTAAATATGATTGCCAAAGTTGAATATCAAAAGGTTGATGATGATGGTTTACACATTTTGAGTTCTGGCAAACCAATGACATTAGCTGTCGACCATGTCATTATCTGTGCTGGACAAGAGCCTTTGAGGGATTTATTAGAACCATTAAAAAACGCTGGACTCTCCGCACATTTGATAGGAGGCGCTGATGAGGCGAAGGAACTTGATGCAAAAAGAGCAATAGATCAAGGCTTGAGGTTAGCTGCGGGGATGTAAAGAAACGTATATTTTGAAAATCTATAATGTATTAAGTATACTGTGCACTTAATACGTCATGTATTTGAACTATTTCTAAAAGACTACTACTATGTTTTCAAGAAGAAAGTTTTTAAAAAGATCATCTGTGAGTTCTTTAGGGCTTATTGCCTCTGGATTGCTGACACCTGCATGTGCTGAGAATAATGAAACTAATGCACAAGAAAAACCTGATCAGAAAGTAATTGCACCTTTTGTCATCTCTACTTGGGATAATCAAAAAGCTAATGAAGCAGCAATGAATGTATTGAGCAAAGGAGGCAATGCATTAGATGCGGTTGAAGCTGGGGTTAAAATTCCAGAAGGAGATCCTGAAGATAAATCTGTTGGATATGGAGGTCGACCTGATCGAGATGGTGATGTGACTTTAGATTCATGTATCATGGATTCAAAGGGTAATTGTGGCTCAGTTTGCTTTCTTGAAGGTATAAAGCATCCCGTCTCCGTAGCACGGATGGTCATGGAAAAAACACCTCATGTAATCCTTGCAGGTAAAGGTGCGCAGCAATTTGCATTAGCTAATGGTTTCAAAAAAGAAAACTTACTGACTGAAGAATCTAGATTAGAATGGGAAGAATGGAAAAAAGAATCTAAATATGAACCTATCATAAATATAGAAAACCACGATACGATTGGCATGTTGGCTATAGATTCTAATGGTGATATTTCTGGTGCTTGTACAACTAGTGGCTTAGCTTATAAAATGAAAGGAAGAGTCGGAGATTCGCCAATTATTGGAGCAGGCTTATATGTAGATAATGAAGTCGGAGGTGCAACAGCAACAGGTATGGGAGAAGCCGTGCTGAGATCAGTGGGCTCTTTCTTAGTGGTAGAATTAATGAGGCAAGGTATGAGTCCAGCAGAAGCCTGTAAAGAAGCCGTAATGAGAATCGTCCGAAAACAACGTTTTGATAATATACAGGTAGGCTACTTAGCTATTAATAAAAAAGGAGAATATGGCGCTTTCTGCATTCATGAAGGTTTTGAATATGTGCTTACAACAAATAAAAAAACAGCCTTATATAATTCAGCCTTTCATTTGAAAGCAACAAAAAAAGAAAAATAAAATATTAAGGGGACAGGGCATAAATAAATCATAGTAATCGTAAAATTTCCTAATTGATTGAGTAAAGGAGATAAGCAGATATTTATAAGTAACTTAGATAAGCACTTCACAAAGCCCTTTCCAGCTGATCTCCTGTCCAAAGGACAATCACTAAGGAAGGAAGGACAAAATCACTTAGAGCTTGTTTAATATTCCGTTAATCGGTTACAAGCGGTAAATTTTCTCCTGCATTTCGTTAATTTTTTCGTCGGATAGCCCACATCCGAAGCAAAATATGCCTCATTCAGAATAAAGTTTACTCACTTTTGCTTAATCATGAAAATTTAAACAAGCTCTTAAACCAAAAATTCTTTGGACAGTATCATTCAGTTTCATATCTTTACTTTTCACTAAGGGTGATTACACACTAATCTTGAGGACTCCTAAGTTTTTCCAAACACCCTAGACGATTGTCAAAATTACTTGATGAATTTGAAATCTTGTACCAATTAAAGAGATTCAATAGCTACTTAGTTGAATACAACTTTGAAACGAAGAAAGATTTTTTTTGACGAAATTTTATAATTGCTAAAGCATATATAATCAGTATTGTTGAAAAAATCAGCAAACCTAGTTTTTTGCTTAGTTATTTTTCCTGATAATCTAAACTTACACTTTTAAGCTTACTGCTAACTGTGGTCGTCTCTATTTTTTATAGCGCCTTTTGAGTCAATTCTCGATAGAATAGTCTCTTTTTACAGCTTATAAAAAAAGGATCGTGGCATCGGTTTTGCAGTGCAATGATGTATATCCTTTTGAAACATAGGGAATTTTGTAACATTTCCCATTACTTTTAATTAGCTTTTCTGACTTATTTTTAGGCTAATTAGATCCCATGATTAAAAACATTGATTAGAGTATGGAGCAAGTTAACGTAGTAATTGCAGACGATCATCAACTATTTATAGCTGGTCTAAAAACTATTCTTAAAGACATCGACGGTTATGTTATCAACCTTATAGACATAGCTAATACTGGAGATGAATTGATGAATATCCTTAAAAAACACATCCCAGATTTATTGATTCTTGACCTTAATATGCCTGAAAGAGATGGCTTAGATGTACTCTCTTCTATTGGACATAAATACGACGAATTAAGGATCCTCGCCTTAACAATGTATGATGAATCAAAAATCGTTAAATCGGCTTTCAAATCAGGCGTAGATGGTTATGTCTTGAAAAGTTCTGGCAAGGAAGAACTGGTAAAAGCAATCACCGAAGTTTTGGAAGGCCATACATTTATGGGTGAAGGAGTGAGTTTGAATGCTTTTGCTACTGGTGGAAGAAAGAGTGATAATGCCATTCAATTTGAAGATAGATTTATTAAAAAATATAATTTAACCAAACGAGAGATTGAAATTCTCCGCTTGATTTCTCATGCTTTAAGTAATAAAGAGATTGCCAAAGAACTCTATATTAGTGATCAAACAGTCAGTGTCCATCGAAAAAATATTATGCGAAAACTTGGTGTCAGTAATACCGCTGGACTGATAAAAATAGCATATGATCATAGCTTGATTTAATTTTATACTGTTTATAATATTGATAATCAACGAATTGTGTATAAATGACTTATTTATCCTATAATAATAGTATAACAATATTTTAAATGTGAAAAATACCACTTTTTGGGTACATTCTACATGCCATTATCTTTTATCTTTGCATTATCAAAACTTAATTAATACGAATACTCAAAACCGAACTTAGTTTTTAAATACAAAGTAAATCCCTTGAACTGAAATACTTATCCTATTAAAGCTTTTGCAAAGGCATTTATCCGATAGCCTAATTCCTCTAAAAGCTTTTCCTCCTGATTGTTTTCTAGGTGGGTAAATTTCAGAACGACCAAATTTTAATTACCTCTTTGTCAATAGACTCGTCTGTTTTTTTGATGCTGTCTTTTGATTGATACGTGATTGCCTTTAGGCAAAGATTAGGTAGACTGAAACCAGAATTTATAGAATTTTATTGTAATCTCATGAAGGAAACGAACATTATTTCATTTCTACGGAAATGGATCAACAACATATCTTTATGTTGCTCTAACTTATTAGCTTTTCTCAAGAAGTCAGGTCTGATATTTACAACTCTTCAACCTCGCGTTGAACGTGTTAGGATAATGAAAAAGCCACCCTTTTTCAAGAGATAATGCTGTGTCTGTTAGCTATGTTCATAAAAGAAAACAATTAGAAAAATAAATAACCAATTGATTAAGATGACAAAACGAGTACTGTTATATTTTGCTTTGCTTTTGTGGTTCGTTGTGCCGGTAACGGCACAACCTACCATTTTTATAGAAGATCAATCTGTAGATCCGAATACTAGCACTACAGTAGATGTTAAAATATCTGGATTTTTAGATATTCTATCTGTCCAGTTTTCCGTCAACTGGGATAGTGATATGCTTCAGTTTGATAGCATTAGCATCGATGAAATCGGAGTCTTACCCGACTTAAACGCTAGTAATTTTGGAACTACTAATTCACACCTTGGACGTTTTACTACTTCTTGGTTTAATCCAAGTTTAGTAGGAGTAGAGGTAGAAGATAGTAGTACTATTTTCACTATCCATTATCAAGTATTAGGAGACCCAGGAACTTCATCAGATGTAGGTATTTCTGATGATCCACTTGCAATTGAAATCTCATATGAAGATGGAACTGTTCTTGACATAAGCGATATAACACTTGAAAATGGTACAGTAAATGTATTACAAGCTATGGCGGTTGAAAATTTATTAGTTCAATCCAATCAAGCATTCACCTTGTATCAAAACGAACCTAATCCTTTTGACAATCAAACAGTTATACGATTCGATGTAAATGAGGCATCGGATTTTGTACTGGAGGTCTATGATTCAAAAGGAGCTTTGATACATGCTCATAATGATTATTATTTAACCGGTAGTCAATCGATTACTATTGATAAGGAAATACTGCCTGCAATAGGTACTTATTTCTATAAATTAAAAACCAAAGATTATTTTATAACTAACAGGATGATTTTAGTTAGATAGTAGCAATATTTTTTCTAGCATCCCAAATTCCAAGGACAGATGAGTAAAATCAAAACTTTTCTGGTAGCGATAGGCATGGTCTTTTTAGCCTTATCCGCCAAAGCACAATTGACATATACCTTTGTGCCATCAAATCCATCTCCAGAACTAAATGAGACAATCACTGTAGATGTTGTTGTAACTGGCTTTACAGACATAGCCCTTTCTCAGTATTCCATTAATTGGAATCAGAGTCTATTATCTTTTCAAGGGCTTTCTAATTTTAATTTGCCAGACCTCAATGCCAGTAGTTTCGGAACTTCGCAAACTGCAAGTGGGATTATTACCACTTCTTGGTTTGCTCCGGCTAACCCTGGGACGAGTACGGTACCAGATGGCACTGTTATTTACACCATTACATTTGAAGTTATAGCTTCGATGGGAGCTACGACTGATATTATGTTTACTGGTACACCTTCCATGATTGAATTTTATGAAGGTGTAGGCTTAAATGATATTACAAACTCAGTGGTTTTAAATGATGCTACTTTAACTATCGCTGGCGGCGGTGGTGGTGGTGGCGGTACGGGAAATATTCCTTGTACTTTTTCCGGATTTGGACTAACTGTTAGCAGTGATTCCGCAGCGACAGGTGATCCTGTTTGTCTAGATGTGGCTGTTTGTAATTTTGATGATATTCTTGGAATGTCATACACCATGCAATTTGATCCTAATCTATTGCAATTTGATAATGTAACTAATTTAAACCTTGCAGATTTAGAACCAGGAAGTTTTGGAACAAATAATGCTGGCAATGGCCTTATTACAATGGCTTGGTTTGATCCTAATGGAGCTGGAGTAACTGTCCCTGATGAGACTGTTATTTACTCTGTTTGTTTTACTGCTATTGGCGCAGGAGGAGAAACAGATTCTTTATTGATCAATGGAGCTTTAGCCCAAATTGATGTTACTGATATCAATTCAGGTGGAAGCAATATTGGTCTGGAAAGCATTGATGGTGAAGTAACG
Organism: Saprospiraceae bacterium; assembly: GCA_965277415.1. Classification (GTDB taxonomy): domain Bacteria; phylum Bacteroidota; class Bacteroidia; order Chitinophagales; family Saprospiraceae; genus JAHDHW01. The sequence goes on from CBDICS010000087.1 coordinate 29,684, forward strand.
ATTACCGGAAATTCTGGTAGTGCAGTTACCTTATTAGCCAGTCAGGAACAAGGTAGTCCAGGAGATACTGTAACTGTTGATATTAGTGTTAGAAATTTTGATTCTATTATAGGTATGCAAGCCAGCATGCTCTGGGATCCTGCAATCATTAGTTTCTTTGATACACAGGAGTCAGGGAATTTACCTGGTTCAATTACTTTTAATACTAGTTCTGCGCTAACGAACACGGGTAGGTTAACCTTTACGTGGAATGACCCTGGCGCAACAGGCGTTACTTTAGCGGATGATGAAATTATTTTTAGTATCAGATACATTATAAATGGAGATGTTGCAGATATCAGTGCGGTAGATTTCACGAGTGATCCTTCTTCAATTGAAGTATCGCAAACAGTTAATGGTCAAGCTGAAATTGTACCACTCGCTAAAATCCCTGGCCTCGTCGAAGTTGTCGGTCAAGGCGTATTATCGCTCACTATTGGTACAGGCAGTGGATGTACAGGAGATACCGTTTGTATTGGAGTCACGCCCCAAAACTTCAATGAGATTCTTAGTATGCAATATGATGTAACTTGGAATACTGCGAATTTAAACTATATAAATGTTCAGAATTTTAATCCTGATGTAAATGGATTAAATCAATTTAACTTTAATTTAATTGGTGGAGGAACAAGATTAAGAGTTGCCTGGTCGGATGGTTCATCTACTCCTCGAACAGTAGTCGATGGCGATACATTATATCAAATGTGCTTCGAAGTATTATCTACTACTAATGGAGAAAATTTGGATGTCTCTTTCGATCAAAGTCAGTTAATAGAAATTTCAGAAGGTGTTAATGGTGATCTTGTAACCAATTTTAATATAAATGATGGCGGTATTACTGTTGATTGTTCAACAGGTCCTCCTATGGAAGTTTCAGATACTACTATTAATAATATACTTTGTAATGGCGATGCGACTGGTTCAATTAATATTTCAATAATAAATGAAGTCGGAACTGTTAATTATGTTTGGAGTCATGGCCCTACCTCTCAAGATGTATCAGGTCTAAGCGCTGGAAACTACACCGTAACTATTACCGATGATGTAACAACACTTACAGAAACATATACGGTTACAGAAGTAAGTACAGCTGTGAGTGTGTCTTTAGCATCTACAGATGTCAGTACGAATGGAGGCAATGATGGAGATGCAACAGCAAGCCCAAGTGGTGGAACTTCTCCTTATACTTATTTATGGAATGATACAAATGGTTCAACTACAGCCATGATCTCTGGGCTTACTGCTAATACTTATTCTGTAACAGTAACAGATGCCAATGGCTGTAAAGTCATTGATCAGGTTATAGTAAATGAACCAGGTGCTGTCACTGCAAGCATTACTGCATCTACTGATGTAAGTTGCTTCGGAGGAAGTGACGGAACGGCAACAGTATCTCCTGGCGGCGGCGTAGGACCTTATACTTATTTATGGGATGATTCGAATGGATCAACTACAGCGACTGTGACTGGTTTATCTGCCAGTACTTATAATGTTACTGTAGAAGATGCTAATGGCGGTACAGCTACTACCTCTGTTATGATTGCTGAACCTACAGCCGTAACTGTAAATGTAACAGATGATAACCTAAGTTGTAATGGCGCGGATGATGGAACGGCTACGGCAAATCCAAGTGGAGGAACGTCTCCTTATACTTATTTATGGGATGATACAAATGGATCAACTAATGCAATGATCTCTGGACTTGCGCCAGGGCAATATAATGTAACGGTAACGGATGCTAATGGGTGTACAGAAGAAGGAACAACCTTTGTGAGTGAGCCTACTGTACTTACCGTTTCAGGAACTGTTACTCATGAATCTGGAATGGGTGCAAATAATGGTGAAATCGATGTGACACCTGCTGGAGGAACTTCTGGATTCACTTATGCCTGGAGTCCTAATACATCTGATAATACAGCTATGGTAACAGGACTTGCGCCTGGTGATTATACTGTAACCGTTACAGATGCAAATAGCTGTACGGCTGTTGAGACATTCACTGTCAATGAATTTGATGCGCCTCAAATCACCGTCAACACTGTTGTTCATTTAAACTGTAATGGCGACAATGCAGGATCTATTGATATTAGTGTTACAGGTGGTGTCATGCCATATAGTTATGACTGGGATAATGATGGCACAGGTGATAATGATGATACTCAAGACCTTAGTGGATTAAGTGGAGGAAACTATACGATAACGGTTACCGATGGCATCGGAACTACGGCCGTCGAAACAATTACTATAAACGAACCTAGTCCAATTGCGATTGTTTTAAATGGTCAAAATAATATCAACTGTAATGGTGACAATACTGGTTCTATTAATATTACGGTGACTGGAGGAACACCTGGATACACTTACGACTGGGGGAACTCAATCACTGCTGAAGATCCAAGTGGATTAGCTGCGGGTACTTATACCGTAACCGTAACAGATACAAATGGCTGTACCCAAATTGGAAATCCTGTTACAATAACTCAACCTACACCTATTTCAATTACTGTTGTTTCATCAACGAACATAAACTGTAATGGCGAGGCAACTGGAGATATTGATATTACAGTGACTGGTGGAACAATGCCTTATGGATATAACTGGGGAAATTCTATTACAGTTCAAGATCCAAGTGGATTATCTGCTGGCACCTATACAGTAACGATCACAGATGCAAATGGCTGTACTCAAGTTGGTCCTGCTGTAACGCTTTCTGAACCTGATGCGCTATCCGCTTCTAGCTCTGCTACGCCTGTTAGTTGTAATGGTGATTCAGATGGTACAATTACCTTAAATGTTACGGGCGGCGTTCCTAATTATAGCTATAACTGGAACCCAGCCGTGCCAAATCCAATCGAAGGAAGCCAAACAGGCGTTTCGGCAGGTACTTATTTTGTAACCATAACAGATGCCTTAGGATGTACTACAGTTAGAGGGCCGATTGGCGTTACAGAACCTGCTACCCTAACTACTTCAAATACAGTAATCAATGCTTCTGCTTCTAATGATGATGGATCAATTAACCTCACTGTAAATGGGGGAACAACTCCATATACATACGATTGGAGTAATGGCGCTACGACTCAAGATATTAGTAATCTTTCTTCTGGTTGTTATGCTGTAACGGTCGAAGATATAAATGGTTGCTCTGTTATCGATTCTATAAAGGTTGGTGGTATTGTTTCAATTACAGATATCACTTCTCCAGTCTCTTGTGCAGGCACTTGCGATGGAGAGATTGATATAAGTATCTCAGGTGGTATTGAACCGTATGTCTATAGTTGGTCAGGACTTGGTGTTGTACCAAATGCACAAAATCAAATTAATTTATGTGCTGGTATGTATTCTGTAACCGTTTCCGATTCCAATGGAAGTATTACTTCTCAAACTTTTACCGTAGAAACGCCTACTGCATTGACCATCTCTTCAACAGATATCCAAAATGAGACGGGCGATGGCTGTAATGGCTCAGTCAATATAGGCGTTACAGGTGGAACCCTTCCTTATAGCTACCAATGGAGTAATGGAGAGACAAGCGAAGATATCGTTGACCTTTGTAAAGGGGATTATAATGTAACTGTAGTAGATGCAAATGGTTGTGTCTTGATTTCAAGTACATTCACAGTTGCGCCTCCACCATTAGAAGTAGCCTTGACCAATACGATCATGGCATCTTGTGATGGTAGTGCAGATGGAGAAATTTGTATTTCTGTACTGGGAGGTTGTGGACCATATGATTTAACATTGAATAGTGAAACCATCATAAGTACAACAGGAGAAGATATTTGTTTTGATGAATTAGCCGCAGGATCTTATTCCATTATAGTGGAAGATTCAGGAACACCTCTCATGACAACTATTTTTTCTTTTGTGATTACTGATTCTGATCCGATAGTTATTGATTATTCTATTGTAGATAATACAGATCCTACTGGCATCAATTGTAATGGTTCAATTGATATTACTGTAACAGGAGGAACGCTTCCTTATACTTATGAGTGGAGCACAGGAGTTGATTGGGAAGATCCAACAAACCTTTGTGAAAGTCCACCAGATTATAGTGTAACGGTAACGGATGGAAATGGATGTATTCAAGTATTAGATGGACTTATAGTTGACCTTGGCCTAAGTATCCAAGTTGTTTCTACTGAAAATGTTTCCTGTGTTGATGAATGTGATGGAAGTATTGACATTGAAGTGTTTGGAGGTGTTTCGCCTTATAATTATAGCTGGAATACAGGTGATGATGATCCAAATATTTTCACATTATGTGATGGTACTTATAGTGTAACCGTAACAGATGCTACTGGTGCAACAATTGCTATGACAGGGATTTCGATCATCGAGCCCTCTACAGCTTTTAATGTCACCGTCGATTCAGAAATCAGACCGACAGCTGATGATGCGAATGGTTTACTTAGCCTGAATACTAGTGGTGGATGGGGATTTGAATCTGTATTATGGACAGGACCAAATGGATTCACTGCCAGTACCTTAACCATCGGAGGATTAGTCGAAGGTTTTTATACTGCTGTCGTAACGGATGCCAATGGATGTGTAATCGTCTATACACATGACCTTATCGCACATCGCCTTACATTAGATTTTGAATTGATGGAACCTGAGTGTAATGGTGATCAAAACGGAGAGATTACAGTATTCGTTTCAGGAGGATCAGGAGACTACACCATCACTTGGGATAGTGGTAATTCTGGTGAAATCAATTTCACCATTGGAGCTGGAGAGCACTGTGTAACCATTACAGATAATATTATTATCGGTTTAGTAGTCGAAACATGTGTAGAATTGTCAGAACCAGAAATTCTAGATGTAGCCTTAGAAATTGCAAATGCAACGGGGCCTGCAGATGGTTCAATTACTGCTAATGTTAGTGGTGGGACAGAAGCTTATACTTACATTTGGTCGAATGGAGAGAGCACACCAACCATTACTAGATTAGCCGCTGGAATTTATGGTCTTCAAGTAACAGATGCAAATGGCTGTGAAGTAATCATTCCTCAGATTGAAGTGGTCATACAAGGTGAATGTCTAGAAGCCCGAAAAGTAATTTCTCCAAATGGAGATGGCAAAAATGATGAATTTATCATCAGTTGTGTAGAAGGCTTAAATAGTAATCTTAAGATTTTCAATCGTTGGGGACAAATGGTCTACGAAGTCGATAATTATGATAATTCTTGGTCTGGTACTGATTTCGATGGAGATCTTTTGCCGGAGAGTGGCTACTTCTGGGTCTTAGAATATGAGGAAAGTGGTCAAACTCAACAACTCAAAGGAGCATTCACTTTACTTAGAGGACGAAACTAATCTATTCCCAAAAACAATTTAAAGGAAATTAAAATGAAAAAATTATTAACAATCCTTGTCATAATCGCTTACTTCTGCAATACTAGTATTGCTCAAGAGGAAGCAGTATTCATGCATTATACTTTCAATCCAGTATTGATTAATCCGGCAGCCACAGGTTTTGATAAAGAACATCATGATATATTTATCAATATCCGCTCAGCCTGGACTAACTTTCCGGAAACACCAAAAACTTATGCCTTAAGTTATAATGGCCCTATTGGAAAACGCTTGGGTTTAGGTGGAATGATTTATACAGAAAATGTAGCTGGTCTAACTCGTTTTCGCGGACAGCTTTCTTATGCCTTCCAATACCAGATCAAAGAGTTTGATATGGCTTTTGGATTATCTACTGAATGGCATAAAACCTCTATTGATAATTCAATAACCAGTAGTGTCCTCTTTGATATGGAAGATGAAGTAGTTATGCAGGCTATAGATGGAGAGACGGAATTTGATGCTACCATTGGTTTATACGGAAGCTATAAGGATAGACTGTTCTTTGGTTTGAGTTCTCCTGGTTTAATTCGTGGGAAAATAGATCAAATCACAGGGGATGACCTTGGTGGACCATTTCAATACGTTACGGCTAATTTTGGTGGAAAATTTGATCTTGCAGAATCTAAGGTGAAATTAATGCCTTCCATTTTGGTCAAAAAGGTAAGAGGTGTCGATGTTCAAACGGATGTCAACTTGATCGCTTCTTTTCTAAAAGATCAATTGATGACAGGATTGACTTACCGTGCAGGAACAGGCGGAAACTTAGGAATCATCCTCGGTACTAAATATAATACTTTACAATTCATCTATACCTATGATGTATACATGGATGAGTTTCAAAAGTATAACGGCGGCTCACACGAAATCACCATTAATTTTGAATTCAACAGGGGCGAAGGTAAATATGATCGCTCTTTAAAATACAGAAAATAGATCTCTATTAAAAATAAAAGGGGTTACTTCTTTAATTAATAAAATGTAGAGAAGTACTCTAAAAAAACAAAAGAAGTCCTTTATCAATTGGTTTTTGGGATGGCCTCTCTCTATTTAATTAGAGGGGGGCTTCTCTACATTTAGCAAAGACCACAAGTTTTATTCCAGTTATTAAAAAAAGTTCTTATATTTTACGTTCTTAGACAAATCCCGTAGACAAGCCGTAAATAAGATCAAAAGCCATAAAGAAGCCTTGATCTTCTTTATGACTTTGTCTCAGACACGGATTTTGTCAAAGAAGCATATTTTAAAGACTTATCCCAAATTAAACTGGTAGGAAAATCCCTGCTAATGCTCCTCAAGCCTAGTCCCGCATTCTTTTAAAAGCATTGATTAAACCATTTGTAGAAGCATCATGCGTTGACACTTCACCGAAAGATTGAAGCTCAGGAAGGATTTTCTTTGCCAATTCTTTCCCTAATTGAACGCCCCATTGATCAAAACTAAAGACGTTCCAGATTACTCCTTGCACAAAAATTTTGTGCTCATATAAAGCAATTAATTGGCCTAATGCATAAGGGTCAAGTTTCTTGATAAGGATTGAGTTAGTTGGACGATTCCCTTCAAAAACCTTAAATGGGGCAATCGTATTGATCTCTGCTTCAGATTTCCCAGATGCATTCATTTCTGTCTCTACCTCTAGTCTGGTTTTACCTTTCATCAAAGCTTCTGTCTGAGCAAAATAATTAGATAATAGTATATTGTGATGTTCACCTATTGGATTTTGAGAAATAGCTGGAGCGATAAAGTCACAAGGAATGAGTTTTGTTCCTTGATGAATCAATTGGTAGAAAGCATGTTGGCCATTCGTACCTGGTTCGCCCCATATTATTGGTCCGGTTTGGTAATTTACTTTCGCTCCTGACCGGTCAGTATATTTTCCATTGCTCTCCATATTGGCTTGCTGGAAATAAGCAGCAAAACGATGGAGGTATTGGTCATATGGTAGAATTGCTTCTGATTCTGCCTTGAAAAAATTATTATACCAGATGCCAATCATAGCAAGAATAACCGGGATATTTTTATCAAAAGAGTTATGTCTAAAATGTTGATCCATAGCATGCAAACCATCTAATAGTTTTGAAAAATTTTCAAATCCTATCGTACATGCAATAGTCAAACCAATAGCAGAAGAAAGGGAATACCTCCCTCCTACCCAATCCCAAAAGACAAACATATTTTCCGGTGCAATACCAAATGTTTTTACACCTTCCGCATTCGTAGAAACTGCTACAAAATGATTTTTTACAAATTCCTTTTCTTTTGCTGTTCTCAAAAACCAATCTCTAGCTGTAAAGGCATTTGTCATCGTCTCCTGAGTCGTGAAGGATTTAGAAGCCACGATAAATAGCGTAGTTTCTACATTCACCTTTTTTAATACTTCAGAAATATGTGTCCCATCAACATTCGAAACGAAATGAGCTTGGATGTTCGAGTTCCAATAAGGTTTGAGCGCTTCCGTTGCCATCACTAGTCCCAAATCGGATCCTCCAATCCCAATGTTCACAATATCAGTAATTCTTTTTCCAGAATAACCTTTCCACTCACCAGTCAATATAGTTTCTGAAAAACGTTCTACCTGATTGAGCACCCTATTCACCTCTCCCATAATATCTTTTCCATTGAATATCACAGGATCATTTGATCGATTGCGTAAGGCTGTATGTAGAACAGCTCTTTGCTCTGTTTCATTGATCATTTCGCCTGTGAACATTTTTTCGATAGATTCTTTTAATTGGCATTCATTGGCCAATGACATCAAGAGGTCAAATGTCTTTTTAGTAATTCTATTTTTTGAAAAATCTACCAGCATATCTTCCCACTCAACAGAAAACTGACTGAACCTAGCCCTATCTTCATCAAATAGGTCGATCATCTGAGTATCTTTTATCTCCTCAAAATGTTTTTCTAATGATTTCCAAGATGAAGCTTCTGTTGGGTTTTGCCGGTTTAGCATGATTGTACTATTGAAAATATATTAATAATAGAAAATAAGTTCCAGAATAAATTATGGATTTAAAATTTGATTGGTTTGTGGTTAGGTAGGTAATTTTTAGAAGTTGTTCATAAATGGAGGTTCAATGAATGCAAATAAATCATCTATCTATTTTTAAACAACTTCTTAATTAGGGACACAAAAGTAATCATCTATAGCCATTATATCACAACACAATAGCAATAAATATGAGTCCTTTTGAGAATTATAAATTTTAGAGTATATTTTGACATGAAAAAATTGACATTAGTAGGCATTAACTAGTTTCTAGTCACTATTTATTTTCTAAACCCCACACAAATGTCCAAAAACATCAATACCGGAAACCAAGGAGAATCCATCGCAAAAGATTTTCTAATAAAAAAAGGGTATAAAATTTTAGAAACCAACTGGCGCTTTAGTCGTGCAGAAATAGACATTATTGCTCTAGATAGTCAAGTCTTGATTTTTATTGAAGTAAAAACGCGGAGTACCGACCTCTTTGGAGAACCAGAATTAGCGGTCAACCAACATAAACAAAACCTAATGATGGATGCGGCTAATGCTTATATGGAAAAGATAAATTACGATTGGGAAATCCGCTTTGATATTATCTCGATTATACTCCAAAGGGAACAAGCCCAAATCAAACATTTTGAGGATGCCTTTTTTTCTGGATGGGAATAAAATCTTAAAAATCAATAAGCTGAATTTATCGTTTGGCTTTGAGTAAATTCTCTGTCGCTATTTTGCGTTTCGGAGCTCGTTCCAAGGTTTTTTCAAACATTGTTTTAGCCAATTGCTTATCTCCTTTTTTTAATAAAAATTCTCCATAAAGTTCAGGAGCAGGTTTTATCACCTCAGGAGGGCCAAACATAAAACTAGTTTTTTCTTCCAGTTCTACTGCGCTTTTCATCGAGGCAATTGCACTTTCTTCATCATTTTTCAGCAAAGCCTCTAAAGCTAATAATTCATTTAAGATGATAATTGAGCGATCTATATCTTGTTGGTTTGGCAATTGATTATAATAAGAAACGCCACTACACATTTTACCACCTTTTAAGATGACTTGATTTTCTGCGATTTCTATATCACTTTTAAGCTGCTTAATTTCTACAGAAAGCGCTCCTACATCTTGTTTGTGATAAGCCGCCATCCCATCAACCAGTCGTTGAACAGCTTTGAGCGATACAATAAGGTCATCAAAACTCACGGTATCCTTAACCATTGGATCATCCCAATTTCCACTATCACTAAGATAAAGTGCCCTCATTTGAATAAAGTGAGATCTTGCTCTTAAAGAAGGAAATTCATAACAGTTTTTTTTCATTTCTTCAACATAGGTTCTAGCTTTTTCATAGGCTCCTTTTTGTAATAAAGCATACATGGTCCACTTAAAAGCATGATATCCTCTAGCATCATTCGTTAATCCTTTCCGCTCCATTCGTTCAACCGATGCATTATAAGATACAATATTAGATTTGATGACTTCATCCCACATTCCCAAAGCGATATAAATATGTGAAGGCATATGAAGTGCATGACCAGCATCAGGAGCTACTTTCGAATATTTGTTTGCTGCCTTTAGTGCTTTGAAGGCATGTGCTGGATCATCATAAGAGTGGATCATATAATGCAAAGCACCAGGGTGGTTTCCATTTTCTGCAATAATACTTTGAACGATATTGGCTGCTTTTCCATAGACCTCATAGTCCCTACCTCCTTTGACGGAGCCCAATAATGATAAAGCATACAAAGCAGCGACTTCATGATTATCTGGGTATTTTTGGTGAAGCAATTCCATATGGTCTTTATACAATATATCTCTATCCTCTTTAACACCTTCTCCAAATAATATTTCAGCGCCTTCCAGCATTTCTTTTTCAAAAGTAGTTTTAGCCATAGCTAATCGCTCTTCTTTAGAGGCAGCTAATTTATTTAAAGCCGCTCTCGCTTCTTTCGTAAACTGAGCTCTCCAAAGTGGATGGTTTTTAGTCATTGCCTCTCCCCAATAAGCCATCACAAAGGTAGAATCTAATTTTTGAGCTTCGATAAATTTTTCAGCAGCATCTTCATATTCAAAACTATGCATCAATAAAAGTCCGTCAATAAAATTAGATTTTGCTTCCTCCCTGCCACTTACCTCTATACTTATCTGGCCTAATTCTGTTGTTTCATTTTCTGCTGTAATTTCTGGCTGGTCTTGGTCTTTAGGAGAAGTACATTGTACAAAGAGGATACTCAGGATAAAAAGATAAAGTAAGTTTTTCATATTAAAAGTCTTAAAAGAATGTCTATCATTTTTCTAAAGATACGAAACTCGGAGCTAATTTCCTTAAGGGATATACTATCCTTAAGACCGCCTTCCCTCCTCTCCAAAATACGACTACTCCCCACATATATATTCCAAGCCACTCACCAAGTTTTATTCACATTAATAAAAAGTTATCCACATTTCATAAAAAAACCTAATCAAAGCTTTGTCAGCCTATTAAATATTAATACATTTGACATGTTACTAAAAGGTAACATGTTGAAATTAACAATATGATTTGGAAAGCTTTAGCTGATCCCACGAGAAGGACCATTCTAAGCTTACTTAAGAAAGCTCCGCAAACTACCGGCGAAATAAGTTTACAATTCGTCGACCTCTCACGCTATGCTGTGATGAAACACTTGGGCGTTTTAGAGAAAGCCAACTTGATTACCGTCAAAAGAGAAGGGAAATTCAGGTGGAATCACCTAAACACGAAACCCATACAACAAACCTACGAACAGTGGGTAAGCAATCTTGTTCAACTAAGGATGCTAGCTGAGCAAACATCAGATGATATGAGTCAATCAGACAAAACCATCACGACGACGACAGTCTTTATTAAATTGAAATTAAAAGCCGAAAAACTTCGGGTTTGGACAGCACTTACACAAGAGATTAGCCAATGGTGGAAAAGGGATTTTAACAACAAACCAAAAACCATAGACTTTGTGCTGGAATCTAAGCTCGGCGGCTTGATGTATGAAAATACTGGCGATAACCAAGGTTTGGTTTGGGCTTCAGTGATTGGTTTAGATGCACCTAATTCACTGCAACTCAAAGGGCATTTAAGTCCAGAACATGGAGGACCTGCTATTTCTTTTACAAAGATTGAACTAGAGTCTTTGGCAACTGATTCTACTTCTACCGTTTTAAAATTATCTGATACTGTCTTTGGAAGTATCTCAAAAGAACTTCAATCAGAACTTTCAGAAGCATGGAAATCCATCTTTGAAAAAGGCCTGAAAACTTATTTAGAACAGAATGATTAGTACAAATTGTACTAAGTAAATTCTAAAAACGTATCATTCTCCAGATAAAAGTCGGTAAGACCATTTAGGTTTTTCTGACTTTTTTTTATTGCAATTGTTCAGCTATTATTTCAAAAGTGTAATATCACCAGCAAAAATTTCTACTAAGCCATCGAGGTACTCGATCTCTGCATAAAATACAAAAACAGCAGAGTTCAAATCTTTCCCTTTAAACCTTCCATCCCATCCGATGCTTGCATCATTTATAAACCCTTCTTGAGATTCAAAGACAACAGCCCCCCATCGATTAAATATTCTAAAGGTTTTTATTATTCCATACCCTTTTCCCTGAATATAAAACAGATCATTCTTGCCATCAAAATTTGGTGTAAAGACATTCGGAATATACACACCTCGATCTTTATTAACTCGAATTTGTATAAAATCTTCATCGTAACATCCAAACTCATTCATGCCAGATAGCATATACTCAACATCAAAGAAAGGTCGGGCAAAGGGTTCAGGACAAGTCAGACAACTAAGAGAAGTTTCTAGTGGATCTAGCCATTGAAGAACAGGGTTACCTGTTATGATTGAGTTCAATAATACACTATCTCCAAGATCAATTTCCAGATCTGGCCCTAATTCAATATCTACTTCACTTTCAGAAACATAAACGGAATCATAAACCGTTTCGCAAGCACTCATTACCTCTACCCAGTAAAGGCCAGCTGAAGTGACGGTCTTTAAAGAATCAGTCGACCCATCATTCCAAAGGTAAGTAACCCCATGAGTAGAAGCATTTAATATTAAAGTATCTCCTACACAAATACCTGTTGTATCATTTTCAAGATCTAAAAACAAAGGCACTACTTCTAGTGTCGTGGAATCATCTAATGTTAAAGTCAAAGGGTCATCGCTTAAAGTTTCATCACCTAAACCTGTAGGAAGGTTTACAAGTTTTGCTTGATTTTTATAAAGGCCTTCTGCCCCTGGCGCTATAGCTGCCCGAACAATAATGCTATCAATACCTTTTGGAATAAAGACATCTTCTATTGATAAAATATTGCTTCCGACTCCACTTACAATAGTTCCACCAAAAGGGTTTTGTATTATTTCAGTAATTGTTAATTCATCTGGCATTTCATCTATAAAATCAATACCAGAATGGTCAAACGAAGAAGCATTGGCTACTTCAAAAACATATGTTACTTCTGTACATGGAAAGGCTAATCGGGGATAAACCGTTTTCCTCATCTCTATAGTATATGGACATGCACAGCCATCTTTACCTATAGCTACTGGTCCGATTGCTTCTACTGTAACCTCACCGGTATTTTTATCAATTTTAAAAAAAGTATTAGCCGTCCCTGAATTCAATTGATTTCCATATCCGTAAATAGTTCCAAACGCATCAAAAAAAATGCCGCCCATTTCATCAGCAGTATTCGTTACAGGAAAACTAGATTCATCTATTGTCCCTAAATCAGGATCAAAAATGATCAGGCGGTTTTCAACTGCATCAAAACCATATAAAGTCCCATCTGTTGGATCAAAACTAAAATCAGTACACAACACATCTGCTGCTGTAGCATTAGGAATAGGAATGGTAACAATAGAATAATCATCAAGATTAACTTTTGCCAACTCTTTAGTGATATAAGGAAACCCTCCGGAGCCTAATAGGTATAAAGTCTGTCCATCCGGAGATATTTCTCCACCATAATATTGATAGTTGGGATTCAAACCTGATAAGATCGTCAATTCAGTCGCCGTTCCAGTCGCATCTATCCGGTATAGATTAAAATTCACAGGATTGACTCCATAGATATAATTATCTGTAATCCGATATCCTATTGCATTGATTTCTGCCCCAGCATTACCTGCAGATAAAGGATCAAATAATACATCATTCGTTACCGGATCTATTTCTACTCTATAAAAAATAGAAGGACCACTCCCTGTTAAAGACAAGAAGAAATCTCCCGCACAATCAAAGGGCTGAGCTTGTAAATCATTCCCAAGGAAAAATAATAATATGAATATTGCTTTTTTCAAATTATGCTTTAAAGTAATTATGAGCTATTATTCTATTTTCAAATCAGGTTCTAAAGATCTGCAAGATTTTTGACACTATATATATTTTATTTCTTTATAAATGTCTTTGAGTATCTAAATCATAACTAAGCTACAAATTTTACGTTCAAATTCAGATATATTTGCCTTAAGTACATCGTAAAATAATATTTAATCAGGTTCTTAGATAAATTACTATTACAACTCACTTAACCATTTAAATGATGAAAAATTGTCTTTGTATATTAAGTATACTATTATTTTCTATTTTCAATAATACTCTTCATGCACAAAAAACTCAAACTAATCCTAGTCAATCCCCCGATTTTGAAGTAAGCCTCACATATGCTGAATTTCTTGGCAAAACTGCTCCATTAAGAAACCTTATACCAATGGCTCCTGCCTCACTGGAAAAGAAAGCCAAAAATAAAGCAAATAGAAAAGAAATTAAAAATTTTGCTGGTAGGGGGAAATACGTTGCTGTCAATCCGAATGCTTTGCCACAAGGCGAAGATCCCGTTTGGCAATCAGCAATTAATACTAATTTCAGTTCAGTTGTTCCGGTGGAACCTTTGGTAAATATTGATGGAATGGATGACAGTGATTTTGGAGGAAATCCACCAGATCCTTCCATTGATGTCGGAAATAATTATGTCATTCAAATGATCAATGCTACTTTCCTTCAAATATTTGAGAAAGAAGGGAATCCAATTACACAGCCTATTGCAGCCAATACTATTTGGAGTCAAATTGGTTTGAGTTCAGCAGGAGATCCTATTGTCATGTATGATCAGGAAGCAGATCGATGGATTATCACTGAATTTCCAAATGGCAATCAATTGCTTTTTGCCATCACTGAAACTAATGACCCTCTTGGAAGCTGGATGGCTTGGAATTTTGCCACACCAAATTTTCCAGATTATCCTAAATATAGTATTTGGCCTAATGCTTATTGTGTAACAACTAATGAACAAGGTCCCAATACGCTTCCCAATTATTTCATTGATAGAGAAGCTATCTTAAATGGAGATGCGAGTGTAGCAATACAAAGAATTACTATTCCAGGTATTGGTACTGGCCCAGGATTTCAAGTGTCCACTCCAGTAGACTGGACAGGAGCTACACTTCCTCCTATAGGCGCAGATCCTATCATATTAAGTCTAAGTGATGATGCATGGGGAAGTTCAACAGACGATCAGATAAATCTACACACTTTTGATCTCGATTGGGATGATCCTAGTAATTCCACTGTCGCCACTTCTAGTGTTATTACCGCACCTTTTGATACGAATCCTTGTTCTGCCGGCGGTGGTGGATTTGCATGTATTCCACAATTAGGTGGTGGCGGTCTAGATGGTCTGCCAGAAATCATTATGAACCAAGTACATTATAGAAACTTTGGTTCGCATGAATCCATTGTACTCAATTTTATAACAGATGCAACGGGTACAAATGTATCTGGTATCCGATGGATGGAGCTTCGAAGAACTGGGGGAGACTGGGCAGTTTATCAAGAAGGTACTTTTGCACCAAATGATGGTTTGCATCGATTTATGGGTAGCATTTGTATGGATGGAGCTGGAAATATTGGTTTAGCTTACAATATTTCAGGAGAAAACATTAATGCTGGTGTTCGTTTTACAGGAAGAAAGGCCTCTGATCCATTAGGAGAAATGACGGTTGATGAATATACTTTAGTTGATGGTGCAAATGCCATAAATTCTGGTTCAAGGTTTGGAGATTATAATCATATGTCCATTGATCCAGCAAATGATCGAACTTTTTGGTTTACAGGAGAATATGCTTCAGGTGGTGGTTGGTCTACTCGAATCGCAGCTTTTGAATTAAGAAGGGATACCACTGATCTTGGTCCAGTTGCATTATTAACACCGCAAAGTTCACCAGATTTAACAAATGATGAAGTCGTAAGCATTGAGATCAAAAACTTTGGATTAGATACTCAATCAGTATATAATGTTGGATATATCTTTGAAGGTAATTCAGCAGTTGTAGAAACTGCCAATTTTACACTTTTACCAGATAGTACTTATACGCACACTTTTAGCCCAACGGTTGACTTATCAACTGTTGGAGACTATGAGTTTCAAATATTCACTGCCCTTCCAGAAGATCAAGCGATATTAAATGATACTTTGAGAGTTGTCGTGTCAAAACTTTCCAGATTTGATGCTGGCATATCTGATATTGTTGGACTTGAAGGCATCAATTGTGAAGAATCTCTAGAAGCAACTTTGGTCTTAACAAACTTTGGAACAGAAATATTAACCAGTACCACTATTGATATTGAATTGAATAGTGTAATGCTTACGCCAATCAACTGGACAGGTTCATTGGCTCCAGGTGCGTCTGAAATTGTGCCTATTACTTTAGATGATGTTATCAATGGTAGTAATACCATAAGTGCCACTACTTCTCTCCCAAATGGAGAAGTTGATGAAATCATGATTAATGATGGTTTTACCAGAACCTTTGATGCCATCCCAAATGGTGTAATCATTAGCCTCGAAATATTGACAGATCAATACCCTCAAGAGACCACTTGGGATTTATTTGATCCAAATGGAAATATTATTTTTAGCGGTGGTCCTTATATGACTCCCTTTACGCTTTTTGAAGAAACTTTTTGCCTTGATCCAGATTTGTGTTACACTTTTACAATATATGATTCATATGGAGATGGTATTTGTTGCGATTTTGGGGAAGGGAACTATAGTTTTCTTGATGAGCAGGGTAACCCATTGCTTTCTAGTACCGGAGAGTTTGGGAGTTCAGAAACCAATGAATTCTGCGCTACATTTGAGTGTATGCTAAGCGCCGATTTTTCAATCACTCCAGAAAGTGAAGCAGGCAGTGCTGATGGTGTCATTATGATCACGCCACTCAATGGTTCTGGACCTTATCAGTATAGTATTGATGGTGGTATGACCTTCCAGAGTAGCAATATTTTCAATGGCCTTTCTGGAGGAGACTATGATATTGTAATTAATGATGGTAGTGCCTGTGTTTACGAGGAAACAGTCAATGTAAGTGTTTGTATTTTGGATATAATGGCTGAGGTGATTAATGAGTCAACTTTAGGCGCTGGAGATGGTGAAGTCACTATTACAGTTAGTAATGGCACTCCACCTTATGAATACAGTATTGATGATGGAAATACTTTTCAAAGTAGTGCTACTTTTTCAGACTTATCAGCCAATACGTATACTATTGTAGTACAAGATGCTAATGGATGTAGAACCGACCTCGAAATTATTGTTGATTTTGAAGTTCCTACTGTAGATTTAAACTTTGGATATTTGATTGAGCTTTTCCCAAATCCAACAGAAGGCGTATCAAGAATTGATGTTCAAGGCCTTAATCAAAGCAGTGTATTTTTAAAATATAATGTATATGATGTTAATGGACGTTTGATTCAGACCAGTCAATTGACTCGCTATAATGATATTTACACTGGTCAGCTATCTTTAGTTACTTATCCTAGCGGTACTTATTTTATCCGTTTTCTAAATAAAGATATCAAAAGGATGCTGAGATTGGTGAAGCAATAATTGTGAGATATGCTCTAAGTTTTTTTCAATCATGCCGATTGCAAGAAAGACATTTCAGATTTGTGCTGTGGTGATCAGTCTTTTGAACTATGTGATTTGGTGACCGCTTCGCTTGTGCGTGGCTAATTTGGCATAATCAAAAATTTTGATCACTTATTTCTACTTTATTCATATTCGTTCTTTGACAAATCCCGTGGACAAGCCGTAAATAAGGTCAACAGCGCCCAAAGAAAGCCTTGATCTTGTTTATGGTTTTGTCTTATACATGGGATTTGTCAAAGAACTTTCATATTTAATATGACAAGCTTATAATATAATTGCCTTGTTTTTTCGCTCAAAATTCTTTCATTATCTACAAAAAAGTATTACCTTTGCAATCCGAAATTAGATTTTGATATTGAAATATACAAAAAATGAAAAAAGAAATTCATCCAAAGAATTATAGAAAAGTAATTTTCCAAGATTTATCAAATGGCGATAAATTCATGACACGTTCTTGTGCTCCTACACAAGATGCCATAACATGGGAAGATGGTAATGAATACCCATTGATCAAAATGGAAATTTCAAGTACTTCTCATCCATTTTTTACTGGAAAAATGAATTTCGTAGATACTGCTGGACGTATTGATAAATTCAATAAAAGATTTGGCAAATCTCGTTTTGCAAACAAAGAAAAGAACTAAACCGGATTTCAAATCCAATAAAAAAGTCCTGTTGATTGTTCAACAGGACTTTTTTTATGCCTTCTTTCTTAGGTAAACCATTAATTAACCGTAAATTCGGCTTTCGTTAGTACAATCGCTTTATACTAGACTATGAAAAACGTCATTCTTTTTGATAGTGATACGCGCGAGAATTTACTCCCACTTACCTTTACTCGTCCAGTTGCGAATCTTAGGATAGGTATACTTTCAATTAGTGAAAAGTGGGAAAAATGGCTCGACGCTGAAGTATCATTTATTACACAGGACTACCTGACTAAAAAGTTCCCGATTCGGATTTCTGAAGATAATTTTGTTATTAACGGTTCGGTTTTACCGTCTGGTTGGCTTTGCCGTCTAGTCGAACAATTAGAACTAAACGAGGCATTGCTTCAAAACGGTGAGCTTATTGCCGCGAGGCTAAATGCAACTCAATTTGAACATTTAATCCACGATGAGGAAATTGAAGAATTACAAGGATTTGATGTAGAAGAGACTCCTTTTATAAAGATTTCCAATATCTGTGAATTGTTTACAGAGAATGGAAAAGCAATTGAAGAAGATTTTGAGTTTTTGACTAGAAATCGACAATCCCAAATGATCTCTGATAGTAATAAAGTTATTGCTAGAGAACATATCTTTATTGAAGAAGGGGCTATTGTAGAATGTTCCACATTGAATGCAAGCGAAGGCCCCATTTATATTGGAAAAGATGCCAGAGTGATGGAAGGAGCTATGATTCGCGGACCTTTCGCTCTATGTAACAATGCTACTGTCAAAATGGGTGCGAAAATATACGGAGGCACAACCATCGGTCCTTACTCCAAAATCGGAGGAGAAGTAAATAATTCCATTCTGACTGGATATTCAAGTAAAGGACATGAAGGTTATCTCGGTAATTCAATTCTTGGAGAGTGGTGTAATATTGGCGCCGGCACCAATACCTCTAATCTAAAAAACAATTATGCAGAGGTAAAATTATGGAATTATGAACAAGAGCGCTTTTTACCCACGGGGCAGCAATTCTGCGGACTTATTTTAGGTGATCACTCCAAATGTGGCATCAGTACAATGTTTAATACCGGTACTACTGTCGGTGTTTCTGCTAATATTTTTGGTTCTGGATTTCCACGGAATTTCATTCCTTCATTTTCTTGGGGTGGTGCAAATGGTTATTCAACCTATACGATCCAAAAAGCCTTTGAAACGGCTGAAAGAGTCATGGCTCGTCGGAATATTGAATTTGGCGATTTGGATAAATCAATTCTTGAAAAAGTATTCCAAATTTCTGCTACATATCGTCGTTGGGATAAATTAAGTTCTCCATAAATCAATGAGACAAGCACTATGGAAAAGGCTACTGAGTTATATTACGGAATTACATATCGAAAGTACTTCTAGTGAATATAACCCTCACCTCTATGTTAGTCTTAGAAATGGTCGTTATCAATTATGCACCGCCAATGCCATTTATTCTTTCGAAGACCTTTATGACAATTTTTCAGAAGCATTTAAGCAAATTGATCTAGAAAAGATTCCAGGGTCAAATGTCTTAATTCTTGGCTTTGGGCTGGCTAGTGTTCCAATCATTTTAGAAAAAAAGAATGGAAAAAAATTTCATTTTACGGGTGTAGAAATAGATGAAGAAGTACTTTATTTGGCGAATAAATACGCTATGGATGAATTAGCTTCGAGTTTCAATCTAATCTGTACAGATGCCTACCATTATGCCATGCAGTGTGAAGAACAATTTGATCTCGTGATCATGGACGTTTTTTTTGATGATGTCATTCCAAAACAATTTGAGGAATCGACATTTTTAAATCAATTAAAGAAATTGACTGCTCCAAAGGGATTATTGATGTATAATCGTTTAGCTTTTAGTAAAAAAGACATTGCCAGTACTAAGGCATTTTATGAAAACAAATTTTCTAAAGTTTTCAAAAATAGTAGTTTTCTAGAGGTAAAAGGTAATTGGATATTGTTGAATCGGAGTGATTTATGCTAGAATATGGCGATGACAAGATCATATGGTAATCAGCCCTTTGGACTCAATGGTCAGGAACTTATAATTTAATGATCACTTCGTTTGTGATGGCTTTGCTTGTGGAGTACTGCTTTGGGCATTCTTGTAAAACTCTATTCACTCATACTTATCTTTATCAAGCTAGTGGATAAACTTCTAGCATAAAATCAAAGTTTTTAATAACTTTATCAAATGAATACGAGGCTTCGCTTTTCATTAATAATACTTTTTACCTTATTAGGGATTATCCTTCACATCAAAATTGGATTTTCTTCTGCCTGGTACCTTTATCTCGCTAGCATGATTATGCTCGTAGCACATTTTCTTTTTGGAAATGTTTGGGCGGCCTTTGGTATGCTTCGTAAAGGGAAAATTCCCGAAGCTGAAATTTTAGTCAATCAAATAAAACGTCCCGAATTTTTATCCAAACAACATCGTGCTTACTATCACTTTATAAAAGGCATGATTGCTTTACAAAAAGAAGAGCTTAAGGAAGGAGAAATTCAACTTAAGCAAGCATTGGAAAGAGGACTTCGCTCCTCTAATGATAATGCAATGGCTGCACTCAATATCGCCCATATATACTTTAGACAAAATAAACTGGATGCCTGCCGAACTTACCTTAAGCAATCCAAATCTTTCAGTCCCAATGATTTACTGATCAAACAAAAGATTGATGAAATGGAAAAAGTCTTGGCTACACCTTATAATTAGGTGAGGAATAGTATTATGGAGTCATTTCTGGCTCTGACATATCTCAGGCCAAGACTTAAATCTAAATATTGAATGAAATCGGCCTCTAATGAAATTAGCTTTTGCTATGGGGATTGAATTTAGAGGATAATCTAGGTATGGCCAGATAGTAGAAGTTAGCGAAAATTTTATTGGAATAACGTTTGTGCGAATGTTCCATGCGATAAGTCAAAACAATAATTTGCAGAGTAATCTTAACGCAACTGACAAAATAATAAATTACAAAATCAGCAAAAACAAAATACTATACTGTCTCAAAGTTAAAACATGTTAATTTTCAAGTAAAACAGAGAGCATCCGAATACTTTTTATACTATCTTTGTTGTAAGATTGAACTTCGAAATAATAATTTAATCTTAGTATGATAACAACTAGTGAACCAATAGGAAGACTTGTCGCTCTTGTAAATTTAGAGAAAGACATTATAACTGATAAAGCAGTAAGACAAAATATCGAAGATATAGTTGACTTAATAAAGATTAGAATAACTGATAAATCAATTGAAGAGGTATCAAAGAGTCTAATGAAACAGGTTTTTGAATTACGATTTGAAATTATTGAATGGTTAGCTCATGAGAATAAAAGCATAGGAGAATATTTTGAATTAATAAATCAAAAAATTGCTCACAATATCCAAGCTGCAACTTTTTCTGAATTATCAAGTACAGTTTCAGATTCTCTTTTAGCTTATGAAAAAATTGCTTCACCTATTTTCGACAAAATTGGTATAGATAATTTTGAAAGTTTTATTGGAACGATACAAGACCAAAAACCAAATTATGAAATTACAAATATGTTTTCATTGCATCCATCTCCCAGAATAAAATATTTAAAAAATTGGATAGACTCATCATTACAATTTGAAGTTGGATTAATACTTTCTGAATTAGTCATAATAGGTCAAATTAAGATGAGTAAAACTAGGATAAAGAATGAACTAACAATGTTCATTAATAAAACTACAGTAAGGTATGGAGCTAATTCTATCTTCACAGGCTTTTGGAATCCTGATGAACAAGATAATACCAATTTAATCAACAAAATGAGAATTCTTGCTGCTACTTTTGAATTAGATAATAGCATCTATTATAAAACTTCTAAAGAAGATTTATCTAAACTAATCAATAACTGAGTACGAAATGAATTACCCAATCCATTTGAGTACTCAAGCTCAAAAAGATATTCCAAAACTTAAAAAAGAAAATGCTAAGTTGCTATCTAAACTCTGGGAATTAGTTTTAGATATTTTTAAAAATCCATTCACAGGGCTAGGTCTACCTGAAGCCTTAAAAGGCGATCTTTCTGGTTGGTGGTCTAGAAGAATTACGCAAAAACATAGATTAATTTATCGAATTGAAAATGAAGTTCTGGAAATAGCTTCCTGCTATGGTCATTATGACGACAAGTAATTTTGCAGCTAATCGAATACCAACCAACAAGTCAAATAAATACTCTCTCAAAGAGCCCTCATACCACGAAACATACGGATAGAGTACTTCACGTTCAAATAACAAACTTTTCTCCTTTGGAATTTGGTTTCGACTTTCCTAGTATTTTTGACTTTAACGGAAGTAATCCACAAAAGGAATATAGCCCCTAAAATATTAAATCGAGTTCTCCATTCACTCACACACTCACCTCCCCACCCCCAACTTCATCAAATAAGCCAATAAATCTGTCAATTCATCCTTATGCAAATTCCTGGTGAGACCAACAGGCATTAAAGACATTGGGCTCACGTCGATCTTTGCAATTTCAGCCGCAGGTATTTCAACAATTTCGCTATTTGCTAATCGGATCAAAGTGGAGTTATTCGTTTTTCGATCTAGAAGACCGCTGATTATTTCTCCATCATTTTTAGTTAAAATAACTGTTTCGTAACCTTGCTTAATATCGTTGTGTGGATTGAGCACTGCATCCAAAATAGCTGGTGGTGTCATAAATGTACCTATCGTACTTAGATTAGGACCAGACAATCCTCCAATTCCATCAACCCGGTGACAAGTTGCACAAAGTAATTCTTTTTTACGATATAATTTTTGGCCTCGGTAAGTATTTCCTGTGGCTATCGCATTTTTGATCAGTTGCTCTTTTTCCGTCGGTTTCATTTCCATACCAATGGAACTAATGTTCCCAGCTTCTCTTATGGCTTTTTCTAAATCCTGCAATGGCAATCCTGAGGATTGAATAACTTTTAAACCCGCACTTGCTATGGGTTCTGGAATATTTTTTCCTTGCAAAGCCACTGCAAGCGCATTAGGCCCTTCATCTTTTTTTCGAAAACGAGTAAAAATAATTCCTCCCAATTTCGAATCCTCTAATTCTGCCAAAAGACTTACCGTAGGAACAGCTGCTGCCTTGTGGTCTCGTTCTGCCCAAACTACGCAAGCCACTCCGCGAATGTTTTTATCCTCTTCCGACAAAGCTATTCTTTCCACTTCTGCCTCCTGTCCCATTTGTTCCAATGTCCGTAAGACCGTCAATTGTTCTCTTATATCATCCGCAGCTCTAATTCTTTTCGAGATTAAATCCAAAAAACCCACAGCTTTCCAACGACCAGCAACTTGCATTGCAGCAAGTCGAAACGCTATATCCTCATGAGTAATCAAAGATGTTAAGAGATTTAAATTTTCAGGAATTGCATCATTCGCTTTCGGAGCTCGTGCCATTGCCAAAAGTAATTTCGAATTTTGATCATCCATTACTTTCTGTAAGACTTTTCCGCGACTTGCTTTATCCCCAATTTTTGCTAATAAAAACCAAGCTTGATTCTTTAATTTTTCATCTAATCCTTTTTGATCGAGGAGATCATTAATAGGCTTAATGACTCTTGGGTCTTCGCTTTTTAGTAAAGCATATAATTGTTTGTTTTTTTCTCCTCCAAATGGATTTTCATTTTTGGCGAAAGCCAATAACCATTCATCCTGTAGCCTCGAAAGTGTAAGATCTAAAGCAAATTCTAAATTTCTATCCATTGGCAAGGTCTTTACTTCCATCGCTATTTCTGCCGCTTCCTTGGTTCCCAATTCTCTTAAAGCATGTATCGCTTCCAAACGAACCTGAGGATGTTTATCCTTTATTATTTTTTTTAAAAGAGGGATATGCTCTGATTGCTTTTTCCAATGTGCCAATATTCGAACTGCCGCTGCTCTTTCTTTTGGATTAGTACTATTAATAGAAGTCATTAAGGTTTCTTCATGATAATAATTTAAAGCAGTCAACAACCAAAGTCCTTCTAATCGGTGTTGAGAAAAACTTGCGCTTTTTTTATCCAAATTATTAATCCAATCAAGCACTAACTGGGGTTCGCCTTCCCGCTCAACAAAAGCTCGATTTGCTTGTAATCTGGTAAATTGCTCGGATGACTTCAACAAGTCCAATAGCCCTGCAGAAGGGGTTCTTGCATAGTATATTTCTTCTAAAAGCGGGCTTCCTTTTTTAGTCAATTTCCAAATTCGGCCATGCAATCTATCTCTGGTGGGGTGATGAAAATCTACTTCACCATGCGCAATAATCGGATTGTACCAATCAACAATATAGAGTGCCCCATCTGGTCCAATTTTACTATCCACTGGCCGATAAGACCGATGATCAGACTGTAACACGGTTTCCACTTCTTTCGACTTGTATCCACTTTCAAAAGGGCTAACTTTATAACGTACTGTTCGATTCGCTCGATAGTCATTCGTGATGATACTCCCCTGCCAGTCTTTTGAAAAATGACTACTGTAAATAACTTCTGCCGCAGTATTCTTAGGTGTCCCATTATTCAAGCCCGGTATCACAGACGATGCACCGACGGCTGTCATATGAGCAGATTCTGGAAAGATATAATTTATCCCTGAGCCTCCTGCACCATCTGTTGCAAAGGCTTGTCCCCATTCATCAAAAGCCTCTCCCCAGGGATTCACTAAGCCGCGACTAAAAATCTCTAGTTGCTCCTTCTCTGGACGAAAAGACCAAGTACCAGAGCCGTTCAATATTTTCGTTCCATATGCCGTCTCTACAAAAGAGTTGATATATATCGATTGTGTAAAATGCAAATCTCCCCAAGGTGTCCATCGAAAACCATGGATGGTATGATGAACATCAGCATTTCCAAAGCCTTCATAAACAACTCTCCTTTCGTCAGCTATATCGTCCCCATTATTATCAGCAAGAAATAGTACCGCCGTAGTGGAAACGACATAGGCGCCCCCCGGTACCGGCATGACCGAATGTGGTATCAAGAGATTCTCTGCAAAGACTGTATGCTTATCCGCTCTTCCATCATTATCAGTATCTTCTAAAATGATGATCTTATCATTGGGTTCTTGACCAGGAATAATATGTGGATAAGTGCTACTCGTCGCGACCCATGCCCTTCCCTTGGTATCCCAGTTGATATTGATTGGATTTGCGATCATCGGATCAGCCGCAAAAAGGCTAACTTCATATCCATCTGCAATATTAAAGGCAGCTAATTCTCCTTCGATATCAGGTGCAGGAATAAACGCTGGTACTTCATGCTCTTCATAAGTCTTTGGAGCTTTCCATGGCTTGTCTTCTTTCTCAGGTCTTGTATAGCTTTCACCATTTGCCAAGGCTTTAATCTCTTTTTCTTTTTCTTTGATCAAGATTTTCAAATCTTCCATCTCTGAAGCTAAATGCCCCATTTCATGTCTTCGAAACAAATAAATATACGCTTCATTTAAAGGCTGAAGCCGATAACGATAAAGTCTATTCTTTTCTTTAATGACTTCAAGTAATTGCTTATGCTTTTCTTCGCCTAATCTTGTTTTCTCTTCATTTATGTCCAAACTTTCACATATAATTTCGGACATTTTTTGATAGCCCAATCTATTCAGTTGCACCCCATTATGAGTATAATGAACTTGGTCATCAGCATGATTTAATTTTTCAAAAAGATCCACAAAAAGGTGTGCCCTATTGTTAGCTTCTTCTTTTATAAAATTACTAACTCGTTGAAGTCGTTTATTCCTTTTTGTTGTTTCTTCTGGATCAAATATTTTCATTTCCTGGCTTGGAGGCGATACTAAAACTAGCTTTATCCCTCTTACCTGAAGCGTATCAAGCAGTCGACTATAGCCATTTTCAAACAAAGTAAAATCCGCTTCGTTTTTAAAATAAGCTGCTTCACTTCCATATCCAATTAGCAAGCTTGTTGGTCGAATTGTATCAATGTGTTCTATTAAAACCTTTGAGCCAAACCCTGCTTCTGCAGTTGGTGGTTTCCAGGATTGAGTATTTTGAGCAGAACCAAATTGAGATCGAGCTTTACCATATACATCATCTCCTGGCCAAGCAATATTTCGGATGATCATTTCCTGATTTGAAAAATGAAGGTGTAAAGCCTTTTCAAAATAACCGTGGTCTTCCATCCCTGAAATAAAAGTCCCTCCTAGAAAAGCGATACTTTGGACTTCCGCATTTTTGAGTTTAGAAGTCGATTCGGAATTTCGACAAGTCATAAATAACAAGCTGAAACCAAATACGAAGAGGCTTAGTTTGATTTTCATTTGATCTGAGTTTTGAACTATTGGAGTTATTAGGAATCAATGAATGCAAAAACAAGGTCGTCTAAACTAAACACTTATTAATTCGCTAGTCCTAAAACCAAAAATAACATAAGTAAATTGATAGAAGTAATTTTTTCTATCTTAATGGTAAAATACTGTTGTTGAATGAAAGATTTGAAAGCTTATCAATAACTTTCGTTTATCAATAATTCTCGATAATAAGAAAAATATGAATAAGTGTTTACAAATTTACGTTGTGGCTATATTGTTTATTTTTCTTGCTTCGTGCAAAGGAAAAAATCGAACAGAGCAACTAAATAAAAACATAAGTCATAAAGAAATTGGATTACTTGAAAGTACCCATCCTATTCAAAAAGTAGATACTATATGGATTAGCAATGCTCCATCAAGAATTACACGCAAGATCAAGAAAGATAAAGAAGGAAACCTCTTATTTGCTGCATATGAAGACATCATTCGATATGATGGCGAATCATTTACAAATTTTACAAAAGAAGAAGGATTAGAGTCCTATGATGCATTCGATGTATTGGAAGATAAAAAAGGCAATATTTGGATAGCCAGTACTCGTTTTGGTGTGTTTCGTCATGATGGAAAATCCCTTACCCGATTCACCACAGATGACGGGCTTCTTCATAATAGATCTATGTGCATTTATGAAGATAAGGCAGGCAATATCTGGATTGGTGGCCTAGGCGGGGCAAGTTGCTACGATGGAAAATCCTTTCGAAATTTCACTACGAATGAAGGTTTGTCCCATAATGATGTTAATATTATTATGGAAGACAATACAGGAAAAATCTGGTTTGGTACTAGAGGAAATCTCTGTGTTTACACCCCTTCATCTTCGCTCAAATCTGCTGAAAAGACCTTTACCGAAATTAGGAATAACCAAGGCCTACCCTTCACTAATGTATGGTCGATCATAGAAGATAAAAAAGGAAATATCTGGATTGGTGGCGGAGATGGACTTTGGCGCTACGATGGGCTTTCGTTTAAAAACTTCTCAACGGAGTTTGTTATCTGTGTTTATGAAGATAAAAAAGGAAATATTTGGGTCACCAATTCTGAAGAGGGACTAATCCGTTATGATGAAAAGACGCTGCTTAATGAAAAGGCTACGGCCGTTCAAATCTTTAATGGTCGTGGATTTCTTGGAATAACTGAAGATAAGGATGGTGGTATTTGGGTTGGAAAATTAGATGGTGTATTCCGATATGATGGAAAGTCTATCAACTATTTTAGAGATGAACAGTCAAAGAATAGATAAGCTGTTCCATGTTATTAAGCTGTTAAACGAATTTAAAATAATGACTCTAGATGATTAATAATTTAACTTGTGCAAAATATGTCAAAGTCCCTTAAATGCGTATACCGTGTTCGTTTAGATCCTTGGTGGCAATCTATTAAACAATCAAACTAATAAAATACAATGATTAAAAATCTAATGTTCCTATTTGTTCTTTTGCTGCCTTTTGCTCTAAGTGCTCAAAAAAAATCCAAAAGCCCTGAACAATTCCTGGAAGAAATAGATCAAAAAGTCCCCCAACTCCTTCATGATTTTTCTATTCCCGGGGCGGCCATTGCGATCATTGAAGATGGTGAAATTATTTTACAGAAAGGATATGGGTTTTCCGATATAAAAAAAGAACTCAAGGTCGATATTAAAACAGGATTTAACATAGCATCGATTTCCAAAACTATTGCAGCCTGGGGAGTAATGAAATTAGTACAAGATGGAAAAATTGACCTAGACGCACCTGCTGAAAAGTATTTGACAAGATGGCACCTGCCAGAATCAGAATTTAATTCAACTGAGGTCACCATAAGAAGATTGTTAAGCCATACTGCCGGATTATCATTACATGGCTACCCAGGATGGTCTCCCAATGATAATTTACCAACAATTGAAGAGTCCTTGAACGGTAAAAACAATGGACCTGGGCGAGTCGAAATCATTATGAAACCTGGGACGAAATATCAATATTCGGGCGGTGGATTCACCATGCTTCAACTGATTATTGAAGAAGTCACCGGACAAAAATTTGAGGACTACATGCAAGAACAGATCCTGAACCCGCTTGGTATGACCAATAGCAGTTATAAAATTGACGGCAAGATTATGGCTGCTTCTGCTTCTGAATACGATAATTTCGGTGAAAAAATTGACTTTGAACTATTTACAGCTCAAGCTGCCGCTGGTTTACATACGACTATTGAAGACTTTACGCGTTTCGCATTGGCAAACCTTTATCGAAATAATTACCAGAAAAAAGATAAGCCAATCCTATCTGCTGATATCCTTCAACAAATGATGGAGCCTGTACCGGCAACTAATGGAGAATATGGTCTGGGATATGAACTAGATACACGCAAAATTTTAAAAGGCTTAAGTGGGCATACTGGCGGTAATACAGGTTGGCAGTCCATGTTCAGGATAGATCCTGCGACCAATGATGGTTTTATTGTCTTCACCAATGGAGGCGCTGGATACAATATTATTAACGTGATACTTTGCGAATGGATCACCTGGAACACTGGTGAATCCCTATGGAAAGGGTGCCAAATAAAACCGTCCATTGCCAACAAATTGAAACAGATCATTGATGATAAAGGTCTTGAGAATATTTCAGCGACCTATGTGACCTTAAAGAAAGCGCAAGCTGATGAATATAATTTCTCCGAAAACCAATTGAACAATCTGGGTTACTTTTATTTGGGTCGGGAGGAGTTCGAAAAGGCGATTGCAATATTCAAAATAAATGTAGAAGCTTTTCCCAATAATTATAATGTATACGACAGTTATGGGGAAACGCTTTTAGCGCAAGGTGCCAAAGAAGAAGCCATTAAAAATTACAAGAAATCTGTCAAATTAAATCCAGGCAATGAAAATGGTATTAAGGTACTGAACAAATTAGGAATATCTACTGATGACATAATCGAGAATATATCGGTCGCCGTGGATCCCGAGGTACTAGCCGGATATCTTGGCCATTATCAGACCTCGACGGGTGAGACAGTAACGATCAAGAAAAGTGAAGACCAATTGACCTTTGTGATGCAAGAACAACAGCTCAGCCTGATCGCACAATCCACAGCACGGTTTCACGCACTAGGCGAGAAATCCATTGTTACATTTTTTACGGCGGCAACCGGCCAGAAAGGGTTTTGGGCCAGAGAGAAAATCTGGAGAAAACTTCCGAATGCACCAGCTGGCGGTAGCGATAACAAGGGATCAGCACAACACTCCACCGAACAAGCTCGTACCACGGGCAATTTCCTAGTTTTCCGCAATAAGTCGTCTTGGGGTCGCCTGACAGATTTCGAAAACGTTCTGGTCGAACTCGGCTGCAACTACGAGAAGCGAGAATCCAGCACAATGGCGGACCTCGATTTGTCTCCCTATGACGTGATCATCATTCCGGGCGCACAGAATAGCGACTACTACAATGACTACGTCAGCAATGTTGAACGGTTTGATGAATATGTTTCAAAAGGAGGTACCTTGGTGCTCGAGTTGAACGGTGCCGAAAAAAATAAGTCGATCATACTACCGCTCGGCGTCACCATAGCGCCTCACAAAGCCCTCGAAAACGCGATACTTGAATCCGACCATCCGATCTTCTTCCCCCTTTCCGGCAAGCGCCTCATTCGTGCACGCCACGCCAGCAGTGGTTATCTTCGGGACGTCCCCCCCGACGCACTCATCCTCGCAGTTGAGACAAATGGAGTAGATGCACTCTCGGATCGGCCTACGTTCATCGAATACCTTTACGGTGAAGGCCGGGTGATCGCAGCCAACCAATGTTTTCACGATCAGGATCGTTCGGGACGTGGTCCATTGATGGAATCGATCATCAGCTATGCCCTGACTAAATCGCGGGCAGCAGAGGATTAAGCTTGACTACCGCTAATCGAGTGGCAAGCGACAGATCAAATAACTGACCTGCCGAAGTGCGTACTTCGCTGTTCACAGAACAAAACTTTCTTTTTCTGAATTTCGGCTTCGGTTTTTCGTCATATTTTATTTTCAGATAATATTCCAAAAAAGGAATGTAGCCTTGTCTCAATTGGGTTTCGGTTACCATCGCGCCCATGTTTGCTAACAAATTAATTTCAAATCAATAATAATTTTTATTATATTGTAAATGTGATGTATGCTTGTTGTATGATGCTTGATTTGAGCTTTAAGAAAATTTGCATATACCTCTTAATTAATACTAGCTTAAAAATGGATACTTTTCTAGGTTTAATTGTAGATAACCTTAAAAGTGTCACCTTCTGAATTCAAATTTAGAGAATAGTAATCTAGACATGATCAGATAGTAGAAGTAAATAAATATTTTGTGAAGGGTATTTATTGAATTTTCTATCTCATAAAACAAGATCAGAGCGTAGAAAAAAATCAGTCATTCTGATTATTTAATATTCGAATAAAGCATAACAAATGAAGAGAAGTTACTATTATAAATATCAAAAAATTAAAAATTTAATTCTATCAATTTCAACAATATTAATCGTTCAACATTCTTTTGCTCAACCCTATCTCCCAATTGTATCGTTTGATGATACAACTCAGTTTAGTTTAGTTCACGAAATATGGGATGTGGCATTTACTGAAACTGCAAGTGTTTATGGAGAATCTGAAATTGATGGCAAAATTTACAATAACGTAATCTACGAACAGTTTCCAAGCATAATCGGATATATAAGGCAGGATTCTACCAATTCAAAAGCATGGTATCGAAGTATTGAAGAAAATAACGAATACTTAATAATGGATTTAAATCTCAATGTTGGTGATACTTTCAGTGTAAATTATATTATCTATGGCTCTGAAGAAGCAGTTGTCACAAAAATTGATACCTTTCAAAATAGGAAAAGAGTAACCTTGAATTATGAATATGGCGGAGGTTTTATAAGTGACACAATATCGTTTATTGAAGGTATTGGCCCAAATACTTTTTTTCTTTACCAAGTCGAAAACATTTATTCTCCTGTTGATCAACTTTTTGGCTTTTTAACCTGTAAAAAATATAAGAATGGAGTATTAGAGTTTGAATATGATCCGAATGATAATGATTGCATATATTTTACATCAACAAAAGATAAAATATACGAAAATAAAATTTTCATTTATCCAAACCCTACAAAGGATTCTTTTACAATATCAATAAGTCCTAAATCAAATATTGAAAACTTGAATTATAAATTGTTTGACCAGTTTGGAAGAGGTATTAAATCTAGTGCAATAAATAATGAATACACTAAAGTATCAATAAGTCAGAAAGGAATGATTTATTTAGTTATTTTAGATAACCATAAGATAATTAAAACGGATAAAATAATCGTGAACTAATATGAAGCAGAATCAATCGGCAATAATGATAAATTTTTATCGAATAATCCAAAGTAGTTAGAGAAAAACACCAAGGTTATACTCTTCTCAGAGTAGTCTAAAACTAGAGTAAGCTTTAGTCGATTGACTGATAAGAAGAAATTTACGAATAAAGCACATGTTTGATTAGGTTAATCTGTATTTTCATTTCATCGATTTTGAATTATTAAAAATATATTTATGAAAGACTTTATTTTGACGCTATTAGTCTTAACAATATTCCATACACCCAAATTAGCGGGTCAAAACAGTATTGAGAGTACAATCGAATTAGAGTTTAACATTGATAGTAATGGAGATATAGCTGTTGATTATTAAAAACTAGCTAAAATATTTGGTACAGATTGGGATATCAATTGGAATATAGATTTAAATACAAATGAGATTAAAGGAAGAATGAAATCTAGTTATGCTAATTTTATGAATTGGATAAGCAATTAATAGTTTAGATAAGATTGAAGTCAATGATAAAAAGGCAGTGTACGATCAAGTAACAACCAACAAAACTAAACCTTAGTCCCCTCCGACAACCCACCCACCACAAAATGCAGTGAATGGCCCCTTATATCAAATAATCATCCATACCTATTCAATTACCTCAATCTCCACCCGTCGATTTTCTTTTCTCCCTGGCTCTGTAGAATTCTCCTGGATCGGTTCCGTCTTCCCTTTACCTATACTAGTGATTCGAGACGGATCAACAGATTTTCCAATCAAGTAATATTTGATACTGTCCGCTCTTTTTTGCGAAAGCAACATATTTGGAATGTCTTCTCCTACATCATCTGTATGTCCGGAAACTTCTACTTTTAGTCCTCCATTAGATTGAAGCAATTGAGCGAGTTGGTCGAGTTGAGAATAGGAAGTATTTAAAATATCATCGCTACCAGAATTGAAATAAATATTTTCGAGAATGATTTTTTTGCCGACTACATTTTCATTGTTTCGGACTTTGGTTTCGAAATCTCTGTATGCGATATAATTAGGTCGTGCAGTTGTTGTCGTTGAATTTGTTGAGTTCATTGCATTCCCCGAAGCCGAAGAATTAAGGTATTGCCCTTCGCCCATAATATCGATCAAACTCCAGTCTAATGTAAACCCTGAAAGCTGAAACCTCAATCGAGTAAACTGACGGGTCTTATCCGACACATTTTTAAACATCAAAAATACATTCGTTTTGGAATTACTATTAATCGTTTGATTCCCTCTTGCATAACCTTTTCGTTGGCTCATTGAACCAAAAGCAATATCTGCAATCTCATAAGCGTTTCCAAGATCGTCATAAGCGGTCGCCTTTTGGACATCAAGTGTAGTAGGCTGATCATTCTTATTTTGAAATTCGAACTGTGTGATTACTTCCGCCCCTAGCCTTTTAGCATTAAGTAATTCTATGCTTTGAGCTCCAAAATTTCGTTTCTTGGGATTATTAGGATCTATTAATTCAGGAAATATTACATTATGAAAAGGCACCTCAAAAGTAAGTCTTTCGCCTCTTCGGTCTGGATGATAAGATCCTACTTGTAGTACTCCTCTTGTAAACTTTTTCGAACCGTTTCGAATCCCTTTTATATTAAAACTCATATTCATGGGGATACCATAAGGCATCAATGATTCCGTTCGGGCAAGGGCATGTTTTTGAATTTCAGTAATTGTTCGATTACCATATTCACAATCATTTACAATACATAGATCATTGGCTGAAAGTAAATTTCCCATATCATCATAAAAATAAATATTGTAATAGGCCGAATAAAAAACCAGGTCTTCAGAAGAAAGATTCGTTACTTTTAAAGACATTGAAATCATATCCCCTGCCTTAATCACATCAACTACATCAAATTGAAAATTGCCGACTATCTGAGATTTTTTAAATCCATTCCCATTACCGCCACCTCGGGGTGTAAGCGTTCTTCCTCCACTGGCCACTACCGCCTGCTGATCCGCATCTTTTAGCTGGATATTTTGAACAGCACCTTTAAACTTACTTCCTTTCTTCCAATCCTTAGTCCCTTTGGATTTACTCTTTTTTGAGATGGTAGCGACTTCTACTCCAATCGTACATCCAATTTTTATATAGTATTCATTACCGGTCTGGACATCAACACTTGTTTTGATAAGAGACATATTGTCTTCGTTTGTTTTCACTACAAATTCATATTGACCAGGTGAGCATACCGTGGCTTTGTAACGATCACCTAATCGAACGGTAGCAATACGTTCTCCATCTTGAGAAAGGACAATTGGTTGATCGCATTGTAAGCCATTGAACCGATAAAAATAGATTTCTGAACATTGAGCGTTTAGATTTGAATTTAATGTAATGAAGCAGAATGCAACTGTGAATAATCTTATAAAGTTATTTTTCATGGTCGGTTATTTTAATCTTTAGAGCTTGTGAAATGTTATTTTCCCTCTTAGTATTCTGTAATGGATAAGTGGTACTTGCTTTTTTTATTTTTTTTAAAAAACTATAAAGAAGTCGTTTTAAAATAATCAAGATTCACTTTAAAATCTCCAATAGGCATTGGATCAGTAAGAGAGAAGCCCTGTTTTTTGCCAGCATCGCGAATTGCGGTATACCTCATTAGCTGTCCATCTTTTTGTAAATGGAGAACATATTCATAGTTTTTTCCAGTGCTCCATTCACCATAGCCCTCGCTAAAAAGAGGTTCTTTGTTTACTTTTCCCTTCTTTTCAATTTTTTCATTAAATAAATCAAATGGAATGTGTTGGCCATTAGACGTGATGATGCGGTTTTCCATTACGCTACATCCTTTAAGTTCAGATTTCTTAGGAATACTGCTGTAATAGTTATATCCCCAATAATAGATATTATCCTCCTTATCAATAGCATAAAATGAATCCATAGAATGCTGCAGTTCTTTTCCTACTCTTTTAATATTTGAAAGACCCTCCACTTTTATAGGTTCAGAAATAAACAAATGATTGGTGTTAGATCCTAGATGTCTATCTTTACCAGCTACCCATACGTCTCCATTATAATCGATGGCCAATACTTGATTATAGGTGGCGAAAAAATCCTTAATGGGAGGAAAGAGAGAAAAATCAATTTTGTTTTTTCCCATAATACTCTTAGCGCGATCCAATTTCCCATCTGCACTAAGAAAGATCCTTCCTTCTTTGTAAGGAATAGCTTTTACTATGGGCGCATCATATTTTTTCATTTCACTAATCATGTGCTCTTCAAACTCTTTTTTAACACCAAATTCTTTTAACTTATTTAAATCATTCTTATAGATATCTTTTACTAATACAAATGCACCGAGTTTACTATTCAGCGTCCATAAGACTCCCTGATTATCTACGACTAAACAGTCATCGGTGTTAAAGTGAAAAGCATAAACATCATCCATCATTTCTTCAACACTTATTTGTTCATTTTTTTCAAAACTCCATGCCCACAATTTACCTGTGTCATCTAATACAAAACCTGTATCTGATTTTTTATTAACAATCAAAGGAAAGCCTTTTGGGGCATTTTCTAAGTTTTTTAAATTTGGAGGAGACGTGCAACTTAAATTGCTGAATGTTATACTAAAAAAGAAAAATAGCAAACACCATGCATTGCTTAAATACTTTGATATCATTTGATCGTTTTAAAATTTAAGATTCTGTAAGACTCATAAAGCACGAATATTTTTTCAAATTAAGTATAAAATTGATGGTACAATAGTTTTATTTTATACCCCTAAAAATAAATTCTCAAAATATAAAACAAATAATAAAGTCCTTATTTTCAAATAGTTAGACTCAAATAATTTTATTTTTTATACCTTTATAAATGATCAAAATTCAAACCTCCAAACCTATTGAACTTTTAAAAACATTTGATAAAGAAGAGCTAAAGCAATTTGGAAAATTCCTTAAGTCCGGTTTTATAGCTAATAGTCCCTTAATGGAAGCAATGCTGGAGTGGTTCATTAAATACTATCCTATATTTGATCATTCTAAGTTTACGATAGTCCAACTTTCGAAAAGACTATTCCCTCAGGATCAAGCTCTAAAGGAGCAAAAGCTTCGAAAAAAGCTGTCCGAATTTTCAAAATTACTCCTCTCTTTTATCTCTATTCAAGAACTCAACAAAGATGAATTCCTCAAAGAAAAACTTCAAGCTGAATATCTATTTCAAAAAAACAGTTATAATGAAGCTTTAAAATCAAGACAAAGAAGCTTAAGGCGCATTGATGAGCATCCAGTGAGGGATGCTAATTATCATCTTGAAAAAAGCAAGATCAAAGAACAGTTATACATACACTCTATCAACACCACTTTCAAACCAGAAATCGACTACTTACACCAGGCATCAGATCACTTGGATCGTTTCTATTATTTAAAAAAACTAGAACATCTATGTGCTAAAATTTCTTTGAACCAGATATTCAAAGGAGATGACAAACTTTCGTTGAATCAAATAGACCTTAAGTACATTGCTTCTCAATACGGCGAAGACCCTGCATTCAAATTATACCTCCAATTGATTGAACTCAAAAGCAGTAAAACGAATACGACATTGTTCAATACTGTTTTCAGGTATTTTAAAAACGACATTGAAACCCTTAGTGAATTCCAGAAAAAATTCATTTTCTCTCAGCTTTTGAATTATACTTTCGAACAAGTAAAACATAAAAAATCTACTTATCTAAAAAAGCAATTTGATCTTTATACTTTTGGTCTGGAACAGGATCTTTTCCTGGAAGGTAATTTCATTTCTGATGCAACTTTTCTAAACATTGGTTTCTCTGCTACCCTTAACAAAGCTTTTGATCTGGTTGATCAATTGATCAACAAATATGGTCAAAAGCTAGCGCCACAGGATAGAGAAAAGGCAATTGCATTAATCAAATCTTTTGCGGCTTTCCATAAAGGTCAATATCAAATCGCTTATAAGTTGATTATCAATGCGGATGAGTCCGATTTACATTATAAACTTAGAATTAGACTATTGGCGATCCGATGTCTTTATCATATCCAATTGGAAAATGATAGTTATCTACCAACTTTACAAAGCCAAATCAAAAGTTTTGAAAATTATATCCTTAGAGGAAAACAGCTTAACAATACCAATAAAGCCTCTTATTCAAATTTCACTAAAACCCTCAAGAAGATTTTGCTTTTTAATAAAAAAGAAACAACAAAAAAGGATAAAGCATCTCTTATTGAACAAATCAGGGCTTACGATGTGATCATTGCCAAAGACTGGCTTTTAGATATCATAAAGTCTGCACGATGATCGAAGCCACCGCACAGACTCCCTTTTCTAACCATTGATGATATCCTCAATAATAATATTACCTTGTGCATCATAGGTTTCGCTATTACCGCCCTTTAGCATATTTATTGCTTTGGCCGATAAAGCAAGTTTAGATAAGACTTCGATTGACTTCTTTTTAATTTTGCTCATGACTAAAAATTTTAATTAGTGAATAAATAGTCAGAGTTTCCCTGGCTTACCAAGCTACGTCTAGTCGATAAGGGAGAATTAAAAAAGCGCTTTTATACTCGTGTACTCCCTTAGTATTAAAAAGAAAGAAAGTGGTACTCGGTTTTATTATATTTTTCAATAAACAGTAAAAATGAATCAAGCCCCGATTAAGAATATCTTGTTTAGTATTCTGCTACTATTTTTTCCGGATTTTATTTCTGCTCAAGATTTAGAAAAACCCAATTCTGATACGGATACCACATTAGCTCAAAAGCTAATTCTACAATCTGATTCACTTTTAATGATCTACCAAGCTGAACAAGCTTTAGAAAAAGCACTCGCTGCCAAAGCTATTTACACAAAAGCTTCGGCAACTCAATCTAAAAAATTAGCAGATATCTATGCTCAAATTGCCAAAGTTTTAAATGATTTAGAGAAACCTCAGGAAGCTATAGACAACTATAAACTTGCTATTGATTTATACCAAAAGCATTATGGGAACAACCATCATATGATCGGCGAATTATTAAATGATCTTGGTGTAGTTTATACTAATTTAGGAGAATTTAAAGAAGCGCTACAATATCATAACAGAGGTATAGCCTTTAAGGAAAAATACAATATTGACAACCTTTCTTCCTTGGCCACATCTTATGTGAATAAAGCAAGCACTTTTCAATATTTATCTCAAGTGGATTCAGCGATTGCTTTTCTCAATAAAGCATTAGAAATTCGAAAAAATGTTTTTGGCGAAAAAAGCATTCAGGTTGCAACGATCATTAATAGCCTTGGAAGTTGTCAAGGTCAATTAGGAAATCATAAGGAAGAGATTAAATATCTTTTACAAGCACTAAGTATCTTCGAAACACACGACGATTCTTTGAATGCCGGTCTTCTTCGATGTTATAATAATCTTGGTTTTGCTTATAAGAGCTTTAATGACTACTCAAAAGCATTAGAATACCATCAGCTATACCTTGATTCTCAAATCAAAAAAAACGGACCAAAGAGTCTAGGTACTGGCATTGCTTATAATAATTTAAGTACCGATTATATTGACATCGGAAAATATAAAAAAGCAAAAGAGTTGGCAGAAAAAGCATTAAATGCCATACCTGATAACCTCCCTAAAGATCATCCACATTATGGTTCATTCAATAGTGTATTGGCTCGTTGTTATTCCGAATTAGGCGATAATCAAAGAGCTATTGAGATTCATGAAAAATCTTTAAATATTGCTATTAAAAAATATGGAGAAAAACACGCACGCCTTCTATACGCTTTTCACAATCTTGGTGCTAATTATTCCGATAATGGGCAAAATGAAAAGGCGATTGAATATTTCCTAAAAGCTTATGAGGCTCATTCCTCCAACTTTGATGAAATTCATCCAAATGTTCCATATTTCTATGAAGGTATTGCTAATGCTTCTATACAATTAAAAAATTATGCCCAGGCTGAAAAATACTACCAAAAAGCAAATAAAATTCAAGTTGCATTAAATTCAGATCACCCGGCAACATTGTCTCGTACCCATTACAATATTGGGAGAGTGAATTATCACAGAGGGAATTATAAAATAGCTTCAGAGGAATTCGAAATTTCATCTCAACTCTCCTACAAAGCTTATGGCTCTATCCACCCAGTCATTGCTACCTATTATCACGCATTAGCAAATAGTCTTCATAAAGAAAAAAGATATGCTGTAGCTGATTCTATTTATCAAAAGTCTTTAAATGCTTATAATTATCAGACTGCCTATCAATTTAAAGAAGTCAATCAAATCGACAGACTAATTAACCTGTTACAGGCAATAGGTTTTTATTACCAAGACCAATTTAAGTTATTTAATATTCAGGAGGACTTACTTAAATCGGAAAGTTATTTTGATCAAGCGATCAAGGCGATTGAGTTTAAGAGTACTTATGTTAGTCCTGATTCAAAAAATAATCTTGCTAAAATATTTAGCGAAACTTACATTGCTCAGATTTCTAATTTGATGTATTCAAAAGATATTCCAACACTGAAAATCAATGTAAATGAAGCAGTCTTTAATCTAGCAGAAAAGTCAAAAGCAGGTATTTTATTAAATGCAATTCAAGAGAGTAAAGCGCTTGAGTTTTCAGGTATTCCTGATAGTTTATTACAACTCGAATATAATCTTCGGCTCGAAACCGTCGCTCTCGAAAAATTAAGGCAATCAAAAATGCAGATAAAGGATATCGAAAAAGACACTTCATTTTTGAACCTCTCCAATACAATATCCAACTTAAATATAGAATTAGAATTGCTTAAAAAACAATTTGAAAAAAACTACCCAAAATACTACAAAGCCAAATATGATCTCTCCACTATAAACATTTCTGCTGTTCAGCAAATCATCCTTGCGCCCAATCAAAGCCTTATCGAATACGTCACCGGAGACAGCAACAGTTATATCCTTTTGGTCAACCCCGACACTATTCTCATCCACGAAATCTCAAAAGACATTCCGCTTGACGATTGGGTCGAGCAGTTCAGAAACGGCCTCACCAAATACCACAGCACCAAAGGAATGCCTAAGTCCATGCTTTCCCGATTGACCAAAGACTACGCTCAAAAAGGGCAGCAATTATATCAACAATTAATCGCTCCAATTGCTCCTTTTTTAAATCAAGAAGTCATCATCATTCCAGACGGAGTACTCGGATATATACCTTTTGAAATATTGTTGAGTCAAAAACCAAAAGACCTAAGTGCATTTCATAACTATCCTTATTTTTTTAAAGATCATACGATTAGTTATTGCTACTCAGCGACTCTATTACAAGAAATGAAAAATCGAAAGCATCGAAAAACACCAATCAAACAATCGCTTTCTATCGCGCCATTCTTTAAAGGAGATATCGCTGCAACACTTGCCAGAATAGATACACTTGATTTAGTCGTTTCACGTGGCGACACGCTTCAAGCTTTACCCTTCAGTGGAGACGAAGCCGCAAAAATTGCAAAGATCACCTCGGGTGATCATTGGCTAGGAACCGAAGCAAACCTAGATAACTTTATAAAAAAAGCACCTGACTATCGCATCCTACACCTTTCCACCCACGGCATTGCAGATGACAAAGTAGGTGATTATGCTTACCTCGCTTTCGGGAATTCCAATAGTCAAAACCAATACGAAAAACTATTCATTCGAGACATTTACAACATCCCACTCAATGCGGATATGGTTGTCCTTAGTGCTTGTAAAACTGCTTATGGAAAACTCCAGAGAGGCGAAGGCATCATCAGTATGGCCAGAGCTTTTGCTTATGCAGGTTCCAAAAGCATTATCACTTCGCATTGGAGTGTTGATGATCAAAGTACCGGGGTCATTATGGAAGATTTTTACCGGGAATTAGCAAAAGGGTTTTCAAAAGATAAAGCACTTCAAAAAGCAAAATTAACTTACCTCGAAAATAATAAAGGCTTAAAAGCTCATCCTTTTTATTGGGCGGCTTTTATTGGAATTGGGGATATGTCGAAGATTGATTTTAGGAAAAATTAAAAACCCACTGCTTTTAATTTTCCTTGAAGTTTTTCCGCATCCTTTAGATAGCTATGATCGGGATTGGTGAGGATTTTATTAAAAAGAAGATCCGTCGAGGATTTCGTTTTGGGCAATTGAGCGATCAAACTTCTTAGTAGTTCGTACTCATAACTGTCCTTTTGAAAATCGTCTCCATCTTCCAACAGACCAGTGTATATTTCAGCTGCAGCAGCAAACTTTGATGAGTAGAAAAGGCTCTCCCCTTTTAGCTGTCTGGCATCGACATAAAATTGATGCTTATCATCCATCGCATCGACCAGGCTTATTACTTCTACATATTCTTTAGCACTAAACTTCTCCAACAATAGTTTCCAATCCGCATCGGTTTCTTCACTACCGTTGCCCCTTATATTTGCAGCATAATCTCCTGCTTGACCTGCCATCGCAATACCTCTAAAATCAGGAAGTGGAATCGGTTCGATATTTAACTTTTCTTTTTCTTCTTCATTCGGTGTTTTGACAATTTCCTCCTTGGGATCAGGAATGATTGGAGCTTCATTTTTTATTTCTGATTCTTCCTTAGGAGGATCAGGCGTTTCGACGATCTCCGGTGTTTCGATATTTTTATTTCTTAAAATAAAGTAGCCAGCCATCAATAACAAGGCAATGGAGGCAGCAATCACTAATGGCCTAAAATATCTTTTCCTAGGTTCTAAAACGACCACTTTTGTAGATGCTTCAAGAATCGCTTTCCTATCAGATTCCTCTTGATCCAAAGCAGCGATCTCATTTTTTAGTATATCAAAAGCTAATCCTTCCAAAGCAGCATTCTCAGAACGCTGCAACGCTACTTCAATGGCTAAATCCTCATCATTAGCTATTTCTATCTCGAAATCTACTCTTTCAGAAGACTCCATCTCTTCTTTTAAATAACGCTCTATCTTGTCGAAGTTCTTCATATCAATGATTTGATTTCATTCATTAATGATGGGTTTCCCAGAGCCATTTCCCGAAGTTCTGCTCTACATTTCAGGGATCGATTTTTGATCGATTGTCGCTCCATTTGAAGTTTTTCAGCAATCTCTCTCATAGAGTAATCGAGCATCAAATAAGTCAATACCTTTTTACATTTCTCTCCTAGCTTATCCACCATTTCAGTCAAGGTTTGTTGAATCACATATTGTCGATCGGATTCTTCTTCTTCTTTTTGATCTATAGTTTCTTTCTGAATAATCTGCTCCATCTCCATACTTACAAACCGTTGAGCATCTCTAGTTTTTTTGGTCAATTTAGTTCTCAAAACATTCTTGCAAATGCCTTCAAAATAAGTTTTCAATTGACTATTTCCTTTAAAATTTTCTTTTCGGACATTTAGCGTTAATGCTGTCAAAGTTTCATAAAAAACCTCATCTTTATTTGCAATATCCATTTGATATTTACTGATCAAAATCCCTACTGCTTCCCGCCAACCTGTGCGTTTTAAAATCCAGTTAATCGCCTGATTCATTTCCAATCGACTACCTTTTAAATACATTATCAATTCCTGGTCATCTTCAAAAAGCTTCATACATTTCTTCTTTATGGTTTCAGACCAAATGTAATGATTATTTGACTCCTTAGTAGTTGGTATTAGTCTTTTAGTACTCGCTAATTCCATTTTTTTAAAAAATAGTAAAGTCTAGCTGATAATCTGGGTTTGATCAGATAGTCGAAATAAAGGAATGTTTTGTGTGGGGTGGTGTTTGTGGGGGGGTACTCATAATAAAGAAAAATTCCCAAAAGATAACAAAAAATCTTATTTTTACAGAATGAATTATATTGGTAAGATAAATAAGGAATTAAAGCCTAGAATAGATAAAAAACTGGATAAAACAGTATTAGATTTGTTTGCAGGCTGTGGTGGTTTATCTCTTGGTTTCGAAGCAGTTGGATTCAAAACAATTGGTTATGAAAAACTTGTAAATGCATCTGAAACATATAATAATAACCTTATCGGAGAATGCATCAATTCTGAATTAAATTTGGATACAGAATACCCTAATGCCGAAGTGATAATTGGGGGCCCACCTTGCCAACCATTTAGTGTAGGAGGCAAACAAATGGGATTAGAAGATTCTAGAGATGGATTTCCTATTTTTATTTCAGCTGTTGAAAAAGTTAAACCTGAGGTTTTTCTTTTTGAAAACGTTAGAGGGCTCCTCTATAAGAACAAATGGTATTTAATGGAAGTCATAGCAAAGTTAGAATCTTTAGGTTATAATGTATCATCCAAGCTATTAAATGCAAAGTTTTATGGTGTTCCACAAAACAGAGAAAGAGTAATTGTGATAGGTTCAAAAAACAGAATAAACTTTCCAACTAAATTCAAACACAAAGTAACTGTTGGAGATGCAATTGGAGATTTAGCAACTCAGGTACCTGAGAATGCAAAATTCTTAACTCCAAGTATGGATAGATATATAGCAAATTATGAAAAAGCCTCGAAATGTGTAAATCCGAGAGATTTATATATGGATAGACCTTCTAGAACTTTAACTTGTCGAAATTTAGCAGGTGCAACAGGAGATATGCATCGAGTAAGATTACCAGATGGGAGACGACGACGAATTACGACTAGAGAAGCTGCTAGATTGCAAAGTTTCCCTGATTGGTTTAATTTCTCTGGAAATGAAACAGGAGTATATAATCAAATTGGAAATGCTGTTGCTCCATATTTTGCATTATCTTTAGCTAAAGAAGTTAAAAACTACTTTGATCCAAACTACGATATTAACTCTTATCCTTTAAAAGACGAAAACGAACAGTTACAACTATTTCATGAGTCTAAAGAACTACATCAACCCAGATAAATGCAAAACTTTTGGAGATAAAAGTCCAGAAGTACAAAAACTGATTAATCACATACTATTTATTCTTGAAATCTTTGGTATTCCTATGAGTGGAACATCGAGGAGGTTAGAAAGAATGGCAATAGCTTTTTTGGCTGTATCTGATATTAAATCAATCAAAGAAATTAAGAATGCTAAAAACCTTATAGGCGATTCATATGCATTAAAAACAAGAGCAATTATCGAATATGTGAATGCTCACTTTCATGAGAATATTAGTAGTGGATCATACGATGATATCCGAAGAAAAGATTTAAAATTATTAGTTGCTGCCGGAATTGTATTGCAATCAAGCCCTTCTTCGGCAACTAACGATTCAACTAGAGGATATGGATTAAATCCAGAATATGCAAAATTACTAGTAGAATATAACACTGCAAATTGGAGTGCTACAGTTAAGACCAAACTAAAAGGAGTTAAAACTCTTGCTGAAAAGTTAAAAAGAAAAAGAAATCTAAACAAAGTTCCAGTAAACCTTCCTTCTGGAAAAAAGTTAAAATTTTCAGTAGGACGTCATAACGATTTGCAGAAAGCAATAATTGAAGATTTTCTTCCGATATATGGTTATGGTGCTAAAGTACTTTAGATAGGAGATACTTCTGATAAGTATCTCCATTTAGGCAAAGTTGAATTAGAAAAGTTGAATTTCTTTGAAATTTCTCACGATGAGCTTCCCGATGTAATTGCATATTCAAAGAACAAAAACTGGCTTTACCTTATTGAAGCAGTACATAGTTCAGGTGCAATC
The DNA here is from genome assembly GCA_965277415.1 of Saprospiraceae bacterium. Taxonomy (GTDB): domain Bacteria; phylum Bacteroidota; class Bacteroidia; order Chitinophagales; family Saprospiraceae; genus JAHDHW01. The sequence goes on from CBDICS010000087.1 coordinate 73,993, forward strand.
AGTGAACTAAGACTTTTACAGCTACAAAAATTGACTCAAAAATGTACAGCTAATATTATTTATGTAACAGCATTCTTAAACAGAACTACATTTAGAAAATTCATAGCAGATATCGCTTGGGAAACTGAAGTATGGATAGCTGATAATCCAGAACACCTTATTCACTTTAATGGAGATAAATTCTTAGGCCCATACCAAGAATAAAATAAATAGAAAAATACATCAAGTAGCAACCAAAAACTCAAGTAAATAACCTATCCTCACACCATCAAGCATACAGATCGAGTACTTCGCAGATCACAGAACAAAATTTTTCTTCTTTGGAATTTAATGCCCATTCAAGGCACATACAATTTGTATAATGCCAATGTTAACTCCTATCAAAGAATAAAAAATGAAGAATTAGTATCATCCCTTTAAAACATCAACAAAGAAAACTTGTATTTCTCTAAATGTTTTTTTCTCAAAATAGGTGTTATTTAACGGGATATTATTTTTTCCTATTAAATGGCTATATCTTAGAATTTATGAATACTAAACAAACGAATAAAAACATCATTATTTGCCTTGATGGTACTGGCAATCAGTTTGGTAAAAACAATTCAAATATCATTAAGCTATATCGTATGCTTAAGCGCGTGCCGGGTAAACAGGTTACCTATTACGATCCAGGAGTTGGAACAATGGGCGATCCATTATACAAAACTACAATTGCCAGAAAAGTAACTCAGGTACTGGGTTTGGCTTTCGGACGGGGTTTAATGAAGAATGTAATGGAAGCATACACCTTTCTAATGGAGCAATATGAGGATGGCGACAAAGTCTTTATTTTTGGTTTCAGTAGAGGGGCTTATACCGCAAGAGTTTTAGCTGCATTTATCAAGGAATACGGTTTGCTTGAGAAAGGTGCTAATAATTTATTTCCCTATGCGATAAAGCTTTTTCTTGGAAAAGCTCCTAAGGATAAAAAAGATAAAGAAACATTCTATAGCGAGCGCTCAAAATTCAGAAGCACTTATGGAAGGCTGTTAAACCATAAGGAAGACCCAAGGGATTTAAAAAGTAATAAGATCCCTAATTATCAGCTTCGAATTCATTTTCTAGGACTATTCGATACGGTCAAAAGTTATGGTTGGATATGGAACCAGCTTATTCTAGGCAATGAAGAGGAAAATAAAAGTGTACTAAATGTACGCCATGCAATTTCTATCGACGAGAAAAGAACATTTTTCAATCAAATGCATTGGAAAGCATCAAAAAATCATCAAACCTGTAAGGAGGTATGGTTTGCAGGATCGCATTCAGACGTGGGTGGCGGCTATCCAGAACATAAATCTGGGCTGGCAAAGATCACGCTCGAGTGGATGGTCCACGAAGCAATTTCACTCGGAATGAAGGTAGACCTTAAACGGTATAGCCTCACGCTACTAAAAAAACTGGAGGACAAGGAATGGAAAGACCTTCCTTCTGTTATAGAGAATGATGAAATTAAATTTTCATGTCCTGACCCAAAAGCAGCGATTAATGAATCTCTTGAGGGAGCATGGAAGCTCGTTCAATTACTACCTAAAAAGCTTGAGCTTTGGAAGGAGCATAAAGGCATCCGAACTATCAAAAGTCAGCATGAACGACTTGAGACAGGAAAAGACCTCAATCCTTTTTTAGTGCATCAAAGTGTCGTAGAACGAATAGCCGATAAAAAAATGAAATATCAACCTAAAAACATAAAATCGCAGCAAACAGCAAATGGCAATTTCAATGAGGAAAACATCGAAAAGACAATATCAACACAAGATGTTTTTAATAATAATTTTTAGATGAAAAAAAATACGGCAGCTAATAAATGAATATTGTGTGTGTGTCTGTGTGTGTCTGTGTGTGTAATTAGAGAAAACTCAAAATGGGATACAAACAAAAAAAGGATGTACCACCAATGGAGCGAGAGATAAATTATCTACTTGCTGACCTTTGTGTAAAATGGGGATTCTGTATTCCACCAGATGAATGGTCAGAAATATCAAAGGCAGAATATTATTATTCAGAAAATTTTGCCAAAGATGTTGTTGACGCTGAAGGTATGGACGCAGACTATGAAAAGAAATGGGTCAGAAAAATTTCGGAAAGATTCAGAGAACGATTTGGAACTGACGAAATAGATAAATCAACTTTTGTTGATAGAGTTCGTGGACACAAAGAAAATTGGTAAACAGGAAAAGGATTAAATAAAAATGAATAAAAACTACACACAATAAATAAGGTCGAATTTGCCCATAGAGCTAGACTTTGACTTAAATCTTGAACGAAACCGATCGCCAAGGAAATTAGTTTTTATTTGGGGCTTGGTCAGATTGTAGAAATAAATGGATGTTTTGATTGGGGTGGTATTTATACGGATGTTGGCCAAAATGAAAAATAACAATAAAATCACATGATTAAAATTGGTAAAAAAAGTAACTTGCCAAGAATAGAAAAATAAAAGATAAAGGATGGAGATCAATTCTAAAGAAGAAGCATTTAAAGCCATAGAAACATTAAAGAATGGAATACCATTTGAAGCGATTAAATATTTAGTAAACTTTGGAAAGGATAAAGAAATATTAAATAAAGTAATTTATCATATAGAGAATGCATATAATGACTTAGAATTTTATGACGAAAAAGCAAATTACTACTCAAATGCTCCATTATGGTATAGTATAGTTGCAGAAGGGCAGGTAGATTCAAAATTAGTAAACCCAATAATAAAACTATATACAACGACAAGAGAAGATAATGATTTTTTAAATGAGCAAGGAGTTTATGTATTGGGAAAATTATGTGCAGAATTAGGAGATGAAGTCATAGAAAAATGTGTTGAAAAATGTTTAGAATTAAACAAAGAAGAAAGTGAATTACCCTATCTGTTTTTATTTGAGAGTTTTGATTTTAGTGAAGGAGGCAAATACGATAACGAGATATTAGAATTATTGAGCAATCCAGAAGGGAAATGGATAGAAGGTTTAATAGGTCATTTAGGAAAGCCAAGATATGCAAAAATATTACCCCGACTAAAGGAGTTAGAAGAGTATTATGTAAATATGAAGAATAGAACATTGCTTCAAAATCATACAATAATTGAAATAAGAGGAGCAATTAAAAGGATCGAAAACGAAAATAAAGAAGTAGAAGATTATGGAAATGTATATTATAAATCAAGAGAAGGTTGGGAAAGCCATTATAAGAAACTCGCAGATAGGTTTGAGCGAGTCAAGCCGAAAAAGTTAGTGAATAAAAAAAGAAAAATAGGAAGGAATGAACAATGTCCATGTGGATCTGGAAAGAAGTATAAGAAATGCTGCTTAATATAAAAGAAACACTGTGGCCAATCGAGTGGCAACCGACGAAACTAAATGATAGTCTCGTCGAAGAACCCTCAGACCCCAAAGCCTACCGATCACATATTTCGCAATTCACAAAACAAGATTTTTCTTCTTAGGAATTCGATTCCAATATCTCAGTATGCTTTGTCCCTAAGGTAATACTCTACAAAAGGGGTATAACCACCTTCACTTAATTTAGACATAGAATAGCTTTCACTTCTCTAGAATTTCAGGACTTCTCATCCCAAAATAATTCCTTATATTGAAAGTGATTTAGTGCCCATTCACGACACATACAATGTATCCCACGTACATGTCTCCGCTTCGTTCCGCCATGCCGTGTATACAAGATGTTCTCTTCAAGCAACCATAAAATGAGAAATATACAAATTTTAATATGCCTGTTAACTTTATTCACTGCTTGTATTCAATACATCAAGTTATTCAATGTATGATATGTCATTTTTAAGTATCGAAAACAACCTAAGCTTCCATCTCCCTAGAGTCTTCTCCTATTAGTTCAAACGGATAATTTTATTAACTTTGAAAAGGGTTTGATGTAAATTTGCAGACTGTACAATCTGCAGCACATCAATAGGTAGTAAGTCACTTTACAATGTGTTCATCAACTACCGTATCTCTCATAAGTCTTCAAATCAATAAGAAATGAAAATGAAAAACATATTATTCCTCATAATTCTATTCTTTATAATTGGATGCCATGTAAATAAGATAAAATTTACAGAATATGAATTTAAGTTAGAAACATTTAAGTGGGATCCTAGTCCGTATAAGTTTACTTCATTTATACAGGATTCGGTTTTACAATCAAAAGGTCCACAAATGACAGCCTGGGATTTTTCATACATAGGTGATATTGAAAAAACACATGAAATGTGGGATGATCAAACGAAAATAAGAAAAGAACTTTCTCAAGAACAAAAGGATAGCTTTGCGCTTTTGGAAAGAAAAAATGCAGTTGATTACATTTTAGAAAAGGCTAAAAAGCATCAAATAGTAATAATAAATGAAGGTCATCATATGCCACAACATAGGGTTTTCACAACTCAATTAATTGCTGGATTAAAAAAACAAGGTTTTAATCATCTTGGATTAGAGACTTATTTTGAAAGCTCGAAATCTGATTCGATTCTGCAGTCTAATGGATATCCTACACTAAAATCAGGCTATTATACCAAAGAACCGCAATTTGGAAATTTAGTCAGAGAAGCCCATCAAAATGGGATGAAAGTATTTGGATATGAAAGTACAGGACATGAAAATGGAAAAGGACGAGAAATTAATCAAGCGAAAAACATCCAAGCCTATATAGAAAAATACCCAGAAGAAAAAGTACTATTACATTGTGGGTTTAGTCATGGTTATGAAGGAGAATTAAACAACCAATGGGAAAAAGCAATGGCTGGGAGATTAACTGAATTTACTGGTATTGACCCATTGACGATAAACCAAGTTATTTATTCTGAAAGGAGTAAAAAAGAATATGAAAATCCACATTATCAACTCACAGATTTAGATAAACCAAGTGTATATATCAATCAAAATGGCGAATCATTTGGAGAATATCGGCATGGAGCTTGGTTTGATATTGCAGTATTTCATCCGCGAAGTAAAAGTTTCAACAGACCATCATGGATGAAGTATGGAGATAGAGATGAGGTTAACTATTCATTTGAGGATGCTAATATTGAATGCCCTTGTTTAGTTTTCGCATACAAGAAAGGTGAAAAAATAGGAACGGCAGTTCCATATGATATTCGTGAAACGAACGAAAAGAAAGTAAAATTGGTATTGGATAAATCTGATTTTGAAATAGTTATTTGGAATGAACATGGAAAAGCTTTAAAATCAGCATTAAATAATAAAGATTGATCTCATAATAAACAAAATCCAAAGTTATAAAAGCCAATTCTAGAGAAAAGATGAACTAGATCACTTCAAATACCTTATGAGCAAATATGCCAATCAACAGATTTTATACAGACTCTAGACCTTCAATCTCCAAACACCCATTGAAATCCCGAAACTCATTTAAAGCAGTTTTCAAAATGGGAAATACCTTTTCTTTATTTATTACATTTTTTTCCCAAACCAAATTATTAACAATCAGTACTTTTCTTTTGCGATCTGCTTTAAGGTCAATTTGCCCAATAAAATCTGTCCCCCATAGCAGTGGAAGGCTGAAATATCCAACTTTTCGTTTAGCCGCTGGTACATAACATTCGATGGTATAGTCGAAATCAAATAAGTCTTTCATTCGTTTCCGCTGAATCACTAAATTATCAAAGGGAGAGAGGATTTTAAATTGTTTTTTCCTTCTTCCAGCTTGAAAAGCATCCATTTTCTCTTTTGAAGCATAATAAATCTCCGATTCTAATTCCTTTATTCTAACTGCCAGCAATTCACCAGATTCAATTAATTCAGCTAATATCTTTTGCAAAGTATCTTTAGGAATCGTAAGTAAATGGCCTATTTCACGAGCCTTCATTAATCCATTTGCATGAATATCTCTTAAGATCAAATATTTGTAGTATTCCGTTTCTGAAGGTAATCGAGTATCTACCTGATCCGGCAATACGCGTTCGGTCAAATCAAACACTTTTTGAAAGCCTCTCCTGCCTGTAACCATAATATCGCCTTCCATAAACAATTGCCGCAATGCTTGAGTAACCGGATGGCCTCCCCAAGCATGATCATAGGACAAGCTTTTGTCTTTTTTAAATTCACGCCCCATTTTGGGGCCTTCTGATTTGATTTGATCATATACCCATTTCATCCATTTTTTATCTCTTTTTCTCCAATGCCCCTCTCCTACTTTTATTTTCTGCTTAGGAATGAGACTAAATCTAAAGTCCTTCATTGGAAGATAACTCGCTGCATGTGCCCAGTATTCGAAAATATTTCGATCAGATTCTTCCAATTGTTTAAGGTATTCAGGAGTATAATCAGGAATCCGACTATAAAGCACATGATGATGGGCCCTTGCGATTACGGAAATAGTGTCGATTTGAACATACCCTATTTGTTCAATAACATCAAGTGTTCCGCTTTTCCCTTTAAATGCTGCACTTTTATTAAGTAATTGGCTAGCAAGTATAAACGATCGGGCGTTTTTTATAGAAATTTTCTTCATAAAGCATCTACCTATGGTTGAAAGGATAATTTAGGGTTAATAATTTTCCCAAACAAGGTCTAATTTGTCGATGGTAGTGAGACTAATTTTCTTATCTTTGCATTGAAGTTTAATAGTAAGACTCAAAAGAAATAGCATGTTTACAATCAATATATATTTAAAATTAGCTCTTATTGCATTATGTCTTATTGGTGGGACTATTATGGTATTTACCTTAGGTTTTTGGTATGCCTTTCCGTTCCTCTTGGCTGGAATAGTTTTGCTTGTCAGTTATATTTTGCTGGGTACAGTACAGTCAGCAGCGACGATGGTGCAAACTATGCAATTCGATGAAGCAGAAAAGCGATTAGGTCTGACCCTCAAACCAAATTGGCTATATAAAACAAACCATGCCTTTTACTATTTGTTGAAAGGGTCTATGGCAATGAATAGAAAGGATAACGATAATGCTGAAAAATGGTTGACCAAAGCTCAAGAAATAGAATTGCCTACTGATAATGAAAAAGCAATGGTCTCCTTACAATTGGCTAATATCCATGCAACAAAAAACAAGTGGAATAATGCTAAATTGCACTTTAACAAAATAAAAAAGCTAAAGGTAACCGAACCTCAACTCAAAGACCAGATCAAACAATTTGAAAAAGCTTTAACCAATCGTGGCCAAATGAAACATGCCAGAACCATGCGTGGTGGACGAGGAGGTGGAAGGATGAAGAGAATGTAGTAATATGGTATGGTAATCGCTTCGCTTGTGAAGTGGTGATCAGTCCTGCGGACTATGTGGTGTGATGCGGTGATCGCTTTGCTTGTGTTCAGCCCTAAACTAAGGGGTTTTATAAGACACTTCTTTTAATATACTTCCAGATTTTGACCATTCATTTAATCTAAGAGCTTCATCTACTTATTCAGACAGAATAGAAGATTGATAATCAGTGGTTTATACTTCCACTAAATCAATCCCATACACTTCTTATTAATTATCAAACCACAATATAATAGCAACCTATCCAGAGGTTTTATCCGGAATGCAATATAAGTCTAGGTATTTGAAATAATAATGCTAATCACTGATTACCAAGTACTCTAATTTTGGGACTAGAAATAAACATTTTTTTTAATCCTAAAAAATTAGAGCCATGTGTAACCATGATGCAAAAGAATTAAGTTTTAAAATAGACCCCATTGAGTTAAAGTCTTTATTCAAATTGAAACCGCATTTGAATATTCTGGCTATGTTTGCTAATTGGGCTATTATCTTTTCTGTAATTTATCTTAGTATACAATACCCAATCATCTGGTTGTATCCACTAGCGGTCATTATCATCGGTGCAAGAATGCATGCTTTAGCTATATTGATGCATGATGCTACTCATTTTCGTTTTCTGAAAAATAGAAAATGGAATGATCTAGTTTCTAACTATTTTATCATGTATCCCATTTTCACTTCCATCGAAAAGTATAGAAAAAATCACTTAGAACACCATAAACACCTCAATACAGAAGATGATCCTGATTGGGTTGCCAAACTGACAAAAAGAGCATTTCAGTTTCCTAAAACCAAATTTGAATTCTTATTGACGACCTCTTCTTACCTTGTTTTGTATCAAGGAATTATGGATGCTTTTTGGTTTCTAAAAAGATTTGGTGGTGCAGACGGTGATCAAACCGCTAAGCGAGAAGACAAAGTATTGAAAATAGCTTTTTATATTATTTTGTTTGGTAGCCTTACTGTTTTTGGTATATGGAAATATTACTTATTGTTTTGGGTTGTACCTTATTTCTCAACATTCTTTATGTTTCAATATATTCGAAGTGTAGCAGAGCATTTTGGAGAATTAGCTTATGAAGATGACCTCTCTGGCTCTCGAACAGTAAAACCTTTTTGGTTAGAAAAATTCTTTATTGCACCGCATAATGTAGGCTATCATTTAGAACATCATCTTTATCCCGGAGTGCCTTATTATAATCTTCCAAAATTACATCAATTGTTAATGAAACACCCCGCATATAAAACTCGAGCACATGTCACTCAAGGTTATTGCACTGGCCTGATGAATGAACTGGGTAAGGTCGGGTAAAAGTATCTGTCGAGGGCTATTATAGTTTTGAGCAATAGGGTAATGTAGTAATCAGTCCTGGAGACTATGTGATTTGGTGATCACTTCGTTTGTGAAGCCTTCCTTTTGGTATACTCATAAAGTTCTGATAAATCTTTTTCACTTTATTCGGGCTATTGTCTCTTAGTTTAAGATACAAAGCACACTAAGCGAGATGTAGTATTTACAAAGTATTAGTCATTTATCTTTTTCATCCAGGTTTTGGCAATCAAGTTTAAAAACAATAATGCGGATAGAAACATTGCGATTCTTGCAATCAAATCACCATAACGCGTGTAGAAGGTTATTTTATCATTTAAAATAATTGTTCCTCGGAGTGCAGTAGGTTCATCATAGAATGTAGTAGCCAGAATATCGCCTTTTTGATTGATAAAACCTGAAATACCTGTATTGGCAGCTCTGGCAATTGCTCTCCTGGTCTCTATAGCTCTTAGAGAAGCGAAACGTAAATGTTGTTTGTGACCAGCTGTATGATCCCACCAGCCATCATTGGTCATAATCACCAGTGCATTGGCACCATTTCGAACATAGCCTGTAGTATATTCTCCATAGATCGATTCATAACAAATGACCGGAGCTATATTAGTTCCATCTTTACTGCTAAATACAGATCGTTCCTTTTGGTTTCCAAGACCGTATACCGAACCACCAAGTTGATCAACCAAAGGCTGCATAAAGGGCAGTACATTTTTCAATGGAAAATATTCAGCACCAGGCACTAATTGAGATTTATGATAGATCTGTACTTCATCGCTCTCATTTGAAATTTGGAAAGCAGCATTATACGCCTCATAATAAAGTGTATCATTACCATTTTTCTGCTTTTGGATATAGGGTCGAATAGCATCCGGATAGGGTTCACCTTTATCAAAAAACCGATAAGATCCTACACCCATTATTAATTTACCATTGGGATAAGCACTCATAAAGTTTTGTAGATCAGATATCAAACGATTACTAGAAAGCGCTTTTTCATCAAGACTATTAAAACTACTTTCCGGAAAAATAATGTAATCTGTTTCTTTAGTTCCTACTTTTTGAGAAAGTATCGTATGGTATTTATATTGTTCTGCTTTACTGTGGTATTCTCTTTCATAATGGGGTTCAAAATTAGGTTGGGTCACCACAACTTCAATCTCTTTTCCAGTTTCATGATAAGAAAAATACATGCCCAATGACACCAGTATAGGAATAATTAGAAGGGCTATTGGTTTCAATAATTTTTTAAAAGAAATGCCAACCTGATGGAAATAATAATTACTGACTACTTTATAAAAAAGTACATTAGCTAATAAGATCCATAAGGAACCACCAAAAACTCCAGTATATTCATAAAACTGCACCCAAGTCGGAAATTCTGCCAAACTATTGCCTAATGTCAACCAAGGCCAGGATAAATCATGAAATAAATGCCAATATTCAAAAGTTAACCAAAAACTTACAAAAGAGATCCAGGCAAGCCCTGGCATTCGTTTTTTCACTAAATGAAACAGCACAATCGGAATACTCATCAATAAAGAATTGACCCAAATCGCAAAAACACCTGCAAAGAAAGCTGTATTTGCTACCCAATAGGTAGTCAATATATTCCAAACAACAAAAGTATGATAAGTATATTTAAAGACGCGTATCCAAGTTCTACCTTCACCCGATTCAGCAATTTCTTGCTCAGCTAATAAAAGCGGGATAAAACCAATAAACATCAAAGTCGTCAAGGGAATTGGCGGAAAACCCAATGACAATAAAACCCCCGAAAGCGTAGTCAAACCCAATAATTTTAAAGCACTTTCCCGCTTTGAAACAAAGGTATTTAGCCCGATTACAATGCTTCCCCATAGACCTATAAAAAACCAAAGAGGCAAATGTCCCCATAATACTTCTGCTTGCCATCGGCTATACATCATCCAAGCGGTAACCAGCATTAAAATAAAAAGAAGGACTAAAAGTGGAATCCGAATTTTTTTAATATTCATATCTGTTTGTATTAGGTGGTCAGAGGGTCAGGAAGGTCAGAGTGGTCAGGAAAGTCAGAAGGTCAGAGTGGTCAGAGGGTCAGAGTGGTCAGAGGGTCAGGGGGGCAAATTAATCTTGGTCCCCTACACTTCTAGCTCTCTGACCACCTGACTACTCTGACCACCTGACTACCTGACTCTCTCTGACTACTCTGACCACCTGACCACTCTGACTCTTTAACTCACACCATGCCCATTATCCCAAGTTTCACCTGGTTGGACAAAACTTAATTTTCCATTTTCATCTTCTGCCATTAGTATCATCCCTTGCGACATAACGCCTCTAAGTTTTCGAGGTGCAAGATTAGCTAATAATAATACTTGCTGGTTCAGAACCTCTTCAGGTTTATATTGCTTAGCAATACCAGATACAACCGTGCGCGTCTCTAAGCCAATATCAACTGTTAGTTTCAATAATTTATCTGCTTTTTCAACCCGTTCAGCCGATATGATTGTTCCGGTACGAATATCAAGTTTTGCAAAATCATCATAGTTAATCTCCGGTTTTATCGGTTGCCTTTGATTTGCTTGCTCCGCTTCCAGAATTGCTGCTAGCTGCATTTTCTGCGCTTCAACAATTTTTAAGCGGCTATCATCCTTTCTATCATTTATCTTAGCAAAAAGTAGTGTAGGTGCTTCTAATTGATGGCCTGTTGGAATTAGAGTTTTATCAGCTTTTAATTGATCTAACAAAAGCTGAAGTCCGCCATTTTCTACTTCAGGCAGATTAATTAATTTTCTTATTTTCTTAGCAGAGAAAGGAATAAAAGGCTCGCAAAGCACACTGAGTATCGTTACAATTTGCAAGCAGTTAGATAGACAAGTTTTTACTTCCTCACTATCCGGGTCTTCTTTCCAGATTTTCCAAGGAGATACATCCTGAAGATAAGTATTACCAAAAGAAGAAATCTCTAAAAAAGTTTGCAAGGCATCTTTAAACTTAAAGGCTTCTACATTTTTTTGAAACTGTGCGACTAGTTCTTTCACTTCATCTAATCCACTTGTCCCAATATTGACGGCTGGCGTTTTTCCTTCATAGTACTTACTAGTCAATACGACTACCCTATTGATGAAATTACCTAAATTTCCTACTAATTCATTGTCATGAAAATCTACAAATTCATCCCATTTAAAATCACTATCTTTATTTTCAGGCGCATTTCGAATAAGGGTATAGCGCAAGGCATCTTCTTTATTTGGGAAATCTGCAAATGCTTCAAGATATTGATGCTGCTCGATACCCCAGCCTTTAGATTTAGAAAACTTTCGGCCTTCAAAATTTAAAAATTGGTTCGCAGGCACATTCACAGGCAAATTATAATTTCCATCTGCCTTAAGCATTGCGGGAAAAACAATACAGTGAAAAACAATATTATCTTTTCCTATAAAATGAACCAACTCCGCTTCATCAGATTGCCAATAATCTTTCCAGTCTTTGCCATTATCAGTTGCCCATTGCTTGGTCGCTGAAATATAGCCAATTGGTGCATCAAACCAAACGTATAAGACTTTTCCATCTGCTCCCTCTACAGGTACTTTGATCCCCCAATCCAGATCTCGTGTAATCGCTCTCGGTTGCAAACCTCCTTCTCCATCAATCCAACTTAAGCATTGGCCTACAACATGTTTTTTCCAAGCTTTTGGATCATGATGTTGCTGACCATCTAATTGGCCATTTTTGACCCATTCTCTGAGCCATTCCTCATGTTTATCCAATTTAAAATACCAATGGGTTGTCGACTTAAGCACTGGTGCGTTTCCACTAAGGGTAGATTTTGGATTGATCAAATCCGTGGGCGAGAGTGTAGAGCCACAATTTTCACATTGATCTCCATAGGCTTCTTCATGACTACATTTTGGACAAGTCCCAACAATATACCTATCTGCTAAAAACTGATCAAACCCTGCATCATAGTATTGTTCACTCGTTCGTTCTTCAAATTCCCCTCCCTTATCATATAGGTTTTTAAAAAACGCTCGTGCTGTTTCATGGTGTAAAGGGTCACTAGTACGATGATAAATATCGAAAGAGATGCCTAGTTTTTGAAAAGTAGCTTTATTTAATTCGTGGTATTTATCAATAATATCCTTAGGTGCTATGCCTTCTTTTTTTGCCCGAATGGTAATCGCTGCTCCATGCTCATCTGAGCCACAAATAAAAGCAACATCTTTTCCCAACAAACGAAGGTAGCGCACATAAATATCCGCAGGTAAATAAGCACCTGCTAAATGTCCTAGATGTAATGCGCCATTGGCATAGGGTAAGGCGGATGTAACGGTATATCTTTTAGTCTCTGTCATTGTCTTTTCATTATGATTTACAAATATACGGAGCGAAACACAAGGAGAGGGGGTTTAGTTTCAAAATTTTTAATTAGATATGAGCCTATCCAAATGTTATATTTTAATCTTTTATGGTATTATAAGATGATAGTTAGAGTAAAGTTTCCTTAATGTTTAATTTTACGCTTATTTTATTTTCTCAATTTGTTTTAGAACCTGTCCAAACTTTATTGTCGAAGGCGAAATCAGGTTCTTAAAGGTTCTAAATAAAATCGTTTGGTGGAGGTTTACTAAACTAACCAAGGTAAAATAGCTCAGTAAATTTAGTAAACCATTTCTCTCTTATTTTTTTCGACCAAATGAAATTGCCTAACGGTCTTTTAAAATGAAGTTGTTTAAAAATAGCTCACTAAACTACGAAACGATCTTTTGCTTCAATACTTCGTTATAAAAACCTCACGTAGCCCTGCTATGCAGCGATTTTAAAGCCTCGTCTTGAAACAAAATATCTGTTTCTCGTAATAGCAGCCTTTTTTAAACAACTTCAATTATAAAAATCAAAAATTATGAATAAATATATTTTTATCGTCCTTTCGCTATTAATTAGCAGCTGTACAGCTAATGATCGAATGAAAACTAAATACGAGGCACAATACCTTGATATTAAAACCAAGATTAATACAAATAGAAATGAAATAGAATTAATGCTAAGTCAATTGCCTAAGCATTATCAGGTAGAGATGAAAAAGAGTATGGATATGGTCCAGGAAAATGACATTAATGGTTTTCTAAAAGTATCTAAATTGAATGAGAAAAACTTTGCCTTATTCCTTGAAAGTGTCCATACATTTATGGGCCGATTAGATACGGCTAGAAGTTTTAGCCCAAATGCTTCCCAGCGACAGCTTTATAAGGATTTAAGAGCTAAAGTTTTGGAAAGTAGAACATCTGTTGAAAAATATTTGTCAAAACCTGCTAACCCTAATGATATCAATGAGTTGACTAGCAAAAATTTCCTTAAAAAAATACTTCGTTATGATATTCAGGGCTTCTTGGATAATTCTGTAATTACCGAAGCAGAATTTGATGTACAAATAAAAGAATTCTATGACAATTGGGATCAAGTAGTACTTGCTTTAATCATGGCGGATTTTAATAAAGAATTAGATGCCATCATGAAATAAGGGATCGCCTATTATTGAAGTTGTTTAAAAACAATAAATAAACTATAAAAAATGGAAAAGAAAAAATCAGGTTTTTCAGGAGTCATCACTATAATATTTGCGGTAGTAGTCTTAATAAGAATAGTAATGATTATGGGACGAAACAGTTCAAATAGCGCACATCAAACATGGGATAATACTTACCTAATATGGTCCATTATCCTATTTGTTTTTCTTATAGGTTCTTTTTTCTGGAGTAGAATGAAGAAAGATTCAGGGGAAGAGTGAATAGGCCAAAAGAAATTTTAAATAAAATCTCTGATGAAGGTTTACTAAACTAAGCGAGGCTAAATAGCTCAGTTAGTTTAGTAAACCACTTCTTTTTTATGATTGGTTATTTTCTTCTAAATAAGGTCAAAGACTTATCCTCCAAAGTCATCAAATGCAATATTCTCTTCTGGAACACCTAGTTCATCTAGAGATCGGATAACAGAAGCATTCATGGCTGGAGGTCCACAGAAATAATATTCAATTTCTTCTGGTTCAGGGTGATGCTTAAGGTATTGATCATTGAGTACACTCATGATATATCCTTTAAATCCATCACCTTCTCCATCCATATCTTCTTTTACTTGCCAATTATCTTCTTCTAAAGGATTATCTAAAGCTACATAGAATTTGAAATTTGGAAATTCCTTTTCAATTTTTCGGAAGTCTTCAATGTAAAACAACTCTCTCTTTGTTCGTCCTCCATACCAGTAAGATACTTTCCGATCCGTTGTTTTCAAAGTATGGAATAAGTGAAAAAGATGAGATCGTAATGGCGCCATTCCTGCTCCACCACCAATATAAACCATTTCTTTTTTAGTTGGCTTAATAAAGAATTCTCCATAAGGTCCTGAAATAGTTACCTTATCTCCAGGCTTACTTCCAAAAACATAAGAAGAGCATATGCCAGGATTTACATCCATCCATCCATTTTTATCTCTATCCCAAGGCGGTGTAGCTACCCGAATATTCAACATGACGATATTTCCTTCTGCTGGGTGATTGGCCATAGAGTATGCTCGGAAGATTGGCTCATCGTTTTTCATTTTCAAGTCCCAAAGCTTATACTTATCCCATTCAGACTGAAACTCATCTGGTTTTTTACCTAAGCGAGGATGAGCAGTAATATCCATGTCTTTAAATTCTACCTCAATCTCAGGTACATCCACTTGAATATATCCACCTGCCTGAAAATCCAGCTCTTCACCTTCTGGCAGTTTCACTACAAATTCTTTTATAAAAGAAGCGACATTATAATTCGAAACGACTTCACATTCCCATTTTTTGATACCAAAGATCTCTTCAGGGATTCGAATATCCATATCTCCCCGTACTTTCACCTGGCAAGCTAATCGTTTATTTTCAGCAGCCTCTTTTCGCGAAAGGTGATTCATTTCCGTTGGAAGTACATCTCCTCCCCCTGCATCTACATGACATTCACACATTGCGCAAGTTCCACCACCACCACAAGCAGAAGGTAAGAAAACACTTTTTTCAGAAAGGGCAGTCAATAAGGTCACCCCTGGCTTTACAACCAATGGGTTTTCAGCATCTCCATTTACAATAATATTCACGTCTCCCTGAGGTACCAATCGCTTCCTTGCAAGGATTAACATGAAGGACAACAATAGGATAACAGATACGAAAACGATAACTGCAAATCCAAGTGTTACAAAATCAAAAAGAAAAATCATTGTGTATAATTAATTATTTTAAAATAATTTTTTTACGCTTTCAAGACTATTAAGTTATTAGACGGAATTAATAATAAGCTATTTTGTCCCGTCACTTATTTAGCCATAAATGCTTCTGGATCTATCCCCATCAAACTCATAAACGCAATGCCCATCAATCCAGTCAGGATAAATGCCATTCCTAATCCACGTAAAGCAGGAGGTACATTAGAGTATCTAAGTTTTTCACGAATAGCTGCTATTGCTATAATTGCCAAGAACCAACCGAATCCTCCTCCTAATCCAAAAGCAATAGATTCACTAAAATTATATTCTCTAGCTACCATAAATAAAGAACCTCCAAGAATCGCACAGTTTACGGTGATCAATGGAAGAAATATTCCTAATGAATTATATAGTGCAGGGGAAACTTTTTCTACAATCATTTCAACCAACTGTACCATTGATGCAATTACTGCAATGAACAGGATTAATCTAAGAAAAACTAAATCAACGCCGAACATCCCATTTTCACTTAAAAGGTATTCATTGATTAACCAGTTGATTGGCATCGTTACAAACAGTACAAAGATTACTGCCAATCCAAGACCAAATGCTGTCTTTACTGATTTTGAAACAGCTAGATAAGAACACATTCCAAGAAAATATGCTAATACTAGATTTTCTACAAAAGCAGCTTGTATAAAAGTATTTATAAACTCGCCCATGATAAATTTTTAAATCAAAATTAAAATGTAAATCAAAATTAAAATGCAGCTCTACTACGGCTATGATATATCAACAAGTTTGGTATTTCTACTACGTTGAAACCAAATCAAAAGACCAATAACAAACATCGCAGCAGCTGGCAATACCATAAGGTTATTATTAGCATACCAACCAAACCAATCACTCGTCAATGTATTGATCATATAATCATCGCTTGCTCCAATAAACTTCATTTCAAGTGGGCTACCAGCGAATAAAGATCCTTTTCCAAAAACCTCTCTGACCACTGCTACAATGATAAGAATCGCTCCATAGCCTAGACCATTTCCGATACCATCAAGAAAAGATCTCCAGGGTTTATTAGCCATAGCAAATGCTTCCAATCGTCCCATTACAATACAATTGGTAATGATCAAACCGATATAAACAGACAATTGCTTATAGACAGGATAATTGAATGCTTTTAAGGTAAGTTCTACGATTGTAACAAGTGTAGCAATAATTACCAATTGTACGATCATTCGTACCTGACTCGGTATCGCATTTCTAACTAGCGAAGTGATCAAACTAGAAAAAGCACATACAAAAACTACAGCAATTGAAATCACTAATGAAGGTAACACTAATGAAGTCACCGCTAATGCAGAACAAATACCAAGTACCTGAACGGTAATCGGATTATTGTCATTCAAAGGATCTGTAAGTAGCTTTCGCTCTTTTTTCCCAAATAAGGGCTCATTTACCTTTGCTTCCTGAACTGTGTTGTCAGCCATTATCTTAATATTTATCTAATTTTTAAATTAGTTAGTTATTTCAAATAAATAATACCTCTGGTCAATTCTTAATGCCTCCTTTACTTCCTTTGATTTGATTGAGGAATGGTTCGTAATAACGAATCCCTCTTTCTAACATTTCATCAACACCATCTGCTGTAACTGTAGCGCCTGATATACCATCTACTCCATGAATATTATTCTTATCAGCTCCACCTTTTACAACATCGACAGAAGTAAATTGACCTTTACTATTATAGATCTTTTTCCCTTTAAATTGCTTAGGAAATGCGGGATTATCTTTGATCTCAGCTCCAAGACCTGGTGTCTCTCCTCTATGATCAAAAGAAGCACCAGCTATAGTAGACAAATCTTCTTCTAAGGCGATATTACCCCAAATTTCATCCCAAAGTCCATTCCCTCGAACGCTAAGGATATAAAATTTTCCCTTGCCCGTATTATAAATATAGGCAGGTAAGATCCTATTTGCTTCTTCTTTCTTCTTTTCTTTAGCCATATCTATATTTTCTGGCTTTCCTCCTTTGTAACCTGCATCCATGATATCTTGAGCACTAAGTTGCTGTCCCGACATATCGAGTGCTACTTGTTCTACTTTATTATCAAAGATTTCAAGTACCTGATCATCAGATAAATCTTTATGAACCACCCCTTCTCCTAGATGGTCAGCCACCGCTGCCAGAATTGCTCTTTTATTAAAGATTGCTTCATTGACAGCTGACCTTTCTTGCAGACCTAAAGACAAAAACGCGAGTAGAACTGCAACAATAGTGGTCATAATTAACACGAATCGAACGACGTAACCTGTACTCACAATTTTAATTTTTTATATTTTGAAAATACTTTTAACAATTTTTTATACGCTATGTTGTCGTCTCCAGAGCAGCGCTTCGTTTCGCACGTCGAGCCATATTACCTTCGATCACATAATGATCAATAAGTGGAGCAAAAACATTCATAAACAATATTGCAAGCATCCATCCTTCAGGGTAAGCAGGATTCAATACTCTAATGATCAAACCGATCATACCAATCAAAAATCCATAAATCCACTTACCGCGATTAGTCGATGCTGCCGTTACAGGATCAGTAGCCATAAAAGCCATAGCAAAGAAAAAGCTACCAATATAAAACTGATAGTACCAAGGCACTAGCATAAACTCCGTTGCACCCCATGCATTTAAGATCAGTCCCATCGTTGCACAACCTAATACCATACTTAACATGATTCTCCAACTTGCTATTCCTGTCGCCAATAAAAACGCGGCTCCGACCAAGATTGCCGGTTTACAAGTTTCTCCAACTGAACCAGGAATCGCTCCCCACCACATTTGAGAAGTAGAATAAACATTAGTCACATCTTCCCAACTTCCTTTAGCGGCAATGCCCATGGGAGTAGCCCCACTAAATCCATCTACTACTGTAGCTCCAGCCCTAAAAGTATCTAAGCCCAGCCATTCAAATATACCATTGAAAAAACCAGTATGCCACCAACCATAATCAGCTATAGAACCAGCCGCTACTTTCATAGCCCCTTCATCTATAAAGGTAGACGCCCAAACATGGTCACCAGATATTGTAGTTGGATAAGCGAAAAAGACAAATACCCTTGCCAGTAAAGCAACATTCAAAATATTCATCCCTGTTCCTCCAAAAGCTTCCTTTCCTATCCAGACTGCAAAAGCAACGGCTAAAGCCAATATCCAAATTGGTACATCTGGTGGCATGATTAGTGGAATCAAAGCACCTGAGACTAGAAATCCTTCTTCAATACCATGTCCCTTCTTAGCCGCATACCAAAATTCAATACCCAATCCTACTACATGAGTAACTATAAAGATCGGAAGAATCTGGATCAATCCATATGCTAATTTCAAGTGAATCGCTTCTATAAATCCAGTGTGCATCCCCAATGCTGTGAAATGCTGATGACCTATATTATAAGTACCAAAGACATAACATAATTGCATCGCTATCACAACATGAAACATAGTCCGTTTAAGGTCCATGCCATCACGAATGTGTACGCCATCTTTGGTTGTATGATTAGGAGTAAAAGCAAACGTAAAGAAACCATCAAACAGCGTGTGCATGAATGGTGATTTTTCTTTATCCGGTTCAATCTTTTTTAAAAAGTTTAAAAGCCCCATTTTTCTATTTAAGAATTAAAAATGTTCTGTTTTACAAATCCTGTTTTCACAGGAAAAATTCAGGCATAATCCCAAATCAAATTATCCTTGCTCCAACATAGCATCCAATCCTTCTCTAAGGATAGATTGAAGTGGCTGTTTGGATGTACAAACAAATTCACATAATGCTACATCTTCTTCACTCAACTCATATATACCTAAGCCCTCCATTCGCTCAAAATCATTGACTAAAATCGCCTTCATTAAGTGTTGTGGAAAAACATCCATAGGCAACACTTTCTCATATTGGCCAGTTACTACAAAAGCTCGTCGCTCTCCACGCATATTGGTATCGGGCGTAAACTTGTAATCTTTAAATAAGAAGTTTGGAAAAGTTTTGGAAATACTTGGTCTTGGTGCAATTGGTAGTAACCATCCAAACATTTCGTAATAATCCCCTTCTTTTACAACAGTCACTTGATCATCAAAATAATTTAGGAATCCCTCTGTGCGCTTCGCTTTTCCAGAAAGCACATCTCCTGAAATCACTCTATTCTTTTCTCCTCCGATATTTCCTTTGATCAGATCACCAATATTAGCGCCCATATAGGTATTTACATATTTAGGTGCTGATAATTCTGAACCTGTAAGTGCTATAACTCTACTCGCATCGTATTTTCCTTCCGCGAAGAGTGTACCAATAGAAATAACTTCCTGAACACCTAAAGCCCAAGCCTTTTTATTTCCATCTACTGGCGCAGTATGGTGGATTTGAATACCGACATTACCACTTGGATGTGCTCCATTATACCATCGTCTCTCTACACCTGTTGCATTTGTAAAAGCAGCAGCGGGTGCTGTTTCTCCTCTAGCATCCATCCCTAGATAAACCTTACCATCTGTCAATTTGCCTAAGACATCTAATCCTTTTTGGAAAGCCGCTTCTTTTCCATCAACTACAAAATTCAGATCAGGTGCTAAAGGAGCAGAATCAAAAGTAGAAACAAAGATATTTGTAGGTATTTCAGTAGGATTTGCAACTAAATCATAAGGTCTTTGGCGAATAAAGCTCCAAACGCCACTCTCTAGCATATAGTTAACCAAATCTTCCCTAGATATATCTTCTAAATTGACTTGATCAAAAACTCGATATTGCATTTCTTTATCTTTAAGAATCACAATTTCTGCTATTGATCTTTTTCCACCTCGCTTTATTTCGACCACTTCACCACTTACCGGAGCAGAATATTTTACTTCGGGGCGTTTTTTGTCAAAAAACAAAGTATCACCAGCTTTAATAGAATCACCAACTTCTGGCAATACTTTTGGAATTGGTGACATACCAATAAAATTTTGAGGCTGGATTGCAAAAGTGCTAACCGGTACATCATGGTCAACTTTTTTAACAGCTTCTCCCTCTAATAAAATATCATGACCTTTCTTCAAATTGGTAAGGATATCATTACCTACGTACTTTGGCGTGGGTGAGTCAAATAAATTTCCAATTTTAGGGAAAACTGAAAAATCCTCTCCGTCTTTATCTACTCCCATCTGTTTTGCCTCTACCCTAAGTAAATTGTCTGACACTTGTAAAATCACTGCAATGAGGATCAAAGCAGAAATCGCGATTAGTGCATAAACAAAATAATTGGATGATGACCCTCCTGTAGAGGATTGAGCCGAAGCAGAGAGCGTAGTCGTTAGGAAGAAAATCAGGAATGCGAGTTTATAAATTCCGTTCTTCAAGACACTAATTTTTTTATTAAAAAAATATGATGATAATATAGGTTCTAGAAAATCGGCACAAAGATATAAAGCTTTTTAATGAATATATATACTCCTCAAAGCTTATTTAAGGTCATTTTTTTATTTAGACTTTGTCTAAATAATATTTCGTTTTGATACTTGCCCATATCAAGGCAATTATATGGTAGTTTTTCAGGGAGAATGCAGTGCTTATCAGGCTTTTAGACGCTTCGGCATGATCCTCTGCCATTTGAAGTATCCTATCACTGCGATTACGGTATAAGCAATCATTAGTAAAGCATACAAATAATAAGCTCTATGAAAATACATCCCCATGGTCACGATATCAATAATAATCCAGTATATCCAATTCTCAAGGATTTTTCTAGTGACCATATAAGTTGCAATAAAGCTAAATATTGTGGTAAAAGAATCTAGTAATGGAATATTTGCATCTGTATATTGCTGTAAAATAAACGCCAACACGAGTGACAACACAATACCTACGACTATCGTTTTCACATGCTTATCTACAGTCCAGGTGCTTATTTGCAAGCCTGAACCTGTCTTATCGACTTCCTGATCAAATGGAATTGTGCTAGATTGAACTTGATTCCAAGCATACCATCCATACACACCTGCTATCACATAATAGAAATAGAGTATAGATTCGGCATAAAGCTTCCCAGTATAGAATAGATAAATACTCAATAAAGAGCTGATAATTCCAAATAGCCAGCACCAAATATTTTCTTTCGTTACAAGTATTACATAGATTAATCCAGTAATTACAGCCCAAACTTCCACCCAAGTCATTTGAATTATTGCAGAATGCAGGAGTTCTAAAATTGAAAAGCTATCTTGCATATTATTTTTTCTTGTTTACAAATCATGGCTAATCTGACGAGATACAAGCCTAATTATCGAATATTTCAGCACATAAAATTATGAAATTTAAAGGTACTGATACCTACGTAGCTACAACAGAATTACAGATCGCAGTCAATGCCGCTATCCACCTCCAAAAACCATTGATTGTAAAAGGAGAACCGGGTACAGGCAAGACACTCCTTGCTCATGAAATTGCCAAAGCACTTGATAAAAACATCATTACCTGGCATATTAAATCTACTACTACGGCTCAGCAAGGGCTATATGAATACGATGCGGTATCTCGGCTTAGGGATTCTCAACTGGGGGCCGAAGGCGTAGAGGACATCGCCAATTATATCAAGAAAGGAAAGCTTTGGGAAGCATTTGACACTGATGAAGCCCTTATCTTATTGATTGATGAAATTGATAAAGCAGACATTGAATTCCCAAATGATCTTCTTTTAGAATTAGACAAAATGGAGTTTTACTGCTATGAATTACAAAAAACAATTAAAGCAAAGCAACGCCCCATTATTCTGATCACATCTAATAATGAGAAAGAATTGCCTGATGCTTTTCTTCGCCGTTGCTTATTCCATTATATCCGTTTTCCTGATGATGAAACGATGCAAAAAATCATCGATGTACATTACCCTGATATTCAGCAGGAACTAGTGACTAATGCTATGAAATTGTTTTATGGAATCCGCGAAATCCGAGGTATCAAGAAAAAACCATCAACTAGCGAATTATTGGATTGGTTGAAATTAATTTTAATGGAAAAGATTCAAGCGGATCAACTAGATGAGATTGATTTGAATAAAGATATTCCACCTCACCTTGGCGCAATCATAAAGAATGAACAAGATTTAGATTTGATGGAAGCCTTGAGAAAAGGGAAGCGGTTTTATTAGCCTGTAATAAAACCATGAGGCTTATATAGCACACTATATAAGCCTCATAATTATTTTAAAAAACGATTGCACTATATTTTAATTCAAAAAGATATTGATACCCTGTTTTGGGATTTATATTTTCGAGTAAAATATCTAAGGTCTTCGTTAATTTCTTCTTTTCTTCGTCTTTACTGTGGAAAATCACATTGATTTCTCCTTTCTCGCCAGGTTTATAAGTTGCTCCTTCATCGTATTTAATTTCAGAGCAATCACAACCAGAAACCAATTCCAAAGTGATGTCAATATCACCTGTATTAGTAAACTTAAAAGTATGCGCCACACTATCTCCTTTCTTTACCCGTCCAAATTCATGCAGCTCATTATCAAAGGTCAATTCCAGATTCTTACTTTTTTTCACAGGGGGAACCGAACTTGAAGAAGTACTAGTTCCTAATTTGCTTTTTTTTTCAAACGTGTCTTCTTAACTTCAATACTTGTAGGGCCGGCAGTAATTTTAAATTCTGTTCGTCTATTATATCTATGCTCTTCATCAGAACATTTTACGCCATTGACACATTTATTACGAATCTGTGCCTCTCCATAACCAACAGAAGCAATTCGTTCAGAAGCAATTCCTCTTTCTGTCAACCATCGTTTAGCAGAATCTGCCCGACGTTGAGACAATTTACGGTTATAACCTCCTGTACCCTGAGCATCTGTATGAGAAGATAGTTCAATAATCATCTCTGGGTATTTCTCCATAATATCCTTAATAAAGGTCAAATCTCCCTCGGCCTCTTTAAGAATTTGATCATCATCTAGATCATAAAAGATATTCTGCAATTCTATTGGCTGATTTGTAATGATCGTTTCGTATTCATCTTCAACAGGAAGCGGTTTTAAATAAAAAACTTCTTCAAACGTAGTCGTTTTATTAGTTCCCGCAGTATTAAACTGAAGTGTATCAGGATAATATCCTTCTCTAGACGCAATCACGATATAAGCCATTTCGCGATCCAATGGAAAAGAAAATAAATTAGACTTATCTTTTGTATTTTTCTTCGTTTCACCCGGCGTATTACTAATCATTTGGACAAGCTGAACAGTTGCGCCATTTAAAGCTTCTTTCTGATCGTCATAAACAGTTGCTGCCAAATCTAGGATAACCCTTTGTTTTTCAACCGTCCAGATATCATTACAACAAGTTTTCCCATGCGCAGATCGAGTCCCTTCTCTATTCGATACTAATAAACCATTATATCCATCTGCATCAATACTAAAATATAAATCATCCTGAGGAGAATTATATCCTTTTCCAAGATTTAAAGGCTTACTCCAATTCGCACCGTCCCATTCTGAAGAGAAAATATCAAATCCACCAAGGCCAGCATGCCCATCAGAGCTAAAGTATAAAATACCTTCTTTATAATATGGTGTTTCTTCATCACCAATCGTATTAACAATATTTCCAAGATTAGTAGGAGGTGTATATGTATCACCACGACGAGTAGAATAATAAAGGTCAAATCCACCATATCCACCATCCATATTAGATATAAAGAATAAAACTTCGCTTCCGAAAAGTTCTCCTACAACTGGTTGTTTGACAATATAATCCCCATTTACACCTTCGACCTCTTTTGCAGCACCCCAGCCACTACCACTTTTGTCGCTATAATAAATTTTACTCTCACTTAAGTCACTTCCTTCAAGTAAGGCACGAGTAAAATACATTCTTTTACCATCTTCTGTCAATGAAAGGTTTCCAATGTGATATCCTTCTCTATTGATATTGATGCCTAAGGCAGTTGGTTTTCCCCATTTATCGCCATCTTTTGTTGCGACAAAAGCTCTAGAATGAAAATCATCTTCAGCTTCTTCAATAACGATTACTTCTTTAGCCTGAATAGCTGTGAAGTACATTTCAGTTTCGCTTGCCAAGTGTGGAGAATATTCTGAATATTTAGTATTGACCTTTTTCCCAGCATTTTCAATTTTCAAACCTGCGACTTCATCCATTTCTCGTCCCATTTCACAACCGATCAACTCCGTTTTGGCCTTTGAAATCATTGTAGGATCTTCGGCTTCACTTATAAACAATTGAAACTCACTCCTTGCTTCACTATAATTGCCATTCATTTTGAGCATACGAGCATAATTAAACCGCGCAGCTGGCATATAAGGATTTACTTTTTTACGAGATTTTTTATTTACAATCCTTTTCCATGAACGTTCTGCCTTACGGTAATCACGCAATGATTCATTAATGACTGCAATTTTGTATGCTACTTCAAGATCACGTTCTTCTTCATAAACTTTTTCATACCATTCTAATGCATTATAAAAATCTCTTTGGGCAAAAAGCTCTTCAGCCGTTTCCATCATTTCAGCAACAGTGGAACGATTCAAGGGTTGAGCCGTGATTATACTTATAGAGCAAAGGAATAAGATAAGCGTTGTAATATGTCTCATCGTTATTTTTGATTGGTTTTGTAAAATGAGTTTTTAAATCTTTATCATGCAAGTCATACAACATGCTGTCGTAAGCCTTGCTGTTACCAAGTATTACTATTAGAATCTTGGACAGAATATAACTGGTTTAACCGTTGGTTTCTTGTATATTCTAGCAATATAAGAAACAGCAATTTCAAAACCACCTTGACCATTACTTACAGTCGATAATGAGGAAACATTAAAATCATAAGCTGCTCCAACTCTAAACTGTTTATAGTCAAACCGAAGGATTGCTTCTACTGCATCATTGTCGATCAAACGATATCCAGGCCCAAAATAAAGCGTCATGTCTTTCTTTTCATCAAGTTCGTATCCTATAAGCGCTTGAAGTCCGATCTCACTCGCAGAAGATATTCTATTATAAATAAACGCTGGAGACAGAGATAGCTTATCGCTCAGTTTCGTATTAAATCGTCCATGTAGGGTGAATAATAAAGGTAGATCGTCTAGGTCATCCGGTGTCACTCCAATAAAATTATTTTCAGGAGTAGTCAAATGCCTAAAGGTCATCCCAACTGTTATATCTGAGGTTTTATTTAATTGACTGCTTAGCTTTACACCTGCATTAAAATCAAGAAAACTCTCTTGAGGATCTTCTTGAGATGAAATTGAAGCATAAGTCATACTCGCTGATCCGTCAAGGATAAGACCACCGGGGTCATCCTGTGCTCTCAGCTTGTCAAAATCATTTATTTTCCGCTGTACCATTCCACCTTGGAAGCCAATCGTCAATACAGAAGTAGCTTTTTTATTTAATCCCATGTGGAAGGCCGCAGATCCCATTGTAGAGACTGTAGTTAAACCTAGAGATCCTGCCTCATCTTGATAGACCATACCGCCCACTGCGAGCCAGCTTTTTTTGCCAACTGGTAAAATTGGTGCATCTACATAAAAAGAAGGGGTTTTAAAACCTTCAGCGCCAAAGGAATTCCACTGATCCCGATAAATACCACCAATACGGAAGGTGCCTTCATAAGCTCCAGTAAAAGCTGGATTTAATGTAAGTGGTGACATATCAAACATCGTCCAGTGAATGTCCTGAGCCTGAGCTTGTCCGAAAAATAAAATAGAAAAAAATAGTAGTAAAGGTTTAACCAATTTCATAGACAAATTTTTATCGAATTTCTGAAAAACGGTTTATTTTAAATTAAACACGAAATATAGGGTTTTTTATAAATATCTCTTAGTATTAAATTGCAAGTTATAAGTTAAAGCCAAATTCCCCAAGTCAATCTCCCTTTTATATACCTATTTTGCGACAAATCTGGAAAAAGGCACTATTTAATTCCTCGATTCCCATTACAGTAAGCCTTACCTTATCAAAGTCACATCACCAGCAAGTACTTGATCTTCCAATCCATCATTATATCTCAAGACCCAAACATAGACACCTTCTTGTCCTTTTTGCCCATTGATCGTTCCATCCCAAGTATTTGATTGCTCATTTGATTGGAAAACTATAGCTCCCCAACGATTAAAAACCTGCAAATCAAAAACTGGTAGTGTGCAATTAGAGAACGTTTTAAACTCATCATTTGCACCATCAAAATTTGGAGAAAAGACATTTGGTACAAAAACATTACAACAACTCTTCATTCTTATAAATATCTGATCTTCCTCAGTAGTACAACCATCAGAAACCGTAAGTGCATAATTACCGCTCTCTTTGACTATAAAATAAGGCTCCGTTGAACCATCCTGCCATTGAAATGTCGAAGCAAAAATAGTATTTGCATTTAAAACGATACTATCTTCAAAACAAAATGTAGTGTCCCTGCCTAGATCAACTGTTAAATCATAATCATTATAATTGACAAAAATATCATCTAAGTATGTTCCACATTCAAACGAAACGGTCACTTGATAATACCCAGCTTCATCTACTTCTAATATTGGCTCCGTTGAACCATCTTGCCAGTTATACGCTAAAGCATCAGGAAGCGTTGCATTTAATAAGATAGATTCTCCTTGACATGCTAAAGTATCGTCTGGAAAAATCGAAATTATCGGAACTTCTTGAAATTCAATAAAAACATCTCCTGTTTGAACACCACAACTAGTAGTGACACTTACAGCATATACTCCTGTTTCAATTACTGTAAGCATTGGATTTGTCGATCCATCATTCCATTCATAATCAACCCCATCTATCAAGCTTGCATCTAGTTCATAAGACTCTCCGGGACACAAGACAAGGTCATCTCCTAGGTCTAAAAACTCTACTGGTGGTAGAAATTCAACCAAAATTTCATCACTTGCGGTAATCCCGCAATCATCCGTTACGGTTACGGTATACATACCATTCGCCACGACCCCTAGAGTTGACTCCATACTTCCATCATTCCATTCATAACTTATAGCGCCTGCATAATTTGCGTCAAGCACAAGTGTCTCTCCTTCACAAAGTATACTATCCGCCCCTAGGTCAATACTAAATGGAACGCCTTGTATTAGCGTAATAAAAGCAGTGGCAATATTACTTTCTTCTCCTTCTCCAAAAAATTGAACTGTAATCTCACGAGTTCCGGGTGTATAAGGGTTAGCCATATTAACATACATGGTATTCTCCAAAACATGCGCTAGATCTATTACTTCAACATCACCAGTACTCTCTAATAATAAATGGTTTGTACCTGATCCGTAAATATTCATATTATCTGCACTCGTTAGAATTAATTGTTCATCTACTCCATCTAAAATGCCTGCATTAATTTTAATGACCATTGAGTCTACTTCTAATTCAGCAATTATGTTAAAGTCCGCATCTACAATTGGTGACATATTATTACCACAAAGCGTATCAGCGAAATAATCATATTCTAAGGCACCAGAGCTATTATCTCCATCTAAGTCAACAATCAATTCACAATCTGAAGCAATAAAATCGGTTTCCATTGCAGCACCATAAACTTCATTTGCTCCAATAAGGTTGCAAATAAAAGCATTGCTCGCATCTCCAACATCAATTTGATATAAACTACTTCCTGCTGTCCCAAACGTTTGCACATCAGAACATTCCGTAGCAAAAGTCACTATTCCAAAGAATAAATTTATTGCACTCATCGTCCCAACTATTTGGCTTGCTCCTGTATTATTAATATCAATCTTCAATAGTTCATTCGCTTGACAGGCTAGGTATAACTCATTATTATTAAAAGCCAGGTCACCTGCCGATTCACATGGAAGATCGCCCAAATTAGTTGCACTTCCATTATTTATGTTGATGGTAAAAAGCTTTGTATCCGCTCCATATAATATACCATCACTATCACAAACCAATGCATTAATAAAATCAATACCCGATGCCGTATTATGTGGACCGATATAAGTTACTACTAAAGAAGTCGTGTTCACTTCATAAAGCCCTTCGCCATTTGTAGCATAAAGCACTCCATTCGGATGAAAAGCAATATCTGTTGCAATAAATTCTACTCCATTAAATAACATTTGGCCTACTGAATTAACATCACAACCACCAGAGTTGATATCTACTGTAAACAATTGCCCATTGGCATCTGAAAAATAGATCAACTGAGCATTTGACTTCTGCAAAGTAGCAGCAAGTCCAATGACTAATAGCATGTACAGGACAAGTCTATTCATATAGTATTACTTGAAAAAGCTGATAGGGCAGCTTTAGCTTTCTTTACAAGTGCTTTACTATTCGAAAGATACATTAATTCTACAACGATTTAAATGAAATCTTATTTTTTATTTAAATCTAAGTTCGTAATAATAAAGAACTTACAGTCGTTTCACTAATCCACATATGTTGTTACGGGAAGCATGATAATTATAAACTTTCTAGTGAAACATCGATTTCAATATGTTGAGTAGGTATTTTAAGCGTATAAAAAATAAACATTTGAGAATCAATTCTTTGTGCATTCTATTCATCTATTATAATTAGAATTAAACAATAGAATTATTACCTATCAATATAAAATAAATACTGGTTTAAATCTTCTGTTCCGGGTTAATAAACAGGAAGTTTGCGGATGTTATTATTTTATCTACTGGCTGTTCCTTCATACATTTAAAATGCGTTTTAGGACAATTAGAATATCCAATTTTGGAACATGGCCGACATTTTAAATCTGTTACTTGAAAAATTTCGCTTCTGAAACGCTCTGCTGGATTATAAGGTATCATTCCAAATTCAGGGATTGTATTCCCCCAAATTGAAATAATAGGTTTATTAAAAGCTGCTGCAATATGCATCATTCCTGTATCATGGCTGATGACCTGATGAGACTGACGAATAAAAGAAGCGGATTGGTGAATGCTTAGTGCTCCACATTGATTTAAAATGTTTTTGCCAGCAACTTTTTGGACAATTTCTTCGCCCCTCTCTTTATCTTCGTTCCCTCCCAATAAGACCACAGGTATTTTTAATCCGGAACAAATATCAATAATTTTCTCAAGGGGTAATCTTTTAGTCAAATGTGCCGCACCAATGGCAAAAGCAATAAATCCAGTTGTTTTTAGATGATATTGATCGATGTCAATTTCTTCTGTCTCAGGGATAAAATAATCCAGACCTCCTCTATCATTCTTCACGCCTAAGGAGTCAAGTGTCTCTATATAACGGTCTACGATATGAACAGCTGGCAGTTTATTGATTTTAAAATTAGTAACTAACCATTTCTCATAATTAAGCTTATTAAAAGAAGCTGTTTTTCGTCTCAATGCTAGTTTCACTTGGAAGCTTCTCAGGTTTTTGTGTAAATCTATTATGTAATCATAAGCCTCCAATTTCAAATCTTTAATGACTTCTTTGACCTCTTTTTTAATCTCAAAGACTTTGTCAATATGAGGATTTGAACGGACTATAGAAGCATAAGCAGACTTAGTAAGAAAATGAATTTCTGTACCTAATTGTTTTTTTAAACAACGGACAACCGGCGAAGTCAATACAATATCTCCAATTGAGCTAAACCGAATTATTAATACTTTTTTTACTGTAGTCAATAAACTATTCTCTGAATGCATTAAGAAAAATATAAAAGTAAATAATACTTTAGTACTTTACAATCTAATGCCTCAATCAACCAAATTTACCCCCTTCTTATGAAGATTTATAAACCCCATCAAAAAATTGCCGTTATCGGTGCTGGCCCCGCAGGTATATTTGCAGCGGTAGAACTTCAAGAAGCAGGGTATCAAGATGTAAGTATTTATGGTAAATTTGAAGAAGCACAGTGTCGCACCAAGCATATAGATGGCGCGGTTGCAGATGTAGGTACTTGCTATGTGCATTCCGGTTATTTCAACTCCATTAAAAAATTTGTCAAGCGATATGACATTCACATAAAGTACTTGGGTAGTGATGCTAAAACCGTAAATAGTTCTAATATCAATCAAGCTATTCAACCAAGTAAACGAGAACGTTTCTTCACCTACCTTGCTATTCTCTACTTCTTATTGCATAGTATCATTTGGAAATTTTTAAAATATACTAGACTTGGTTCTTGGTTCTATGGTGTTTCATTTGAAAAATATTTAAAGAATGTTGGCTTAGGAAAATTAGCAAAAAGCTTTGTTTTTGGTCCAGGTGGAGTAGCACAAGGCTATGGTTTTTTAAACAATGTAAATGCTTATCGCTTGTTCAGATGGTTTAGGCCTTCAATTTTTCTCACACCTATTATGAATAAAAGAAAAAAAGGAACGGGAATCATTGTTGAAGGATATGGGACTCTATTCCACCGAGCTTATCAAACGATTTCCAAACGCAATGATTTACATATCAGGGAAGTTATTAGGGAAGGCAAAAAGATTAAACTTATCGATGAAAATGGTTCAGAAGTTTTATATGATATAGCCATCATCGCTTGTCCATTTAAGCATATTAGTAGCCCGATTTCTAAGATTGTAAACAAAGATAGAATACAATCTACTCCATTATTTTCATATCTATGGACAACGGATATTGCTCCAAACTTTGAAGACAGGATATATATCCTCGATTATATCAATGAGAATAAAACAAATGCTTTGACTACTTATAGAACGTATGGGAAAACCAATTCTGGAAAACATTTATTATGGGGAGTAGGTTATGCTTCAGATGGTATAGATCGAGAAATACTGAAGCAAAAAATTGAAAACCAGATCAATAAGGAGTTAAATTTAAATGTAGACACTTGTGCTTTTTTTGAAATATTTGATTATAATGTTCGATTTTCAATAACAGGTATCCGAGAAGGTCTGCATCTAAAAGTTCGAAATGCTCAAGGCAAAGATAATATATGGTACAGCGGAGGAATGCTTAGTCATTGGGATGTTGATTCTATCTATGAGTTTGATAAAAGTCTTGTAAATCGCTTAATTTTGCAAAATAATTACTCAATCGCTAATGCAGTAAACTATTACTTCCAAAAAGTTCGAGATTTTATTGTAAATATTTAACAGCCTCTAATCGTTACTTCCATCTTTTTTTGAAGTCTTATATTTTAATTGCCCTATTTCAAAAACTTATCTATGAAGTATTTAATTCCAATTCTTATTCTTAGTGTATGCTTGCTTATTCAAAATTGTAAAACAACCGCATATACACCTGATGATTATCCAGAGAATCAAATCATCTTTGGTAGTGGCGGTGGATTTGCAGGGACTTACAATTATTATTATTTGTTTGAGAATGGAGAATTATACAAAAATTCTACAACAGATGAAAAATATCTAAAAGTAAAGAAAGTGAAGAAGAATCAAGTCAAACAGGTTTTCAATAATTATGATTTACTTAAGCTAAAAGATTATACTTTTAATGATCCAGGTAATATCTCCTATTTTATTCATTTTAAAAATAAAGAAGTCGACCATAAGATTCAATGGGGCGGAGGCAACGAAGTCATTGACAAAAACGTAGATACGATGTATAAAATATTGATGAGCTTTACTAAATAAGATCCAAAAGAAGATAAATTTATAATAATATGAAATTTCAAAGTTTTATTCTCTTCCTATTTGTGTTTTCTGCTTTTTATCTAAATGCTCAAAAGCAAATAGCTCCAGCTGTTAAGACTAATATTGACAGATCAAATATCATTATCAAATCGGATCACCGAGAACAGATACCACGGATGGCACCTAGTATTTTTGATGCTCAATCCGTAGACTATAGTAATCCTATGACTTTATTTCGGTCTACTACCGAAAAGGGTTTACAACTATCAAAGGATAAAAAGAATGGTCTCCCCGTAATGATAAGTGGAACTTTGGATGCTTCCGATGATATAACCAATACGGAAGCCAAATGCTATGATTATTTACAAGTAGTCAAATCAATGATCCAAATCGAAAATCCGGATGATGAATTTATTATAAAAAAGCAAACTACGGATCAAAAAGGTATCACACATATACGAATGGATCAATACTTTGAAGGAATAAAAGTCTATGGCGGCGAAATCGTACTGCATGAAAAAGACGAATCTATTTTTCTTTTTAATGGCCGCTACTACCCTACTCCAAATCTCACTGATTTAGCTCCTGCGATCTCATTGGCAGAAGCAGAATTGATTATCAAATCAGATCAAACCAATTGGCAAAACCTAGACAATGATCAACATTCTTTTATCGCTCATGAGCAACTAAAGTCTGAATTGGTAATTTTCCATAATGAAAAGAAACTTGATCAGGAAAAATTAGTCTGGCACATTACTGCCTTACCTAATCTCATAGAAAGTTGGGAATATTTTATTGATGCGCAGAGTGGTGAAATCATTCAGAAGTTCAGCAATATTTGCAATTTCACAGGTACAGCCTGTAAGCACAAAGATCATACGCATCAAGAAACGACTCCAAAAGAATCCGGTACAAATGCTAATGCTTTCCTATTTGGTCCGGAAACGGCACAAGCTACCGATCTTCAAGGCATCACCAGAACCATCAACGTTTATGAAACAGGGGGCACTTATTATATGATAGATGCCAGCCGAACTATGTTTAATTCAGGCTTATCAAATATGCCCAATAGTCCAACTGGTGTTATTTGGTCTATTGATGCCTTTAATACCTCTCCTGAGAATAATAATTTTAATTATGACCACATCAGTTCAGGTAATAATACATGGAATAATCCTATAGCGGTATCTGCTCAATATAATGGTGGATTGGCTTATGAATATTTCAAAAATACATTTAGTCGCGAATCCATCAATGGTCAGGGAGGTAATATTATTTCTTTTATCAATGTGGCAGAGAGCAATGGAAGCTCTATGGACAATGCCTTTTGGAATGGTGCGGCTATGTTTTATGGAAATGGAGATCAAGCCTTTACTTCTCCATTAGCAAAGTCACTTGATGTTGCAGGTCATGAAATGTCACATGGTGTTATCCAGAACGAAGCTAATCTTGAGTATCAGTATGAATCCGGCGCGCTAAACGAATCTTTCGCAGATGTCTTTGGCGCTATGATTGATCGAGATGATTGGAAGATTGGAGAAGAGGTGGCCAATTCTTCTCTTTTTCCTACAGGAGCAATTAGAGATATGCAAGATCCAAATAATGGCGGAACAAGCAGTGATTTTTATTGGCAACCTAAGCATGTAAATGAGATGTACACTGGTAATCAGGATAATGGTGGCGTCCATATTAATTCAGGGATTCCTAATCATGCCTATTACCTTTTCGCAACAGCTATTGGCAAAGATAAAGCAGAAGAAATCTACTATGATGTCCTTACCAATTATCTTGTTGCCTCTTCTCAGTTTGTAGATTTGCGGTTTGCAGTTGTGCAAGCAACTACACAAGAATATGGCGCTAATTCTGCAGAGGTTAATGCAGCACATGATGCCTTCAATGCAGTGGGCATTGGAGAAGGCGGTGGCAGTGATTATCAAGATGATGTTGCTGCAAATCCCGGAGATGATTTCGTGATGTGGTCAGACCTAGGGCTAAGCGCTATAAATAACTCTGAAACCAATGGAACCTTCGATGGTACATTTAGTAATACGGATCATATTAGCAAACCAAGTATTACTGATGATGGAAGTATTATTTTGTTTATTGACTCGAATAATGATATGATCGAAATTGATGTCGATTGGTCAACGGGTCAAATACTAAATGAATATGTCATCAATGGAAGTGGTATCTGGCGTAATGTTGCTACTTCAAAAGATGGTACTAAACTCGCTGCTATCACTACTGATAATGATAATAGCATTTTTGTTTTTGATTTCGTTTCTGGTTCATCCCAATGGTTTGAATTATACAATCCGACTTCGGCTGATGGCATATCTACCGGGGATGTAGAATTTCCAGATATTCTGGAATGGGACTTTTCTGGAGAATATATATTATACGATGCTTTGAATATTATCAATGGCCAAACTTCAAATATTGAGTATTGGGATATTGGCTTTACAAAAGTTTGGGACAATACAAGTAATAATTTTTCGGACGGTTTCGTTTCCAAACTCTTTTCGGGACTTCCTGAAAATGTTAGCGTTGGAAATCCTACTTTTTCAAAAAACTCTCCTTATATCATTGCATGTGATGTCATTGAATCGACTAACCTAGGGACTAACTATGAAGTAATCGGAGTCAATATCCAAACAGGGGATCAAGGATCCATATGGGAAAACAATACTTTAGGATACCCTAGTTATTCAATAGATGATAATCAGATTATTTATACTGCTTTTAATGGTAATCAAAAGATAATTGCCATTCGAGAACTAGAAAGTGATAAAGTCAATGGTACAGGAGATGCCTTTGTTATGATTGAAGATGCGGAATGGGCAACTTGGTTTGCAACAGGTGACCGAGATCTAAACACCTCTAATGAAGACTTAGAAAATGCGCTTGATCTTTCAATTTATCCAAATCCAGTAGAAAATACATTAACTATAGAATGGCAATATGCAAATATTTCGAATGCTGGATTCCAATTGTATGATTTGACAGGAAGCATGCTTTTGAGTGGTGCTATCAATGCTCAGCAAACACAAGTGAATACAAATCATTTAGCTGCCGGAACCTATTTCTTACGCGTATTCGATGAAGAAAAAATGAGTATTCGAAAGGTCATCAAGCATTAAAATAAGTGTAGGAATTCAATTATAAATAAAGAAGTTGTTTAAAAATAAAAAAGCAGCATGATATAGTTTAGCAGAGTCAGCGGGTTGGAAATGTTCAAAAACGTGGGAGCGGGTGACAGTTTGCGTCTTAGCATTTTTTTGAACTAGATTTTTGCATACTTTTCGTCAATGGAAAAGTATGAAGCAAAGTAATCTATTAATATCTTAATCTAAATGATAAAGTCGAGCTTAGACTAGTTCTTAACTTTTAACTTCATTTTATGCTTATTAGATCCTCTAATTCGCAAGACATTCCCTTTATTTGTCTCCTCAGTTGCACGCTTTAAAATAAAATATACACTTCCACAATATTTCATTCCAAGAAATGATTTATCTTTAATCAAGCTTATTCGGATTACTCTATACTTTAATCGAGAATAGGCAAAATAATTGCTATCACTAAAACAATGAATATGATCACCCGAAAATTTTCTCTCCTTAGTTTTTGTTTGTCAATGATCATCTACTGTTTTGGTCAAAACGCTCCCTGTGGTTATGAATATGTCCAAGGTCGTTTGATGCAATCAAACCCCGAGTATGAATTGGAAGTAAAACAGTACCTTAATCAGGTATTACCAGAAATTCAACAAAGTAGTAGTTCAAGGGCTTTACCTGCTGTAATTACCATTCCAGTAGTTGTTCATGTCATTCATACTGGTCAATCTATTGGTAATGGAGCTAATCTTTCTACAGATCGAATTAATTCTCAAATAGATATTCTTAATCAGGACTATCGTCGAGAAAATACGGATGCAAGCGAAACGCCTTCAACTTACCAAGATATAGCGGCTGATACTGAAATTCAATTCTGCTTAGCCAAAATTGACCCTTTAGGTGCTATCACGAATGGCATAACGAGACATGTATACAGTAATGTTCCTGATATTGACTATATAGAAAACACCATCAAGCCTGCTACAACATGGGATGCTGACCTCTATTTAAATATATGGACTATTGCTATGCCAAATAGTTCAATACTCGGCTATTCCTATCTTCCAACGATAACAATTGTAGGTTCTAATAGAGATGGCGTAGTCATCAACTATCCCAATTTTGGTTATATTAATACTAATAATAAAGGAAGAACATGTATTCACGAGGTAGGGCATTATTTGGGACTTCAACATATATGGGGGGCTAGTGATTCAAATGGCGACCCGATTGGATGTACAAGCGATGATGGTGTTTCTGATACGCCTACTTCTAGTGGTCCTCATTATGGTTGCCCTAATTTTGGTAGCACTTCCTGTAACACCATTGATATGGTCATGAACTACATGGAATATGTCAATGATGATTGTATGAATCTCTTTACTGAGGGACAAAAAACAGTCATGCATAATACCTTAAGTGGATTAAGGGCCTCCTTGGCCAATAGTGCCAGTACCAATTGTGCCGAAATTGATTTGGGTTGTAGAGACCTTAGTACCTCATCAATTATTATGGGTTTTGAATCCGATCAACCACTAAATGGATGGGAAATTGAAAATACAAATAATGACACCCGAACGTGGCTGGTTACTCAAAATACGACTAATGATTGGGGACCTAATAGTGGAGAAGGATTAGCGGTCTATTTATGGAATGTCAATGGTACAACTCCTGCGGATGACTATTTGTTTACACCTTGTTTTGAGATAAAAGAAGACCACACTTACAAATTAACCTTTTCTTATGCTTGTGCGGCAGATAATAATGTAGTTTATAATGAAGCTTTTGAGGTAGGGTTTTCTGAAGAACAAAGTTCTGATGATTTTAATGTAAGCAATGATAATTGGATTTTTGAAGAAGTAGATAATTCTTATCCAACATACAATACAGCAACTTTCAATTTCACAGCGAATGCAGATGAATTTACGAGTCTTGGATTTCATGTATTTAGTGCTCCAGACAGATATGCGCTCCAGATTGATGATATCAAAATCGAGGATTTAGGATTGCTTGAACCAGTAAGTAACACAGTAGAAAATAATACGCTCCAACTTATGCCTAATCCTACTAATGGAGATTTAAATCTAAAAATGGATTTTAGTACTATTCAAAAATCAGTGAAAATTCAAGTATTTGATGTATTAGGTCGAATAGTCATTGAAAAGGAATTATTTAATGTACTTCAAAATCGATCTAAACTTGATCTTTCTCATCTTGAAGAAGGCATATATTTTGTAAATGTAAAATCAAAAGATATTTTGCTCACAAAAAAGGTGTTGTTAAATAGATAAGTCGCTATAATGAATCTTAATGAAATGTTAATGACAATAAAATATAACCCTAGAAATTGCCTTAAACAAAGGAATTGCTTAAATTCACTCTCTGGGAGTGTGCTAGAGTTTAGGGTTTAGTCCACAAATTCAATGCATACTCGATTAGAAAAAATTAATTAATTATTTAAAATAATCCATCAATGAAGAAATTATTCATGTTATTCGCACTTGTTAGTTTAGTTGGAACAGCTTCAGTTACCGCTCAAACTTGCTCAAAATCTAAAGCAGAATGTACTGCTGCTGCTACAAAAGTTGCTGCCTCAAGTGCAGATATAGAAAAAAGAATTTGTGAAAAGTCTGGCAAAGTATCTTTCGTCCGCAAAGGTGTTTGTGCTGTTTCAGGTAAAACTTCTTACACAAATGTTGAATATAATGCAGACACAAAGAAATTTGTAAATATTTCTCCTTCTCATACATCAGGTAAAGCAGCAAAAAAAGCTTGTTGTGCTGGAAAAGAGAAAGCTGCTTGTTCTACTGGAAAAGCTAAAGCAACTTCTGCTTCCGCTTCGAAAAAAGGAGCTTGCTGCTCAAAAGGTAAAGCTGCTTGTACTAAAAAAAGCACTACAACTACAGCAAAAAAGAGTGATGTTAAAGTTGTAAAAACAAGTAGTAGTAACTAATTATAAGCGTATGGCAAATGACCATTTGCTAGTTTAAAAAAAAGCTTTTTATGCAGATCTGCATAAAAAGCTTTTTTTGATTCCATACGAATATACAGGAGGCTTTTAGGGACAGGGAATAAATAAATTATTCAAACTTTCATTTCAGAATAACGACTTCCTCGACGATAATGCTTTAGAACATGTCGTACGGTATCAGACATACTTTTAGGCAGATTATCTATTGAATGCCAGGCCACTTTTTTAAATTTTTCAGGCTCACCTAATCGTAACTCCCCTTGCCATTTACTAGCTTTAAAATACAATACAATCCGGGTGGCCTCGTTTTTCTTCTTATGTAGGGTATGAATAAGATGCAAATCATGCTTTTCGATAATGATTCCAGATTCTTCTAAACTTTCTCGAATCAAGGCCTTTTTCGCAAATTCATAATCTTCAACCGTACCGCCTACCAAGGTGTATTTACCTCCTTGTCCTTTGGTTTGTTTCAACAATAAGATTTTTCCCTGATCTTCTACAATTAATCGGGCTTTTAGAAGTATTTTGGTTTTAGCCATTTCGTTTCAATACAAAGGTTTTTACTAAACTTACATTACCAAGTAAAACTATGAATATAATACTTATTATCAAGCAGTTATATACTATTATGTTCACTTAGAATAGGCATTATCATGGAATTAATTTACCATAATAAATCATTTTTGATTTAAATTAACACAAATTTCTTAGAATTAAGAGGTCTTTATTATAATTTTGTACCCAGACTAGATCAAATAAAACCAATTTTTGAATAACTTCATAAGGTAAAGAGAAATAAACGGCCTATTCACTTTAATATTCTCATTTCCTTTTTTATTTTCACTTTTAGCTGCTTATTACTATTATTACAGTCTATCACAAAACAACCTAGTCTATGAGATATAATAACATCCTTGAAGCCATTGGAAATACTCCTTTGATTCGGCTGAATAAAATTACTCAAGGTATACGAGGCACAGTTTATGCCAAAATGGAAGCCATGAATCCAGGCTTATCTGCTAAAGATCGGATTGCCATCCATATGATTGATAAGGCTGAAAAAGAAGGGCGTTTAAAGACAGGGGGTACGATTATCGAGGCCACTTCTGGAAATACAGGTTTTAGTATAGCTATGATTAGTGCTATTCGTGGTTATAGATGTATCCTCACAGTCACTAGTAAAATTTCGCAAGAAAAAATAAATTTACTTAAAGCGATGGGCGCTAGAGTGATTTTGTGTCCCAAGAGTGTAAAACCTGATGACCCTCGCTCCTATTATCAAAGAGCGATACAACTGTCTAAAGACATCCCCAACTCTTTATATTTAAATCAGAATTTCAATTTTGATAATGTAGAAGCCCATTACATGTCTACAGGACCAGAAATATGGAAACAAACCGAAGGTAAAATCACACATCTTTTATGTAGTACTGGCACAGGTGGAACATTAAGTGGAACTGCAAAGTATTTAAAAGAACAAAATCCTGATATCCAAATAGTTGCGATAGATGCCTATGGTTCAGTTTTAAAGAAATATTATGAAACGGGGGTTTATGACCCCAATGAGATTTATCCATACAAGATTGAAGGGACAGGCAAGAATATTATACCGGATAATGTCCGGTTTGAATATATTGATCGTTATGTAAAAGTTACAGATAAACATAGTGCTTTCAAGGCACGTCGTCTAGCTAAACAAGAAGGTTTACTCGTTGGTTATTCAAGTGGTGCAGTGATGCAAGGGCTTTTCGAAATTCGACGAGACCTTAAGAAAGATGACTTTGCTGTATTGATTTTTGCAGATCATGGAAGTCGTTATTTAGGAAAAATATTTAATGACGAATGGATGGAAGAACAAGGATTTCTTTATGGTTCTAATAACTATAAATATATGCTTCGATGGAGAAAATTCTTAAGAAGTATCTAGAGAAATCCGTTATTTGCTTAAGAACTGATAATAAAAATTCGATTTAGTTTTAAACTTGAACACAATAAATTTGTTTTATCAGAGCGTTAATTAAACTTTTTATTAATTTCATATTAGTTAATAGGCAGAATTCTTAAAATTTATTTTGATCTGTCATATAGCTCTTTTACTACAAGACTAAACAAAGTGTACTATAATATGAAACTACTACCCATTGAAAGAGTCTCTGGATTGACTCGAAAGGATTTTGAGGAAGAATACATGAAAAAAAGCAAGCCAGTAGTCATTACTGATATTGCATCCCAATGGGAAGCTACTGAAAAATGGACTTTCAAATGGCTACAAGATAATTATGGTCACCTCGAAGTGCCCTTATATGATAATGCCTTTAGAGATCCAGGCAAAGATTATTTAACACCTAAAATCAAAATGCCATTTGGAGATTATTTGGAAATCATCCAGGAAGGACCTACTGAATTGAGGATGTTCTTGTACAATATATTCAAACATGCTCCAGAGTTAACCAGCGATTTTTCTATGCCTACATTAACTGATGGTTGGTTAAAAAACCTCCCAATGATGTTTTTTGGAGGACAAGGCGCTAAAGTGGATCTTCATTACGATCTAGATTGTGCAAGTATCTTTATTAC
Source organism: Saprospiraceae bacterium (assembly GCA_965277415.1). GTDB lineage: Bacteria > Bacteroidota > Bacteroidia > Chitinophagales > Saprospiraceae > JAHDHW01. The sequence goes on from CBDICS010000087.1 coordinate 115,047, forward strand.
ACATTTTCAAACTACAAAAAAAGTAATCCTCTTTGGTCCTGATCAAAGTGACTATTTATATCAGCATCCTTTCACCGTTCAGAGTGAGGTAAAACTCGATGCTCCTGATTTCAAAAAACACCCCGCACTAGAACATGCTACAGGGTATGATATCGATTTAGCACATGGTGAAACATTATTTATGCCTCATCTTTGGTGGCATTATATGTACTATACCGTCGGTGGTTTTTCATTAAGTTTAAGAAGACATAGTGCTTATACTTTTGCGAGGGGAAGTTTTAATGTTGCTAGGCATTTTGTAGTTGATAAAGGTATGAATTTGATGCTCGGTGATAAATGGACAACTTATAAGGCCAATAAAGCTCAAAAAAGAGCATCAGCAGTACTTTCCACATCATGATAAAAAAAGTTCTTGTAACCGGAGCAGATGGTTTATTAGGTAGTAATTTAGTGAGGGAACTTTTATCTCGGGATTATAAAGTTCGGGTGTTATTACTTCCAAACAGCCCTTCTAAGACGCTCGACGATTTGGATATTGAACGATATACAGGCAATATTCTTAAGGTCGAAGATTTGGAGAATGCAATGGAAGGATGTACCCATCTTGTACACGCTGCCGCCAATACCAATATATGGCCAAACCGATCTGAAATTGTACGCCGCGTAAATATTGACGGGACAAAGAACATAGCTGAAGCCGCACGTAAGACAGGAATCCAACGAATGGTATACATCGGTACAGCCAATTCTTTTGGCTTCGGATCTAAAGATAATCCAGGAGATGAAACACGCCCTTACCAATCAGAAAAGTATGGTTTAGATTATCAGGATTCCAAATACAAAGCACAACAGTATTTATTAGACCAATTCAAAACGAATAAGCTTCCTGTACTTATCATCAATCCAACTTTCATGCTTGGGCCATATGATTCTAAACCAAGTGCCGGAGCAATGGTTCTAGCCATTCAAAGTCGTAAAGTACCAGCATTTGCACCAGGGGGCAAAAATTATATTTATGTAAAAGACGTCGCAATAGCAATCGCTAATGCACTCGATGGAAAAGGACGACTCGGTGAATGTTATATCGCAGGTCATCAAAACCTTAATTTTAAAGAAGCTTTTACAAAAATTGCTACTATAACAGGAGTTAAGCCTCCTCAATTCTCTCTACCAGGCGGAATACTCAAGCTTTATGGTCGCATAGGTTCTACAATAGCTGCCATTACAGGCAAAGCACCAACAGTCTCCTACCCTATGGCTCAAATTTCTTGTGATGAACATTATTTTAGTGGCGCAAAAGCGGTTACCGAATTAGATATGCCCCAAACAGGAATTGATGTTGCGGTGAAAGAAGCATTCGAATGGTTTGGGGATAACGGGTATCTTTAATTTACGGTTTATGATCGCTTTGCTGGTGATTGGCCTTCGGTCGTATGATCGCCTTCGGCTTGTGCCCATGCGACATCCACAATACTCAAATGCGAAGATCATCACCAGACCGAAGGTCGATCACAAAACGCGAAGCGTTAATCACAAGGCCATAGGTCGATCACACATTGCAAAGCAATAAGCACAAATAAAAAAATGAACTTAAAAAACAAAACCATACTTATCACTGGCTCTTCTATAGGGATTGGAAAAGCTATGGCATACGAGATGTGCAAACAAGGAGCAAATGTAATTTTAAATGCTCGAAATAAAGAACGGCTAAACAAGACCTTTGAGACAATGAAAAGTGAAGGCTATCAGGTTACTGCAATAAGTGGAGATGTATCAAAAATGAAAGATTGTCAGGAAATGGTCGCTCATGCCATCCAGACATTTGGTCAGATTGATGTAATTATTAATAATGCGGGTATTTCTATGGAAGGTTCTTTTGAAGAATTGGCACCAGAGGTATTTCAAAAACTCTTCGATGTAAATGTAATGGGATCTATCTTCCCTACCAAAGCGGCCTTACCTCATTTGAAAAAAACTAAAGGAAGCGTAATTTTCATTGGTAGTGCCGCTGGCATCAGGGGAATCCCTAATCACGCAGCTTATTCCGCATCTAAGATGTCACTTACGGCATTAGCCGAGTCTATGAAGATAGAATTAAAAGAAAGCAATATTCATGTTGGAATAGCTTATGTCGGTTTTACAGAAAATGATCCTGAAAAGACGATTTATGATAAAGATGGTAAGATCATTCCCCAACCTAAAAGAGATTTTATTAAAGCAGAATCACCCCAGAAGGTAGCTCAACGTATCATTAATATGATTCACAAAAGGAAATTTAAAGAAGTCTTTACGCCTTTAGGCAAGCTAAATGCTTTTATGAATCGCTTTTTCCCTTTTATTGTAGAACCAATACTTAGCCGTAATTATCATAAAAACGTCAAAAACAACTAAGTTCTTAAGCTTTACTAGATAATAGCGCCCCATTCAAATCTTGTGAAATTGCCAAAAAAGCCACTTATAAGACTCTAGGTCAATCACAAACCCAGAGTCATTGATCACATTTGCAAAATAAAAATCTAGCCCACACAGGTCAGCGACAAATAAAAAACCAAGCTTTTAACTCTAATCTCTAAGCTTTTCCTCTTACCTTTATGCCTCATTTTTAAATTTATCAAGAAAACTTACACGACTATGGATATTTTCGATAGAATACGAAATAACCCCGGGCCGCTTGGACAATGGTCAGAAATTGCTGAAGGTTATTGGATTTTCCCAAAATTAAAAGGAGAACTTGCCAATAGAATGGATTTCAATGGACAAGAAGTTATTTGCTGGAGTGTAAATAATTATCTCGGATTAGGAAACCATCCTGAAGTAAGAAAAGCAGACGCAGAAGCGGCTAAAGAATGGGGACTTGCTTATCCAATGGGAAGCCGCATGATGTCTGGTAATACGGACTTACATGATGTTTTAGAGGAAAAATTGGCAGCTTTTGAAAAAAAGGAAGCAGCTGTACTCGTGAATTTTGGATATCAAGGTATCATGTCTGCCATTGATGCCTTATTGAGCCCAAGAGGACGTGATGTAGTGGTTTATGATGCGGAGACACATGCTTGTATTGTAGATGGTGTTCGAATGTACCCCGGCAAACGGTTTGCTTTTAAACACAATGATATAGAAAGTTTAGAAAAACACCTTGAATCAGCATCTAAGATTGTAGAAAAAACAGGTGGTGGCATTCTTGTCATTAGCGAAGGCGTTTTTGGAATGCGTGGTGATCAAGGAAAACTTCGTGAAATTGTCGCTTTAAAAGAAAAATATAAGTTCCGATTTTTAGTAGATGATGCTCATGGTTTTGGTGTCTTAGGTGCTACTGGCGCAGGTGCAGGTGAGGAACAAGGTATTCAGGATGAAATCGATGTATATTTTTCAACATTCGCAAAATCAATGGCTAGTATTGGTGCTTTTTTAGCTGGTGATGCAGACATCATTCGGTTTTTAAAGTATAATATGCGATCTCAGGTTTTCGCAAAATCTGTTCCGATGCCTATTGTACAGAGTGCGCTCACTCGTTTAGAATTACTCAAAGATACAGCACATAAGGATAAGCTTTGGGAAAATGTAAATGCACTTCAGAATGGATTAAAAGACCGCGGACTTGATATAGGGAATACGAATAGCTGTGTGACTCCGGTTTATATGCATGGATCTGTTGAAGAAGCCATGAGAATGGTACACGATTTAAGGGAAAATCATAGGATCTTTTGCTCTATTGTGGTATATCCTGTAATTCCAAAAGGGATGATTATTCTACGACTGATTCCTACTGCTTCTCATACGCTCCAAGACATTGATGAAACATTGGATGCTTTTGAAGCCGTAAGCACTAAACTAAAAAGTGGTTTTTATCAAAAAGAAGTAGCCTGGGAAGAATTGTATCAAAAATAAAATAGGATTTATTTCAAATTATGGTAATCAGCGGTATTCAACAAATAGGAATAGGTATACCAAAGGTCTATGAGGCTTTTGATTGGTATAAAAAACATCTTGGAATGGATATTTCAGTATTCGACGAAGCTGCAGAAGCGGCTTTGATGCTGAACTATACGGGTGGGGAACCAAGGGAGCGACACGCCATCCTAGCCATAAATATTCAAGGCGGCGGAGGACTGGAAATATGGCAATATACTTCTAGAGTTCCTCAGGCACCCGCTTTTCAGGTTTTATTAGGCGATCTCGGAATTTTTATTTCCAAATTTAAAAGTAGAAATGTAGAACAATCTTATACTATTTTAAAAAAACAAGGAGTAGAAATCTTGAATGCTCCTTCAGTAAATCCCGCGGGCAAACAACATTTTTATCTAAAGGATCCTTATGGAAATATTTGCGAAGTCATAGAAGCTGAAGACTGGTTTAAATCCTATAAAACCCATACTGGTGGTATTTATGGCTGTACTATTGGTGTTTCTGATATTGAAAAATCTAAAGCCTTCTACTCTAGTATATTAGGTTATGATGAAATCATTTGCGACTCTAAAGATAATTTTTCAGATTTCTCTAATTTACCAGGAGGAAAGCATTCCTTTCGAAGGGTCATTCTAAAAAACAGTAAAAAACGACAAGGTGCTTTTAGTAGATTACTAGGTGATAGTGAGATTGAATTGGTTCAAGTGACAGATCGTGAAGCACAGCCAATTTTTAAAGACCGATTCTGGGGAGATTTAGGCTATATTCACTTATGCTTTGATATCAATGGCATGGACGAACTAAGAACACTTTGTGAGTCTAAAGGTCATCCATTTACCGCCGATAGTAAAGATAGCTTTGATATGGGAGAAGCTGCGGGACACTTTTCATATATAGAAGATCCTGATGGTACACTTATTGAATTTGTCGAAACGCATAAAGTACCTATTCTAAAAAAGATAAACTGGTACCTCAATCTACGTAATCGTGATCCTAAAAAAGCATTACCTAATTGGATGGTAGGTGCGCTGGCTTTAAATCGAAAAAAGTAACCACTTATTGATAATTCCCCTAAACTACTTATCTTGATTTTCAAACTTTAATCTTTATAGAATGAAAATCAAGATATTTATCTATTGCTTTTTTTGCTTTATCTTATCAATATCAATTTCAGCTCAAAATCGTTGGGAAGATCATCAAGTATTTGCAATTAATAAAGAAGCGCCTCACGCACATTATTTCCCTTTTTCAAATACCCCTTCCGCTTTTCAAAATAAAAAAGAAGCCGCTGATAATTTCCAATCACTAAATGGGCTATGGAAATTTAATTGGGCAACAAATCCAGCCAATAGACCAATTGATTTTTTCAAAGAAGATTATAATGATCAGGCTTGGGCATTTATTGATGTCCCCGGAAATTGGGAAACACAAGGTTATGGTTATCCTATTTATTTAGATGAAAAATATCCATTTACAACGCAATGGCCTGATGTACCTGACGAATACAATCCAGTAGGTTCTTATCGAAGAACATTCGAAATACCTGATGACTGGCAATACAAAGAAGTCTATATCCATTTTGGTGCGGTCAAGTCTAACCTCACCCTTTGGATAAACGGGCAGGAAGTTGGCTACTCTCAAGGTTCTAAAACTGCAGCAGAATTTAATATTTCAAAATATATCAAGAAAGGTACAAATACCCTTGCAATTCAAATCTTCCGTTGGAGCGATGCTAGCTATATTGAAAGTCAAGATATGCTTCGTCTCACGGGGATCGAAAGAGAAGTTTACCTCATAGCCAGGCCAACAATACAACTATTCGATTATCATGTGAAAACTGATTTTAACTCTACCAGCCAAAATGCTTATCTCGATGCAACAGCCACTATCCGAAATACAAGAAAAACACTAGAAAAAGATCAAGCTCTATTTTTAGAGTCAATGCTTTTGGATGCCAATGGACAACTTGTATTTGAAGAGAAAAAAGGAGTCGAAATAAGTGATACTGGAAAATTGGATATTCCGATCAAAAAATTAATCCCAAATATAAAACCTTGGACAGCCGAAACGCCCTATCTATACACCCTCGTTTTAAAACTAATTGATATAAATGATGAACCACTAGAAATTATTACAGATCAAATCGGTTTTCGAACAGTAGAAATAAAAAATGGTCAGCTACTCATAAACGGTCAGGCTATTTACATTCGTGGTGTTGATCGTCATGAAACACACCCGCATACCGGACATGTCATCACTAAAGATCTGATGTTGAAGGATATTCAATTAATGAAACAACATAACATTAATGCTGTAAGAAGCAGTCATTATCCTAATCATCCAGACTGGTATGACTTATGTGATCAATATGGACTTTATGTGATTGATGAGGCCAATATAGAAAGTCATCCGCTTGCTAATGCTGAAGAAACACAAATTGGCAATGACATGTCTTGGCTTCCTGCACACATGGAGCGCCTACAACGTATGTATTACCGAGATAGAAACCATCCCTCAATTATCATTTGGTCATTAGGAAATGAAGCCGGACACGGGCTTGTATTCAAAGCTATGTATGAATGGCTTCGCCAGCAGGATACCAATCCCATCCAATATGAACCAGCAGAAAAAGAAGACTATACAGATATCTTCTGTCCTATGTATCCTTCTATTAAGAAGTTAACGGATTATGCAAAAACGAATCCTGATCGTCCATTGATTATGATTGAATATTGTCATGCTATGGGAAATTCAGTAGGGAATTTACAAGACTATTGGGATGTAATTGAAGCCCATCCAAACCTTCAAGGTGGATTTATTTGGGACTGGGTCGACCAATCCTTGGAATATACAAACGATCGCGGACAAAAATATTTAGCTTATGGACATGACTATCATCCAGACCTTCCTACCGATGGTAATTTTCTCAATAATGGACTCGTCAGTCCTTTTAGAGAACCCCACCCACATCTATATGAAGTCAAAAAAGTATATGCTCCAATTAAGTTTAAAGCACAAGAGATAAGTAAATTGAAATTTGAAATTCTTAATAAAAATTACTTTAAAGACCTTAGTGATGTCAATATCCATTGGGAATTATTTCAAGATGCTCATTCCATCCAAAAAGGAAATATCGGAACGCTACAAGTACTTCCACAAGAACATCAATCTTTTCAAATTGATTTGAAAGATATTTTCTTCGATACAAAGAGTGAATATTTTGTAAGACTAAGCGCTGTAAGTAATCAAGATCGTCCATTGATGCCTTCTAATCATGAATTGGCCTGGGAGGATTTTATACTTTTTAATAAAGAAAATGTTCCTCCTCTTCCTGATACAAGCCAGCTGAATCCCCTTCAAGTCTTCGATCTTGTCGATAATCAAATCCATATTCAGGGAACTCATTTTGATATTTTAATAGACCGTTCAACTGGATTTTTGACTAGTTGGATTTACAAGGATAAGCAGATGATCAAAAAAGGGCCTCGTCCTAATTTTTGGAGACCGCCAACGGATAATGACCTTGGCAATGGGATGCAAGACTGGGCAGCTATTTGGAAACGTGCTGGCTTGAATATTAAATTAGACCTTTGTTCTACTTTAAAAAAATCTAAAGACGAAATCATTATTAAATCAAACTGGCTATTGGAAGAAAGCAATTCAACATTCACCGCCAGTTATACCATTTACCGCAATGGGAGTATACGAATTGAGAATGAATTTGACACCAAAAACATAGACCTTCCAAATATCCCAAGATTGGGCATGCAGCTCATACTCCCCGAAGAATTTCAATTTGTGAAATGGTATGGAAAAGGGCCACATGAAACATACTGGGATCGCAAGACCTCAGGCAAATTGGGAATTTGGAAAGGAACAGTCCTCGACCAGGTGCATAACTACTCTCGACCTCAAGAATCTGGAAATAAAACAGATGTACGTTGGATGACCTTATGTAATCAAGATGGAATTGGCTTAAAAGTAATCGCGCAAAGTACTTTCCTATCTACTAGTGCCTGGCCCTATTCTATGGATGACCTTGATTATGTCGCAGGAAGTAAAGGCGCGCAGTCTGCATCTGGTTTAGTACCTGTAACCTCCAAACATGGAGGTGAACTCTTACCTCGAAATTTTATCACTTGGAACATTGATCATCTTCAAATGGGATTAGGAGGTGATACTTCATGGGGTAGATTGGTACATGATCAGTATACTATTCCTCCAAAGAAATATAAATATAGTTTTTTATTAAAACCTATACATTAGGAAACAACAGGGTGAAGCGCATGTAGGTCGGTACTAAATTCTCAACATACTATAATAGTCTGCAAAACATGCTTTATATGTTATCAATCTCTTAAATTTTGAGTATGCTGTTAAGTTTATCTTAAAAAACCAACCATCAGTATTGGATTAATCGTCCTTTTTTATGTAACTATTATCTAGAATTTCAAAAAATGAAAATCAACAAACTAGTTCTTTTAATGCTTGGATTATTAATTGTTTGTCTGCTGGCTTGTACACCATCAAGCAACTTAAGCAAAACCAAAACTTCAAATCACAAGACAGAAGACAAATCTAATAGCGATACTAATCCTACCACCTATTTTGTATTTCAAGAAGGTGTCTATAAAGAAGATACATTGGATAAAGAACCAATACCAATAGGCGGAAAAATGAACTTTTACAGAACCATGTTTAAAAAGTTAAACTATCCTCCTGATGCAAGAGAAAAAGGTATACAAGGAAAAGTATGGGTTACCGTAATCATTAATGAATTTGGTCAATTAGAAAAGGCTAGTTTGAAAAAAGGGATTGGATATGGATGTGATGAAGAAGCCATAGCAGCAGTAATCAGAGGTTGTAAACTAGGTTTCGAGCCTGCCATGAAAAACAATATACCGGTCAAAGTCAAATACGATATACCAGTCAAATTTGGCTTAGTTTAAAATTTATATCAACGAAATTATGTAGCTATGAAAAAAATCCCTGTAATCATTTCAATCTTATTTAGCGCGCTGGCTGTCTTTGCACAGAAAAATGAATTTAGGATTATTTTATCCAGCGATATTTTTGAAACAACTTATTATGATTAAGTAATTGGCCTAAATTATATTAATAATATTTTTAACCTAATTCTTTACGGCTACTTACCACCATTAAAAAATGGTATAACAACATTGCATACTAATTCATAAACGTAAATATAGTATTCCATAAGGCAGTCTCACACCCGAGCTGCCTTTTTTTATTCATTATCTGATTCTTCTTTGATTGTCTCTTTTTCCATTGCCTCTTTTCGTAATTTCCGCCTCAAATAGAATAGTGTAAAAGTTATGGCTATCGTCAAAAAAACAGCGATGATGACATAAGCGCCCCAAATCTGTTGTGCACCTATTTCAGATACATATCCTCCATCAATAATTGATTTTTTCAAATAATAAAGTAATACCCCAATCAAAGGCATTCCGACCAGCATCAAGATAGACAGTGTAAAACAGTTTTTAATTTTCTGATCATTAGGAACTTCCTCCTGCTCTGCATCATAACCTATAATTGCCATATTTTAAACTTTATGGTTCTTTGACAAATTCAGTGAATTACCTATCCTAGCTCTTCTTGAACAATAGCAATAATGGCTTTTCGATCTTCTAGCGATTCAGCATATTCCAAAGCATTTTGTCCAGCTTCATTCGTGACCTTGGGATCCGCACCTTCTGCCAGTAAACCAGTTACCCAATCTGGTCTATTGTATAAAATAGCCCATTCGAGTAGTGTTTTCCCTCCCGCTTTTTCATTTAAATCTACTTTATTTTTGACTAAAACAGGAAGTATGCCAAGGCTTGCTTTTTCGATTGCTTTTATCATTGGAGAAGGCACATCCTTACCTCCATAATTAGGGTCTGCACCTGCACTAAGCAAGAGATCCATCATTCTAGCATCTTTGTAAGATAAGAATTGAGGGCTTAATACTTGATCTGGATTATTGATATAGTCTTTTATGGTTTCTTGATTTTTCTCAATCATATATTCCACCAATTCATACATACTACTTGAAACAGCTTTCGTAAAAGGGGTGTGTTTTAACTTTGGAACAAAACTCAAAGCATCCGCTCCTTTATCAATCAAAAATTTTGACAATTTATGATTTGCTATATGAATAGACATCATCAATGGTGTTGTATTGTAAAACACATCAAACTCATTAATATCCACAACTTTATCCACAAAAGCTTTTACTGCATCTGTATCTTTACTTTGCATCGCTTTTAATAGTGGGCGTAAATATCCATCGCCATCTACGCCATATACTTTTTCTAATTCATTCTTTGCAGCCTCCTCAGCTTTCGCTTTTTGTTCTTCCTTCATCTCTCGCTCTTTTTCAGCATTCGCTTCGCGACGTTTTCTTGCTGCCTCTGCCTGAGCTTTCAATTCTGCGTGTTTCTTTCTATCAGCCTCTATTTTTTTAGATTTTTTATCATCCTTAAATCCATCCAATAAATCAATCATGTCTTTACGACCGAGTCTAACAGCTTCCTGCATGGGGGAGATACCTTCGCCATTTGGTTGATTTACATCTGCTCCTTTTTCAAGGAGTAGTTCAATGATCGTTTCATTTTCCCAATATACGGCCTTGTATAAAGCAGTATCTCCTTTTTGATCCCTTAGATTTGGATTTGCTCCAGCATCTAGTAGCATTCCGATAATTTCCGCATTGTTATTATCCGTTGCTATAGGAAGTGCAAGTCGATATAAACCATCTCGTTTATTTGGGTCTACCCCTGCTCGAAGTACCCGCTCTACTTGCTCAGGATCATTTTTGTCAATTGCTCTGATCAAGTCTGTTACATCAAATCTTAATCGATCTTTAAGATTTTGAGTACTTCGATCTATAAAATCTCCTAATTTTCCAAAAAAGTCATCACTTGACATATCTTATTCTTGTTTGTTCTATTGCAAAGATAGAAATTCTAGTTTTAGCTTTATTAAACTTTAAATATTTTAGTAAACCTAAAATAACTCCAGCGCTGCTATTTCCATTTTTTCCTTATTTTGCAGCCCAAATTCAATTAAATGAAATCCAGACGAACTGAAATACTCGAATGCGCCGCCAAATTATTTAGAGAAAAAGGCTACAAAGCAACTTCAATGAGGGATATTGCTAAGGCTGTAGGTATTCAGGGAGCTAGTCTATACAATCATATTGACTCCAAACAAGATTTACTAGTTGAACTACTCATGTTTATTGCCAATCTTTTTACTAAAGAAATGGATGAAATCAATAAGTCTTCACTCACCCCCGTAGACAAAATCAAACGTCTGATTGGTTTGCATGTCCGATATACCGAGGAACATACAGATTCCATTTCGATTATTACAAGTGAATGGGTACATCTCGAAGAACCTGTGTTATCAGAATATCTCGACCTTAGAGCCGCTTATGAAAGAAAATTCGAAAAAATAATTACCAATTGTATAAAAGAAGGATCTTTTGAAAAAGTGAATCCTAAGATTGCTTTATTCTCTATTTTATCTACACTTAGATGGTTATATTCCTGGTATAGTAAACAAAAAAACATCAATCCAATCGAATTGGAGCAACAAATGATTCATTGTCTACTAACCGGCCTCATTAAACGCTAATTTTTTTGTACCTTTAACTAACACTTGTTAGCTTGATACAAACACTTGTTACTTTACACTTAAAAAAGGGACAGCACATCACCAAAGTCCCTAATCAAAATCATTTAATACATGAGTAAATTAGGCAATTATATTCAAGGGAGTTGGATCGAAGGAGATGGAGGTGGAAGCCCACTTTATGATGCAGTCAATGGAGCAATCATTACCTATGCCAGTACTAAAGGACTGGATTTTGGAGATATTTTAGATTATGGTAGAAAGACAGGAGGGCCGTCTCTTCGAAAAATGACCTTCCAGCAAAGGGGTAATATGCTCAAGAGCCTGGCATTATATCTTACCAAACGAAAAGATAAATTTTATGAAATCAGCTATCGGACAGGAGCAACTAAAGTAGATAGTTGGATTGATATTGAAGGGGGCTTTGGAAACCTTTTTGCCAATGCTTCACTTAGAAAACAGTTCCCGAATCAGACATTCCATGTAGATGGCGACCCTATTGATTTATCTCGTGGCGAAAACTTTATGGGACATCATATTATGGTGCCAAAGGAAGGTGTCGCGATTCACATAAATGCTTATAATTTTCCAATTTGGGGCATGCTCGAAAAATGTGCTGTTAACTGGATGGCAGGTGTTCCTGCTGTAGTAAAACCAGCTACTGCTACTTCCTTTTTGACAGAAGCAGTCGTAAGAGAAATTATTGAATCTAAAATACTTCCTGAAGGTGCCTTACAATTAATTTGTGGTTCTGCCCGATCAATTCTAGACACCGTCCAATCTCAAGACGTTGTCACTTTCACAGGATCAGCAACGACAGGTCGAATGCTTAAAGCACATCCCAGAATCATCGAAGAAGCTGTGCCTTTCAATATGGAAGCAGATTCTTTAAATTGTTCTGTACTTGGAAGAGATGCAGTGCCGGGCACACCTGAGTTTGACCTTTTTGTAAAAGAAGTGAGAAAAGAAATGACGGTCAAATGTGGTCAAAAATGTACTGCTATTCGTAGAATAATTGTCCCTGAAGATTTAGTCGAAGATTTTCAGATTGCTTTAGGGAAGTCCTTAGCAAAAGTCACGATAGGTAATCCCACATTGAAAGAAGTGCGAATGGGCGCCTTAGCCAGTAGGGATCAAGTCACCGAAGTAAGAGACCGAGTCAAGGAGTTAGCAAAAACTGCGGAAATAGTTTATGGTAATTTGGATCAAGTAGATTTACTAGATGCTGATGCCAGTAAAGGTGCTTTTCTTAGTCCTATTTTATTATTAGAAAAAGAACCTCATAAAAATCTAGCCGTTCATGAGGTAGAAGCCTTTGGTCCGGTAAGTACCATCATGCCATACAAGGATGTTTATGATGCGGTAGAATTGGCTAAAATGGGTAAAGGATCTTTGTGTTGTTCTATTGCAAGTTTTGACGATCAGATTGCCAAGGATTTTGTAATAGGAGCAGCTAGCCATCACGGTCGTATTTTAGTCCTGAATAGAGAATCTGCAAAACGAAGTACAGGACATGGCTCTCCGCTTCCTTCTTTAGTACATGGTGGTCCGGGACGTGCAGGTGGCGGAGAAGAAATGGGCGGTATGCGTGGTGTAAAACACTATTTACAGCGTTGTGCCATCCAAGGTACTCCAACGACGATTTCTGCCATTACTGGTATTTATCAACAAGGCGCTAAATATAAGGAAGCTCCTCAACATCCATTTAAATATCATTTCGAAGACATTGAATCTGGGATATCATTACTAACACATAATCGAACGATCACAGATACCGATATCATTAATTTCGCTAATCTCACCTGGGATCATTTCTATGCACATACAGATATTACTTCGCTTCATGGAAGTATTTTTGAAAAGCGTGCCATGCATGGTTATTTTATTTTGGCAGCAGCAGCAGGGCTTTTTGTTTATCCAAATAAAGGACCAGTGTCAGCCAATTATGGTCTAGATGAGTGTCGTTTTTTAAAACCAGTTTATCATAATGATACCCTTCATGTCAGGTTGACCTGTAAGGAGAAAGTTGAGCGAGATAGCCGTGGCAAAGAACATCCATCAGGAGTGGTTAAATGGTTTGTAGAAGTTTTTGATCAAGATGATGAACTCTGTGCGACTGCAACGATTTTGACATTAGTTCAAAAAAAGTCTCCCTTTCAAGCATTTACCAGAGCCCATGTCGAAGCAAGTCTTAATAAACTGACGGCAACAACTAAAGCACAATGGGGTATTATGACACCTCAGCATATGGTTGAGCACTTGGAGGCTCAATTTAAAATTGCAGTAGGAAAACATCCTGCAAAATTGGCTATCCCTGAAGAAAAAATTGAAAAATATCAAGACAGTCTTTTTAACTATCGGGCCATGCCAAAGGAGTTTAAACATCCGGATTTGGATGATAATACTCCAACAGCTCTAAAGCATGAAAGCTTAGATGCTGCAAAGACTGCTTTTTTTCAGACTTATGATGAGTACGTCCAGTTTTTCAAAGAAAATCCAGATGCTGCTACCTTGAATTCTATGTTTGGAACATTGGATAAAGAACTTTGGGATTTGATGCATCGCAAACACTTTCATCATCACTTTTTACAGTTTGGATTGGTGTGATTTTAAAAAAAAGGGTGATCAGAAAATTTAGCAAAGTTAGTGGATGGAGAGTGTTCAAAAAGGCATTGCCTAAATAATAAAATGCTAAAGTCGAGCTAAGTCTTTAGATCAAATAAAATATTTTTTTATGTTGAAAACAAAGCATAACATTGATAAAAAAATCCTTTTAGAGGGTTTTGAATTACTTTGCACGGCTAAAGCAATGACAGAGTTGTATGAGGCTAATTTTAAAAAAGTCTCTAAATATGTTCATGCAACATCGAGGGGACATGAAGCCATTCAAATCGCAGCAGCAATGCAATTATTACCGCAGGATTTTGCTTATCCATATTATCGGGATGATGCTATGCTATTGGGAATCGGAATGGAACCTTATGATCTGATGTTACAAGTATTGGCAAAACGGGATGATCCATTCTCTGGTGGTCGTTCTTATTATTCCCATCCAAGTCTGAAAGATATTGACAAACCTCAAATTCCTCATCAGTCTTCTGCTACAGGAATGCAGGCAATTCCTGCTACAGGCTCGGCAATGGGTTTAAAATATAAAGAACAATTAGGTTTAAGTGAAGCATTTGGAAAGTATAAACCCATTGTATTGTGTTCTTTGGGAGATGCTTCTGTAACGGAAGGAGAAATCGCAGAGGCTTTTCAAATGGCTGCATTAAAACAGCTTCCCATCTTATTTTTGGTACAGGATAATGGTTGGGATATTTCTGCAAAGGCCGAAGAGATCAGGGTACAAAATGCAGCAGAATATATAAAAGGATTTTCAGGTATAGAAGCAGTAAGTATTGATGGTAGTGACTTTGGAACTTCTTATTTGACTATGAAAAAGGTGGTGGAGCAAATTCGTGAAGAACGGCGTCCTTTTTTAGTTCATGCGAAGGTTCCTTTATTGAACCATCATACTTCCGGTGTCCGAATGGAATGGTACAGAGATGATTTGGAAGAAGCGCGATTAGAAGATCCTTATCCAAAGATGATTTATCAATTAGAAGAGGCAGGCATCTCTAAAAAGGAAATGGATAATATCGTAGAACAAGCAAATGCTAAAGTGTTTTCCGATTTTGAAAAAGCATGGATTGCAGAAGACCCTAGACCTGAAGATTTATTGACTCATGACTATGCGCCAACGCCAATTACAGAAGAAACGGGAACGATCCAGCCAGAAAAGGGTGAAGAAGTAGTCATGGTGGATTGTGCTTTACATGCTGTTGAAGAATTAATGCGCGATCATAAAGAATGTCTTTTATATGGTCAGGATGTCGGTGCCCGATTAGGGGGCGTGTTTAGAGAAGCTGCTACCCTAGCACAAAAATTTGGAGATGAACGCGTCTTTAATACACCGATTCAGGAAGCCTTCATTGTTGGGAGTACTGTGGGTATGTCTGCAGTTGGATTAAAACCTATAGTAGAAGTTCAATTTGCGGATTATATTTTCCCAGGAATCAATCAGCTATTTACAGAAGTAGCGCGATCTTGTTACCTCACAAATGGTAAATATCCAGTGAGTATGATTTTACGTGTTCCGATAGGAGCTTATGGGAGCGGTGGCCCTTATCACTCTTCTAGTGTTGAGTCGATTGTCACAAATATCAAAGGACTCAAAATCGCTTATCCTAGCAATGGTGCTGACCTTAAAGGGTTGATGAAAGCTGCGTATCACGACCCAAATCCTGTTGTCATATTCGAACATAAAGGTTTGTATTGGTCAAAAGTAAAAGGTACTGAAAAAGCCAAAACTATTGAACCTGCCAAAGATTATATTTTACCTTTTGGGAAAGGCAAGGTTGTCCTCCCTGCTGAGGAAGATAAAACGAAACTAGGCGAAACCATGTGTATCATCACGTATGGAATGGGTGTCCATTGGGCCTTGAATGCAGCCAAGCAATTTGAAGGAAAAGTTGAAATAATCGACTTGCGTACATTAAACCCTATTGATGAGTCTCTGGTTTTGGAAACCGTGCGCAAACATGGTAGATGCCTTGTCCTCACGGAGGAAACAATCAATAATTCTTTCGCCCGTAGTTTATCTGGTTGGATACAAGAAATGTGTTTCGAACATTTGGATGCTCCGGTTCGGACGCTGGGATCCGTTAATATGCCTGCGATTCCTTTAAACAGTGTTTTGGAGGAAACGATGTTGCCAAATGCAGAGAAAGTAAGCCTGGCAATTAAGAGTTTGTTGGAGTATTAGAGAAACATGAATCATCCTGATTTTTTTGGAAATCTATAAAACGTGATTTCTGAGGCTGAGAGACAGTGTTTTATCATAATAAACCAGTGTCTTTAAGTGTCAAATAAAAATAAGGGATGACTCATGTTTTCTCCATCCTTTTCTCAAAAATCCCTACCTTTATTTTCATAAAAAAATGAAACCTAATCGACTAGCATTATGAGTAATTGGACAGCTTTTCAAAAAGTGATATTAGAAGGTATCCCCACAGACTTACCACCTGCTAAACCTTATGACAATACAGTTAGTCATGCGCCAAGACGAGTAATCGAGGGCGTACTTAGCGATAAAGAAAAAGTATTAGCCTTGAAAAATGCTTTGCGCTATTTTCCTTCAGCGCAACATGAAATTTTAGCCGCTGAGTTTGTACAAGAGTTGGAGCAATATGGTCGTATCTATATGTATCGGTTTCGCCCAGACTATGAGATGAAAGCTAGACCAATTGATGACTATCCTTATCAGTCTAAGCAGGCCGCTTCTATCATGTTAATGATTCAGAATAATTTAGATTATAAAGTAGCCAAGCATCCACATGAACTAATTACTTATGGAGGTAATGGTGCTGTATTTCAGAATTGGGCTCAGTATCTATTGACAATGAAATACTTGGCAGAGATGAGTAATGAGCAAACTTTGGTTTTGTATTCGGGACATCCAATGGGCTTATTTCCTTCACATAAAGATGCACCAAGAGTTGTCGTCACTAATGGTATGATGATCCCGAATTATTCTAAAAAAGAGGATTGGAATAAATATAATGCCTTGGGTGTCACTTCTTATGGTCAAATGACAGCAGGTTCATTTATGTATATCGGCCCACAAGGAATTGTACATGGCACAACGATTACCTTACTCAATGCTGGTCGCCTCAAAGGAATTGGTGATAGCCACCTCAAAGGAAAGGTTTTCATTACCTCTGGCCTCGGAGGTATGTCTGGTGCTCAATCCATTGCTGCAGTGATTACGGGTGCAGTTGGAGTACTCGCCGAAGTTGATCCAGATGCTATACAGCAGCGTATCACAGATGGCTATATTCAAAAAGAGAATGTTTTTACCGATCTTAATAAACTTATCCTACGGATTGAAGATTGTCGTCAAAATCAAATTGCCATTACCTTAGTCTATCATGGAAATATAGTTGACTTATGGGAGGAGATCGTCAGACAGCATATCAAAATTGAACTCGGCTCTGATCAAACATCTCTACATAATATAGATGATTGTGGTTATACTCCTTGTGGTTATACATTTGCTGAAGCAAAGGATTTATTAATTAAGAACAAGCCTAAATTTATGGCAGAAGTACAAGCTACCTTGAGGCGACATGTCCTAGCCATCAATACGATGAGTGATCGGGGGATGTACTTTTGGGATTATGGCAATGCTTTTTTAAAAGAAGCAAGTGAGGCAAATGCTGATGTTTGGAAAAGTAAAGCCGAAGGTATATTTAAATATCCATCTTATGTGGAAGACATTATGGGGCCCATGTGTTTTGATTATGGATTTGGACCTTTTCGCTGGGTATGTACTTCTGGCGATAAAAATGATTTGGATACCACCGATGCAATTGCAGCGCGCATTTTGAAAGATATTCTAAAAACTGCTCCAACTGAAATCCATTCTCAACTAAAAGATAATATTCGCTGGATTGAATCTGCCAACGATAACCTTCCTGTAGTTGGTAGTAAATCAAGAATTCTTTATGCCGATGCCGAAGGTCGAATTTTAATCGCCAAAGCTTTTAATGATGCTATAGCCAGTGGTGAACTTACAGCACCTGTAGTCTTAGGTAGAGATCACCATGATGTCAGTGGAACCGATTCTCCTTTTCGGGAGACCTCCAATATTTATGATGGTTCCAGATTTACAGCAGATATGGCTGTACATAATGTTATAGGAGATGCATTTAGAGGCGCGACCTGGGTCAGTTTACATAATGGTGGTGGCGTTGGTTGGGGCGAAGTTATTAATGGTGGATTTGGTCTAACTTTAGATGGGACAGCAGATGCGGAAAGGCGATTAAAATCTATGTTATTTTGGGATGTCAATAATGGGATTGCCCGTAGGAGTTGGGCACGAAATAAAGAAGCAATGTTTACTGCTCAAAGGGCAATGGATCATTATCCAGAATTAAAAATAACAATGCCCAATATCGCAGATGAAAAACTTATACTAAAAGCAATGGATAAAGGAACAAGTGAAGCTTAGTACACAGCGTACTAAGCATTTTTTTAACTTTTTACAGTGGCTTGATCTTTAAGTTTTTCTTTACGCTCAGGTGCTGTTGTGAGTTCATAGGCAGGCAAACTAAAAGTAAATTTACTCCCTTCTCCATAAGAACTTTCTACCCAAATATTACCACCAAGATTTTGGATGATTTTTTTACAAATTGATAATCCTAAACCTGAGCCTTGGTATTCCTTCCGATTGTGTAAACGATTGAACATACCAAATATTTTATTATTATACTGTTCTTCTATTCCGATGCCATTGTCTGCAACCGTAATTTCATGCATGTTTTCATTTAGACTACTATAAATCGAAATCAACGGTTTTTCATTTTCATTGTACTTGACTCCATTCTCAATTAGATTTTTCAATACTAAAAACAACTGAGAAGAGTTGGCTTTAACTCTTGGTAAATCATCAATATTTAAAGTTACATTCCGTTCTTTCAAAGTAGAGCTAATCACATTACTTACTGAAACGATTATATCTTTTACTTCTATTGTTTCACTTTCAGGTTTAGCATTATCTATACGTGAATACTCCAATACATCTTCAATAAGCCTATGCATTTGTTTAGTGTTATTGACAATAAACGACATATACTCATTGATGTCTTTATCCTTTTTTGCATTTTCAGGTAGTTTCCTTTCAACCAATCGGGTAAAACTCATAATATTCCTCAATGGCTCTTTTAAATCATGAGAAGCGATGTATGCGAAACGCTCCAATTCTTTATTTGACTTCCTCAATTTATCATTCGATTCTTCAAGGTCATTGGTTCTGTATGTTACTTCATTTTCTAATCTATGGCTATACTTATTTTTTTGTTGATTACTATAATAAAGAATAAATGCAATTAACGACATCAAAACCAAAATTATCGCAATAGCATATCCTATAGTCGTACGCTGTTTGATGACTGCTTCATTTTTAGCTTGTTGCTCTTTTAATAGTTGATTCTCTGTTTCCTTTTTTTGCGTCTCATATTGAGTAGAAATCTCCAATATTTGTTTACTTTTCTCAGAACTATAAATACTGTCTCTAGCCTGATTGAATAAAGATTGATATTCATAAGCTTTTTCAAAATCCTTTATCCCAACATAACATTCAGAAAGGGTTTCGAAAATATCTGTTACTGCTTTCTTTTCTCCCATCTCACGAGCGAGTAAGAGGCTTTCTTGTGCATATTTAATAGCAGATTGATAGCGTCCTTGCCCTTGTTTAAGTTTAGCGATTAGATTTAACACATGTGATACCGTACCTTTATCACCTGTTTCCTTAGCTATATTTAAGGCTTTAGGATAAAACTCTTCTGCTAAATCAAATAATTCATTCTCATAATGAATTTCTCCAATATTTGAAAAGAGAATGGCCTCTCCTACCTTATCACCAATTCCTTCAGATATAGCTAAAGCTTCTTTATAACAAATAAGAGCTTTTGCCTTTTTTTCGAGTTTTTTGTATTGCTCTCCAATATTAGTAAGCGCCATAGATACCCCTAAGTCATTATCAAGTTCACGTTCTATCTTTAATGATCGCTCAAAATACTTTAATGCTTTTTCATATCGTTTTTCCTCAGAATGTATGATTCCTATATTATTCAAGAATATACTTGCTGAACCTTGTTGAGCTTCGTCATTTTCATCAATCATACTTAGAGCCCTATGAAAATGCTGCATTGCGGTATTATAATCACCTTTTCGTTGATGAATAAGTCCAACATTATTTAAATAATTACGGATAAGTTTATCACTATTTAATTCTTTGGCAGCATTTAGTGCAGACTGATAATAATCCATTGCCCGATCTAAATCACCTTGGATATCGTAGCCTATTCCGATATGATTAAGCGAAGATGCTTCTCCTTCTTTATAATTTATAACTAATGAAAGATTATACGCTCTCTGGGCATATACAATAGTCTGGTGTGGTTTTGAGGTGTGGTACTCCCAACTTATATCTAAAAATATTTTGACTTTTAATGAGTCCTCTTTTATTACTTTTAATTCATTTAAAAGACTATCTACAATATGATCATTTCCGTAACTTAGACTAATACTAAAAACAGACACAAGCGCAATCAGGCAGATTTTGCTTACAAAAGAACGAAGGTATTTTTGATATTCCTGCATAGGATTATAGTAATACAGATAACTTTACTTAATAAACGGGAGGACTATTAAATATAAGTGGTGCAAGTATTATGCAGATTTATGTTCTTTATTGGGTTTACCTCTTCCTATAGCGAATACTATTCCAAAGGGGTAAAGAATAGGCAAGTCTAATATTTTATTTGAATGATTTTGTGACGGCTTATTTCGTCTAAAACTGCTCTAAAGCCTCTTTTTCCAGTATATTTGTTGTTGAGCCATAACATTTAGGCAGTCGAATAATAAACCGACACCCCTTACCAAGACTACTTTCTAGTCGTATTTCACCTTCAAGGGCATCAATAATTTTTTTAACAATAGAAAGGCCTAAACCAGAGCCATTGTATTCTGATCGGTTATGCAATCGTTTGAACATACCGAAAATTCGATCATGGTATTTGGGATCAATACCTATTCCATTATCAGCAACGATAAATTGATGAAAGTCATTCTTTTCTTGATATTTGATTTGTAAGGTTGGAACTTCGCTCTCATTATATTTCATTCCGTTCTCAATAAGGTTTTTAAACAGTTGAAATAATTGTATAGAATTGCTATATATAACAGGCAATTCATCAACAAATAAAATAGCATTTTTTTCTTTGATCACATCATCTAAAAACAATTTGACTTTATCAATAACTAAGGCAGTATTGATGGGTTTCAAATTTGTATCAAAATTTAGACGAGAGTATTCTAAAACATCCTCTATGAGTGCATACATCTGTTTAGTATTATCTTCCACAAAAGCAATATATTCTTTTACTTTAGGATTATCCAAATACCTCAACTCTCGTTCTATCAATTTAGCAAAACCAGAAATATTCCGTAGAGGCTCTTTTAAATCATGCGAGGCGATGTAAGCAAATTTCTCTAATTCTTCATTTGAAGTTTTCAATTGCTTATTCGTATCAATCAAGTCTTCTGTTCTCTGCTCTACTTCCTCTTCTAACTGTATGCTGTAGGTTCGTTTTTTTCTATAATTTTTCCAAATTAAAAAAGCCAAAATACTAACCATAAATAAACCAAAAAAGATAAAACCATTAATAAGGGTTTGTTGTCGAAGGAGCACTTCGTTTTTTAGTTTTTCTTTTTTCAAAAATGTATTTTCAACTTCTTTCTTTTCCAATTGGTATTTTGTTTCAAGTTCAAGCACTTTATCACTTTTAGCAATAGAATAGAGACTATCTTCCATTGCTTTAAATCTCTTGTGATAATTAAATGCTTCATTGATTTCTCCTATTTCCTCATGAAATTGATATAACTGATCACAAAAAGAAGATTGAAAATGTACATCTTCCAGAGATTCAGATATCGCTAAGCCTTTACTTGCATAATGGATAGCTTTATGGATTTGTTGTTTTTCTTTATAGATATTAGCTAATGCATAATGTGGGTAAATTAATCCATCCTTAAACCCAAACTCCTCCACTATCTTTAAGCTTTCCATAAATCGCATTTCCGCTATTTCAAATTTCTGCTCTGCAAAATCAACATCTCCTTCAGCCATCATCATACTAGCCATTGTCAATTTATCATTACTTTCTTGTGCGATAATCTTTGCCTTACTAAAGTATTCTCTAGCCAATTCTAATTCTCCCATATCAAAATTCAAGTATCCAAGATTACCATATACCTGACTTAAGACCAAATTGTTTTTTGCAAACAGTCCTATCTCAACGACCCTTTTAAAGTAAGATTCTGATAATGCATAATTCCCTTCCTCTAAATGTACATTACCCATATTTTCTAAGGTAAAGCAAATACCTAATGTATCTTTTATCTTTTCAGCCATTGCCAGAGACTCATGATAATACTCAAGCGCTTTTTTTCTATCCGATAAAAAAGCAAAGGCATTTCCAAGGTCATTTGTGGCAATTCCAATATGGTAAGGGCTATTAATTGCTCTTCCAATTTCCAAGGTTTTCATGTTTGCTTCTATCGCTTTATCTTTTTTCCCTTGCAAATCATAAACAATCGCTTGTAAATTATAGGCACGTGCTTCGCCTTTTTGATAGGAGACTTGTTGAGATTTTTCCAATGCCTTTGAAGCATACTCAAAACATTTCTCTACATCACTACGATGATACTCCCAACTCAATTCGTTGAGGATATTGATATACATCGTATCAGGTAGATCAGTTTTCAGTAAATTAACAAAACTGTCAATTTTGACACTTTGAGCAACTATGGAATTTATGAATGGAGTGAGGGCAAGCAATATCAGGATTACCTTCTTTATCATTTATATGTGTTTAAACTTTATTTGGGTATACGAAACAATTAAAATAGCAGTTGCAAATTTCGTGCAATAAAAAAGCTCTGGTAGTATATACCAAAGCTTTAAACAACCCACTACTAGCACTATTACTTAAATAATATGTTTATAAGATCTAAAATGTGTAGAATAATATGTTTAAGGAAACATATTAATTTTCATAGCCATAATACAAATATACGCATATTTAATCAAATAAATAACTTTTTTGATTAAATTTTGTCTTCTATTTGATTACATATTAATAATTACTCGTATCTTGCTGATAGTCAGCTATTTCCATTTTATATATTATTAAACCATTATTTCAAATATTAATTTAGCTGTACATTTTTTGATTACAAAAGCAAAAAAGGTTTAATCATCCGCCTCAAATTAAAAGGTTATACTTGCTTTAGTAAGGCTCTAAAAGCAAATTCATCTCTTTTGAATCCTAACATTTTTATACATTTGCTAAACTATGTTCAAGTAAACACTTAGTGATTTATGAACCGCTTAATAGAATCCTATTATAAAGATAAATACAAAGAAGCCTGTTGGCTTATTGGAATTGCCCTTATGAATTTCACCTTAGGCTTCTTTGCAATGGGATATTGGGGAGATGTGGGTCTAGGTATATTGATTACGCTTGGAGGGATCGCGATTTATCAAATCACAAGCGGTTTTTGGGGTTTATTCTTTGGACTTAATACTGAAAAAAAGAAAGTATTTAATTTTGAACAAAACAAAATCCAATTTATCTCAGCCGAAATACAAGGTATTGAAGAAGAAATCAAAATACTAGAGAAGTATAAGACACACAAAATGGTAGCCTTTCTTTTTGGTCTACTCTGTGTATTTATGGCAGGATTTGGAAACTGGAATGAGTTGATGCTAGGTATTGGAGTAGGCCTTTCCTTTCAGTCAGGTATTGTAATGATTCTAGGTTTGCTATCTGACTATAGAATGACCTTCTATCTGTCTAAATTAAAAAAATGGAAAGCTAGTAACTGACACTTATGCTCTTTCCAAAACACGCTAAACTCTTAATTTATAATAAATGATTCTTATATTTAATTTTGATTAAGTGGCGGGACACTTATGGAATCATTACTATAAGCATATTGGGGATTTTATTACAAATTAAGCAGACCTAGATGAGCAAGCTGTTTTTACCTTATTCGTGTTTTATCCTATTTATCTTGCTAATACGCCTAAATGGGATATTAGCGCAAGAACCGATAGAAAAGTCCGATATACAAGAAGAATTTAAACAAGCGAAGGTTTTTCTATTATCTTTTAAAAATGACAGTGCACTCCTTATTCTGGATAGATTAGTTGATGAATTAGCAAGTACCAATCAATTAAATACACCTTTTGGTATTAGAGTTCAATTTCGTCAAGCAGAGGCATTAGAGAAAGACCATAAAGATGAAATAGCTATATCTAAATTATTGCATGTAGTCGAAATCAGTAAGACATATGAACAATGGGATATCCTCGCACATGCTCATTTATCCTTAGCAAGACTTTATGAAAAAATCAATCGCCCGAAAAGTTGCTTGCTTAATCTAGATGAGGCTAGAATTGTGATCGACCAACATAAAGTGGATTCGCTTTACCCTCGATTCTCAATTAGAATTTCCTCCTATCATAGAATTTTTGACAATGTTGATTCCTCCATACATTATGCTAAAGAAGTATTACGTACTGCTCCGATATATAATCTGTTTGAAGAAGAAGCAGTAGGACATTTATTAATGGGTATGCTCCTTAGTAAGTCCTCCTTTGAAACAGCAATTGGCCATTATTCAGAAGCAGGCAAGGTATGGAAACAGTTAGAGGATTTTACTGGCTATGGTTACACACAGAATAATTTATCAAGATTATATTTTTCTAATGGCAAACTTCAAGAGGCACTAAAGTACAATGATTCTACTTTGGTCGCAGCAGCCAAATCTGTTGCGGCAGGGCATGATGATTTCTCTTTATTCTATACTAGCTATAAACACCGCGCTCATATCTTTAATGCTTTAGGCAAACCCGACTCTGCCTGGCTTTATATTAAGAAAGGATATGATATCCAATTAGACCAATTGAGACAAGAAAACAATGAGAAGGTCATCGAAATTGATGCACGCTATAAAGACGGGAAGAGAATTGAGATGATTGCGGAACAGGAAAAACTAATTCTATATGAAAAAGAACGGCGGTATGCACTCATAGGAATTGTCCTTATGACTTTAGTGTTTCTTACTATCTTATCTTATTACTACATAAAACTGCGTAAAGCCAATCAAAAAACAAGGGTACAAGCACTGACAATCATTAAGAATAATAAAGATTTATCAAAATCTTTAAAACGGCAGGTCATGTTACAGAGCGAAGTGCATCATCGAGTGAAAAATAATTTACAGATCATCATCAGCCTCCTCGACTTACAAAAAGATGAAGTAAATGATATAAAAACACAGGATAGTTTGGAAGCTATGTCAGGTCGAATTTATAGTATGGCCGCTATCCATGAAATACTCTATCGACAAGAAGATATGGCATCCGTAAATTTGTTTGACTACATTGAAAATTTATGCATGCATTCCAGCAATTTTTCCATTGAAGAACAAAAACCAGTTTTTAATATAGATATTGAAAATCATTTCTTTAACTTAGAAACTTCAATGCCTATAGGTATTATGGTTACTGAATTGCTGACGAACAGTCTTAAATACGCAAGAGTAAAAGATAAAAAACTCGAAATATTTATAGCTGTGACAAGAATTGGTGAATCCTATTGTCTTAGTTATAAAGACAATGGGCCAGGCTTTACTAAAACGAAAAGAGATAAAGATAATGAAGGCCTTGGGACGTATTTACTAAAAAGCATGTGTCGTCAATTGAATGGATATATGGAAGTCAAAACGAATAAAGGCGCTTCTTATCAAATCTTTTTTAAAGAAAAAAATAACCCAACTAAGTAGCTGTAAAGAAATAGGTTGATCAATCAAAAATCACTAGCAATAAATTTTAAGCCAACTACTTAAATAAATATAAAATTTATGACTTCATTTAAAATTCTAATTGTTGAAGATGAAATCCTTATAGCGGATAATATCAAAAGATTTCTCTCTAAAAAAGGGCATAAAGTCGTAGGTATCGCAATATCATATGAAGAAGCTATACAATTATACATGGAGCAAAAACCGGATATCACGCTATTAGATATTCGGCTGAATGGTATGAAGACAGGGATAGATGTTGCTCATTTTATAAAGCAACAGGAAGCCCCCAAACCTTTTTTATTCCTTACCTCACAAATGGATTCTAAAAACATCAATAAAGCAAAAGAAACCTTTCCTGCTGGCTACCTCTCCAAACCCGTTCAAAAAGAAAGTCTCTATGCCTCTGTTGAAATCGCCATGCACAAATATTTAGCAGACAAAGAAGAAGCACCGACCATTCCACTATATGATGGTTCAAAGAATTATCTGATTCTCCTCCATGATATCCTCTACCTCCAGTCTGAGCATGTCTATGTACAAGTGCATTTACAAGATGGTAATTATATTCTGCAAAGAAGTCCACTCAAAGATTTATTAGAACAATTGCCTCCAAAGCAATTTATACAGACTCATCGCAGCTTTGCCATCAATATCAAACAGGTCAGCCATTGGGATACGGAAAATATTTATTTCAATGGAAAAGTAATTCCGGTAAGTCGATCGCGCAGAAAGGATGTTTTTTCGAAACTGGGGGTGGTCTAAGCTCATCTTTCTTCATCTGTTTTCTCCGACCTAAATACATCGTAAAATAAAAATTGTTCAGAAAGATATCCTGTAAATCCTGTCCAAAACACACGATTCATATCAATTTGCAGAGCAATTCTAGTTTTAAAGCCCCCTAACTACGTTTAAACCTTTATTTTTCGCCTATACCAATAAAACTCAAACAGCCTCTAGCATCATAAAAAACAAAAAATTCATATCAAAATGTTATCATATTAAGGTTCTTAACATATCGTTTTACCATTTAGAACACAAAAACTACCATTCGGAACATAAGCTGGAATCTTTCCATAATCCCACCTACTTTTATATTGTAATTAAAACGAAAGCTCATTAAGAGCAGCTTAGCAATTAATAATCTGTATAACCCCCTAAATTTAAAACAATGAAAAACAACACTTCACCCCAGATTAAGTTCAGCACTTCCTATTTGATGAAGTGATCAGTTCAACAGGCTTTGTGAGACGCCGTATCTATTAATAGATTTTGTGTCCTGCTCATCAAACAATAAGTCGGGAATTTCAAGTATTAGATTTTATCAATCTATTGATATTATTTATCCGTGTATTAACAAACAATGCACTGTGGACTTTGTGTCTCCTTTGTGAACACTGTGTCCAAACAAGCAAATTTTAAAAAAATTAAAATCCGCTGGCCATACAAAGAGTCGCTCTTTCTGTATCAGGCTGGGCTATGCGCAAACTCAATCGCATCAGGTGCACATGATGAATTGGGAACGGAAATGATTTCTCCTCGATTAGTCGGGGACTGTTCTCCCCTACGGTAGAACGAATAGTTATTCATTTTCTTAATCTCTCCTGAAACTGTCTATAGATGACAGAAAAGGAGCTATACCCCCTTTTATTATGAAAAATTTAATTTCTCTTTTCGTTTTAGCTTTAATCTTAGTTTTCACTTCTTGTACTAAAGAAGATTTAATCATTGAAGAGACTGTTTCAATCCCTAGTACTGAGGCTTCAAACAAAACAATGCACCCAAGTAAACTTGATTCTGAATCCATTACTACTTCATCCGCGAATTCAAATAAAGTAGCCGTCTCCCATATTTCAAGCACCATATCTGGTAATGAATTAATCATTAATTTTTCTAGTGCATACAATTTCTTTGGTATTGATCTAGCAACTACACAATCCTTAGCTTTTACTGATGCAAACGGAAATACAGTCCTACTTCATTTTGATGTTAATAGCTATACCTATAACAATGGTGTATTAGAGGTCGCATTTGGGATTGGAGGAAATAGTATGCTGGGTATGCAAGTGGAGGTGGCGCAGTTTATTATTATAGATGATATATTGATTAATTAACTCTATCGGAGGCTCTTCATCTTTTGGAGAGCCCCTCTGTTTTAATTTTTATCACTTGTTCTTTTTTCTGACACAACCAATTAGAAGCCTGAATATTATTTTCATTTTTAAGCAATATTTCAACTTTCTTCACCTGAAAGTTCACACTAGAAAAATGTTTTGCCAAACTTCTACAAAGTTGGATAAATCTTAAAAAAGCTTTTTTATTGAATTTCGAATGAGTTTTCTCTCTTAATAACCATTTCTCAAAAGCATCAAAATAAGTAAATAAGTAAGATTGATAAGATTCATCCGCAAGAAATAAATCAAAATAAACCTGAGTCGTTAACACCTTGCTTAGCAATTGAAAAAAATGAACCTTAAAATCGTAATCTAATAGGATGTCTAAAGTTTTAATAAATTCTTCCTTACTATAAGTAGTGTGCGCCTGTGCCCAATTATAGGCATCAAGTTGAAATTTCTCATCTATTTTTTTTGTGTAAGTATTTAAAAAATAATTTGTGAACTCAAAATCTCTTTTTGCATTACTTGCTGAAACAATAGTAGCATAGCGATTATATGTTAACATATTCTGATGGAGGATAATTTCAAATTTCAAACCTAACTTATACAGTTCAAGCGTTTCTGTTATATCAAAAAAACCTGCCCTAATCAAAGCTATCGTATCATTCAACAAAGACACAAAATGCACCTTTTGTTCCTTTTCATTCAAGGCTTCAAAGCCCTCCAAAAAAGCCTTTCTCAGTACATAATATTGTTCCAGCATATTATCTTCTGTATATTCAAATCGCATTCTATAAAAAGTAATAGCAGGATGTTCGATGCCCTCAGATAAGGTGCGCCATTTTTTTAATTCTTCAGCAATTTCATGGTTTTCATTTTTTAAAATCCGGTTTCTAAAAATTTTTTCATTGATGATGGCCGCCTTTTCCAAGAGGAAAACCAAGTCAATCTCCTCTCCCATTCTGATAATCGTCGTCCCGCCTGGTTTCATCCGTGGATTTTGATTAGGATGATGATAAACCCGTCGATGCAGTTGCAACAATGCAAGGTGGTCTTCCCAGTCTTTTATAGGTTTGGCTTCTAAACGGTCGATCTCTTTATCTGCATCTCTAAAAAACCAATCTTCCAAATGCCGATTTTGAAACTCTTTGGTGAGTAAGTCTTTTTGTAAATTTTGATCCTGAGACAGACTTTGGAAGGTGAGGAATCGCTCCACGGAAAGATAAGCCTCCGATAACAGATTATTCATTCTACGGGCACTGAATTTTCCATTCGGAAGTATTTGTTGGAATAGTTTTTCTTTGCTTAGTTTAGGATTATCGAAATCTGGATAGTACTTTTTTATCTTTTCAAATAGCCGAATTAAATTTTTATTAGTATTGCACCAAGGGGATTTCAACCATGCTTCAAACGATTTTAGTTCCGTTTCATCCAGTACTTTTATTGTTATTATGAATTTCGAACCAAAAATGTCACTTTTTCTTGTGGTAAATTTCATAATGTAAATATATGATAATCAGCTGATTAAATTATAATTTCAAACAGAATATCGACATAATTTTTATGGTAGACAGGCTAAATCGTCTTTGACAGTATACAAGTATTTTTGGCATCTTTGGGGTATAAATGATGTTTGGAGGGAGGGGCACTAATTTCCTAGGGAAACACAGAGAAGTAATTGGTTGACTTGGATTATTAAATTCTGATTTATAATTAATCAAATAGATTTGTCTTTTATAAAATACTTTATGAAAATATTCCTCACCGAAGATGGTTATGTAATTGAAAATGAATCTGAGGAACTTGTTGTCCAATCTCAACCTATGGGAGGAAAAGCGAGTACGATTTATCAAGGCACCGAAATAATGGTCAAGGTAAAACCCACTTTATGGTATTTCATTAGTCCTCAGTTTAATATTTTAAAAAACAATAAAATCATCGGTAGCATTAAAAAAAAGTATTGGGGTGGCAACTTCAACATTCAATTTGAATCAGCAGGGCAAATAAGAAACTATTTGCTTAAGACTTCTTCAGATCGGTATGAGCTTATGGACACCAATAAAGAGTCACTACTCATCATTAATACAAACTATTCTTGGAAAAAATTAGATCATGAATTTGAAGTTTTATCCAATAACATTATGATAAATAAAGCCTACGCTATGGAATTGGCATTTTATGCTATGTTTAGCATTTATTTATGTTTAGCTAAAGGAGAGGATATTATAGCTTAGGCTAGACTTCAATCATTAAAAATAAAAAAGCCATACCCCCCCGGATCTCGAATAATGATATTATCAACTATACCTTCTTTATTAAAAGCGGTAATCTCTTCAGCGATTGGAATCGCTAAGCTTCTGATTTTATCTATAATTGCCGGATTGTTTTTTCCATTAAAATAAGTCAAAGATGGATTGTAAAAAAGATGTGGACAACTATTTGGTTTCATGATGCTCAAAGGCATTTTATTTTCGTTTTCCAATCCAATCCAACCTTGTTCAATACTCCCCATCGTTTTTGAAAAACCAATGCATTTCCAAATTTCTAAAGACTGATCCATCGCAACAGTTTCTAAACTCAAACCAGCAAAGTTACCTAGAATAGAAGAGCTCGTTTTTGACAAATCATAATCCCATTCCTCTTCCGTTTCGATCAAATATATCCAAGTGCCACTAGGATCATTTAATAAATAGCCATCTTCTATTTTTACTACCGTAGTCAATTTTTCAAGCTTTAAAACTGCTAAACTCCAAGAGGGTGCTAATAGTTTTACTCCTGCTCTTGCAAAACGATTCGGGTTGATTTCAAGTATGACCTGACCATCTGTCACTAAAGTTGGATTTTCATTTGAGCATATTTCAAATCCAAGTTTTCTATAAAAATCCAAACTTTTTTCAATTTGATTAGTCGGCGTATGGATAATTGTTTGCATATTTCCTTACGTTTTTTACTGTCGAACAGATTTTGTGATGAACATTCGTTTTCCTTTATACTTAGGTTTAACGTACTTGGGCATTCTCCTTCCCGGAGGTAGAAAAACACACTTAGTTCCACTCTTATCTACTTTGACGAGTTCGTTTTTAATTGTTCTTTCAAAACGATCCGAATGAAGGTTGGAATAATCGCCACTTAATGATTTATATCGTTTTTCCCGAATACGAATATCTCTAGTGTCTCCAATACTTAAGATATAAGTACCTGGTCCTACAGATTCACTTTTATTATCATCATGCATCGTATATTTCAGGCGATTCCAGAGCGAACTAGTTTGAATTTCTCCCATCATTCCGGGTTTAAGGTTTAATTTTTTACTATTAACTTTTACTTCTATTGGTGTTCTTGAATTTCCATTATAAACCACGATTTTAGTCGTATAAATACTATACATGGACATCAAATTAGTAAGATTCAACACAACAAACAATGTAATTGTTAAAATGTAAAATATTTTTTTCTTTATAGTAAATTCTTTCTCGCTGCTTTCAAAGTATTTAAAAACAATATAAAAGATGCCTGAGATTAATGCTAAAATCGTAAAGAATAATATGATATATTTCATCTATGATTTTTGTAATTAAAGGACACGGAATAAAAATAAGCTGTTTCTATTCCTTAGTTGAAGTATATTGATATAGTTAAGTAACTTTTTGACTTACACAACTATATCAATATAAATTAAGACAACCTAGACTAAGTACACTGTGTACTAAGAGTCTCTAAACCATTCCATCACCAGGTGTATCAGATGGTGGCGGCGGTGGAGGTGTATTATTTGGTGTAGGTGGTGGCATATTAGCTGGCGGCTCAGGAGTATCTTTAGCTCCAAAAGTACTGCTAGGAATAAAGGAAAGCACCAATAACAAACCTAGTATTCCTGTTACTATAGTCCACAGTAAACTTGATTTGAATGATGGAGGTTTTTCTTTTACAATTAAAACCGCATTTTCACTCACACTTACCCCACTAGTTTGCAAAATATCTTTAACTTCTTTAAAAGATTCATTGTCATACTTTCCATCTACATCTACAATTAAGCCCAGAGATGCTTCATCAAAATCTTTATCTTTTACGATTACATGCGCAACCATACTTGAAGGATTTAAAGAATCGTAATTGCTTAGCTGAGTAAGAGAATATACCGGATAAGAAGCATCTAATATTTGGCCTGTTTCCTCATTTTGTGTTGCAACATAAAAATCGCTCATTAGGGCAAGACTTTCCAATTTCAGGTATCTAGGAATTTCATTTTTAGGAAGTGCGACTAATTCTTCAATTGTCATTGGTTCCGTTCCACTAGAACTAGAAAGGAAAAGTACATCCTTAATATTGCTACTAAAGAACACAAAACATCCTACAATACCTATGATTCTATATAAGAATCCGATATGTTTAATCAACTTAAGAACAGGTGCAAGAAAGGATAAAGCTTTCATAAAAGTTTTTCGTTTTTATTTGGTCCTTAGCAATAAATAATGAATTAGATTAGCATATTACAAATTTACTAAGGTCCTTAGTTTTAAAATAATTTTGCAAAGGTATTAGATAAAAGTAATTTTTACTCAATTTCAGTATAACACTTAATCAATTAACTTTACAAAACAGGTATCAAGTACTTAATACCCTAATCCATGATTTCGTAATCAATATTCAATTTTCGCAATGCACGAAAAGCGGAACTTGTGGTTTTATCGGCTACTTCAATATCGATAGGTGTTCCATCTAATAATACATCAGTCAATTCGCGGGCTAATGAATTGTCCATCCCCAGTACAATCTCTTCTAAGGTTTTGGCAATTCCCCGTCGATCAGGGCGTGGCGCATCGCAGGAAAGCAATTTTAAATTCATAATCTGTTTATTTTCTCACAATATACGGAAGTAATTTTTAGGTGAGACCGACTTGACAGATAAGTCAACATGGGCAGGAAATCTGAAATACCTGACATCCTTCAATAATTCCTTAGAGGTAAGGAGTTAAAATGGTCTTACATACCATTTTTGCAAATTCGGGGTCGTGATAGATTAGATGCCCTTGATTTGGAATAATGTGGTAGTCAAGTCTCATTTTTTCCAGCCAATCTATCGATGGTCTATATTGATCTAATGCTCCATAGTATAATTTTACCCGATTATCTAGCCTTTGGGGTTCATAGCGTAATCGAGTAGACGAAACAGCATAAAGTTGCTCCACATTTAAGTCATTTAGACAAGCTTTCCAAGCAATACTCCCGCCGATGCTAAATGCAAGAATATCTATTTTCCCTTTTTCTAATTGTGCTAGTCGCTGGACAGCAATGTCCGTACCTCCACTAACAAATTGTTGATGAATTAGCTCTTTTGAATGAAGATGCTTATCAAGAGCACCTAATTTCTGTACATCATAAAATTGAATTTCAAAATGACCATCCAATAGCTTCAAATATTGATCTAGGTAGTTCGCCCTTTGCTTTCCCCATAAATCTGATAGTATGATTAATCTTTGTTTCATGAGATCTAGTTTTAAATAGTCTTTTTAGATGAATCAATTTCATGAAGTTGTTTAAAAATGGCTGCTATTACGAGAAACAGATATTTTGCATCAAGACGAGGCTTTAAAATCGCTGCATAGCTGGGCTACGTAAGATTTTTATAACGAAGTATTGAAGCAAAAGATCGTTTCGTAGTTCAGTGAGTTATTTTTAAACAAATTCCATATAAACCACTGATTTTAAAGATATTTACTTATTAAAAATAAAATTAATGTTTAGATCTTCTTGCATTAGTATTTTTTTTCTAGTAATTTGTAGACGAGTCTCTCCCTTGTGATACTCATAATTTTTTTAATCTCAAAAACTGTATTAAAACATGGCAAATCAATTTTCCTGGGATGCATCCCCAGGGGCAGTCAATTATCTAGTTACTCTCGTCAACACTGCCACAAAAGCAACCATCAATCACGAAACCACCAACACCTTTATCTCTCTAGTAGGAATACCTTCTGGTACTTATAAAGTTACGGTAAAGGCTGATATGGGGAATGGAAGTACTTCGATTATTGTGGAGGATGTAGTTCAAGTTTAAAATCCAAAAATTAAACTAAGATCAGTTATAGAAAAATAATTGGTCTTAGTTTATTTTACTAATCAACCAACTCTTCATACTTACATTTCTAGCTGCTTCTAGATCACTTTTCAATTTATTGAAGTTTCTATTTTGAAATTTCAAATTTACTAACCTTCTAGTATACCTAACAAAACTAAGATACCCTCCTTTCACACTTTCTGGTACAGTCTTATTATTTCTTATATATTTTGCAAATGTTCTTAGTTGAGCAAGAGATAAATCAAAAAAACTATCATTTTCCCAAAACAACTCAACATAAACTCGTATGAGTATTGTTTTTGTTATCAACACTTGTAGTGGTTTGGTAAAACTATAGTTTGAAATTAATTGAATAGTTTCTTCAAATTCTCGCTTATTAAAATGCCAAATTATTTTAGCATAAATAATAGCATCCTCTCTAACATTCTTATCTAAATGATCCCCATACTCTTCAATAAATGATTTCACCCATTTAAATTCTTGGCAAACTACTCCTGAAGAAACAATATTAATAAAAGTAGTCTCTGATATTTCATTATTTATCAATAATGCATCAGAGTCCAATCCAACTTTATATAATTCCAACATATATTGTATAAATCGAGATTCTCCCTTATTGTATCTTCGAGTACAATAGTTAATTAAAAGATTAAGAAGATTGCGTTTATCTTCTATCCTAATTTTATCCAGATTAGAGGTATACAATTCTTTAATTTTTTCGAATCGCTCATCATCTTCCCCTACATTTTGGAGTTCAAAAATTCTTGAATAAATAGATATCAATAGGTTCTCCCATTCACCTTTTTCTAAAACCATATCCAAATACTTGATATCATTCTGCTCTGAAAAAGTGGTCGCTCTAGCCCCTAAAGCACAAGCCAATTTAACTTTCGATAAGACAAAATAAGTATCAAAGCTTTCCATTGTATTTCTTAAATACTCAGCTCCTTTATTTTGTCGATTTGTAGCTGGATGACTATAAAATTGGCGACAAATATCTCCTTTATTCTTAAAAAAGACTTCATCCCTATAAGGAGAATTTTCCAGCTCTTCCAATAATTCATTGGTTTTCTTCTGAAACAAATCATAAGTATTAATTCGTCCAAGGCTTTGAGTCAGGAGTTTTTTATGTAAGAAATCGTCCTTTTTTATATGTTCAGCGACCATAAAAGACTCTATCAGATTGGAAAAACGGTGAAAAAGCAAGCGCATTCTAGGAATATCATATTTTTCACCAGGAAATAATTTAGCAAAAAGTACCTCCTGGGTCAATTTTGGATGGTCAAAATCGGGATAATACTTCCGTAAAAGCTCATAAAGCTTTACAAGATGCTTGTTAGAATTATAATATGGAGAACGAATGAATTTATAAAACCAGCGAAATTCGTCTGATTTCAAGGATTTCAGTAAGATCACTAGTTTAGAATCTTTCATTTTTTGAAACACATTTTTTATTATAACTTGCTGTAAATAAACAGCTTATACTCAAAAAAACCTAAATAATGTATCATTTTTTGAAATTAATATCAATTTCTTTCTCTTTATAAAGTATAAATCTGCCTTAAATTGTGATTGTATTTAGGATACAGACATAGCAATTAAAACATAATTATAATCCCAGAACGAAATAGATTTTTAAATAACCATGAAAATAACGTTATGAAAATAACATTTTTACCACATGGTATGGTTAAAGAATAATGTGAAGCATAGTTCATATTTGTAGTCCAAAAGAGGATTGTATTTTTTAACCGTACTAGATTTTCAAAGTGAGTTTGGCAGTGAATATAGTGCTAGTGATTGAAAATAATTAACCCTGTAAACCCCAACTCCCTTATAAGCTATACCCCTTTTACCCCTTTAAACCAAATAGGTGCACCTCTTCCCTTCACATCTCTCTCAACCAGAGGAAAACCTATAACTGATTTCTCACGGCAGGCAGTAAACTTCTCTCTCAACACTGTCTGCCGTTGAGACGCAGTTAAATTCTTCTTCAAAATTTATCCTTATTCGATTCTCTATAAATAGTTGCAAGAATTACCTGCCCTACTGCTTGGAGTGTATTGATATCTATAATATCCATATTATCCTGATGCGTATGGTGATAATGGCCAAATTTCCCATCACCTTTAATATTAATGACATCAATCATTGGAATGCTAGTATTTTCAACAATGAATCGATGATCATCCGTATAAAAACCAACCTTCCTATTTACAAAATACTTTTCATGTCCCATTTTCTTTGCTAATCTCCAGATTTTAGCAAGCTCCTGACTAGCCGTTTTCATAGAATAGCCCTCTCTTGGAAAAGTAGCATTTTTAGACCCTACCATATCTAATAGAATTCCATATTTAGGGCTATAGTCTTTTTCATGCAAGTTTTTAGCCCAATATTGTGAACCTAAGCCCCAAGAATATTCAATCTGCTCTCCCCCATAATCCTCTGCATCAAAGAAAATAATATCAAGCCCCATTGGAATAGGATTCATTTTTACTTGTCGAGCAATTTCAAGTAGAACGCCTACTCCACTTCCACCATCATCTGCACCTAGTATCGGTTGATCTTTATTTATAGTATCTTTTTCAGCTATATGTCTGGTGTCATAATGTGCACAAAGTAGCATTCGCTCTTTTACCTCTGGCTTATACCTTCCGATAATATTCGTTCCAGATAAATTCGTCCCATCATATGCTTGAGCCTCAAATTGTTGGCTAATTACTTCAAAACCAAAAAACTTCAACCGATCAATCAACCAATCCTTACATGCTTCATGTTCAGGAGTATTCATATATCGAGGACCAAAAGCAACTTGTTTTTCTATAAAAGAATAAGCTGAACGAGCATCAAATTTATTGATTTTCACTTTGATGTCTTCTTGCGGAACTTTGATTTCGTCATCTGTACAAGAGAAAAGAACAATTAGGATAAATAGATAGGAGTAAGTTTTCATCTCTTATAAATTTTTTATTTTTTTAAAAAGTAATTTTGTTTCTGGAAGTGGTTCGATTCCAAACTCTTCCTCTAATACTTTTTCACACTGTTGAAAGGTCTTTATTGCCATTGGTCGATTCCCTTTTTCTATATAAGCTTCCATCTGAATGCGATAAGCATCTTCCCACGCATGATCAATCTGAAGTATTTTTTGAGCCAGTCGAATACTTTCAATAGGATTTTCCTTTACAAGTAATTCACTGAGGCTAATGAGTGCATTGAGTGCTAGCAATTGAATCCGTTCGCGCTCTTCTGTCGACCAATCTTCATATAAGCGATTAGGTAAAAAAGTACCTTGATATAAATTAACAACTTCATAATAGGCTTCTTTTGCCAGTTCGGGTTTGTCAGCTATATTTTGATTTCCAATCGTAACAAATTGGTCCATAGCCTCCACATCAAGCCAGATATCATCAAGATTAAGTCGATAAGTTAATCCCTGTCGGGTAATATATTTCGATTCGGTTCTACTTTTACGATTTGGTTCTAAAACCTTATTTACACCATGGAGTGCAACTTTAAAATTTTGTTGCCCGGTTTTGAGATCTACTCCATTCCAGATATGGTCAATAATTTGTTCTTTATGAAGTCCATGTCGATGGCGATTTGTAGCTAAAAACTGAAATAACTGAATACACACTTCCCGTCCCCATTCTTTGGAGGGGACAAGCTTCCCTTCTCGCCATATCTGGAATACACCAAGTGTTTGAATCCTTAGATTAGTAGTTGATTTCTTTTCTATTATTTTAGCTATGTTGGATGTAATGCTTGCCACCGAATTACTTTTTGAGCTTAGTCACTTTTTCATTTAGTGCAGCTACTTCTTTAGAAAGGGACTCCAATTTTTCCAAAATCAATCTAGAATCTGATTTAGAAGAACTGAGCCAAGAATCAAGGTCTATTTTTTGACCAATATCTTCTTTCACCTGATTGATTTGTTCCTGTATTTGCCCTTGAAACTGAGCAACTTGTTTTTTAGGATCTTTGATTGTTTCCATTACAATCTTTGGTCCTTCAAGCGCCATTCGTTTCCACAATTCAAAGCTCTTAGACAAGATACCTTTTTGCTCTTCTGGTGATTTATCCTCCATTGCCTGGATAGTGAGATCTTGTAATTTACTTTGGATAAATTTTATTACCTCATCAAATTCCGAAAACCTTTTTTCATCACCTCCTTGTACATGACGAATATTTCCTCGCCATTGGACTTGTGGTTCACCACTTTCATTTTCAAAAATCTTTTGAGTAAACCTGAGCATAAAGGAAGCCGTTTCTTCTTTTTTTGTAGACATCTTGATCTGATTTATTGAAAAGTAAAGTTAAGAAGCCGTAAAGAGATATTCTAATAATAATTGATAAGTCGAAAAATGATTGCCGATGAGGAACAAAACACCTTTCTTCCAATCACCATACGCTATCATGAATAGAAAAAGGATTTTCTCAAATAAGTTTTTTATCTTTCTGCTCAAGCATTTTTAATGATGCTCAATCTCTTAAGAGATAAGGCATTCAAGATTAAATCCAAAAAATCCTCAGTCGTGCTAAATAAAATAATCCAACAATTCAATAAAACTCCAGATATAAAAGCGATATCCGGAATGGATGCCACTTTTCTATATATTGAAACACCAACAAGTCCTATGCATATTGGGAGTGTAGCGGTGATTGAAGGTTCCCTAGAATTTGAAAAATTCAAAGCCACGATTCATTCTCGTTTACATATGATTCCGAAATTACGGCAAAGGCTTGTCTATGTACCATTCAGTATTGATTATCCTTATTGGGTGGATGATCCGAATTTCGATATTGATATGCATATTGATCATATTGCCTTACCCAAACCTGGCAACTGGAAAACACTTAGAAAAGTTGCTTCCCAAATATTCAGCGAACCACTTGACCAGTCGCGTCCGCTTTGGTCCTTTACCTTTGTGGAAGGTTTAGACAATATTCCTCAAGTACCTAAAGGTTCTGTTGCGGTCATTTCAAAAATCCATCATGTCGCTATTGATGGTGTGGGAGGTGCAGGAATTCTTAGTTTAGTCTTTGATTTCACAGCCAATGCTGGCCCCATTCCTGATCCCAGACCTTATAAGCCAAAACCTCTACCCAATGAATTGACTATGGTCATGAAAAGCGCTTTAAGTTTTGTAGAAAAACCATTTAAATTTCCAAAGTTATTAAGTGAAACGCTTACTGCCTCTTTCAAAGCTGGAGTGAT
This sequence comes from Saprospiraceae bacterium, assembly GCA_965277415.1. Lineage (GTDB taxonomy): Bacteria > Bacteroidota > Bacteroidia > Chitinophagales > Saprospiraceae > JAHDHW01. The sequence goes on from CBDICS010000087.1 coordinate 154,483, forward strand.
GACTCGGGTCAAAAAAGTGGACTTACCTACCGCTCCTTTTTCTGCACCAACTACACCGCTTAATGGAATCATCTCTCCTCGACGAAAATGGAATACAGCTATTTTATCTCTCGATAGGCTTAAAGCTTTAAAGAATGTGATGCAGACAACAATGAATGATGTCATTCTTGCTATTTGTGCTAGCGCATTGAGGAAATATTTATTAGAAAAAGACAAACTTCCTATCAAACCATTGGTTGCAATGGTGCCTATTTCTACACGTACTAAAGCAGAAGAAAAAGAAGGTGGCAATCAAATTTCATCTATGCTGGTACAACTAGCAACTAATATAGAAGACCCTATTGAAAGATTGGAAACTATTCATGAGAATACCGTAAGAGGAAAATCGTATCAAGGTGCTATTGGTGCAAAAACGCTTGCTAATATGGCTGAAGCCGTTCCTTTCGGTATTGCGAATCAAGCCGCAAGATTGTATTCTCGTTTTCATGTTTCAGAATTGCATAGTCCGGTTTTTAATGTAACCATTACTAATGTTCCTGGTCCACCAATGCCATTATATCTGAATGGTCATAAGCTGCTTTCAATTATGGGTATGGCACCAATCCTTGATGGAATGGGATTGATTATTACTGTTTTTAGTTATGATGGACATGTGACCATGAGTCCTACATCAGATGCCAAATCAATGCCTGATATTGATAAGTTTACAAGATATCTTCGAGAATCGGCTAATGAACTTGAGGCAGCCATTTTAAAATTGAAAAATAAAAAAACGCGTGCTAAAAAAGTAGTTAAAAAAGCTGCTTCTGATGCACTCTTCGCGCATTTTAGAAAACAACTTAAATTAAACGCAAAGCACATCAAACCGAATAATGGGCTCTTCCAATTTAATGTAACTGGCAAAGTTCCAACCGAATGGAAAGTTGATTTAAATAAATCTCCGGGAGTCGTCCGTAAAGCCAAAGCTAAAGATCCTGATGTAATCTTTACAATCGCTGATGAACACTTAATGCGCATCGGTCAGGGTAAACTCAAATTACAAACTGCCTTTATTCAAGGCCGATTAAAAATTGAAGGAGATTCTGCTAAAGCGATGAAATTGGGTACTATTTTGTCTAAGCTTCCTGTTATGTCGCCTGCGGCGAAGTGATTGTCCCTTTGGGGAAGTGGGGGTTCACCTTTGGTGAAAGGGATAGTCCTCACTTCGTGAGGAAGAGATAGTCGCCTGCAGCAAAGTTAACGCTCGTTTTTATGATTGGAGTAAGGCATCATTTTTATTTCGAATTAATTGAAAAATCGGGATTTACCTTTTCATCTACCACCTTTATTAAACCCGCAGCAGTACTTTCCGACGAAGTCGGAACTATCCCTATCAACAAAGTTGATCCATCATTTTCAGACACTTGTGTCAGAACTATCCCTTCATCCACAGATGAACCTCCCTTCCAAACAAAGTAAGGACTACCCAGGATCAGCCTCAGACCCCGACTTCTGCCTCAACAAACCTTTAAAAGCATTTATCACAGTACTCCCATTATTGACTACTTTATACACCTCTTGAGTAATTGGCATTTCGATCTTATACTTTTCCGCAAGTTCCATTACAACCTTACAAGTTTTTACACCTTCCGCTACCATTGACATCTCTTCTATAATTTCATTGAGTGTTCTGCCTTGTCCAAGTTGAAAACCAACATGTCGGTTACGACTAAGCGTACTGATACAAGTCGCAACCAAATCCCCCATACCTGCAAGACCAGCAAATGTTTGAGGTTGCCCGCCCATCGCAACACCAAGTCGAGTGAGTTCTGCTAAACCTCTAGTGATTACCGCTGCACGAGTATTATCTCCTGCTCCTGCTCCATCTCCCATACCTGCAGCAATAGCGATGACGTTTTTTAATGCACCTCCTAATTCACAACCAATTACATCGTCATTCGTGTATACTCTAAATAAGCCCGTTCTAAAAACTTTTTGCAAAGCAACTGCAATTGTATCATCAACCATTGCGATAACACTAGCAGCAGCCTGTCCAGCAAGGATCTCTCTTGCGAGATTAGGCCCCGTCAATACTCCTGCGGGATGTCCTGGCATTACTGTTTCGATAATTTCAGTCATTCGCATTTGAGTTCCCAGTTCCAATCCTTTTGATAAACTAACGATTGGCACCCATGGCCGAATAAATGGATTAGCATCTTTAAGTACTTCTCTAAAACTCTGTGCTGGCACCCCCATCACGATAACATCCGCATCTTGCACTGCATCTTTAATTGATGTAGTCGCACGAAGGGATTCAGTTAATTTTGATCCAGGCAAATACCTTTCGTTTCGATGGTACTTATTAATTTCATCCACTGTTGCGGTATTTCTAGCCCACATTTTAGTTGGCGAATTTTGTGCAGTCAGAGAAGCTACCGTTGTTCCCCATGAGCCCCCTCCTAGAAGTCCGACTTTTAGTTTCATAATTGTTGTTTTAGAAAATGAAATTATTTAGTTCAGTATGAAGTTATTCAAGAATAGCGGACTCAACCATGACAATCACCAGTTTATCTATTATACATGAATTGAGTAAAAATAAATACTCAAAATTTTTGAAGCCTGCCCAAAGTAGCCACTCACAAGCGAAGCGATCACCAAATCACACAGTCCATAAGACTGATCACCATAACACAAGTCTAAAATATTGTTCTTACAATCGCCATGCGCACTAAACTACGAAGTTCCTTGCCCATTAGATTTAGCTATATCTTCTTGCCCTAATTCTTTCAAAAACATTTTCCGGATTTTTGTAATCTGATAATCCAGTCGTTCTTTTTTCCAACGCTTGGTAGAGATGGGTGGCAAAGCAACCACTTCTATAGCTGCAGCTCGAAATACATTTGTACCTAATGGCATAGCATCATGTGCATTGCGAATGACCACAGGAACTATTGGAACGCCAGCCTGCATCGCCATATGAAAAGCACCTTTTTTAAAAGCGCCTAATTTGTAATCTTTACTCCTTGTTCCTTCAGGAAAAATGATAATAGACGTTCCGTTCTTGAGTGCATCCACTGCTGGTTTCATACCTTCGATTGCTTTTTCTCTATTATTCCGATCAATGAATATTACCCCTGCTGCCGTCATGAGTTGGCCAATAATCGGAAAGTTTCTAAGTTCCTTTTTAGCAATACCTGTTGCGTCTTTACGGATCAGTTTAGAAACAATGAAAATATCCGCTGTACTCTGATGATTAAAAATAAAAACTGCTGGCCGTTTAGACCATAGATGAGATTCTCCTTTAATGACTAATTCTATCCCTGCTGCTGAAATCACAAAATCTCCAACCGAAGCCATTAATGAGTTTACGCCATCTTGCCAATTCAAATTAAAAGCCCCCTTAGTAAGTCCCGATAATACCGCAGGCAATAAACTACCCAATGCCAAACCAGTCCTCAAGAAATTAGAAAGCCCAGGGCGTTCTTCATCATTAAATCGGAAAACCGGCCAATTATTTTTAAAGGCTAAAGCCGACAGTTTAGTATCCGGATTAACAGGCCGCGGATTGCCGACAATTTCCAGAAGCGGTGCATCAGCAGCACTATCTGTATAAAAATAACTCTTTGATAAATCCAGATTATGCTTTTCTGCAAGCGTTTTTCCAGCATGAGCTTTCCCTTCTCCCCAACAAGCGGGTTCTACTATATTTCCAGTAAATTTCCCCTTGGCCACTTCCATCTCTGTACATATCACATGTTCAATCTTCAAATCTCTAGCGATAGGATTTACCTGATAAGGTGTTGCAGCAGAAACAATGGCTACCGTATGTCCTTTGGCTAAATGTGCATTAACCAATGCTCTAGATTCAGGATATATTTCATCAGAAAGATGTTTATGGTACACCTCTTCTCCTACTTCAATAAATACACTTTCATTAACACCTTTGACACCCTGAGCACCTACTGCAGCTAGACCTGCAAAATTTCCATTACCCATGGCATAAACCAGAACGCCTGAAAACTGTGCAACAATTTCGTTGGTCGACATCTTACCGCTAAATAAGCGTGTCTGAAAGAATTCTTTGGCTGAAAAATTACGAATCAAGGTTCTGTCTAAATCAAAAAAAGCACCAATGTGGGCACCAGGTTCACTTTCCATAACCCCTCTGGTAATCACTTCTGTTTTTGAGCCCGGCACAATTTCTCGCTCTATTGGTACCGCAGTAGAATCTATTATAGGTTTCGCTAAAATAATACCTTGAAGTAATTTAATTCGTTCAGCAACCTTATTCAACCGGATCAGAAAATCCGAAATTCCTTTTTTCTTAGGCTCCTTTACCGTCGGTATTAAGTCCAGATTTTGTACCAAACGAATACCGTTAATCAAGAAAGTTTTTCGAACCGATTCGACTCTTTGAATTCTTCCCTGCCAATGCATCTCTTCACTTAAAAATAAACATTCTTCAATAAATGCCTTCTCTTCAAATTCACGATCTGGTTTCCAACTTTGCAAAGCATAAGCGACTACCCGATATGCTTCAACATAAGTATATAAGACAACTGGAGCTACGATTAATTTTTGTTTTTCTAAAAAAGCTATTTTCTTAGATTTGGATGTTTCAATGATTTCAATCCAGTCCTTATCTAATATTTCTAAGTTGTTTTCAATCTCATTAGTAAATTCTAATTTTTGAGAATAGAAAAATTCAAACTTAAAAAGCGCACGCAAATCCATAATTTCATTCCAAAAAGCCTCTTCTCTTTTATTCTGTTTAGCATCTGTTGTTTTTAATAATGCCAACTCAATAAACGCTCGATGATAAAGATGATGGACAGACATATTTGCATAGTAAGTCGCTTGCAAATAATTCTCAGAATTAAGCACATATTTAGCATCTAAGGATTCCCCATGCTGTAAAATAATTTTTGCTCTTTGTAATAAATTTAAAGCAGTTTGTACACTCTCTCCTATCGGTTTACCCCGATCTACCATTGCATCAGGCTTGTAGTATTCAATGAGTTGCATTTGATCTACTACACTATTTTCAATCGTTTTTTTATTTAAAGAAAACTTACTTAAAAGCGCAATACTAATCAAAGAGGTGGTCGTCACCGGAGTGATTTGATTGATGCGATGAACCAATTCTAATGAGAATTTAGATAAACTTCCTGAATAATCTGTGGTATATTCTCCTTCCGTAATAAGTGCTACTGAATTTTCTGAATTAAACGCTACAGGCGCACCAAACCGAATGGAGATTTTCCCAAAATTATCATCCATTTGTTTGACATAGTTCAAGAACCATTTTAAACTTTCCGGATTTTTCTTTTTACCACGACCTTCAAGGGTCATATCTTTAACATCTGGAATTAAATCGTAAACAATTGAAACTGGTATATATTTTACTTCCTGAGTAGAATCCTCTTCAGCCTCTCTGATATATTTTAAGATACCTACTTTAGGCCAAACTAATTTTCCTGTTCGAGATCGAGTGCCTTCTATTGCCCACATAAAATGCGATCCACTATTGACAAGAGATGCTATAAAATGTCGAAGCGCAGCTTTATAAATAAGGTCTTCTTTGAAGGAACGTCTGATGAATATCACTCCATTTTGTCGGGCCAATTGACCAAAACCCATGAAGTCCATATTAATCCCTGCAAAAGTATAAGGAAAAGGTATACCATGTCTTCCTAATGTAACCGCCAACACAAACATATCGAGATACGTCTTGTGCGTCATCACAAAAGCAATAGGATGCCGACGTGCTAATTTCGTAAGTGCCTTAATTTCCAAAGGATTAACATCAATCGTTTTTTTATAGGCACGGGCTAATATATATTGAGATATTTGTAGGCCAAGGACATTCGCTATTGGTTGATGTACGGTATGCAATTCTTTTAGACAATTTTCTGCTGTCTTATACACTTCGTCATAAGACATTCCTATCTGATCAGCAATATCAATCAGTTTTTTTTGAAATTTTGGATCGTTGATAAGGTTTTCCATAGTAAATTGCTTCCGAAATTCTAGCGCATTTTGGTTTCTTAGTTAAGATAGGGAAATTTATACTTCAATAGATAAGGAATAAGCTTGAAATTCTCAATGAAGTTGTTCAATATTATATAATCCGTTTAACTTTCGTTCTTTGATCTAAATGACCAAATTCATTTAAATTTAACAAATTTAGTCCAGGTTTTTTACCTTTTTCGATACTTCCAAGTTCATCATCAAAGCCTAATGCCATTGCACCATTGAGTGTCGCCCATTTCAAAAGTGTTTCAAAAGGAACATAAGATTGATATTTCGTAATAGTCTTCATTTCTTCTAGTATAGATAATTGCCAATTGGACGTGAGGCTATCTGTTCCAATTGTCATCCTAGCATTAGTATCTATAAAGTCTTGATAGTTGGGCAATCTATTCTCAATATATAAATTTGCATTTGGGCAAGTCGCCCAATAAACCTTATCACTCCAATTATGTGCATTTTCAATATCCGCTTTAGTTGTCATCGTATTGTGTACAAATAAAGTTTGGCATTGGGGATCCATATACTTCATCGCATAGTCAATAGAATGACGGCCATTAGCTTGAAAATCATCCAATGGGATATTGAAGCCTTTATAGAAATCAATGAAACCTCCTGTTTTATTTAAAAAAAGCTGATCCTCATCAGGTGTTTCCTGATTATGAATACTGATGGTGCGATCAGATGTGTTAACTCCATTGATCAATTTAAATAAGGCTTCAGATACAGTATATGGTGCATGTGGCACGCAGCTATATTTATTGCCATTTCCTTCGATTCGACTATCGTATACTTGTTTGTATTTTTCAAATTCATTTGTCGCCCAAGTATTTTGTAAAAAATCAAACATTTCTACAAAAGTGTAATACTTGATGGCGCTTTTTGCTTTTCGAGCGAAAGTATCTGCTTTATTTGAGATATCACCAACAGCAACAATTCCTTCATCATACATTTCTTGATCTGCTAGATTGATTGCTTCGATAATTTCCGTTTCTGGAATATCTCTGAATTTAACCACATTCGAGATAAAAGGAATTAATGAAGTCCCCGTATCTACTTTCCCTTTCATATGAGACAGCTCAAGATGACAATGCGTATTGACAAATCCGGGAACAATAACGCCTTGATAAACTTCTAAAGAAGAGGAGTCATAGTCTTTTTTTTGTTCTATAGCATGAATTTCCCCTGCGTCATCAATGATTATGACACCATTTTCTATTGGCGATCCATTTATAGGATATATTCTATCAGCTGTTATTTTTCTCATCATTTTAATTTAGTACCATTGAAGTTGTTTTAAAATACACACCTTCCTATTCAAATTCTTGAGCAATCAATCCATTTTTCATTCTTGGTTCAAACCAAGTTGATTTTGGTGGCATTGTTTTCCCCATATCTGCTACAGCAATAAGGTCTTTTAAATCAACAGGATAAAGACAGAATCCAACGCTTTGTTCATTCCTCAATGTTTTGAGTCGAAAATCTTCTAAACCTTTAATCCCCTCAATATATTTAACTCGGTTATCTGTTCTGACATCTTCGATTCCTAAAATCCATTTCATGACTTTTTCATCTAGCATCGTCGCATCCAAAAGTACCGACGTATTTTTATAGGATAAAAGAATTTCTTTTTTCCAATTGAGTTTAAACCACTCTTTATTTAGAAACATTACGATTTCATGTTTCTTTCTCGGCTTTTTCGGCATATTTAAAATTTCAATATCAAATAATTGAGAAATCTTAGCCATAAAAGCCGTTAGAGAATTATCATTTAAGCCTTCAATTATGCGGTTAAAATCAAGAATTTCTAATTGGTCCGTTGAAAAAAAAGCACTCAGAACAACATCAAAATCAGATACGCCCTTTCTTTTCATTAAGCGCTTATTCATAATAGATAAAGTAGAACAGCGATGATGACCATCAGCGATATAGGTCTTATTAACTTTATTTGAAAAAAGGGTTTGAAATTGATCAATCAATGCCCCATCGCTTATTTCCCAAAATCGATGGGTTTGCTGATCGGAAGCAAAACTAACCTCATAAAAGTTTTCATGCTTATTTTTATAATCATTGATGAGTTCATTGATTTCTGTCACGCCATTATAAGTTAGTAATACAGGTTTAACGACTGCATTTCGGCTAATCATTAATTGCATTTGCTGCTGTTCTTTAGAGGATATTGTGTTCTCATGTTTTTTGATATTCCCCTCATGATAATCTTTAATATCTGAACAAGCGATCAAGCCTGTATAAGTTCGTTGAGGCGTTTCAATTTCATAAATATAGATAGCTTCCTGAGCAGTTCGTTTATAAAATCCATTCCTCTTATACTCCGGATATTCATATTTTACACTTGCAAAAAATGCATCAGATGATGTCACGAAATCCAGATTAGGGTAAACTGCCTGAAAAGGTTTAATTCTCATTAAAATATCTTTTTTGGTTTTAGAGTTTGTTAGGGATTTAGCATTTGGTCTATCTTTACTAGGCCGCTGGATATACTATTTCAAGCTAGCACTAGTCTTTTTCATTTATACTTCGATTTTTAGGGAGTGATCGTTTTTACACAATTTGAAATCTCTTAGACTTTGTGATGGTTTTGCTTGTAGGATCTACGCTTGGAATACTTATAATATTCGAGTAGCTCTTTTCAACTCATAAAGATGATAGACTGCTTCACCAAAGTTCTTGGGCGTTTAACTATTTGACCATTTTCAGAAAGGTGCTGAGTAGCCAATTAGAATCTGCTTTTGCAAGTTTATCTAACATCGAATCCGCTTTGTTTGAAAATAATTTGATATCCCCTATTACTTTACAAAACTCTTTAGATTCATTGCATACACCCTCTACACTAGATATTTCATCAAGAACTTTGAGCATGGGTTCTAATTCCTTTTTCTTGCGGTGTATAATGATTTGTTTGACCACTAAACTCATATCTTTTTCCGCTTTAAAATATTCTTTTCGTTCTCCAGGTTTTAAATCTTTATACAATAAGCCCCAATCAATCAATGAACGAACGTTCATATTGGCATTACCACGACTAATCTGCAAGGCTTCCATAATTTCTTCGGCCGTTAGGGATTCTTCAGAGATAAGTAATAAAGCATGAACCTGAGCCATGGTCCGATTAATCCCCCAACTAGAACCAAATGCACCCCAGGATTGAATGAATCTTTCTTTTCCTTTTTGTAATTCCATAAATAATGGATTGAAAAATTTCATCCTCTGATAAATCTTATGGATAAGCTGTAAATAAGATCAAAAGCAAGCCTTGATTTTGTTTATGGCTTTGTCTCCAACATAGATTTTGTCAAAGAATCAAACATTAAAATAAATTCTTTAGAGCTCTTAGACTTTTTTCATTACACACTATACTTTCAAAAGTAATTGAAAATTAGTATTTCCATCAATGAAATCAAAATTAAGGCCTTTTTGTTCAAGGATCAGGCTTAAAACAATCTATTTTAATCAACTTTTTGGTAAAAAGGAGCTCTTACAATCCGAGCGGATAAGCGTTTTTTACCGGCCACAACAAAAATCTCAGTATCCACTGCTGAATAAGCTTTAGGCACATATCCCATACCTATAGGAATTTCTAAAGAAGGTGAAGAAGTTCCTGAAGTCACCTCTCCAATAACATTGCCTTCCTCATCTTCAATAAGGTATCCATGACGAGGAACCCGACGATCATTTATCTTGAATGCTACTAGCTTTTTATTAATCCCTTCTAATCGTTGTTTTTTAAAAATATCAACTGAATTAAACTCACCTTTCTTAGTTTTTGTAATCCATCCAAGCCCTGCTTCAATTGGTGAGGTTTCATCATTAATATCATTACCATACAGACAATATCCCATTTCAAGTCGAAGTGTATCCCGAGCTCCAAGTCCAACTGGTTTAATATCAAAAGCTTCTCCTGCTTCAAAAACCGCATCCCATAATTCTTCTAATTTTTCATTAGCAACATACAGTTCAAAGCCTCCTGAGCCAGTATATCCAGTTGCAGAGATTAAGACATTGTCTATTCCTCCTAATTTCCCTTTTGCAAAAGTATAATAATTCAATGCGTTTAAATCTACTTCTGTTAGAGACTGTAAGGCTTCCAAAGCCTTAGGACCTTGAACCGCTAAAAGACCAGTCTGATCTGAAATATTAATCATATTAGCATCGAAGTCATTATGTTGGCTGATCCAATTCCAATCTTTGACAATATTAGAAGCATTGACGACTAACATAAACGCTTGTTCTCCTTCCGCACATTGATCTTCATCAAGCCGATAGACTAAAAGGTCATCTACAATTCCTCCATTATGATTAGGCAGGCAAGAATATTGAGCATCACCGATAGCGAGTTTTGAAGCATCATTGGAAGTCACTTTTTGTACAAGTGCCAGTGCTTCTTTACCTCGAACAATAAATTCCCCCATGTGAGAAACATCAAAAACACCAACACTATTTCTGACAAATTTGTGCTCTTCGGAAATACTCGTATAGGAAATTGGCATATAGTATCCGGCAAATTCTGCCATCCGCGCGCCAAGGGCTTCATGCTTTTGAGATAATTGTGTGTATTTCATTGGCTTAATTTATTAATTCTTTTGAAAAATCTGGTTCTAAATGAAATTGTCTGGTGGCGGTTTACTAAACTTGCTGAGCTATTTTAGCTTGTTTAGTTTAGTAAACCTTTTCTTGCTTAATTTTTTTCGACCAAATGAAATCATCTAGCTCCAAAAAATCTATTACTTAGAAATAACAATTCGGTCTACCTTATCGCCAATAGCAAGTTGATGAACAACGTCCATACCTTCAGTTATTTCGCCAAATATAGTATAATTTCCATCCAAATGAGGTGTGGCTGAATGCGTAATAAACCATTGAGTACTCTCTGTATCTTTACCTGCCGAAGCCATTCCTAAATATCCCTCTTTGTCATAATATATCATAGGCAGTTCGGATCGAATTGAAAAATTTGCGCCACCAAAACCATCCCCTCTTGGGCATCCATCCTGAGCAACAAAATTAGGGATTACCCGATGAAAGTGTTTTCCATCATAAAAACCTGTTTTTGCTAATTTTACAAAATTACTAACGGATGCAGGTGCTGTATTCTGAAAAAATTGAATGGTAATATTTCCTTTTTGAGTAACAACTACGGCTCTAGTTTCTGGTTCTATAGAAGTAGCAATATTCCAGTCTATCGGATTATTATAGTCAGGTGTTTTAGGAATGTCAGGAATATTTTTATAAACACTCAAAGCTTTATTTACGGCATTATATGTTTCAATATCTTTCGGTAATTTAAGTACACCTAGCGCATCTTCTAAGAAGTCTGTGCTATCTACAAGACTTAAGAAATCCAATTCTTTTTTTGATAAAACTTCAGCGGAAACATACATCATCCCAATATCACCGCTTTTGATTGCACTCTGAAGGAATTTAGCTAAGTCTCTTTTTACTTTTCTATGTCCTAGTCCAAACCATCTTGTAAATTCCGGATAATTTGCAATATAGGCAATGGCCTCTGCGCTTGCTGTTCGAACTACAGGGATAGAAGAAGAAAGGCCCTGTTCACTAATAAATCGATAATTCCATCCATGCTCACTAAGCGCTGCTATTGCTGCTGACTGTTCATAAGGGTTGGTATTATTTAAAATAATTTGTCTTAATTCCAGATTTATTTTTTCTTTTGTTATTTCAAAGTAAGGAGGAAGGTGCTTATTAGCAGCTCTATACAATAATGACCGGACTTGCCAAGGGTAAGACATATCTTTTGCCATCTTCCAATAATTCACAGCTTCCCTTGATATTCCTTTATTGACTAAATATTGACTCGCAGTAATTGCAACATTAATATTCTGATGTTTCAATGCTGCCAAAACAATATCAATCGTATTTTCATATTCAAAATTATTGAAAGCTCGAATAATATTACACTGTGTTCGATAATCAGAAGTAATATTATAGTATGACTTTAAGGTTTGCAAAGCTTCGGGTGCTTTTGTTTTTCCCAGAGCAATGGCTAATGCCATTTGAGTTTGTGAATCATTAGATAGTCCAATGGCTCTGATCAATGGCGTGGCCAAACTATCAAGTTTTATTTGTTTAGCTCTTGCCAGATATTGAGCCGCAATATTTCGTACACTTTCTGGGTATCCATTTGAGCTGACTATCTTAATCATATGATTGGTCCCAGATTTACTAACAATATCACGTAGAGCATATCTATATATCCCCCAAGCTTGCCCTTCTAAAAGAATCGTATCTTTTTGAGAATAGGTTTTGATTGTACTTAAAGCTTCCAGATAATTTTCAGTAGCACATTTGCCAACTGCTTCTAAAACAGTACGATTAAATTGTACAGATTGAAAGAGGGAATCTCCTTTTTGAAAAGCATTAATTAAAAATTGTTCTGCCTTATTATCTTTAGTTTGCCCTAATGCATAAGCTGCCGCAATCCTTACCTTTTCTATATCATCATTCAATAATATAGCTAGGTCTTCTATAGCTTTTTCATCCTGAACAGAACCAAATGCCATAGCAGATGCATACCGATAAGAAGGATCTTTATGATCAAAAAAGACAAGAAGGCTATCCGTATTTCTTTGATCTTGAAAATTGTAAATCTTTTGTAATATGGGATTTTTCAGATCAATTTTAACTTCGGTGAGTTTCTCTTCTTTTACAGGCATACAGTTTGAAAATATGCCAATTATAAAAAGATAGAACAAGGATTTATTCATAGTATGATTGTAAATGCTATAATCTCAGCAAAAGTACTAAAAGATAAACAAGTACTCAAAATTGAATACTTTAATTCGTCAAAGATTTAATGCGTGTTGAGGAATGAATTTAAAATTCTTCAATCTCTGTCGTATCTCGTTCCAATTCATCCCCCCACTCAAATTCGTCCATGAAGTCTTCATTTTCTTCACCTTCGCCTCTTTCAATGCCGCCATAAGGTCCTCTATCTTGATTATAAGACTCGCAATCTAATTCTATTCCTAAATTTCCAGATGGCCGATGGAATCTCGCACTTGCATCATATCCTGATGCAGGGTCTTCTTCTAATCGTTTTAATAATTTAGCATAAATGGGCCTTGCCATTTTTGCACCTATACCATATCGAAGTGATCTAAATCGAACCCATCTATCATCTCCTCCAACCCAAGTACCAACTACCAAACTAGGAGATAATCCCATAAACCAACCATCTACATAATCATTGGTCGTACCAGTCTTTCCAGCGATTTCGCTTTTAATACCTCCAAAACCAGGTACTCCTTGATTCATAACATTTTTCAACATTTGAATCATAACAAAATTAGAATTGGGGTGTAAAGCCCGTCCATCTTGAATATCTTCAGTATATATTTCATTACCGTTTCGATCTTCTATTCGAGTGATGAATATTGGTTTATTATACGTTCCATTATTAGCAAATGCTGTATAAGCCCCTGTCATTTCCATTACGGTCAAATCACTCGCTCCAAGGCATATAGAAGGTTGTTTTGGAACTTTGAAAGTACCATTCGACCTTTGTCGATCCACATCAATGCCAAGGCCTTTTACTAGATTTCTTACGGCTCTTGTATCTCCCAACTGTTTCATCAAATAAACAGATACCGTATTTTTTGACCATTGCAAACCTTTAAATAAGGTGAACGGTTTACCTGAATACTTTCCATCTGCATTCTGAGGCGTCCAGTCTTTTAATAAATTAAAATTCCCTTCATCTTTATGAATAGTATAAGGCAAATCATCTACTACAAAACAAGGAGAAATATGAATCTGATCAATAGCTGTAGCATATATAAACGGTTTGAAGGTAGAGCCAACTTGTCGTTCTGTAGTTACATGATCAAATTGAAAATATTTATGATTGATACCACCTACCCATGCCTTTACATATCCGGTCAGTGGATCAACAGCCATAGTGCCAACCTGCAAAAAGCTTCGATGGTATTTGATCGAATCTATAGGCGACATGATGGTATCCTTTTCCATTTGGGCATTATAGGCAAAAACCCTCATTTTTACTGGTGTTTCAAAAGCGGTTCTCACCTTAGACTGAAGTTCAGCCCATTTGCCTTTTAACCTGGAGAAATTAGGGCTTTTCAAAACCTTTTTGTACTTAACAGCTAAGTCTGTAGTGATTAATTTTTTAGAAACTAATTTTGTAAAAGATCCTTTGGCTTCTCCTTCAATAATTCTTTCTATCTCATGATCTTTTAATTGATGCTCATCTATCTCATTTCCTATTTTCTGCAGAATTTCTGATAAATATTGAGTTCGTAAATCACCATACCGCTTTGTACCTCGGATGATGTTTTTCATAGTACGTTTACGCGCTATATCTTCTGCATCAAGTTCTTTCAATTCTTTACTTGGGTCACGATAGGTCCAAGGATCTTTTCCTTTCCAATGCTTATCAAATGTTTTTTGCAATGTAGACATATGCTCTAATACCGCTTTTTCAGCATGATCCTGAATGACCGGATCTAAAGTCGTATAGATTCTTATCCCATCTTTAAAGATATTATACTTTGTACCATCAGATTTAAAATTCTCTTTTTTATCTAGAATTTTAAAAAGCTCTTTCCTTAATTCCATTCTAAAATAAGGCGCCAATCCATCCGCATGAGTTTTCCTATTAAATCGCGACATATCTAATGGAAGCTTTCTTAATGAATCATACTCAACTTTTTCTATAAAGTCATTTTTAGCCATTTGGTTAAAAACAACCATTCTTCTATGTTTCACGATATCTGGCCTTCTTATAGGATTATAAAGAGCTGGATTTTTCAGCATTCCAACCAGCGTCGCTGCCTCTTGTATAGAGAGAGAGTCCTGAGTCTTATCAAAATATATTTCAGAAGCTGCTTTAATCCCATAAGCACCATTGAGGAAACTAAATTTATTGAGATACATAGTCATGATCTCTTGCTTCGTATAACTTCGTTCTAATTTTATAGCAATAATCCACTCTTTCAGTTTTTGCACAACACGTTCTAGACCAGATCCTGGCTTTTTAGTGAAAAGCATTTTTGCGAGTTGTTGTGTAATGGTACTAGCTCCACCAGCACTTTTCTGTCGTAAAATGACTGTCTTAATCGCCACTCTAAATAATCCACGAAAATCAATACCTGAATGTTGATAAAAACGCTCATCTTCTGTGGCAACCAGCGCTTGTTCTACAAAAGGAGAGAGTTCATCAAAAGAAATTTGCACCCTATTTTCATAAAAATAACGGCCCAATACTTCACCATTAGCCGCATAAACTTCAGAAGCTAAATTACTTTTTGGATTTTCTAACTGTTCAAAAGTTGGTAAATCCTGATAGGAAAGTAAAATAAACAAGGCAATAGTCACTAAGATACCAGCAATAGTACCTCGCCACATCCATTTCATGATTTTATGGTACAAAGGTTTTCTTTGCTCTTGGAGCAACTTAGATCCTTCTGAAAATGACTTAATTTGATCGTTCTGATCCATAAATCTTAATATTTAGTACGTATAGTATGTTTGAATCACAAATTAAGCATAAGGAGTAAAGAATAAAAAATAAATCCCTCCTTTCTCTTTATTGTTAAAAAAAAAGCCCCGCAAGACAAGATCACAAATTTGAATAGTAAGAAAAGCCCTCTAACACTAAACTTTCTTCACAATATTGATCAATTTTAGAATGTCCAATTGCATTTAGCATAGTAAAATTGATCTTCCCGTCTTGATTCTTTTTGTCATTTTTCATCAAACGCAGTAAATCTTGAAAATATTCGTTTTTAAGCAGATACTTACCATAAATTTTTAATATGAATGTAGAAATCTCTTCAACTGAATCTTTTGAAAACCCAGTAATTTGGGTAGAAAGATAGCTTTCGCAAATCATTCCCGCAGCGATTGCCTCTCCATGCAATAAAGGAGATGCACTATTAAGCGCCCAGCTTTCTATAGCATGTCCTACTGTATGTCCAAAATTTAAGGTTTTTCGAATATTTTTTTCAAATGGATCTGCTTCTACCACTCGTTTCTTAATCTCAAGTGATGGTAATAAAAAAGCTTCCCAATCAACCGCCTCAACTTTATCAATTTGCTTTATTTCATTCCAAAGTTGAACATCTGCAATTAAGCCATGTTTAATGATTTCTGCTAGACCGCTTTTAATTTCTCTTTGTGCCAATGTATTTAAGAAAATTGGATCAATAAAAACTGCTTTGGGGTTCTTAAACAGACCAATACTATTTTTGACATCCGCAAAGTCAATTCCCAGTTTTCCTCCAATTGAAGAATCTACATTTGACAGCAAAGTAGTCGGCACTTGAATAAAATCAATCCCGCGTTTATATGTCGCCGCGCAAAAACCTCCCATGTCTCCTATAACTCCTCCTCCCAGGTTGATTACCAGCGCATTACGATCTGCATTAGCAGCAATCATTTGTTTCCAAATAAAGCTACAGGTATGAATATTTTTATGTCTTTCACCAGATTGAATTTCAATAATAGTAGCCTGACTTAGGATTATGTTTGCTTTAAAAATTGGTAAACAATGTTCCTTTGTGTTTTCATCAACAATGATAAAAAATTTAGAATACCGGTGTTCCGCCAGAAATTCGTTTAAAGCATTCCAGATATTTCCAATAAATATATTGTAGTCATCTAATGTTATCTTTTGCATATCAATGTATTCTTTACTATCACTTATCGAAGTTGTTCAAAAATAGTTCACTAAACAGACTTAAGTCGCTCTTTCTGTAGATAAAGGTATAAGAAGCTTTATCTATTGTACGGCATAAATGAATAATTGTGGTAAAAAACCAGAAAAACGTAGGCTTTCGAAGACAATTCGAATTTGAAAGATAAATTTTAAGGAGATTCTCCACCTTGGCTAATAAATGTAAGCGTCCATGCCTCAGGTTTATCTGAAAAAAGCGCTTTTGTTTTTGCCCAAGTTTCTTGAAATAATGGTGAATGACGATAATTATTTAGGGCTGCCTCATTTTCCCATATACTAAAAGTAAAAAAAATATTTGTTGGTGCCATGCCTTGCAATAATTCTACATGATGACACCCTTCCGTATTTCTTATTTTAGATTTACGCTCTTCAAAAATTTGAATAAAATCATCAATTTTATCTTCCTGAAAAGTAAGTTTTACGATTCTCTTTATCATTATTTATTCAAATTCGATATGTACACCATCTTCAAGTGTCAAGCCAAGTAAACTTGCAGCTTTACCTTTATTTATTGCTATTTCTAATAAGCCCGCGGAATTAAACAAGCATAATGTCTCCCCTACCGGAACATCTGCAAAGCTTGAACTAATTTTTGTAATAGGTTCGAAACGTTTAAAATAAATCTTAAATGATCGATTTTGGTTTGTTTCCTCAAATAGTTTTTTTGAGATATTAACAATTACATTTTCATAAGTATCCACATGGACTACAGCACCTTTGATCAAAGAAGGATTAGTAATGGGTTGGAAAGTTATTCGCTCTTCTATTTCATCCACTAAAACTCCGATCTCATTAAATGGCATTCCCCCTATAATATGTTTGACTGCTTTCGCAAAAATATCCTGTGCCAATACATCAGAAGCGCCCTCTAGTTCATAAACTTTATCTGGAGCCTGCTCAAAAATAAGAGAGAATATTCCATTATCTGGTCCTATAAAATAATGGCCATCATACCGAGCTGCTAAAAAACAGCGATCTTTTTTATAATGATCATTGATAGAAATGATGTGTACCGTTCCCGCAGGAAAACTCGAATAGGCATTCTTTAAGATATAAGCGCCTTGAACTATATCAAAACTTTTGACGTTATGAGAGACATCAATTATATTAAGTCCAGGATTATGACTAAGTAAAGTCCCTTTTATGACAGCTACATAATAATCCGAAAGACCAAGATCAGATGTAAAAGTGACATAAGGCATAATGATTGATGTTTAAGTAAATAGAAAGTGAAATAAATTAAACTTTTTCGCCTTCGACAATAAAATTTGGATAGGTTCTAAATTTAAAGCGCTAAATTTACGGCAAAAAAACGGATTTTTATCTATTAATAAGTATTGAGGAATAGATCAAAAACAAATTTATCCGAAACTTTATTCTAAGAAGTTTTTTAAAAACTATCGTTCTTTAACAAATCCCGTGTTTATGACTTTGCTCAAACACGAAATTTGTTAACGAATCAAAACTATAATATATTGAGTGAAATTATTTTAAACATCGATGGTGTTGATCCTCTTGAGTTATATGGTGAAAAAAACGTAAAACTTAACCTCTTAAGGCAGGCTTTTCCAAATATTACAATTACATCTAGAGGAAACAATATTAAGATCGTCGGAGAAAAGAAAGAAGCCCAAAAGGCAAAAGGTAAATTCGAGATGATGGTTCGAATGTTAAGAGAGCAACACGAATTGGATATCGAAACCATCAAAGATTTGCTTAATGGCAATAATCCTTTTGATTCAAGAATAAGCAATGGAGATACTAATAATACTACATTGGTTCATGGTCGCGGGGGAAAACCAATTAAACCCAAAACAAGAAATCAAAAGAAATTGGTAGAGGCTTCTGAGGCCAACGATATTGTTTTTGCATTAGGTCCAGCAGGTACTGGAAAAACATATACAGCTGTCGCCTTAGCAATCCGAGCTTTAAAAAATAGATTAGTCAAAAAAATTATACTGACTCGCCCGGCAGTAGAAGCTGGTGAAAATTTAGGATTTCTACCGGGAGATTTAAAAGACAAGGTAGATCCTTATTTACGTCCACTCTATGATGCATTAGACGATATGCTCCCTCTAGAAAAGCTAAACTTCTTTATGACAAATCGAGTGATTGAAGTTGCCCCATTAGCCTTCATGCGTGGTCGAACACTCGATAATGCTTTTATCATTTTGGATGAAGCTCAAAATGCAACGCCTACCCAGCTAAAAATGTTTTTGACTAGAATTGGCCCATCTGCGAAATGTATTATCACAGGTGATCTTTCGCAGATTGACCTACCCTATAATCAGAAATCCGGTTTACGACAATCCCTCGGTATGTTAGAACAGATCGATGGTATCGAATCTGTTTACCTCACCGCAGAAGATGTGGTAAGGCATCGCTTAGTCAAAGAAATCATTAAAGCATATGATCGAGCCGCTCAGGAGTATAATACTCGAAAAGATGAAGAGCGAGCAGCTAGAGCAAAAAGCAGGCAAGATAAAAAGTCTGAAAATGATACTTCTGAATAAATCTATATTTGTTTAAACGCCTCTTTGACCAATCCTATATTTTAGACCAAAGCCTTGAGTAATGATATACGAAGTTTCTAAACCCAACCTTTCAATTAATGGCACCGTTAGCCTAGATGGTTCAAAAAGCATTAGCAATAGAGCATTAATTATCAGAGCTCTATGTAAAGAGGATTTTGATATTTCATACCTCTCTACATCGAAAGATACTACGACGCTGCAACACTTACTAAATAGTCAGGAACAGATACTTGATACTGGAGCGGCAGGAACAACTTTTCGTTTTATGACTGCCTACCTTTCTTTAAAAGAAGGTACACAGATTTTAACTGGTTCAGCAAGAATGAAACAGCGCCCCATTGGTGTATTAGTTGAGGCTTTGCGAATGCTTGGTGCAAATATTGAATATTTGGAAAATGAAAATTATCCTCCTTTAAAAATAATGCCCCCAAACATTAGCAAAAACAATCATGTATCAATTTCAGCGAATGTAAGTAGTCAATATATATCTGCATTATTAATGATTGGCCCTGAATTACCTAATGGGATTAAATTGGAACTTGCGAGCGATATCGTTTCTAAACCTTATATAGAAATGACCCTTAACTTAATGTCTTATTTTGGCATTCAATATCAATGGGAAGGCAATTTAATTACTGTTCCTAATCAAAGTTATCAGGCTAGACCATATAAAGTAGAAGCAGATTGGTCTGCAGCTTCTTATTATTATGCGATGGCTGCCTTATCAAACGATCTGTCTTTACAACTTAATGGTATTTGGGAAAAAAGCGTACAAGGAGATTCTATATTATCAGAGATGATGACCCAATTTGGTGTAGAAAGTACCTTTAATGAAAAAGGCGTTTTATTAAAAAAAGTACCTTATACTGCTCCCCATCAATTTGAATGGGATTTTATTCGCTGTCCCGATATTGCGCAAACAATAGCGGTCGTATGTGCAGGTTTAGGAAAACAAGGATTATTTACAGGATTAGAAACGCTAAAGATAAAAGAGACAGATCGAATTGCTGCTCTGCAAAATGAACTAGCTAAAGTAGGGGCTGAATTTTCGCGGGTTGATCACCTAGACGATAAACAACAATCATCAAAAAAAGAAGTATATAAAGTAAAAGGTACAGCCAATGTCCAATCTCCTCTTTTTGAAACGTATGAAGATCATCGAATGGCAATGGCTTTTGCTCCTTTAGCAATGTTGGGAAAAATAAAAGTAGAAGAACCAATGGTTGTGATCAAATCTTATCCCAGGTTTTGGGAAGACCTCGAAGGCTTAGATTTTGAGGTGAATAAGAATTGATCATTTTATTCAGTCATTTGAGAATTATTTTACTAGAGCAATCGATGCTTAGAGCATGATTTTAGTTACCAAGCACTTTTAAAATCGCCATTGCCTTTAATAAACATTCTTCATACTCATCTTCAGGTTTTGAATCATATACAATAGCCCCTCCTACTTGAAACGAAAGGTATTTAGTTGCTTCATTATAAAGAATACTCCGGATCACTACATTAAAATCAAAATCACCATCTGGCCTAATATATCCCACTGCTCCCGAATATAAACCACGCTTGGTTCTTTCATATTTTTCTATTAGTTGCATAGCCATTATTTTCGGAGCTCCTGTCATAGACCCCATCGGAAAAGTATCTTTTATTGCATCAATAAAATGAACATCATTCTTCAGTGTTCCTTTTACGGTCGAGATCATTTGAAATACTTGTTCAAAAGGATATATCCCAAAAAGTTCTTCTACTTTTACAGAGCCTGGTTTACAATTTTTTGCCAAATCATTTCGGACTAAATCTACAATCATTACATTTTCTGCACGATCTTTTTCGCTTTTGAACAGTTCATTCATTAAAAGTAAATCTTCCGCTTCATCTTTTCCTCTACGAATCGTTCCTTTGATCGGTTGAGATAAAATAATATTTTCCGATTTTTTCAAATAGCGTTCAGGACTAGCACATAGCAAAAACTTATCTTTCAATTTATAAAAACAAGAAAAAGGTGCTTTCGCTAATTCATTTAAGGATTTAAAAGCTAGCTCTGGATCTAAAATAGCCTCTTCTGCATAGTATTCCTGGCAAAAATTCATTTCGTATATATCACCTTCTATGATATGCTCTTTAATTCTTTTGACCTTTTCTAAATACGCCCTTTTAGAAAACCTTGATTGTAATGGTGGAATTGTAGAATTGCTTTTAGATAAGTCCTCTTCCGTATCCAATATTTCTTGAAAAATGCTGAAAGGGGAGTTTTTAGTAGCATGAATTTTAACAGAATGCTCTTTTATTTCAATAACAATTGATGGTTGAAAAAAATGCATGTCGGGAAAATCAAGTTGATCCTGATTATTAGAAGAGAGTCTTTCGATGTCATTTTTTAAATCATAAGTCAAAAAACCAAAAAGCCAATCTTTCTTCTTTTCATAAAAGGTCTTCAAATCTTCAAATGCACAACTGCTTCTTTTATAAATCTGAGATTCAAACCCAAGACCAATTAATACCTCATAGTTTTTTATATGACTAGTACATCCTTTATTGCTATCCATATAGCAACAAATCTCATAACTAGAAGCCCATTTAAATACTTTATTTTTAAATGTGCTAATATCTATTACATCAAACTGTCCGGAAAGCCTTTTTTCGTGCGTAAGAATCATTAATTTTCACACTTGAAATTGACTACTCCTCCTTTATCATCCATTTAGGCTTAAGATTTTAATTTCAACCCGCTGGTTTAGTTTTCGTCCAGTAGAAGTAGAATTAGTCGCAACAGGGTTTCGTTTCCCATATCCTTTAAAAGATAATCTTTCTTCTTTTATACCTTTTCCCATCAAGTAACCAGAAACTGCTTTTGCTCTTTTTTGGATAATTTATTACAGAAAGTACTTACGCATCTATTATTGGTATGTCCACCGATCTCAATCGAAATATCAGGGTTCGACTTTAAAAAAGTATAAATTTCATCCAGCACAGGATAAGCATCACTGGTTATCCGAGCAGAGTCCGCCTCAAAATAAAGGCTCTCAATTCGAATGACTTGCCCTTCTACCATTTTCTTTCGATCCAGATCTAATATATTCTTATCATTAGGCTTTATTTCTTCGGGGCTTGGTTCAGGACTTGGCTTAGGATCATTCCTACCATCAGAATTTGAACCCCCATTACTAGGTTTAACTTGAGGCTTAGGAACAACTTTAGGTGGAGGTATATCTGCTATAAGTCCTGAGCCTGGCAGATCAACAATAGCTGGTTCCCGCTCTGAATCCTCAGGAACTTCAACAATTGGTGACGCATCATCTATAAGTACATTTCCATTATAAGGAATTGGTGTAGGGGTTTTATAGAATGCTTCAATCGTTATGAAACTATGACTCAATACAGGCTCAAATCTGAAATTATACTGTTTCCATTGAGTATGATCAATAACTTCCGTTTCATCTAATAATTCAGCTTTATCACAATATCCTCTTCCGCCCCATATTCTAACTTTTATAGGATTATTATATAACATCAACTCATCCGTTCTACGACTTTGACTTAATAATGCATCAGAATAACTAATCTTTAAATTAAAAGTATACGTTTTATTTTTTTCAATAATATCTGACATCCTTTGAGAAACAGCCTCCCATGTATCATTATCTCTAGTGACCATTCCAAGATAATAATTACCAGATGCCGCAGGGAGCGTAACTCTAAAATGTCCAGGTTGAACATCAGGCGTATTTAAGTCTTCTGCTCCACAAGCATGCCATCCCGAAGGTGCTTTACAACAAATATGATTACCAAATGGAGGCGGTTCTATTTCAAAAGATGAATTTCTTAAATTAATCACGACCTGTCCATTCGTGCTAAATCCAACACATAAGAACAAGATTAATAAGCCAAATATATTATTGTTAGTAGTCATAAATCGCATGATTGGTCATTCTTTTAACGAATTTCAGAATCCAAATTGTGTTAAAAATAAGTT
Source organism: Saprospiraceae bacterium (assembly GCA_965277415.1). GTDB lineage: Bacteria > Bacteroidota > Bacteroidia > Chitinophagales > Saprospiraceae > JAHDHW01. The sequence goes on from CBDICS010000087.1 coordinate 177,734, forward strand.
TATTTTTAGCGGACAAGCTCAAAGCCTGTCTAAAAATCCATGAATCAGCTACAAACTACAATATCTCTCTGCACTTCATTAAATTTCGGGTAGACTGTTCGCATCCAATTACAAGGTTTGTTTTTTTAGAGAAAAAATTGCACACTTTCATCAAGAAGTTGTTCAAAAAATAAATCGTTAGACAATATTCTTAGAAATATAGAATAAATATAAAAAACAATAAAGGTTTAAGAGTCCATTAACGAAATCTTAAACCTTTAAAATCTATGAATGAATGAATCTTATCGACTAACAGGATATTTATATTATTAATTTGGCTCTTTAAAAAGCCCCATGTTTGAGACAAAGCCATAAACAAAGTCAAGGCTTCCTTTGATCGCTTTTGATCTTTGTTTACGGCATGTCTACGAATTTTGTCAAAAAACGGATTATTTAAATGCATTAAATCCAGTAACATCCATCCCTGTAATCAATAAGTGAATATCATGTGTCCCCTCATAAGTTAGCACGGTTTCTAAATTCATCATATGTCGCATGATCGGATATTCATTTGTAATCCCCATACCTCCATGGATTTGTCTGGCTTCTCTCGCTACTTCCAATGCCATATGGACATTATTTCGTTTAGCCATAGATATCTGTGCGGGGCTAGCGGCACCTTTATTAGCTAAACTTCCTAGTCTCCAGGCTAATAATTGTGCTTTTGTAATTTCAGTAATCATTTCTGCCAATTTCTTTTGTGTCAATTGAAACTGCCCTATAGGTTTTCCAAATTGAATCCTTTCTTGAGAATAGCGCAGTGCAGAATCATAACAATCCATGGCAGCTCCTATTGCTCCCCAAGCAATTCCATAACGTGCTTTTGAAAGGCAAGATAAAGGTCCTTTCAAACCTTTTACATTGGGGAGGATATTAGCTTTCGGTACTCGAACATCTTCAAAAACTAATTCTCCTGTGATAGAGGCTCTTAATGACCATTTCCCATGAATTTCAGGAGCAGAAAATCCTTTCATGCCTTTTTCTACAATCAATCCCCTAATTTTCCCCTCTTCATCTTTTGCCCAAACGACAGCGATATCTGCCATTGGAGAATTCGTTATCCACATTTTAGATCCATTAAGAATATAAGCATCTCCATCATCTTTAATATTCGTAAGCATCCCACTTGGGTTTGATCCATGATCTGGTTCCGTCAAACCAAAACAACCAATCATTTCGCCATTTGCTAGTTTGGGAAGGTATTTTTTTCGTTGTTCTTCTGACCCGAATTTATAGATTGGATACATGACTAAGGATCCTTGGACAGAAGCCATTGATCGAATGCCTGAATCTCCTCTTTCCAATTCCTGCATTATTATTCCGTACGCTATTTCATCCATTCCACCACATCCATATTTCGCGGGTAAACTGGGTCCATAGGCTCCGATTTCTGCTAAACCTTTAAATAAGTGCGTTGGACATTCAGCGCGATTAGCAAAATCTTCTATTATTGGGCTCACCTCTTGCTTTACCCAAGAACGGACGGCATCCCTAGCTAGCAAATGATCTTCACTCAATAATTCATCAATATTATAATAATCATGTCCTTGAAACCGGTCTTGTCGAGAACTTTTAGTGATAACTCCGCTATTTTTTCCGTTATCTTGCATAATGTTTTTTTTATGAAAATATCTCTGCTTCTATATCTGGCTAATTATTTCTGCTTTTGCCAATAGAAGGAGATAAATTTGGTTTTAAAATATGTTGGTAATACTTTTCCACAAAAGTAAGGATAATACCACAATATTACTATTTGATTTTTCATTCTAAAAATGCATGACCTTTGTATTTTGTTAAAAAAAAACATCTTTATACGATTACAATATCACGAAAGTCATACACATTTGAAGAATGCTCATTTTTATGTACTTTTGGTAACAATTTAAGTTTCATTTAATGCTTAAAATATGGGTCAAATATCACTGGAAGGAATGAAATTCTACGCTTATCATGGTGTATATGAAGAAGAGCAGATCATTGGTAATTACTACACCATTGATGTTTACATCCAAACGAGTTTTGGTAGAGCAGCAGTTTCTGATGATATTTTCGAAACTATTAATTATGAAACGGTTTACCTTATCTGTCAAGCTGAAATGCGCCAAAAGGTAAAATTGATTGAAACATTAATCAATAATATTATTATTGCTTTAAAGCATCAATTTAGTGCTATTCAAGGTGTAAACGTACGAATCCAAAAAGAAAACCCTATCCCTGGCGCACAACTAAGCCATTCTGCTGTTGAATCAGAAGAGAGTTATGTTTCCAAATGCCCAAGATGTAATGCCAGCTTTATTTGCTATACAGACGAAACGTGTTGGTGTCAAGACTTACATATCCATCCTAAAACTCGTGAAGCTATTCAGCAAGAATTTAGAGGATGTCTTTGTAAAAACTGCCTTTCATTCTATGCAGGTTAAGGAAATATCTATTTTATACCCGACGCTAGTTGGTTGGGGATTCCCCAAAACCACTTCAACATCAGTATATTTGTGAGGAAGAAGTCAATCTTAAATCTTCTGTATAGGCTCATCTATAAATTTTAAAACTTTTATAACAGTCTTTTCGTATAAATCTATTGTTACATCTTTACTTTTTTTGAGTCAAAAGAGAGAATATCTTTCATTAAGGGACAAGGAATATATAAGTGTCCCTAAAAAACTGGTTCTTTAATAAACCTCTATCTGTTAAAGAACATAAAATCAATAAAATGATGATTAAAAAACTTGGATTACTACTTTTCATACTCCAATTTACAGCATGTACTGAATTACAAAACCTCGCTGGTACGCTTGCTGAAAGTGGTGTTTTAACCAATGCAGAAATTGGGCAAGGACTTAAACAAGCACTTGAAATCGGAATTGGAAAAGGATCTGATCGACTATCGCTTAAAGACGGATACTTCAAAAGTCAATACAAAATCTTTTTGCCAGAAGAAGCTAGAAAAGTGACTGATAAATTAAAAGTCATTCCTGGGTTTGATAAGGTAGAAGACATCATACTTGAAAAAATAAATCGAGGTGCAGAAGATGCTGCAAAAAAAGCTAAACCGATATTTGTGAGTGCCATTAAATCAATGACTTTTGATGATGCACTAAATATATTAATGGGTGAAAAAAATGCGGCTACGAATTATCTAAACAATGCTACTCGTACACAGCTATATAATGAGTTTAGCCCTGTTATAAACACCTCTTTAGATAAATTTGATGCAAATAAATATTGGTCAGACATTGTCAAAAAGTATAATGCTTTGCCTTTTGTAGATAAAGTAAATCCAGACCTCGGAGACTATGTAACGAATCAAGCATTGAATGGTCTATTTGACATGGTCCAGAGAGAGGAACAAAATATCAGAACTAATGTTTCTGCTCGATCGACAGATTTGTTGAAAAAAGTTTTTGCGAAGCAGGATTAGGAGGTGGTTCCGACGGTGTCGGAAAGGGATGGTTCCTTCGGAAGGAGGAAAGTGCCTTCGGCAAGTGATCGTTTTGTTTTACAAAAAATGATAGTGACCTTCGGTCAAGTAATCGTAGCTTCTAATATCCAAGTTTTAACTTAAAGATAAATGCGAACACATACTTGACCGAAGATCACCATCATTTTCGCCGCAGGCGAACTATAACTTTCTGACACCGTCAGAACTATAATTTGCCGCAAGGCACTCCTCACTCCCCACAACAAACTACTCCTTCTCCATTTCTTCAATACTCCCAGTAATTTGTTGGACTATTCTAAACTCATTTAAGAAACTTCGTGCGATTACCCTAATGACTGTATAGACTGGGATTGCTAATATCATTCCTATGATACCATTGAGTTTTGCGCCCATTAAAATAATAATAAATATTTCTAAGGGATGCGCTAGTACGCTATTTGAAAAAATATAAGGCTGAAGAACGAAATTATCTAGCATTTGCATTGCTCCAAATACGATAATCACCTTAATTAATAATGGTAACATTTCAGTATAAAAGTCTAAGCCAATATTTGAAGACACTGTAATAAACAAAGCAAAGCTAGCACCAATAAGAGGACCTAAATAAGGGATAACATTGATCAATGCAGCAAAGAAGCCTATCAATAGTGCATTTTTGATACCCAGCAATCCTAATAATACAGATATAAAAATAGTAATAATGGTACTTTGTAAAAGTATCCCTCCAAAATACCGGCGCAGGAGTTTTGTTATTTGATCTAAAGCGTTTCTGACTTCTCCTTCATATTTGTTAGGTGCAATAGCCACTAAAAAATTGACAAATAGACCTTGATCTTTTAAGAAAAAGAATAAGATAAAAACGACCGAAAACAATCCAAAAATAAAGTCTCCTGCAAATCCAAATATTGAGCCTAAGAAAGCCCTCATTTTCTCTAGTGAAAACCATTTTTTGAGTGTCTCAGTCAATTGTTCCGTTGGAGATTGTCCTGATTCTATTAGACCTAAATCTACTAGAAAATTGCTCACTTGATCTAATGGTTCTTGTAACGTTTCTCCAACCAGGTTATAGTCCACTTCTGCAAGATTCCTAGCTTGTTGAAATACTAGTGGAACAAACATCCAGATTAGTGCAGTAAAAATGATAAAGTAACATAGAATTGTCAATATTGCACTGGCTGAAGGCCCTGCTTTAAATTTTCCAATTTTAATCTTCCTTTGAAAAAAACGCATCATGGGTTGACCGACCATTGAAAGCACCCAAGCAACTAATACAAAAGCCACAATATCACTAAAATAGTAAAAAACTGCTGCTATGATTAAAATTGAAATAGTAATTGCAATATATCGGCTAATGTTTTTCATTATTCAAGTCTTTGATTAAAGAACATTTTTTAATATTTCCCATACATTTTCAGCAACGATCTTATGCCCTTCTTGATTGGGATGAATACCATCTGCTAAATTAAGTGAAGGAATTCCTCCCACACCTTCTAGTAAAAAAGGAATTAACAAAGTACTATTTTCTTTTGCTAATTTCGGAAACATTCCTCTAAATTGTTCTGTGAAATCATTTCCCATATTAGGGGGCGCCATCATACCTGCAATGATGATCTTCACCTCTGGATATTTTTTTCGAGTATTATCAATAATTGATTGAAGGTTTTCATACGAGGACTCTGGCTTGATACCTCGAAGTGCATCATTGCCTCCTAGTTCCAAAATAAAAATATCAACGGTTTGTTTCAATATCCAATTGATTCTAGAAGCACCCCCAGCTGTTGTCTCGCCACTTAGTCCGGCATTGATCACCTTATAAGGTAATTCTAAAGAGTCGATCCTTTTTTCAATCAGTCCAGCAAAACATTCTTCTGGTGCAACTCCATAACCAGCCGATAAACTGTTTCCAAAAAAAACGATATGCTTTACTTTTTGCTCCTCTTTAGTTTGACTTTCTGGTTTTATGGTTTTGTCTTCCTTATTTTCGGCAATTGTATTTTGATTAGGTTCAGATGAATTGCACGAAATAATAATAAATAAACCAAAGGCTATTATAAGTTTTAATAAAGCTTTCATAAAAACAAATATACTATTCCTAGGGGACACAGAATAAATAATTCTTCGTTTTTACTCGATCTTTACATTGAAGCTGTTTTAAAGATTGATTGTAAAATATCCTCGTCCAAATAGGAAACATATTTATGCCCTGTCTCTAAGACGGCAACAAAAACGAGATAATAAAAGAAGCATCTAATCCACAATATTTAAGCCTAAGCATTTACCTTACAAAATATCTAAAGGTTATAAGATTAAAATCTTATCAAATCAGCTATCTTTGAGTATACAAACGACTATGATATGGAAATCTCGGTGATCATTCCTGTATATAATGAAGAAGACAACATTCATAAGCTGCATGAGCGCTTAAAATCTGTTTTGGATCAAATAAAAGTGACTTATGAAATGATTTTCATAAATGATGGCAGTCATGATAATTCGATGCCAATGATCCGAGCACTCAGCAAACAATACCCTGAGGTCCGCTATATTGAATTTAGTAGAAATTTTGGACATCAAGTTGCTGTTACAGCAGGTCTCGACAAATCTAATGGAAATGCCGTTGTAATCATTGATGCCGATTTACAGGATCCTCCCGAGTTAATCATCGAAATGTATCAAAAGATGAAATCTGGCTATCAAGTTGTTTATGCCAAACGAAAACAAAGGAAAGGGGAAAGTTTGTTTAAACTATGGACCGCTAAATTGTTTTATAGGATTTTATCAAGAATCACTTCTATATCTATACCCGTCGATACTGGCGATTTTAGAATTATGGATCGGAAGATTGTAGAGATTCTTAAAGAAATGCCCGAGAAGAATAAATACCTTAGAGGTCAAATTAGTTGGATAGGATTTAATCAAACTTTTGTAGAGTACGAACGACAAGAGCGACTTGGAGGCGAGACGGGTTATACATTCAGCAAAATGTTAAGATTTGCGCTTGATGGTATTACTGGGTTTTCGGATCTACCTCTAAAAATTGTCACATATTTTGGCTTTGTTGTATCTATCTTTGCTTTCTTTGTAATGCTTTATGCACTCTATTCTCGTTACATAATCGAAGACTATGTGCCTGGTTGGGCATCATTAATGATCGTAATTTTATTTATCGGTGGGATTCAAATGATAGCCATTGGTATAATCGGCGAATATTTAAGCCGAATGAATAATAATATAAGAAATCGACCATTATATATTATCAAAGACACCAATTTATAAGATAAAAGTAGAATCCTACAAGACTTTTTGTTGATTTTGCAACTAAATGTTAAATAAGCATGTAAAATAAGATACCTCCGCTAAAAGATGAATTTTTAGCAAGCTTTTTGTTATAAGACTTAGTAGAAATGAAAAACTATAAAAAAATAATCCTTGCTGAAGATAATATTGCTGATGTAGAGTTAACTAAATTAGCCTTCAAAGAGTTAAATCTAAACTTAGAAGTTTGTCACGTTTTTGATGGCCAACAACTAATGGATCATTTAAAACAGCATGCTTTTGATGAAATAGCCCTTATTTTATTGGATTTGAATATGCCCAAAATGGGCGGTTTGGATGTATTGAAGCAAATGTATGCTGATGAAGAGCTAAGAAAACTTCCTGTCGTTGTTTTTACATCTTCAGCTCATGAATCTGATGTATACGCTTGTTATGAAAATGGTGCTAATGCTTATGTTAGCAAACCTATTGACATCAATGATTTTCATAAGACTATTGCAGCTATCGCAAATTTCTGGACGGAAATCAATGTACTACCTGCATTTAATAGTGTAAACTCTTAGAATTAATTACACTTCTTCACATATTTTAATATTTGTTCCCTTTTCACTTTTTCTCGTTATACAGTCTGTGATAGGTGCTTTAATTATATTAGACCCCCTTCTTACCACATTTATCAAATAAACAACTTGGTTTAGCTCTTGAGCTTTATTGGTCTCATTCGTTAGTTAAAACTATGCACTTTCAGTGCAAGACTTTCAGTTACTGCTGATTTTTCTATATTTGAAATATGAAAAAACAAAGAAGGATGGGTCATACAGTATCTAGACTGACGGCACATATAGTTTGGGTTACAAAATATCGCTATCATGTTCTGAAAGGAGACATACAAATACGATGTCGAGATTTGATCAAACAAATTTGTGATACTGAGGACGTAAAAGTTCTTAAAGGAGTAATAAGCAAGGATCATGTCCATATGCATATTGAATATCCTCCGTCGAAAAACATAAGTAATATTGTTAAGCGATTGAAAGGGAGAACATCTCGACGAATACAAGAAGAATTCCCAGTACGGAGAAAACGGTATTGGGGTAGACATTTTTGGGCAATTGGTTATGGCGTTTGGAGTACCGGAAATATAACGGATGAAATGGTTCAAGAATACCTCGAGCATCATCGTAAATCGTCTAATGAAGACACGGATAATTTTGTATTGGAATAAGAATTTCATTCTTAACATTTTTTTGAACCTATGGACTTTCAGTCCATAGTGGTTGAGTTATTTAGTTCATCCAAATTAAAGTCTATACAATGATTTTACAAAAATATAGGATTTCATATTTCTTCCTTATTAGTATTATTTCTTCTTCCTATTCCTTGTCTTTTGGTCAATATGAATCATTACAAAATGATGCTTCTATACCTTGGATTGCTGAATTTAGAACGGATTATAATTTTTCATTATCGACTTCTCCAAATCAAGAGATGCTAAACTTAATTAAGTTTAGTACGCCTCCTTCTTCTTTTGAAGGACATAATCAGAGTAATTGGATTATTAATTGGGTTTATCAAAATGCACTTAATGGTAATTATGAATGTTTCAAAGACCCAGGACTGATTCAAAGTCTTTCACAAAAAGATATAGAGAATTTGACATCTACAACTGATACTGTAGTTGTTTTTCACGCAGATACTTATGAAGAACAGGTTCATATTGTTAAAAATGAACTTTCGGTGAATAATCTTATTGGACTTAGAACCAACCAAATCATTTATTATAATTCTAATACAGGAGTTTTTCATACAAGATTACTTTCCGTTGCTCCATTATTCCAAGGTCAGGAAAATACTGTCTCATTAACAAGAAAAAAAGGAAGTGACCCAATCCCATTATTTTGGATAAAAATGAATGAAACAATCTCAAAAGACTTTAATCCACAAACCTCTAATATTACTTGGGGAGCTTTAGCTTATTCGAAAGCACATCCATTAACAATGAACTTTATTGAAGTTGTCAAAAATGAAAATCAATTTAATTTTAAAGCTCATATTAATAAAACAGCTAAAGAAATAAAAAGACCTATTGAAGCTGATGAATATGGAAGTAATTACTTTTTAAACAATACTGAAATTGATAATATAAGTAGTAGCATAGACACCATCATTACTTTTGATCCAGCAACATTTGAGGAAAGTATTATGATTGTTAAAAATGAAATCAATCTCAATGACATTTCGCAATATCGCTTAGTTCAGGAATGGTATTATGATGAGAATAAAAAGTGTCTAATGAATCGCTTGAAAGCGATCGCCCCTATTATTAATGTTAAAGATGAAAATGGAAAGTATAAATATTCTAAAGCGATCTATTATATCCGGTATGATTAAATCTTTAGTCATTCCAAGTTTAAAAAACCAATATTCCTTTTTAAGCCTTTATATTTAGTACGTTTGACGGCTGATTTTCGAAACAATTCTTGGAAGGTTTCTTCTGTAAGTTCTATCCAATCTTTCTTACTTAATTTGAGTAAATCTGGATGTGGTTCAAATGTAGGTTCAGTATGTTTTTTCGAAAATCGATTCCAAGGACAAACTTCCTGACATATATCACAACCGAACATCCAATTTTCAAACTTCCCTTGATAGGATTCAGGAATAGCTTCTTTTAATTCTATTGTAAAATAAGAGATGCATTTTGATCCATCCAATATATAACCATTGGGAGCAATAGCATCTGTAGGACAAGCATCTATACATTTTGTACATGTCCCACAATAATCTTTAATCGGATTATCCGCTACTAAGTCCAAATCAATAATTAATTCTGCTAAAAAGAAATAAGAACCTTGCTTAGGATTAATCAAAAGGGTATTTTTTCCAATCCAACCTACACCACTTCGTTTTGCCCAATCTCTTTCCAAGACTGGTGCAGAATCGACAAAACAGCGCCCGTCTACTGCCCCTATTTGATCATTGATAAACTGGAGTAAAGACTTTAATTTATCTTTTACAATAAAGTGATAATCTTTTCCATAAGCATACTTCGATATTTTTGGAGCTTGTGAGTCATCTTGTTTCGCTTCGGTAAAATAATTATAAGTTAAGCTAATTACCGACTTCGCTCCTGGCACTAATTTTCGAGGATCAACTCTTTTATCAAAATGGTTTGCCATATAGTGCATCTTGCCATGCATATCTTGATTGAGCCAAGATTCCAAACGCCTTGCTTCTTCGTCCATATATGCTGCTTTGGCAATACCGACAAAGCCAAAACCCAATCTATAAGCTTCCTGCCTAATCCGTTGAGTGTTATTTGAAACAGACATAAATCGAGTATTACAAGATTTGTAATTTTGCAAATTTAAGCATGATTCGTCTTTGTGGGTTATCTACATTCTTAAAGAAAATAGTTGCAACTCTATTTGTTTCTGCCCCATCAATACTCAGCACTTTTCCTTCTCCAAATTTAAGATGCAGTACTTTCATTCCTGCTTGAATTTCATTGGAAGGATTAGGTTTAAAAGTAGCCGGATCAACTTTAAAGTTTGTATTAATTGCTGGCCTATGACTTTTAAAGTTTCCAACTACTTTAGAAGTCTGACTTCCTCCTCCCGACATACTTGTTGCACGACGCATAGGAAATGAAGATTCTAGATGTTCCTCAGCAACTTCTTCTAAAAAGCGGCTAGGTTCATTATTCCGCATTTTCCCAAAATGATACCTACTATTTGCATAAGATAAAGTTAGAAATCGTTCAGCACGAGTAATTGCCACATAGAATAATCTACGTTCTTCATCTATTCCATCCATTGTATCAAGAGACATAAAAGAAGGAAATAGTTTTTCTTCCAATCCAACTACAAAGATTGATTTAAACTCTAACCCTTTGGCTGAATGAACCGACATTAGCGTAACGAATTCGCCTGATGTTTTTGATTCATCATCTAAGTCTGTAAGAAGTGCTATATCTTGAATATATGCTGCCAGAGATTTATCATTCTTTACGGTTTCACCTTCCTGTAATTCATCGTTTTCTACAAAATCTTTTATACCATCTAGCAGAGCGTTTAGATTCTCCAAGCGATTCATACCTTCTATCGTTGTATCACTCTTCAATAGTTTCATTAATCCCGACTGATTTGCTATAGAACTAGCAATATCATAAGCATTAGCGGTTTCTGCTCTTTTCATAAAGACTTTCATCATTGCTGAAAAATCAGAAAGCGTTTTTTTCGCTCTTGCACTCGCAGTTACTGAATTCAGACAGTTCCACATGGATTGATCAGTGGCTCCAGCTAATTCACTTATTTTATCTACTGTAGTCTTTCCTATTCCTCTTTTGGGATAATTAATTATTCTTCGAAGGGCTTCCTCATCATTAGAGTTGATTGTCAGCCGAAGATAGGCTATAAGATCTTTAACTTCTTTTCTTTGATAAAAAGAAAGACCACCAAAGACTTTATAAACGATATTTGACCTTCTCAAATATTCTTCAAAAATTCTGGATTGTGCATTCGTTCGGTATAAGATTGCAATTTCTGAATTTTTGAGATGAAATCGCATCTTTTGTTCAACAATAGCATCTGCTATTCTTTTTCCTTCTTCCCCATCAGAGATGGCTCTTATTACTTTAATTTTTTGCCCTGTTCCTTTATCTGACCAAATATTTTTTTGAATCTGTCTTCTATTATGGCTAATAACCTCATTTGCAGCCTGAACAATATGGCTAGTTGAGCGATAATTCTGTTCTAGCTTAAAAGTTCTTAGTTTTTTAAAATCTTTTTCAAAATCAAGAATGTTTTCAATAGTTGCACCTCTAAAGCCATAAATACTTTGTGCATCATCTCCTACTGCACAAAAATTTTCTGTACTTCCAGGATATTTGACAAGTTTTTTTAGAATAGAGTATTGTAAATAATTGGTATCCTGAAACTCATCAACTAAAATATACTTAAATTTTTTTCGATATTTCTCTAAGACCATATCTGGATTCTTATACAAAAGTATATACAATTGATAAAGAAGGTCATCAAAATCCATTGCACCAGAACGCTTACATCGTTTTATATATTTTTCATAAATGGCATGCAGGTGTGGGCGCTTTGCCTGACGATCCTGTTCCATCAATTCTTTGTTTTCCTTATAAGCTCTTGGAGGAATAATATTACTTTTCGCAGATGATATCCTTGATCGGATTGCATTTATATTATAAACCGTTTTATCCAAGTTCATTTCCTTGATAATCGTCCCTATCAAACTTTTTGAATCATCACTATCATAAATTGTAAAACTAGATTGGTATCCTAACTTCTCTGCCTCTACTCTTAATATTTTTGCGAAAATTGAGTGGAAAGTACCTGCCCAAACCTGATTTGCCTTATTACCTACTACTTTCTCAATCCGCTCTTTCATTTCTCGTGCGGATTTATTAGTGAAGGTTAAAGCCAGGATTTCCCATGGCGCAGTACCTTCTTCAATAAGGTGTGCAATACGGTATGTTAACACTCTGGTTTTTCCTGAACCAGGACCAGCAACTACCAATACAGGACCTTCAGTATTTGTTACTGCTGCTCGTTGCACCTCATTTAATTCTGACAAATAGGGCTTCATATTCTTTTGACTTTTATACTATTTTTTCTGATTCTAAGGCTTCCCAATATTCAACTGCTCTTCTTGTATGGGGTATACATATTGATCCTCCTACCAAATTTGCTATTGCAAATACTTCATATACTTCCTCTTTGGTGACACCTAGTTCATAACAAGTTCCAATATGGTATTTGATGCAATCATCACATCGCAATACCATTGAAGCAACTAATCCTAAAAGCTCTTTTGTTTTAGTTGAAAGCGCTCCATCCTGATAAGCATTAGTATCTAGATTAAAAAATCGTTTTAAAACTTTATTGTCTTGTGCTAAAATCTTTTCATTCATTTTAGCTCGGTAATCGTTGAATTCTTTAACTTTTGACATTGTTCTAATTTTAAAATATAGATCTATTTAAATTCGGCCATGGTTTCTATATCTCCATACTGAAATCATTAATCTAATTGCAAATACGACAGTAACGATCGTTCCGCCAACTCCAAAAAATAAAAGAAGTGTGCGAATATATCTCATCATTGATTCCTGCTGATTATATGGTAGATCTCCTACAACTGCTCTAAATCCATTTTCATCTATATAAGTCTGAAAGAAATTAATCCCATTGATCATATATAGTGTTATAGGTAAGCATAGAAAGATTAGGACTATTTTAAGTAGTTGTTTTTTTGCAATGAAAGTATGCTTCAATAAAAATACATAGCGCGTAAATGTAATAAAAACAATGATAAAAATAATATTTATCATCAAAAAAGGATAATCCTTAATTTGACTTATTATAGGATATAATACACCTGTTATTAGTATAGCCGTAAAAATCCACCAAATTATTTCCAATTTGAGATATAGTCCTTTTTTATTTTCCATTTTTTTTTTTGGACTGCAAAGTTAATAAAATGGAGAGCTTAAAGTGGTGAGAATATACACACTCTTTAAAATAAAAAGCGGAATGCTGAGTCGGCGACCTACTCTCCCACCTAAAGGTAGTACCATCAGCGCTGAAAGGCTTAACTTCTCTGTTCGGAATGGTAAGAGGTGATCCCTTTCGCTATAGCCACCAACATTTCTTGGTTCTGACATTATATCAGGACTATATTTTTTATATGATCTTAGGCTCATTAGTCTAAGATCATAGACAATACTGGAAGAAGTAGTAAAGAATCAATATTAATCGGCATTCACATCGAGCGAATACGATCATTCAAGATGATTAAACAAATTGAATGATAGATAAAAAGAAAAAAAAAGGAAGCATTCGGGTAATTAGTACTACTTGGCTCCATACATCACTGCACTTCCACCTATAGCCTATCAACGTGGTCATCTTCCACGACCCTTCATGTCCGAAGACAATGGAATATTCATCTTGGAGTTGGCTTCGCGCTTAGATGCTTTCAGCGCTTATCCATTCCGTACATAGCTACCCAGCGATGCAGCTGGCGCCACAACTGGTACACTAGAGGTACGTCCAACCCGGTCCTCTCGTACTAGAGTCAGATCTCCTCAATATTCCTACGCCCGCAATAGATAGAGACCGAACTGTCTTGCGACGTTCTGAACCCAGCTCGCGTGCCACTTTAATGGGCGAACAGCCCAACCCTTGGGACCTTCTCCAGCCCCAGGATGTGACGAGCCGACATCGAGGTGCCAAACCCTACCGTCGATATGAGCTCTTGGGTAGGATCAGCCTGTTATCCCCGGAGTACCTTTTATCCTTTGAGCGATGGCCCTTCCATGCGGAACCACCGGATCACTTTAGCCTGCTTTCGCACCTGTTCGACTTGTCAGTCTCACAGTCAAGCACCCTTATACTAATACGCTCTACGCATGATTACCAACCATGCTGAGGGTACCTTTGCGAGCCTCCGTTACTTTTTAGGAGGCGACCACCCCAGTCAAACTACCCACCACACACTGTTTCCCATTTTCAATAAGATTAGGACCTAAATACACCAAGGGTGGTATTTCAAGGATGACTCCACGATATCTGGCGATACCGCTTCAAAGTCTCCCACCTATCCTACACATGATGTATTCAAGCCCAATGTGAAGCTGTAGTAAAGGTTCACGGGGTCTTTTCGTCCCATTGCGGGTAATCGGCATCTTCACCGATACTTCAATTTCACCGAGCTCGTGGTTGAGACAGTGCCCAGATCGTTACACCATTCGTGCAGGTCGGAACTTACCCGACAAGGAATTTCGCTACCTTAGGACCGTTATAGTTACGGCCGCCGTTTACCGGGGCTTCAGTCAAGAGCTTCGCACCGAAGTGCTAACCCCCTTCCTTAACCTTCCGGCACCGGGCAGGTGTCAGACCCTATACTTCATCTTTCGAGTTAGCAGAGTCCTGTGTTTTTGCTAAACAGTCGCCTGGGCCTCTTCACTGCGGCTCCTAGTTTTGACAT
>CBDICS010000087.1:197500-268190 GCA_965277415.1 Saprospiraceae bacterium
AGTAGACCGATTGATGTCAATAAATTTGGAATGATCTACGCTGGAGCTCAAAAAAACCTAGGACCAGCAGGAACTACTTTAGTTATAATTAGAAAAGATATGCTTGGAAAGGTTCAAAGAAGTATTCCAACGATGTTAGATTATAATACACATATTAGTAAAGGTTCTTCATTCAATACGCCCCCTGTGTTTCCTATATATGTATGTATGTTAACATTAAGGTGGTTAAAAGAAAATGGCGGCCTTACTGCTATAGAAAAGAGAAACAAAGAAAAAGCAGCTATTCTATACAAAGAGATTGATGAGAATCCATTATTTAGAGGTCCTGCAAATCTTGCTGATCGATCTTTAATGAATGTAACCTTTGTCTTGAATAATCCTGATTTAGACAGTGCATTTATGGAAGCATGTACTAAAGAAGGATGTATTGGAATAAAAGGACATAGGTCTGTAGGTGGATTTAGGGCTTCTATATATAATGCTATGCCAATGGAGAGTATACAAGTACTAGTGAATGTAATGAAGAAATTTGCTAATGATAATGTAAATTAGAGATGAAGAAAGCAGAGCATTCATATTTTGAAATAGACGGAGAAAAGATCCCTCTAAAAATATACCGGGAATGGAGGAAAAATGTCCGAGTTTCAATGGGCAAAAATTCCGTTATTCTAAGAATGCCTTCTGCAATGAGCGTGTCTCAACAAATGGAGCAAATAGAATGGTGCAAAAAATGGGTTATCAAACAACTCAGTAAGGATGATGCTTTCAAAAAAAGATATACTCCTACTATCTATCAAACTGGAAATAAATTGCAGGTAGGAAAACGTGTTTATCTGTTAGATGTAAATTACTCAAA
Source organism: Saprospiraceae bacterium (assembly GCA_965277415.1). GTDB lineage: Bacteria > Bacteroidota > Bacteroidia > Chitinophagales > Saprospiraceae > JAHDHW01. Next base: position 198,357 of record CBDICS010000087.1, read on the forward strand.
TAGAAAAACGCATAGTGCGCAGTTGATTAATGGCGTGATATACTTGTCGATGAATAAAAATGACGATCAACTTCATCTTAAAAAAAGTATGAAACTATTAATTAGCAGGATCGTTGGTCAAGATTTTCATCCTGCAATTCTTCGTAGAGTCAATGAATTGAATCAATTATACTTTCAGAAGCCGGTTCAACAAGTCCGGCTTAAATATAATCGTTCGAATTGGGGTAGTTGTTCTGTAAAAGGAAATGTAAATTTATCAACGAGGCTATTATTTGCGCCAGACGAGGTAATTGACTATGTAATCATTCACGAATTGTCACATATGATTGAGATGAACCATTCAAGTAGATTTTGGAAGATTGTTAAAGACGCTATGCCTGATTATAAATTAAAAGAAGCCTGGTTGAAAAAGAATGGGCATTTATGTGATTTTTAGGTATAGCGGTTATTCAAAAAATCTTAGAACCTATTTAAAAATTAAAAAGGGTTTTGATTTAAATCAAAACCCTTTTTATATATCCGAAAGCCGGAAAGATGCTAGGAAGTATATCTAATCTTCAATTACTTCGAAGTCTACTTCAGCTGTAACTTCACTATGAAGATTCAATGTTACTTTATAAGCACCAATATTTTTGATTTCTTCTGGCATTTTGATTCTCTTTCTTTCCACCTCTACTTCAAATTGTTCTTTTAGAGCTTGAGCAATTTGAACATTAGTTACGCTACCAAATATTTTCCCACTAGTACCAGCTTTTGCGCCAATTTTGATGACTTTATCTTTCAATTTATCTGCAATTTCTTGATAATGTCCGACTAACTGAGCTTCCTTAGCATTTTCTTCTTTTTTAAGCTCATCTAATCTAAGGCGATTTTTATCGTTTGCAATAATTGCATGACCTTGAGGTATTAGATAATTTCTACCATAACCATTTTTGACGGTTACAATTTCGTGTTTATCTCCAACCTTGTCAATATCTTTAAGAAGTATGATTTCCATTTCTAAAAATTTTAAAAGATTAATGATTTACAGTATCGACCTATTTAAGCAAATCCGTAACATACGGAAGAATAGCCAAGTGACGAGCACGCTTGATAGCTGTCGCAATCTTACGTTGATACTTTAAAGAGTTACCAGTAATACGTCTAGGAAGAATTTTTCCTTGAGCATTAATAAATTGGAGTAGGAAATCAGGATCTTTATAATCTATATGTCTAATTCCAAAACGACGAAAACGGCAGTATTTTTTGCGGTTTTGTCCAATATTAGGGTTACTTAGAAATTTTATATCGTCTCTAGAAGCCATGATTTTTTAATTTTAATTTTTGAATGATTATTCTTCTTCCTCTGCGACTGCTGCTGGTGCTTCTACTACAGCTGGTGCTGGTGTAGCTTTCTTAGCAGCTGGTTTTGGAGCATCTTTTCTAGGTTCTTCTTTTTTGGTTGTTGGTCTCTTTTTACCAATCAATCCATTGCGTCTATCTTCATTGAACTTAACACCATATTTGTCAAGTTTAACGGAAAGGAAACGCATAATTCTTTCATCCCTTCGAAAAGCAAGTTCAAAATTATCAATCACTTCTCCAGTTGGAGTTTGGAATTCTATACAATAGTAAATTCCAGATGTGCGTCGTTTAATTGGATAAGTCAGTTGACGTAATCCCATCTCATCGATATGAACGATTTTACAATCTGATTTAGTAATCAAATCGACATATGTCTGAGCTGTCGCTTTAATTTCATCGCCCGACAGCACTGGATCTACGATGAAAGTTACTTCGTATTGTTTCATTAATTGAAGTATTAAGTTTATTAAATTATTAAAAACGGCTGCAAAGATAGGTATAAGTTGATAATCTTCAAAGGAAAATTGAATATTCCTCCATAAAAAAGAAAAGGGGAAAGCACAATGCCTTCCCACTTTTAGTATGCATCTATTGATATTTTCTAACGCAATACGGAGACTGTCATATTATTATCAAAATCTCCTTCAATAACCGGCGATTGTTGTTGAGCAGTATACATCTTTACATTTTTAGAAATATAATCGTACAATTCCCGGACATTTACAATATTATTATAATTAGAATCGGCCTCTCCTTTTAGTCCTCTTAATAAAAAATGACTAAACACTCCTTGTCTCAACCCACTTGATTCTAAAGAAGTTTCGCCTGATTTTGAAGACAATATCAGAGCAGTTCCTGGCGCAGCTTTGGCCAAAGAAGTATAATAGTTTTTAAGAATGTTATCTATCGCACCTTTTTCATTAAACATACTACCTGAATGACATGCATCGGCAATGAACAATTTGTATTTAGCTTTACTCCTATTGAATATTCCACTAATTTCAGTATGCAATAATCTATTATTATTACCATCAAAATCTATAGGAAGAAATGAACCTTTGAGGCCGTGCCCAGAATAATACATTAATATAAGGTCGTTTGGTCCAGCGTTTCTAAAGGTTTCATCCATTGCAAATAAAATATTGTCTTTAGTCGCCGCATCATCCACCAATATTTTTATCTGATCATCCTTCAATGCGCCGCCCTCTGGGCTCTTAAGGAATGCATACATTCTGTAAGCATCATCATCTGTATATTGTAGTCGTGGCATATGATTGTAAGCAGCAACACCCACAACAACTGCCCATACTTTGACCTCTTTAGCTGCTTCAACTACCTCATAATCTTCCGTATCTTCCATCAAAAAGTTTTCAGTAACATTTTGAATCATAGATTCATGGTAATCTCCGCCATGATAAACGCCTTCTTTCCAAATTCCTGAAATAGCAGAACCATCTACCATATACATCACCCCTACTCCATCAAAGCTACCTTTTAACCAAGCTCCTTCATACCAATTACCTTCTGAATAATGGCAAATACCTTGACCACTTGGCTTTCCATCATTAAATGTTCCTTCATACTTCGCTTTCCCATTTTTAAAGATATATGTGCCACTTCCGTTTTCACAATCTCCAAGGATACAACCTTCTTCTCCATTTTGATTTAATAATTCTCCTATGTATGTCCCTCGTTCCCAAATTCCAATAACTTTTGATCCATCATTTTTATAATGAATACCGCGTCCATGGCAATAATTTTGATGAAACATACCAACATATTTTTCACCATTTGAAAAATACCAAGTACCATAGCCCGTTAATGCTCCATTTTGAAAATTACCTTCATATTTGCTCCCATCGGCATAGCCTAGTACTCCTATTCCTTCATAACAATCTCCATAAGAACATCCATTTCTATTTATCACTTTATTGAATTGTCCTTGATATGCTCTTCCTCCTTTTTCATTAAAAACTTCATTATTATTAGGAGTATAAAGACTAAGAGATTGATCAGTATAGTTATCCTGACCTTGAGTAGGTAAGTAGCAAATACACAATGCCCATACTATAGTAGGTAATAGATAGCGTTTCATGGAATTAAAATTTTATTTATATATATAATCCACTACTACAAAAACATTACCAAAAAATATAATATGTGTTTATTTTATGTGTTTTTTTTTTAGGGTCTTTATTAAAACGCCTACATTATAAGTATATTTAGGGACTAGTGGTTAGACTTATTTAAAAACGAAACTCCATTTATAACCTCAAAAAACCCTAAAATTATGTTCGGTTCAGGTATTCTTGATTTAGTCATTGGACTAATATTCATTTACTTTATTCTAAGTTTAATTTGTTCTGCTGTTCGTGAAGTATTTGCGAACCTACTTGATCTCAGGCATCAACATCTACAAGATTGGTTTAAGAATATTTTTAAGGATGATTCATTTAGTAAAGAAATTATGGATCACCATTTAATCGCAGGTCTAACAACGAAAGGAAAAAAAGCATCTTATATTCCAGATAATATTTTCTCAACAGTGGTATTTGATTTATTTGCCAGTAAATGGGGCAATGAGAAAGGAGATACTAAAGAAGGGCTATCTTTTGATTTTGATGAACTAAAGCAGGCAATTCTAAAAAGCAATGTTCTCAAAGATGATTTAAAACGTGTATTGGTACAGTTTGCAGGAGAGTCAGATAGTCTTTCCGGTTTCCGGGTTCGAGTAGAGACATGGTTTAATCAAGCGATGTCAGAAGCATCCGGAACATACAAACAACGTTCCCAATGGTGGATTCTTTTTGTTGCTTTAGCATGTACCATTGCAGTCAATGTCGATTCTATTTCTGTGTCTAAGTTTTTATATGAAAATCCAGAAGCCAGAGAACAATTTGCAGATATGGCTACTACTTTCGATCAAAATTCTTTTGACAACACTAAATTAGGTGCTTTGGAAAGGCAACTTGATAGTGCCACTACAAAAGTAGATAGTGTTATTATCAATATAAAATCTAATATTGAAGAAATCAAAGCATATAATACCCTTTTAACAAGCTCAACCTTACCTATTGGTTGGAATGACAAAACCAAAGTTGATTTTAATACGACAGCCTGGTGGACCAGATTTTTTGGATGGATTATGACTGCGATGGCCGTTTCTATGGGGGCTCCTTTTTGGTTTGATATGCTAAATAAATTGTCTAATCTTCGATCCTCCAGTGCTCCTCCAGCAGAAGGAACTTCACAGGGAGCAAATACGACTAAGTAAGATTCTATTTCTTATCAAAAAGAACACTTCTCTGTTTTAAAACAGAGAAGTGTTCTAATCGTGATTTTGAACAAGCTCTTATTCTACTTTCACAAATTTAATTGCTTCTCTTTTTCCTGCATATTGGAAGTTAATCAAATAAGCTCCCACTGTTAGCTCTGCAACATTTATTGAAGTCTTTCTCCCATTGACAGGATTGTAATAAAAATTCTTAACGAGTTTTCCAGACTTATCATAGATAGCAATTTGAACTTGTTCATCAATATCATCAAATTCGATAATAATATTTTCTTGATCTTTGACTGGGTTTGGATATAGTTTTATACTGGACTCATTACAATCCAAAGTCACTATTTCAATATCAGAAAACTTAAATGAACCATCGAGGTCTACCATTTTTAAGCGATAATAATTTTCATCAAATGCTTCTTCATCAGTAAAACGATAAGCGTAAGATAAAGATCCGCCTTGTCCGTTAATCCTCGCTACTTGCTCAAAAGACAAACCATCACTACTGCGTTGAATTTCATAGTGACTAAAATTTTCTTCCGAAGCAGTTATCCAATCCAAGACTACCTTACAATCTTTTGATTGTCCTACAAATCTTACTAAATCGACAGGCAATACAGCATAGGTCAATTTAATACCAGCTGTCCCGCCTGAGAAGCTAGAAAGTCCTTGAAAAGTTACATAGTTCTTTCCATTACCCGTAGAGGAACTATTACCATCAGTCAATCCAGTATTCGTATCTGTAATATCGTTTGGATCATCAAGTGTAATATCCGTCATACCTTCAATCTCCGTTGTAGAGATATCACTATTATCTAGACCGTTTGCTTTTTTAAACCAATAAAAATCACGGGTAAAGCCACCAATAACACGAGATTCTATTTCATCTGCGGCCAATTTAAGTGCATTCATTTCTTCAGGTCTAAAATAGAATTTCACATCAAAAGTACTTCCAGAAGTAGGCGTACTTTTAAACTCTACCGTCCAATCTCTTTCCATTATTAAATTTGATGCTGTCCCGCCTATCACATGTCTATTAGAATCATCGCCTTCTATTTTTATTTCGATATAATCAACTAGTTCGTGCATTGGAATCACCGGAGCAGGCGCATTATTATATTTAATAGCAAATAAGTAGTTTTCTGGTTCTAAAGGATTATAGAAATAATTCCAACCATCACCATTAGGTTCACAGAAAACAGTAGCTCTAATGATTTTGGTATTAGACTGATCGATATGACTTGTTCCATTAAATTCATAATCAGTAATTGTAGAAGGGCTCGCTTCAGTAATTGCGTAATATACTTTCTGAGTCCCACAATTAATCAATACATCCCTCCAATCGGGCTGTCCATCACCACCACTATTATCTGGAAAAATTTCACTCGGATCATCACCACTAGTAGGTGTGCTCGCCGTTACAGTACCCCCATTATATCCATTATCATCAATTGGCGTTTTATAGCTAGTAACTAAAGGGCTGGTCGTATCACTATCAAAACAATCTTCAAGGCCATCTTTATCTACATCTGCCCCCATTGCAAACACCAATAGAAGGGTCTACTTTTGAATCTCCATCCAAAAGATTATCCCATGCTTCTTGCATATCCGGAATATTATCTGCATCCGTATCCCAGTCTAAATAATCAGGTGTTCCATCTGCATCATGATCATAAGGCGTTCCTTCTGCATCCATAGCGTCCGTTTCGATTCCCGTTCCACCGAATCCAACATAATTATCATATTGATCATCTATACCATCTCCATCAGCATCCATCTGATGAGGTAGCATATAAGCAACTGTAGTCTGCGCTTCAATATTATCTACGATACCATCACCGTCTGCATCTATATCTAGAAAATCAGGGTGTTTATCTGATTCCGTATCTCCTAATGAGTAGCTTTCGGGGTATCCATTAAAATCAGAATCTTCTGTATCAATCATGGGGTTTCCATCTCCAGTCGTTGTAGTCGAACCATCATTTGCAGCATCTCCATCATATGTTGGAGACCATCCATCATTATCTGCTGTATCAAAGATTGAAGGATTAGCAGGGTTAAAATCATCAACCAAACCATCGCCATTGGAGTCATTGCCTCCTGCTTCAATAATATCTATGATGCCATCATTGTCTGCATCTAAATCCAGGTGATTTGGATAATTATCCGTATCAGAATGAACTACATTAAATCCACCGGCCACCATCTTCTCCGTACTTGTATTTACATGGCCATCATTATTAGAATCCGCTGTTGTTTCTATTAATGCTGTTCCATTTACTCCTGATCCATCAGGTCCATCGGAAGCGTTTTCATCGTAAATATCTGCCAAGCCATCACCATCACTATCCCAAGGTAAAGCTCCTGTATTGACAATACCATCTCCATTATCATCTGCCCCCCCTGCCTCGATAATATCTGGGATACCATCATTATCCGCGTCTAGGTCTAGACCATCTACATGACCATCACCATCACTATCCAATGAAGCTCCTGTATCTCCATCTTGCCAAATACCAGTAAGGTCGGTATCAACCAAAGCGAGCCCATTCGTTCCACCTGCTCCAGATCCATCAGTAGCATTTTCATCATAAATATCCATAAATCCATCTCCGTCTCCGTCTGTTGTATTATCAACTCGCCCATCGCCATTAGTATCTATCCCGCCAGCTTCTACAATATCTGGGATACCATCATTATCTGCATCTAAGTCAAGATAATCACTGACACTATCTCCATCTGTATCAGCGTTCGGAATATCCGTTCCTGTAGTCGCTGGAGAACAAGCACCAATTATACAACTACTATCATAGAAATCGACTAGACCATCTCCATCTGTATCTGTTAAATCATCTGCTCTTCCATCACCATTAGTATCTACCCCACCAGCTTCTACAATATCTGGAATGCCATCATTATCCGCATCTGGATCAATATAATCTGGTACACCATCTAAATCCGTATCGTACCAATCATTTATACCATCATTATTTGAATCAATAAAACTAGGGAAGCCCATCGTTATATCACTATCTTCCAAAAAATTAGGAATGCCATCACCATCGGCATCTTCTACAGGATTAAACCCTGTACCTCCGTCTTCATCTGCATTTGTAATCCCGTCATTATCTAAATCAATATCCGCTGTCTCTCTCCAGTCGCGTTCCGCTGTCACTACATCATCAAAATCGATATAACTTGAAGGTGTTAGCCCTCCATCTGTAGGATCAAGTGAACCAATATTATTATCATATCCATCATCTAGTCCATCAAGGTCAGTGTCTGTTCCAGCATATACTCCCGTATTAGCATTAGAAGAATTATCTGGTATTCCGTCTCCATCAGAGTCATGACCTTCAATACGATCAGATTCTTGATCTTCGTCTGAATCCAAATCTAAATAATCAGGTCTATCTGCAATCGCATCCGTATTAACTGGAATAACTCCTTGGCCTCCAAAGCTTCCTATAGTAGCCATGATTTCATAAGCATCATTCAGACCATCATTATCAGTATCCGAAGTTGGTGCGATATAAGTACTCGTTTCTTGCCCTTCACTATTATCCACAATCCCATCATTATCCGCATCAATATCTAACCAGTTAGGTTGTCCATCACTATCAAAATCAGGCGCTCCAGAGCCAGTAGAAAAATCAGCAATAGTGTTTCCATCTCCACCATCAGTGGTGGAAGTAATTACTCCATTATCATGATTATCATCCCAACCATCCTTATTCGTATCATTGATTGTTCCTGAAAGCATCCCATCATCTGCTAATCCATCACCATTACCATCTTGACCACTAGATTCGAAGACATCCACGATTCCATCATTATCACTATCCAAATCTAAATGATTAGGAAAAGTATCTCCATCAAAATCTATACTATTATCTGACCACTGTTGATTGACTAAAACTGAAGATTCCGTATTATCCCCCCATCCATTGGCATTAGTGTCTCCAGTAGAAATATTTGTCATTTCATCAAGCATTCCATTACCATCTGAATCTACTCCACCTATCTCAATCAAATCAGCAATGCCATCATTATCACTATCCAAATCATAAGCATCATGAATATTATCACCATCTGTTTCTGAAAAATCTATAGCGCCTGTATGATCAGGATCATAAGCATCTGCTAATCCATCATTATCACTATCCACCATAGTTGAAGGGTCGCCCGGAGTCGCATATGCTACTTGGCCATCATTATTGATATCTAAACCCTTGGCTTCAATAATATCTGGGATACCATCATTATCACTATCTAAATCAAGAAACGAAGGAATACCATCATTATCAATATCAAGACTTGTACAAATGCCATAAGTATTTAATGTACAAAAGTCTTCATCTTGATAATTTAAAATGCCATCGTAATCACTATCAATTGTCGGATTGTCTCCAAGACATTTATAGTAGTCAATTGTTAAAGTCAAAGCTTCAGAAGCACTTGTCCCAAAGCTACCATTTCCTGTCCCTCCAATCACTTCATTATCATCAATTGTCAATTGGTAATAACCAGTAGGAATACCATTATTATTACTATCATAAATATTAAAGGTGTAAGAACCAGGGGACAATTCATAAGTTCCTGAAATCAGCTCATTAGACTGGCCGGTATAAGGACCGCCACTCGCAACTGTAACATTGCTCCCATTTTTAATATCCCAAGTAGTTTCGGCAGAATAAAAATCTAATTGGATATCTACTTGTACTTCAACAATTTTTCTTGTAGGCTGCGTACAAGATTCCAAAACGTTCGGAATACCATCATTGTCCCAATCAATATCAAGCGCATCATAAACGCCATCGCCATCGCCATCATTTCCGCAATCCGGGACTAAAGTTAATCCCCCTGTAGAGAATTCTTGTTTAGCATACCACCAAGTGTTAATTGTATTTTCGTTACCATAATCTGAATTACTCCATCGATGGCAAGGAGGAGCACAACCTTCAGATTCAATTATGTTTTGTCCAGCAATACCTGAAGCATCAGGTATATTCGAATCATCATAATAATAATTTAAAACATAGGAAGGTGGAGGAGCTGGTCTTGTTATATTTGATGAGAATCCATTTAAATTATATTCGGCATCATATACGGGGATATGATATCTACCTTGAGAAAAGGCCACTTCTACCTGAACGGGATTAGCTAGATTTACACTAGCGCCTAATCCATCCAAACCATCCCAAGGAATATATCTAATATACAGATTAGGAATAGTATCTGTCATTTGTTGTTGAACATCTACAAGTAGAATCCTATCCGCAGTACCTGGATCATATATTCCTGCACCAGAAGTTTGATCTTCATCTAATAATAATTCAATAATTCCGATTTCTGTAGTTGCTATTTTAAAATACAATCCTACTTGTACACATCCGATCAGTTCTAAAGAATCAACAAGCAATTCACCAAAAGTACCAGAAGGGTATGTCGTTATTTCTGGATCATTTAAAAATATTTTATATAGTACTGTATTTCCTTGGCCAGCATTTAGAGATTTTCGATCTTCTATAGGATCACCTGTAGTCGTAATACCTGTACTATTTACAGAGATATTAAATGCAGCAGGTTGGAATCCAGAATTACTAAAATCAATATCAGAAACAAATCCTTCTTCTGTATAAACATATAATTTACCATTAAAAGGTCTATCAAACCAACTATATGTTATCGAAGGTTTATCTATACTGGGTAAAAAGAAAGCCCAATTTTTTGCAAAGACTCTTCCATCTTTTGCAACGGGGCTTACATCAGTTGACGCTACTGTAATATCAAAATAATCAAGAAAAAATTGATCTTCAGAATAATCAGTTTCTTCTATATTAAATTCTATATAATAGTCTCCCGCAGCCATTCCAGATGGATCAAAAACAAATGGCGAATAACCACTTGCACCTACAATCGTAGAAGGTCCCGCAACACATTGCGCATGAGTAGTAATATTAGCAGAAGAAGCATCCAAAAGTTCTGGCCCATAGACAATGTTTCCATTAGGATCTTTAATTCGAAAATAGATCCCATCTTCTATCTTTTCAGTGAGAAAATGTCCATCATCACCATAAGCTTGAGAAAAGCCTAAAAAGACTTGTTCATTCTCTGGATCAGAAACATGAATATACAATCGTTCTTGATCGGAACTTCCATATCGAGCAAAACGATAATATTCTGGGTTATTAATATTTAGTGAAATTGTATCTGTGTTGGAAGGCGCTAATTGTTTAGTACCTTCTGCAAAGCCAAACTTAATAAAGAGAAAGTTAAATAGTACAGCGCATACTAATAGCATGCTGGTTTTTGTAATACCTGTGGAGGGTCGCATAATACCTGTGGGTTTCGTTTTATCTAATATGTTTGCTAAGGGACAGCGCATTAATAAATGTCCGATATGGACTTGTTATCCTTGCACTATACTTCCCTATCTCTAAAGTAGCTTTGAGGTATTATTCTTACACTTTTATAAAGTGTAAGTAGTTGGGTAATTTTCATATGCGAAAAACCGTACCAAATAAATCAATAACAAGAAAAATTCAAGTATTTTTATTCTTTTAGCTTGTCACATTTGTATTTTATTGGGATCATTTTTTTTGATAAAACTTTCATATTCAGTGTCAGGAGCATTTCGTGCATTGTTAAGATATATTTACCCTTCTTAAGAAGCTCTTTTTTTGTTATAAGTTGTCTAAAAATTAATACCTTTGTTTTTAACCATTTGAAGGGAGTCCTAATCTTCAATTAATAAAGCCAACTCTATTTGTATATTCTTGGTTCTTTGACAAATCTCGTGTTTGAGACAAAACCATAAACAAGATCAACGTTTCTTTTAGTCTCTTTTGATCTTATTTACGGCTTGTCCACGGGATTTCCCAAAGAACGATATTCTTTAATCCTTTGGGAATTATTTTTCACTTTGCATTAAGATGATTAAGCAAAGCTAAACACTATCAATTACATGGCTGATTCTATAAGACCAATCAAAAAACTTCTAGTTGCAAATCGTGGTGAAATTGCTATTCGAATATTACGTGCAGCTTCGGAACTCAAAATTAAAACACTTGCAGTATTCACTTATGAAGACAGGTACTCTTTACATAGGTATAAAGCTGATCAAGCTTATCAAATAGGCGAAAAAGATGATCCATTAAAACCCTATTTGGATATAGAAGAAATCATTAAAATAGCAGAAAGGCATGGAGCTGATGCTATTCATCCAGGCTATGGTTTTCTTTCTGAAAATGTTCATTTTGCTCGTAGATGTCGTGAAAAAGGAATCATATTTATTGGTCCCGCTCCTGAAGTAATGGACAAATTAGGTGATAAAGTGGCTGCAAAAAAGATTGCTAAAGAAGTTCAGGTTCCTTTAATATTAGATAGTCAAAAAGCATTGATAAATGAAAGTGTCTTATTAGAAGAAGCCCAACGTATTGGTTTTCCTATTATGGTAAAAGCAGCAGCCGGAGGTGGTGGACGAGGTATGCGAGTTGTTCGCTCAGAGGCTACTTTGATTACCGAATTCTATGAAGCTAAAGGGGAAGCTAAGACAGCATTTGGAGATGACACTATATTTTTAGAAAAATTTATTGAAAACCCTAAACATATAGAAGTTCAAATCTTAGGTGATAAGTATGGAAACCTCGTTCACTTATATGAACGAGATTGTTCTGTACAACGCCGATTTCAAAAAGTCGTCGAAGTTGCTCCATCTATGAATTTGAAGGAATCAACAAAAAAAGCATTATACGATTATGCACTCAAAATAACTAAATATGTTGATTATACTCATGCTGGTACTGTTGAATTTTTAGTAGATCAGGATGAACAAATTTATTTTATAGAAGTAAATCCCAGAATACAGGTAGAACATACTATTACAGAGGAGGTGACTGGCATTGATATCGTTCGATCTCAGATATTGATTGCTATGGGTTACCCACTTTCTCATCCAAATATAAATATTCATCAACAATCTGATGTCACTTGCAAAGGTTTTGCTATTCAATGTAGAATTACTACTGAAGATCCTATTAATGATTTCAAACCTGATTATGGAACATTAATAGCTTATCGTTCTGCTGCTGGTTTTGGTATTAGACTAGATGCAGGAAGTGCTTATCCAGGTGCTAAAATTTCGCCTTTTTTTGACAGTTTATTAGTCAAGGTGACAGCTTGGGGAAGAACTTTAAGTGAGTCTTCTCAACGATTGCACCGAGCCTTGCGCGAATTTAGAGTTCGTGGTGTAAATACTAATATTGGGTTTTTATTGAATCTCCTACAAAATGAGACTTTTCAAAAGGGAGAAGCCACTGTAAAATTCATCCCAGAAAATCAGCATTTACTCAAACCTCCAGGCTGGAAAGATCGAGGGACTAAATTACTCCGCTATCTCGCAAAAGTCATTGTCAATGGACATCCAGATATCAAATACATTGATAATCGCCAGGTTTTCATAAAAGCAGAGGTGCCAAAATTTGAACCTAAGGAAAGTTATCCCAAAGGAACTAAAGACCTTTTAGATGAACTAGGTCCTGAAAAATTTTGCAAGTGGTTAAAAAGTGAGCATAAAATTCATTTCACGGACACGACTTTTAGAGATGCACACCAATCCTTGCTGGCTACTCGAATGCGTAGCTATGATATGTTACAAATTGCAGAAAGTTATGCACGGCATCATGGAGCAGATTTATTCTCTATGGAAGTCTGGGGAGGCGCGACATTTGATGTAGCACTTCGTTTTTTAAAAGAAGACCCTTGGCATAGATTAGCCGCTATTCGGGAAGCGGCTCCAAATGTTTTGCTCCAAATGTTACTTAGAGGTTCCAATGCTGTAGGTTACACTGCCTATCCAGATAATTTGATAGAAACTTTCATTGAAAAGTCAGCAGAAACGGGCATGGATGTTTTTCGAATCTTTGATTCACTCAATTGGGTAGAAGCGATGACCACAAGTATCCGAGCTGTCCGTGAAAGAACCAATTCTATTGCCGAGGCATGTATTTGCTATACCGGTGATGTCATGAACCCTAATGAACAAAAATTTAATTTACAATATTACCTTGATCTTGCCAGAAGACTGGAAGATGAAGGTGCTCATATCCTTGGAATCAAAGATATGGCTGGTCTTCTTAAGCCATACGCTGCGGAGTTATTGATCACAGAATTAAAAAAAGCAGTAGACATTCCATTACACTTACATACACATGATACCTCATCCATTCAATCTACGACCTATTTAAAAGCGATTGAAAGTGGCATTGATGTTATTGATGTAGCGATTAGTGCTGTCTCTGGATTGACCTCTCAACCTAATTTCAACTCTATGGTTGCGATGTTGGAAGGCCAAAATCGATCGCCACAAATCGACTTGAAATCCTTAAATCAATTTTCCAATTACTGGGAAGCTATTCGACGTTATTATTATCCTTTTGAATCAGAATTAAGGGCTGGAAGTGCAGAAGTATATCAACATGAAATCCCCGGAGGGCAATACTCTAATCTTCGTCCACAGGCGAGAGGTTTGGGATTAGAAGATCAATTTGAAACAATCAAGAAAAACTATCGAACGGTAAACGACCTTTTCGGAGGCATTGTAAAAGTAACCCCATCCTCAAAGGTTGTAGGAGATATGGCCATGTTTATGACGGCCAATAATTTAAGTATAAACGATATTCTAGAGAAAGGAGCAACATTGGCTTTTCCTGATAGTGTCAAAGCTCTAATGCGTGGTGACCTTGGGCAGATAGCTGGTGGCTTTCCTAAAGAAATTCAACAAATCATACTCAGTGATGAAAAACCATATACCAATAAACCTAATGCACATTTATCTCCTGTAGATTTTGATAAAGAATTTAAAGTATTTAAAAATGAATTTGGTTCAACTGTAAATTTATTAGATTTTATTTCTTACAAATTATATCCAAAAGTTTATCGAGATTATTTTGAACACTATAATACATTTGGTGAGGTGAGGAACCTGCCGACACTTCCTTTTTTCTATGGTCTAAAACCTAATGAAGAAATTTTGGTAGAGCTCGATCCGGGTAAAACCATCCTCATCAAGTATCTGAATATGACAGAACCTAATGAGCTTGGAATGCGCTTGGTTCTTTTTAGTTTGAATGGCCAAACGCGGTCAATAGAAATCAAAGATGAATCAGTAGAGTCAGAAAGGGCTTTGCACCTCAAAGCTACTAAACCATCAGAGATTGGAGCTCCTTTACAAGGTAAGCTCTCTAAAATACTAGTAAAAGAAGGAGATACAGTAGAAGTCAATGCGCCACTTTTTATAATTGAAGCCATGAAGATGGAGTCGACAATTACCGCTCCTATGAAGGGGATTATTCAAAAGGTTTATATCCCTGAAAGGACAATGGTGGAACAAGATGATATGATTCTAATTATTGAAGTTGCTTAGATATAGAAGATGAACAAGCGGACAAGACGATTGTAAGAAAGGCATTTCAGATTTGTGTTATGGTGATCAGTCCTATGGACTATGTGATTTGGTGATTGCTTTGCTTGTGATCGACCTGCGGTCTTGTGATTGCTTCGCTTGTGAGGGGCTAATTTGACACAAGCAAAAAATTAATCTCTTATTTGTTTTCGTTTTTTTTCAAGTCAAGACTTTTACTAATCGTAAAATAAAAGGTTGACCCTTCGTCTGGACTTGAATGAATCCAAATTTTTCCTTTATGGCGATCTATAACTTTTTTACAGATAGTTAGCCCAATACCTGTACCGCCATAATCTTCAACCCGATTCAGTTGCTGAAAAACTTCAAATATTTTATTGGTCAAATCCATTGGTATTCCTATACCATTATCTGCTACTGAAAAGGTATAATTTGTAAAAGATTCTTGAAAACTGATTTTTACCTGAGGTTGTTTTGATTTATTGAACTTGATAGCATTACTGATCAAGTTTTGAAAAAGTTGATATATCTGCAAACCATCTGCATAAATGGTTGGCATATCTTGAACAGTTACTAAAGCATTTCTTTTTTGAATATCAGCACTTAAATCTTTTAAAACATCTTCAATAGTTTGACTTACCTCTAGTTTGGCAAATTCAAGTGGCTTATTATGAACTCTTGAATAATTTAAAAGATCATTTATCAATGCTTTCATTCTTTTAGTTGCATCAATAATAAACATTAAAAACTCTTGGCCTTCCTTATCTATTAAATCTGAATATCGCTTATTTAATAATTGAGAAAAACTAATGATACTTCTCAGTGGTGTCTGAAGGTCATGGGATGCTACATAAGAGAACCGTTTTAACTCTTCATTAGACTCCTTTAATTTTGTAGATTGAATACTTAATTTCCTAGCGATTCGCTCTGTCTCTTCATGAGAAGTATTTTGAGCTTGAAGTACCAATAAATAATCTGGGAGGACATCATATTTTGCAAAATCATTAACGTTTAAATTTAATTTTGCAAAATCTCTTGGTGTAGAAATGATTGGTGTCCCTAAAAAGAATAAATAATTAGACGCTTCTTCAAAATACATTTGACCTCTAAACCTGAACTGCCCATCCAAAGAACTAATAATAAAAATTTCATCTATATATGTTGCGATAGATTCAAATGACAATTGAGTAGAAGGGAGCAGAATAGAAAAATAATTTGAAAAATTTTCCAATACTTCTAGATCAGGAATTATTTTTAATACTCCCCGTCCCACTTCTACGATAGTCATAGTAGAATCTACAGCAATAAAGAATGGAAATAAATCATTAATAACTTTAGTGCCCGCCTTTTCTCCAACTTTCGATTGCATTATTTATGATTTTCCAATACCTCTTTCGTAACTATTACTTTTTTCCCAATTGGATTATGATAGATATTAAATTCATCATGTCCAGCCTCTGTTCTAAATTTAGTTTGCTTGATGACGATTTCTTCATTAAATTTTTCTCCTAAGCCATATATTAAACCTATTACCAATGGCCCTAGGGCTTTACGATGAGAGAAATAACGAAGAACAAGATTATTACTATCGATTTCTTCACAATTAAATGAGGGTGGTTTCAGATTACTATAAGTCATTCCAACCCGAATATGTAATGCATTAAGGTTTTTTAAAAACTCAGGGAAATTATTTCCGGCCATCGCTAACATATCACCATACCCTTGTTTAGCTGTAAATTTCACCCAATATTTGCCTAATTCTATTAAGACCTCTTCTATTGGAAGCTCAAGAATTTCACTAGCGGCTGTGGCTAATTGGTAGGTGATCTCATCATCGTAAGATTTCATACTAGTGAACATTTCTATATCCACATCGGCTGCTGTTTTTATTTCTTGCCAGACTTCTTCACCAAATTTATCTACAATGAGATCATTAATGGCTTTATTAACTAGTCCATACATATTGTTAAGTTTTAATGTTATGAAAAAATAGTTGATTTAGTTCGTTCTTAGGAATTTGAACAAATTTTAACATCAAAACGGAGGTTTATAAGTTACATACGGTCTTTTAAATAAATAGTTCGTATAAAACAATAAGCGATCAAATAAAAAAACCTTCCCCGAGCATCGGAGAAGGCTTTTGACATATTGATCTCATGAAAAAAAATCAAATTATTTTAACAGTACCATTCTTCGCGTAGCAGTATGGTCCGCGACATCTAAACGGTAGTAAAATACTCCGTGTCCTGGCAACACTGTACTGTTAATACCAACTTCATTATACCCTTTAGTGAAATCCGCTTGTACGACTTGAATTACTCGACCTGAAAGATCGTAGATCGTTAAAGTCCCAGCATTATTTTCTGGTAAATTGAAGCTAACAACCGTCTCTGCTTTAAACGGATTTGGTCGATTTTGGAATAATTGGAATTGATCCAAGGTTATTCCATTCTCAGATTCGAAAACTAAGGAAACATTAGAAAAATCATTATTAACATAAGCTTGAGCCTTTGTATATCTCGAATTGATATTGATGACTTCACTCAATTGTGCATCCAACATCGCTGTAAAAGTCATACTAAAGCTATTTGACTTTTGAGTGTTTAACATCTCAAATGTATGCCAGCTTGTTGTGATAACTCCTTGATCAAGTAAGCTCAAACCGAAGTTATTTTCAGTCATTCCTTTGAGTGTTCCTGCTTCAAGGTTTTCAAAATATAATGCACTTTGATCGAAACCAAGTGTAAATTGATATCCTTGCAAATTGCTTACCTCATCAATCTGGAAATCAATCGTGTAAGTCTCCCCAGCAATCAATTGCTGATCTTCTACAAAGAATTGTAAATCTTCTCCACTATTTCTGTCATCACCACTTCCAACAAAATCGTTAGGTGCCGCACTACAATTCACATCACCTATTTTCACACCTACAAAATCTGCTTGCATATCTTCACCCAAGTCATTAATTGTATACACTTCTGGGAATGAAGTCTGGAATGGATCTAAAGGATTTGGGAAAGCAAATTCTGCATCTACAAATCTCCAAGAATTATTATTTGAAAAGTCTGTCTCAATAAATAAGATCAGTTTTCTAAGTTCTACTAAATCCAATGTTGAAATATTTCCAGAATTATTGACATCTGCAGCAATGATCTTATAAGGTGAAGACAAGAATTCTGTTTCCAAAATATGTTGGCTGATCTTCACCAAATCATAAGTAGATACCCCATTGATTGGATTATCGTCTCGCTCTGGTGTAACAGCGTAATTATTTTCTAATGGTAAATCAAAAGCGTAGGTACCTGTTTCTGTCGTTTCTTCTTCCTCTTGTGTATCTCCTGAAACTTCGACCATTACAAATTCTACTTCTTCTCCTTCTTCATTTAAGATCCCACCGGATACGGTTGCGGATGGTGGAGTAGAACAATTCGGCGCCATATTATCTTGTAATACAATAGTAGGCGTCGTATAAGTCCAATTAAAATTCGCATCTCTGACCCATACATCTACCGTAACGGTATCTCCTAATGACACTCTATCTGCACATGTAAAAGTATAAGAAGCCCCTGCAGTAACCGGTGGTTCATTTTGGCCGACGCCAGCACTTGGTACATTCACAAGGTATTCTACAATTCCACAATTATCCATGGTCGAAGCAGCTACTACCCAATCTGTAGCCATATGCTCAATGCTTGTACCTGGGTCTAATTCTGCTGAAATAATGTCGAAGGTCGTCAACTGAGGTGCGGTAGAATCTGCTATAGTAAACAAATAATCGCATTCTGTAAAGTTTCCACATTTATCTTCTACTCTCCAATAAATACGGTGCGTACCCAAATCATAAGTACCACTAGCATCATTGGTATTATCTGTAAATTCCGGATTATTATTATCATCATTGTCTATGTCTATCTCCCATAAATACGTCAGATCATTAGGATTACAATCATCTGTCGCATCTAAAATCAATGACACAGTTCCATTTGTACAGTTTGCAGAAGAACCAGGGAATGCTCTATCATCACAAGAAGATAAAATAGTCGGATCATCAGATTCGATAACAGTAATCACTTGTGTAAAACACCAATGAGCAATATTAGCTGCAGTTAAATCATCATCACAACTAGAACTTGTACTTGCTGCAGTTTGACAATTATCAAAAACCGTCCATTTTCTTAGAATAGTTAAACAACCTCCTATTTCTAATCTGACATCTACATGGGCAAGTGTATCTACTTGATCACAGTCATCTTCTGTAAATACAGGAACGCCTGTCACTGAAATATCCGTAGCATCATTACAAGATGTTAGATTCATATTAGCAGGCCATATAATTGAGCTACCAAGAAATGGCGTCAAATTAGCAACTACAATCACTTGATCACAGCTATCTGCATTTCCACTTGGGTCTGTCGCTTTCCAAGTACGAGTAATCGTACCAACACCACAATTATTTAAAGTCCCCGCATCAGTGTAAGTGATCGCCGCAGAACAATCATCTGTAGCAGTCGCTGTACCTTGAATAGAAGGATCTATATTATCCATACAATCAACGGTTACATCTGCTGGGCAAGTAATATTTGGTGCATTTTTATCATCTACAGTTACTTCTACCATACAAGTATTGGTATTCACCCCATCAGATGCTTGTAAAATCACCATGATTGGAGCCGACGTACCTGTTGGGTCAACATCACAACAATAAAAAGGTACAAACTCTGAAAAAACAGAAACATTTCCATCACAATCAGGGCTGTCCATTCTCCTTGCAAGGAAAGTAATGGTTCCACAATTGTCCCAACTCCCATCATCAAAAACAGAAGCAGGTACTAAGGTCGGTCCACTTCCATTTAGTGTAACCACTCTTGAAGTCTCGCAAGACATTGCTGGTTGTACATCATCTTCTACTGTGATGGTATAAGTACATGGCACGATGCTTACATTACCACAAGCATCTGTGGCGGTCACTTCAACCGTATGCACACCAACATCCAAATCAGATACGGTACCTACTACAACAATGCCATCCACTGTAGTCTCATAGGATATAGTAGAGCAATCATCAGTTGCTACTGCTGATTCTAATGTGATCGTACCTGACACACAATCGTATTGAGTTGTACTGACAGTAATATCATTCGGGCAATCTGTAAATGAAGGCGCTGTAGAGTCATCTACCGTAATCACCTGCAAAGTAGGAGATGTCCAGGAATTGCCACATAGATCAAAGACTGTCCATGATCGCAATATAGTTGACTCTGCTGCACAAGATCCAGCATCTACATTGTCAGTAGCATGCGCTGTAAATCCACAAATTGCAACAGATTCGGAGGTAATATCCATCCCTGCAATCGTAGGATATCCAGTAGTTGCAGGCGTCGTTGGATCACCACAATCGACAGTGATATCCGCAGGAAATCCTGTACCAGGATCAAACATTAAACGATCTACTGTAATCGTTTGAGTACATGTAGACTCATTGCCTGAACCATCTGTTGCAGTCCAAGTCCGATCAAACGTAAATAAGAAAGGATCAAGGCAAGTACCATCTACAGGATCTGTATCTTCAAAAGTTAAGGTATTCGGATCGCAGTCAGTAACCGTTGGTTCACCTATGTCTGCAGGATCCGTAGAATCGCCACAATCTACAGTCACATCATCACATGCTGTCAATACGGGATCTATGCTATCAAAAACATTTACCTCAGAACCTGCGCAAGATTCCGTTCCAGTCATAATATTAGTTATGACAACATCTAAAGTCAAACCAATATGTGTACTATTGATTTCATCCGCAGGCGCTAGTGGCGTTCCGTCATCTAGAAATAATGATACAGCATAACATGCTGGATCAAAAGCACCTTCTAAAATATCGTCTAACATCACTGTATGTGTACAGCCTGGTGCACCTAAAAATACATTCTCTACAGGGTTACAAGTAACCGAAACGTCTGGGCATTGAGCAAACATACTAGTTGCCCACATAAAAGTTAAACTACAAAAGAGTACGGCTCTTTTGAGTCGGGAAGTGTTTAGTCCTTTTACATTCATGAAATTTAATTTAAATAAAGAGTTAATAAATAATGTGTAAAATGCGAGGGGGCATTATAATACAACCCTCTATCAGCTCATTTGCTGAATAGAAATGCTCTTTATTTCATGATGATCAATATTAAAACTTTGTGCTATTTCTTACTTATAGGTATAAAATAGCTTAATCTACCGGCCAACTGCTAATTGTTATAACAGGATGATTACAGTAGAGGTATTTATCAGCTCATTAAGATGTTATCCTTAATGAGACTGATAAAAGACACTTTCTATGCTTTACTAACAACCTTATTCTATTTTTCTGTATGAAAAAAATGCTCAGAATAAGCTTGTTAAGCCAATAATTTTCTAATAGACCGTAATCTGTGTACTTGATTAGATTATTTAATACTGAAGTTGTTCAAAATGTAAATAGATCATTTATCTATTTTTAAACAACTTCCCTAAGAGCATGCTCTTAGTAAAACCTCTTCAAGATTTTTTGGGATAATTCTATGGAATGAAAACTACCTGGTATCCTAAAACCCATGCCGGTGAGCGTTATAATCTTAAGACAGTCAAATACACTTTCCTATGAAAAGTGCATTTGATCTATAGCAAGATCAATTATCTGGATTAAAGGATACTAGATAGAATTAGATCCCATGAATATTTCTATCATAAAGTAACAACGACCAAAAGTCGACGCAACCTAACTGTATTTCATTAAAATACAATAGACCATATCGAGGTGCAAATGCAACTCTAATTAAAAACGGTTTGGGATGTAAAAAAAACGGTTTTGGAATGACCCGGGAAATTGCGAAGTGAATATTATTCCCTGTTTCCAAGTGCATATTATGATTTGTTTTAAATTATAAATAATCATTCTATAAGCATTTTGTGACATAGCATTATTATGCATTTCTGAATTAATTTAATCTAAATAATTATAGCTTTTATGAATTGGAATAGATTCAAGATCTGTGATACGCATCAAAATTATAGCATTAAGTACAATGCTTAAAATTCTTTCTTATCGCATCCCTTTATCTATACTTAAAATAAATAATGAGTACGTTTTAAATCAGAAATTTGCATGCAAATGAGCTATTAATACTGAACTTCTTTGATATCTTCGCATAAAAGAAGCTGCTTATAAATATGAAAAAAATTGCCTTAACTATCTGTATCCTTTTTATAATTTGCCAGAATACATTTTCTCAATCGGCAAATGCTCCTGAGCCAAGTCTTGAAAATCCTTATAATACGATGTATGTTCATTTGTATTATTTACAGCCTGATACATATCATCCTGACATTGCAGCTGTGACCTTATTCCGGTCGAAAGATTCTTTGGCTTTAATTCAAGATGCTATTAAACTTAAGCAGATTTTCGACGGAAATGGTCTGTATGTAAGACTCAACCAATTACCTCAGACTCAGGACTATATAGATAGTACGACCAACAAACCTTATTATACCCCCTTTCCTTTAAAGCTCCCAGATGTATATCTTGAAAAAGTAAATGGAAAATGGTTTTATTCAAAAGAAACAATAAATCAGATTCCAAAACTCCATAGAGCGACTTATCCTATGGGAACAGATCGTCTGTTAACCTATCTTCCACGCATGGGGCAAAACAAAATTCTGGGTCTAGCCATCTGGCAATACCTTACGGTTCTTATTATTTTTGTTTTTAGTTGGTTATTTTATAAAATCTTGTCTGGACTTTTAATGCCACTTTTTAGACAAATTTTAAATCGCTATTTTAATATTAAACTTTTAGATAATAAAAAAGTACGCAAGATCGCCCAAGCATTTAGCTTATTACTCCTATTTTGGTTCATCCGAATTTTAATTCCTGTTCTTCAACTGCCGATTGCTGCTGCAGAAGTTAGTATTCTAGTACTCCAAATTGTCTTGACTATACTTGTGGTAGTTCTTCTAATCAGAATCACAAGGTTAGTAATGGACTTTGCTATGGATTTTGCAAAAGGAACAGAACATCGTATGGATGAACAATTGATTCCTATCATTCGGAGATCGCTTATGATTATTTTCTCCATCATTGGAATTTTCCATATTCTACATTTACTTGAAGTAAATATTACAGCATTAATTGCAGGTGTATCCATCGGAGGTTTAGCTTTGGCTCTGGCGGCGCAAGATACGGTCAAGAATTTAATTGGATCAGCAATGATATTTTTTGATCGCCCATTTCAAATCGGAGATTATATCATTGGCGGAGGTGTCGAAGGAACCGTGGAAGAAGTAGGGTTTCGAACAACCAGATTACAGACCAGTGATACCTCTATTATATCTGTACCAAACGGAACAATAGCAAATGTTGCCATCACTAATAAAGGTGTCCGAGTGTTTAGATTATTCAATACAACATTAGGAGTCACTTATGAAACACCTCCTGAGCTTATCGAAACGTTTATAGATGGTCTACGAAAAATGATACTCAACCACCCTGCGACTCGTAAAGAAGGTTATTATGTACACCTTAACAATCTTGATGCATCTGCACTTAGTATTATATTTCGAACACATTTACAAGTAGATTCATTTGCAGATGAGTTGAACGTTAGAGAAAGCTTACTACTTGGAATTTTACGTCTGGCAGCAAGTTTAAATGTCAATTTCGCTTTTCCTTCTTCTACTATTTATGTAGGTAATACCTCAACAGATCAAGATTCCGATTCTAATAATCAGGACGAAAAAGTCGAAAAATTTATCAAAAACTTTAAACAAAAAAATAGTTTAGATGGCGAGGTATTAGATTGAGCGCCTGTTTAAAGATTATTAGCTTGGGCTGCAAAAAAGTCTTTTGCACCCACTCTACGGCTTTTCAAATGGGCTATTGGGAAGTCGTTTAATTCTGCTCAATACAAATTCCACTTATCACATTCCTTAAGGAATGGCTCTATATCTTCATTTCCAACCGAAACAATATATTTCGAAATATCTAAATCTTTAAAGAACAAGATATAAATAAGGCAGTGTGTCATATGCAAGGGTTTCGCCACAAAGGCAAAAGACAAAAATGCTTTTTAAGTACCTTAAATGAATTCTTTTGCGCTGCACTTAAATAATAAAGTTTGGATATGCATGGCAATTGCAAGAACGATATTTTAGACTTATGTTATGGTGGTCAGTCCTATGGACTGTGTGATTTGGTGATCGCTTCGCTTGTGAGTGTCTACTTTTGGCAGACTTCCACAATTTTGATTATTTATTTTTACTCCATTCATATTTGATAGGTAGTCATGCGCGATTACTATGCTTGGATATGCTCTTCAAAAATAAATGTTTTAAAAATATTGTTTATTTAAAACATTTTGTTTTAATTTGTATTGTAATTATAATATAAGTTAAGCATACACAGAAGTACACTCAATTTTGTTATCTCTAAACCCTTTTAAAAATCCATGTCATGAGAAAGCGTATCCAAATAACATTTTCACCTATTCAAATAATGATACAATCAATTTTCCTATTTATAGTTCGCAATAGTTTAAAAGTCGGATTCCTTATACTAGGTGTATTCTTTATTTTGAAAACCGACTTCAATGTTCAATTACAATTTAATTCTAATAAGGATATTATTCCAAATTCTGCCGAGCAGTTTTCCTTCGGGGAAACGCTTGGCAACTTTTTGGATTTCAATAGTTCTTCTACTGAGAAGGGGGAAGTTCAACTTTATCAACAAGCTCAAGTCACCACTAAGCCAAGTACGGATTGGGGAAACACCTATTCTAATATGACTTATGGAAACCAACAAAAAAATGCTACAACGTCAAAACGAAAAAAGCAATTAGCCTATGTTAATCGCTTCAAAGATGTGGCGCGTTCAGAAATGAACAAGTATGGTATTCCGGCTAGTATCACTTTGGCTCAGGGTCTCATTGAAAGCAATGCAGGAGAAAGCCGACTATCTAGAGAAAACAATAATCACTTTGGAATGAAATGCTTTTCAAAATCTTGTAAAAAAGGCCATTGTGCTAACTTTACAGATGATAGCCATAAGGATTTCTTTAGAAAATATGCAACATCCTGGGAAAGTTATCGAGCTCATAGTCAACTCCTATCAGGTAAGCGATACCGAGGACTTAGCGCACATGGCAAAGATTTTAAAAAGTGGGCTCATGGACTTAAAAAAGCTGGTTATGCAACAGATAAGCGTTATGCAGAAAAATTGATTCACATTATTGAGGAATTAGAATTGGATCAATATGATAGATAGGGATGGTTAGATGGTTAGATGGTTAGATGGTTAGATGGTTAGATGGTTAAGATTTGTTGTTTTCTTGTTAAATAAAAATTAAAACTGAATAAAATTGACTCCTTGGCATTGTATATGTAGTTTTCTTATAATGTGAAGTTGTTCTAAAATAGTTCGCTAAGCTTCGTAATTATATTTCTCAATATGAGCAGCTATTTTGAACAAATTTATAAAAAGACTCTTAAACGTGTCAAACGAATCTACCATGGAACGAATTTCTTTTATACTCTTTCTTTGCTTTTGTTTCTTTATTGCACCAGCTAGCAATCCAATCGACTCTATTGACCTTGAAACTTATTTAAAGCAAAATAATATCCAAGCGAATTCTGCGGGTGATGGCCTCTATTATCAAATTGATCAAGAAGGGCATGGCGCATTTCCTAAAGCAGGTGATTATGTAATGGTCAGTTATACTGGAAGATTAATAGATGGAACTGTCTTCGATAAATCCGGTGAAGAACCTTTCCTATTTCAGTTAGGTTATCGGCAGGTAATCAGGGGATGGGAAAAGGGTATCCCACTATTTCAGGTTGGTGGAAAAGGCATTTTATATGTCCCTCCACACCTTGGGTATGGGAAAACAGGTGCTGGTAATATTATTCCTCCTAATACTGCTTTACTCTACGATATTGAAGTACTAAAAATCATGGATTATGAGGAATATGATCGTCATATGGCTGCTCTTGAAGAGCAGGAGCGGATAGCTTTTGAGCAACAACAAAAAGAACAATTTTCAAAAGATAAAAAATTAATTCATGAGTATGCTTCTGAGCATAGATTGAGAACTAAAAGACTCCCTTCAGGTGTCAGTTATTCACTTAAAAAGAAAGGGAAAGGCGCCTTGCCGAAAAAAGGAGATAAGATCACTTTCCATTATGAGGGCTTTCTTTTGGACGATAAGATTTTTGACTCTTCATATAATAGAAAAGAAGCATTCAGTTTCCAATTTGGAAATGGAGAAGCCATCCAAGGATTAGAAGAAGCATTACATTATTTTAAAAAGGGAAGTGAAGGTTGGATTTTGATTCCTTCTAAACTTGCTTATGGGCCATTAGAAATTGACGAAGAAGGAACATTCATTCCTGGTAATTCCGTTTTGGTATTTAAAGTCAAAGTACTCAAGCTTTCTCAAGGTGAACTTAAAAAATGATCGTGTCGTGATCGTTCTTTCGGAACTGGTGATTTTTTTTGGTGATCGCTTCGCTTGTGATCGACCTGCGGTCTTGTGATCGCTTCGCTTGTGATTGTTTCCTTCGGAACTTGTGATCAGCCTTTTAAGGGCTTTGTGAGGCACTGTTTTTGGTAGTCTCACAAAGCCAACTATTCTTAATTTTCTTTTACAATCTGCGAAATGGATACCTTATTATTACCTATATCTGTTGCAGAAAACATCAAAGTATATTCTGCTCCGTTTTTCATATAATTTGTGCTAAAAAATCGGATATCTTCATCTTCTAAGGTCTTATCCATTTCATCATTTTTTACCCAACCATTCTCTACTAATTTTTCAGCATAAAAATCTAAGATTTGATCATAATCTCCAGAACACGCCAATTTAATTCGCTGGCCATACTTCCCAAAATCATTATCCAACATAATATTATTTTCAATTTTCGCATTGGAAAATTTTGGAACACCTAATTCTTCATACCTCTTAGGATAAACTAAATCTTTACTGGATGCCTGTTTTACTTTTTTATAACTCTTCCCTGCCAAATTGGGTGGAGGAATAGGTGTTGCGACAGGCACTTCATCCGCATTAGATTTATTCACTGCCCCTGGTGCATTTGTATTTTGGGGTTCTGATTGATTTGTGGTACAAGCATAAAACAAAACAAATAAGCCGAAAAAATAGAATATAATTTTTTGCATGATGTTCGTTTTTCTTACTTCTTATTCAAAAGTAATACCATTTGTTTTTAGGGCGGTGTAGCATTTACTTTTAATATAGAGATAATTGAAAATTTAATACGACAATTGACGTAGAATATTTGCATATTCCATTATAATGCCTTAAATTCGACTACGACAACTGACGTAAATAAATATACACATAGCGTTTGTATACTATAACAAAACATGAAAGATAATAAAGTGTGGCTTGTCAAAAAATATTTGTTCAATCTTTCATTTCAATGCTTATAAAACATAGCCAATGAAAACAAATACAGCTATCAATATTCCCCAAGTATTAGAATATCAACATGAGGAAACCGTGCTCCGATTTATGGATGAATTTGATCTTTCAGACGAAGAAGCTAATGATATATTTAGAGAAATGAAGCTTTTCCTTTGTCTTATGGCTAAATATCCTGACGATTATATTTTTACACATGAACCACTTTGGATCATTGATGAGATGTGGCATACTTTCTTACTTTATTCAAAAGATTATTACGACTTCTGCCATCAATACTTTGGGAGAATGATTCATCATGCACCTACTCCTCGTGCTAAGAAGCTAGACATCATTGAGCGTTTAAAAACAGAAAAAGTAGAAACAGAAAAGATGCTAAGACCTATCGTCAAAAATCTTTATGAAAAGATTTATGAATACCTAGGACCTGATACCCTAATAAAATGGATGGAGATATACGGTAATAAGTACACTATTAAACACATGAATAAGATTCGAAAGCCTATTCAGTAATACTAGAATATAAAACTAAAGGCGGATTCCGAAAAGCCTAAAAAGAGTAGGAATTAATTTTACAAACTTCAATTATGAAAAAGAAAAAATTGAAAGCACTAAAAGAAATGAGCAAGGATCAATTGATTAATGACTTGATGAAGAAGTCTATTAAAGGTGGATGCTGTAGTAGTGGTAGTCTTACCAGAAGAATCGTGATGAATGAAGACGGCTCGAGTACTATAACGAATGACTCAGGTTCTACAAGGTACGATAGTGGTATAGAATAAATAAAAAATTATATTTTTTAATTTACACAAATGTACATTCCTGTTGAGGAATCCTTAACACCTATTCGAGGCTCTTCAACAGGTTTTTATTTTTTATCATTCTTAGACAAATTCCGTGGACAAGTCGTAAATGAAATTAGAAATGGCTTTATTTCAAACACCTTTTTTGTCAAAGAACCTTGTTTATTAAACAGTACTTATGATTTTAATACTAAGTGAAAACGATGACAAATCTACCAGCAACACTATTGAGTGGTTATTTTTTTTCAAAAAAAAATTCAAGAGAATCAATTGGAAAGAAAACTTAAACCACATAAAACTCATCATTAACAATCATGGTCCAAGCGTAGAAATCAACCATGGAACAACAATTTTAGACTTTAGCAAAATTACAGCCTATTGGTATAGAAGAGGAGCATTACAGTTTCATAAGAGAGAGATAATCGAGCTGCCTGCCTATATGCCTAGTAAAGAAATTCTTGAGAAAACACAAAAAAAAGAATTAACGAAACTTGAAGATTACCTTCATATTCTACTTGACAAAGTAAAATCTATTAACAGTTACTTTACCCGTGGGGTCAATAAGCTTCAAGTATTAAACATGGCTCAAGAAGTTGGACTGGATATTCCCGAAACGCTTATCACTTCAGAAAAAAAAGAGCTAATCGCTTTTAAAAAATTGCATGGTGACATTATTACTAAAGCGATTTATGAAATCCCAATGTTTGAAAATCCGGATTTAATAAAGTCTTGTTTTACAACAATTATCCAAGATGATACTATTGATGCATTACCCAATGATTTCTTCCCTTCTCTTTTTCAAAATTGCCTTCAAAAAAAATATGAATTAAGGGTTTTCTATCTTAATGGGCATTGTAAATCAATGGGCATTTTCTCTCAAGAGGATACTCAAACTAGTGTCGATTTCCGAAACTATAACGATGAATACCCCAATAGAACCGTCCCTTTCAAGCTACCTAATTCTATTGAATCAAAAATAGATCAATTGATGCAAAACCTAAATATCAATTGTGGATCTATCGACATGATCTTAACTAAAAACAATGAATTTGTATTTCTCGAAGTCAATCCTATAGGCCAATTTGGAATGACCTCAGGACCATGCAATTATTATCTAGCAAAAGATATTGCTGAATTTTTAAGTATATAAGATTTGAAAGCCTATTCAATAATACTAGAATATAAAACTAAAGGTGGATTCCGAAAAGCCTAAAAAGAGTAGGAATCAACTATGGAACAACTTTAGACTTTAACCAGATTACTGTGTATTGGCACAGAAGAGGAGCATTACGATTTCATATAAGAGAGATTCAGCTTCGTCTTATAAATCAAGCACTTACAAAAAATTAGAATAATATGACCAAATTAAAAAAAATTAAAAATTTCTTATCCAGCCAAATGGCGATGGATATCCCAATAATGTTATATAACAAAAAGGAAAGCTTACCTAAACCTAAAGCCCCTAAAAGGATTCGACGTTCTTTCGTGACTATAGATAAATTTGAAACCAATAGTTACTCCATACATGGATATTACAAATCCATTTCAAAATCTATAGATGTAAATAAAGTATTGAAATCAAAATAATATGAATACGTTAGAAATTAATGCTGATCAGCATTTTAAATTATTTGCGAATTGTATTCCGGTCAATGGTGCTTCTAGATCGGTCATTTGTGATCTCCAAAGAAATCAGTTTGATTTTATTCCTAATGATTTTTTTGACTTCCTAATAGAATATAATGGAGTTATGATCAAAACCATCAAAGAAGATTACGATTTAGAAAGCCAGTCTATCATCGATGAGTATTTAGTTTATCTCTATGAAAAAAACTACATCTTTTTCTGTGATTCAATAGAAGTAAATTGGTTTCCTCCAATGGACCTTACTTGGCAGTCACCCTCTGCCATAGAGAATGCGATCATTGATATAGACAGGCAAAGTGAATTTGACTTTAAAAATATTATCCTTCAATTAGAAGCACTAGGATGTAAAGCGCTTGAGCTACGTTTTTTCTGTAAATACAATTTGAAGCTTTTAAATAATATACTTGCTCATTTAGAAAAAAGTAGTATTTCGACTGTTAATATCATCATTCCATTTGATATAAATAATACATTAGAATCAATTACTCAACTCTTGGAAAAGCACAAAAGAGTCTTATCAATTATTTTTCATTCTTTTTCAGGTGAAAACCCTAAGGTGCTTGAAAGTCTAGATGAAGAATTCCCTGAAATAATTCAAGTCACAGAGCAAATCATTGATTCAAATGCTCATTGCGGTTTCATTTCCCCAGCTTATTTCAGGATTGATGTAAAGTCATTTACAGAAGCTCAACATTTTAATAATTGTCTGAATAAGAAAATTTCAATTGATACAAATGGTAATATTAAGAACTGCCCGGCAATGCCCGAAAGTTATGGCAATATTGCAGATACAACATTGGAACAAGCCTTAAATATAGAAGGCTTTACGGATAGTTGGAACATTACGAAAGATCAAATTGAAACTTGTAAAACATGTGAATTCAGATATCTTTGTTCTGATTGTAGAGCATTTACAAATGAGCAATCAGATCCATATGCAAAACCTTTAAAATGTAATTATGATCCTAAGACTATGACTTGGGCAGAGCTCTAAAGTATTTTGTATTTCACCAACACAAACAAAGCCAACCCTGAGTCAATCAGAGTTGGCTTTGTTTTTATAAAGAGACAAAAATGTGTAAGAAAGGACTAGTCTTTTTTATTATCAACTTCTTTCATACCCTCTTTGATCTCTCCTTCTATAGTGGCCCGTGCACTATTGAACTCTTTGATACCTTTTCCTAATCCTCGCATCAGTTCAGGTATCTTTTTACCGCCAAAAAGTAATAATACGATAAAGAGAATAACGACGATTTCATACCCTCCCATACTGAAAAATAAAAATATAGAATCCATAATTAAAAATTTTATTAGTGCAATTTACAATATAGTAACAAGTAAAGCCTAAAGATTATTGGTTTTTAGACTAAAAATGTAAAAAAAGGTTTAGAGTTTGTCTAAAACCCTATTTATCGGCTGTAAGCCGTGAGTTTTCTTATTTTATATCTCTATTTTTTCAAACCAATCTCTCTCAATCGTTCATTTAGATACTCTCCCGCTGTAATTGGTTCATACGCTAAAGGCAATTCGTCGCTGACACATTTACGAAGACAAGTCAAATCCATCGTACTTCTCGGATGTAGAAAAAATGGAATAGAAAGTCGAGGTAAATGCCACATTTCCTTAGGTGGATTAACGACACGATGCGTCGTAGACTTCAAATAATTATTGGTCAGGCGCTGGAGCATATCTCCAACATTGATCACGATTTCATCTTCCTCAGGCATAATAGGCACCCATTCATTATCCATTGTCAATAATTGGAGGCCTCCGGCAGAAGCGCCAACCAATAAGGTAATCAGATTGATATCCTCATGCTGTTCTGCTCGAATCGCAGAATCCGGTTCTTTAGTGATCGGGGGATAGTGAATGGACCTTAATATGCTATTGCCATTGTGGATTTTATCTTCAAAATAAGCTTCACCCAAATCAAGATAAATAGCGATAGCTTTTAACAATTCTGCCCCAGCCGCTTCAAAAGATTGATAAAGTTTTCGTCCTAATTCACTAAATTCTGGAACATCCTGTACGACTACATTATCTGGATACTCTGACTTTATATCGTCACCATCGCTCACCTCTTGTCCTAATTGAAAAAATTCTTTTAAATCAGCGACTTCAGATTGCTTAGCATGCTCCTTCCCAAATGAGGTATACCCTCTTTGGCCAGCTAAACCCGGAACTTCATATTGCTCTTTTACACTTACTGGAAGATTAAAAAAAGCTTTTGAAGCCGTATAATATCCATCAATCAATTCTTTCGGAATTCCATGATTTATTACGCCAACAAAGCCAATTTCATGAAATGCTCTACCGATAGACTTCACAAAAGCACTACGATCTTCTGTATCTCCATTAATAAATTTAGAAAGGTCAACGACCGGAATATTTCTTTCTGACATAATAACTTAGAATAGGATGATTAAAATAAGGATATAGTATTTATTTGAATCACAAAGAATAACTGTTCTAGTACATCCTTTGGGCTATAAAATCGTTTAAACTTTACAAATTAAGCAAATTTAAAAAGATATAAATGAGTCTGCCCAATTTTTTATAAAGATTTACTCAAAAAGTGAATGGTTATCATCATCTTTTAGGCTTATAACGCGCTTTATTCAATATTGTTTGGGCTTCTTCGATTTCGATTAAATGCTCCAAAGTCGTTTCTGGATATCGATTCATATAGCTCTTTACAATTTGCCAGCCCATCCAATTGGCTGATCTTCCTGGCGCTTCTGCCGGCATTTGCGACGTTCCAAATGGGCTGTAATCAACTAATTTCCTAATATCTCGCATATTAGACGAGTATAAAAGATCGTCTGCCAGAAAATAAGACCACAGTTGTAATTCATTATTTTCACACCATTGAAGCTGTGAAGTAGTATAAGCCAATTTTACGCTATCGGGTGTATGAGGCATTAATTGATCCAGAATATAGAGGATCTTTCCATTAGTTATCATAAAATCAATCAAACGCTCTCCTTTACCACTCCCCACAATATCAGTTGCAATGGCCTCCATAGATTTCGCAACCAGGTGCTCCTTATTCATTGTTCTTTTGATATAATTAGGAAAAAAACTGGGGTCGTATAAGGGGTAATCAGCTCCAAGAAAAAAATCCCATCCAATCCCCAGGATTTCTTCTTCATAAGTAAATGTACCAATTGTATATTCAGAAAAGAAGGAGATAACCTTGGGGACTTTCCTTTCCGGAAAATGATATTTATAGTACCGAAAAGCACTTTTGAGGTCTTCCTCTATATCAGTCAGGTCATTATATACAATCTGACAAGTATCATATAATTTTCGAATGCCCGGACTTATTAAAAATTGTTTCATCACCATTGTATCCTGAAGTACTGGCAAGATTTTAGGTAAATAAATATCAGGCATAAAAACAGGATATTCGGCGATTAATGCATCCATATCTCTTTTAATGTGATTCGTATCTATGGCCATCAGATCCTTCTCAAAACGTTTGACATTGACTTCAACTTCTATATGAGAAACATCTGGAATATTTTTACCTTTGTCCCTTGTACAGGCACTGAACCAGAGGGAAAACAATACTATGATAAATAAGCTCGTTTTTACAATTCTACTTTTAATGGAGATCATTTTAAATACATGTTTTGTAAGAACCGCGAAATTACGATTATAAATGTTAAGCTGATGGTCTAATTTAAATTAATGAGTATACCTTATTGAGAAACGCTCCAAAAATGAATTTCAATCCTGAATTAAAACTTCCTTACTATACTTTTCAGTTTAATTTGAAATTTATTTTTAAGAAGCACTGAATATTATACGTTTCGCAACTTTTGTTAAAAAAAACGAAATACCTTTAGAGCCTATTTTAAACAGATTCTGAGCTATTTAAAGGAATTATAAATCAAAAAAACTTTATAAGATGAAAAAAATTGTTGTTTTAGCAGCCTTTTTCACTTTTTCATGCGCTATTCTTTATGGACAAAGTGATTTTCGCTTTGGAATACAATTTAGTCCTACCGTGACTTGGGTGAATTCAAATGAAAATTTAATCAATAGTAATGGAACTGCCTTTGGTGGCCCTAAATTAGGTATGGTTGGAGAAAAATATTTCCAAGAGAACTACGCCTTCACTTTTGGGATTGGCCTTGCCTTCAATCAGGGTGGCGTTTTGAAGCATGACTTTGGTGGTGATTTATGGGCAAATTCAACATTAAGCAATTCTATCTACCATGAATTGCCTGATGGCGTCAACTTAAGATATTCACTTCAATATGTTGAAATTCCATTTGGTTTGAAAATGAAAACTCAAGAGTTCGGTTATATTCGTTATTTTGCAGAGCTTCCAATTTTCACCTTAGGTATTTTGACTCAAGCGCAAGGAGCAATAGAAGGGACGACAATGGATACAAACAAAGAAAATATTCGTGATGATGTCAATCTCTTTGCGCTTTCTTGGGGTATTGGCGGAGGTATCGAATATAGTGTTGGCCCAAGTACTTCTATAATTGGAGGTATCTATTATCAAAACTATTTTACTGATATCTCAAAAAATGATGGCCGGAGAAGAGGTCCAGGAAGTAATCCTGAAGATGAGCCTACCATTAGAGAGAATTCAAAAAGCGCACTTCAAGGATTAACTATTAGAATTGGTGTAATGTTTTAATAAAAAACCATAAATTACTTACTCACAAACAATAAACATTATATGCTAATAGATATGGAGCCAATTCAAAAAGAAACAATTATTAATTTTATAAAAAAAGGCTTAGAAGAAGATGTCCGAGATGGAGATCATACTTCATTAGCTTGTATTCCTCCTGATGCTCGTAACAAAGCTAGACTCCTCGTCAAAGATACGGGTGTTATTGCTGGAATTGATTTTGCAAAAGAAGTTTTTAAATACGTTGATGAGACTTCTACATTCGAAGTTTTACGAGAAGATGGCAGTTTTGTCAATTATGGAGAAGAAGCATTTCGAGTGGAATGTAATGCTCAAGCACTTCTTAAAGCTGAACGATTGGTTTTAAATACCATGCAAAGAATGAGTGGTATTGCTTCTTTAAGTAATCGCTTTGCTTTTGAAGTGGAAGACTTCCCTGTCAAAATACTCGATACCAGAAAAACGACTCCACTATTGCGCTTTCTAGAAAAGTGGGCTGTCCGTATTGGTGGTTGTACAAATTATAGGGATGGGCTCTATGATTGGATAATGATAAAAGATAATCATATTGATGCCTGTGGAGGAATCACCCCAGCTATAGAACGAGTCAATCAATACCTTCAAGACAATAAGCTCGATCTTGGAATCACTGTAGAAGTAAGAAATCTGGAAGAATTATATGAAGTTTTACAAGTAGGGAAAATCACTCGAATTATGTTAGATAATTTTGAGCTTCCTTTGCTTAGAGAAGCCATACTTATTATTGATGGAAAATTTCAAACTGAAGCTTCTGGTGGTATCACCATTCACAAAGTTAGGGAGATTGCAAAAACTGGCGTTGATTATATTTCTGTTGGTGCGCTCACGCATTCTTTTCAAAGTATGGATATGAGTCTAAAAGTAATTGATGAGGAGTAGATAATATTCTAAAATAACAGATTACTTTTTCTATAGAATTAAAAAACAAAAAAGACGACATCTGATGTCGTCTTTTTGTTTTTTAATAGAGCATTTCTGCTCTATTTGATTGTGTGTCTAATGGTTATGCTGCTGATATATTATATCAGTTCTTATTCTTTTTTTTTAAACTGGGTAACTATTAACGGTCATTACGACCAATACTAATAATGAAAAAATGATTAACCAAAAGCGCACATCTCGATAAAACGTTGAGTTTTCTTCCGATACCATGTTTAATAGATTAAAACCAAGTAATAGATACAAAATTGCGCAAATAATCATAATGAATCATTTTAAGTTTATACGTTAAATCGCATTAGCATATGGCTCCGTAAAACGAACTAAGAGGGATGCTAAATCAAACTTGAAAATGAAGATTATCCTGGGAGATGAATAATGAGGGGGGAAATTATCATGTATTATTCATTCTATAATAGTCAAAAAGGATGCCATTACATTTTCAAGTAATGTGTATATAAGCATTTAATGCAGACCTCAAGTCGAACTATAAACACTAAGATGTTCTCTAAAATAAGGCAGTTTCTAAGTTGGAAGGTTGATCAGTGCTTTATTGATTTGTTTTACAAGTGTTGGTCCTTCATAAATCAAACCGGTATAAATTTGAACCAAAGAAGCGCCAGCTTTTATTTTCTCTATTGCATCTTGAGGGGATGAAATTCCACCAACGCCAATAATGGTTAAGGTTCCGTTTGATTTCTTATTAAGATAACGAATAACTTCTGTAGAGCGCTGTCTAACCGGTTGGCCGCTTAAGCCACCATTACCGATTGATTCAATTGTTGTCGAATTGGTATTGAGTTCAGCCCTTGAAATTGTCGTATTGGAAGCGATGACCCCATCGAGTTTAGTATCTTGAATAATTTCGATGATATCATCTAATTGAGTATCTGTAAGATCTGGTGCGATCTTAAGAAGAATAGGTTTAGGTTTAGGTTTCTGATTATTTAAATCTTGTAAAGTCGTAAGTAACTTCGTCAAAGGTTCTTTCTCTTGTAGTGCTCTTAGATTTGGGGTATTCGGAGAGCTTACATTTACAACAAAGTAATCAACCAAAGGAAAAAGTTTTTCAAAACAAAGCACGTAATCATCTGTTGCATTTTCATTGGGTGTTATTTTATTCTTCCCAATATTGCCTCCAATAATTACATGCTTAGGTCGCTTCTTTTTAAGTCGTTCTACCAAAGCATCCATTCCTTCATTATTAAAACCCATTCGATTGATCAAAGCTTGATCTTTAGGCAAACGAAAAAGGCGCGGTTGTGGATTTCCTGCTTGACCTTTTGGCGTAACCGTTCCTACTTCAATAAAGCCGAAGCCTAGACTAGACATCGCATTAAAGTATTTACCTTCTTTATCAAAACCTGCAGCAAGACCAACTGGGTTTTCGAAAGTCAAACCAAATAGCTTTTTCTTGAGTCGATCGTCCTTGACTTTAAAAAAGTTTTTAAATATAGAACTGACTATAGGAATTGCTAAAGTAATTTTCAGCAAAAATATTGTCAAATAGTGGGCTTTCTCTGGAGGTAATAAAAAGAGTAGTGGCTTAAGTAAAAGTTTGTACACTGGTGCAATTAGTTTTGTTGGGCACAAAAGTAATAAGAGAAAATTTAAATTTCATACTTTGGAATGTAAACATCTAAGGGATTATAAAATGAATGGTATTAGAGATTAGAATTGAAAATGTGATGTGGTGATCGCTTCGCTTGTGATCGACCTTCGGTCTTGTGAGGTAATGATCAGCTCTAAAGGGCTTTGTGAGGTCTTCCTTCCCGCATTCTTATAAAAATTTGATATGTTATCTCCGCTATACTTAAGCTTCAGCGAAGCTTTCGATTGTCATGGAGGCAAAAAATAAGAAACGATATTGCTTTGAGTTTATACCTCAACCTCAGCGCTCAATTTATCCATATCTCTAATCAATAACCGCCGTCGATTGAAAGTCAAGATATTTTTAGTTCTTAAATCGTTGAGCACTGTAGTTACTGTTTGTCTTGAAGTCGCGGTAAGGTTTGCAATTTCTTGATGAGTAAAAAACTTACGAACTAGCATTTCATAACCAACCCGTTGTCCTTTTTTATCAGCGAGGTCTTTCAAAAATTCAATAATCCGGGTTCTCGAATCTTTGAAGACTAAAGACTCCAATCGCTGTTCCATTTCAAGTATTCTAGAGCCTAATATTTTCATCATAAAAAGGCTTAGGCTAGAGTGGTCTCTCATCATCCCTTTCATGTCCTTAACACTCATTACACAAGTCGTCGAATCTTCCATTGCTATAGCGAAATCTCTCCTTTTCTCCTCTCCTACTAAAGACAGCTCCCCAAAGACTTCTCCAGGATTCAGAATAGTTTTTGTAATCTCTTTACCTGATTCTCCATAACTTCCTATTTTGATTCTTCCATCAGAAATAAAAAATATCTTATCAGCATATTCTTCAGGAAGGTAAACATATTCTCCTTTCTTATAAGATTTATGAGTCATCGTATCCATCATGCCATGCTCAATTTTTTGGGGGCAGAAAATACCTTTCACATCAATATTCTCGAGGTACCATAAGGACGAATTATCCATAGATCGTAGTATTGGTTTTCGAATCTGGTTTTATAAAATTAAAATGCTATCTATATCACTCTAAACAGGAAATATAGTAATCTTGTTTAAAAACAAATTTTTAAGCAGAGAGAATTGTCCTAGACCTAACATTTTAAATCAGTAGAAGAACATGAAGTAACTCAAAATAATTACCTAATCAAGATCTGGCCTAAGGTCAAACCTTTTACGAAGGTTTTCAACCAATGGGTTTTGCTCTTTCATCAAGTCAAATTTCTCCTTAGAATTCAGCAATTTCTTAGGTTTCACCTTAGCTTCTTCGGAAATTTTACTTTGATCAATGATCAATTTCATCGTTAGATCGTCCCTTTTCAAATGCTCTCTGACATAGGGCATTAGATTATTCTCATGTTGAATTAATTCTTTAGCGATTGTACTACCCACTATCACCGTAATTTGGCTATCATCAATCTTAAATTCAGCCTTTCTCAGCGTAGTCTTTAAAGATGGAGAATGTACAACTTCACTAAACTGATTCCAAACTTCTTGAAGTTCCTCCATTTTCAATACTTCTTTAGGAGCTTTAGAAGTTTCTTCACTTTCTTCAAACTCTTCTTCAAGATCATCTAGCTTAAGTAAAACTGGTGTGTCATGCTCTGTAGAAATATTTGTTGAAGACAAACTTTCTTTTTTAGTGGGAGCAGGAGCAGTTTGCACTTTTGAAGAAGCTGCCTCAACATTTATATTAGTAGTCCTTACAGGCTCCGGCTTATCCTCAACAGACGTATTTATTTTACTTTCATTAGAAATAGGCGAAGCAGGAGCTTCATTGCTTAAATCAAGTGTTTTTTTTTCAAGGGTGCTTTGAGGGATTGCCGAAAGTCTAGGCTGTTTGGATAATTCAACCGCTCTATGGATGAATGTCATCTTGATGCTTGCCATCTCAACATGTAGACGCTTATTACGAGCCATCTTATAATTGATGTCACAATCATTAGCAATATTCAAAGCCGTCAACATAAAAGCACTTGGAGCAGCTAATGCCTG
Organism: Saprospiraceae bacterium; assembly: GCA_965277415.1. Classification (GTDB taxonomy): domain Bacteria; phylum Bacteroidota; class Bacteroidia; order Chitinophagales; family Saprospiraceae; genus JAHDHW01. The sequence continues at coordinate 237,544 of CBDICS010000087.1, forward strand.
TTTCTTATACCGTTCTTTCAGGCTATCACTTACTTCTAGCAGTTGCAATGTCGCCTCATCTTTACATACTAAAAGATTGCGTAGATGATCTGCAAGTCCATTAATAAATATATCTGCTTCAAATCCTTTTTTAAGAATGTCATCAAAGATTAAAAGCACTTTAGAGACATCCTCCATTAACATTGCATCGACTATCTTAAAATAATAATCATAGTCGAGAACATTTAGATTTTCTATTACCTGATCATAGGCAATTCTTTTAGATCCTTCTTTATCGGAAAGAGCACTAGTGATTCGATCAAAAATAGACAAGGCATCTCGAAGCGCTCCATCAGCTTTTTGAGCAATAATATGCAAAGCATCTTTATCTGCTTCAATATTTTCCTTTTCACATATTTCTTGTAAGTGGGCAACAATATCAGCTACCTGAATTCTTCTAAAATCAAAAATCTGACATCTAGAAAGGATGGTCGGTATTATTTTATGCTTTTCAGTAGTCGCCAGAATAAAAATAGCATATGGAGGTGGCTCTTCTAATGTCTTTAAAAAAGCATTAAATGCTTGTTGGGAAAGCATATGAACCTCATCAATGATAAATATCTTATACTGTCCTTGCTGGGGTTGGAATCGAACCTGTTCAATTAAAGCCCGAATATGCTCTACACTATTGTTAGATGCTGCATCTAATTCTGTGATATTAAAAGAAGCATTCCCATTAAAAGATTTACAAGAGCGGCATTCATCACAAGCTTCATGATCAGCAGTAACATTTTGGCAATTGAGTACTTTGGCAAGTATTCTCGCACAAGTGGTTTTTCCTACACCTCTCGGCCCACAAAAGAGAAATGCATGTGCCAGTTGATCATTATGTAATGCATTCTTTAAAGTCTGCGATACATGTTGCTGACCAACAACTTCATCAAACCTTGACGGACGATATTTTCTGGCGGATACTATAAAATTACTCATCTAAAATACGCTTATTTATCTCTTCCAAAGGTACAAAATTTAAATGGGTGTCAAGGTACACAGGCAAGGTTTTTTAGTGAAGGTCGGTCCTTTGGTATTAGCCTAAGTATTTCAAAAGTGTTCCTATTGTGATCGTTCTTATGGAACTTGTGATTTTGTGATCGCTTCGCTTGTGATCGACCTTTGGTCTTGTAATCGCTTCGCTTGTGAGGCGCTACTTTTAGTTTTAGTTGTTTATTTTTACGCTAATCAAACTATTAGATATTCTTGCGATTACCATGACTTAATGTATTTTTGTATTATGAAAATAGCAATAGCCCAGTTAAATTTTCTCATTGGCGATTTTGAAGGTAATGTGAAAAAAATGCTTCAATCTGTAGAGGAGGCTAAAAATCAAGCAGCAGACATCGTTTGTTTTAGTGAATTGGCAACATGCGGATATCCTCCGAGAGATTTTTTAGAGTTTGATGATTTTATAAAAACAGCAGAAAAAGCGATTGATAGATTGGCTCAGGCTGCACAAGGTATAGCTATTGTGGTGGGTTCTCCCTGTAAGAATCCAGTCGTAGAAGGCAAAGACCTCTTTAATGCTGCTTATTTTCTTGTGGATGGAAAAATTTCACATATCCAGCATAAGGCCTTATTACCAACTTATGATGTATTTGATGAATATAGATATTTTGAACCGGGGAAGGATTTTAATATTGTTGTTTACAAAGGTAAGCGAATCGCATTGACTATTTGTGAGGACATTTGGAATATTGGAAACGAGAATCCACTATACACTGTCTGTCCAATGGATGAAATGATGCCTCAAAACCCTGATTTTATTTTAAATCTTTCAGCTTCTCCATTTAGTTACAAACAAGCAGAAAGCAGAATTCATGTAGTTAAATCAAATATTGAGCGATATAAAATCCCTATGTTTTATGTCAATCATTCAGGTGCTCAAACGGAATTGATCTTTGATGGTGGTTCATTGGTGGTCTCTCCTAATGGGAATATCTATGATGAACTTCCTTACTTCCAAGAATGTCTTAGCGTTTATGATCTGGATGAAGTGATCAAAGGTGAAGTCAATAAAGAGCAAACAAAAAATAAAATGGCCCTGATTCACGATGCCATTGTATTAGGTATAAAAGATTATTTTGGAAAACTAGGCTTTAAAAAAGCAATTCTAGGTTTATCGGGAGGTATAGATTCAGCAGTGACCGCAGTATTGGCAGCACGCGCACTTGGCAGTGAAAACCTTAGGGTTGTACTAATGCCTTCTCCCTTTTCATCTGATCATTCTGTCAATGATGCTAAAGCATTAGCTGAAAACCTTGGCGTTCAATATGATATTGTTGCCATCAAAGACGTTTATGATTCTTATTTAAACCTCTTAAAACCTCAGTTCGAAGGCTTAGATTTTAATATTACAGAAGAGAACATACAAGCAAGGATAAGAGGAATGATCCTTATGGCGATGTCTAATAAATTTGGACATATCGTTTTAAATACCTCTAATAAAAGTGAGGCGGCTGTTGGTTATGGAACCTTATATGGTGATATGTGTGGAGGGCTTTCGGTCATTGGTGATGTATATAAAACAGAAGTTTTTGAATTGGCAAGGTTTATCAATAAAGATGGGGAAGTCATCCCAGAAAATACAATAACAAAGCCACCATCAGCAGAATTAAGACCAAATCAAAAAGATTCAGATAGCTTACCTGAATATGATATTCTTGACGAAATTTTATTTCAATATATTGAAAAACAGCAAGGTCCATCAGAAATCATTGCAATGGGTTTTGATGAAGCTTTGGTTCGCAGGGCTTTGCGTCTCGTCAATATCAATGAGTTTAAGCGATATCAAACAGCCCCTGTAATTCGGGTTTCGCCTAAGGCATTTGGTATGGGACGAAGGATGCCTATAGTCGGTAGATACTTATCCTAGTTTTGACGTTTGGTATGCAATAGTTTTGTTGGAGAAATATATGTTAACAAGTAACTTTAGTACATATTAAATATATTTTTCACCAACAAAACGCTTATTTATGAAAACTAAATTTACATTATTAATCTTTTTTTGCTTTTCTCTTCAATTTGTATCTAGTCAAGGTCTTATAAATTCTTCTTTTTCTATTATAGAAACGATTAATTGTCCCTTTGATAATACAATTCAAATAGATGTCCCGCAGTATTGGAAAATCTATCAGACACAAAATGGACAATGGGATGGCCCTATTGACAGTACCAAATGTATTAGTACAGTAGAAAATAGTTTTTATTTAGATATTCCATTAAATCAAATCGATCCCAATCAACCTCTATTCATAAAAAGTGATGTAGAAGATCCCGAAATAAGACGACTCCTTTCAAATAAAATATTCAGAGCTACGTTCGATATTCGCGTGACTGAAGGAGTCTCTGTTAACTTAGAAGAGGATTGTGAAAATAATCTTTGTTCTGGTTTATTTGTGGGAATTGAGATCCCTGATAGCTCAAATCAGGAAACAGTGCTGAGAGAATTTAAAGGAACAACAAACCTTTCTTTTTCAGGTGAAAATTATTACGGTCTTACTTTATGCTACCCTACTGAAAAATTTGATACTTCATATTTACAAGAATTTATACTTAAGCTTACTTTTGAAGATTCTATTTATACTGATGAAACGATTAGTCTTAATTTTGCAGAAAATTATGAAAGTGAGGAAACTTGGGGGGATTATAGAATTTATGATATTCAAGCGCCTGATTGGACATTCCAAGATACTAGTTATGAACTTAGCCTTTATGACTTAGCAAATAGTATTCATAACTTCCTTTTGATGTACGCTGATACTACTTATCCTTCACCTGCCTACCCAAGTTTTATCGATGCGCGTCCTTTTAATAATCTACCGGATCAACAAACAATCAATCTCAAAATTGAACAACAACAGACTTTGGTCTTTCAACCATATGCGTTCATTAGAGGTGGATTAGTAGAAGGGAGTGATTCTATCCGGCATGAGTTTAATTTAATCAATCAGGGCGGGAATATGTGTTTTCAAGAATTTCTTGAAGTGGTGTTTTCAGGTAATAATACTTTCTTTTATCAATCTGGAGATATTACATTTCATGGTAGTGCCTCCTGTATGTTATTTAGGCGAGGAGGGGAACTCAAAGTCGATCAAAATGCCTATTTACAATATGGAGATGGCGGTGAAGGAATCCTAGGACTTGGTGAAAGGGCCCAAATTAATTTAGATATTGGAAGCACTTTACATATTGATAATAAAGTAGTATTACTTGATATAGTGAATAACTTTGATCAAGAAATCAAAGTAGACCTTCAACCCGGAAGTGCTTTGATATTTGGAGAAAATGCGAGTATCATTCAAGCTTCGGGAAGTCAAGGCAATCAAATCATCAATGTATATATGAATGGAGGTTTATTAGATGATCATAATTTGTCTGAAATAGAACGATCCATGATCAATAAAATTTATCCAGATTCCACTCCTCCTTCTAATAAGGCACTATTAATTTATCCTAATCCTGTAGAAAATATTCTGACTGCCCGTTTTAATAGCCCTTTAGATCAAGATGTTAATGTGGATATTATCAATTCAAGTGGTCAATTGATTTATAGTAAAAAACAATCTCTTTTAGAGGGAATAAATGATCTCGTCATAAACATCAATACAACAGAACGAGGGTTATTTATTTTAAGAATAAAGGCAAAAAATGAAATTATATCAACGAAATTTGTGAGATAACAACAAAAACGCCTTTCTCAGAATGTCCGAGAAAGGCGTTTAAATATTTTTTTAAGGTATTTAGCCTTTATTTAATCTCTGTGTCGTAATAATTTTATTATTCATGTCAACGATCTGAACAAGGTACATGCCAGTTTTTAAATCAGTCACATCATATTTCAATCCTTTTTCAACTTTAAAGGATTTTGCTTCTCTTCCCATCACATTAAAAATAACGATTTTTTGTACATCATCAGAATCTGAAAGCCCAATAAAATTTACAGCAGGATTTGGATAAATTGATATCTTTTTCTTTTTGGGTGTAATAGTCACCTCTACAGGTGTTTTTTGGTTAGAGTTATAATCATCACCAGTCATACCATTACCACAGCCACCACAATTGCTCCCAATTTGAGCACTAGCGACTAAGCTAAAAAGACCAAGAATTAAAGTTAGAAGTAAGGTTTTTTTCATATTGCAAATATTTTTTAGGCTTCTTTGACTGATTATCTACAAAATAAAGAATTATTAGCATTAAAACAAGGAGGTTTTTAACTGTTTAATTTTTATTTAACACAAGTAGTACAATAAACAAAGGAATAGCTTACTATTTACACAACAAAAATTGCTCCAAATGATGTTTTTCATAGAATTTGTATGGTGAGTTCTTTGCTTGTGAAGTGGTGATCAGTCCTACGGGTTTTGTGATTTAGTGATCGCTTCGCTTGTAGTAGTAATCGCTTCGCATGTGAGCGACCTTCGGCCTGGTGATCAGTCCTACGGACTGTGTGATTTGGTGATCGCTTCGCTTGTGAGTCGCTGCTCTGATAGTTATTAGTTAATTAAGCTTTTGAAATCGTGTTATGCTATTTTGTTTTGTTTTAAGATTGTAAAGTCTTAAAAAATAAATTCCTGAGGGTAAGGTACTAATGTCTAATTCCTGCACCACCTCTTGATAGGAAGCAACTAAAATGCCCTGGCTAGAATAAATCTCAGTTTCCAAGGGGGCTGGGTTTTCTATTAAAATATAATCTTCAGCAGGATTTGGGTAAATTTTTATTTGATCAAGTATCGGATCTGTAGTACTTACAGCAATAGCATTCCCAAAATAACTTGCAAATATCACTTGGGTCGTATCATCGGTCAAAAACAAACGAAGCTCCACCATTCCATTACCCGGTAGGCCATCTGGTTTAAAATAACAATCAAAATTAGTACTGTCATGAGCTGTAAGGCTGAATGTCCCCATTGATACATCAGGAGGAGCACAAGTAATGTTAGAACAAATATAAGATTGCCAAGTATTTGGTATATTATTGGTAATCCGCTGCCATGCAATGACAATCGTTTCTTCTGACAGGTTTTTTATCATTGCATGAGCCCTAAAACTTTCTGCATCCGCTGTCGTATCTGCATAAGCAGGAACAGGCTCAAGCGAATAATCCAACTGAGCAAAAGTGATTAAACACAAACAAAGAAATTGTACTATCAAAACTAATCTCAACATAAGTACAAGTTCTAAAAATTTTACGAGTTGAAATGTCAAGAGAAGGATATTGTATTGATTTGTTGAAAATTTGCCTAAAATAATAGTCTAAAAAATACAAGCCCCTTCTAACATAAAAGCTAAAAGGGGCTTGCAAAAATTATCGTATAGAAACTTAGTTTTTATTTAGTTTCATAGTTTTTGTAACATTTGTATCAATATCTATCAACTGTACCAGGTAGATACCTTTTACTAGATCGCTAATATGAAAATTTTCATCTTCTTTGCCAAATATTTTAACTTGTTTTCCTAAAATATTATACATAACAATTTGATCTACCTTAGATCCATTCACTAATTTGAAGTAATCAGAAGCTGGATTAGGGAACAATTTGATATTAGCCTTTTCCAATTCATTCGTACTTACGACGCTTGCATTGCAAATCCAATTTACCGTTCCTAATACTTCATTCGTACTATTATCAATAATCTTTACATTGACCTCAGCCATTCCTGCTAAATCGTGAGGGATACAGTGGCATTGTAATAAACCTTCTGTGCTTCCTGCTGGAAGTTCAAAGTTTAGTGAATCTGTTCCAGGTAGACCACAGTTCCCAGGTAAAGCACAGAAAAAATTATCCCATTCCTCAGGAATAGAAACAAAGGTTCTCACCCATCTTAGATCCAATACAGAATCCGCAGAATTAGACAATGAAGTTTCTCCAAAAAGTTCTTCATTAGCTGGGCCTTCTAAAGTCAAACTCTCCTCTCCTATTACTAACTGAGCAGAAACGATCATTACAACAAACATTGAAAATAATGTACACAGTAATATTTTCTTCATTCCATTTAATTTAAAAGTTGCTTGAAAAATAAATTACGATTTCAAATTAAGAAACACGGAAAAAATCGTACCCAATATTACGCATTAAAGCCATAAAAAACACGTCTGAAGCTATAGTAGTGCTGTAAAGTATTCCACAAACTCTTCGATTGACATTGTGCCGACATCTCCTTCTCCTTGTTTACGTACTGCAACATTACCTGACTCCGCTTCTTTTTCACCGATAATAAGCATATATGGAATCTTTTTCAATTCAGTATCTCGTATTTTTCGTCCAATTTTCTCAGAGCGATCATCAATTATACCACGAATATCATGATGAGCAAGCTTTTGCTCTATTCCTTTGGCGATATCATTAAATCTATCACTGATAGGTAGGATAGCAAACTGTTCGGGTGCTAACCATAAAGGAAATTTTCCAGCACAGTGCTCAATCATCACACCAATAAATCGTTCCATTGAACCAAAAGGCGCTCTGTGAATCATTACAGGTCGATGGCTTTGATTATCAGAACCGATATACTCCAGTTCAAATCGTTCAGGTAAATTATAGTCAACTTGAATCGTTCCTAATTGCCAAGAACGGCCTAGCGCATCTTTTACCATAAAATCTAATTTGGGACCATAGAAAGCAGCTTCACCCAATACCGTAATTGTTTCAAGCCCAACTTCCTGAGTCGCTTCGATAATCGCACGTTCTGCTTTTTCCCAATTCTCGTTCGAGCCAATGTATTTAACACTATTTTCAGGATCACGAAGTGAAATTTGAGCAGTTACATTCTCAAATCCAAACTTATTAAGGACATGCAGGGTCAAATCTAAGACATCTAAAAACTCCCCTTTCACTTGATCTGGTGTACAAAAGATATGAGCATCATCTTGAGTAAATCCACGAACTCTTGTCAAGCCATGTAATTCCCCACTTTGTTCGTAACGATAAACAGTTCCAAATTCTGCAATTCGAATAGGCAATTCTCGATAAGAATGAGGCCGATGTCCATATATTTCACAGTGATGCGGACAGTTCATAGGCTTGAGTAAGAACTCCTCTCCTTCTCTGGGCGTTTGTATAGGTTGGAAACTATCCTCTCCATATTTTTCATAATGCCCAGAAGTCACATATAGGTCTTTCTTTCCGATATGAGGTGTGATAACTGGTTGATAGCCTCTTTTAATCTGCTCTTGTTTTAGGAAATTCTCAAGACGAGTCCTAAGCGCTGTCCCTTTAGGCAACCAAATCGGTAATCCAGCCCCCACTCTTTCAGAAAACATAAACAGTTCCAGTTCAGCACCTAATTTACGGTGATCTCGTTTTTTAGCTTCTTCCAGCAATTCTAAGTACTGTTTTAAATCTTTTTGTTTTGGAAAAGAGACACCATAGACCCGAGTCATTTGTTGACGGTTCTCATCTCCTTGCCAGTAAGCACCAGCAATATTCATTAACTTCACTGCTTTTATTTTTCCAGTATCTGGAAGGTGTGGTCCTCTACACAAATCCACAAAACCACCTTGTTCATATAGAGTCAATGCTTCATCTGCACCACGTTTTTCGATCAATTCAATCTTATATTCATCTCCTTTTTCCTTAAAATAGGCCAATGCATCTTCTTTTGAAATAGGTTTACGCACATAAACGTTCTTCTCCCTTGCTAATTCCAACATCTTCTGTTCGATTTTTGGAAAGTCATCAGAAGAAATTTGATGATCACCAGGATCAACATCATAATAGAATCCATTATCTGTTGCCGGCCCTGTTCCAAATTTTATTCCCGGGTAAATCGCTTCCAAAGCTTCTGCCATTAAATGTGCAGAAGAATGTTTAAAAGTGAACTTTCCGTCTTCATCATTCCAAGTATTTAATTTGATAGATGCATCTGCCTCTATAGCACGGGTTGCATCCCATATTTCACCATTAACGGTTGCAGAAAGTACATTTCGGGCTAAGCCTTCACTAATAGATTGAGCAATAGCAAGCGCAGAAGTTCCTTTTTCATATTGCCTTACATTGCCATCTGGAAAAGTAATATTAATCATCGGTTGTATTTATTTTTCGATGCTTAGGGATAGAAAATCGTCTAAACTGGATACTTATTTATTCTCTATCCCTTAAATTTTATTATTTCGTTTACGAACATTTTTACCTAAAAGTTCAAGTGGAGGGCAAATTTATCAATTTTTAGAAACAAATGTTTATTTGCTCTTATTCTTTCTTAGGAGTCATGTCGTGATCGTTCCTTTGGAACTAGTGATTTAGTGATTGCTTCGCTTGTGATCGACCTTCAGTCTTATGATCAGTCCTATGGTCTATGTGATTTGGTGATCGTTTCGCTTGTGGTGGCCTTGCTTTCAGCATTCTTTCAAAAGTTTGATATTTCATCTCCACTATACTCAAGTTTTCAGTGAATTTTGCGATTACCATGGCTTTTCTAATAAGGTTGAACATGTAAATCATTTTATTGTTAGGTTAAAAAAAGAAATTATGTCTATAACAGTAATATCAAAAGAGCGTCAAGGTATAGGCGCATTTAATGGCGGAGAAATCATAGAGAACAAACCGATAGGATTTCCTCAAGACGGAGGCGAAGGAAAACCCTATTCTAATCTATTCTATTGGGCTTATGCTGAGGCAAAAAAAGAGAGTACGATTGGTTTACATCCTCATCAGGGATTTGAAATCATGTCATTTGTTCTAAATGGTTCTATCAGACATTATGATACAAAATTGAAAAAGTGGAGGTCTTTGAATGCAGGAGATGCACAGATTATTCGTGCAGGAAATGGTATCAGTCATGCGGAGCATATGGGAAAGGATTCAGTAATGTTTCAGATTTGGGTAGACCCAGACTTGAATAAAACCCTACAACAAGCGGCTACTTATAGCGATTATAAGTCAGAAGATTTCCCAGTCCAGTCCCATAATGGATATACGATAAAAACCTATTCAGGCCAGGGCGCTCCGCTTATGATGGATACACCGGGTATGGCCATAAAGGAGATCTTTTTTGATAGCAGTTTCGAATTTAAGATAAAGAATGACAAGATCTACTCTATCTATGTACGAAAGGGGAATCTAAAAATTAATGAATCTTCAGCTCAGCAGGATGACTTTATTATTGTAGAGGATATGGAGAAATTGAATATTGAAAGTGATGAATCTGGAATACTTTTTATCATTGAGTCCTTAAAAAAGCCAAATTATCAAACATATGTAGAATTGATGAAAGAAAGGATGGGCGGTTAGCATTTGGTCATTAGTCACTCGGTTTCGAAAATGACTAATGACCAATGTTGTTATTTATGTTTTTTTGACAAATCCCGTGTTTGAGACAAAGCCATAAACAAGATCAACGCTTCTTTTGGTCGCTTTTGATCTTATTTACGGCTTGTCCACGGGATTTGTCAAAGAACGCTATGTATCTATGCTACTTCAAAAGTGATTTTTACATTCACTCTATATTCAGCTACACTATCTCCTTCTACTGTCACACTCTGACTTTGTACAAAAGCAGATTTAATATTTTTTACAGATTTAGATGCTTTTTTTACTGCTCTACGCGTTGCATCTTCCCAGCTTTTATCTGAACTAGCTAGTACTTCAATAACTTTGAGGATTGCCATATTATAATTTTTTAAATTGAAAAATAAGGTTTGATTTTAATAGATTTTATTCTAAAATTACCTTTAGAATAAAATCTGTTATTAAGACTTACAACTTTACTATTTGTCACTTCTTTTGTATGAAGTTGTTAGAGGTTTAGGATGTGGCCTATCAGCGATACTATTTAGCCGCTAATTCTTTAATTTTTGCATATAGTTTATGCTCATCTCCGGATGAATATTTTCTAGAGTGGTAAGCAATTTCACCATTTTTATCAAAAATGAATGATTGAGGCAAACCATTTAATTCTCCAGGCATTACTTTTCTAAATTCCCGGTTTACATCTACATAAGCCTTAAAGGACCAGTTGTTCTCTTCAACCATCTTGACAAAATTTCCGTAGTTTTTCTCAAAATCAGTAGAAATTGCGACAATATTAAAGTCGGTTTCTGCTGTCCAAGCATCCATTTCTCTTTGGATCGCTTTCATTTCTATTCTACATGGAAAACAGGTAGTCAGCCAAAATAATACAACAGTTGGCTTTCCATCACTCTTTAAAATATCTTTTGAATTATGCATTTTCCCGTCCGGACCTTTAAGCGCAATATCAAATGGGAAGGTAGTATTGATTTCACCAACTGGTCTAGCAGGGTCTGTCATTACATAAGGATTATTTCTTTTTGGTCTAGGTTTTGGTTTGATGCTATCTTTTTTCGGTTGAGGAGTTTGAATGGATTGGGAAGCAACTACTGCTTGAGCAACATTTGTCGAATCATTCGTGGTATTGTTGCAGGCAAAAAAGATAGAAATTGATAATAAGTATACTAGTCGTCTCATATTTGTATGTTCTTTTGGATATTAGACACAAAATTTTCTGTTCTAAATATAATAATAAGTTCTGAAAGACTGATCACTAAACCTTCGAATCTCACCTAAAACCGTTTTTTTTTTTGCAATCCCTTTACCGCTCTTTTACTTCAATCGTGCCAATGCTTCTTGCGCTTTTTGAAATTCTGGAGCATAAGTAAGTGCCTGCTCATAATCATTTTTTGCATTTATTTTATTGCCTTTCAACTCAGATGCAAGCCCTCGATAATAAAAACCTTTAGCTGAAGAAGGATCATTTTGAACAACCAAATTAAATTGATTATAGGCTTTTTCAAGAGAATCTTTTTCAAGGTATATCACTCCGGATCGGAAATAAGCATCTACAAATTGATGATCTTTCAACACCGCTTCTTTTAAGACTTCTAAGGCTTCATCTAATTGATCGTTATTATGAAGATATTCTGCTTTAGCATATAGAGGCATTATATTATCTGGATCAACAGCGATAGCATTATCAAAATAACGTATCGCAATCTTACTGCCAGTTTTTGCAAAAAGTTGTCCTAGTTTCATATGAACCTCTGCTAAACTAGGATCATTTTCGATAGCAGATTGATAGCTATTGATCGCTCTGGAATTATCCCCAGAAGATTCAAAGTTTAGCCCCATCAAGAGATAAGCATCGGCATTATGTTCATTTATTTTCAACACTTTATCTAGAGTCTTCATAGAAGCCTCATGTTGCTTAAGAAGCATTTGAACCTCTGCTAGTTTAAGCAATGATTTGACATTTTTCACATCCAAACTAACCGCACGTTCCATCGTGCCTAATGCTTGCTGAGATTTATAATAATCCATATAAACATCAGCTAATAAATAATGATATTCTACATTATTAGAATCCAGTCTCAAAGCATTGGCCATGTCTGCAATAGCTTCATCATAACCTTCCATTTCATAGTAAGCTGCCGCGCGCTCTGCATATAATTGGTGATCATTCGGTAAAGACATAATTTTAGCAGAGAGTCCATCTATTGTAGGATTTCCAGTAGAAACAATTCTAGGTAGCCCTTTCTCTGGTGTTTCATCATTACATGCAAAGAAAAAGCTCACAAAAACAAGTAGGGACAATTGTATCAAATTCTTCATCTTCTGTATTTTAAGTACGTGATGGTGCAAAGTTAATTAGTTTTCCTTTTATTACTATGCATAAATGTGCTAATAAGTAGTTTGATTTACTGAGTACTTTATGAAATTGTTCAAATTGCTAAAGAATATGACTTTTCCTTTGAAAAATAGTTCCAAACAACTTCTATGCTAAACTAACGTTTAACTATAAGATTATGCGTCTATTCATCATCCATACCTTATTAATTGTCTTACTTCAATCCGGAAACAGTCAAAACTGGAATTGGGCAAAAAGTTATGGTGGATTGGGAAATGAATCGATCCCATCTATGAAAATCAATTCAAGTAGTGAAATCCTAATTGCAGGGACTTATACTGAAAGCATAGATTTAGGATCCACAACATTAGATGCTCTACAAGGTAGTGATGCATTTTTATTAAAATTAGACGATCAAGGTCTTCCGATATGGGCCGTAAGCGGTGGTAGTTTCAATAATGATCTTTCTATTGATGTAGAAATTGATCAAGACGGCAATATACTTTGGCTTGGTCAATACTGGGTTGAGGCTTATTTTGAAAATGATACTATTCAAGCAGGGACAAATTCTAAAGCTTATTTCGTAGCAAAGTATGATTCATCAGGTCAACTTATTTGGGTACAAAGCATCAATGGTACAGCCACCAAAGTAGTCAATGACTTGACAATTAATCCTGAAAATGATATTTATCTAACTGGTTATTTCAGTGATCAATTGATGGCTGGAAGTCTGACCCTCACTTCAGTAGCTGCCGAAGATGCATTTGTTTTAAAAATAGATGCCGATGGCACTCCAACATGGGCAAATCAATATGGAAATACAGGAACAATCCGACCTCAAAGAATTGAAGTAAATTCAATTGGTCATATTGTCATTGCTGGAGATTTGACAGGAAGCGTCACATTTGCCGATGATGATTTGGTATCTGTAAGTACTGATTTTGATATTTTCATTGCAATCATCGATGATAATGGGCAGCCATTAAAAGGAAACATAGGCAGCGGAGTATTTGATAATCATGTCCATTCTCTTTCTATTGACCAAAATGATAATATATACATAAGCGGTCATTTTATTGGAGTACTTGAGATTGAAAATCAAGAGATTCTAACCCCGGGCTTTATTGAAAACTTATTTTTATTAAAATTCAACCCAAATGGAAATCTATTATGGCTCAGAGGTTTAGATGATCAAACTTTCAATGATCCAAGTTTTAGTTTTGATATTGCGATTAAAGACGACCTTGTTTTGATGACAGGACAATTTATAGGAGCCTTATTAATTGATGATTTGCAATTACAAGAAGTCAATACTTATAAAGGATTTATTGCAAGTTTTGATGGAATAGATGGTACAGTCGAAAAATTATCGCAAATCTCAGGAACAGCACAAACTTCAGGCAATCAAATCAGTGTAGGCTCAGAAGGACAATTATATTTGGCAGGTTCTTTTTCAGAAACAGTAATGTTTGGTACTGAATCGCTTTCAAGCCAAGGAGGCATTGATTTTTTTATAGCGCAAGCTAGCCCTACTTTTACAGCTTTACCTTTCCTGCCATTTAATGAACCAACTATTTCAATATATCCAAATCCAGCTTCAGATCAATTATTTTTGATACCATCTAATCCAACTTTCAATATTGATGTTTATAATATCCAAGGGCAATGGATTTTAAGTGCAAAAAATCAAGCTGTTTTAAATATCGAATCACTGCTACCTGGCAGCTATTATCTCAACTATCAAAGTCCAGATTCTAATCAAATCCTCCCTTTTATAAAAATGGGCAAATAAATCAAACTAATTCTACGCTCTATCGGGAAGAGATACATGGACTTCTACTCGACGATTTGCCTTTCTATTTTCAGGTGTTGTATTATCTACTTTTGGATACTTTTCTCCATAGCCTATAGATTTTATCCGCTCTTTATTTATCCCTTTTTTTATTAAATATCTTTTGACTGCATTTGCTCGTTTTTGAGAAATGGTTCTATTTCTTGTTTCGCTTCCTACATTGTCTGTATGTCCACTAATATTCAAAATATATTTCGGATGGGCTTTCATGAAATTCACCAGTTTGTCCAATTCTTTAACAGAAGGTGTTTCGAATTCAGTTTTCCCAGATAAAAATGCTACATTTTGTAAAGTATAATGTTGTTTGTCCAGTAATAGTTTTGTGATATAATTTTCAAAAAAATCTGGACTACTAAATTCCAGTTTTTCAAGACAGACCTTATGTTGATTGTATTCACCTCCAGTCGCAGACGAAATGCCCCAATATACTATTGGATCACCTTCGAAGATATTCCGAACAATGTCATAGTTCTTATTCAATCTTAAAGAACCATCTATAAATATTTTTAGGTTTTTTAAACTGGGTTCCCATGTAATTTTGACTCGATGATTTTTACAGTCTTCAATATTTCTTTTATTAGCCAATAAAGCAACAGGTCTGGAGATTGCTAGATCATGATGCATTTCTCCATTTTTAATAAGGGTAAGGTGATCAAAGTAAGGATCTCCTAGATGAGGATTTTCATAAGTATCCATTTCTATTCCAAATGCAGGAGACAAGCCACCAAACCCTATCCCTTCTCCTTGAAATCCATCCTTTAGTTTTGGATGAAAAATAAATACCATTCCATCTGCACCATTATCATCACAACCAAAAAACAAATCTACCTCCATCTCAAATGGGTCGCTCAAACTTATAGGTTTCTTAAACCATACTGCCCCACCTTGCCAAACAATGGGAGGGGTCAATTGAAAACAATTATCACCACTAGGAGTGGCACTACCCGTCGTGAAAAATGAGCTAGGTTCTAAATTTGAGGATTGAGCGGAAAGATTTAATGCAAAAACCACAAGAATGAAAAGAGAAAATATAGGTTTCATTATTTTGTTTTAAACTCTCTGTGAGATGTATTCATTAGAAATTGTTTAAAAATAAACCTGATCTCACGGATAATTTATTTATTTCGACGAATGTTTCTTTTGTAGATACGGATGCTATCTGAATGATTGCACACCTTATGCTAAAGTCGAGCTTAGATTAGAGTTTATTGAGTACTAAGTAAAAAATTAACTTTTGAATTCTATTTTTTTGTTGTAGATTTTTAATCTTTGAACAACTTCTTTGGCAAAAAAGTATTAAACCTATTTGTATGATAAAAATAAACCAAGCTACCATTCATCATCTAGATCAACTTGTCCAGCTCTTTGATGCCTATAGAGTTTGGTATAGAATGCCTTCCGATAAAACTACCGCAGCGCAATTCTTAGAAGATCGAATAGTCGCAAAAGAATCTATTATTTATTTAGCTTTTGAAGACGATAAGGCTGTAGGTTTTACGCAATTATATCCATTGTTTTCCTCAACGCGAATGAAACGAATGTGGCTATTAAACGATCTATTCGTAGAAGAAACATATCGAGGAAAGGGCATTTCAAAACAACTAATTAATGCCGCAAAAGCTTTAGTTCGTGAAACTGGCGCTGCTGGTATATTACTCGAAACTGAAAAGTCAAATAACATTGGCAATCAATTATATCCCGCGACTGATTTTAAATTAGAAGGAAACAATTTTTATTTTTGGACAAACACAAATAGCTAATTGCTTGTTCATAACATATAGGAAATATAGTTCGAACAAGGGTGCAGTTGCAACTTGTGCCCCATTAATTCACCAAATTATTCATAAGAATATTCCATCTTTTAGATAAAAGAGCACCTCGCAAAAAATACATTTTCTCTACTGTTTTTTCATTCCAAAAAGTGGAGGCATTTTTAAATCGCAAATTAATTACTCTCCTAATTGCGGATTCAATTATTCCGCTACCGCACATTAATTTATCTCCTTGATAATCAGTATATTGTGTTTTCTCGTTATGCTTGTCTAAATAATTTAACCACCGCTTAATTATTTTACTTGGACGCTTATATATTTCTCTACATCTTGCTACTATTTCTGTGGATTTGCCTTGCCATAGTTTTGCTTTAAATTCTTTTAATAGCATTTTTCTTTTTTCTTTACCAATAACTTTAGGCATCTTTTCTATCAGGTCATGAACATAAGAAGAGGCGTGGTAATAATCTAATGTCTCAATTATTTTATTTTCTGCTACTCCTAATTCTAATAACGTTTCTTTGGTATGGTTCCAAATCCAGGGCGCTCCATCTCCCAATATTTGTATTGATTTTACTTTATTTACTTTTAATTTCTTTAAATATCTGGACAATAACTTAAAAACATCTTGTTCTCCAAATCGACATCCATAAATTGGCAATGCATTTTCATCTGGTTGTCCTGATTCATTCAGTACATCTATTACAAACAATTTTGGTTCTCTCCAATTTGTATCAAATTTATGATTCCCTGCCTGATTTATTTGTCCGGTGTAAGTTCGTGTTCTTGTTCGGCCTCCATCTATTGATAATACAACTCGTTTGTCTTCCAATGATTCATTGGGCAGAACTAGCAATTCTTCTTCCTGCTCTGTGAAGCAATGATCTGCTAATTGGTTATTGATATCTCGAACTGAACTAAGACAAATTTCTGTATTAAATTTGCTAAGTACCTGATGTCCAACATCATAAGAAGGACCTAGAGCCGAACAAAAACCGACTCTATCATATAATCCAGGACTCCCATTTCCTATTATCTTCCAATGTCGTGATATAGAATGTCGTGAGCCAATCCAGTCCGCTGGAATCTGTTTTGCATAATAGCTATTCACTTTTATTTCATGACCCGTTGATAAGCGTAATCTAAATTTACGTTGCTCTAATCTACCACAACCAGATTCTTTTAATTCCCCTTTTTGAATCAATAATGAGTCATTCGCTGCTTCCGGAAGTAGTTGCTCGCCTATATAATTAAACACGCTTACAAGCGTTTTTTGTATTTCTTTTTCGTAATCATATAACTGACCCCTTTTTAATATGTCATGCCATTTCACAAGCTCTTTTATCAGCTTTTTCTCAATAAACTTCTCTATCTTTGGTAATGTAGTGTGGGCGTTCATTTTTTTTGATTTAAGCACCATAAAGATGCTCATTCCACACTACATTTTTATTTTATTCTTTGGCCACATATCGCAACTACGCCCTTCGAACAATCATTTTTTTAAACAAAAAAAAAAACATTATCCATATGATATTAAAACGCCCTGCCGATAAGGAATCGCATGACTATTTCAAACTCTATATCAATCAAGTTCCAGGAGATGATTTTGTGCAAACTTTAAAAAATTCACTTGTCTCGACATACACGCTATTGAAAAGCCTTGATGCCTCTACCTGGGATTTCAGATATGACGAAGGTAAATGGACAATTAAAGAAGTTATGATTCATATCATGGATACCGAACGAATATTTGCATATCGAGCATTGCGGATTTCCAGAAATGATATGACTCCACTCCCTGGATTTGAGCAAGATGACTATGCTCCACATTACGATGCCAACAATCGAAGTATCAAATCTATACTCAAAGAATTCAAGGCAGTTAGAAAAGCAACGATTGCTATGTTCAGAAATTTCAATGATGAAATGTTTGAACGCATTGGTACTGCAAGTGATCACCCCGTATCTGCACGAGCCTTAGGTTATATGATTGCTGGACATGAGATCCATCATATCAGAATTATTAGAGAACGGTATTTAGATTATATGGAGATTTCTAATTCAAATACTTCATCGAATCCATCAGATTAGGGAAAACAAAAATATATCATGCTAAATACTTGTCTTACTAGATTGCGCAATCACCTAAAAGCAGTTCCAGTACTCTTATTGGCTATTGAGGAAACGGAACTCAGTAATAAACCCAATCCAGAAAAATGGTCAAAAAAAGAAGTATTAGGACACCTCGTTGATTCCGCATTATATAATTTAGAAAGATTTACTAAAATTCGATTTTGTGAACCTCCTTTCGAGATCGTTCCTTATGCTCAAGCGGCATTAGTAAAAGCTAATCGCTATCAATCTCAAGAGACTGAAGATATTCTAATCCTTTGGGAGAGTTTAAATAAACAGATTATTTCTATTTGGGAAACTTATTCGGAAACGGAATTAAAAATTCCAGTCCTTGACCCAAAGTTTGAAAAAAAAGGAGATTTATTATGGTGGATTCAAGATTATACTCAGCACCTCGAACATCATCTCTATCAAATTTTTGGAGAACAATATAAAGACACTAAACTTTGGTATACGAATGCTGCCGAGGCTGTAGATCAACTTATAAAGGGTGAAAAAACATTTGTAAAACTATTGGAGCATGGCAGCATGTATATTGAATATTACGCTCCAGAATTAGAAGATCATCAAACACCACATGACCAAGATGAAGTCTATGTTATTCATCAAGGAGACGGAATATTTTTCAATAATGGACTCAGACATACTTTTGAGGCTGGAGATGTTCTCTTTGTTCCAGCAGGCGTGGAACACCGTTTTGAGGAGTTTTCTGAAGATTTTGCAACTTGGGTAATATTCTATGGGCCCAAAGGAGGCGAATAATATTTTACTTAATATTGTCGAAGAATCATTTTTTTAACAAAGCCAATAAAAAGAAGCCAAGTCCTTTCGAACTTGGCTTCTTGATTTAAGGCATTTGTGCCCTTTATAAAGACTTCTTTAATTTAAGTATTGGCCTAAAGTACCCCAATAATATTTTTTCAAGATAAGTCAAAAAATAAACGTTCTTTCCTCATCGTCAATCACTTATCATTTTTCGACTTATCAATTATTATTAGAATATTTTTTACGGCTTCTTAGTCTATTAGAACCATGACTTTAGAAACCACTTCATCTTGGCTTCTCAAAGTATAATATTTTACACCTGATCCGCCTAAATCAGAACGGTTAATACTTACTTCATTTAATCCTTGGTAATAGTTACCATCCACTACTTTTAGCACACGGCCATTCATATCATAAATAGTCAATGTTGCTTGACTAGCTATTGGTAAGCTAAAACTGATTACCGTCTGATCTTTAAATGGATTCGGATTATTTTGGAATAAGGTAACCGAACCTGTATTTAAGTTAGCTTCTTCTTCTGGTTCTGCAAAACCAGGAGCAGCTAAGGCATTAAATGTAGCAGTCGTCGTCGTCTTGTTTCCACAATTATCCGTAACGATGAATTGAACCGTCACAGAAGTTGTTCCCTGTCCGCCATTACAGTTGATCTGCGGATTAGCAGGAGAAGCTTGCCAGGAGATATTGCCACCTGAACATCCATCACTTGCTAGAGCACCACCTTGATTCTGAACCCATGCATTGAGATTATCTTGGGTATTATAATTACAGATTTCCCAATGATCTTGAGCTTCTTCTATAATCTCTGGTGCTTCTGTATCTACTACTACATAAGTACCTTGACAGAAGGTAGTCCGTCCACAATTATCTGTTGCTCTAAATGTAACGGTGTTGAAACCATTATTCATACAAGTATTGATATTATTGGGATTGAAGTTATTGAATACAGTCAAAGGTACATTACAAGATGTACTTGCTGTCACTGAAGCAATCCATGCTTCAATCACATCAATTGTTCCTCCTTCTCCACCATAATCTTCACAGTTCAATACTAACCAGTTATCTTCTGGGCAATTATTAAAAACAGGAGGGCCATTCTGTACCGTCATGTCTTGGATATCTGTAGCCGTTCTTCCACATGCATCAGTAACCGTATAAGTATATCTATATACTGTACCAGAACAATCCGTAGGTCCAAAAATTTGTGGTCCACTAACTGTTACTGTTGATCCAACACCACAGCTTGTTGTTACTGTTGCATTATCTGGATTAGGCGTTGCACCTGCCAGACAGTTTACAGTAAAACTTGCTGGAGCATCTATTGTAGGAGCATCTGTTGGTCCATTTGTAAATACAACTGGTTCTTCAACAATATTTCCACAATCATCAACCAAGCGGTAGGTATAAGTATAAGTAGATCCAGGACATCCATCAAGATCTGAAGCCACTGGTGGTATCAAGTATAGATTATAATTAGCACATCCTCCAGTCACCGTAGCATCATCTAGACTAAGGTCAACTTCTTTGACACAAGCAACAGTACTTCCAGCAGGTACCGTGATAGAAGCTGGTGTATTCTGAATCAAAATTTGCTGCTCACATTCTGAAGACCGACCACAATCATCTACGGCAACATAGATATAAGTGTATACTGTACCATCGCATCCTGGAACACCAGTGATGATTGGGTTTTTGATATACACTGCAATGATATTGCTACATTCTGAAGTTGCTACTGCAGCATTAGGATCAAGAACGATCTCATCATCACATGCTACTACTGCATCAGCAGGGCAAGTGATTACAGGAGGAGGAGGAGGGTTGACAGTAATGGTCTGTATTTCTACAGCATCATTTCCACATGCATCTGTAACGGTCCATGTTCTTTCAATCGTACCGCCATCACATACGCTAAAGTTAGAGTCATCATCCATAAAGGAAGCAGTAGGTGTTCCACCACAATTGTCCATAAGGTTTGAAACATTTCCAGTGATATTTAAATCAGTTGGATCATCTGAACAATCAATTGTTGCATTGGCTGGCACAGTAAAAGTAGGGGCCGTGGTATCATCAATTAGAATCGTCTCTTCGCAGGTAGCGGTGTTTCCGCATAAGTCTGCTACTTGATACGTTCGTACCATAGTAATAGGACAGCTTCCTGAGACTACACTACCAAGGAAGGTGAAACTTGCAGGATCTGCATCTGTTGCAGTTCCGCCAGAAGCTATAAAAGCAGCCAGATCAGCATAAGGTGCAGGTGCATCTGCGCTCGAACAACCTTCAACCGTCGAAGTTGGAGGACAAGTTAAAGCAACTGTCGCTGCTGGACAAAATGAAATATCATCCCAGTAATACGTTCGATTAGCCCCAATATTACCAAAGTTGGAAAAGACAACAATCTTATCATATACAAGCGCTGTATTAACAGCAGGTGTACCATTAGCAAAATCAAAAACCAATGTCTCCCAAGTCATAGCAGCAGTAGAAGAAACCAATACTTCTGAGGAAATACCAGGATTACCATTCTGTTCAACTTTTAGCAAGAAAGGCGTTCCTGCTACTGGCGACCATACTCGCATTGTCATTTTCATCTCCGTAGCGGTAAATGGTATAGGATTTTCCAAACCTAAGTCAGCTACTACTGTTCCTGCCCATACTGGAGCACCATTTGGTTTCGTTGAACAAGCCACTCTATTGGTAGGATCTGTCGGGTCAGGAGCAAGGATGGTCATCATATCACCAAAGTTAGCTATAGAATAATCTAAACCGGTATCTTCAAAAGTAATTGGAAGGTCAGGTTTAGGAGGAAAAGGAATACATGTTGCATCACAGCTATTAAAACCAAAGGAAACATTCTGAGGGACTGCATTGACTGCGATCACTCTATTGGTAAAGCCACCCGCTGTAACCGTACAAGCACCTCCGGGCATAAATTCTTCTGCAACACCATTGATTAAAAATTTGTATTGTTGATCACCTGCAGGCATATTAATAGTTGTACACCAAATACCGCCACCCTGATCGGTTAAAGCATTGGCACTTGGATTCCAACCATTGAAGAAGCCAAAGATGTTTACATTATTAACATCAGTAAAACAACTAACATCTACGCAGAAAGTAATGTCTGCAGGAGTAGGAGGCGCTGAACAAGTCGCATCACAACTATTCCATCCATAAGATTCGTTAAGTGGTGATCCTGCAACCGTCAAGGAGCGATTAGTAAATCCACCATTCGTAACCGTACAAGACCCACCTGGCATAAATTGCTCTTCTCCTTCTTGTACAAAGAATTTATACTCATAATTACCATTAGGTATATTGACAGTTGTACACCAAATACCGCTGCCCTGATCTGTTAATAGATTACAATTGGCGCACCAGCCATTAAATGAACCAAAAACACTTGGAGCAGTTGCAGAAGGGAGACAACTTAAATCTACACAGAACTCAACATCCGCGCTAGTATTAACTGCTGCTGAGAAATAAACATTATCTACATATACCGTTCCACCACCTACTGGCAGGCCAGAAAGAATATATTGAGCGATGTGTTCAGTTGAAGCCAAACCTGTAAAATCTGTTAATGGAATCTCATAAGAAATCCATTCATTTTGAGCAGGGCTAGTGAAAGGAATTTCATGTTCGCTATCATCACCACCTCCAAAAACTCCATCTGCACCAAAATCCACTAATTTGATTCTAAAAGTGGTCATATTAGGTGTCCAAATGTCCATATGGAAACTTGTCATAGAAGAAGCATCAACAAGGTTAGGGCCAACGGTCTCAATACCTAAGAAATTAACACTTTCATATAATTTAGTATCATTGCCTGAGATTTGGATATCTGTAAGCGTTGCAGCTGACCAAGTTGTTAACCAAGTATCTACAGGAACATCCGTATAGCTATTACTAAACAAAGAAATCACATTAGCTGCTGCTTCTGTCGGTGCAGGTGCAGGGGTGACACAGTTCATATTAGAAAAGTAAACATTGTCAACATATACTGTTCCACCACCTGTTGGTAGGCCAGAAAGAATATATTGAGCGATGTGTTCAGTAGAAGCCAAACCTGTAAAATCTGAAAGTGGGATAGCATAAGTTATCCATTCATTTTGAGCAGGGCTAGTAAAAGGGATTTCATGTTCGCTATCATCACCACCTCCAAAAACTCCATCTGCACCAAAATCCACTAATTTGATTCTAAAAGTGGTCATATTAGGTGTCCAAATGTCCATATGGAAATAGGTCATAGAAGAAGCATCAATAAGATTAGGGCCAACCGTCTCAATACCTAAGAAGTTAACACTTTCATATAATTTAGTATCATTGCCTGAGATTTGGATATCTGTAAGCGTTGCAGCTGACCAAGTCGTTAACCAAGTATCTACAGTAACATCCGTATAGCTATTACTAAACAAAGAGATCACATCTGTTTGATCACAAAAAGGATCAGGTGCCGCCGTAGTTGGCTGAGCTATACTTGAATAAAATGTAAATGTAAAAAAGAAGAGGACTAGAAAATTTTTCATTTGGCTCTGTATTTTTCTGGTTTTCAATAATTTTGGAATTATAAGATGGTCTCCACTTTCTAAGTGGGGGGACCTTCTATTTCCATGGCTTGAAAAGCAGGAATGTAGAAAGGATTTCTTCATGATAAATTTTTATTAATTATGTTAATAAACTAGATGTATTCAGTTTTTGGAACATTTATCTTTATTGTTCATTCGAACGTAGATACTTACAGGGTATGCAAAAATCAGGATACAGCCTTGTATCATGTTTGCATTATAAAGTTTGTCAATGGTGTAAAAAAAGATCGGTTTATGAGATAAGCAAAATTGGCTTATATCTGCTGAGTAAATATAGTAATAGAAACTGAAAATTTAGTACTTAAATCCTACCATTTCAATACGTGATCCCCTAAAAGACTACACTTTTACTACTCAGACTATTTAATATAGTATAAATTCACTTTTGTAAGTGCTTGATTATTAATTTTTTGCTAAAAATAAGATTTACTCACATAAATTTCATATTGATTTATTCTAAGCTTGGTTTGCGTCGCATTCAAATGTGTGTTTTGAAGATTAAAAGCAGTTCATTTAATGCGTTTTCACCTATCAAAAAAGAGTGAATCATCTATCCATGCCCATTAAAAACGCCTATTTCAAAGCTTGCTGACTAATGATAAATCCACCTATTTGGAACGGTATGAATATAGACGAAACAGTAAGTTTTACATCCTTCACAAACAAAACCCCATCCTTCACAAAACCCAATAGGACTCCTTCTAATGATGGTTTAATTTGCCTCTAATTCGACGAAGATATCTAAATGTTAATCGCGATTGACACATTTTTTTTCACCTGCTTATGTCTGCAAAGCCTTGCCGGACATAAGACAAAAATCTATTTGTGTCATGAAAAAGGACTTAAAAAAGAATCTAAATTCAATTAATGCAAATGTTAAGGAAATTTCTAAAGATCAACAACTTCTAATCAAAGGAGGAAGTATTGTAACTGAAGATTTAGTTGACCTTTAATTGAATTGAATTGTAAAAAACAAGAACGAGCTTTTCACTAAATGGGAGGCTCGTTTTTAGGTTTAAATCTTTTCTAATAAGAAATCGATTTTAACTAAAAGCCAAGCTTTGGCTACCAAAGCCTGATCAGTTTGGATCTCTTTTTTAAGTTTTTCTAAGCTGTTTTTAAAACGTTTAGGTTTAGTCCTAAGTAAGATCGTCAATCTACGTATGTAAATTACAAAATTATGATAAGCCTTTTTCTTATTGTCAGAGATACTCTTACTCCTTTCTATTTTTTTGCGCAGGGATTCTATTTTTGAAGTCAATAAAGTATGGAAATCCGAATCAAGTAAGAATTTTTCCATCAAGATACGGACAAGCAAACCACGACTTCGAATATTATACAATTCACTAGGAAGTTTATGATTACTAATCAAATCAAAAGCTTTATCATATTCTGTCTTGTTAAAATAGAAATAAGCTTGGCTCATTAGCTTAGTCTCCTCCCTGATTTTTAGATCTAAATACTTTTCATGAGTTTCTATAAAATTTTGAGTCCAATCGAAGTGTTTTAAGGTTGATCCTAATATTACAATATTAGAATAAGTGGCAGGAGTTAGGCGCATATTATGTATCAAAATATTATGCTTCAAACCCAATTGATATAAGTCAAAAACTTCAGGGACTATTTTTTTATTAGAATAAAGAACAGTCAAAACAATATTAATCAAATAATGCAGAATAACCTTCTGCTCTTCTTTCCCAATAGTATCTAGTTTTTCGAAATAATAAGATTTAATCTCTGCATAAGTGGAAGCAACATAACCTTTTGAAAACAATTCTATTAATCCGGTATAAATGAGAAATAGCTGATTGTCATTCGAATATTTTTCTAAAGCGATGTGCATCACTTCTTGAATAAGGTCATTGTTATAATGCTCAGAGAAAATTTGTTCTCTGGATAAAAGCTCACAGGTAATTCTAAGTTTTGCTAATGCATAAAACGTATCGAGGCTTTCGAGGACTGCATTTATATTCTTAGTAGCTGGTTGATGTTTTAAGGTATCGGGATGAAAAAAGAATTGATGATTAAGGGTAAATAAGTTTCTGTAGTAGTCGACATTGCGGATACGTTGTTTTTCTAAACGTGAAATAACAGAATCCGTTTTAATTTTAAATAATTTATACAGATTTCTTTTTGAAAAAGCTTTTAGAAGTAACTGATCTTTTGTTAGATCTGCTTTATTTCTTGACTCAATAAGGATCATATATTCTTCGACTAAGACTGATAGGTCAGACATCAAATCACGGATTCTTTTAGGGTCAAAACTATAGTCATTCCCTTGAAAAAGGGTTTTGTCTACCCATTCCTTACTCAGATCAGGGTGATCAAAATCAGGATAATGCTTATGGTCTTTAAAGAAATCAAAAAGCCGAATGACCTGTTTGTTAGTATTGAAGAAGGAAGATTGAAGAAATTTTCCTAATTGAAGAAATTCCTTCTCAGTCAAAGTTTTTAAAAGCCGAATGAGTTTTCGGTTATGCATAGTAGTTAATTGTCTGGATATAGCAAGGTAAATATTGTTTATCGGTAAAGACTTAAAAATGTCCTAAAAATCGCGATTACTTTTAAGTAAATTTCCGGTTCAATATTACCGTATGAATAAAAATACGGTTTATATTTTTGTTTTTGAACTTCGATATAGGCTTTAATAAAGAATCTCTCGTTTTTTTTAATAAATGTATCAAACATCCTGCTCAAGTAATATACTTGAGCGGGTGTTGTTTTAAAAAACTTCTTTGAGTATTTTTTAATTAAACTTCTTGAAGAATGAATAAATGAGATTAATAATCAAGAGAATCTTTCTAAAATTTATTGGCTGGTTAGCAAAACGTCTTTTCAGCTCATTCTGCGGCTTTATCTCCAAAATAGCTTGCTATTCCTAAAGAAAAGAGCCTTGATTGATCAAAAAACTGGTTTTTCGACTTAGTTAACAAGATTTAGACAGGTTCTAAGAATTGTCAAGAACCGAAAAATTATGGCAAGATGGTTTCTCCTTTTTTTTCTAATCTCGTTTTCTTCTTCTAGTCTTATTGCACAACGTGAATTGATAGATAGTCTTCAGAAGATACTTCCTAGTATCTCTAACCCAACAAAAGAGGTATTCATATTAAACGATATAGCATGGTCTTATCAAGGGATAGATAATGACTCAATGTATCATTATGCCTATAAAGCACTTACAATTGGAGAAGCTTTGGCTTGCCATGATGGTATTATTGATGCCATGGGGATATTAGGCAATTATTACTTTTTACATTCTGAGTATCCTAAAGCCTTGTATTGGTTTAATAAACAAAAAACGAAATCTACAGAGCAAGACCACCAAAAAGGAATTGCGATCGCTTTAGGTAGTATAGGGAGTGTCTATATCGAAAAGACAGAATATTCTAAAGCCTTGCAATACTATCTTGAAAGCATGGAAATTAATAAGAGGATAGGTAATGAACTAGATGTAGCAACTTGTCTTGCTAATATTGGGTCTCTGTATCATTATTTGAAGGAATATGATAAAAGTATCCGTATTTCTCAGGAAGCGGCTCAAACTTATTTGGGATTAAATGATTCGATTTCTTATATCACCATGCAGATGAATATTGGTGTTATATATAGCCTCAAGAAAATGTATAAAGAGGCAGAAACCTATTATTCTAAAGTGATTGAATACATTGAAAACGGAGGACATTTTTATAAATTTTCGAATGTATATTTAAACCTGGCAGTGAATTATGAAGAATGCGGTCAAGCCCAAAAAGCAGAAACTTATTATGATTTAGGAATCAATATAGCGGAACGATTAGGAAGTAAAAGAATGCTTGCTAAATTAAAATTTAATAAGGCAAAATTCTTTCAGGCACAGAAAAAACACGAAGAAGCTATTGCAATAGTGGAAAGTGGCTTGACAATTTTGGACGATATTGAAAACCCATTTATTTTAGAACGCATGGCATATTCGGTGTTGTACGAAGTATATAAAAATGAAAAAAAATACAAAGAGGCATTTATTAATTTAGAAAAATTAAAAACAGTAGAAGGTATTTTGTTTACAGCAACTAAAGAACAACAAGTCCAAAACCTGAAAATAAAATATGAAACCACTCAAAAAATGGATTCTATTACGATTTTGCAAACAAAAGAATTGGTTTCTAAAACGATTATTCAAAAACAGGAAATTATCTCTAAATACATGGCAACTGCTCTATTCTTATTGCTTGGAGGAATTGGGCTTTTAGTTTATTTGTTTCGATTAAAAAGAAACCAACAAATAGAATTACAAAAAAAAAATCAAGAACTTTTTGAGAAGAATATTCAAATCAATCATTCAAATCAACTACTGGAAGAGAAAAAAAATATGATTGAAACATTGAATGAAGAACTGAGCCATCGAGTGAAGAATAACCTTCAGTTTATTTCAAGTCTTATGCGTATGCAAGCTAGACGATTAAAAAATCCAGAAGCTAAAGCTGCGGTTAATGAAGCTGAAAATCGAGTTGAAGCAATGTCCTTAGTACATAGAAGATTGTATAATAATCAAGAGAACAGGACTATCGAAATGTATGACTATCTCAAACAGTTAAGCAACCATTTATTGAATTCCTTTGCATTGAAAAATAAAGATCCTATTGTTAATTTGGATTTAAAACGACTTAGGATGAAAGCGGAATCTGCAGTTCACATTGGTCTGATCATTAATGAATTAATGACCAATTCGTTTAAATATGCTTTCGTCGAACAACAACAGCCTATTATTCTTATAGAACTTAAGCAGATTAATAATGAGCGAATCAAATTATTGTATAAAGATAATGGCAAAGGCATGCCTATCCCTTTTGATTTGACTGAAAATGATTCTCTTGGGTTAAGGCTTATTCATGATTTGACAACTGAACAATTAAATGGTAAAGTGGATATTCAAAATCAAGATGGTGCACAATTTTATTTTGAATTTAGGGATTTAAAACTTACTAGTTAACGCTTACAATGTATGTCTAGATTAAGGATATTGATTGTAGAAGATGAAATTATTATTGCCCGCGATATTGAAGAACAACTCAAAAGTTTTGGATATCAGGTAACAGCTATTGCAAAGAATAGTAAAACGGCTATTGCAGCTTTCAATCAAGAACAACCTGATTTAGTTTTAATGGATATTATCTTAAATAATAGCGAATTTGATGGCATCCAGATTGCTCAGATTTTCAATAATCTAAAACGAGTTCCAATTATTTATTTAACGAGTTCTGATAGCCAAAAACTTTATGAACGTGCGAAGACCACAGTTCCGATCAATTATTTATATAAGCCTTGTAATGAAAAACAATTGAAAGCTGCCGTTGAATTAGCCTTTCAAAATTTTTCGAGCCAGCAGGACTCATCACTTTATTCGGTACAGTCGCAAGCTCAACCGCAAAGTTTATTTGCCAATCAAAATTGTATCTTTATTAGAGACAAAGAACGATTTATTAAAATTAATGTCGAAGATATCCTATGGGTAGAAGCAGCGAATGCTTATGTAAATGTTCATACATCTAATGAAAAATTTCTTACTACTGGCAATTTAAAAAACTTCCTGATCCAAGTCCATCATCCTGCTCTTGAGCGAGTGCATCGTTCTTTTGCTGCTAATCTCTCAAAAATTCATGCCTTTGACGGAGGGAATCTTTATATTAAAAAACAGGAAAAAGACCATCGTATTCCTGTAGCGCCTAAAAGTAGGGATGAAATCTTTAGCCGATTCCTAAAGCTTAAGACACGACTTTGAAATATTTTGAAGCTAAGCATTAATAGGAGGATCAGATAAAATATTTCTACTAACTATTCCTGGCAGGACTCGATATATTGGAATTTTTATTTTGAACAATTTGCATAATTTTCTAATAGATTTGTCAATTTCTTCTTTAGAATACCTAGAAGAGAAGTGGCTTAATATCAACATTTCTATATTTATATTAGATACCATTTTGATAACTTCTTCAAGATTACTATGCTTATTTGCATGGGTGTTTAGACCTTCTTTATTATCGAGAAAAGTTGCTTCATGAATAAGAATTTTAGTATCCTCCCATTTGGAATAATCATCGACTGGTGTATCTCCTGAATACCCTAAGATAATTGTAGAAACATCATTGGATATAAAGTCGCGACCTTTTGCATCAATTACTCTTTTTAGGTCTTGGTTAGAGAGCTTCAAAAATTCGGGTTTTAGTTTTTTCTTTGAATCCAGAATTTTAAAGCTTAAACTTTTATGAGTACCTACTTCAGCTGGAACGTGATTATTTTTCATTGCCCGAACTGAAATATTTTTATTGATTTTGATTACATCCTTATGTGCAATTGGTTTCCATAGCGTTCCTTTTGCATGCGGGTCAAAGTTCTCAACAAATTTTGCGATTGCTGGAAAGGAACCACAATCAGCAGGATAGTGGATAATTGGAAAACCTGCTCTAGCATTCAATTGGTTGAATTGAAATAAGCCGGTCAAATGATCTCTATCGGCATGTGAAATGAAAACGTTTTTTATCTTTCTACTCTTTTGGAGTAAACTCGATGTTAATCCTTCACCCGCATCAAAAAGAATACCCAATTCTTCTATAAAAAACCAAGTTGAAAAAAGAGCTGTCGAATATCCTGTGATAGTAAGTTTTGAGTCGTTCATGTTATGACTAATATTTTTTCCTAAAAGTATAAAATGAATTGAAGATTCAATTTGGTTCCTTGAGTTATATTAATTAACAGGTTGTTTTTTAAAATTTTTAAAAATTAGTGGCCATAAACTTGTCACATATTAACTTATATAGGATTGATAATATCTACATCTAATTTTGGGCAGATTCTTAAGGGGCATTTTTTTATAAAAATAATTTATATATTTGCCTCCTTTTATTTAATAAATCAAACATAAGACAA
>CBDICS010000088.1:0-61715 GCA_965277415.1 Saprospiraceae bacterium
CTTAATAAAACTGCCATGGCTTTTGATTGTTGTTCTGGGTCTAATGGGGCAAGTGGATAGTCAATCGATTGGATAAAAGGAGTTTTGTTTCGTAATGTAAAATCTGCTATTTCAAGATTTTTAAGTGCCTCACCATATAATAAGGTAAGCACTTGAATATTTCTTTTCATCTGTTGTTCTTTTAATCCAGACTTTTTAGTAAATATACCACGATTGCTATCTTTAAAACTAGCGAGTGAATAATCAAGTTTTTCTATTTCATTTTTGATAGAGTCTACTTTAGTACTAACTATTTCGTAAGTGACTTTTTGTTTTTCCGTAGTTTTTTCAATATAAAAAATACTAAGATGCGTATAAATAGATTCTACTAAATGAATGGATAGTTGCTCGGAAACAGTACTGGAACTTAGCGTCATTATACCTGTTTCTTCTTTTATAGATTTAGATATTAGTCCTTCTACATTTTTTCCACCGATTATTTTTTTATACGTGCTTAAAAAAGCAGCATTTTCTACTAGAGTAAAGTCTGACAGAATACCATGTGTGAATTTAAAACCTTTTAGTCCGTTTTTTGCTTTTTTCCATTTGTCATGAAAATCATATAATTCTATTATATGATTAGCAACGAAGTCTTCTTTCCCATCAATTGAAATTTTTTCAAACAGCGTTTGTTGTACGATCTTTCTAGACGTTGAGAGATCTAATATCTTATCAAGATTATATTTACTCTTTCCTCCTCCCCCGAATCCAAACTGACTTAGAATTGCCATCGCTCCACCTATACCGCCTCCTTCATCTTCATTGATCATAAAAGTAAGGCTAGCAGAGTATTTGTCAGGAGTAGTAAAAGCTTTAAAAAGAAAGAAGCCTAAGAAAGGGATGATGAATAAAAAGATTATCAACCAATTTTTAAAAATTTCTTTGTAAAACTCCTGCACCTTAAGAATAAGATCCTTTAAAGTGATTTCATTATCATTCTCAATAGCTGTTTCATTTATGTTACTGCTCATAATAAGACTATTGAGTACTTTGAATTAATAGGATCAAGGACAATACTGCAGTAGCCTGAGCCACAACTTCGGCCGCGGTTCGAGCCCAGTCTACTCTTTCACGTTTCTCACCATTCGGTTTTTTCGCCTTCTTTGGAGGTTTTACACCAACAGTTATTATAGATCCTTTTCTTACAGAAGGGTAATTTTTAAAGAAAAGAAATCGTTTGGTTCGTTCTAATTCACCATTCGGATGTTCAACGGTAATAAACCTTTTACGTCCATCTTTTCCAACCCCTGCAGCATAATGTTCCACATACCATTTTGCATTTTTATTATTATTAAATGCGACATTAATTTTACCTCCTAGGATTACCTTTTCTGGGTACAAATCATTAGCCTTTGTTGCACCTTTAATTGTAACTAAATCCTGTGATTTTGGAATCTTAATCAAATCTCCTTTTTTCAATATAAAATTATTTCGATTCTTTTTATCCTTTAATACTTCATCTAATTCGACAACAATAAACCCAATATCATCTTCTTGACGATATAATGTAGCACCTTCAGGAAAGGATTCAGAAGTTAAGCCCCCTGCTCTATTAATAATATTTAACAGTCTTTCATTATTATCTATCAATGGATAAAGGCCAGGATATTTTACTTCACCCTCTATTGTCACTACATTTTGAAACTCAAATTCTGGAATCATCCTGACAGCAATTAAATCAAACGGCGCTAATGTAAAATTATCATTTGTTGATACTACATTTAAATCATCATCTACTTCCAAAGTAGCTACAATGGTTTCAGTAGGTTGATCTTCTTTGAATAGGATCCGAAAGACTTCAATTCTACTTTTCGATGCTTCTAACTTAAGCCCCCCTGCCATTGTTAAGATGTCTTTCAATGTGAAGTTTTCTGCATAGTCAAAGGTGCCCGGAGAACGGACAGCACCTGCTACGGCAATAGAAGCATTATCAGTAAACGTTTCTTTAGAATAAACGATTAGTTGATCAAAAGGCTCTAATTTTAAATTTGCAGGAGAATTTTGATCAAGGTAGGCTTTTTCCAAGTCTACTCTTAAATAACTAATTTCTTTTTTATTTCTTGGATTAATTCTTCTTACGTAAGCAAAACTGGTTGCATCAGGTTTTAATCCACTAGCTAATAGAATAGCATCATATACTTTAATTTCTTTTCCTATACTATATGGTAGGGTCACAGGGTCTCTTACTGCTCCTAAAACACTAAAATTAGCATTGTCAACATAAGTACTTTGCGTGAATATTATTAACTTATCCTTAGGTCTAAGGTTGAAATTTTCATTAGAGCTTGTATTAGAAATAATGCTTGAAAGGTCAATCCTTTCAAAATTAACTGTTCTATCAGAATTATACCTTTGTATAAACGCTATATCTGTTTTTGCATATTCATTTAAAACAGCCCTTTCAACTAAGTCAGATATTTTCATAGTAGAAGTCAATTCAAAGCGCCCGGGGAAATCAACGGCACCTACAACTTCTACATAGTTTTTATAAATATTTGGAATTGTTCTGACCTGAATAACATCACCGCTCAACAATTGGAAATCTTGCTCGGTATTTTCGATTTCTCTGTAATCAAGATCAATTATAGTTTCTTCTTCGTTAATGAACCTAAGGATTCTAAGGTTTCCTTTATAAGCATTATCTGTAAACCCACCTGCGTATTCAATCAGTTTTTTTAAGTTTTCACCTTTTACTAATTCATATTTAAAAGACTTTTTAATTGCTCCAGAAATTGTAACGATTCTTTCAGCAATAGGAACATGGATATAGTCATTTTCTTGGAGGTAAAATTCACTCTGTACTGATGGATTGAATAAGTATTCGTATACATCAATTTGCTTGGGTTGTTCTCCAGCCCGGATAAGCTGGATATTTCGAACAGAGCCTATATCACTAGGTCCACCACTAGCAACCAAAGCATTAAATGCTGTATTAGTAGCAGGGATAGTAAAACTTCCAAAGTTTAAAACCTCGCCAACAAGATTTACTGTAATCGTCCTTGAGTAATTGATTGAAACTTCAAACTCTTCAGGTCTGAATTGAAAATAATTAGAATAACGTTTTCGTAGTAGCTCTTTTGCTTTACCAAATGAAATACCTTTGAGATAGATTCTAGGCATTCTTGAAGGGGTGATAAATCCTGAATTATTGATTTCATAAACTGCACCTTCTTGAGATACGCCCCAAATAGAAATAGCTACTATATCGCCTACACCAAGAATATATGATTCTGGGGGCTTTACATCATCTGATTGTCGATAAAGCTTTATTTTTTTATCCCGAAAAACATTGTGTCCGTAAATGGCTGAGGGAGCAGCAGTATTATTAAAATCCTCTATTATTTGTTCTGATAGGTCAACTTCCTGATCGAAATATTTGATATTTTCTATAGCGGCTTCTGTACTATCCACTATTATTTGTTCAGGTACAGGCTGAGGATTTGGATTAATCGGAGGAGCGACATCTGTTCTTTCTGCTTCTATCTCTGCAACTACCTCTTCAAGTGCCTTTTCAATTTCCAATAATTGACGAGGATCGTTTTGATCGATCTTGTCGATGTCAATACCTCTTTCTAAAAGCTTTTCTCTAATTAGATCTTCATCAAGGCCCCGTTCATCCAATTCTTTTTTTGCTTG
This sequence comes from Saprospiraceae bacterium, assembly GCA_965277415.1. Classification (GTDB taxonomy): domain Bacteria; phylum Bacteroidota; class Bacteroidia; order Chitinophagales; family Saprospiraceae; genus JAHDHW01. The sequence continues at coordinate 3,676 of CBDICS010000088.1, forward strand.
CTGTTCTGTAACTGGAGGTTGTGCGAAAAGTATGGTAGTAAAAAATAATAGGGTGATAACTCCAAATAGTCTTTTCATATTATTATTTAACAATTAAGATCTTTTGCTCTCGCATGGAAGCCTTATAAAGGCTGAAAACCGAGGACGAATCGGCTCATGTCTTAAAATAACCGCAAATCTAAGTAGATTCTTGAAATTACATAATATAAATATGGTTAAATTATCTAATCTGTAGGATAGCCCCTAGAGTAGTACTTAGGGACGCGGACTAAATAACTGTCCGTGTCCCTAAGAGGTAAATCTAAAGGTTTAAGCTTCGATTTATTCATAGAAGAAGACTTAGAGCCTGCCTAAATCTTTAAAATTGAGCGAAATTAAACAGTTTTTGCTCTGAATAAGGCTATTTTTACATAGCCCAATCTTGTGAAACAAATATTGAAGTACTGGAGAAGTTTTACCACTTGCAGCCGATTAATGGAACTTTTGACAAGCCCTTAAACATCATAATTTAATACCGGGGCTAACCAACGTTCTGCTTCCTCAATTCCCATATTCTTCCTGGAAGCATAATCTTCGATTTGGTCTTTTGATATTTCACCCAAGCCAAAATATTTAGATTGTGGATGGGCAAAGTACCAGCCACTTACTGCAGCTGCCGGATACATAGCAAAACTGTCTGTTAATTTGATGCCAGTATTTTCTTCTACGTTTAGTAATTTAAATAATTTACTTTTTTCAGTATGTTCCGGACAAGCAGGATAACCGGGAGCAGGTCGAATCCCTTGATATTTTTCAGAGATCAAAGAATCATTGTCCATTGATTCTTCTGAGGCATAGCCCCAGAATTCCTTACGTACACGTTCATGCATCCTTTCTGCAAAGGCTTCTGCTAGTCGGTCTGCTAATGCTTTGAGTAGAATCGAATTATAATCATCATGGGCTTCTTCAAATTTTCTGACATGTTCTTCAATTCCTATACCCGTTGTCACTGCAAAAGCGCCGATATAATCTTCTAGTCCTGATTCTTTTGGGGCTATAAAATCAGCGAGGGAATTATTCGCTTGACCTGGAGCTTTTTGTCTTTGTTGACGAAGATTGTTTAAAACGAGTTGTATTTCCTGAGGTTTTTCATTAGAGTAAACTTCAATATCGTCATCATTGATATTATTAGCTGGAAAAAGTCCAATGACCGCATTTGCTGTTAACCATTTTTCATCTATAATCTGTCGAAGCATGCTGCGTGCATCATTATATAGTTTTTTACACTCCTCTCCTACTATTTCATCTTCAAGGATAGCAGGAAACTTTCCTCTCAGTTGCCAAGTTGCAAAAAATGGAGTCCAATCTATATATTTCCCTAATTCTTCTAAATCATAATTTTTAAAAACTTTAAGGCCTGTAAACTTTGGTTTTGGAGGGGAATAATTAGACCAATCAAGTTGAATTTTATTAGCTCTAGCTTGTTTTAGAGAGATGTACTTTTTATTGGATTTACGATTACCTCTGAGTTTACGAACGCTTTCATATTCCTCTTTTGTTTTTAAAATAAAACTTGTTCGAATATCTTCATTATCTCCAATGAGGGAACTCGCTACAGCTACTGATCTGGAAGCGTCTAAAACATGGACAGTAGTACCATTATATTGTGGTTCTATTTTAACAGCAGTGTGAGTTTTGGAAGTCGTAGCTCCTCCAATCAATAATGGAATTTTAAAACCCCTTCGTTCCATTTCTTTGGCTACATGGACCATCTCGTCAAGCGAAGGCGTAATTAATCCACTTAGTCCAATGATATCTACATTTTCTGCTTTAGCTCGTTTTAATATATTGTCAGCAGAGACCATTACTCCCATGTCTACAATATCATAGTTGTTACAGCCCAATACTACACCTACAATGTTTTTACCAATGTCATGTACATCACCTTTTACAGTAGCCATTAATATTTTTCCTTTTGCTTTGATTTCTTTCCCGCCAGCTAGTTTTTCTTTTTCTATAAATGGTGTCAAGTAAGCAACCGCTTTTTTCATGACTCGTGCGCTTTTTACTACCTGAGGTAAGAACATTTTTCCGGAACCAAACAGATCGCCAACAATATTCATTCCGTCCATTAAGGGGCCCTCGATGACTTCAATAGGTGCTGGAAGCTTTTGACGAGCTTCTTCCGTATCTTCTTCTATAAACTCTGTAATCCCTTTGACAAGAGCATAAGATAAACGATCTTCTACACTTTTTTCCCGCCATGTCAAATCCTTTTGAACCGTCCGACCGCCGCCCGTAATTCGAGCAGCATAATTGGTCAATTCTTCTGTGGCATTTTTATTTTTATTAAAAAGAACATCCTCAACAAGTGTCAATAATTCTTTCGGAATATCTTCGTAAATCTCAACCATACCGGCATTTACAATCCCCATGTCCATACCAGCTTGTATCGCATGGTATAAAAATGCGGAGTGCATAGCTTCTCGTACAACATTGTTTCCTCGAAATGAAAAAGAAATATTACTTACTCCTCCACTTACTTTAGCACCAGGACAAAGGTTTTTAATCTGGCGGGTAGCTTCTATAAAGTTGATCGCATATTCATTATGTTCTTCAATTCCGGTAGCTACTGCAAATATATTAGGATCAAAAATAATATCGTGTGGTTTGAATTCAACCTGATTGACTAAGATGTCATAAGCTTTTTTACAAATCTCTACTTTTCGCTCGATGGTGTCAGCTTGCCCTTGTTCATCAAAAGCCATCACTACGGCGGCGGCTCCATAACGCCGAACAATTTTTGCTTGTCGAATAAATTCAGCTTCTCCTTCTTTCATAGATATGGAGTTGACGATACATTTCCCTTGGACACATTTAAGCCCTGCTTCTATGACTTCAAATTTAGAAGAGTCAATCATTACAGGGAGTTTAGCGATATCTGGTTCGGCCATAATAAGATTTAAAAAAGTGGTCATTGCTTCTTTGGAATCTAATAAACCCTCATCCATATTGACATCAATGATTTGAGCACCACCATCTACTTGATGTTGAGCAACAGAAATTGCTTCCTGATAATCTCCAGATTTTATTAAACGGGCGAACTTTCGAGATCCAGTAACATTCGTACGCTCTCCAATGTTTACAAAATTAATGGAGGGGCGTAAAATTAAAGGTTCAAGCCCACTAAACTCTGAACGTTTTTCAAGCGTAGGCGCTATTCTGGTTGGAAGGCCATCAACCGCTTCCGCCATAGCTCGAATGTGATCCGGTGTGGTGCCGCAACAGCCACCTATTATATTGGTAAATCCACTTGACACAAATTCGCGGATATATTTTTTCATTTCGTCAGCTTCCTGATCGTATTCTCCAAATTCATTTGGAAGACCAGCATTAGGATAAGCACTAACATGACAGTCTGCAATTTTTGATAAAGTTTCAATGTGTTGCCGCATTTCCTGAGCCCCTAAAGCACAATTAAGACCAACGCTAAAGAGGTTCATATGATTAACTGAAATCCAAAAAGCCTCAACTGTTTGGCCTGAAAGCGTCCGGCCACTTGCATCCGTAATTGTTCCGGATACCATAATTGGTAACTTTTCTCCTTTTTCTTCAAAAAGAACATCAATTGCATAGAGCGCTGCTTTACAATTTAAAGTATCAAAAATGGTCTCTACCAGTAAAATATCAGAGCCACCTTCCATCAAACCTTTAGCTTGTTCATAATATGCCTCTACTAACTCATCAAAAGTAACGGCACGATAGCCAGGGTTATTGACATCAGGAGAAAGAGAAGCAGTACGATTTGTTGGCCCGAGCGCTCCAGCGACAAACCGAGGTTTATCTGGATTCATACTCGTATAATCATCTGCGGCTTTACGTGCAATTTTTGCGGATTCAAAGTTCATCTCATAAGCGAGGTCTTCCATCTCATAGTCTGCTTGTGCAATTTTAGTAGAACTAAAAGTATTGGTTTCAATGATATCAGATCCTGCATCTAGGTAGGCTTTATGGATGGCTTCAATGATGTGAGGTTGAGTAATTGACAGGAGGTCATTATTACCTTTGACATCTTTATGGAAATCAGCAAACCTGTCACTTCGGTAGTCTTTTTCTTCTAGGTTATATTGTTGGATCATGGTCCCCATTGCACCATCTAAAACCAAGACTTTTTCTTTTGCTATTTGATGTAGTGTTTTCATATTTATGATTATGTGTGATGTTCGTTTTAAGTCTATTAAAGAACGTAAAAAAGGAATTGGCCGTTTTTAATTTTAGAAAGCTAATTTAGGGTTTAGAATACCAAAAAAGTATAAAATGTTCCAAAAAGGAAGAACTTCTTAAATTTTTAACCGTGCGGAATTCCACACGGTTAAAATTATTTCAATCGATTCTGCTTATTTACTCTAGATTTTAATTCTTGAAGGGATTTTAGTTTCGTATTTTGAACAATTGGCATAAAATCACCAACGACCTCCTGTAATATTTTTTTCCGTTCTACTATATCTGTATCCCATTTAATTAATAGCGCATGGACACCTTGTAGTACATTTAAAACAATCAATTGTTCAACAGAGGCATAATCCCTCATATTTCCTTTTAAACCAGGATTAGATATCTTCCATTCTTTGGCTGTGTGTCCAAATAGAACTTCATTAAGAATATCTACTTCTCCTGCATAACTGACAAATTCCTTTTTTGTATTATAAAGTTTTTCAGGTATGAGATTTTCTTTTATTGCTGAAGTTAATAGTGAAAAAGTAGTTTTAGATATTAATCGTTTGATCTCAAAAGCTTCTCCAAGTAATTTGGCTTCTTCTGTTTTTAGTCTTTGAAATTCTTTTATAAACCAAACCTGGAAAGCTGGACTTAACCAATAACAAAAATTAATAGCAATATCACTATGTGCAAAAGTGCCTCCATACCTACCTGCTCTAGATTCTAGACCAATGGGGTTTACTTGCTCTAACCATTTTTTGGGAGTTAAAGACCCCGTATCAAAAAAGTCGTCTCTAATCGTGCGGAATCCCGCACGGTTAAAATTTGTATTGTGCAATTCTTCCCATGCTCCCAAATATTGGATGGTCGCTCGATTGCTCATCCAATTACGGACGGTAAACCTCGGTTCATCGGCTCCTCTTTGTTTAGCGATATCAGTTAGAGAAATATAATCTTTAGAATTTCCAATTTCAATACGAATATCAAAACCATTGACAGTAATAATTTTCTTTTTTGTCATAGTGTTTATAATAGTAATTATAAAAGGAAGTTGTTCAAAACAAGGGATTCGTCGAGTTTAATTTGTATCGTATTTTTTAACCGTGCGGAATAGTGCACGGTTAGGTTTGCAAAGATGACGATTTGAATAGAAATGGCCAAATATGAAATATAAGGAAAACAGATTCTTTGCTTATAAGTCTTGTTAATAAGGTTATTATTATCGAACTTGTGCCTTTTTACCGAATCGCATAATATTTTTGGAAAATATACACCCTATTTTTGACCGTTTATTGCAGCAAAGAGATCGGGAACAGAGACTTGGCCAAAGAGCAAAGGTACTTTGGCTAACAGGTTTGTCTGGCTCAGGTAAAAGCACTATTGCTCAAGCTTTAGAACGTGAAATGTATAATAATGGTTTTTTTGCTCAGGTGCTAGACGGAGATAATATTAGAAGTGGAATTAATAGTAACTTAGGTTTTTCTATTGAAGATCGAAAGGAAAATATCCGGAGGATTGCGGAAATAGCTAAGCTATATTGTTTTTCTGGTATTATTACAATCAACTCTTTCATTAGCCCAACCAGGGAGATCAGAGATTTTGCGAAATCTATAATAGGAGATAAAAATTTCATAGAGATTTTTATCAATACATCTCTAGAAATTTGTGAGGCTAGAGATGTAAAAGGCTTGTATAAAAAAGCTCGGAAAGGGGAAATTAAAGGATTTACAGGGATAGATTCTCCATATGAACCTCCAACAAGTCCAAATCTCGAGATAAAGACAGAAAATCAAAGTATCCAGGAATCGGTGGATACTATTTTAGAATATATTTTACCCGTAATAAAATTAGATTGATGAATTATCAGTTAAATCATCTTAAAGAATTAGAATCAGAGTCGATTTTTATTTTAAGAGAAGTAATCGCACAGTTTGAGAATCCGGTATTAATGTTTTCAGGAGGGAAGGATTCTATACTTATGGTTTATTTGGCTCAAAAGGCTTTTTATCCTGCAAGAATACCATTTCCATTATTGCATATAGATACGGGACATAATTTTGATGAAACGATCAAATATCGTGATGCTTTGGTTGAGCGCCTAGGTGCTAGGTTAATCATTGGCTCTGTACAGGAAGCTATAAATAAGGGGCTTGTCGCAGAAGAAAAGGGTTATAATGCCAGTCGAAATGGATTGCAGACTACAGCACTCCTGGAAGCTCTAGAGCAAGGGAAATATGATGCAGCTCTCGGAGGTGCTAGACGCGATGAAGAAAAAGCAAGAGCTAAAGAGAGATTCTTTTCTCATCGGGATGAATTTGGTCAATGGGATCCTAAAAACCAAAGACCAGAGTTATGGAATCTTTTTAATGGCAAAAAGCAATTTGGAGAGCATTTTAGAGTATTTCCTATCAGTAATTGGACAGAACTTGATGTTTGGCAGTATCTGGCTATGGAAAAAGTTGAATTGCCAAGTCTCTACTTTGCGCATAAGCGAAAAGTTTTTGAAAGAGATGGTGTTTTGCTTGCTGATAGTGAGTTTATTCCTAAGAAGGCTCATGAAGAGGTAAAAGAAATGATGGTCAGATGCCGTACAATTGGAGATATTACTTGTACTGGAGTTTGGCAATCAAGGGCCAATACCGTTGAAGAGATCATAGAGGAAATAGCAACTACTCGGATGACAGAAAGAGGGGGAAGGACAGATGATAAGCGCTCGGAAACTTCAATGGAAGATCGCAAGAAGACAGGCTACTTTTAGAAAAGAGCGGCCAGATTACTTTTTCTACAGAATTTAAACCTAAAATAAAATGGATTTTCAATCTTCGGAATTATTAAGATTTACTACAGCAGGAAGTGTAGATGATGGTAAGAGTACTTTGATAGGGCGAATGCTTTATGATAGTAAGTCGATTTTTCAAGATCAAATGGAGGCGATTGAGGCAAGTAGCTTGAGGAGAGGAGAGTCAGAAGTAAACTTAGCTTTATTGACAGATGGACTTAAATCTGAACGAGAGCAAGGTATAACTATTGATGTTGCTTATCGATATTTTTCTACGCCCAAAAGGAAGTTTATTATTGCAGATACTCCAGGGCATATTCAGTACACTCGAAATATGGTGACTGGAGCTTCTACCGCAAATGTAGCTTTGGTATTGGTAGATGCAAGAAATGGTGTTGTTGAGCAAACCCGTAGACATGCTATTATCGCTTCTCTTTTGCAAATTCCACATTTGGTAGTTTGTATTAATAAGATGGATTTAGTTGATTATAATGAAACGGTATATGAAAATATAAAAGAGGATTTTGAAAAATTTGCGGCTAAACTAGATGTAAAAGATGTTCATTTTATTCCAGTTTCAGCATTAAATGGAGATAATATTGTAAATCGCTCAGAAAATACCGACTGGTACGAAGGTTCTACGCTTATGTATTATTTGGAAAATGTACATATCGCCAGCGACCATAATTTTATAGATACTAGACTGCCAATACAGTATGTGATTCGTCCAAATACAGATGAATTTCATGACTATAGAGGATATGCAGGCCGAATTGCAGGAGGAATTATAAAAAAAGGGGATAAAATAACCGTCTTGCCTTCAGGTTTTTCATCTACAATAAAAAAAATCGATACGATTGACGGAGAATTACAAGAAGCATTTCCTCCACAATCAATAACGGTCTTACTTGAAGATGATCTCGATGTAGGGCGTGGAGATATGATCGTTCGAGAAAATAATCAACCTGAAGCAGGACAGGATTTAGAAGTGATGGTTTGTTGGTTTAGTGAACGGCCACTTCAGCCGAGGGGCAAATATACGATTATGCATACGACCCAAGAGGTTCGATGTATTATTAAAGAAGTTAGGTATCGCTTGGATATTAATAGTCTTCATAGAGATTTAGAAGACACTACAATAAAAATGAATGATATTGGCCGAGTGCATATCAGGACAACAAAACCTTTGTTTTTTGATTCTTATCGCAAAAATAGAATAACAGGGAGTTTGATATTTGTAGATGAAGGTACGAATGAAACAGTTGGCGCAGGAATGATTATTTGATTGGGGGCTTAGAATTCATATTTTCGATTCGAGATATTCATACGGAAACCTCCACCAAAATAATTGCTTACTCGGTCTAGATTGTCTAAATCACTGTTTTGTTTTCTATAAAAGTAGTGTAGATCTAAATAAGCATTGTGGAATAATTCATAACTGATATCAATGCCTAGTAAAATAGTATTAGTGCCTATCCCCTGCCCTATTTCATTGCCGAAATCCATTTCTCTAGTTTTATGAGAAAAATTGACATTAGACCCCCAATTAGAAAGGTCTGTGTCCTCTCCATAATTCATGAATATCAATCGAGTATCAACTATCAATTTGCTAATTGGCTGGTATCGAAGCTTAAAAAGGTATTCCTTGAAATTAGCCCCTAAGGGGTGTGCAAGTGGTTGAAAGTTATGAGCATAACTAGCAGAAGTATCTCTATGTGTATAAGTGTAAGGTCTAACGGAATTAAATTCAACCTGAGTATCTAAATGATCAATTCCGAAAGTATTGATGTATTTTAAACCTAATTGAATCCCATATTTATTAGCCCACCAACCACGGCGTTCTATAAGAAGCTCATCAAATTTGAACTCGTCCAGCATTAATTGACCATATAGTTGAAATCTATTTAAGAAGTTCCATTTTCCATCGAGACCAATTAAAACATTATCGGGGCTTCCGATATAACCTTCAACCGTTCTATATAGGATTACAGGGTTTAGATATTGTAATTCAAAATTATTGTTTCGGCTAAAGACAATGGCTTCAAATATACCAAAGGTTAATTTAGGGCTGAGGTTTAAACTTAAAAAATGGGCAGCCATATATTTTTTTGGGCTGACGATATCTCCTCTATCTAATGAAAGCGGTTGAACTGCTAATTCGGCAAATATATTTTGATAGTGAATTTTCCATACTTGCGTATTCAATTTTAAGAATAAGTAATTGTTGCTAAAGTCGGATAGCAAAAGCGATCGATACCCATTGCCAATAAAATTACGTCCATGTCCAAATTGTACACCAACATGCCGGCTTACATTGAATCCAATATATCCCTGAGCATTGAGGTAATCATAACCATTAGTAATGTTAAAAATAGAACTTTGATATGATTTGAAAAGTCCCTGTCCTGGGATTGATTGATCTCTTTCGATTCTATCATTGATGTAATCGGCAAAGCGACTCTGGTTTTCTTGAATACGAGAATAAAAATAAATGCGATCATCAATTGATCCACGTACTTCGATACCTCTTGTATTTTGGAAAATTAATTCGTCATCATCCTTAGCTTTGGCAAGTTTAAAGTTAATAATAGGATTGAGTCTAAGGTGGAAGAAGTCTTTATTTATTTCAAAAAAATTGGCTGGAGTTTGATAGAAGTACTTTAATATCGGTTTCTCTCTTTGGATATAATAAGGACTCTTTTTGCTAGCCTTAGTTTGAGTGTTTTCTAACCTATAAAACGTTTGAGTGCTATCAACATATACTTTTTGATAAATCGGTTCATCTGCCCCTATAAGTGTCGTAGCAAATTGAGAATGCTCTAACCATTCATTATTATCTTTGAAGATGTAACGTAAGTCATTCTTGTCTTGTTTGCTAAGAGAAGCAGACATGGTGTCTAATTCAATCGCATATCTTGTAATATCTCCTCGTAAATATGGTTTTATACTTGAATGGAAAGGTGCTTTGATTTTTGATGTAATTTCTAAGCGATCATAGATATGATAGGTTTTATTACCTAATGGGATCGCACTTCCTTGTGCAAGAATACTATAAATAGAAATAAAAAGAAGGGTGATTGTCAAAAATCCTTTCATCATGTTTTTATCTAAGCGTGTTAAGACGTCAAGGCATGCGTTTGAATAACAAAGGTCGTATTATTTATTGAATCCAGAAATCTTTGATGTGCAATTTCTTATTATCTGGAGACATAAACCAAACTAGGGGATGCTACAACGTATTGTATAACATCCCCTAGGTCGATTCTAGATAAAAAATCGATAGATATAATCTAATTTACTTAAATTGTAAATTAGTCTACTGAATCAAATTTTTGTTTTTTATAAACTGCTTTTAGAATTTCAGCTCTTCTTCTTACAGAAGGTTTGATAAATTCTTTTCTTCTTCGAATCTCATTGATTACACCTACTTTACGGTGTTTGTTTTTGTAACGTTTAAGTGCACGGTCAATTGATTCGTCGTCTCTGATTTCAATAATTAGCATCTAGAATTAAGTATAAATTGATTAATAAATAAAAATTGTCTTTTACGTTTAGAGAGATAAGCTATTTGCCTAAATTTCCAAAAGGACTGCAAAGATAAGTTTTTTTTATTAAAAAGGATGATTGCTAAAGAATTTTTATTCGTTTTTAAAGAAAGAAATGTATTTACTCAGTCTTAATTTTCTTTTAAAGAATGTATAGACTGAGTAAATACACTGCATTTTAAAAAATAAAAAAAGGGTGGATTATAAACCCACCCTTCAAATAACGGTTATTGAGAATTTTGAGAACACACTATCTTTTAAAATTCATTTTATTTTTTTGTACTATGATCTGTTTTTAATGCTTAAAACTTTGGGCAACCAAAATCATTTTTCTTTCCACCGTTTTTACCTAATCCATTTTTTGGATAGAAGGTATAAGAAACTGTAATTCCTGCTACTGCATACCAATCTGTTTCTTCTGGATTTCCTCTTCTTTGAGTACCTGTTTCTACGATTACAGGTATATCCGTTCCATCTTCAACTAACTCTCCTCTCCGATCACTAAGGATAGCAGCCAGTTCTCCATTCCCCCTCAACAATTCATCATAAGCAACATAGGATCCACTTACATCATCCAAATAATCTGTAAACGTTTTTCTAAAACCAATTTCAGCTCCTATATTTAGTCTTTCATTAATGGCATATTTCATCCCTACTCCCATTGGAATTGCGATCTGTGTCAATTTATATGGTTCATCAAAGCCATCCATCCCCTGCCCCTCTGTACCAAGTGGTTGAAGTTCTACTAAATTTCCATTATAGTTTGTTTCTGGATTAAAACGGAAAACTGCAATCCCTCCAAAAAGATATGGGCTATATCTTTTTTGCAGTCCGCTTGGTTGAAAACCAAATAAGTTTAATTCTCCAGTAAGTCCAAACTCCATTATGTTTGACTGAAAACTCAAATTTCTATTTTTACGCCCTTCATCATTGGCCAATGCATCATCTCCAGAGATTTTTCCATAAGAAAAATTTCCTCTGGCTGATATGTACTTATTTATATTATACCTAAAAAATAGACCTAAAGACGGGTGAATCTTCCCAGTACTCAAATTTACAGCATTAGGAGAAAGATCTCCTTGATAAGATGAACCACCGAACATTAAGCCAGCTTCATAACTTTGAGCAAATAATCCTAGTGGTAATAAAAGAATAGCAATAAATAATACATGTTTCATAATTGCATAGAGGTTTTGTAAAACGTAGATTCGACTCTATAGTCTATTCTCGTTTAGTGAGTTGCAAAAAGGTTATCAAGAACCTTGTTAATTAAAAATAGATAGTAAGAAACAGGTAAAGGTTTATAGCATAGACGGCTTTAAAACATGGAGTGGTTTGAATTCAAAAATAATTCAGCTTTTAAATGAGAAATCAAAGTTTAGCTTTTCCCAAATTTCTAATTACTCTTGTTAAAAGCTAATAAACATTATTGATTGGTATTCTAGTAACGGAACAGCATTTTAAAAAATTGTGGGATTTTTCAAAAAAAAACATTTAGGCACAAATTTAACATTTACGCTTTCTAATAATGATTCCATGTTATCGTTTTAGATACGGATTAGAATAGTAATAAAGTACCTCTGGATCATGCTCGATACAGGCCCATAAAAGAAATAGTTACATTATTTCAGTAAATACTGAATTACAGAAATCAGTACTTACTGAAGTTCTTTTTTTATCAATCTTAGAATATAATCTCTAAGGCTAATCCCCTTCTCTATCGACTTAATTTTTAACTGTTTATGCAAATTTTCTGGTGTATCAATTGTCATCCTTACTAATTTCTCCTTCTCTTCAACAGGTTTAGGTGTTTTTTTGACACCCTTTGCTTTTTCTGCCACTACTGGTTTAGGTGTTTCAGTATGGATTTGTTCCACCTTTTCTTTTACAATATCAAGATCTTTAGTAGTTTTTTTAAGAGGAATCTTTTCTGCAAGTTTAGCTTCCTGATTTTTATTTAATGTAGAGCTAATATTAAACTTTTTCTTTGCCATAATTAAAGATTTTTAAGCACGTTTAAAACTTCATTCGCCAAATTTGTTGCTTCTTCCTTAGCTTTAGGGTCTTTATATTCATATGCTCCCATTCCCATTACACTTGCTTCTCCATAAGCAATTCGAGTCCTGAACGTTGTATTCAATGTTTCAATATCAAGTTCTTTGAGCGCTTCTTTAATTTCATTATTTAAATTCGCCCTTGGATTATATTCATTAATGACAAAAAATGCTTGCATATCATCTTTGAGCATCTTTGCCTGTTCGTAGGTTTCTATAAATTTTTCAGTTGCCCATATATCAAAACCACTTGGTCGTATAGGAATCAATATTATATCTCCTAATATAAGGATGGTACTTACTAATTTACTAATTGATGGTGTTCCATCAATTACAATAATATCATAATCATTATGTATCTTTTTTATATTCTTTCTTAGTGCATCACTATCTGTAAGGCCTAATACTGTTATTTCGGGAAGGGTCTCATCTCGTAACCCTGACCAATGAATCGAACTGGCATTAGTATCTGTATCTACAATCGCAGTTCTATACCCCATTTGAGTAAAACAAACTGCTAAATTTTGAGAAATTGTTGATTTCCCTACTCCACCCTTAAGACTTGTAACTGAAATAATCATAGTGTTTAATTTACGTATTTCAGTAAATACTGAAATACTTATTGACAAAAATATAGATTTATGCAAAGATACGTATTTACTTAAACACTGTAATGCTTATTTCATCATTTACTTAAACACTTAAATCCGTAATTAAGTAAAACCTTATTTATGCAAACAAGGAAATACTGAAAATCTTATAAACAGAAATGAGGAAATACTGTATTCCGCAAATCCGCATTTACTGAAATCAGTATTTCTGTACTTACTGAATCATTTGTTATATCCTTCAACTATAAATTGATCAGTATTTACTGAAATCAGTACCTCTGTAAATACGGAAAACATATTAAACCTTTATAATGCGTTTTAAAGGATCTTTTAAGAAAAAGGTTGGTGTATGCCCTAAATTAATAGAACTCCGCTTAGATCAACTGGAATGGCTTCAAAATTCGCTTTAAAATCCCTCTTCTAGAATAAAAACCCTAATTACTGAGTAAGACTAAAGCAATTTTACAGAGCTGTTTTTTATTCCTAAATAGATTTTTTAAAATCACTTGCTATTTAAGTTATTTTATAAACTTAATTTAAATCTTTATTTATTTAAGGAATGAGAAAGCTAGATAAACAAAGGCTTTTAGGAAAATATTGAGTAGAACTACATCACAAAAGCGTATAATTATATCGAAAAAGAGTAGAGCTACATTTTTTAAAGAGTAGAACGACATCACAAAAGCGTAAGAATACATCAAAAAGAGTAGGTTGACATCAGAAACCGTAGAATTGCATCAAAAAGAGTAGAAAAACATCCGTTTTACATGAAAATGAGCTTGTTTTCTGAGAGGGAAGAGCAAAATAACGTATAAAACCGTAGAGTTACATCGTAAAGCGTAGGATTACATCAGAAAATAAACTTGTTTGCTACTCAAACCGTAGAGTTACATCACAAAAGCGTAAATATAGGCCAACTTTGGTTTTTAGAATAGTAAATTATAACTCAATAGCGTAGGAATACATCATAAAGCGTAGTATCACATCAGCTAGCCTTCTTAAGAGAGCATCTTCTTACTATGTAAAACGTAGAAACACATCAGATTTTAAATTTAATGTGGATAATTTGTTCATAAAAGCGTAATTAAACTAAATAATTGATTACGCTTTTGTCATATATTTGATCGATCAATTATCAGAAGCATAAATTTTTACGCTATGGCAATTATAAAGTCGAATAAACTAATAGAAACGAGTTATAAACTTAATAGCAGAGAGCAATTCTTTGTGCTACATCTCATTTCTAAAATATCTCAGCATGACAAAGAATTTAGAGAATATACGATGCACTATTCTGAGATAGAAAAAATTATCAATTTTGATGGTAAGAGGCGTATCGCGAATAAATCCGAAGTTTTTGCTTTAATGGACAAACTTAATAGCGAAACAATAATGTATGAAAAAGGGAATATTATTGGAAAAAGTGTTTGGCTTCAACATATGGAACACAATACAGATACTGATGAGTTCACATTTAGTCTGTCGGAAAAATTACGAGATTACCTTATTCAACTCAAAGAACACTTTACAAGATACAATATAAGCAATATAGTTTACCTGAATTCCAGCGCAATACGATTATATGAAGTTTTGAAAAGGTATCAATTTAAAGGAGAGTGTGAAATAACAGTAAATAAAATCAAATTTTATCTTGGCATCGAAAATCGCTATAGTAAATTTTATGAATTTAAAAGATGGGTTTTAATTCCTTCTCAAAAAGAAATTGAAAAATATACAGACATTAGATTTGAATACAAACCTGCTAAAAAAGAAGGCAAGCGAATCATAAGCTTAAAGTTCTCGATCTTTGAAAATGAACCTCATTTCAAACCAGAAACGATTCAACTACTTTCGAAAATTGACCCAAAAGCAGGAGAAGCGCTTCGTAAGAACAAAGGGTCAGCTATATTTCCAACTACAAATGAAAAAGGACTAAATGCTAGTTTATCAACAGCTTTTGATTTTCTAGTTTCTAAAGGGATTAATAAATCTTTTATTAAAGAAAATATTTTTACTCATAACAAAATTAACTATGAGCCATTAAGAGGATATGAAGACATTTATTTTAAAGTACTTTGGAAATTCTTTTC
Organism: Saprospiraceae bacterium; assembly: GCA_965277415.1. Lineage (GTDB taxonomy): Bacteria > Bacteroidota > Bacteroidia > Chitinophagales > Saprospiraceae > JAHDHW01. Next base: position 18,952 of record CBDICS010000088.1, read on the forward strand.
TGACAAAACAAATTCTGAAAAACCGGCTGGCGCTTTTGTTACTTGGTGGAAAAAAGGAACGCTAACCGAAGATGGTTTGCATGCAAGAATGATGGAATATGTGATCAATCGGAAAAAAACAATGACAGAAAAAGAACGTAACTTAAGAGAAGGAAATAAACTAGATGTTCATTTAAATGATAATCTTACCATTTCAGAGATAGATTTAAAAAATGCATTTGCAAAAAGTAACTTTGATATAGAGCAATTCAAAATAGAGTATTTAGATACCTATCAGAAAATTTTGAAAAAAGTCAACAATGATTACGAAAATACGTTCAAATCATTGAATCAGGAGTTTGATCCGCAAAAATATCGAAAAGCAATAGAAGATAAAGTTTATTTTAATTGTCTAGAATGGTTTAATTCAGCTCGGTTTTCCAGCTAGAAAAATTAAAAAATGTTATTTCTGTATAAATGATTTTCAAAAAAGGCCTTCATTTACACAATTAAATTTCAACTTTTCTTAGAAGCTTTACGACAATTACTAAAGCTAAAACTTAAAATCGTAAAACTAATCACAAAAAGATAGCCAAACGGTTCAGTTTTTGATAAATTTATAGTTAATTCTGCACCTTCTGCCATTCTTATAGGTTCTGTAGACAAAAAATAGACACTCTGATAAAATATATTTCGAGTTTAGCTGTGGCAGGAAACAGAATCATACCATAGAAAACTTCAATAAATGTAAATCCTTACCTATAGGGTAGAGAGAATATTCAGATAAATGAATTCCTATGTTTAGAATAATTTTGCCAGTAATATTTCTTATATCATCAATTTGTAGCTTAAAAGCTCAGATGTGGAATGGTGTAGATACTCTTTATGGAAATGAGTGGATCGACTATGATCAATCTTATTTTAAAATAATGATTGCAGAAGATGGAATGTACCGTTTGTCCAAATCAGCCTTAGAATCCGCAGGTGTTCCGGCTAATAGTATAAATGGCGGAAGGTATCAATTATTCTATATGGGAAAAGAGATCCCCATACATGTAACAACTGATCTTTCGTTTACCACAAATGATTACATAGAGTTTTATGGTCAACGAAATAGGGGAGAGCTTGACCGACATCTTTATACTAATCCTGAAACGGATATGCTGAATCCTGAATACAGTTTAACTTCTGATTCGTCAGCATATTTTTTAACCTGGGTTCCAGAAGGTAGTTCTGTAAAACGATATAATGATTCTGCTAATGATTTGAATAACTTACCCAGTGCAGAAGTGTTTTATATACAGCGAAATCTAGTTAACCTTTTTGAAACCAATATTAAAAACTCTGATGCTAATGATGTTGCGGAATCAACTTTTGATCAAGGAGAAGGTTTTGGCAGTACATTTAAAGTCTTGCATGAAATAGAAATGAATGCATCAAATGTATATACTGCGGGAGGAGATGCTAAAGTAACCGTTCGCCTAACAACTGATAATGGTAGTCATGAATTATCTCTCTCTTTTAATGATACGGAACAAGAGACTGATTCCCCAAGTGGTTTTGGTTTAAAAGAATATGAATTCGAAATACCCAGTTCACAGCTTTTAGAAAACAATATGCTAAAAGTTGAAAGCCTGATTGATGAATTTGATAGAACATCCGTTTCTAATGCTTGGTTGACTTATCCTAGAAGTTTTAATTTTAGTGGAGAAAATCAATTTGTGTTTACTATAAAAGCTGGGAGTTCAGCTAAATATCTAGAAATCGAAAATTTTAATGCAGAGGGCCAATCTCCTGTACTTTATGATATTACTAATGAATTGAGGATTGTAACTACGGTAGATAATGGTGTGATTAAAATAAAAATACCTGCTTCTACTGAAGACCGTACATTGGTATTGTCAAGTCAATTGACAGGGTATAAGACTGCTACAGCAGCAGCAACGAATTTTGTAGATTACACCAGTAATGATGCCCGGTTTATCATTATTTCAAATCCTAAATTATATAATGATGGCAATGGATTTAATTATGTAAACGAGTATGCTAATTATCGATCATCCGAACAAGGAGGGGCACACAATGCTATCGTTGTAGATATACAGCAACTGTATGATCAATTTTCTTATGGTATAAATCGACACTTTATATCTATGAGAAATTTTGGACATTATGTAAAAAAAGAATGGAGCAATCCTGAGTATGTTTTCATAATTGGGAAAGGTAGAGATTTTTATCAGGTGCGTACATCTGACCAATTGAATAATAGTAGTACAGAAACATTCGCTATACCAACTTTTGGTTCGCCTGGAGCAGATAATTTACTTATGGCCAGTGGCAATAGTAATATACCAATAATTCCTATTGGAAGAATTGCAGTTTCAACAACCGATGATATTAAGAACTACCTCGAAAAAGTTCAACTCATGGAAAGTGGGGGAGGAGCGCAAACTTTGGAAGACCAATTATGGAAAAAGGAGGTACTTCATTTAGGCGGAGGTAGTAATAGCACCAGTGAGCCCATTTCCATTAAAAACCACCTTTATTCAATGGAAAACATTATTGAAGGAAATCAATTTGGAGGAAATGTGACTTCATTCTTTAAATCGAGTTCAGATCCTATCCAATTAGGTGATTCTGATGGAATCTTTAATCGAATTAATAATGGTGTATCTATCATTACTTTTTTTGGACATGCTGCAGTAGGAACTTTTGATTTTAATATAGAAAATCCGGCGAGATATGAGAATTACGGGAAATATCCGATTCTATTTTCTTTAGGATGTTATTCAGGAAATATACATACTTCATCAAGAGGAATTAGTGAACGATTTCTATTTTTAAAAGATAAAGGAGTCGTTGCTTTTGGTGCGTCAACCGGACAAGGTTATATCTCTTCTTTATCTACTTTTGCAAAAGAGTATTATAATTTAATTGGTGAAGAGTATTACGGAGAAACTATTGGAAAAGTATTGCAGGAAACAATCCGATCTCTGAGTGATAATTTAGGTGTTCCAATGATTACACTTAAACAACAGTTTACACTTCACGGTGATCCAGCCTTAAGGTTATACCCATCAAATGGAGCAGATTATATTGTAGATTCTGAGTCTGTTGGTTTTGAGCCTTCTGTATTGACAGCCAATTTAGACAGTATTACTGTTAATTTTTCGATTGCTAATTTGGGACATTATGTGAATGACTCTATATACATAGAAATAGAGCAAGAATTACCTAATGGAGAAATACGAAAGATTTATAGAAAGAAAGTAATGACTCCAAGGTATAAAACTGCTTTTTCTGTAAAGACAGAATCATTTAAAAAGGAGGCTGCAGGCCAAAATAAATTATATATTACTATAGATACCGACAATGATATCAATGAAAGCCCTAATCCAGCTGGCGAATTGAATAATGAATTGCTTAATTCTAATGGAAGTAAAGGCATATCCTTTTATATATTTGATGATAGTGCCAAACCCGTTTATCCAAAAAAATATGGAATTGTAAATGAGCCAACCTTAGTGCTGAAAGCATCAACTTCAGATGGATTAGCGCCTGAACGAAAATATGTTTTTGAAATAGATACGACTCAATATTTTAATAGTCCAATTAAAAACCAAACTGAAATAATTAGTTCAGGAGGCGTAATTCGATGGTCGCCAACAATGAGCCTGATTGAAGATAGAGTTTATTATTGGAGAGTAAGCCCAGATTCTATTAGTCCAGAAGCGCCTTATGTTTGGGAAAATAGTTCTTTTGTATACCTTCCTAATGAAGCCTCAAAAGGTTGGAATCAATCACATTATTTCCAATATAAAGAAAACCCATTGGAGTCAATAACGGTAAATGAAAACAGGGATTTTATTTTTCCAGAGAAGCTAAATATCTTTAGACTTAAAAATAAAATTCATGACACTGCAGATTTACCGAGGGGTTTTATAGATAATACTCAATGGTCTGATTTTTTTAGATGGGAGCTTCCACATTCTCTCACTATTGTTGTCTTTGATACGGAGACTGATCATAATGTGTTTGGACCATTATATGGAAATATTTGGTTTAATCATGATCCAGGTGAATACGGTAGCGTAAACACGGAAAAACCACGAATTGGTGCTTTCCCTTTTCCAGTATCAACACAATCGGATAGAGCAAACATTATTAATTTTCTTGAAAATGTAGTACCTGATGGGGCTCGTGTGGCTGTATATACTGCATTAAATACTCCTGAACTTACTTATAATATTGATGAATGGGCAGCAGATTCCTTATCCTTAGGTGGCGTAAACCTTTTTAACCTTATGGAATCTTATGGTGCTACAGAGTTTAGGTCAATGGAGAGTACTGGAGAGGTGCCATATATATTTGTTTTCAAAAAAGGAGAAGAAGTAATTTTTGAACAAAAAGCATTTGATGCAGAGGGGGTAGTTGATTTTGAGATGTCTGTACCTTCATTTTTATCAGAAGGAGAATTTAGAACTGTATCTGTAGGGCCTGCATCTAGCTGGGATAGGATAATATGGGATTACTCTGATGTTGAAGCGGCGGATACGATTGAGTTGATAGTCTATGGAATAAGTCAAGAAGATCAAAATCAAAAGGATTCGCTATTTACATTTATAGAAGGAGGAGAGTACGATATTAGTAGTATCAATATTGGTCAATACATTAATTTGGAATTAAAGCTTTTCGCAAAAGACATTGAAAATCAAACACCGGTCGATATAGATCAACTAACTGTCTTATATGAAGGCGTCCCAGAAGTTGCGGTTTCATCAACACTTGGATATACTTTTAATAAAGATACTTTACAACAAGGAGAAGGCGGACTCTTTGAAATAGCAGTAGAAAATATTGGAGATTATAATATAGATAGCCTACTTTTAAAATATAAGATTGTCGATGCATCTAATAATGAAGAGATTGTCTATAAAAGAGTTGCTCCAATTGAAAAAAATGGAATGCTGAATACAAGTTTTTCATTTGAAAGCGAAAAGTTAGAAGGGAATAATAGTTTTATATTAGAAATTAATCCAAACCACGATCAGCCCGAACAATATAAGTTTAACAACTTTGCTGTTAAACCATTTTTTGTAGAAAGAGATAAAAGAAATCCGCTGCTTGATGTGACTTTTGATGGCGTCCATATATTAGATGGGGATATTGTATCTCCTAAGCCAAGTATTTATATTAGCCTCAATGATGAAAATCAATATTTAGAACTCGCAGATACCTCACTTTTCAAAATGTTTTTGAAACGTCCAGGGCAACAGGTTGCAGATAATATCCCTATTGATAGTGAAACAGTAGACTTTTACCCTGATTCGGCAGGAGACAATAATAATAAAGCAGCTATTAGATATAACCCAGTCTTTGAAGAAGATGGTGTTTTTGAACTTTTAGTCCAAGCCGAAGATGCAACGGGAAACCAATCAGGTGCATTAGACTATAAGGTACAATTTGAAGTCATTACTAAATCCTCTATTTCAAATATTTTAAATTATCCTAATCCTTTTTCCACAGCTACACAGTTTGTCTATACGTTGACAGGAGAAGAGATACCCGAATATTTTAAAATCCAAATCTTTACAAGTTCAGGAAAAATTGTCAAAGAAATCACTCAAGATGAAATAGGACCACTTAGAGTTGGAACACATCGAACTGATTATAGATGGGATGGAACAGATGAGTATGGAGACCGCTTGGCAAACGGTGTTTATCTTTATCGAATAGTTGCGAAAAAACAAGGAGGAGAAACCTATGATGCATTTGATAATGGCACAAATTCAATGTTTAAAAAAGGATTTGGAAAATTAGTAATTTTACGATAAAAACTTGAAAGAAAACAAAGGCTATGACCTAGTCATTGAGACTGGAAAATCTGAAACCAATTATTGGAAAGAGTATATGGAAATATAGAGCCTTGTTTTATATCCTTATCCTCTCTTGGAGAGATTTAAAAGTACGGTATAAACAAGTGCGATATTAGAAATGCTTTTTTAGTACTTTCCAAAAAACAACAAAAAAGCATTTCCTTTCAGGCCTAATTTATAAATTGGTTTCTCACAATAATTAAGAAATTTTTGATTTTTCTAAGATAAGATCGCTTAGGTGCTTTGTTTCTATTTGGAAAAGCTTGTTTTGGGATAGAAACTTCTAAAAAAGGACATAATTTTTCCCAGGCATCTCCAATAGTAACATCAAAAACTAAAAGATCTGCTTTTCTTGTTTCAAAGTATTTATGGATGTCCTTATGGAGGCTTTCATATTCTTTTCTCCAGGCCTCTTTATTGATGTTATACCAAGGATGAAGTGGGTTTTCTTTTTGCTTTTGTTTTAGATTAGGAATTCTTTTGACATGTTTTTCTCTACTCAATAGCCAATCTTCTAGATTTCGAATATTTAATATAAATTTACTATTAGGATATTGTTGATCTAGTTTTTTGTATAAGAGATTGGTAGAAGGGTGATTCCAATCAGAGTAAGCATCAAAATGATCAATACTCAGTAGTAAATCTACACCCTTTTCATAATTAGTCTTAATGATATCTTTTATGTTTCCTTTATCACAAGTGAAATGAACACTTCGAAATCCAAGAATTTTAAAGGCTTCATGCAAGGATGTAGTTCCCGTTTTGTTTAAACCAATACAAAATATTTTGCTGCTTCTTTTCATATTATTATACTCATTATTTACTTGTGTGTAGAATTTATCATGGGCGATATTTTTTATGTAGTTTTATCCATGAAGTTCTTCAACTTTAAAATAAATAGAACGATTTCTTTATCTTGCCTTTTTTAAATTTTAAAGAAAATGTCAACATACAATGTCTGAGCCTAAGTATAGGACAACATATATCATCAAGCCTCCAGGAAAGTTATCCTTGAATTTAAAAGAACTTTGGCAATATAGGGAACTGTTTTATTTTTTTACTTGGCGAGATATAAAAGTAAAATATAAACAAACTATTCTGGGTTTACTTTGGTCGATTTTACAACCACTCTTGATGATGGCAATTTTTGTTTTATTTTTTGCAAAAGCCTTGAAAATCCCTACTGATGATATACCTGCTCCTGTCTTTTACTTTAGTGGCCTTTTGCTGTGGAATATCTTTAGTAGTGGGATTAGTAGTGCAGGTAATAGTATGATCAGTAATGCCAACATTATTAAAAAAATCTACTTCCCTCGTTTAGTTATTCCAATTTCCAGTATTCTTGTAAGCCTATTTGACTTTGTGATTGCCTTTGCTTTATTCCTAGGGCTCATGATTTATTACAGCTTTGCAGGGTACGAGTTTTCTTTTTTTCAAGTGTTGACTTATTATGCTTGTGGCTTTTTATTGACTTTTGCGACAACCTTTGGTTTAGGTTGCCTAATTGCTTCCCTCAATGTAAAGTATCGAGACTTTAGATATATTATTCCGTTTTTAATTCAGGTTCTTTTTTTTCTTAGCCCAATAATTTATCCGAGTTCTGTTATCTCTGAAGTTTGGTTGAAAGACTTGATCAGCCTTAACCCAATGTCCAATGCAATTGAAATTAGCCGATCTGCATTTACAGATATACCACTAGACTGGCGAGCGATTAGTATTAGTATTGTTTCGGCTTTAGTACTTATGATTGTAGGGGTTTTTAATTTTAGAAAATCAGAAGCTTATTTTGCAGATTTAGCTTAAATGAATTTATATGAAACCTATTCTTGAGGTTAGAAATCTATCTAAGTCTTACTCAATTGGAGTAAGATCTAAACGGTATTTGAGTTTAAGAGAGTCTCTAATTGAAAGGATGAAAGGTGGTTTTGGTAAGCAGAAAAAAGAATTTTGGGCATTAAAAGACTTAAATTTTGATGTTTTTCAAGGAGACACCTTAGGGATTATTGGAAATAATGGAGCAGGTAAATCTACCCTTTTAAAAATTATCTCAAAAATCACCCCACCAAGTAAAGGCTATATCAAGGCAAGGGGTAGGGTAGCTAGTTTACTAGAAGTTGGTACCGGGTTTCACCCTGAATTAACAGGCCGAGAAAATGTATTTTTAAACGGTGCTATCTTGGGCTTGAAAAAGCAAGAGATTAAACATCGATTTGATGAAATTGTTGACTTCTCAGGAGTTGAAAACTTTCTAGATACACCGCTTAAACATTACTCAAGTGGGATGCAATTGCGATTAGCCTTTTCGGTAGCTGCACATTTAGAGCCAGAGATATTAGTGGTTGATGAGGTGCTTGCTGTTGGAGATGCTAATTTCCAAAAAAAATGCTTAGGTAAAATGGAAGAGGTAAGTAAAAGTGAAGGAAGAACAATCTTGTTTGTTAGCCATGATATGGAAGCGATAGAAAGATTATGCAAGAAGACTATCTATTTAAAAAATGGAGGCATAGATTATATCGGAGATTGTGCAGAAGGTATTCAAAGGTATTTTGGCAATAGTTTGTCCGCTAGCAAAGAATATTCAAAAGAGTCTATTGTTGAATGCATAAAAATATCTTTTGAAAGGAATATTAGTTTGAAACTAAAATATAATTTTCAAAGCAATCCACTAATCCCGCATTTTGGATTTGTTATTTCAAACCACAAGGGAGAACCTTTATTCGCTTCTAACCCTACGATTGAGCAAATCCAAAAAGATGAAAATTATCCAAAAAGAGGAACAGTATCTGTTGAAATACATACACCAAAATTACTTTATGGAATCTATACTTTATCAATCTGGATGGGAGATGGAATAGAAAATTCTTTTGAAGATATTAATTGTATTACTTTTGAAATACCTTTTAAAAGTATGGTGAACAAAAAGACAGGATTTATTAAACCAACATGCAAATACATTTTTAATTGAGGAACTTTGTAAAACGAAATATAAAAAGGATTTCATATTCCTTTTGGAATCCAAAATACAATATTAAAAGGGGCTACATTCATCGAGAAGAAGTTCCTCATTATGATGATACACCGAATAAGGATGAATGGCAAGATAAAGTTTACTCCTTTGCTAAGAAGGTTTTCGATAGAGAAGATTTTTTAAATATTCTCGATATCGGTTGTGGCTCAGGCTTTAAGCTCTTTAAATATTTTGATAATAATGACTTTACAGGCTTAGAACTAGAGCCAACATTAAGCTATCTAAAAACTAAATTTCCTAAGAAAAAATGGCTTTCATTTGATGAAATTGCAGCGGGCAGTAGTTTCGATCTTCTGATTCTATCTGATGTCATTGAGCATGTACCAGAACCGGATGTTTTTTTAAAAGAGATCATCTCGAAGATGAATTTTAAAAAAATGGTAGTAAGCACTCCTGAAAGAGATTCTGCCCGAGGAAAATCAGACTGGGGACCACCTAGAAATGAATTTCATTTTCGAGAATGGAACTTCGAAGAGTTTCGAGACTTTATGTCTACTATATTCATTGTTGAAGATCACTTTATTACAAAAGGGAAACAAAAAACCCAGGTTTTATTATGTAGAAAATCTAATAACTTGTGATTTGAAATCATCTAAAAGACCATACTTATCTTTTATAATATGTACTTATAACCGAGCGGATATTCTTGCTAAATGTTTGCCTTTTATTATAACTGACTTGAAGTTATTTAATCAAGTAGAATTAATTATTGTAGATAACAACTCTAGTGATAAGACGGAGCAAGTAGTAAAGACTTTTTTTTCAAAATATCAGAATTTTTTTTATGCAAAAGAAGAAAAGATTGGACTAAGCCATGCCAGAAATAAAGGATTTGAAGTAGCTAATTCTGAATGGATAATTTATATAGACGATGATGCAAGATTAAGAAATAAATATATTGAAAGAGTCTTTTATTTAATAGAGAATTATGACTTTGATTGTTTTGGAGGAATGTATTTTGCTTGGTTTCTTTTTGGAAAACCTAAATGGCTTCCAAAAGAATTTGGTAATAAAAGAATTGTGAGAAAAACGGTGGGCTTGATTGATGGAAAGTCTGGATGGTTAACAGGAAATAACTTAGTAGTCAAAAAGAGTGTATTAGAGGACGTTGGTGGCTTTGATTCTAATTTTGGAATGACCGGAAATACGATTGCTTACGGAGAAGAAGATGATCTCCAACGTAAAATATTAGATAAAGGATACAAACTAGGATTCGACCCCGAACTAATCATTGATCATGCTGTTTTACCTCATAAACTAAAGATGCTTTGGCATTTGAAAAACAGCTATGCTAAAGGAAGGTATAGTCAAAAACAGAAAAATTTAGGAAGTTATATCCAAATAGCATTTCAACTGTTGAAGTCTATTCCCGGAGGACTGCTTAAGCATCTACCAAGATCAATCATGAAAATGATGACGAAAAAAGAATACTATTTTCAAAACCTGGTACTTGATACTTGTTCGCCAACATTATGGTTTTTGGGTGTATTTATAAGTAAAATTAATAATGACTAAGTTGGGTGTTAAGGAAATAGTAGATAGAGGAATGGTTCGATATAAACCACTAATTTGGTTTGTAATAATCGGATTATTTTTATGCGGGCAATTTATATTTTCTATCAAAGTAGAAGAACCATATCCATGCATTAGGTTCCCTGGGTTCGGACCAGTCCCACAGACTGATTCAATAGTAGAAATTGTCAATTATGGTATGCTTGTTCATTTATCAAATGGCCAAAAAATAGCCTTGAAAGACAGACAACACTTCCCCACGATTCCAGATTGGTTTGTTCCATTTATGTCAAAAAATCTAATACTAAAAGAAGAAGCGGAATCAGATTTAGAATCACTCGATTCTTTTAAGGAATGGCTTCAAGTTCAATTATCTTCCATATTCCAAGCTCATACAATAAACGCTATAGAGTTTGAGCAGTATAGGCACACATTTAAGACAAAAAATCGGAGCATTATAAAAAAAGAAATAACAGCCAGAAGAATGTATAAATTTGAATAAAATGGATGTAAGCTTGTTGATAGATAGGTTGAATGCATGGGTGAACCAAGCATTTTATATGTCCAATAAGACTTTGGCTACATATCGTATTCTGTATTGTATAGCGGTTATCTTTATCATAGGTATTCCTAATTATTCTTGGATCGCAAATCATCCCACTTATATATATAATCCACCGAGTTATAGCATTGCTGCTTTCTTTCAAGGTTTTCCTGGATTTATCTTTTTAGAAACCCTAAGCCTTTCTATTATCGTATTATACCTCTTTTTGCTTTTTGGATTTTATACTCGACTCGTTTCCATATTACTCACCATATTTATGATAATAGGGCAGAGTTTTGCCTTTTCGTTTGGGAAAATTGATCATAATATCTTATTTGTAATATTACCATTGATGATGGCTTTTTCTGCTTGGGGAAATCATTATTCAATTGATCATATAAGAGGGAAAGAGTATTCATCAAATCCGTGGATCATCACGATCATCGCATTAGTAATAGGCTTTGCTATGTTTACGGCAGGAGTACCAAAGCTGCTGCATGGTTGGCTGGATGTATCAAGTCAGGCCACACAAAGCTATGTTATTAAAAAATACTATTCGGGTGCTGAACTAGCGCTTTGGGCACCGTATTTAATGAACTTGAGCAGTGAGGTATTTTGGGAATCATTAGACTATCTTGCGGTGGTATTTGAAATAGGGTTTTTAGTTGTAGTCTTTAAACCAACTATCTTTAGAGTTTTTATATTTTTAGCCCTTTGTTTTCATTTTTTCAATGGGCTAATGCTAGATGTCTTTTTTATTGGGAATAATGTTGTCTATTTATTATTTCTTAAAAGAGGTACTTTTCATTCAGCTCAATCCTTTATTGAAGGCCGATTACTTTGGATGATTACTTTAAAAAACTTGATACTTTCGATAATTATTGGTGTAGGCGTACATTTTTATATACAGTATAATTTTGCACTCAGTGAATTAGTAATGACCCCATCAATTCTGAAATTAACTATATCCTTTTTCACTGAAAAAGAAGCATTGGTGACCGCAATATTGATATCCATTATTGCTTTGACTATAGGCATTTGTGGTTTTTTGTCGATCGTAAAAGAAAAAATTAAAGCGACTTGAATATATCTGTCATTATACCGGTTTATAATGCTGCACCATTTTTAAAGACAGCTGTTCAATCTGCTTTGAATCAGCCAGAGGTAAAGGAAGTGATTTTGATTGAGGATGGTTCGATGGATAAGTCATTAGAAATTTGTGTCGACCTAGAAATGAGAGAAAGCAGGGTGAAACTTTTCCAACATCCGGATCAAAAGAACCATGGAGCTAGCGCTAGTCGTAATCTCGGCATCGAAAAATCTAAGTATGCATATCTAGCATTTCTTGATGCAGATGATTCATTTAATAAAAATAGATTTGAAAAAACAAAGCGAGTATTTGAAAAGCACCCAAATGCAGATGGCGTCTATGAAGCCGTTCAAAGGGTGTTTTCAAATGAGGAAGCTAAAAATAATTATACCAATATTTATAATGACCAAGATCTTATTCGGATTGCAGATAAGATTCCTCCTAAGCAATTGTTTGAATCTTTTTTAATTGCGGATAAAGGATGGTTTCATTTGGATGGACTAGTTATTAAAAAAACGATTTTAGAAAAATCTACTTGGTTTGATGAAACACTAAGACAAACACAGGATACAGATTTTATCCTTAGATTATGTTTGATTGGTAAGCTTTATCCTGGAGAATTGGAAAAACCAGTTTCAATAGTAAATGTACATGGAAAGAATCGGATATTAAAAAGAGAGAAGGCCATTCATTATAGATATTTGTTATTTAAGAAATGGGCTGATTTGATGATGAGTGCTAACTGGAGTCGTCGAGCCAATCAACATATAATTAGAGGACTACTGTATAGCCATCCACAGATATTCAGATATAGAAAGTCCTTGTTTTTGAGAATAGTATTAAAGACTTTTTATTTTCTAAGTTACATTTTGAAACAGCCGAAGATGCTTGGAAAATTGTTCAAATAGCTTCTATATGAAAATACTCCTTTGCTCTAGTACTTTTCAAACGATTACGCATGGACCTGCAAAATTTGCACAGTTACTATTGCAAATCAATGAGCAATTTCCCGAACACGAAGTACGTATATTGACGGAAGGAGTTGATCAGGCAATCCCTCAAAAGGTTTATAAAATTCAAACTCAATACCCAAGGTTATTTCATTCCTTTTGGCCATATCTAAATAATTACTCGTATTTCAAAGCTGCTATGAGGATTAGGCGGGAATATCCTTTTGATATCTTGATATTTAATAATGCAGTTCAAAGTTTGGTTAGTACTGTATTCAAACCTAAAGAAGTAAAGGTATTTGGAATAATACATGATGATGATTACCTAAGTGTTTCATGGAAGAATTTTAGTTTTTCTAAAAAGTGGTTGATTAATATTCATAGAAAACCCTTAGAATACTTGGCTTGTAAATTTTTGGATGGGCTAATTGTAAACTCTAATTATATTGAAAGATTCGTCGAACAAACTTACCATTGCAAGAGAGATAAAATAGACCTATTATACATGACTGTTGAAATTCCGAAAATTGATTTTCATGAACATAAGGCAATAGATCAAAAAGAAGAAATAACTATTCTCTTTGTAAAAAGTGATTATCCCCGAGGAGGCTTAAAATTATTAATTGATGCTTTAGCATTATTAGATTATAACTTCAAACTAATTATTATAGGGCCTAAGGAAATGCATAAAAGAACCATTGAATCTTATTTCAAAGGACTTAATAATGTTAAATGTATTTTTATGGGACCATGTGATCAAGAAATCGTATTTGAACAAATGAGGCAGGCTGATATTTTTTGCGTTCCTGCCCATAAAGAAGGTTTGGGAATGGCTAATATTGAAGCACTAGCTAGTGGCATTCCCGTTGTGAGTACAAATATTGGAGGTATTCCAGAGGTATTGGATTATGGTAGAAATGGTTGGTTATGCGAAAATGATGAATCGAAAAGCTTAGCCATAGCAATTAAAGATTGTATTGAGTCGCCTACAGAACGAAAAGCCAAAAGTAGAATTGGACGAACATTTGTAGAGGAAAAATTTAATCATAAAGTAATGCTTCAATCGTTCTTAAGAATTGTTGAGCAATGAGTTTGACTTCAAAGAAAATGAAAAAAATTGCGATAGTAGAACCTTTGAAACATTATGAAGTGCTCGCCAGTATCCTGCGAAGCCTTTCCAATATAGAGGTGGAAATATATTGCTTTACTACTGCTTTTTGCCGAAATCAAATTGAAGGAAATACATATAATGTTCACTGGTATACAAGTGATTCTGATTCTTTTTCAGATGATATGCTATATGAACACCTGTCGATTTTAAAATCCTGCGAAGCTGTTTTTTTTACAACTATTGATCTTAAATCCAAATTCATAATTGATAAAGATGTTCGAGTAAAAATGATAGCACTTGTCCATAATTGCAATAATTTCTTTTTTCAAGGACAAGAACAAATTGAAAAGATATCTATGTATTTTTTTAATAAAATACGAGGAGATTTTAAAAAGGCAAAGCAAATATTAGACAGGTTGGATAGGGTAGTGGTTCCCACGGAATTTATAGCTAATCATCTTGAAGGTAAATTAAATATGGTTCAAGACAAGTTGGAATCAATAGAAGTTGCTTTCCCCGCGTATGCACCACAATTGTTTGAACGTCCTGAAATTATTATTACTATTCCTGGAGTGGTTAATCAAGACCGAAGAGACTATGAATTGATTGCAGGTTTAATTCCAAAGGTCGATCGCCAAATTGAACGGCCTGTAAAATTAATATTCTTGGGTAAAATATTTTCAAAAAAAGAAGCGCGTATACTAGATCGATTAAAAGCTCAACCTTTGAAACATTTTGAATTGATAACTTATCAGGATTACATTCCTATTGGAACATTTAAAGCTCAATTGCGATTAACAGACTTTCTATTATTGCCCATTCAAGAAAAAATCACTTATAAATCCCTTCAAGAACAGAGAGGTAAAACATGTATTTCAGGAAATATTAATGACCTTGTTCAATATGCCCTACCTGCTATATCACCGAATTTTTATCCTTTGCATCAAGAAATCCAACCATTAGTCGATACCTTTTCAACTACTGATGAATTGTCTGACCATCTTGTCAAGTGGATAGAAAATAGAACTTATCATCACAAAAAAACATACTTTGATTCCATGATGATTCAATATAAAGAAAAGGTAATCTCTAAAAATAGAAGCGCACTATTTATTTAAATTTTGATTTCTTTCTTATAAAATAAGATTCATACCATTGGTAGGATATATGCGCAATCAGAATAGTCAGGCATAACTGTAAACTGTAGAAGAGTAGAGGGTATTTTGTAATGATCGTCAACATTATATCCGAACTATCGATGCACCACCTTAGGACATAGGCAATAAATGGATGATAAATATATATGCCATAGGAGATCGTTCCTAAATAAATAAGCGGTTTGACTTCAAGATTTAAAAGGCGGTTTTCTTTTATAGAAATCATTAAAATAAAAAGCGCAAAAATAAGTCCATGAGATATTTTAAAAGGGTCTATATGATCCTCCACAAATCCAATGGTGTAGCCAATCAGAACCCAAATAATGATTTGAGCAAACGAGTTTTTTAGTACTGCTTTGACCGCTTCCGCATATTTAAAATTCAAGATGGCAAATATACTTCCAAAGAGCATGAAGTGAAATTTTAAATTAAAAATGAAACGGACAAAGACTTCGCTTGTATCAAAGAACCATCCATTTTGGACGGACCAATAAAAAAGGAAGAAAATGACAGTAAGCAAAACGACCTGTACGATCCATCTAGAACCTTTTAAGATAAACAACATCAAAAAAGGAAAAAGTAAATAGAATTGTTCTTCAACACCAATACTCCAAAGTCCTTGAAGTGCGCCCATATTTCCTCCCCATTTTGCTAATACATAATTGGGTAAAAAGAGTAAATGATAGATAAGCCCTTCACCTACAGGAAAAGATAAAAAAGAACCACCTTCTATCAATGGATATAAATAAGCCAACAAAAAATAAGAGAGGAAAACTGCTAGATAGTATAAGGGGAAAATTCTTAATGCTCTTCGGATAAAAAAGTATCGAATATTTATAGTTTTTGATCTTTGAAATTCTCTGATAGCAAGATGAGTCAATAAAAATCCGGAAAGGACAAAGAAAAACTCTACTGCCATTTCTCCTTTATATAGAAATGGTGAATTGGCCAACCAGTGAATGTCAAAGGTCGATAGATTATAGCGAGAATGATCTATCAGAACCAATAAGGCTGCAAAAAATCTTAAAGAATGTAGACCTTCTAAATATTCGGTTTTTTTAAGCAAAGACTTAAGCATTTGATTCTTAGATAATGGCTACGTTAAATTTATCTATCCACTTCCTTAACATATTTATTCTCCAAAGTGTCAAGGTATCTAAGTGTTTATAATTCGGAGAAATAATTCTGTCAAGTTTTGAAAAATGAATTTTGATTTCCTGAAGATAGTTTGATCTTTCTTGTTCTAGCCATAGATTCTGTGGTGTTGCAAAGCCCAATTTATCATATCGTTGGTATATAGTTTTAGGCAGTCGATCCTTTATAGATTCGCGTAGGATCCACTTTCGGACTCCTGCCCGAATCTTGAAATCATCAGGTAAACCTAAACAAAACTCTACTAAATGATGATCCAAAAATGGTACCCTCGATTCAATCCCAAAAGCCATTGCGTTTTTGTCTTCATACCGGAGTAAAGCACCAAGTCCTAATCCATAAATTAAGTTTTTACTAATATCAAGCATCGAAGATTCTGTTTTTCTTTTAAACCCTTGCTCTAAGTCATATGATGCATTTATCCAATTGGGTAGACTGGATTTGTTTTTGGATTTATACTTCCAAAATTGCTTTATAATGGCAGTATAATTTAAATGATGTTTGGTATGAATTTGATAAAGTAGCTTCAAAAAGGAAAGCGGATTATGGATACTTGATTTTAGTTGGGAATAATAAAATTTTTCATATCCACCTAAAATTTCATCTGCTCCTTGTCCATCTAGCATAACTTTGATCCCTTTTTCAGAGGCGGATTTGAACAGTAAATGTTGTGCATGAACTCCAAACCCATTGAAAGGTTCTTCTTGATGCCATAATATTTGAGCTTCCTGTTCTTGAAAACTGGATAGAGAAGGGGAGAGGCTGCTAGCTTGAAATGTACCTTGAGCTAAAACTGAATCAAGGTATTTTTTTTCACTAATTGAAGGTTGATCATAAACAATAGAAAAAGTATTAATAGGACTAAGGTTAGCTATTTTTGGAATACTTAAAACGAGAGCACTACTATCCAGCCCCCCTGATAGAGCAGAGCCTAAAGGTACGTCCGTACGAAGCCTTAGTCTGATACTTCTTTCAAATAATTGTTTGAACTGAGTCAGGGCTTCAGGTTCAGAAAGCTTGATTGGTTTTAAGTCATCTAGGTCGTAGTAAGCTTCTTTTCTAAGACCTTGATTTTGTAAATCAATGATAAGGTGATGCCCTTTTTCTAAACTTAATACGCCTTTAAAAAAAGTCTCATTGCAATGATCATGCATTTGATGAACAAGGTATTCAATTGCTCTTGTCTGATTCAAAATGGCTTTCCAACCTTTTATAGCAAGAAATGCCTTGATCTCTGAAGCAAAATAAAAACGCCCTTTAATCCAGGTATAGTAGAATGGTTTAATCCCAAAACGATCCCTACTACAAAAGAGAATATTCTTTCTAGTATCATGAATGGCAAAAGCCCATTGCCCGTTAAATTTTTTGACACAATCCTTTCCCCAACGATGATAAGCGGCAAGAATAACCTCCGTATCTGTTTGACTGGAAAATGTATACCCAAAATCAGATAATTCTTTTCGCAGTTCTGGAAAATTGTAAATAGCACCATTAAATGTAATCGTAGCACCCCAGGCAGTCATAGGCTGCTTACCTTGCTCACTAGTATCAAAAATTGCCAAGCGCTGATGCCCTAAACCAATGTTCTGATGACAGTATATACCTGAATTATCTGATCCTCTATGCGCAAGATTGCGAAGAGAATCTGATAAATCATCGACAAATACGCTATCTTTAGGCGTTTTTACAAGTCCGAAAATTCCACACATAGGATTGATCCTTACGATGAGCGAAAATAAAGAAGAATATAGACGTTTTATTCAAAACAGAATGGATATTCCTGTTTTTTTTCAAGACTGGTGGTTGGAAGCTGTATCTGAGGGACAAACATGGGATATATTTCTTCTAAAAGATAAAGAAGATCAAATACGACTAATCCTACCATATATCATTACATCAAAGTTTGGATTCCAAATGTGTAAACAACCTAAATTAACACCATTTTTAGGCGCTAAACTATTTTACCCAAAGCCTGAGCTTAAGCAAGCAAAAAGGCTTAGTTTCGAAAATGAATTTTTAGGTCAACTTAGTCGTCAATTGCAGCAAAAAGATATACTTTACTTTAATCAATTATTTTCACCAAAGATGACAAACTGGAAACCACTTTTTTGGAGCGGGTTTCTTCAAACTACATATTATAGATCTGTGTTGCATGGGATTAGTGATCTAAAGACAACCCATCATGGATTTAAGTATAATAAGAAATATGAAATCAATAAATTTGCAAAGTCTGGTGGATTAATTGAAGAAAGTGAGGATGCTGGTAAAATGTATGATCTGATTTTATCGAGCTACCAGAATGACAAAAACTCTATTCCTTTTTCTAAAGAATTATACTTAAGGCTTAATGCTGCTATTTCAGCAAAAGGACATAGAAAGATATTCCAAGCTAAGGATCGTTCGGGTAACGTCATAGCAGCTTTATTCCTGGTCATTGATTTTGATCGAGCGTATCTTATTAATACGGGGATGGATTATAGGTTTAAAGATTCAACAGCTAAATCTGCACTGATTTGGCATGCTATTCAATACGCCTCTAAATATGTAGATACCTTTGACTTTTGTGGAAGTATGATTCCTTCAATCTCTGATTTCTTTCAAGGATTTGGAGGAATAGAAGAACCTTATTCTAGAATATTCCGCTATCAAAATAAACTCGTAAAAAGTATATTTACCTTAATGGGAAGATGAAAAAAATTCAAATAAAATATAATGAGGTATTCAACTTTGCTGAAAGGCTGAAATATGTGTTGGATTTTTTAAATGAACATCCTCTAAATACTGGATTATTTTTTTCGGTTGATGAAATGCAAGAAAGGGTGATGACAATTGGCTATGGAACTTCAGAAGGGGATATTTCGATACCAGTCCAAAATGTGTTTTTTAATTCGAATGATATTCAAACCAGAGACTGGTCCGCAAATAAATATAGTACGGAGACTATAGACGTGTATTCGGTTGAACAGTCAAAAAGTACTTCACAGGCTTTTATAAAAGAACATACGATTGGCTTTGATCTTTTCGAAACCCTATTTTTCCATATTTCAAGATATGAAGAAGTTTTTTGTAAAGAAGAAGAGAAGAATCAAGCTGGCTGGTTAAAAGAAGAGAATCATTTTTTGGTGCGGCATCAATTAGAAGATCAGCCCCTAGTTGATCAATTAGTAAGCGTTTTTTTTGAAACCTTATTAGGACATCAAATAAATCATCGAACAACTTTTGACCTCAGCCATGATATAGATATTTTGACTCGATTTACTCCATTTTACAAGTGGGTAAAATCACTGGGTGCAACGGTGTTTTATCGTAGAGGCTGGCGTCAATTTTTCAAGAGTATTATCCACTATTTTAAAATGTTAAGTGGTCAGGAAAATGATCCATATGATAGTTTTGAATACTTGTTTAGAGAAGAATCCATTTGGAAAAATAAGGTTGTTTACTTTATGGCTGGCGGGAATACGAAATATGATAATCATTATAGCCTTGGAAGTAACAAATTAGATCAGATTATTTATGCAGCACAACAAAAAGCCTATAAGATAGGCATACATCCAAGTTATAATGCAGGTTTTGTAATTGATATGTATCGGGCTGAAAAAAACGCTTTGCAAAAAAAGCTTAAGCAGCCCATTCGTTTAAATCGCCAGCATTGGCTGCGCTTCGATTGGAATATTACCCCTTATATTTTTGATAAACAAGGCATTGAGGTAGATGCCTCAATGGGCTATAATCGTTATCTCGGTTTTCGTTGTGGGACGGGTTTCCCCTACTATTTATATGATTTCAAGAATAGGCGGGCTTTTTCTTGGCAAGAACAACCCATGGTATTTATGGAAAGTTCAGCGATTCATCAAGCGAAAAGAAAGGAAGTAAGTATTAAAAAGTTGATGGCGAGTTTTTTAATGAAGAATAAATACAACACGCATATTTCTTTTAATTTTCATAATAGTAACTTTGATCCCTTGCTTGAAATTGGAGCGGAACTGATTGATTTTTATAAAAACGAACTAATTACTATAATTGAGAAAGACTAAAAAAATTCTATTAATAGGGGAGTTATACAAACCATTGATCCCATGGTTTTTGGAGGATAAGGAACCGCAAGGAGTCCCCGCCGTATATAATCTATATAAATACCTAGGCAATTCAAAGCACTACATTTTCCATTCTATTGTTTTTAATCGAACAGTGAATAAAAAGAAGGTCTTCCCAAATGGGTCTTTTATTGAATTTAAGAAGTATAGTGTCCCTAATTATTTTCTTTGGAAATTTCTCGTATTTTTTAAATTACTTTTCTGGGGCAATCGAAAACTAAAGCAAGAATCATTCGATTTGATTTATGGACTCAGCACCTTTTCAACCGTGGCAGCGATTTTAGGTAAAAAGCGTAGAGTTTTATCAGTTGGAAGGATTTATGGAACGATATTGACGAAAGATGTAAAGGCCAAGAACTATTTTAGGCTATATACGCGGTTTTTCTTTGATATATTGGCGATTAAAATTGCTGCGGACAAGATGATTTGTACTCAAGACGGCACAGAGTATAATAAAGTGTTCAATTTTTTTAATAAAAAGCAAAAAGTTAAGCTTTTTTATAATGGAATGGATGTATCTCTACGTAATGAGTTGTTAAGCTTCAAAGAAACTAAAGTTTTGAGCGAACCATTGCAGTTTTGCTACATTGCTCGTTTGGAATATTATAAGCGCCAGGATTTTGCCATTCAAATCATAAGCCTTCTTGTTAATAAATACAATGTCAATGCTCGACTGACTATTATAGGATCAGGTAGTAAAGCATCTTATTTAAAAAACCTAGTCAAGCAGGACAAGTTGGAGGATCATGTGACCTTTATTAGCGAAATGCCACATATGGATATTCCTCCGTTTTTGGCTGCTCAACAAGCCTCCATGTTTTTTTATGAAGGGGGAAGCTTAGGCAATATTCTATGGGAAAGTGCTTTAGCTGGGAAATTGATTATTACCATCAACAATGCCGGGACGGGTAAAGTCTTCAAGGATGGCGAAAACTGCCTGATTGCTTCCGAAGGAGAAGACTTTGTAAAGATAATGGCAGAGAAGATAATGAAGACTATTAATAAAGATATTTCTCCAATTACTCAAAATTCACGAAATACAGTCGAAACCCTAATCTCGGATTGGGAGACTAGGTTTGATAAAGAATTTGATTATATTTTTAAATGAACCTGAAACGAGACCACTTTAAGCTCCCTCTACATCAAAAGATGTCTGCTATTTGACTAATCTTGTTTACTATTATTATAATTCTCTTTTTCCACCAACCCTTCTAGGAGAAATAGCAACTATCCTTTCATATGAGAAAACTGTTTTCCTGAGAATTCTCTTCGATATACTCCATTGGGGCCTTTGATACATTTGCTCTATTTTTTTAACGAGTTTAAATTGTAATTAGTGGATGAATATTACCTACAATTCTATAAATAAAACGATCAAAGAGAAAGCAGAATCTAATACCTTATTAGATGTATCTATTAAACATCGAATTCCTCATTTACATGAATGTGGTGGACATGGAAAATGCACGACATGCCGAGTCAGAATTTTAGATGGCCTTGATGGATTATCGCCAATAACGGAAAAAGAAAAAGAGACGCTATGTCAAAGAGATTGGGATAAGTCTGTACGATTAGCCTGTCAGGTTAGAGCCTCTAAAGATGTTGTATTAGAGCGTTTAATCTGGACGAGTGCCGCCGTAAGTCATCTACAAATAGAAACAGTTCCAGAAAATGGTGAAGAACGTCCCATCGCAATCGTATTTTGTGATATTCGAGATTTTACAAGTATTTCAACAAAACATCCCAATTTTGATTTAGCTTATATGCTCAATCAATTTTATACTATTTTAGGCGAACCGATTCTTAAAAACAATGGAATTATTTACCAATATGTTGGTGATGAGATAATTGGCCTTTTTGGCGCAGGAGGCGGTAGTAAAGAAAAAAATTGTGAGGATGCTATCCGAGCGGCATTGGGCATGTTATATGCTACGGAGCAGCTGAATAGAACTGAACTAAGAAATTTTGGAACAGCCTTTAAGACAGGTATAGGTGTTCATTTTGGTAAGGCATACTTAGGACATATTGGGCATCCTAAGCATAAACAATTTGCAGTGCTTGGTGATGCAATGAACCTGGCCAGTCGAATTCAAAATTATAATAAAAACATCGGGACTCAACTCTTGATTTCCGAAGCACTTTTAAATAATTTTCCTCCAAATGCATTACGAATAGGAAGTGAAGCAAAAGTAAGGTTGAAAGGATTAGAAGATTATGAAAAATTATTTGAGGTTTTAGGTTTTGCCAAACCAGATATTAATTTGCAAGTTCAAGCTACCCTAAATTTGGTTTTTGAAAATGAAAAACAATTTGCAGAAAGTTTTTATAAAATTTTATTTAAGAAAGCTCCAGAAGCAAAAAAGCTATTTAAAAATAATCTAGCGAAGCAAGGACAACTTTTAACTCATATGTTGAGTAGTATTGTTTATTCCTTTGCACGGCCTGAACACATGAGTTCAGGTTTAAAGAGGCTAGGAAAAAATCATCATGACTACGGAGTTAGCCAACAAGATTACCCCCTTTTTAAAGAGACATTAATAGAGACGATTAAACTTGAATTAGCAGATAAAGCTACACCTGAAATGT
The DNA here is from genome assembly GCA_965277415.1 of Saprospiraceae bacterium. Classification (GTDB taxonomy): domain Bacteria; phylum Bacteroidota; class Bacteroidia; order Chitinophagales; family Saprospiraceae; genus JAHDHW01. The sequence goes on from CBDICS010000088.1 coordinate 42,031, forward strand.
TACTTGCCTGGGAACAGCATATTAATTATATTCTTAGAATGATGAAAGGAAGGTAAACCTAGGCATAGATTTCAGGAAAAGAAGAATGCTTAAGTTTTAACAACTTTTTATTAGAAATTGATTTATCTTAGATAGATAATTTTTAATAAAAAATAAACTATGAAAAAAGCAATACTTCCTCTTCTAATCTTATTAGTCACAAGTCATTTCTCTTTCGCTACTCATAATCAAGCAGGAGAAATTATCTTTCAACAGATTAATGGAACGACAATAGAAGCTTCGGTCATCACGTATACTAATGTAAACAGTACACCAGCTGATAGAGATACTTTAGAAATTTGCTGGGGAGATGGTGTCTGCGAACTTATTGGTCGTGTGAATGGGCCTAATAATAATGGGGAACTTATTGGACCCGGGACAAAGAAAAATATTTATACAAAACTGCATACTTATTCAGGAATAGGTCATTATCAAATTTCTATGACTGACCCCAATAGAAATGCTGGAATCTTAAACATTAATTGGCCTAATTCGGAGAATGTGCCTTTTGTATTGATTACAGAACTCACCCTTTTAAATCCCGTATTTAATGACTTAAATAATTCGCCTGTTTTATTACAAGCACCAATAGATGTAGCCTTTACCAATGAACTCTATATGCATTCTCCAAACGCCTTTGATATAGATGGAGATAGTATAGCTTATGAATTAGTAACGCCTGCTGGGGTAGCGCTTTATGAGCAAGTCACAGAGATTATGCCGGGCCCAAATAATACGTTGTCAATGAATGAAGAAACGGGCTTATTGATTTGGGATGCACCACAACAAGAAGGCTTGTATACGATTGCTTATTTGATAAAATCTTATCGAGATGGTCAAGAGATTGATCGGATTATTCGAGATATGCTTATTGAAGTAGAAGAAGGACCAGGGTTTGCGCCAGAGATAGTCATGGAAAACATTAACGGAAATGAAGAAATACTGCTGGTTGATCTGGGTGATACGATCAGGTTAAATATTACAGTCACTGACTCTGATATAAATCAGGAAGTAACGATTACTGCCACCAGTGGCTTATTCGATTTTTTTAGCAGCACAGCAACTTTTACCACGGCTATCAATGGAAATATAGGGACAGCAAGTTTTGAATGGATCGTAAAAGAGGAGCATCTTCGACAAGAGCCTTATCAGTTGGTGATTAAAGCAGAGGATAATACGAGTGGACATTTTAAGAGTAGATTAGCGGTATTGCGTTATCAAACGAGTATGCTTCCTACAGGTTTTAATGAAACAGATTTGGTACGAGATATCAAATTATTTCCTAATCCGGTTCAGGATAGTCATCTGAATTTATACTTTAAGCAAGGAAAGCTTAAATATAAGACTTACAGTATTTTAAATACTTTAGGTCAACAAATACAACAAGGCGATATACAATCAGATTTAACATCAATTCCTATTGGTGGCTTTTCAAGCGGGGTCTATTTTTTACTCATCGGAACTAGTAAAGAGAGGTTGACAATGACATTTATTGTAGATTAATCTTTTTTCGATATCCCTAAACATGAATCATCTCGAAATTTTGAAAATCTATAAAACGTGATTTCTGACGCTGAAAGACATTGGTATATACCAGCGTCTTTCAGCATCAAATAAAAATAAGGGATAATTCATGTTCAAGCATGAAACAACTTCATTATCTTTAAGCAGCTTTTTTCCTACCTTCAATTCTTTTTTCGATCTTTTCTAGAAACGACTGAATATGCGTGAACCACATAGGAAAACCAGCCCTCATCCAAATACTCTGATAGTAAGCTCTGATATATGTAGCTTTTTGAGTTTGAAGAATTGTAGAACTTAATTCATCTGTCACAATTGGAATGGCTTGCAAATCAAAATCCTTATAATAAGATTTTATAGCAGCGTGCATCGTTTGAAGAACAAGCGCTCTTTTGCGACTATCCAGATTCTTATCCAGAATATAATATGCTCTATTTTCGATAAAACTAAAATTGAGTCCGATAGGTGCTCGATTTGCAACGATGGTAGCTATGGCCTTTTTAGTTTGGCGATCTTTGATTTTGAACACTTTTCTAGAGCGGTTTAGACCATGTTTTTTAAATGTAGCACCAAGCTTAGATAGATTAATGTCTTCGTCATCGAGTTCTTCTGCTTTGAGAAATACTTCTCCGTATTGGGTTTGTACAAAATGAATAAGTTCTTGATCTATTCCCCGGACCTCTTCCACATAAAAATCACTTTGTTGAACGGTATTTATTTGATCTAATTTTAAATGTAAATATTGGAAGAGAATCAGCGAAGCATTTTTAGATCCTAGCTTTTCGAACATAGAAGCAAAGACTCTATAAGCATATCGATTGTCTGGTCGAAACCAATTCTGACTAGATTTCACTTCCGTTTCATCATAGTGATGCTCTGCTTTAAACTGAGCTGCCAACATTACTTTTAAAGAAAGAAAAGGATTTCCGTTTGAAACTAAATGCTGAGCAACTAAACCATAATTGCTTTGTTTCCAGACACAGACAGAGGCAAAGTCTTTCTGATCTTCAGAATCATTGGTCAAAATCCATAAAAGGTCTTTTTCTTTTTTAGAAAGACATTCCCAGTTTCTTTTTATTTGCTTAAAGTGTGGGGCTAATAATTCTTTTTTAGCAGGGTAAATGAATCCAATTTCTTCATATTTTTTAAAAAGTTGACTGACACTTTGTTTATTAAAGTTTATTTTAAAATCTTCAAAAGTTTGTTTTTTAAGAGCTGAAGCGTTCATGATGTAAAGTTTTTTGAGGGGGCTTTTAAATATTATTATGCGTTTGCTATTGCTGATGCTTGACTATATTTTTGCAATTTTAGCGGATCAATTGAAATGCCTAAACCATATCCTTCTATCCGTTTTGCTTTTCCTCCTTTAGAAAAAGAAATAGGTGTTTTACTGATATCATCTTCCATAAAAAATGGAGCAAAGGATCCTTCTAAGTATTTTAGATGATGAGTTTGAGCAAAGATTCTACCTGCGGCACTGAGGATTGCGGTTTCTCCTACATTACATCCTAATTGGCATCCTATTCCATTTTCTTTAGCAAAGTGGTATAGTTCAGATGTTTTCAATAAACCTCCCGATTTAGATATTTTTAGATTGAACAATAGTTTTTCTGGTTCAATGCATTTTATATAATGTGCTGCATGGTCTAATGTATAGACAGATTCATCGAGGAGTAAAGGTGTTTCGATTTGTTGACTTAACTTGGATAGCATTGAGATTTGAGAAGGAATTAATGGCTCTTCTACACAACTAATATTGAATTGACGGAGTTGATTAATATTTTGTACAGCTTCTTCAAAAGTCCATGACCTGTTGGCATCTACTCGAATATCTATTTCATCTCCTAAATTTTGGCGTACTTTTGCAAGGCAAGCTAGATCCTTAGCATGGCCAACCTTAACCTTTAAGTGCTGAAGCTTCAATGAGCTGATTAATGCTAACCATTGTTCTAATTTTGATAATGGTAAATAGGGGAGTACACCAGAATAGCAAATTGGATTTGTTTGCTGGGCATTCAATAAAGAAGCAATTGAACATTGCTGAGATTGCCCCCAAAGATCTAAAAGTGCAATTTCTAAAGCTGAAACCAAGGATGGCATATTATACGCTTTGAGCAATTGATCACACCAGGCTTTGATGTCATTCAGTGTATTAATCACTGGATAATGAGATGGGATAATATGGCTTTTGAAGACACTTAAAGTTTCAGCAAGAGATTCATTGGTAACATAAGTGCGCGGCGCTCCTTCACCATAACCAATCATACCATTTGTGTTTTGAATTGATATAACAATGGATTCGGAATAGGATCTTTGTTTTAAGTTATGATCAATAGAAGTCGAAAATGGTATTCGAACGGGATAGGCCTTGATTTTGTCAATTTTCATTTTGGGGATATACAGGTTAATTAAATTATTAAATTGCTATGTAGGCTTAGGCTTTAGTGTTGTTTTTTGATATTTCAAATATCTATGTAATTGCCATTAAGTGTCTGGACATATCTTTCAATGATCTGGATTAAAATTGCATAAGTGTTAAAAAAACAAGCACATAAATTTAAAATAATGCCTTATTGTATTGATTATTAGTGAATTAGGTGTGAGTGCTGATACTGGACTACAATAGCTTTCGATTTGAGTGTGAAGCAAGAAGATGGTATAGTGGGTTTGAATGTTTTCAAGAAGAAAAGCCTAATTTATGCCTCGTCCCTTAAGGGTTTGTCTAAGACTAGTTCACCGCATTGCAAGATTAGATAAGAACCTGATTTCGTCTTTTTGCATTCTCATAACTTAACTTTTGAAAAGGCTAAAATGCTTACTCTAAATCTTAAATAGTGCTTTTTATCATCAAAAATAAATTTTGGAGAGACATCTTATTACTTACCCTTTTGCTATTTTTGTTTCTCAAATTCGGACAAAATGGAAAATAATAAGATGCTAAAGGCAATGTTTGAAGAAGCTACAGTAGGCATTTTAGTAGTGGATAGAACAGGAGAGATCGTTCATGCAAACCCTTTTTCTGCAAACCTATTTGGGTATAGAAGAGAGGAATTAATAGGAGAAAAAATAGAAATTTTATTGCCAGATACTTTTCGAAGTCGCCATACTCAGTATAGAGAAAGTTATAATAATAACCCCACTCCCAGAACAATGGGAGCAAATTTAGATTTGTATGGATTGCGAAAAGATGGATCACAATTTCCGATTGAAATCAGTCTAAGTTATATGGATATTGATGGAGTACAATATGCAATAGCTTATGCAAGTGATGATAGTATTAGAAAAGGAATTCTAAAAGAACTAGAGGAAAGTAAAGTGAAATTAGTAAAATATTCTGATGACTTGGAACAAAAGGTAATTGAGCGAACAGAAGAACTGAAAGCAAGCGAATCAAAATTGAGAATCTCCTTGGAAAAAGAAAAAGAGTTAGGAGAGCTTAAATCTCGATTCGTTTCTATGGCATCACATGAGTTTAGAACCCCATTGAGCTCTATTTTATCTTCTGCCAATTTAATTGGTCGTTATGAAAAAGAAGACCAGCAGAATAAACGAATGAAACATGTCAACCGAATTGAATCTTCTGTTAAAAACCTTACGACTATCCTTGATGATTTCCTTTCTTTAGAAAGACTTGAATCAGGAAATATTGGTATTCAATCTAATGAATTTGAAATCAATGAATTTATTAGTCAAATCATTGATGAAATCAATCTTATTACAAAAACAGGTCAAAAAATAATTCATCAGCATCAAGGGTCAAACAATATATTTACAGATGAACATTTGTTGAAAAATGTTTTAATTAATTTATTATCTAATGCTATCAAATATTCTCAAGAAGGAAAGCATGTAGAATTATTAACACGAATAGAAAACGGAGCCTTAAGTATTCAAGTCAAAGATTATGGAATTGGAATTCCAACAGATGATCAACAATACATGTTTACTCGATTTTTTAGAGCAAATAATGTAACCAATATTCAAGGAACTGGTTTAGGATTGACAATTGTAAAACGTTACTTGGATTTGATGAATGGAAAAATCTGGTTTGAAAGCGAAGAAGGTAAAGGAACAACTTTCTTTTTGGAGATCCCATAAAAAAAATTATTTGCTACCGGAAAAAAGGTAGGAACCATCTCAAACTTATCTTTTAGTAGTTCAAGAATTGAAATATTCCAATTTCTGATGGTGAAGAATGTCACCATTCGTACTGACAAATATCATCTAGTTGGATTAAGTATGCCTTTAATTTTACAAAAGATTAAATGCGTATCTTAAATGAGTCAAATTACTCTTGAGCAAAAGAAGAATACTCAGTCTGTTTCGAATACTTGTTTTCATTGCAATGAAGGTTGTGGGAACGACATTATATCGTTAAAAGAAAAATCCTTTTGTTGTCATGGCTGTAAAATGGTTTATGAAATCCTTAATGAAAAGGACCTTTGCCAATATTATGACTTAGACGAGCAAGCAGGTAATTCGCTCCGTGGAAAGAAACAACTTCAATTTGCATGGCTAGATGATGAACTAATACAGTCACAATTGATAGATTATCAAGATGATATCAGTACAAAGGTAACATTCTATCTCCCTACAATTCATTGCGCTTCCTGTGTTTGGTTACTTGAAAACCTGTTCAAATTCAATGAAGGTATTCTCCATTCTAAAATAAACTTCATCAAAAAAGAAATTTATTTAACCTTTAATACTTCGAAAGTATCGATGCGCCAATTGGCGGAGTTGCTTTCTTCCATTGGATATGCACCTGAAATTAATTTTGGCGATCTGGACAGATCACAAAGAAAAAGAGTTGATAAAAAACTAATCTATCAACTGGGTGTAGCAGGCTTTTCTTTTGGGAATATCATGCTATTGAGTTTTCCAGAGTATTTGGGTTTAAATGAAATGAATGCGGTTGGATTTCAAAAATGGTTTGGATTATTGAATATATTGTTGGCCTTGCCTGTTGTTACTTTTAGTGGAAAAGATTACTTACAATCTGCTTGGCAAAGCCTACGGTATCGCCATTTGAATATTGATGTTCCAATTTCGATTGGAATATTGGCGCTGTTTGGAAGAAGTGTTTTTGAAATACTGAGTGGAGTAGGGGCAGGATATTTAGATTCATTGGCAGGATTGATCTTTTTTCTTTTGATTGGAAAATGGTTTCAGCAAATAACATTTAATCACCTTTCTTTTGAACGAGATTATAAGTCCTATTTTCCTGTAGCGACCTTATTGCAAAATGGAAAAACTACTTCAATTCAAAACCTAAAAGCTGGTGATATCATTATTGTGAAAAATAAAGAGCTTATCCCTGCTGATGGAATTTTGATGGAGGGGCGTGGTTCAATTGATTATAGTTTTGTCACAGGCGAATCAGATGCTGTTTCTAAAATCAAGGGTGATCGAATTTTTGCAGGAGGAAAACAAATCGGCGAATCCATTCAAATTCAAATTACTAAAGCCGTTTCACAAAGTTATCTCACCCAACTTTGGAATGATGCTATTTTTACAAAACCGATTGATCGAGAAAGCGGAAAAAGGTCAATCAATCAATCCCAATTTCTTGCTGATAAAATTGGAAAGTACTTTACTTATATTATTCTTTCTATCGCTTTTTTGACCCTTTTTTATTGGATGACTATTGATGTAGGAATGGCTATTAATGCGTTTACCTCTGTTTTGATTATCGCTTGTCCTTGTGCCGTAGCATTGTCAATTCCCTTTACATTTGGTAATGCTATCCGAATTTTAGGAAGACATGGGTTTTATTTGAAAAATACACAGGTCATTGAGCAGTTTCAAAAAATTGATAGGGTGGTCTTTGATAAAACAGGAACATTAACGTCTTCAATGAATACCTCTACTCCTCAGCAAAAAAATAATACCATTGCATTTCATGGAAATGACTTATCAGAGATTGAGAAAAATGGCATAGCATTACTTGTCGGGCAATCTTCTCATCCCCTAAGTCAACAAATTCTAAAATTTTTAAGTAGAGAACACCCTCCTAAAACGATTATCAAAAACTTTAAAGAACATGAAGGAAAAGGATTGGAAGCTATTGTCTATCAGCAAACCATAAAGATTGGCTCTGCTGATTTTACAAATAACATTCCTCAGAAAGAGGCTAGTGTTTTTATTCAAATTAATAGCGAAAATCGAGGTTTTTTTTCCATAAGAAATAATTACCGAGAAGGATTTAAAGCTATTGTGAAATTTTATGAAAATGAAAATTCAATTTATCTACTTTCAGGTGATAACGAAAAAAGCCGCTATGATTTAGAACCTATTTTTAAAACCAACTTATACTACAATCAAAACCCTAAGTCCAAATTAAATTTTATAAAAAAACTTCAGGTTCAAGGCGGAAAAGTGTTGATGTTTGGCGATGGTTTGAATGATGCAGGGGCCTTACAGCAAAGTGATGTTGGAGTCGTCATTGCAGAGGATACTAATAATTTCACTCCGGCTTGTGATGCCATTTTAGATGCCAAGGCCTTTACCCAGCTTCCTAAGTTCTCCAAGTATATGCGAGCTTGTTACAGATTAGTTTTTATAGCTTATGGTTTGGCATTTATTTATAACCTCATCGGCTTGAGTTTTGCTATTCAAGCAAAATTATCACCTGTGATTGCAGCTATTTTAATGCCTGCCAGTTCGATAACGATTGTTTTATTTGGAGTTTTATCAGGAACATTTTTAGCATGGAAAATTGGTTTAAAACCTCTGTCCTAAAAGAGGAAGCTTATTAATACCTTAAGGTGACAAAAATCATCTCTCTTCTTGATAAACGTCACTTGATAAAAATCACTTTGAGCTTACCTTGCAATCAAATTAATTGCAATATGAAAATCATTTTTTTCCTCATCATCTTAAGCCTTATAGTTGCTATTGGTTTTTTGGCTGCTTTCTTTTGGGCCGTTCATTCAGGGCAATACGAAGATGATGTTACTCCTTCAATAAGGATTTTATTTGATGACGAAAAATCTAAAAAAGAGATTAAATGACAAGGACTGAACAATTTAGTTACGATAACAAATCTGTTAGAAATTTTGCTATAGCCACCGCTTTTTGGGGCGTGATTGGAATGCTAGTTGGTTTATGGGCAGCACTCCAGTTAGTATTTCCTTCTCTTAATTTTGCCACTGCTGAACTTACCTTTGGGCGGATTAGGCCACTACATACCAATGCAGTGATTTTTGCATTTGTAGGGAATGGAATTTTTATGGGTGTTTATTATTCGCTTCAGCGATTGCTCAAGGCGAGAATGTATTCTGACCTTTTGAGTAAAATTCATTTTTGGGGCTGGCAATCTATTATTGTAGCAGCAGCAATTACACTCCCATTAGGCATGACAAGTAGCCATGAATATGCAGAATTAGTGTTACCAATTGATGTTTTGATTGCCTTAATATGGATTGTTTTTGGTATCAATATGTTTGGGACAATACTCAAGCGTCGTGAAAATCACCTATATGTAGCCATCTGGTTTTATATTGCAACTTGGGTGACGGTGACAGTTTTGCATATTGGAAATAATTTGGTTATCCCAATTGATTTTTGGAAAAGCTACCCAGTATTTGCAGGTGTTCAAGATGCTTTAGTGCAATGGTGGTATGGACATAATGCAGTGGCCTTCTTTCTGACCACACCTTATTTAGGTTTGATGTATTACTATTTACCAAAAGCGGCGAATCGTCCCGTTTTTTCTTACCGACTTTCGATAATTCACTTTTGGGCCTTAATCTTTATTTATATCTGGGCAGGGCCTCATCATCTTTTATATACCTCTTTGCCCGATTGGGCACAATCTCTTGGAACAGTGTTTTCCATTATGTTAATTGCTCCATCATGGGGTGGAATGCTAAATGGATTACTTACACTGAGAGGGGCCTGGGATAAAGTTCGCAACGACCCAATTTTGAAATTTATGGTTGTTGCAATAACGGCTTACGGTATGGCGACTTTTGAAGGACCAATGCTTTCTATTAAAAGTGTGAATGCGATTAGCCACTTTACTGATTGGACTATTGGGCATGTTCATATAGGTACATTAGGTTGGAATGGGATGCTGACTTTTGGTGTTTTATATTGGTTGATTCCGCGTATATATGGGACTAAACTATATTCTGTAAAATTAGCAAATACACACTTTTGGATTGCAACATTAGGAACACTCTTTTATACTGTCCCATTGTACTGGGCTGGTTGGACACAACACTTTATGTGGAAAGATTTTCTACCATCTGGTGCTTTGCTCTATGGAAATTTTTTAGAAACGGTAACCGCAATTTTGCCAATGTATTATATGCGGGCAATTGGAGGAACAATTTATGTACTGGGCGTTTTTGTTATGGTTTACAATTTAAGACAAACCATAAAGAAAGGCTCTTTGATTGAAAATGAAGCTGCAGAAGCTCCGGCACTTATAAAGCATGTGAACAAAAAAGGAGAACATTGGCACAGACGAATTGAGCGAAAGCCTATGATATTATTGGTTTTTTCTACTATCGCAATTTTGATTGGAGGATTAGTTGAATTTTTTCCTATGGTTTTGGTAGATGAAAATGTTCCAAAGATTGCAGCTGTCCAACCTTATACGCCTTTGGAATTAGAAGGGCGAGACTTATATATTAGAGAGGGTTGTGTAGGTTGTCATTCACAAATGGTTCGCCCTTTCCGTTGGGAAGTAGAGCGGTATGACTTAGCAGGTGATGCTGGTTATTCTAAATCTGGAGAATTTATTTATGACCGTCCATTTCTTTGGGGTTCGAAAAGGACAGGTCCTGATTTACATCGAATAGGAAAAAAATATGCTGATGCCTGGCATTTCGATCATATGCTTGATCCTACAAGTACATCTCCAGGAAGTATCATGCCACCTTATCCTTGGTTATATAAAGATGATTTAGATGTTTCGGATCTTCCTGCAAAGATTAGAGTCTTGCAGCAATTAAATACTCCTTATCCTGAAGGCTATGATAAAATTGCGGAAGCAGAATTACGAAAACAAGCAAAAGAAATAACTGCGATACTCAAAGAACAAATCCAAACTAGGGCTTCAGATTATGAGAATCAAGGAATTTCATTAGACCGCTTAGAGGAAAAAGAAATCATTGCTTTGATTGCTTATTTGCAAAGATTAGGAACGGATATTCGACCGAAGGAGTAAGCACAGAGGCTACAATCAATTTACTAAGAATGATTTGATTTATTAAAACTTATTTTAAAAATAAAAAAATGTATAAATATATTTTAGAAAGGGCAGGTGATTTGGATTGGATGGCGATACTTCCATTATTAATTTTTACAGTTGTATTTGCCATCATAACTATTCGGGCGATCACTCATAAAAAAGAGTTTATTGATAGGCTAGCAAACCTGCCATTGGATGAAAATGATTTATTAAAAAACGAAAAATAGCTTAAGCATGATTTATAAAAGAATTCTTTTTCTCTTTTTAACAACTTCTTTAAGCTTGCCATCTTGGGCTAATATTGAGGGTTTAAAACCAAAAGATAACTTAGATTGGGCGATTAATCTAGTCTTTATTATAGGCTTGGCTGTTATTATAGGGGCTATATTTGTACTTTTTAAAACTGCAAAAACAATTTGGAAAACCCAAAATATTGCTCGTTTTAAATCAGAAGGGATGAGCCATGAAGCAGCACTGAAAAAAATAAAACAAGAGCGCTTTTTAAGTTTTATGTATCGAGAGTTGGTTGGAGGCGTCCCTGCCGAACAAGAAACTGAGATATTACTTAATCATGATTATGATGGTATTCGAGAGTTAGATAATAATCTCCCTCCGTGGTGGGTCGGAATGTTCTATGCTACCATAGTTTACGCAATTGTATTTATTGGAATAGTCCATTTTTCAGACTTTGGTCAATCTATGGCTGAAGAATATGAACAGGAAGTGAGAGAAGCTGAAATTGCTATAGCAGCTTATAATGTTGCTCGAAGGGAAGAAATAAATAAAGGAAAAGAGAGCGAAAGCAAAGATGTAGAAATAAGAGCCTTAACAGATTTAGATAGAATTGCTTTAGGAGAAAAGACCTTTAAAACGTATTGCGTTGCTTGTCATGGAAAACTAGGAGAAGGAATGCTTGGCCTTGGACAAAACCTTACGGATGAATATTGGATACATGGTGGAGGAATTGAAAATGTAGTCATGACAATACGTGATGGTGTACCTAGTACAACTATGATTGCATGGAAAACAACATTGAGTGAAGACCAGATTTTAGAAGTATCCAGTTATATATTGACGTTGCAAGGAACAAATCCGCCAAATGCAAGAGAACCCGAAGGAGAAAAATGGGAAGGGAAGAAGAAGGCTACAGAATAAATTCAAATTAATAAATGAGTGCTTCGCAAGCTATAAAAGATGCAGAATCCTTTAGAGATTCAATCGCTACTGTTGACAAACATGGCAAACGTATTTGGTTGTATCCCAAGCAGCCCAAAGGGAAATTTACTAATATTAGAACGTATATAAGTTGGTTATTATTAGTTGTTTTGTTTGGTATGCCTTGGATAGAAGTGAATGGAAACCCTTTGATGCTTTTTAATGTCATTGAGCAAAAGTTTATTGTTTTTGGAATTTATTTTGGGCCGCAGGATTTGTATTTGTTTGGCTTGACGATGGTTACTTTTATAGTTTTTATAGCCTTATTTACAGTCGTTTTTGGTCGATTGTTTTGTGGTTGGGTTTGTCCTCAGACTATTTTTATGGAAATGGTTTATCGGAAAATTGAGTACTTTATTGAAGGAGATTCGAATGCCCAACGGCGACTTAATAAAGGACCTTGGACAAGTAAAAAATATTTTAAAAAAATAACTAAGCACATTATATTTTTTCTAATTGCGGTATTGATAGCCAATACTTTTTTGTCTTATATAATAGGAGTTGAAAAGGTTGAACAAATCATTTTTGAGCCTATTTCTATGCATCTGACTGGATTTATTATCATGTTGATTTTCTCAGTAATATTTTATGGGGTATTTGCTTGGATGCGAGAGCAGGTATGTGTTGCTGTTTGCCCTTATGGTCGAATGCAAAGTGTTTTGTTGGATGATTATTCAATAGTAGTTGCTTATGATTATGTCAGAGGGGAACCCGGTGGAAAAATAAAGAAAAATCGAAGTCCCAATAAAAACCCTTTAGAAGTCATTCAGAATAATATTGCTGCTGCACCTGAAAAGATTATAACAGAACCTTCACCGATAAAAATAGGAGATTGTATTGATTGTAAAATGTGTGTTGCTGTTTGTCCAACAGGTATTGATATTCGAAATGGAACTCAACTTGAATGTGTAAACTGTACAGCATGTATTGATGCTTGTGATGAGATCATGGAAAAAGTCAATCGTCCATTAGGATTGATTCGATATGATTCTGAAAAAGGAATTAGAGAAGGGAAAAGAAAGGTATTTACGACTAGGGTAAAAGCATATTCAGTAGTATTGATTGGCTTGATCATCTTGCAAGGGTTTTTATTTACTAATAGATCTGATATAGAATTATTGTTATTACGTGCGCCAGGAACACTATATCAAGAGTTAGGTGAAAACCTTATTCGCAATGTCTATAATTATCAAATTAGCAATAAGACTTCAATAATATTTCCTGTAGAATTTAGACTGAGAGGTGAAGTAGGAAAAATTCAGCTAGTAGGGAGTCCACCATCCACCATTAAAAATGGTATTACCAAAGGAGTCCTCTTCATTGATTACCCTAAGCAAGAAATAGAAAACCATAAGACAGATTTAATTATAGAAGTTCTACGAAAAGGCAAAGTGGTGGATGAATTCAAAACTAATTTTTTAGGACCTACGCATTAATTTGGTAAGTAATTTAATAATCGAAAAATAATCTTTTATGAAATTTAACTGGGGAACTGGCATCGCTTTGTTTTATAGTTTATTTATGATAACCATGATTTATATGGTGTATCAAAGCACCCAACACAATAGAAATTTAGTGGTAGGAGAATTACTACGAAAAAGATTTGACCTATCAATCTCATTTAAATAAATTAGCGAATTCAAAACTGCTAAAGTCAGACTTGAAAATAATCCAAAATAAACAAGATGAACATGCTCCCGGTTTTACGTTTCCCAAGGAAATGAAATCAATCAAGGGAGAGATATTGTTTTACCGCCCTTCTGATAACAAACAAGATTTTAAATCTAAAATATCTTTAAATGAAGACTATGAAGTACTCTTTCCAACAGAACAAATGCGAAAAGGAACTTGGCGAGTTAAAGTCAATTGGGAAGGAGATAATAAGCCATTTTATAAAGAAGTAAATATTCAAATTTAATGATAAGCTTTTGGGCAGCATTTACAGTAGGATTGTTTGGAAGTTTACATTGCGTAGGAATGTGTGGTCCAATTGCTGCAGCATTGCCTTATTCTTCTAACAGTAAAATGTATATGGTCAGAAATATATTGTTGTATAACTTAGGAAGAATATTGACCTATGGATTTTTAGGATTCTTGTTTGGACTCTTGGGTTTAAGTTTTTCTCTGGTAGGTTTTCAACAATTTATTTCTGTTTTTATCGGAGCTTTATTTTTACTAGCAGGTCTGTTTTCGTTTAATTTAGAAAAGACTTTATTGAAATGGACTTGGACGAATCGAATTTATTTCTTTGTAAAAAGTAGGCTGAGCATTCTTTTACAAAAAAAGTCAATTCATCCATTTTTTTTTATTGGATTGATGAATGGCTTATTACCATGTGGATTAGTTTATGTAGCCCTGGCTGGAGCTATTTCATCAGGAAGCCTTGAAGGCGGAGTAGGGTGGATGGTTGCTTTTGGATTAGGAACAGTTCCTTTGATGCTTGTGGCAGGGTTTTCTGGAAACCTGGTGAGCATCTCATTGCGAAACTATTTCAAAAAAGCCTATCCAATTATTTTGCTTGTATTTGCGATATTGCTAATTATTCGTGGCTTGGAAGTACAGATTCCAGACGATTGGTATTTTCTACAGTTTATGTCAGGAGGAGAGCTCTTTTGTCATTAAAAAACAGTGACAAAAATCACAATCTCAACTGACAAAGGTCACTTTTAAAATTCTATATCCGTTGTAAATTTATACCATCATTAATAATCAAAATAAAATATGTCATGAATAAATTTAAAGCGTACGAATTAAGTGTTGGAGGTGTTGTATTGAGGTTTTACCTAATGATGGCCGTTGTAATAGCTGCAGGATTCTCGGGCTATTGGATCTTTGCTTTATTGGGCTTACCTATCTTAATTTCAATGATGATAGGTCTGAAATTTGTAAGAGGAGGAGAAAAAAAATTAAAGAATAATAAGTATTTCCTGTCTAAGCTGCCTAAAGAAAACTTCCAAGAGGTGGCATAGTGATATTCTATCATTTTATTATTGTAGCGTCCAAGAAAACCCAGGCGTATTTTGAAACATCTAATTTCCTAACTTCAGTTTTTTAAAAACTGGAGTTAGGACTTGTTTTATCCGGGGATATTTTCTAGTTTTTCTAGATCCAAAACTGAGATAGCCCCGTGGTCAATATCAATTATTCCTTCATTTTTGAAGTCAGTTAAAGTACGAATGACGCTTTCTTTTGCAGTCCCTACGATATTTGCTAAATCTTCTCTAAGGATTGAGATTGTTTTATTATTTGTCGTCCCTTTCTTTTTCTTTTCTAAATCTACTAATGCTTCAGCTACTCTTTTTCGGATAGAATGATAAGCAAGACTTAATAATTTTTCTTCCTGCGTAATTACATTTTTAGCTAATAGTTTAATGAATCGAGCAGCAAAATTTTGATTGTAATGCAACATTCTATAAAAGTCCTCTTGTGGAATTTGACTAATAATAGTACCTTCCATACATGCAGCAGAGTCGGCATATAAACTTTCTTGGATTAAAGGTAAATACCCTAAAAAATCACCTGCTTCATGAACACCTGTTATATATTCTTTGCCCCACTCATTTGTTTTGTAAGTCTTTACTTTTCCTGAAACAATGAAGTATAATGACTTAGGATGTTCACCTTCTAAGTAGATTCTTTCTTTCTTTTTGTAAGCCTTAGTGGTTCGTTCATGTGTTAATTTCTCCAATTCTTTCTGCCCCACGAGTTTCATTGATAAAAGCCGTTAGACCTTGTTGAGTACCATCAAATACTTTTTTGACACGTTCACTTTTTTTGATTCTACGTTCAATCACATCCAGTAATTCAGACTGGTCGAAAGGCTTAGTGATGTAATCGTCAGCACCTAAATTCATGCCTTTTCCGAAAATCATTTCGCTCTGTTTTAGCAGTTAAAAAAATAAAAGGTATCTCTGCCGTTTTTGTTTTTTTTCCTAAAATATTTAAAACGCCATAGCCATCTAACTCAGGCATCATAACATCACAAAGAATTAAATCGGGCACTTCTATTAAGGCTTTTTCTACTCCGATTTTTCCATTTTCAGCCGTAATAGCCTTATAATCTGATAATTCTAAAATCTCTGCCAGATTCTCTCGCACGTCAAAATTATCTTCTATTATTAGTATTTTTTTCATTCTAAAAGTTCGATTTATTTTGGAATTATCTGCCTGCAAAGTATTTCTTTATCCATAAGCAAAAGGTGACAAAAATCACTAAATGTAATGATATTTATCAATTTAAATAAGGTGTAAAGGGTATAAATTGATAATGAAACAAATAGAGAAATAGTCCAGTTTTATTTGTTCATTGTAAATAGATGATTATCAATAACTTAATTATAAAATGAAAAATATACTTGTTCCTACTGATTTTTCGGAAAATGCAGCATCTGCTTATTTGTATGCAATAGAATTGGCGAAACGATTTAATGCGACGGTGACAGTCGTTCATGTTTATCAACCTTTCTATTAATACGCCCAATGAAATGATGATTGTTTCTAATGAAACGTTTAGAAGAATAAACAAGGAGCGTCTCAGTAAATTTGTACTGAATGATCAAATTATAGGTAAAGAGGATATTATGCTTGACAATATGGTCAAACAAAAAATAGTACTTGGCTTTGTAGTAGATAAAATTGTTGAACTCTCCAAAAATGGCGAATATGATTTGATTGTAATGGGAACTCAAGGTGCAAGTGGACTCAAAGAAATTATTTTTAGGAAGTAAAACTTCTGCTGTGATGCAGAAAACTGAAACTCCAATTTTAGCGATCCCAAATAATTTTAAATATCGTTTGATAAAAGAAATTGCCTTTGCTGTTGATTCTGGGGTTGTAGCGGACGGTGATGTTTTGAGCCCTCTTTTAAAAATAGCAAAATCTTGTAAGTCTAATATCAAAGTTTATGCATTTGGTAACTGATAAAATGGTAGTTGGCTATGATCCAGGGATTGATATCTCTCTTGAAGAGGTCCCACATACTTTTCATAAATTTTCTGGATCTAATGAGGTTAATGAAATAGTAAATCTTTTTGTTTCTGAAGAGAACGCAGATATGATATGTATGATTCGAAGAGGTCGTGGATTTTGGGAAAACCTATTTCATAAAAGTGTGACGAGGAAGGAAATATTTAATAGCCCTGTACCATTATTAGTATTACATAAATAGCAAGACTTTATAAAATCAATAAGAGATTTAATTTTTTGCCTCAAGTATTTTGAACCCAATAAAAAAATACCATATGAACATTCCGATTAAAAATATTATGACAACTGAAGTCATTACTGTTCAACCCAATGATCTAATGATGATGGTAAAAGAGATCTTTGACGCCAATAAGTTTCATCATATACCAGTAGTAGATGAGTCGGGATCATTGGTAGGAATGATTAGCCGCCATGATTACAATATAATTTTAACAAGGCTTTCTATTTTTAAAAATTCAAGGACTGAGGCTGATAATCAAAAAATTATGAGGGCTTTATTAGTAGAAGATGTAATGACTCAACAAGTCACGAAATTGCGGCCCAAGGACTCTATTTTTAAAGCTGTCGAAATATTTAAAGAGAATTTATTTCATGCTGTGCCAATTGTTGACGATGAAAATTTATTGCTTGGACTGCTTTCAACATTTGACTTATTGAATTATGCTTTTGACGAAAAACGGACATCGCCACTGGAGAAAATATTGAAATGATTTGATATAGATGAAAAATATTTTGACTGAATAAGCATGTATAAAATCACCCATTTATATTTTGTAGTATATAAGGTTTGCTTGTTAACCTGTTGAAGAAGCGTTTATTTCACTCATGATTTTTCCTCTATTTATTTTGCTCTTCCAAAGTCCAAACATCTGTGACCCAGGTCTGTAACCATTTGCTATGAGAGATACGATACACTTGAACATTTAAGTCAAATTTTTCTTTAAATAATTGCTCGAAATCACCTATGGACATTGTTTTGTCTAAGGACATAATACCTGATGTTTTTTTACCCTGTACCTCACCGATAGTTAGTTTAGGGTTTAGAATATTAACTTCATTCAGAAGCCACTCCCGCTTGATGTGGACTAGAGAAGAATTCTATCTTTAAGTATGAAAAAGTATTGTTGAATTCTTTTTGCAAATCTTCTAATTGTTTTGAATCGTAAATTTCCATGTCATTTTTTTTATAAAAATAAGATTATTTTAAATTGGACTTATTGATGAAAATCACTCATTAGATTGAAAATTGTCACCTGCTTCTCTGTCCCCTAATTCTTTGAAAAGGAATAATCAAAAATTAACAAAAATAAATCCTAATTTTGAAGAAAAGATGATTACTAAAGATGATTGACAAGGCAAAAGAAAATCAAAAAATAAATACGGGAGAAGACTATATTAATTCTCTTAAAGGTCGGAACTTAAAAGTTTACCTTTTTGGAGATTTAGTAGAAGAACCAGTTGAGCACCCAATGATTCGCCCATCCATTAATGCTTTAGCTAAAACGTATGATTTAGCTATTGCTGCTCCAGAATTGGCATCAGTGATTTCACCATTTACAGGAGAACGCGTCAGTCGCTTTTTGCATATATGTACGAATGCCGAAGATTTGGTTAAACAAAATAAAATGCAACGAAAATTGGGGCAATTGACAGGGACTTGTTTTCAACGTTGTGTGGGGATGGATGCTTTCAATGCACTATATTCTGTAAGCTTCGAAATGGACGAAAAATACGGAACAACATATCACCAACGTATGCGGACCTTTTTGACTCAAATGCATCAATATAATTATGTCGTTGGGGGAGCGATGACTGATGTAAAAGGCGATCGAAGTTTGGCGCCATACGAACAAATCGATCAGGACTTATTTGTTCATGTTACAGAAAGAACTAAGGATGGTGTATATATCACAGGAGCAAAAGCACATCAGACAGGGTGTATCAATTCTCATTGGATGGTAGTGATGCCAACTATGCGCTTGGGAGAACATGATAAAGATTTTGCAATCGTAGGAGCTGTGCCAGTTGATGCGGAAGGAATTACTTACATTTATGGTCGTCAGTCTTGTGACTCTAGAAGCATGGAAGGAGGCAGTATAGATGTTGGAAATGCAATGTATGGTGGTCAGGAAGCAATGGTGATCTTTGATAAGGTTTTTATTCCTAATGAATATATTTTTATGGATGGGGAATATGATTTTGCTGCCATGCTGGTAGAACGGTTTACAACTTATCATCGACGGAGTTATGTTTGTAAAAGCGGGGTAGGGGATGTCTTAATTGGTGCAGCTGCAAAAATAGTAGAAATGAATGGTGTACCTAAAGCTTCTCACATCAAGGACAAACTTGTAGAGATGACCCACCTCAATGAAACGATTTATGGAACTGGAATTGCGGCTTCTCATCAAGGTTATCCTACTAAATCTGGAGCATACATCTGCGATGAGATGTTAGCGAATGTATGTAAACATCATGTCACCAAACTACCTTATGATATTGGGCGTTTGGCACAAGACCTTGCTGGCGGATTGGTCGCAACCTTACCTTCTGAAAAAGATCTTAATCATCCGGAAATAGGAAAGCTATTAAGAAAATATCTGCAAGCAAAAGATGGCGTTCCGACAGAAGACAGAATGAGGATGCTTCGCTTAATTGAAAATATGACTTTGGGAAGAAATGCTGTTGGCTATCTGACGGAAAGTATGCATGGAGCTGGATCGCC
>CBDICS010000089.1:0-44939 GCA_965277415.1 Saprospiraceae bacterium
CGGCTCAATTACATAATGTGCCGTTTGATGAATGGATAGAAGTTTTTCACGAAACATTGGCGATTTATAATGGATATATTCAAGCTATGAATTTGATACAAAAAATCTATGCTGAGATGTCGAAAGTAAATAAAGTGACGGAAGTTAGGGCAATTGAGAAAAAGGAAGTAGAATTTGAAAAACTTATGCGATTAGAATTTAGACCAGAGTGGCAAGATTGGAAATGGGAACAAAATTTAAGAAAAAAATGAAGCCAGCAGCGAACAAGGCATAGCCGTCAATTGCCAGCAAAAGCTGGCAGCTGCGGCTATGCGGGACGTCAGAGTGTAAAAAAACTAAAAAACTTATGCTGAGGATTGGCTATACTTCTTTTTTTACGTACTCCCCTGCGATAGAGGGGTGAGTATTTTTACAGACTGACGTTGGCTACCATTAAAAAAAATAAAATGAACGAAAAACCTACTGAGGAATCTGATACTAATATAAATGAAGAAATTAAATCAGAGCGACAGCCTGAAAAATCTGATATAAATCAAAAGGAAAAAAAATTATCCTCATCAAAATCCATTTTTGAAAAGATAAATGAGTCTTGTCAAAAATATTTACCAACAATTGAGGTTTTAGGAATAATAGCTGGAATTGCAATTTTAGGATTGACTTATTGGAGTACCTTGATTTCAAGAGACCTACTATCAATCACAATTCAACAAGAGCAGAACAAAATACTCCCAATATGGGATTGGAAAATAATTGATGACGATGATAAGGTTCAGATTTTCCCTTTTCAAGAAGGGATAAAAATTCAAAGAGCAAATGCATATCTTCCTAAAAAGCTAATGGATGATAATGTAGATTGGGACATTAATCCTCCTGAATTTTATTTGCATTTGAATATGCTAAAATCAGCGATTGAAGATTATGTCATGGAAAATATGGATTATAACTCAGATAAGATTGCAATTTCAACCCAAAATGCTATCCCTTTTGGCGTTGTAATAGACTATATTCAATATGGAAGGACGAGAAGAATTCATGGTGTTTATGCACTTCAATTTACGATGATGAGAACGGAAATGAGACCAGATATTAATATAGACGGAGTTATATTTGAAGAATATGTTAGTGAAAAAGAATTGAAGAAACGAGTTGATAAACTAACAGAAGAATTAATGAATGAAAAAAGAAAACGGTAGCCAATAATTAAGGTCCAAAGTCGCCTACAGGGCAAGACTTTGACTTTAATGTTGAACGAAACCGGTCACCAAGGATTAATCCGTCTGCTATGGGGATTGAATAAAAAGCGTAAATATATACAAGCAGCTATACAGCCTGATTAATTTTTTTTATTAAAATAATAAATGATTTTTTCCATATTATTCATGTTATTAGTAAAGTTTAAAGGCATAAGAATAAAAAAGTAGAAGCTTTTCAGGGTACAAGACATTAATGTTTCAGGTGTCCAAAGAACACGAGTTAATTTATTTCACATAATTTAAATATTGAAGGGTCTTATTAAAAGGTGAACCTCTAACAGGAGGCAAAACCTCTAAAATAAGATGAGGAGTAATTTTCTCACAACAGCTACACCAGGCAGGTCGATGTAAATCAGATAAAGATTTATAAATAGTTTTAGGGAGAGGAGAAAGAGCTAAGACTTTTAAAGACTTGCGTGCAACTTCCAATTGTGTTTTCTTATTCCGATTAGCGAGGAAGCCATAATGTCGAATACGAATAAAGCGATGAGGAATGATATGCATGGCAAATCGTCGGATAAATTCCTTGACCTCTAGGCTCATGATTTTTTGCTTGCCTTGATTGCGATAGTCCTTATACTTAAAATTAATCTGCTTAGGAGTTACATTAGTAATTCTATAATTAGTAATGGCGACTTTATGAGAATATCGACCGAGGTATTCAATAACATTTTGAGGTTTTAAAAAAGGTCTTTTGGCATAAGTAATCCATTGTTTTTTAAATAGCTGCTTGAATAAATCGGAAGGGATGTCACTAGCAGGAATATTTTTTGATCTAATGAGGTGTCTCAATTGTTTGACAAATCGAGCTCTAAAGATGAGCCCCATGACTTGTCGATTGAAAAGGTATTTACCTTTAGATTTGCTTGCTTTCCAAATTACTTTTTTAGTCAAGCCTCCACCTGGAACGATACAGTGTAGATGAGGATGTAAAGCTAAGTTTGATCCCCATGTGTGGAGCACAGCGGTCATTCCCGTTTGCGCGCCCAACCATTTTGGATCATGCCCCAGTTTATTAATAGTATACCAAGCACTGGTAAACAAACAATTATACAAGACTTTAGGATACTTCCTACATAACTGATTAAGTGCATTGGGCAAAGTAAAGACGACATGAAAATAGGGGACAGGAAGCAAATCTGCTTCTCTGTGCTTGATCCATTTTTCTCGATCACTAGCTTGACACTTAGGGCAATTTCGATTACGACAGGAGTTGTGTTGAAACTGAATTGAGCCACAATCTGTACAAACTATTTTATGAGTGCCCAGGGCATTAGTACGACAATCGGCGATGGCTTGTAAGACTTTTTTTTGATGTACAGTAAAAGCATGACTGTTCCAGATCGAATTCAGAGCATGTTGGGGAATTAGCATTCGGCCTACAAACGCCATTTTTTCGCTTATACTTCAGCTCAAAAATCCTCATTATGCTAAGGCATAACTCCAGTTTTTGAACTTCGTCTAAACAAAAAACTGACAGTTTTCGGCTCGAAGCCCAATTCCCCAGCATGCTCTCAAGTGTTGTCGAATGATCGCACCAATATCATACTTTGGCCTGCTCATGAGTCTCGGGATATAAAGTATCAAAAGGACTATAAGCTCGGTCTCTGGATCGTCCAGCGACATGCAAATAAACCATAGTGGTGACAATATCTTCGTGTCCGAGTAAATCCCTGATGGAGAGTATATCAAGTCCTTCTTCACACAGGTGCGTAGCAAAACTATGTCGGAGGGTATGAACAGAAACCTTCTTTTGAATGGAGGTCTTTTTTACAGTAGCCCGAAAGATATGTTGTATGGCTCGTTTACTAAGGGAAGAATGTCCGTCCTGTCCATTAAAGACAAAAGTACGAGGTTTACAGGTTTGATAATATTTTATCAAGCCGAGTTTAATTTTTTTAGAAAGGGGCACGATTCGATCTTTATTATACTTAGCTTGTCTGATATGGATAGTCATCCGATCGAAATCAATATCAGCCTGTTTCAGGTTATGAACTTCACTAATGCGAAGTCCAGCGGAATAGATGAGGCAAAATAACACACGATGCTTAGGGACAAAGCATAAATAACAATCCATTTTATGTTGACCTTTTGTCCCTATCCTTCCTCAAAAAAAAATTACATAGCACCACTATGTAAAGTTTTTTTGAGTCGGCTAGAAACAAAATCTCTAACCTAAAGGAGGAAGCTTATTTATGCCTTGTCCCAAAGGTATTTAGGAGCAGCAAATAATTCCCTGCACTCCTGTCTACTCAAGACAGTAGGCAAAGTCTTCAAACGTTTAATGGAAGGCAAGCGAATAGCTCGGTCTTCACGTCCAATTAATCGAAAGGCTAATCGAAGTCCATAGACAGTATGTTTGAAATAAGAGTAAGAAGGATTTTGTGGTGGTAGTTGCCTTTAGGTTTTGTTCAACATTGCATAGGCGTCAATAGCGCGAATCACCTCCTACTTTACTCAATGTTCAGAGCTTCTAATCCACCTCTCACAAAAATAGCGCAGATAATTTACCCCATTTATTGTGAGAGCTGCTTTCTCAGTAAACGGAAGTATTGTATATTGTGTGTCGCGCTACTGCGCCTACGCTTAGCGTTACCATCAATAAAGAAATGCCAAAAATCTATACATTGCTCAATTTAAATGTATACATTTTCTTGTTTTCTATACATTGGTATTTATCTTTGTAAAGATTTTAATCAAATTCGATCAAAGAATAATCTATTATATGTGGCAATTAGAAGTACTTCCTATTCAAAAAGAGCTAGAATCTCGAAAAATATTAAAAGCTTTACCAAAAGCTCATGCAGCATTAGCAGAACTTAAAGGAATCGCATCAACTATTCCTAATCAAAATATTCTTATCAATACTTTAGGGCTTCAAGAAGCAAAAGACAGTTCTGCAATTGAGAATATAATTACAACACATGATGATCTATTCAAATCAGAATTGAATTTAAAATCGGTTAGAAGCCTTGAAGCTAAAGAAGTACAAAATTATATTGCAGCGATGAAAAGAGGCTTTCAATTAGTCTCAGAAAAACAAATCTTAACTAACAATGTCATTTTACAAATTCAAGAAACTCTTGAAAAGAATAAAGCTGGATTCCGAAAACTACCTGGTACTGCATTAAAAAATTCTGTAACAGGTGAAGTAATTTATACTCCGCCTCAGGATTTTGACACTATCTCAGGATTAATGAAGAATCTTGAATCTTTTATAAATGATAACTCAATAAGTGACTATGATCCTCTAGTAAAAATGGCAATAATACATTATCAATTTGAAAGTATTCATCCGTTTTATGATGGGAATGGAAGAACCGGTCGAATCATTAATATTTTATACTTGATTTTGAATGAATTACTTGATTTACCAATTTTGTATTTAAGTAAATTCATTATAAGAAATAAAGGAGACTATTATAGACTATTACAAAATATTAGAGATAAAGAGAATTGGGAGGACTGGATACTTTTCATGGTTAGAGGAATATATGAAACTGCTACTGAAACAATAGCTCTAGTTCACGATATAAAATCTTTGATGTTTAGAATAAAACATGAGCTAAGAGAAAATTATAAGTTTTACAGTCAAGACTTACTTAACAATCTGTTTAAACATCCTTATACTAAAATAGAATTTGTAATTAGAGATCTTAAGGTTACAAGAATTACAGCTTCTAACTATTTAAATAGACTTTCTGAAGATGGCATTCTCATCAAAGAAAAAATTGGAAATGCGAATTATTATATCAATAAGCCATTGTTTGAATTAATGACAAAAAGATAATACTGATGGTAATAATTAAGGTCAAAAATCACCAACAGGGCAAGACTTTGACTTTAATGTTGAACGAAACCGGTCACCAAGAATTAATTGTGTAGTATGTGGATTGAATAAGCAGCGTAAACATTTACAAGCAGCTATACAGTCTGATTAATTTTATTTATTAAAAATAATAAATGGTTTTCTCGATATACTCCATGTCATTATTAAAGTCCAAAGTCATAAAAATAAAATTTCACTAGGTTTTCAGAGTACAGACATCAAGGTTTCAGGTGTCCAAAGAACACGAGTTAATTTATTTCACATAATTTAAATATTGAAGTGCCTTCTGAAAAGGTAAACCTCTAACAGGAGGCAAGACCTCTAAAATAAGATGAGGAGTGATTTTCTCACAACAGTTGCACCGAGCGTCAGATTGTAAAAAAACTAAAAAACTTATACTGATGATTGGCTATACTTCTTTTTTTACGTACTCCCCTGCGATAGAGGGATGAGTATTTTTACAAAATGGCGTCAGTCGACAGAAGACAAAAACCTTAATAATAGAGCAATAATTAGAAGTCTTTTTCTCTGAAAGCAGCCCTTTTTAATTTCAAAAGTTGATGCCAACCCAAAATCCTTAAGATTATCTGATTCTAATGTCAGAATAAAAAGTGAATTTGTAAAACGTCTTATGTGTTGATTGTTAGAGACTTATGACCAAATTTGAGTTTATCCCAGATAATGAGTAAATTGTAGTATAAATCAAATAGCTATATCAATGACAAAGAATATCGATACCAAGAAAATCAAACTTATTGAGAAAATTGCTTCAATAGATTCTATGGAGGATATCGAAAATATTGATAAGTTTCTACGGCTACTAAAACTTGGCAAAGAGCACAAGAAGATGTTCAAAGAAATGAGAAAAGATGTTAATGTAAAGACTTTGAAAAAAGAACAAAATTTCAGATCGATCGATCGTTCAAATTTCAATAAACTAGTCGAAGAATTAGACATACAAGAATCTCTGGAAGAACTTTTAGAAACACTTGATTAATGAATTACGTTTTAGACACAAACATTATACTTGCATATATACGAAAATCTAATCTCTCTAGTCAAATAGACAATAATTTCGCTCCACTTTCAGAAGAAAATACTCCAATAATTTCAATTGTTTCTGTAGTATAAATCAAATCTTTAGCTATTCAATTTGGTTGGGGAGAAAGAAAGCTTCTTTTGCTTGATACTTTGCTAAATGAATTTCTGATCGCTGATATCAATGTTGAATCAATTATTGATAAGTATGCTGAAATTGATGCCTTCAGTCAAAATAAACTACCAGAGAATCCTCTAGGTTCATCGCCAAGAAACATGGGGAAAAATGATATTTGGATTGCTGCTACTGCTGCGGTTCTGAATGCAAAACTTCTCACAACTGATAAAGATTTCCAACATTTAATCAATAAACTAGTTGACGTTGAATTAATTGAATTGTAAAAGAAAAATCTGTCGACTAATAATTAAGGTCCAATTCGCGAAGATGACAAGACTTTGACTTTAATGTTGAAGGAAACCGGTCACCAAGGATTAATTGTGTAGTATCTGGATTGATATGGAGTAAAAGACTTATTGGATCGGTTTAGAGATATGCTTGGAATAATAAAAACCTTATTTAGGAGGTATTTTAAGCTATTTTAGCGTATATTATTTTAAAAGAAATAAATATTGGAGAAATAAAATAGAAAATAGGGTCTGTTAGAGAAGCTGGGATTGGGTCTGAGGGGATTGGTTTTTGGGGAGTGGAGGTTTTTTTACGGACTGGCGTTAGGCTCAATAAGGTTGCGGTTTTAGAAATCAAACACATCCCAATATTTTCATATTTATTTTTTTCATTATGTTTGTTTGTTTTTGTATTTTCATAACATCTTATTATTGAACAAATGAGTGTTTAAAATATAAATACAATGGTTGAAGAGATTTTATTGGAATTATTAACTGAAAGAGTGTTAATTAGCTCTTATAAAAGAGTGAAAGACTTAATATCCAACAAAAAACAAACTCTTAAGTCCTCCCTAAAAGAAATTGAAAAATCACTAATCGATCATTTTGTATATGTGAATAACTGGTCAAAAGATGTCTCTTTTAGAGAATTAGATAAAGCAAAAAAAACTCTTAATATTTATATACAACTCAATTTCTATTTAAGAAGAAGAAGAAGAAGTATTCAAACACCGCAGGTAGCAAATTTTAATTTTAGTGAAATATTAAAAGAAAGCTCAAGTCACTTAGTAATATTGGGGAGCCCTGGGGCTGGGAAAACAACTTCAATGAAATTTTTAAGCCAATCAATTCTTAATAAAAGTGAAAATTTTGAATCAAATAAGATAAACTGTCCTATAATAATCCGTCTAAGAGATTTAGATAATGAACCTATAAGTAAGAATGTTAAGGAAGCAATTTTTGATAGACTTTATAAAATATTGGGTATCAATGTAGAAATAGATAAGGAAAGTTTTAATAAAAAAAATGATTATGAATGGTTTAAAAAACAAATAATTATTGATTTCTTAAGTGAATTGAATGTATTACTGATACTTGATGGATTTGATGAAATAACGAATAAGTATTTAAAAGAAAAGGTGCTAAAAGAAATTGAAGAGTTAGCATTAAAATTACAATTTAATTCTCGTTTAGTAATTACTTGCAGGACTGGCGGATTCCCATATGAAATTGAAGGAACCGAAACATATGAACTAGTACCTTTAAATGAGAATCAAATTAAATTATTTGCTCATAAATGGATAGGCGACAAGAACCAATCTGATCAATTTTTAATTCAAATTAAAGAATCTCCTTATTATGACACTACAATAAGACCACTTACTTTAGCACACCTCTGTTCAATATTTGTTCAAGATGGGAGCATCCCAAACAAACCCAAAACTGTATATCGCTTAATAGTTCAATTGCTGTTGAAGGAATGGAATATACAAAGAAGAATTTTCAGAAAATCTCAATATGGAAACTTTGAAGTGGACAGAAAATTTGAATTTTTAGCAAGCCTCGCATTTGTTCTAACAACAAAAATTAAATTATTTTCTTTTTCTCGAAGAGTGCTATCAGAATGTTACACTAAAATTTGTAAAGATTTCAAATTACCTAAAAATGAAGTCGATTACGTAGTAGATGAACTTGAATCATACAATGGGTTATTTTTGAGAACTGGCTTTGACTCATATGAATTCGCTCATAAATCCATTCAAGAATATTTAACGGCTGAATACATTGTAAAACTACCATATTTTCTAAGTGATACTAGACTACTTCTTGAACTCCCAAATGAATTAGCAATTTGTGTAGCCATTTCAACTGACCCTACAGCTTTTTTAAGTATTCTACTATTTGATAAACTAAAGAACGAAAGAGAAGTAGATTTAATTTTTATTGAATCTTTTATATCAAGACTTAATCTTGAAAAACCTGATTTCAGCATTTCATCTGTATTAGCAATAGTTATCTTGAATTTATTTACTCAACATGTTAGAACTCGACAAGCAGTAATTTCAGCAAACCATATAAGAGAAATAGGAAAATTAATGAAAGAGAAAATGATTATTGAATCATTAAAAGAAATAAAGAAGTTTTATAGAACCTTTGATAAAGTAGATAAATTATATGGAATAGAACTTAAAACTACAATTTATAAAATACGAAAAATAAATTTCCCTTCAGTTAATTCAGTAAGCATAAAGAAAATACCTGAAGTACTATTTGTCCCCGAATCAATTTATAAACTTATTGAATTTTAAAATACTGAGCCTAATAATTAAGGTCCAAAATTACCAACAGGGCAAGACTTTGACTTTAATGTTGAACGAAACTGGTCACCAAGGATTTGTTGTGTATATGGGGATTGAATAAAAAGCGTAAATATTTACAAGAAGCTATACAGCCTGATTAATTTTATTTATTAAAAATAATAAATGATTTTCTCCATATTATTATTAAAATTTAAAGGCATAAAAATATAGAACATTTTCAGAGTACAAGACACTAATATTTCAGATGTCCAAAGAACACGAGCCGATTTATTTTACAGGATTTAAATATTGAAGTGCCTTCTGAAAAGGCAAAACCTCTAAAATAAAATGAGGAGTAATCTTCTCACAACAGCTATGCCAAGCGTCAGAGTGCAAAAACTAAAAAACTTATACTGAGGATTGGCTATACTTCTTTTTTTGCGTACTCCCCTGCGATAGAAGGGTGAGTATTTTTACAAACTGGCATTATGGGCAAGTAAGAAAAACAAATCCTGAGCTCAAGAATGAATAAAACAGTTGAGAATTATTTAGTTGGATTTTGTCTTGTGAATACCAATACAACAATTGTCACAAGATAAACATATCATTTCAAATCTGGGAATAAGGCTATTACTTTTAGATAATGTCCTTAAGTTTGTGTTATTAATTCACTCGGAAAGAATTAAACCGAATTTGCATGAAAAAAAATAAACTTCTCCTGGTATTTGTCATTTCACTATTTTCAGTAACCATTTTTGCTCAAAATAACACCGTTGGCCTGTTATCTTACGACCCTGGTAAGGCCTTTGATGGCTATAATCTAATGTTTCCTCATAATCAACCTAATGTTTACCTAATCAATAATTGTGGCGAAATCGTCCACATTTGGGAGGACGATGCCAATTATCGACCAGGTAATACCGCTTATTTGACTGATGAAGGATTACTGTACAAAGGAAAGCGGGAAGCAGCCGTTACGGGTGATGCCATTTGGGCCGGTGGTGGTGGTGCTATTTTAGAAATAAGAGATTGGGATAATACCCTAATCTGGGATTTTGAAATGAATGACGATCAATTTCGGTTGCATCATGATTTTGCCGTTACCGCTGATGGAACAATCATCGCCTTAGCATGGGAATTAAAAACCCTTGATGAATGTATTCAAGCCGGAAGAGATACTGTTACGTTGGCGCAAGCTAAACTCTGGCCAGATTGGATTTTTGAAATTGACCCCGCTACCGATGAAATCATTTGGGAGTGGCATGCCTGGGATCATTTAGTTCAGGAATTTGATAATACAGTTGACAATTTTGGACTTGTCGCTGATCATCCTGAATTGATTGATGTGAACTACGGCAGGGTGGATGGCCATCCGGATTGGATGCATGGGAATTCACTGGATTATAATGACGAACTAAGCCAGATTATGTTAAGTGTCCCTTATTTTGATGAGATTTGGATCATTGACCATACCACCACCACGGCGGAAGCTGCCAGCCACAACGGTGGATTTGGAGGACGAGGTGGAGACCTGATGTTTCGTTGGGGGAATCCACTAGCTTATCACGCCGGTGATACGGTTGACCAACAATTGTTCTTTCAACATGATGCACACTGGGTCGATGATTTCCTGGAAGCAAATCATCCTCAATACGGAAAAATAGCTTTGTTTAATAATAGAGTAGGGGCCGATTTTTCGACAGCAAATATATTGACACCAGGTTGGGACATGTATAATTGGCGATATGCTGTTTCAAATGGTACTTTTTCACCTACGGATTTTGATCTTACTTATACTCATCCGGTTGATCCAGCGAATTTGTGGTCGACAGGCCTTTCAAGTATTCAGGTGTTACCCAATGGAAATACACTGATCACTTCAGGCCGGTTTGGCTACACGTTTGAGTTGACCCCCGATGATGAAATAGTTTGGGAGTATAAAACGCCTTTGGTAAGTGGTTCACCTGCAACCCAAGGAGATACTTTAGTAATCAATAATAATCTCACTTTCCGGATGAAAAGGTATCCGGTAGATTTTGCAGGTTTTGCCGGGCAGGATTTAAGTCCTCAAGGATGGATTGAGTTGGAACCAGACTCTTCTTTTTGCGATATCCTAACCGCCACAATGGCTCCTATGGATGAAGCTAATTTCAAAGTGTTTCCTAATCCTGCGAACGATTTTCTAACCATAGAATGGGATGGGATGATGTACGTTGATTTGGAGGTGTTTGATATGATGGGGCGTAAATTTGTCAGCTTTGCTAATTGTAACGGAGGGCGCAAATTTATCGATACAGCCCAATGGCCCGCAGGAGTTTATCTTGTTTCTTTTATTGCTGATGGTAATTGGTATAGTCGAAAAGTGGTAGTAGGGAATTAGCACTAAAAAATACAGGGTCGAAGCATTATTAGTTATCAATAATAAAATTCCTAAAGAATTATGAATTATAAATTAATACCAATCTTTCTCTTTATTACTTTTTTTACCTTCCAGGGAACTACACAAACGGTTGGTACACTTCAAAATGATGAATCTAGTCTTCAGGGCTATACCTTTTTCTCACCCTTTTCGGGTACCAAAGCCTGGATGGTAGACAACTGTGGACAGCTTATCAATTCATGGGACCGCGGAACACGTCCCGGGCTTGCTGCCTATTTTCTTGAAAATGGATTGATGTTGAGAACGTATAAACCAGATTTAGAAGGGCCATTTACATCAGCGAGCAATGCCGGAGGTCTCGAACTTGTGGATTGGGACAATAATACCGTTTGGCATTATGAATGGAATACCCCCACAGCGCTTTCTCATCATGATGCTGTTTATATGCCGAATGGGAATATACTACTGTTAACCTGGGAATTAGTTTATACCGATGAATTGATCGAATTGGGCCGTGACCCAGACGAAATCGCAATTGAAGGTTATATGTGGTCAGAGAAAATTGTAGAAATCGAACCAGTTGGTTCTAATGATATAAACATCATTTGGCAATGGGAAATTAAAGACCATTATATTCAGGATTTTGATGCATCAAAACAAAATTATGGTGTGGTATCGGATCATCCGGAATTATTTAATATCAATCTACCTGACTTGAATAGCAGCAATTCCAATTCAACTCGTGATTGGAATCATTTCAATTCGATCGATTATAATGAAAGCCTGGATCAGATTCTGATCTCGGTACGAAATTCAGATGAAATATGGATCATTGATCACTCTACCACCACTGCTGAAGCTGCTTCTCATGAAGGTGGTTTATATGGGCATGGTGGAGATATTCTATACCGGTGGGGTAACGCTTCAGCGTATGAACGTGGGGAAGTGAATGATCAAAAACTATTTGGTCAACACGGCGTGCATTGGATTAAAGATGGTTTGACTGATGCTGGAAAAATAATGATTTTCAATAATGGGAATGGCCGGCCAGGAACGGATTATTCTACCATAGAAATCCTGATTCCTCCACAGGATGCTAATGGCGGATATATTATCTCAGAACCCGATCCTTTCGGACCGGAAGAACCAGAATGGACTTATGGCGACCAGGCTGGGGAAGATTTTTACTCAGCCTATTTATCTAATCCCCAACGCCTCGTTAATGGAAACACTTTAATCAATGCCGGTTCACCAGGAAGAATTTTTGAGATAGATCCTGATCGAAATACTGTTTGGCAATATGAGATTCCACTCTTCGGTGATGTTCCTGCGATTCAGGGAGGTAACATTAATAACAATTCTAATTTTAGAGCTTATAAATATTCGTCTGATTATCCTGGACTTGAAGGTGTTGATTTGACGCCAGGTGCAACTATTGAAAGTGGTGTGAATCCTATTGGTTGCGAGATTTTTGTAGATGTAGAAGAATTAGAGCAAAATAAGCTCTCCATAGATTTTCAGTATTTTCCTGGAGAAAATAGTTTTAAGATTTTAAATCCTCAAAATGTAAAAGCAGATTTATTTGTATTTGATGTTAATGGCCGATTCTATCAAAAAGAAAAAATCAATGCTTCAGAGCAAACTTTTCAGCTTCTCCATGATTTGAAAGGGATTTATTTCGTACAGATTCTTACAGCGCAAGGAGAGGGGTTTAGTAGAAAATTAGTTTTGTTTGGAAGGTAATAAATCAGGAAATGTACTGTATTCTACCAATGAGATCGTTAAATCGAAAATTGATAGTCTATGGATTAAAAAGAACAACAGGGCAAGACTTTGACTTTAATGTTGAACGGAAACCGGTCACCAAGCATCGCCAATCGCTCCATTAATTTACAGCCTTCAAACCTTTCGAAATTTGTCATTGATTTTTGAATTATTTAGAAAGTATTTAAAGGGAAAATATATCGTACAGAATAAAGGCGTTTCAAAGAAAATGCCCTCCGTTCAATTGCCTCCTCCCATGCAAAAAGCTATTGAAAAATTAGAAGAGAAAATAATATTAAAAGGATATAGTCGAAATACATTAAAAAACTATAAAACCTTATTTATTACCTACATATCTCATTTTAAAGAAAGGGATTTAAAAGATAGAAAAACGGTATTATCACCAATACTATTAGAATTATTGCGGTCGTATTACAAAAAGCATAAACCAGCATACTGGCTTATAGAAGGGCAATAAGGAGGGCAGTATAGTGTAAGAAGTATACAACAGATATATAGAAAAGCAGTCAAAGATAGTAAAGTGAATAAATGGTCGACGCCACATACGCTAAGACATTCATTTGCTACACATCTTTTACAACAAGGTGTCAATTTAAGATATATTCAATCGGTATTGGGTCATAATTCTTCAAAGACGACAGAAATATATACTCACGTAATGAATGTAAGTAATAAAAACATAATAAGTCCTTTGGATGCAATAATGAAAAGTGGTAATTTTAAGTGAATAGATAGTAGAAATAAACGAAGTTTTGTGTGGAGTAGCGTTTATATGGATGTTGGCTGCCATGAAGAAAAAATAAACCATGAATATTTGGAGAATAAATTTAAAGTCTGCTTCACGAAATAGTGTCAATCCAAGACAATTCTGTTTACAGAATAAAATTGTTGGAGTTGGTTGGAGGATTGATGAAGAAACTAAGATACTTAGTTGGAATGAATATCATTCACAAGCCTCAAAAATCTATGGAGACAAAAGTTGGAAAGCTGCGTTAAATGCAATAAAAAACAGAATCAAAATAGATGATTTGATCTGGACTCGTGACAAGCAAAATAACTACTATCTTGGAAGAATAAAAGGAGATTGGAAATATCAAAGCGATAAAGAGAATTTAGATGCTGATGTAATTAATGTCAGAGATTGTGATTGGGTTAAAATTGGAACAGTAGATTCTGTACCAGGAAAATTGGTTAACAGTTTTATCCCAGCAAGAACTGTACAAAAAGTAAATAGTCATTCAGTCAAAATATATTCCCAAACAATATTTAATGAACTTAAAGGAGAACAGGTCTATCATTTAGATGAAATAGAAAGTGATGATATATTTTCACTATTATCATCGGATGATTGTGAAGATTTAATTGCAATGTATCTTCAATTAGAAGAAAATTACTTCTTAATTCCAAGTTCGTGCAAGAGCGATATGATGCGATATGAATTTGAACTTAAAAATAGAGAGACGGGCAAGAGTGCCGTTGTGCAGGTGAAAAATGGATATGTGAATTTAAACTCGAACGACTATAATAATTTAGATAGTGAAGTTTATTTATTCACCACAAAAGGTCAATATTTAGGAGAAGAAAGAGATAATATCCATTTCATCAAACCCGAAAAGATTGTGGAGTTTATGCAATCAAATAAGGAAATACTACCAAATAAAATCCAATTTTGGATGAAGAAAATAAAGAACACGGCAGCCAATAATTAAGGTCCAAAGTCGCCAACAGGGCAAGACTTTGACTTTAATGTTGAACGAAACCGGTCACAAAGGATTTGTTGTGTATATGGGGATTGAATAAAAAGCGTAAATATTTACAAGAAGCTATACAGCCTGATTAATTTTATTGGTTCTAAATGAAATCGTTTGGTGGCGGTTTACTAAACTAGCTGAGCTATTTTAGCTTGAGTAGTTTAGTAAACCTTTTCTTTCTTAATCTTTTTCGACCAAACGAAATCACCTAGCTCCATTTTATTTATTTAAAATAATAAATGATTTTCTCCATATTATTCATGTTATTAGTAAAGCTTAAAGGCATAAAAATAAAATTGTAGAAGCTTTTCAGGGTACAAGGCACTAATATTTCAGGTGTCCAAAGAACACGAGTTAATTTATTTTACAGGATTTAAATATTGAAGAATCTTCTTAAAAGGCAAACCCCAAAAGAAAATTGAAGTCCAGCCTAACGGTGAATTTGGAATTACTCTCCCAAATAAAAACGTAGCAAGACCCTTTGAATTTTCATCTGGCGAAAAGAAAATATTATTAATAATGATAACCCACCTTATATTCTACGAGGATAGAACTTCTCCAGAGATATTTATTATTGATGAGCCAGAGTTTTCTTTGCATCACAATGCTTACCATGTTGGCGACTTTAGACCTTAATTATTAGTGGCAGTATTTTTTAATCTGCATACTCTAATTTATAGTAATGATTTAGATATGAATCCCAATCGGGGTTATCTGCTTTTTTTAAGACATGTTCCACCCACAAATTTCTCTCATGCCACAATATGTTCATCTCCCAAACGCAAAACCGTAATCCCTTACTCGTGAAATCTACAAACTTATTGGGATTCTCATATTCAGCAGTATAAACATGATTTTGAATAACATTTTCGTAGACCCACCAATTTACTACAACTAAAATACTATCCTTTGCTTCATGAATAATTACAGTACCCATTTTATAATTAGGAAAATTATTTACTTGAGATTTTCCCTTTATCCAATCAGGTAAAAGCGATTTTATTATATTTTCTATTTCTGGAGTAACTTTTAATTCATTATATTTCAGACTATACAATTTGAATTTCCAATCGCCGAATTCGATTATATCTAAGTATTTGACCGCTCTCTTTTTGAATTTTTCCATATGATTATTTTTATTATTTCTAATGGTTTCATACCATTATAGTTTGTTTATTTTATTTCAAATTCTCTATTACAATTGGGTAGGCATTCTGAAGTTTTTCTACATTAGATGTTCTGCAAAAAGTACATTGAGGCTTCGTGCAACCCCCGCGTCTAAAGCATAGGCTATAAGTCTACTTTGACGCTTATTTATTGGCAGCAGTTTTTCATTCTTTTATAGACGAAATATTTATAATATTCACTGAACCTATTTAATTATTCTGCTTAAATGCCTTACACTTTGCAAGCCACATTTTTTCGCAATTTCAATTCTTGATAAATCAGGATTTTTAAGTAAATTATTTATTTTCTCCTTTCTTAGAATATTGACATACTCAATAACTGTTAAAGATGTTTCTTTTTTAAAAATCCTGCAAAAGTTTCTGTGACTCATGTTTGCCAATTTTGCAAGGTCTGTTAACAAATTTTTTTTGTGAAGATTTTCTTGTAAATAATCTTGCACCTTATGAATGCCACTATGCATATGATTTCTATTGTTTGAATAAATGCTTTGTTGTTCATCATTTCCGCTTCGCCTCTTATAAACAACTAGCTCTCTTGCAATTTTATGCGCAAAAAAGTCATCTTTCAAATGAGATAGTATATGCAAAGCAACATCAATTGCCGAGTTTGCACCAGCACTTGTATAAATACCATTATCTTCTACAAATATTATGTTTTGTTGCACTTTTGCTTTAGGAAATTTAGCTTGCAACTCATCAGTTAGTTTCCAATGTGTGGTACATTTTACGCCATCTAATAAACCTGCTTTACCTAATAAAAACGCTCCGGTGCAAATTGCGCAAATGGTAACACCTTTTGTTTTTAAACTTACTATCCAATTTAACAATGCTTTGTCAGGATTAAATTCTTTTGAAAAAATGTATTTATAATCGGCACTTAAAACAATTAAATAATCTCCTTCATTCAATTCTTGTTTTTTATAATTTGCTATTTTGCCTAATGGCAAATTCATTGCTGTTTCAATATTTTTTTCGCTACTGCAAAAATTAAAATCAATATTTAATCCTTGGTCAATGGCTTCATAAAATACTTGCGAAGCACCACCTAAATCTAAAAGATTGGTATTAGGCAGTAATAGAAATGTAATTTTTAAAGACATGCTCAACTATTTAATTACAAATATAATGCAAATGAAAATATAAAAATAGTCAAGTTTGGGACATATTGTGCCAAGTTAATAATTTGTAGATTTTACAACGTTTTCGTTTTTTAAGACACTGCATAATAATCGGATGTTGGGTGGCTTATAGTGGGGCCGGGCAAAATTAAATATGCTATTTTGTGTCGGCAAGTGAGTAGGTAAAACACCTTTTTCAAGCTATTTTTAGCGTATATTATTTTAAAAGCAATAAATATTGGAGAAATAAAACTGGGATTGGGCCTGAGTGGATTAGTTTTGGAGGAGCGGAGGCTTTTTACGTAGGGGCGTCAGAATGTAAAAAAAACTAAAAAACTTATGCTGAGGATTGGCTATACTTTTTTTACGTACCTAAGTATTCAAAAAGCAGGGGGGATAAAATTTGGATGAATTAAAATGGCTTGCACAAATGGTAGATCAAAATTATAGGTTGGTAGAGATTAATTGAAAACGATAAATTTATTGGCTATAAATGTGGAAATCAAATACCTTACCACATGAACCCAAACTATATTGGCAAAAATAGAGAGGTTATTCTTTCGGCAATTGAACAAATCATTTATGAAGGAGGAAAGAGCAACTTCGTAATATTTAATTTGAATTCAGATTATTATATCCAAATGGCTGCTAGAAGAGGAGATTACGAGATTTATTGTGAGGCAATAAGTGATAATTATTTAGAGGAAGGAAAATTATTAACCCAAGCACAGAAAGAAACCTTGAAGAAATTAAGTTGGAATGATCCAGAAAATTCAGAGGGCAATTATTTTATTAAGCACAATGTTGATTCTGAATTATCAAGAACGAATTTATCTGGTCTGATTTCTAAAACTGCAAATCAAGTTTATTCTTGTGAAGAAATCAGAGCAGGAAATGTTATTTTAAACCTTGAATAGCAGAAAAATTAAAAACACTGCCCAATAATTAAAGTCCAAAGTCGCCAAGATGGCAAGACTTTGACTTTAATGTTGAACGAAACCGGTCACCAGAGATTAATTGTGTAGTATGTGGATTGAATAAGAAGCGTAAATATTTACAAATAATGAAATAAAGGTACGAGGATTTATTTTGAGGTGGTGGTTGCCTTTAGGTTTTGTTCAACAAAGTGTTTTTCATGTTCTAAACAAATAAAGAGTACTATTTTAAGATGTTTTAAAGTATATTTATTTTAAAAAAACGAAATGGTACAAAATAAAATAGAGTTTGGTAGAAAAGCTAGGATTGAGCCTGGAGGATGAATTTTTGGAGGAGGGGACGTATTTTACAAACTGATATAGTGTGCTATATCAAAAAGCAAAAAAAACAATAAAATGAATATTGAAATAAGACCTTTGACTAAAGATTTAAAAGACGATTATTTGTTTTTCTTTGATAATATTACTTTTAAAGAAAATCCTGATAGGTTAAAATGTTATTGTTACGACTATCATTTTACTGGAGATGTAGAAAAATGTACTCGTGAAACAAGCCGTTCTTCGGTAATAAATCTTATCAATGAGAATAAGCTGAGAGGTTATTTAGTCTTTGATAATGATAAACCAATCGGATGGTGTAATGCAAATAACAGATTAAATTATCAAAGATTGCTAAAAGACTATGATTATATTGATAATCCTGATGATAAGGTTTGTTCAATTGTTTGTTTTTTAATACATCCCGATTATAGAAGACAAGGGATTGCTCAACAGATTCTTGATAAAGTTATTATGGATTATTCAAATAAAGACTATGATTATTTTGAAGCGTATCCAAAAAAAGAAGAATTATCGTGCGAGGGAAATTTCAAAGGACCGTTGGAATTATATAAAAGACACGGTTTCAAGATAAATAAAGAGTATGATGATTATTATGTAATGAGGAAAAAAATAAAATAAATGTAGTACACGATAACGCATATAATGGTCTATGCTTAGCAAAAGCTGGTTATGCTGTATATGCGGAACGTTAGAATTTCTTATTAATGGCTATCTAATCCAAATGCAATTACCTGCTATCAAATCTATAAAATGATTTTCCGTTGAAACCATAAACACTTCCTTCTCCTATTCCAAACCAGAGTTTACCGCTTTTGTCCTTATAAATTGTTTTAACAGTAATAATAGGGAGCGCATTATCTTTGGTGTAGTGACTGAGTTTTTTGCCGTCATAGCGCCAAAGCCCACTTCCGAAAGTTCCAAACCAAAGGTCTCCGTTTTTATCTTGTTCAATAGACTGGTACCCAGTTTTGAACTCTTTTGTTATAGGGTCATTATTATTGTTTGAGCTGTATTCCATTATAAAATTTGTCAATTTACCTCCTTCCAGATAATTTAAGCCAAAGAGGTTATTCGTAATCCAAATCCTCCCAGTATTATCCTGAAATACACTCCGGCAGATACCAATTTCATCTTTCTTATTAATACGTGTAAACGATTTTCCATCGTAGCGGAATGTTCCATTTTCCATTGTTCCAAACCAAATATTTCCTTCCTTGTCTTTATAGACTTCAGATACTCCATCAGCATTCAAACCATAAGGAAGCGGAAAAGTTAGAAATTCCAATTTGTGCCCATTGTAGCGATGAAGTCCTAATCTATCCGAAGATCCAAACCACAAATAATCTAATTCTGCTTCCCATTCTTTGTTTGACCTGTTGGTTAATAAAGTACTTTCCTTATCTGAATGAATAGCAGTGAAAGTTTGTCCATTAAATTTACTGATACTGGCGTGGGTCTTTATCCAGATATTCCCTTCTTTGTCTTCTTGGATTGAGCTAATTTGATTTCCACCATTTATTTTTCTAGTCTTGGACCAATCTGGCCCTGGCGCAAACTCCCGGACTATACCACTAGGTAAACCATGATTTGCCCTAAAATAGGTGAATTGTTTTCCATCATATCGACAAAGACCATCACCATGAGAACCAAACCAAAAACTCCCTTTGCTATCTTCAAACATGGCAGTGATCATAACATTAAATTGCAAAACCGAATCCACTCTTGGATGATTGTTTATAGAAGTAATACCTTTTGGTAATGGCTCTGTAGTCATTATTTCTGATTGAGCACTTCTGTTTTCAGGTAGCTGATTGATACAGGAAGTATTGAAAATCAAGGAGAACAGGAGAAGCCAGATTTGTGAATTTAAGAAAGCGTGCATCATAAGTATTATTTTTAATTCCTGAATTTATTTAGTCCGTGTCCCTTAGTAACACTAATCTAATTCAAAATTCAGGATACAACAGCATTTCGAGATTGCTTAACAGCTTAATAACAAGTATGGTCATTAGGCTGTCCATTTATGAAAGCGTTTTCAGAAAACCTCACTAGTTGTAAACCCTGATTATAGAACTGATATTTGGACTTTAAGTATTTAAATATTAGATTACTAATCTAAAATATAAATTATGAAAACGCCCTTTACATTTCTACTATTATTCCTTCTTAGTACAGTAATCTATTCTCAAAGTATAGTCGCAAATTATAAATTTAATGGTACAGGAGAGGATTCTGGCCCTAGTAATTTCAATGCAAATAATAATGGTGCAATTCCAACTGAAGATAGATTTGGGAACATTGATGGTGCTTTTTATCTAGATGGCATTGATGATTATTTAGAAATTCCAAATCAAGAAGAATTAAATTTTGGAGAATGTGATTTTGCTATTTCAATGTGGATAAAGACAGCCTCAACTGATATGCAAATGATTATTCATAATGGTGCTTCAGGACTAGAGCCTCAATATTGGCTCAGAATTAAGGATTATGCTTCATCCTTGATAGACCTCAAATTTTTAACAAGCAATGGTATTCCAGGAAGTCCATTTACAGCTTATAATGATGATGCAATTTATGACAATAATTGGCATCATATTGTTGTACAAAGAAAAAGTTTATGGCATGAAATCTATTTTGATGGTGTTTTGGTTTCAGCTGATGAAAGTTCAGAAATTAAAAACATTATAAATGAAGATAATATTTTAGTCGGAGCCCAACATCCTCATCCCGATAATGGATTTCCAAATATCTTTAATCATTTCGAAGGCTCTATAGATGACCTTATTTTTTATAAAGGTAGTTTGACCGAAGAACAGGTTCAAGACATATTCACAGGTGAAGTTACGTCAACAAAGGTGACTGTTCCTGAAGAAAACCTTATTCAAATCTACCCGAATCCAACAACAAATAAAATTGAAATTAAAATACAAGAATCTCATCTTATAAACAAAGTTGTAAGAATTGTAGACCTTAATGGAAGGACTATCAAATTGCATCAATTGCCAGCAACCAACATTGATGTCTCTGAACTTCCAGATGGAGTTTATTTATTAGTGTTTAACTATGAGGATAAAACAATATCAAAACAATTCGTAAAACAATAGTATTTCTTTCACAGAACTTAAGAGCCGTCAGGATTTGATCATCGAGGTGAGAACTAATTTTTTGCCTAGGCATAGTTACGCAAGTGTGGTTGATGAGTTAATGCATTTCTCTACTGTACATCTCTAATTGTTATTTGCATCTTTGAATATAATGGCTGAACCCATTTGTCGAAATCGCATTGAGGTTTCAATTTCTGGAAAGTCATTGATCAAAGTAGCAGATAAAGGGGACTAATTACGAAGGTGTTCGTATAAATCTAAGGATCATTGCTGTTTGACCAGTTTGTAATGAGATTCATCGAATTAATTCTTTTTCTTTTGATCTTTTTCGTTCATTAAAAACTTAAAAAATAGCTAGATCATGATACAGAATTACCTCAAAATTGCACTTCGAAATTTTAGAAGGCAACCAGGATATACTTTTCTGAATATTTTTGGTTTGACACTTGGAATTGCTGCCACTTTATTTATCCTACTTTATATTACTGAAGAAACTCGCTATGATAAATATCATAAGAATGCAGATCGGATTTATAGAATATCTTCAGATATTACAGAGCCAGATGATCATTTTCGATGGTCTTCCACTCAAACTCCCTTAGCTGCTACCTTAAAGCAAGATTACCCTGAAGTTGAAGAGTATGTCCGTTTTCGGAGTAATGGCCGAACTCGATTAGAGTTTAAGGAACGTTTTTTTTATGAGGAAAAAGTTTTTATAGTGGATTCAACGATCTGCGATATTTTTACTTTTGATTTTGTAAAAGGCAATGAGAAGACCGCTTTGAAAGATCCTAATTCTATTGCTCTGAATGAATCTGTTAGCCAGCGTATTTTTGGAAATAGCGATCCGATAGGAGAGATACTCAAAACCCCAAGTGGAAGAGAGTATAAAGTAACAGGAGTTTATAAGGATATGCCTTTGCATTCGCACATTATTGCTGATGCCATGATTTCTACAAATTCTTTTCCGGGTATGATGAACCCACCACCAGGGGCATGGGGTGGTTTTAATCTTTATACTTATATCTTGTTAAAAAAAGGGGTTGATGTTAAAGCTTTTGAAGCTAAATTACCTCAAGTAGTTGAAAAATATGTGGCTACTATTTTTGATCAATTTAACATCAAAGTCAAATATGAATTACTTCCTTTAACTGATATCCATCTAACGTCAACTTTTCAAGGAGAACCAGAACCCGTTGGTCAAATTGGCTTCCTTTATATTTTTGGATTGGTTGCCTTTTTTATCTTATTGATTGCTTGTATAAATTATATGAATCTTGCAACGGCGAGATCGACTCAAAGAGCAATGGAAGTAGGTGTTAGAAAAGTATTAGGATCAGACCGAAGGCAATTGATTGCTCAGTTTATGTCAGAGTCAATTTTGTTTACCTTACTAGCTTTGATCTTGAGTTATTTATTAGTACTTGCTTTGTTACCTGTTTTTAATGAAGCTTTTGATCTAAGTTTGGGGAGGTCTTTATTATGGTCCAAACAAGTGTTATTCGGAGCAATAGGAATTGTGGTGTTGACAGGAATTCTTGGAGGAAGTTATCCTGCGTTTTATTTATCTGCATTTGAACCGATTAAAGTTTTAAAAGGAAGCTTAGCGAAAGGATCTGGGAATCCAGCTTTTAGAAAAGTATTAGTAACCGTACAATTTGCTATTACTATTTTTATGATTATCGGAACTGGTATCATTTTCGATCAGATGAATTATTTGCGAAATAAAAACCTCGGTTTCAATAAAGACCAAGTCTTGATTTTTCGATTACAAGGACAACAATCCCGAAATAAATATCCAATCATAAAAGAGAAGTTACTTCGTAATCCTAAAGTTATCTCTATTGGAACATCAACCACTTCTCCTGGACAAGGATTTGGAAAGAATCTGATGAATGCAGAACAAGAGAATGGAGGAATGGAGCAGTATGGAATTGATCTTTATGGTGTTGATTTTGATTTTTTCTCGACCTTAGGAATTGAAGTGATCAATGGAAGGAATTTTAGCTTAGATTTTTCTACAGACACCACGAATGCAGTGATGATCAATGAAGCAATGGTAGAACGTTTTGGTTGGAAGAACCCGATTGGCAAGAAGTTTCAGTTTGGGACAAATGATACTTTGCCTATGCAAACGGTTGTTGGAGTAGTTAAAGATTTTCATCAACGATCTTTGTACGATCCCATTGCACCTTTATTATTTTACCCTGGCCAAAATTACACCAATGTGCATACCCGATTAAATGCTCAATCTCCTAATGAGCTATCGCAGACAATTGCTTTGGTCGAAAAAGAATGGCGAAATGTATTTCCTAATTCTCCTTTTGAATATGAATTTGTAGATGAGTCGTTTATGGATTTATATAAAGCTGATCAGATAAGAGCAAACATATTTACTTTATTTAGTGTGCTCATGGTACTGATAGCTTGCCTCGGATTATTAGGATTAGCATCATTCTCAGCGGAGCGACGAACTAAAGAAATAGGTATTCGAAAAGTTTTAGGTGCCGGATCAGTTGATATTATTTATTTGCTGACCAGAGACTTTGTTTTTCTGGTTTCTCTGGCTTGTATTCCTGCCTTCATTATTGCTTGGTATTTCATGGCAAAATGGTTGGATACTTTTGCCTATCATACGAATATGAATTATCTGCTTTTTGTTTTATCTTTTATTTTGGTGGTGACGATTACTTTGTTGACCACAGGTTACCATGCACTTTTGGTAGCAAATGCTGATCCGATCAAAGCATTGAAACATGAATAATAGAGAATACCAAAATTAGGAATTGCAAAATAAATATATTGGACAATAAGATGAAATAAAAATGAAGACTCTACATGTTTTCTAGTAAATATAAATGGCTATTCAATCCTTCCTGTTGGAGATACTGATTGGGATTTATTAGAATTGCCTCTGAAAAAATTAGAGGTATTAAATTCGAAAATTGATATTGCAATTCTGCCTTATTGGATACTAACTGAAGATAGTTCTAAAGACCAATTATTAGAAATGATAGCTCCTCAAAAAATAATAGCTACTCACATAAACCCTAAGCCTAATTCTAATAGTCAAACTAA
Organism: Saprospiraceae bacterium; assembly: GCA_965277415.1. Taxonomy (GTDB): domain Bacteria; phylum Bacteroidota; class Bacteroidia; order Chitinophagales; family Saprospiraceae; genus JAHDHW01. Next base: position 24,506 of record CBDICS010000089.1, read on the forward strand.
AGAAAGTATTAGAATTAATTTTCCTGATGCAAGTGTTTTTACTAATTTAGAAGAGGATTTAATTTATGAACATTAACTCGCAGCTACAAAGTATAAAATTTGAGTTTAAACAGATCAAAACAATCCTGGGATTAATTATTTAATTAACTTGTAAATTTATCAATTGGTCAAGATCTATTTTTTTTACAAAAAAATAAAAAAAAACTTCTGACAATCAAGCACTTAGGACACGACAAGTCTATTATTGATTCTCTGCCCCTAAAGTGAATTTAAACTCAAAACAAAACAATATTCAAAATATGAAGGGAATAGGAAATACACCATTAATCAAAATTGAAAAACTTACAGATTCGGAAAGTGCTGATATCTATGTAAAGCTGGAAGGTGCAAATCCTACGGGTAGCATGAAAGATAGAATGGCACTTTCAATGATTGAAGGTGCAGAAAAAAGAGGAGACTTAAAAAAAGGAGGAACTGTGGTTGATTATACAGGAGGAAGTACAGGAAGTTCTTTGGCTATGATTTGTTCAGCAAAAGGATATAAAGCTCATTTTGTTTCTTCAGATGCATTTGCCACAGAGAAATTGCAAACCATGAGAGCTTTTGGAGCAAAATTAGAATTAGTCCCAAGTGATAATGGGAAAGATTACAGCTGAAGTTATTGATAGGGCACTTGCAAGAGTAAGAGAAATAGCAAAGCAAGCAAATACATTTTATACGGATCAATTCAGGAATATTGACAATCGAAATGCCTATCATGCAATGGCAAAAGAGATCATAGATGAATTGGGATATGACATAGACGAATTCCTTGCAGGAGTAGGTACGGGAGGCTGTTTTTCAGGAAACGCAGAAATATTCAAAAAGGAAATACCACATATTAGATGTATTCCTATTGAACCCTTTAATGTAAGAACACTCTCAGGAGGGGACACTTCGGGAACTCACAGACTTGAAGGAATGGGGGCTGGATTTATACCTGATATTTGTAGACTGGATTTAGCGGATCAAATAATAGCCGTAAAAGATGAAGACGCATATGAAACGGCTAGAAGTTTAGCTAGAATAGAAGGAATATTCGGAGGCATTACTTCTGGTGCCAATGTATGGGCTGCTATTCAAAGAGCAAAAGTATTGGGGAAAGGGAAAAAGATTGTAACCATTATTTGTGATTCAGGATTAAAATACCTGCAAGGGGATTTATACAAGTAAGTAAACTATATGTCAAAATTCAAAATACGATTTAGGAAGAATGAACTTATTAATTTTGCAGAAAGGTTCAATTATGAAAGTGATGATAATATTTTAAGGATTGGGCTTTCAGCAAAGGAAAAAGGGTTTATCAATAAGAAAGAATTTATAGAAATCTGTAAATGGAAAACACCTCGATCAAAACAGAAAGTAATAAATAACGATTCAAAGTATATTGAAGAAATCACCCGGGTTTCCTTTTCAACAGAATCTGACCAGCTAAGGATTGAAATACTAAATCTTTTAAATGGTGTGGGATGGCCAACCGCTTCTGCAATACTACATTTCTGCCATGAATTAGATTTTCCAGTACTTGACTTTAGAGCAATATATTCATTAGGGATTGATGTTCCACCAAGCAAATATGATTATGACTTTTGGAAAGGATATTCAGATTATTGCAAGAAATTATCTAGAGATTTAGGATTAAGTATGAGAACAATTGATAAAGGCCTGTGGCAATATTCTAAAGAAAATCAATAGAGAAATGAAGAATTGTAAATTCTAAAGATTTAATAATAAATGAAAAAAACATCAACTGAACATTCTAATAATTGGCTACAAAGGTTAAAAGATGAAAGCTGGGAGGCTGAATTATTAATTTCAGCAGTAGCTGTTTTTGGTACCTTAAAGCTTTTCCTGGTAATTGATTGGGTGATCAACCTCTTTATTGATTCGCTTTTACCCAAGCAATATATGATCGCTTACTCCATTGTTTTTGGTGGCCTACTTGCAATAAGCATTTTGACGACCATGTTTGTCATTCATTTTTCACTCCGAGCTTATTGGGTTGGATTAGTTGGTCTTAATTCAGTTTTTCCTGACTATGGATTAGAAGACAGCGCCTATTCCGAAATATTTACAAAAAAGATGCTCGGAATTCTTCCTAAATTAAAGAAAACGATACAGCAAGTTGATGAACTATGTAGTCTGATTTATTCAGCAGCCTTCTTTATGTTGATCATCTATTTTTACCTTGCCTTAGTAGGGAGCCTGTATTTATTCCTTTTTAATTTCTTAGTAGAATATGTAAATGAATATATTTTATTGATTCCACTTTTTTTGGTACTGGTCATATTCGTACTTCAAATATTATTGGGAGTATTGGCAAATTTGAAAACATTTAAACAAAACGAAAAGGTTCAAGGATGGTATTTCCAAACTTCAAGATGGGGGGCAATAGTCATGTTAGGTCCCTTATACAAATACCTTATGCAAATATCAATGACCTTTGCTTCCAATTTCAAAAAGAAAAAATCCCTCGTTGGATTAATAGTCATATTTATTGTATTCGGCTTTGTCATTGCCTTGATTCAGTTTAAAAACTCTAAAATACCTTACTTTATTAATCAAGAACATTATTTTGATGACACAAGAGTTTATCATGGGTACTATGGTTCAAAATCCGACGAGGAAGAGTTTTTGTTAGCACCTCAAATTGAATCTGATATAATAGATAAAGACCTTGTGCAATTATTTATTCCAATCTATAAGCATGAATTGCGCCGCCTTCAAGCTTCATGTGGGGACTATAAAAAAGATGAGGATAAAAAAGAAATAGATCAAAAGAAAGAAAAGGCAAGGTGGTACTTAAATTGTTATAAATCCTATCATCAAGTCTTTTTAAATGAAGATGAAATCGTTATGGATTTCATGAAATATGATTTACCAAAAACAAGTCAATTTGGAATAATTAGTTATATAAATCTAAAAGATGCCAGGAAAGGAAAAAACACCATTAAAATAATTAAACATATTGGAGACAAAAGCAATGAATGGACTATCCCTTTTCAATACGTTTCTGATTGATCAAGTCCCTGTCCAACCATATTTAATAATATGAATGAAAAAATGAAGGAAGGCAATTGATAATGAGCAAAGTCACCTATTGGTATACTCAGTGTATAGTAAAGCAATATACTTAAATCCTCACTCCACCTCAAATTCCCTCATCCCTACACCATGAACCCAATTGTCTTCACTTACTCCCATTAAGGTGAAATTATAATTCCTTCCAATCACTAATGATGGTGGATTATTCGGGGTGATATTTAGAACTACATTTTCTGTATTATAATATTGGAAATGTGTTTCGAAAGTATAAGTACCTGAAATAAAAGTCTCATCCAGCTCATTGACTATTTGAAAATAAATAGTAGATTCAGGGACTGCAGTCCACTCGAAAACAGGCATCTGAGAAGTAGATTGATCAATGTTAATAGCTGTTGACCAGTCAGTAGGAGCGGTAATGATTTTAGTGCGGATGGGATTTGAAATATGGATTGTATCATTTTCTTCGAAAGTAACAATCAACCAGTTTTCTATTTCTCGTTCTATTTCAAACCTTTGGAGTTCTCCACCAAAAACATCGATTGCTTGAGCATTCACAAGCGTATAGTGCTCAAAGAGACTACTGTCTTCATCAAGGCTAGCTGTTTCAAACAGTTGAACATTGGATACATCAGCCCGTGGATAATAAAAAACTAGAATTTTTGAAAGATTGTCTACGGGGCTATCTATATCACTGGCCGCACAAGCAATGACATTACTTGTTTTGATAGAATTACCATCGAGGTAACCCTGAAGATTTGTAGGAATAGTCTGGTCTTCTTTTTTACAATCGATAATAAGTAAGCCAATTAATAATAAGACAGCGTAACGAAGCATAGTACAATATTTACAAAGGATAATTGAATCCCGTTTGAATAAAGATAATAATTTGTTTGTATATTGAAGATTGATGTATATGTATACTCTACTAAACGAGGTATAAACACGAGATTATTTGAAATGTTGATTAAAAAGTGAAGAAACAACTTCTATACTGACGTTCAAGTGGTTTGGGAAAATAAATGTACTTCATTACAGTATATACTGATCGAAGTGGCTTAGGAGAATCCCAAACCACTTCGCGTCAGGTATATTAATATAATTTAGGCCAATTACTTCAAATGATGAAAAACTATATTGGAATTGTAATAATCTTAATATCGATATCTTGTTCAATAGAAAGTAAGGACAGGAAGGTCTTAGATGCTACAGAAATATTGAATAGTAGCATTGCTTTTCATGATTCAAATAATAAATGGGCTCAATCAGCGCTATCTATGCGTATTCAAGAACCAAGGTTACAAAACCCATCAAGGTATTCGATTGTCCGTTTCGATAATAAAGACCAATCATTTGAGTTGATAAGAAATAGAGAAGAACATTTATCAAAACATGTAGTAAGCAAAGAAGGAGCTTTAAAAGTTTACCTGGATGACAATGAAGAATTTGCAGATTCTTTGATAGAAAAATATCGACTACAGCCAGAAAGGAATAAAGTATACAGCAATTTTTATAAAATGATGTATGGTTTGCCAATGACTTTAAATAGCAATTGGGTAAAGCAGACCGGAAAAGTAGAGCAGGCTATGTATAATAATCGAATGTGCTATATGATCCCAATTGAATTAAAGGAGGAAATGTTTTCAAAAAATTGGAACATATTCATTGCTGAAAATACATATGAATTTAAAGGGATGGAGATTGTCTTTCCTGATGAGGAAACAAAAGGCGAAAAGTTATACTTTGATGGACTGATAAATATTGAAGGCATCCTTATCCCTAGAATTAGGCATTGGCATGAATTATCAAATGATAATTACTTAGGTTCAGATATTATCGTGAATAGATTAGATTAGGATGCATTGCAAGTCAAAGCATTTGAATTTATCCTAAGGGACAGTTATTGATGTTGTACTAAATCAAATATAGATAATGAGGAAAATTATTTACTATGTCGCAAGCTCAATTGATGGTTATATCGCTGGACCCAATGATGATATTAGTGGCTTCGTTCAGAAAGGTAATGGAGTCGAAAAATACCTGAATGATCTAAAAGATTATGATACCGTCATTATGGGGCGCAAAACCTATGAGTTTGGTTACCAATATGGTTTAAAACCTGGTCAACCTGCGTATCCACATATGGATCATTATATTTTTTCTAAAAAATTGAATTTCGAAAACCCTCATCCAAAAGTTAAGGTATTCGAATTAGATATTAAGCTCATCGATACATTAAAGAAAGGAAGCGGTACAGATATTTATTTATGTGGTGGAGGTGAATTCGCGAATTGGCTTTTAGAACATGAAATGATAGATGAAGTTAAATTAAAACTAAACCCTTTCATACAGGGAAGTGGGAAAAAATTGTTTAGCAAAACAAAAAAAATGGTTCAGCTAGAATTAATGAAGGTTGAACCATTTGACTTAGGATTACAGATGATGACTTATAAGGTTAAATACTAAACCATGGCAACGCAAGATTCACTGAAAGCAAGACCACTCACAAGCGAAGCGATCACTAAATCACATAGTCCTTAGGACTGATCACCACATCACAAGCGAAGCGATCACTATCACACAAATCTTAAAATATCGTTCTTGCAATTGCCATGAATGCTAAACTGATAACACGTGCTTATTACGGAGACATTTTTAAAAAAATGATTAAAAAAATAATACTTAAATATAAAATTCTTCTTCTCCTTTTTTGCTTTTCTACTACTTGCCTCATCGGACAGCAAACTGTCGGTCTTTTTCAAAATGAAGCAGGAGCATCTGATGGCTATACTTTATTTGGAAATAACAAAATTACTTATCTGATTGATCAATGTGGTTTTATAGTCAATACTTGGGAAAGTGATTTTGATCCAGGATTATCAGCCTATCTTTTAGAAAATGGTAATCTGCTAAGAACGGCTAAAATTGACGGCTTTTTTGAAGATGCGGGAATTAGTGGACAATTCGAATTATTTAATTGGCAAGGCGAACTGATTTGGAATGTAGAATATAAAGAAGATAATATTCAAGCACATCATGATATAGAACCTTTACCCAATGGCAATTTCTTATTCATTGCATGGGAAAAAATATCCGAAGCAGAAGCACAGCAAAACGGTCGAAAATACGAGGGCGAAGTATGGTCAGAAAAAATCATCGAAATGGAAATGATCGAAAACCAACAAGCTAATATTGTATGGGAATGGAGGCTTTGGGATCATCTTGTCCAAGATTATGATTCTACTAAACTTAATTTTGCTAATGTATCTGATCACCCCGAATTGGTCGATTTAAATTATATCGGCGAAGGAGAAAATACGAATGGGGATTGGATTCACCTCAATGCGATTTCTTATAATGCTGAACTTGATCAGATTGCTATGAGCGCCCGACATACTAGTGAAATCTGGATTATTGATCATAGTACAACGAGTGCTGAAGCTAAAACATCCTTTGGCGGCAATTCTAATCGCGGTGGTACTTTGCTATATCGTTATGGCAATCCACAAGCCTACCAAGGTGATACAATGAGCGGTCAGGTATTTTTCAAACAACATGATGTCCGTTGGATTCCAGATGGTCACTCTCTGGAAGGCCATTTAATGGTTTTTAATAATAATAATACGGATTCTACTTCTAGTATTGAAATTTGGAATCCTCCTTTGAATAGCGATGGCCTTTATGATTTATTAGATGGTGAAGCCTTTGGCCCTATGTCGATAGCATGGGAATATACAGCGCCTGATTTTTATTCTAGAATTTTATCCGGAGCACATTTTTTACCCAATGGCAACCTTTTTATTACGGAAGGGCAGCATGGACGATTCTTTGAAATAAACCCTGCAAAAGAAAAAGTTTGGGAATATATTAATCCGAGTAGTAGGACTGGTTCGATTACCAATCAAGGTGAAATGACTTTTCGTAATGATGTTTTCCGAGCGACGAAATACCCTGTAGACTATCCAGGTTTTATAGGAAGAGATTTAAGTAGTGGAGGGCCAGTCGAGAGAAACCCATGGGAGATTGAATGCGATACAATTGGAAGTATTCCTCCTCCTGTAGATGGTATTGAAATAAGTAATTTAAGTAATCGGGTAAATGGTATTTTGAGTTTTAATGCAGCATTTGATAACAGAAATTTTCAAATGCTTTTGACAGATATAAGTGGAAAGAAAATAATAGAACAGCAGGTCGATATTGGGAGAAATGAATTTTTAATTTCAAATCTACCAAGCGGCATTTACTTACTTTACTTTTTAGATGATCAAAATATTTACGAGGTTTTTAAGATCTTAAAAATATAAACCTGCCCAAGTTTTCTATACATGCAGAAGTAGTTTGAGATAAACCCAAACTACTTCATATCAGGTATAAGTAATTGGTCTAAATTATATTAACGATATTTTTTTGAGATAGAGTCAAAAAACGAACGTTATTTTCTTACAGTCAAGCACTTATCATTTTTCGACTCATCAAATATTATTAACATAATTCTTTACGGCTACTTAGTACAGTGTAAATTAAGTAGTGGCCGGTTTATGTCTAATGAATTTTTAGCCTAATCGAGGAGCCCCCGGAACCTGATAGCCTTAGCTATCAAGGTGAGGATGCGACGAAGAGTAGGCTAGAAAGGCATAGATAGAAATAGACAATATTTATTTTACGATGTACTTAGTACACTGTGTAAAAAGTTTGTTGCCGTTTTGAATCAACAGATTTTTATCTATATCAAGGCGCGGCGGAGTCTAATCCCCTTAGGGATTAAGGCGAGTACGCAACGATGAGATAGGAAAAAAGATGTCTTCAAAATGGTAGATAATTTATTACACAGTGTACTTAGTTGTGAAAACATTACATCAAATCAAAAAAAGAGGTTTACTTCTTTTTATAACCTTTAGATTTTTTATAAACTTTATCCAAAGTACAAATGCTGATATGTGGCCAGGTCGCTCGCCCAGGTAATTGATCTTCTCTTGGACTAAAGAAATTCAGCATGACCACTTGCGAGTATTGTAAACGAAGCTTAGGTTTGCCATATGGATCTTTATCGGCCAATTCCTGAATCCAAAAAGTAGACCTCATGCTCACGGCTTCTGCCTGCTTCACGATAAAAGGAATATTCGAAACACCACCATCCTCAATTTTTGTATCAACGGATAGAATAGTCGTTCGCTTAATCTTCACTCCTTTATTTGCAAATTGAAGGATCGCATTCATATTTGCAGGACTAAATCCAGGGAAACTACCTGTAGTGGGGACGTTTCCAAAAAATGGATTGTCAATATATTTCTTATATGGTTTTAGATAAGGATCAGTTTTGAAATCGTAATCACCAGATAATATATCTTCAAATCGTCCAATAGGTAAGCCATTTATAGGCGGGATATCTGGCATCCCTCTGACCTTTTTGCTTTTACCCAATGCAAGTATTGAGTTTCCATGTGGAACTGAAGCAAGCCTTGCGATATCAAGACCATTCGTTGTCAGGTTTTTCATGAAAAGCCATAAGCCCGGTTCATGGTGAATATCAAGACCAGGGCCTCCTGCAAGATTACTTACAGGAAAATCTTCTGCTACGACTTGTTTTATATGTTGTTGGTAATCTAGTGTAACTAATTTTTGATCGAATTGACCTGTCGTAACGCCAAGATCCCGTAGTCCACGATTAGGAACATTGGCATCTATAAAAGCAAAATTTAGCTTTTCATCGTACTGATTCATAAGGACTCGAAACTGATGTCCAGAAGGCGGTTGAGCTCCTTGAAAAGGAAGTGCGATCATATTCCATCCCGTACCTTTTGCTTCCCATTCACCTGGTAATAATTTTAATGGACCTAAAGAATTATCACCTTGTTCTGCCTGACGAAAATATCGTTTGTTGGCGTAATTTCTCTTTTTTTTCATGATTCTGTTTTTGTTTTTAAATATTGTTTTCAATTGTTTAATCCGAATATTTTCTAAAGTGTGAGCTTTTTATTTGATTTATTTGAAAAAAAATAACGAAGTCAACTTTAAATTGTATTTTCAACTGGAATGGGTGTGCTTGCCTTTTGTAGCTTGTATAACTTGTGATTTTAGGTTTTAAAATTTGGAGGCTCCATTAAAAGCAATAGTGTATTTGTTGTTACATTATGTAATGTTAATTAATTGTTATACAAAACAATATTTCTATAACACTTATTTTACAAAAAAGATAAATTTTGAAAAAAATGTATTTTTTTTGTGAAATAAATTTTTGAGACTCTAAATGAAGTCATTTGGTGGAGGTTTAGTAAACTTGCTGAGCTATTTTATCTTGGCAAGTTTACTAAACCTTTTCTCGCTTAATTTTTTCGACTGTGTACTAAAATAAAATTGACTTTATGATTCAAGATATTGAAAACTACTATTCGAATAAAGAAGAACCCAATAAGAGTTGCCTCCTTGCTCTGAGGAGTATTATTCTTAGGCAGGACGAAAATATTTCAGAAACCCGAAAGTGGGGGATGCCATGTTTCTGTTATAAAAAGAAGATGTTTTGTTATCTTTGGACAGATAAAAAGACGGATGAACCTTATATACTTATGGTGGAAGGAAAGCATCTTAATCATCCTGAGCTAGAGGAAGGCAATCGTTCAAGAATGAAGGTGTTTAGAGTTGATCCGAATAAAGATCTCTCTATTGAAATTATTGAATTGATACTAAATGATGCGCTGGATTTATATAGGAATGGAATTATTAAAGCCAAATAATGATTGTATTTTTGATTCGAAATTGATAACGCTTTAAAAAAGCATCATTTTGATAAAGTATTATATTTTTTAAAAATTAATATGTTTTTCTTAAAAATTGAATCATTATTCATTTATATTCGTTCAATCTTTCGGATTGAAAATTGGTCTTTTTTCAATTGCTGAAATCTAAACGCTATCAAAATAGTGTTTTGTATAAACAAACATTTTTCTATTACATTCCCAATTACTGATTTTTTTAAAATGACTTATAGCATCTAGAGACTGTTGTAAGTCATTTAGGTGATTTCCGTTACGTCAATTAACCTCATTCAGGACTTTCATTAATTTGAGGGATCCATGAACGCTCACATATTAAAACACATAAGCAAAATGACAAGAATTTATTTATTTAAATTGAAAACTGACTATTTCAAAAAACACTTTTTACTTTGGGTTTTATTATTGATAACAGGCTATACTGTAAATGCACAAACAGATTTAGCACTTGGTGATATCGCAATCACTGGTTATCAGGCTGATACACCTGATAAAGTATCTATTGTCTTTTTAAAAGATATTACAGCTAATACCTCGTTCTTTATCACCGACAATGGTTGGTTGTCTGCTGGAGGATTTAGATCTGGAGAAGGAATAAAATCGGTAAGCATCAATCAAGCCTTGAGCTGTGGGACAGAAGTTTGGATTGATCTAAGTACACAAGCATTTCAAGCACCGAATGAAGTATTAGACGTCAACAATGTTGTAGTCGGAGCACATGCCACTGTATCTGGTACATTATCGCTTTCTAATCAAGGTGATCAATTCTTTATCTACCAGGGTCCTGCACCTACTGCGACTGATGAGTCGAATTTTATCACCGGTATTCAAATGAATGGGGGATGGGATGCGAATGCATCCGGATCTACAAGCTCAGCTCAACCATCTGTCTTTATGGATGGTATTAATTCTATTTCTTTTAATCCAGAGAGGGATAATGCCGCAGTTAATTGTAATAATTTAAGCACACTTACTGGGACTCCGGCCGAATTATCTGAAGCGATTTATTCTTCAACCTGGGATGTCAGTAATTCATCTGGCTTGAATATCCCTTCTGGATGTGCCTATAGCTGTGTGCTATGTATGCCACCTGTTATTACTTGTCCTATTGATAATTTAAATCTTCCGCTTGGTTGTAATCCAATCGTTCCTGATCCAGATACTAGTCTTGTTACTTATACTGAAGGCTGTGGCGCTGTACTTAAGACACATGAAGGAGATGCGGCGAGCGAAGTTGATTGCATTAGGACGATTACCCGAACTTATAGTGTCCGGGATGAAAATGATAGTATTGACATATGCACCCAATTATTTACATTTACAATAGATACAATTGGACCAGTTTTTAGTTCTACACCTGCTGATGTTACAGTAGCTTGTGATGCAATTCCAACTGCTCCAACAATTACGGCTACTGACAATTGCACAGATATAGCAAATGCTCCGGATATAATGGTGGTACTTGATGAAGTGTCGATGCTTGATGACTGTGATGGCGGAACGATCACAAGAACTTGGGCTGTAACGGATTCATGCGGTAATGCATCCATGCATACACAAACGATAAATGTAATGCCTCCTGCACCACCTACTATTACCTGTCCTGCGGATGAAGTAGTGACTTGTTTTGAAGATATTATTGTTGATCCAAGTCTCGCAACTGCAAGCTCAAATTGTGTGGCTATTGCTTCTGTCTATATTAAGAATCCAATCATAAGTGGTATTCCAGGTTGCGATGGAACAGTATACACCTATATTTATGTCGCAGTAGATGAGTGTGGAAGGATGGCTGAATGTGAGCAGCAGTTCTTATTGCAAAACAATGCACCAAATGTATTGATACCTGGGGACGAAACAGTGACTTGTTTTGAAGATATAGAAGTTTCAGTCAATGATGTGACAGTTGATGCAGATTGTGCTGGTGAAGTGACGATCAATGTATTACCACCAGTTTTAAATGGCAATGAAAATTGTCCGAATACTACGTATACCTACACCTATCGGGTAAAAGATGCTTGTAACAGAATCGTAGAGGAAGCACGTGTTTTTACGATAGGACAGAATGAAGATCCTACAATCCTTGCACCTGCCGATTTTGTAAGCGAATGTGCTGTGAGCGTAAATGGATCAAATGCAATAGTGACAACGGCTTGTGGAAACGGCTTAGATTATGAAGTAAGTGTTTCCGATCCTCAGATTATTGGAAATCCTGTTTGCCCAAATACAATTTATAGATATACTTATACGGTAACAGATGCTTGTGGTCGAACAGCTTTTGATACGCAAGACATTACAATTGATAATGAAGGCCCCGTTTTAAATTGTTCAGGAGCATGTGAAATTTTTACTTGTAATGATGGAGATTATAATGATTTAATTCAGGCTTGGATTGCATCTTTTACAGCAACTGCTTCTTGTGGGGGCAATGTAACTGTTTCGAATGATTATAATGGAATTAGTGGTCTATGTGTTTCTACGAGTACTACACCTGTTGTATTTACAGCAATAGATGAGTGTGGAAGAATAACAACTTGTACTGAATTTATTTTTATTGTTGATTCAGAAGCGCCCATTATTTATGAGGAACCTTCAGAGATGCTTGTTCCTTGCAATGGTCTCACTCAAACAATATTTGACGATTGGATAGCCACGCAGGGTGGGGCAGAGGCGATTGATGGTTGTTATGGAAATGATATTACTTGGTCCACCAATCCTACTAATCCAACATTGGATTGTGCTGCTGGTCCCCAAGCCATTTTTGTAGAATTTATAGCAATGGACGGATGTGGAAATGCTTCTTCCACTACTGGAGTATTTAATACCAAAGTCCAACCCGGAACGGTCAATATTAGTGGACAAGTCAATAGAGAAGATTCAGAGGCGATAGAGAATGTTCAGATAGGTATAGAAGGTACCAGTAATGGCATCCCAGAGATGAATTATACGAGTAATGCTGGAAGTTATGGTTTTCCAGAAATGGATTATGAAGATAATATGACGCTTGTTCCAGAGAAAAATAATGATTACCTGAATGGCTTATCTACTTATGATATTTTACTATTGCATAAGCATATTTTGTTTATTGAAACATTGGATTCTCCTTATAAGCAAATAGCAGCCGATATCAATCAAAGTGGAACGATCTCAACTTTTGATCTGGTGCTATTGAGAAGATTAATATTACACATCGATTCTACATTCTCTCAAAATGGAAGTTGGAGATTTATAGATGCAAATTTTGTATTCCCAAATCCTCAAAATCCTTTTGAGTCGGAATTTCCAGAGGTCTATACACTTGATGGATTAGATGAACAAATTATTGATTTTGTTGGAATCAAAATTGGGGATTTAAATTTAAGTGCCTTAACTAATGGCTTGATGGCTGATAGCGATGATCGTTCAGGATTAGAAAACTTGACATTTAAAGTGGCAGATATGGATTTGAAAGCTGGCGAACAATATCGCATAGATTTTTCAGCTCAAAACTTTCAACAAATTGAAGGCTTCCAATTTACAATAGATTTTGATCCCACAGCATTAGAAATAATAGAAGTATTAAACGCTGATCTAATTCATTTTTCAGATAATAATTATGGATTAAATAAGCTTAGTGATGGCGCACTTACCTTCAGTTGGAATCATGAAAATTTGGTCAATTTGAATGCTGATGACATCGTATTTAGTTTGCTTGTAAGCGCACAGACAGATAGCAATATTCAAGAAATCCTTTCGATCAATTCTAAATATACTAAGGCTGAAGCTTATCGAGATGGAGCTTTAATGAATGTGAATTTGGAATTCACTAATGAAAACCCAGTTCCTAACTTCTCGAAATTTAATCTATTCCAAAATCATCCTAATCCTTTTAAAGATGCAACGGTGATTGGATTTAACCTTCCTGAAAAAGAAACTGTCAACCTAATGATTTATGATATTTCAGGTCGCTTGGTTTATTCAAAATCAGGATGGTATGAAAAAGGTTATAATCAGATTGATGTAAATTATAATGATTTGCCAGCTTCGGGTGTTTTTTATTATCATTTGAATACAGCAAAAAATGCTGACGCTAAAAAAATGATTTTGTTGGAATAAAAGTATTTCTTCTACAGAACTTAAATCCCGACTAAGCTTTAGGCTACATTTAAATAGGAGTCATCCCAAGTTTTCGATATTAAACGAAAATTCGAGATGACTCCTTTTTTATAATTAACCATTTGAGGTTTCTCTAAATGACCAAATGACCAAATGACAAATGCCCCTTCTAAGCGATCTCTACTTTCTGTCTAGCGGTCTCAAAACCTTCTAGTTTTGGAAGGGTAACTTCAAGCACACCTTTTTCGTACTTTGCGCTGATCGTCGTTTTATCCACTTTTTCATTGAGCTCAAACTGTCGTTTGAAACCTCCGGTAGCGTACTCCTTTCTTCGCCAGATCTTTTGCTCATCCGTTTTCTTTTCAACAGAAATACTCAATGTTTCATCAACGGTTGCGATTAAAAAATCAGTTTTCTCCAGTCCCGGAGCATAAAGGTAAAGCACGTATTGATCGTCTGTCTCTTGTACATTTACAGGAGGATGACTAAATGCAGCTCTAAATTTCTCTTTCCAAAATCTCTTCCCTGATCGACCTTCATGGTTTCTAAATTTGGATGAAGCATGATGATCCCAATTTTTATAAAAAGCTTTTCTATTACACATAATTAAATATTTTATGATTATTAAATTTTATTTCTTCCTGCAATACTTAAGCAGGATATTAATGAATATCCACAAAGTGTACGGATTCATTTCTAGGGCGATAATTTGGAGTGGCTCCTTCAAAAAGTGGTTCTACTCCATTGTTCCATTTGTTTGAAAATCTTGGATTGGAATCATATCCTTGGATATAATATTCACCAAAACGATCATAAGTAATGAAATCTTTTAGTCTCCTAAATACCGCATAAATGATACTCATTATAGCTGCTGCTATAAAAGCAAAGACAAAAAATTTGGCAATAAAGAAGAACAACATAATAGCTAAGGACAAGCCAAAAAACATTTTAAATGGTCTCATGATGATTAATTTTTTTATGGTTAAAGAATCAAGTAATGATAATATTGAATTGCATTTCAGTGCATTTAGTATAGAAGACGATAGACTTAGAGAATTACTTTAAAAAAATCACTTTTTTTTCTGGGAGGCGAAATAATAAAAATAGGAGCAGATATTTTGATAAGGAAATGAGCGGTCAGGATTTTTGAAATTGCTAAAAGTAAGGTCTCAGAAGTTTTGAAGAAACGATCACTAAACTATAAGCGAAACGATCACTATAGAATAGCCTGGACTCTTCCAAACCCCATTTGCCATTACAGAGCTAGTTGATATGTTTCCTTCCTTATGTGAATTAGCTGGAATAGAAATCCCTGATTATATGCAAGGTACTAGTTTCGTTCCATTGCTCGATAATCCAGACCTCTCTTGGAAAAAAGCAGCATTCAGTCAGTTTCACCGACGTCCAAAAGTCGCAGCAGATGGCGGACGATATATGGGGGATTCTATCAATACTGCCGAACATCATTATATAGAGTGGTTTACTTGGGATCAAATTGCTGGAGTAAAAGGAGACTTCGTAAGGGCGGAATTATACGATCGCATTAAGGATCCTTATGAAAAAATGAATGTTGTAGAGCAAGAAGCCTATCAAGACATTACAAGAGAATTATCTATGCAATTGGCAGGTGGTTGACGCAAAGCAGGGCCAGACTAATGTCAATGAAGATTAAAACTTCTAATCTAAGTCATCAATCAAATTTAAAATGGCAAGCTTAATTCTATTTGTTTCTTTATTATATGTTTCAAGAGTAATAGAGGTTGAGTTTGCTAGGTAGGACTTCTTAATATTATCCCATTGGCTCTTTAAAAGATAGACCTCATTCTGTTCTTTTATTTGGAGCAATTCATCTAAAACATCGTCTACCTTATTTTTGGCCATTTTTTCTTTTAGATGTTTTGGATTTGGGGTTTCAACAGGATTTGTCGTTTCTTTAGGGGCATCTCTATCAGGTAAAAGCCTCATAGTAATGTTTTGCAAATATTTGTTTTGAGATTCAAGTAGATGATTTTCTTTTTGAGCGATTTGAACATCCGCTTCTAAGCTCCGGACTTTATTTTGCAGTTTTAATAATAAAATATCTAAGTCCGGACTAGCATCATTTTCGAGATGTATATTCCATTTTGGTGAAGAAACTTTAGGAAAGTTGATATACTCCCTAAGGTATCTTTGAAAATCTTCTTTATTGTAGGGAAGTTCATCATTTGTTGAGTACTCTAAGACAAGACCCTCTCTTACTTGCTTTACATCAAAAATGATCTGCCTGTTTTTTGTAGTATTTACAAAATCTTTGAAAAAGATTAAGTATTGGTGAAAAGGAGTCTTCAATTCTTTTGGAATACGCACCAATTCATAATCTGATTTATTAAAACTATTAACAATCGTCAAATCGAAATTTGGTATTCCTCTTTTAAAATTACTTCCTACGAGAAAAGGAATTTCGGCAATTATGTAATCAAAAAATACGACTTGTAAAACATAGTTGCCTTCATACCAACTACCTTTTGTATTACTACCCCAACCAGCATCTTCAAGAAGAAAATCCTTAGTGTCTTTTGAGAAAAATCTATACCTCGAAATTTTTCCTTTTAATTCTCCAGTTGAAGTATAAATATTGAATGTGAATTCTCCATGCCAAGGTACTTTCTGTAAGTTGTTTATAGAGATTTCACAATAGATATACCTAGTTTCAAATCTTTCAAATTCTGTAAAGTAGATTCGTTCCTTATCTTCCGTAGATCTGTCGTAATCGTCTTCAAAAAGTTTAACAGATTTAAAGTTGAAAAAAGGATTATTAAGTACACTAAGTCCTTTAATATCCTCAATATAAAAAGTCTTGGTTGCAATCAATACATCATCTATATAAGCTCTCCATTCATACGTTCCTTTTACCCAAAAAGCTCCTTTGGTCTTATGTCCCCATCCTTCTCTGATACTGATTATATTGCTATCTTTTGCAGCAGTATTTTCAAATGGTAAATTGCATATTTCTTTTTCTCCATCAGTATTAATCTTTATGCAGTGGAGATTAAGCTTGTATTTCCACTCTTTTCTCTCAAAATAAAGATTAAACATCGAAAACTCACAATAGATATAATCAACATCATAGCGATGGAATACATCTCGATATTTTTTTTTATTGTCAAATAACCATTCAGTTGAAGAGTAACTTCTTATATCTCTAACTTTTAATTGTTCCTTTTTATCGTATTTTATATGAATTTCCTTCATGTTCCTGTTTGATTAGCACTGGCTGAATAGGATTGGTGGTGGTTTTTGTAGATGTTTGTTTGGGTACATTGTTTAACAATGAAAGATAAAGGTATGAAAAAATACAATTATTGAAAGTACAACTAAAAAGATAGATATGACAATAGTATTTCTCTTGAGACAAGGCATGATTTTCAGTTAATCCTAAAACCTTTTAATGATTTTTATCCTAATTAATTGATTAATAAGGTGTATAATTTTCCTTTTTTATGTTTGTGCATTGTTGTGACATAAACTTTGGGATCAATATATTCATTTTCAGTGAATTATAAGATTTTTTGGTTTGAAAATGATGCAAAAAACACTATTTTTTGTCCAAAATAATCTGTCAGATATGGCCTATTATTGTATCGGCAAGAAAAAGTATAAAAGTGTAAGCTCTGTATAACCCCTTAGAGAATGGTACACTGTCCAAACAAGCCTGTAGAATAGGCTTATTAATCACTTTAAAAAAATAAACATGATTATTGAGAGTATAAAACTAAATCTGCCACTTAGAATACAACATCTCAGAGGTGTAATTGAGCAAAAATATTTTTTCTGTTTTTTGTGGAAACCGCAAGCACATGCTCCTGTCAATAACTGTCCGGATGCAATAAAAGTCAGAGGTATAAAACCAAATCAGGAGTTGAAGTCAATAATCCTGAAATTAAGGAGTGGACTTTTTGTTTTCCATCTTAGAAGAAATGAAGAGATATGTGAGAAAAAAGTCAATGCTATCCACAAAAAATATGTGGGTAATAAAACCAAAATTAGATTGGCAAGAAAAGAAGAATTGTCCGCATTTAAAGTAGAAAAGGGTACGGTGAATCCTTTATTAGTTGAACTCTGGCCATTAAACCATGTCGTATCTCCTTCTTTGCTAGAGGAGAAAGTAGTCTATACTAATGATGGCGAATTGGATGGCTATGTGCGATTTGATCCCCGTCTGATACTAGAATCTAAAAACCATATAGTAGATCATTTTATCGTTTGATTTCGAATGTTAACTATTTATAAAACTATCAGAAAAATGGATAGAGAAGTATATAAAAGAAAGTGCTCAAATTGGATGCATGAATTTCATCAGCATCTAGATGAAAATATAGAAAATCCACTATTGACAAATGAATATCTTGCTGGCCTAATGGGCATTAGTGAACGTAAGTTTTATAGAAAAGTGAAAAAAATAACAGGATTAACACCTAATATTTATATCCGGATTATTAAATTGGAGAAAGCTCATCAACTATTATATTCAGGAGATTGTCCAAACATAAAAGAGGTCCTTCCGAAAATTGGCTTGACTAGCTTGAAGTACTTTTATTTGATCTTTAAAAAACAATTTGGATATTCACCGGGTAGTATTCTCAAAAAGGGGCAAGTAGTAGCATAGTTTACTTATAAGTCTTCACGTTTATTTTTTTTACGATTGCAATATTCTTTCCATTTCGTCTTTGCTTTTTGACGTTCCTCATCATTCATGCCCATCCATTTCTCTTTCCATCGTTTTCTTTTTGATTGTCCCCAATGTCTTTTTCTACCAAAGAAACCACCAAATAATATTTTAGAGAGTACCAATAAGCCCATAGCTTGCCATAGTGTCAAAGGCTTTACACCGGTCACATCAGGTAGAATTGCATTCCATAGAAACATAACAATCCAACTTAGTCCAAAGACAAAAGTGATAAAGACTGTTATGAAAAATAAAACCTTTAAGGGGTGAATTCTTCGGCCTGAAAATTTATTTTTCCAAAACATGATACTTTATTTTTCTATGAGTCAATATTAGAACCTGTTTGAATTTTATCCTTCGAGCTGCAAAACCGTGCTTTAAGGACCTGATTTCGCCTTTTTGTATCCCCATAACTAAGACTATGAAAAGACAAAAATACTTCTTCAGAACCTTAAATTCCGTTTTTCGCCATCGAAAATAATTTTCAAACAGGCTCTTAATGTTCAAAAAATTCACTGTACAAATTTTGGAGTCGTTCCCGAAGATGTTGTACAGCATAGCGCTTTCTTGAAATAAGGGTCTTTATGTTATCACCTGTTCGGTCCGCAATTTCTTGAAAAGTCTGGTCTTCCAATTCATTCCAAACAAATACATTCTTCTGCTTTTCTGGTAATTCGTCTAATGCTTTAAATAAGGCTTCCCAAAAGATCTCCTTAAGGTTTTCATCTTCAGGGGAAGTACTTTCAGCAGTTAATATATCTTTTAAACTAAAGTCTGTGTCATCTTGCCCATAATCGAAATCTTCAATTAAGGCTGGCTTTTGTTTTCTATACGTATCCGTAATCCTATTTCTGGCCACTCTAAATAACCATCCGCTAATCTGCTCAATTGAATCCAATTCGACGACTCTACTTAGCTGATACCAAACCTCTTGCATGATGTCTTCTGCATCCGCATTAGTTGATACTCGACCACGGACAAACCGAAAAAGTCGATTACTATAGTCATTGATGACTTTACTTATTGTTCGCTCACGTTTTTCAGCCATTGGCTTAGACATAAATAGCGTCTTTTTTTAGGAAGACGAATGAATGAGCAAATTACTTTAAAAAACTGTGAATTTTTATGATTTTGTATTTTGTATGGGTATAAATCACCTTGAACGTTATGAATCAATTTTAGATAAGAGCTGCATCAACCACTCTTTTTCAGCCAATGTTTCCATTTGCTTAATCTTTGTTTTTAATTTATGAATACGGGAAAGGCTAAATTCAGTTTTAGGATGAATGATTTGTTTTAAAATGTGAATAAAGTTATTATTAGCCTTCTTATGCTTTGTCGTGATTTTGGTGTTGGGAATTCGGTAAATAAATATTTTAAAAGCATCAATTTTTGAATCAAGAATCTCAGAATCAGTTTCTGTATAGATCATTAATTCCAATCTCTTTGAGCTGACCTTATAATAGGTGTCATCAAAGTGAGTAGGAATATTTTCAATCGCCTTATCGTAATTTTTGACTTGAAAAAAATATAGAGACAAATTAAAGTTGTAAACTAATTCCGGATACTTTGTTCCAGAGATTTTATTTTTATGAGCCTGAATGAAATCATAAACCCAATCACATTTTCCTAAACGTAAACCGAAGGTGACAATATTCCTAAAAGGCTGTGCCAATATTTTATTTCCATAATATAAGTAACCTCTTTTTAAGTGTTCATGATAAATTTCAAAAGCCTTTTGCAAATATTCATTTTGCCCATTATGGTATTGGAATACAGCATAATT
>CBDICS010000090.1:0-61164 GCA_965277415.1 Saprospiraceae bacterium
TTATAAGACGGTTAAGCGATGGCTTTGATCATATTTAAGGATAGCGCATCAATAACAAGTTTATATCAGACACGTATTAATTCCCTATCCCTTATCAGGGGACGGGTAAAAAGTAACTAAGTCTAAATCCCTTAACGGCTATTTTTGAATGTACCGCCGAAAAGGTAAAATATGGGTTTATTTATAATGTGTTGATTGCTTTTTTGAATAACCCCTTTGGTTGCTTTCCAATCCAACCTCCAGCTCTAGAAGTAGTCAACCCTGCCAAAGCACGTTCTCTCCAATAATATTCAAAAATAAGATATCAAGAAGTTTGTTTAAGAAGTAATCTCTTTTTGTGTTTGTAATATGCTCTTAACATAAACATAACATAAGGTTAAAACTCAATTAACTTTGTGCCTCTATTTTTGTGGTAAATAATAATTAAAAAATCACGAATTATGAAAACCACTAATTTATATCTTTTATACTTTCTAGTATTAGCCCTATTTGCCTCAAGTTGCTCAAAAGAAGATGATCAATGTGCAGACCTTATTTGTCTCGAAGGATTCTCTTTGGTAGAAACGAATGGCGTATGTGATTGTGTTGATGACAATGCATCAGAGAATATTATCGATAAAGCTGGTTTTATAAGCTCAGATGAAATTTGGACGGCCGATCATATTT
This sequence comes from Saprospiraceae bacterium, assembly GCA_965277415.1. Taxonomy (GTDB): domain Bacteria; phylum Bacteroidota; class Bacteroidia; order Chitinophagales; family Saprospiraceae; genus JAHDHW01. The sequence goes on from CBDICS010000090.1 coordinate 667, forward strand.
ATAGAATAACAGGAAAAGTTGTTGTAGAAAGTGACGTAACGCTCACTATTGAGCCAGGAACAATTGTTAAAGGTGCTGAAGGAACAGGTTCATTAGCTAGTGCTTTGATCATTGCCAGAGGTGCCAAAATCATGGCCTGTGGTACTGCTACTGAGCCAATTGTTATGACCTCAGTTTTGGATAATATAAAAGTAGGAGAATTTGCTGGAACAAACTTGGATGAAACTCAAAATGGATTGTGGGGAGGATTAATCGTTTTAGGAAATTCGCCAAGTTCCTTTGAAGGAGATGTTAGTGAGTTTCAAATTGAAGGAATCCCCGCAGATGATACTTTTGGTTTATATGGAGGTGCTAATCCCAATGATGATTCAGGAGCCTTATGTTATATCTCTATTAGACATGGGGGAGCATCTATTGGCGAGAATAATGAGATAAATGGGTTAACACTCGGTGGTGTTGGGAGTGAAACTACTATAAATAATATTGAAGTCGTTGGAAATTTGGATGATGGAATTGAATTCTTTGGTGGGACGGTTAATGTTGATAACGCTATTGTATGGGCTCAGGGGGATGATGCTTTTGATGTAGATCAAGGTTATTCTGGCATCCTCAACAACTTTATATATATAGCTGGGCCAGATTCCGATCATGGCTTAGAAATAGATGGTCCTGAAGGTTCAGCAACTGGAAGTTTTACTTTTACCAATGGCACGCTTAAAGGCTTGGTTTCAGAAATTGCAGATTTTAGGAAATCTGCGATGGGAGTGGTCAGAGATTGTATGATGTTCAATTTTAGCGAAGAGGGAGACCTTGAGATTGATGATGACGAAAGTTCTTCAAATTATTTTTCTGGCGCTTTACAAATTGAAGGATTGCAATTTGTTAGTAGCTATACTGTTAGTGAGTTATGTCATGATAATTCTCCTTCAGGTGACGATGCCGCATTTGATGCACAAATGGAAATGGATAATTCCTCTGTTTCGTCGGCAACTGTTGGGGCAAATACTGCTGAATTTTCTTGGACTTATACTTTTAGAAAAGGAGCTCTAGACTTTTAAAAAAATGATCGTCCTACTTGAAAGTAGGAAGTACTTGGCATTTAGTTTTTCACTGAATGCCAAGTATTATTAATAAATGAATGAAATAATATCATAATATTATGAAAAAGCTATACGTCGTATTTTACTTGCTTTTTTTAAGCAATTTTATAATGGCTCAAACTGGAATAGTTAGAGGTATCATTACTGACGCTACATCGGGCGATGCTATTCCTTTTGCAAATGTATTTATTGAGGAAACCAGTACAGGATTCTCCAGTGATCTGGATGGTGCTTATTCTTATGACCTTCCTGTAGGTAATTATACTTTTGAAGTTAGCTATGTTGGCTATAGTCCCTTGAAGATCGAAGGAGTGAACATTATAGCAGGAGAAATTACAACAATAAATATTGAGATAAAAGAAGAAGGGCAGAACTTGGAGGAAATCGTTGTGACCGCCAAGCAACTTAAAAATACTGAAAATGCAGTATTGGCTATTCAACGAAAGTCGGTCAATGTGGTCAATGGAGTCAGTTCTCAATCGTTTAAAAAGAGTGGAGACAGCAATGCTGGTGCTGCCGTTAAACGAGTAACAGGGGTATCGATTGATGGTGGAAAATACGTCTTTGTAAGAGGACTTGGAGATAGGTACTCTAAAACGACTCTTAATGGCTTAGAAATCCCAGGATTAGACCCTGATCGGAATTCACTACAACTCGATATTTTCCCTACAAACATTATTGATAATATAATGGTTTCTAAGACACCTATGTCTAACTTACCAGGAGATTTTACGGGTGGCATTATTGACATTGCAACTAAAGATTTTCCTGAACAAAAGACAGTTTCAGTTTCTTTAGGGCTTAGCTACAACCCTAATATGCACTTTAAAAGTAATTACTTAAGTTCGGCAAATAGCAATACTGACTTTTTAGGTTTTGATAATGGATTGCGTGATTTAAAAATCAATAAACTGCAACAAGTACCAGGCCCTGTGGATGACCCTAATTTGACTCAAATTACTTCTCGATTTGAAAATAATATGGCGACAGAACAATCGAAAAGTCTTGCAAATATGAATATAGGGCTTTCATTGGGTAACCAAATCAATAAAGGAAAAGCAACTATCGGTTACAATGCCACAGTGGGTTACCGAAATAATACCGTATTTTTTCAGGATGTTTTATTCAATAATTATATAAAATCTTCTGATAATAAAGAAATGGAATTATTGGCAGACCGAAAGTCCAAAGGAGACTTGGGGGTCAATACCGTTTTATTGAGCAGTATGGTAGGCGGAGCTATAAAATACAAAAAGCATAAACTAAGTCTGATGGCTTTGCACCTCCAAAATGGAAAGTCCAAAGCAGGACTTTTTGAACGAAATTCATTCATAAGAGCCTCAAATTCTATCTTACGAGATAATGTTGAATATACCCAAAGTAACATTTCTAACTTCCTTTTAACAGGAACTCATGCCCTGAATAATACCTTTAAAATTAACTGGAAGTTGTCTCCAACGTTTTCAAGTATTGAAGATAAAGATATAAGAGTTACTCCTTTTAGACTAAATGACGATCAAAGTTTAACAATTGAACCTTCAGAAGGTGCTCAACCAAGAAGATTATGGAGAAATCTTGATGAAACAAATTATTCTGGTAAAATAGATGTGATAAAATCCTTTGACTTTTTCAACCAGCCTATAGACTTTAAATTTGGACTTAGCAATACTTATAAGGAGAGAGGTTATGAAATTCTGAGCTATCTCGTGAATGTAAAAGGACAATCCCAGTTGAATTTTACTGGAGATCCCAATGAACTTTTACTTCCTGAGAATATATGGACTCCCGAAAAACAAATAGGTACTTACATTGCGGGGAACTTTGAACCCACAAACACTTATGATGCTTCTCAAAACATCTTTGGTACTTACGTTATGACGGATATAAAACTGATCAACAATCTAAAAGCAAACGTAGGTCTTCGAATGGAAAAGTTCTCCCACCATTATACTGGACAAAACAATACCGGTTCCGTAATTTATGATAATGAAAAAATCATTGACCAAATAGATTTTTTGCCTGCCGTGAATTTGGTTTATAGTTTGGGAAATTCCATGAACTTAAGAGGGGCTTTTTCAAAAACACTTGCTCGACCTTCTTTCAAGGAGGCTTCTATCGCTCAAATATATGATGCTATATCTGATCGGACTTTTATAGGAAATATCGACCTACAACAAACGAATATAAGCAATTATGATATAAGATGGGAAGCCTTCTATTCTAATGGACAAATGTTCTCTATAAGTGGCTTTTACAAAAGTTTTGTAAACCCTATTGAAATTGTTGCTTTTAGTTCGTCTGCACCAAATGATTTACAACCTAGAAATGTGGGCAATGCCAAAGTAACCGGAGTTGAAGTGGAATTTAGGAAAAACCTTGCATTTATTTCAAGAGGCTTAGAATCCTTTTATATAGGAGCTAACTTAACTTTCGTCAAATCAGAAGTAGCATTAGATAAAAGTGAAAATGGCGAATTTGAATCGAGGGAATTGAACAGTAGAGTAGGTGAATCGATTAAATCTAATCGTCAAATGCAGGGACAAGCACCTTATATTGTAAATGCTTACATGAATTATGTAAATAAAGATAAGGCTTGGGAAGTAAACCTAAGTTATAATGTACAAGGAAGCAGCCTCGCAATTGTAGGAATTGGATTGAACCCAGACGTTTATACTTCTCCCTATCATGATATGTCCTTTAAAGCTTCCAAACGCATTGGCAAAAGGAAACAATTAGGACTAAGTGTGGGGGCTAATAATTTGCTCAATGCTAATAAAATTAAGGTTTACAAGTCGCATGGAGCAAATGACCAAATATTTGAACAATTCAGGCCGTATAGAACATTCAATCTTGGTCTGAGTTGGAAACTTTAATCTACGAATTAAACGAAAAGGGATCAAGTAGTAAGAAACTTAAGGATCAAGCAGCTCTACTATCAAGAAGGTATCACCTTGAATTACAGTTATTGTTAGATGACCAGCACTAAGGAGTATATTTATTTACCTGGCTTCAAAAAGAACCTAAAAACCTAAAACATCACGCAATGAGAGGGCAAGTTCAACGCTTAAAAATGTTGACTCCTTTTTATGAAATTGCTTCTACCCTTATTCCCTTACTTGATATTTCTAATGATAATGCTCGGTATTATAGCAGATTATCTTGCCACTATACTATTCAGTCACTTTGGCAATTTCAAGGACAAATAGTTTATCTCCTACTATTGTGTTTTACTTACTATCGAACCCATTACATCAATGACAAATTAGCGGAATCTTTTAGATACTATGTGCGAAAATACGAAACTAAAACTAAGCAAATGATTAAAGACTATTTTTACCAATATCATTTGAACGTAAACCATCAAATACAAAAAAAACCACCCATCTTAGATTTGTTTCTGGATGAAAATATTGACGGCCAAATTCCCTTTTTTGATATTCGTAAGCAAGTTTTTCGTTTGTTGAACAAAAAGAATCCGGCCTTATTAAAAAAGCACATCCATCAAGATTGACTTTAAGTGAGGTGCTAACGATTTTGGTTTATTACCATCACAGTTACTACCATTTATAATAAAACTTGAAATGGTAGGTTTATTTAATTATCAAATACTATTTCTATCTTGAGGAACAAAGCGCTTTGAATAAAGGGGAATAAGTACTATCAAGTTGGCCATAATTTATAAATTCCTTTACAAAGTATAGAAAATCTAATAAAGAATATGAAAAATGCAGAAGATATTTTAAAGGCTAAATCCATCCGTATTACACCAATGCGGCAGTTAGTCTTAGAATATATGTTGAATGGAAATAAAGCTGTTGGTTTAAGTGTTTTAGAAAATGATTTTCCTAAATCGGATAGAATTACAATGTATCGAACTTTAAGAACCTTTGTCGAAAAAGGAATTCTTCACAGTATAGAAAATGGCACGTCAGAAATTAAATATGCATTGTGTAAAGAACATTGTTCTGTTCTTCAGCATCTAGATCAGCATCCACATTTTCATTGTCTTCGTTGTAGTGAAATTACTTGCTTAGAGAGTATATTCATTCCTACATTAAAATTACCAGATGGATATTTTGAGCAAACTGTTAATATGACTTATAAAGGTATTTGTAAAGACTGTAGTTAAATCCTATGCAAGTATTTGCAATATTATTGCATTGCTGGAGTTCCTACTTTTGCAATAAAAATTATGATACTACGATACTACCTTTTCTTATTTGTGTTAGCATTTTATTTATTAGCATTTGTTTTTCGCTCTTATTTGCTATGGAAAAATACAGGTATAAATCCTCTAACTTTTGACAAAACAGATGATGCACATGGTTTTAATGGAAAATTATTTAAGTTGATTTCTATTTTAGGATTGGTGGTTATCATTATCTATTCCTTTGGAGGGGAATGGTCGACTTATTTATTACCGTTTTGGTATTTGGAAAAGGATCTTATTCAAATTGTTGGCTTAATAATAATGCACCTGGCTTTTATTTGGATACTCATTGCACAGCTACAGATGTCAAATTCCTGGCGGATTGGAATAGATTATGAAAACAGAACTAATTTGATAGTAAATGGCCTTTTTTCAATTTCGAGAAACCCAATTTTCTTAGGGGTGCTTTTCGTCGACTTAGGATTATTTTTGACTGTGCCCAATGCTTTTACATTGCTGATTTTAGTTTGGTCTTATACCGTGATTCAAACTCAGGTAAGATTGGAAGAAGCCTTTTTAGTGGAATCACATGGTAGTATTTACAAACATTATTATAAGACTGTTAAGCGATGGTTTTGATTATATTGAGGAATAGGCCGTCAATAATAAATCCATATCGGACACTTATTAATTTCTTATCCTTTAGATATTTTTAGGGTATAGGTTAAAATAACTAAGTCTAAACCCCTTAACGATACGGAATAAATAAAGTCTTAAAAATGTAATTTTTAAAACTCACAAGGCTATCATATGATCCTTGAAGCCACTTATTCCACAATCTGTCAGATTGGAATAATTCGAGGGAATCTCGATGGAGTAGGTAGGAGGGAGTGTTGGTTGTTATAAACCCTGGAACGATTGTAAAAGCATGTTGATATCCGACCTCTTTTAGTACTAGGCGAACCTGTTCTGGTGCATGGATGACTTGACCGAATGGGTATGCGAAATATTTTAGATTTTGATGGGTCAATGTTTCTAGTAATAATTTATCTTTTGATATTTGGGTCTTGATGATTTCTAAAGAAGTATGTTTAGAAAATAGAAAGTGATCTTTGGTATGTCCTCCTATGTCAAACAATGGATTACTGGCTAATTTTGATAAGCTTGCATGGGACAGTGCTTTTAAACCTTCAGGGTTTCGTTTACAGTTGTGGATAAAGAAATGCTCCATATCATTTCCTGTCAGACCTACTAGACCAGAATTAACAAAAAATGTTGCGGGGAGTTTATGCTTTATTAATACAGGAGCAACATTGATCAACCAGCTTTCATAGCCATCATCAAAGCTGATCGCTAAAAGGTTTTTTTTATTTGAACTTAACAATGTTTCAATCGAGACAATCTCAAACTTTTTTAACAACCATTTGATACGATTCTCAAATTCTAAGGCATTTTGAATATCATGAAAACAAAGAATCCGTTTTCCTTCTTTGGGTTTATAAAACGGATTATTGGAAACAATAAAATCCCTGAAAATTGTTTTGCTATTTTTTTTCAATCGACCAGTCTAGTTTTCTATTGAGTAATTGTTCTACATAAATTATATCATCAGTAAAAAAATTGATGAGTTCGTTATAGTCCTTGGCAGTGATTTGGATTTTGAGATTGTTCTTTGTATTAAATTTTCGAATCCACTTAGGGGCTTTCGATTTTTTTATGATCCACCATATCTTTTCGCCAAGCTTTGAATGCTGCAATAAAGCTGCGATTCGATTTGAGGCTTGCTCTATCCCAAGATGTGAAGGAACTCTAGCGGTATTGATCCTTTCATGGAGTGAAGGTGGAACAAAGGTAGAAGCGACTTCAAGAAAGCTATAGATTTCTTGAATAAATTTTCGAGGATCTTTAATCAAATCATCATACAAAACAATCTTTAAATTTTTTATATTGAATAGTGATTGGTATCGCTCCAGCTGTTCTTTATATTTCCCTTGGTTTAGATATTCGTGCTTAATTTTTAAAGCAGCTTCAAAAGTTAATTGCGTGCTTATGTTTCCGGCTTTGAGATCATTTATATAATTAGAATAAGCTCGATCTATTGGATTGCGAAGACATACGATTAATTTGATATCGGGGTAAAACGATTGTATTCGAGCAGGAACTTTCTTATCGTAAAAGTAACTAGTGGAGAATTCACCTTTTATTTTTTCTTTTGGACAACGCGTTTTAAAAAAATCGGTATACCAAGAAATACCTTTTTCCCATTTGTCGTCGATGCAAAAAAAGTTCACTTCTTTTACAGGTATACATATTTCAGGATGTTCATATAGACAAGCAAAAATCCATGAAGTTCCTGATTTTTCGACCCCTAATCCTATAAAATCGGGCTTAGTCATTTGGGGACAGTTCTAAGACAATAACATTAGTACCATCAAATATTGAATACTCTTCAACCTCTTGGATTGATAAGCGATCTTTTAAAGCATTAATATTATAGAGTTGATTTTTCCAAGCTTTGGTTTGCTGGGCTGAATTATTTCTATTGCTCAATACTAAATATGATTTTTCCTTGATGCTAGCCTCACCTTTTCGAATATCACGAAGTATATCTAATTGGTTTATTTTTCCATGTAATGGATTGAGATAGCGATAGGCCACATTATCATAAATAATGGGTTTATCATTGTATTTTTTAAAAATCGAAACAGCAATAGATTTGTGTTCTTTTTCTAAAATTGAATAAAAGACCTGAGATCCAATAATAAAAAAGAGTCCAAGAGAAAGAGATAAAATCTTTATAGATTTTTTGTTGAAAAAAGAGTTTGATTTTGCGAAATGACCATATACAATAATCCAAAGCGGAAGTGTAGGTATGTAGTATCTTCCATTATAAAAAAGGGAAACCAAAAAACCACTATGATCACCCGAATTATAACCATACACTAGATGGACTAGTGTAAATGCGATAATAGACAGTTTGATAGAATTTGCCAACTTTCCTTTATATCGGTATAAAACATATAAACCTCCGGGTAAAAGAAACGCTAGAATAATAAAATATAGAGGAAGGTTACTGATAAAATATTCGATGCCGAAAGGAGCATATTTTTTAACATAGGTGACTGTGCTATAAAAATAAGTCGAAGAAATTAACCTGGGAAGGATACCAATCAAAAGACCTGCACCGAAGCTCAAAATATACTTTGGATAATTCAAGAGCGTTAATGCAACAAGTCCTCCACATAAAATTATATTCGTTTCTCTTAATATTATGGATAAGCCTGCAAGAAAACCAAGCAATAAATATTTGCTATGTTTCTTTTGCTCCTTAAATAAAATGTACGTGAATATGGAGACTAAGAGTAAGCTCGGCATTTCACTCATAAGCCCTCTTGAAAAGTATATCGTTGGTAAGAAAAGAAAAAAGATAAGAAAGGGAATATAGCTTATTGACCTTTCTTTTTTAAGAATCAGAAAACTTAAGAAAAGTGAAAGCAATGTATAAACTAATCCTGATAAGAAAACTAAATGCTTCGAAAAGAAAGCAAAAAAAGAAAGCAATAAGGCTGTTCCTATAGGGTAGTTGGCAGGAGCCCAAGAAAATATATTCCCTGAAACTGTTATTTGGCTATGTTCTACTTGCCCATTAGATAAGGCAAGTGCTTTAGAAAAATAACTTAATTCATCAACAGAGAAAAAAAAAGTAGGAAAGGTAAGCAAGAATATTAATGTGAAAGCGCCTACTAGGATTAGGATTAGGTGCTTGTCTTTGAGGATATCAGACAAAGTCATTAATAATACTTACAATTTGATTGGCTATTAATTTATCATCAAACTCGCGAAGGACTTTTTTCCTTCCATATTCTCCCATTTGATGTCGCTCATGGCTGGAGAGGTGGATGTACTTTTCCATAGCATTAGCGAGGTCTACTGCATCTTTTGGAGAAACTAAATATCCATTTTTGCCATGTTCAATAGCCTCGCGACAGCCTGGAGTATTTGTTGCAATTACTGGTTTCTCCATAGACATGCCTTCTGTGATAGACCTGGCTATAGCTTCCCGGTAGGAGGGAAGTACGATACAATCTGAAGCGGCAATATACTTTCGAACATCATCCGTCGAACCATGATAGGTAACGACTTTCTCTTTCACCCATGTCATTAGATCTTCATTTCTAACCGCGGCAGGATTTCTCTTATCAATTTCGCCAACTAGCCAAAAATTAACATTATCATATTCTTCTCTTATGATCTTAGCGGCATTGATAAATTCATTTACTCCTTTATCATAAATAAGCCTTCCAATAAAAGTAAACGTAGTTTTTTCTTTTTCTACGCCATTAGGAAAAGGGCTGAAAAAAGTACTATTGACTCCACATCCTTTTATAGAAATTCCTTGTTCGGGTTTTATAAGTTTTTCCTGAACAAAGAGTAATCGGTCATCAATATTTTCGAAGATTATTTTTTTATGAAATTTTGAAGTAAGGCGATACAGTAATTTGGTTACTTTCTTAATATAACCATTATGTATAAATGCATAACCTAGCCCAGTCACTACAGCAATAGAAGGAATGTTGTTTAAGCGTGCAGCAATGCCTCCAAAGATATTGGGCTTAACAGTATAATGAAGCACTAAGTCGGGCTTGATTTTTTTATAAATATCATTGAGTTCTAGCATCAACTGAATATCTTTCCAGGGGTTGACACTATCTCTGTTCAATTTATTGAGTGAAATATGTGTAACTTCTGGAAACTTTTTTTTGTATTGAATATATTTATCAATAGGAGCAATTACAAAGACTTCGTAATCCTCTTCTTGAAGCTTCTCAATAACGTTTGTTCTGAAGTTATGAATATTCCAAGTAGTATTGGCTACTATGGCAATTCTTCTTAGCATCTATTTACATTGGGCGCTAAAGATAATCTTTTTGTCCCGATTCTTTTAGTTGTTCTGTGACGGCTTTTATCTCTTGTTCCTTTGATTTAGGATAAATCATTAGAACGTCTTCTTCATCAACGATAATATAGTTGTCTAAATCCCGAATGACGACTAATTTATTCTTTGGAACACGAATAAGAGAACTGGTCACATCATCTATTACAATATTATCCCCTTGTAGGACATTGCCATGATTATCTTGGCTAGATTCTGCATGAAGCGAACCCCAGGTACCTAAATCAGACCAACCAAAATCAACAGGAATGGTAAAGATATTTTCTGCCTTTTCCATAATGGCATAATCCACAGAAATTTTTGGTGTAGTAGGGTAGTGTTCGTTTATAAAATCCTGTTCGCCAGAGGTATTATAGACTCCATCTCCTTTGGAAAGGATTTCGTAAATTTCATTCGCATTTTGTTGAAAAGCATTTAGGATACTCTTTGTACGCCAGATAAATATTCCAGCGTTCCAGAGGTAATCGCCACTTGCTAAAAAATCCTTTGCTTTATCTTGATTCGGTTTCTCTGTAAACTGTTTGACTTTATGGATGCCTCCGATATTGTCATTTTCATGTGGGGGTTCTGTCGTCTCTTGAATATAATTTATATATCCATATCCGGTATCCGGTCGCGAAGGACGAATACCTAAAGTGCAAAGGGCATCTTCACGTTCTGTAAAGCTCAATGCTTTTTGAAGTGCCGCTGTAAAAATATCTTCTTTTAAAACAATATGATCGGAAGGTGCAATGATGAAATTGGCTTCTGGGTTTAATGCTTGTAATTTAAAAGCAGTATAAGCTACACAAGGAGCAGTATTATTCCGAGAAGGTTCACAAAGGATTTGATTATCACTAATCTCAGGAATGTGCTCTTTACACAAATCTTTATAGATGCCATTTGTGACAATAAAGATATTTTCCGCAGAGGTTAGGTTTAAAAATCGTTCAAAGGTTAATCGGATCAAAGATTTTCCGACACCGAGTATATCCATAAATTGTTTTGGTCGTTCGACACGACTGGCAGGCCAGAAGCGACTACCAATTCCTCCAGCCATAATGGCCACGTATGTATTTGATTTTTTCATTATGAAATAAGCGTTGTAGTAAGTTTATTATTTCCTGAATGGACGGGAAGATTATTTAAAAATATCAGAATAATTAATTGAGAAATCAATTGAGCTTGCCTGAATAATTCCTTCTTCAGAAATAATTTGTTTGAAATGGTAATCACCATTTTTTGGTTGGCGGTGAATTTCAATTTGTCGATCTATAAGATTGATGATCCAATATTCTAAAATATTAGCATTAGCATATAAAGGACATTTATAAGACTGATCTTTTTCGAGTGTCGTTTCAGACACTTCTATGATAAGGTAGATGTTTTTTGGACTAGGATGCTCAGAGAAATAATCATCCTCAGAAAAATGAGCTATAGTTATATCAGGTTCAGGCTCTGATAAATTAGATAATAAAATCGGGTTTTGAGTGGCTATAGTAGCTAAAGAGTCTAATTTTTTAATTAAAATGCGAGATAGACGATTTACTATACCTGCATGTGTACTATTTATAGGACTCATAGCTATTATTTCTCCATTGATTAATTCAACACGATCATCTTCTGTCAGAATACCAACTTCGACTAGTTTATGGTATTCATCAACAGTAAATAATTTTCGATTAAGTTGAAGGGTCATTGCTAATTTTTAGTGAACAAGTTCTTTAAAATTACAATAATAAAATGAATAAAGCGATCGCCATCTAGCCTTTTAGCAAATTAATCGACACTGTTGCCAATTCCGAATTCGGAAACTTTCTCTGGAATTGGGGATCTGGAGTCAAGCCAACTTCTTTGGCCATTTTGATAAAACAGTCTACTTCAAGGATGTATTGATCAGAAAAACCATGAGTAGCATTATAGGCAGTAGCTGCAGTCTTTCCTAAATTATTTGAAATTAAATCGGGAGCAATAGTGTGCAATTCTATTACAAGCAAACCAAATTGTTCAACATAGGGTTGCCATTTTTTTAAATGTTCGAATAAGGAATCCTCCACTAAAGCATTACTAATCCTTTTACCACGATGTGCAAAAGCACCAAAAGAATTACTTTTTCGATTTTCTGAAGGATTTGATGGTTCTTCCCATATACGGTTATGATCTAAAAAAGTCCGAACATTTAAGAGATTTTTTAAATCAATATTATAATCTTCTTCTAAGGTTTGCGCTAAATCAGACGGTTTTCCAATATCACCCCAAAGCACCTTTGCCCAAATGTCTGCTTTAATTAAATTGGATCGGGTCACTTTTAAGGCCGCTTCATTATAATCAACCCCAACTAGAAATAATGGATGTTCTTCTAACATCTCACCTCGTTTGGTCTTGCGTTCTATGACTTCAAATAGATGTTGTAGAAAAGCGCCATTTCCACAGCCCATATCTAATATTCCCCTAGGCTGTTCGTCAATTGGACGATTAAAAATATCTATAATTATTTGATCAACAATTTTGAAATAGGTTGAGTGTGCGCCTCCAGAACCCCATACATTCATTTCCCTATCGACATGCTTTTCTGCTTCTCCTATTTTAGTATCCCGTAAGGTATTTGGATTTCCAAAAATCAAATCGTCTAGTTTCCGAAACATAGGTAGATAAGAGACGGTAACGCCATAAGCGCTTGCACGACGAGCAAAAAACAGGCCTTTATCGGTAAAACGATAAGTTTCATTTTTTGAAGTAAACCAACCTAAATGACTAAAGAAGCTAAGAATCTTTTTAAAACTTTCAGGGTCTTTATGAAACTCATCAGGGCGGAAAGAGGCTTCCATAAAGTATTTATGAAACATTCCTGTCATCCCTAGCATAACAACAGTAGGGCCGACGATAAGCCCTTCGATATGCTTTAATACTTGTTCTTGGATATGCCTTGTAGAATCCTCAGTTGATAAGTTTATACTATATAGATTTTTATATCTTTCTAAAATCTTTTCTAACTTTCTAAAAGGTTCGATTTCAAATTTTCGAGGATGATATTTCCCAGATAATTTATTGAGTTCAACCACATCTTTATATAAAGGAATTAATCCAAAGGCTATTTTTGAACTTGAAGTAATACTATAACTGATTTTATCTGATAAATTGTCTAAGTGCTGGTTAAGCCAGCCTTGGCCGCTTAATACATGAAGCGCAACATTCAAATAGCCATCGTTTGCTTTAAATTCCGTTGTTAAGTCCTCTAGCGTAGCTCTTTCATTTTGTAATAGAAAATCTAAGACACCTTTTTCATGTAAGGTATATGCTGTTGGACAAACTACAATACCATCTAAATGGCGGAAAATTTCACTACGGAGTTGGCTTTTTTCTTCTCTACTTAACATAAGATAAATTATGGGCTATTTAAAATATTAATTATTACGCCATATTTTACGCTTGTTTTGAAAATTTGTTTTAGAGTATATTAGGGATTCGGGCTTATCTTCCAAAATCATCTTCGATTCTCACAATATCGTCTTCATCTGATAAATGATTAGGGTCTGTGTGTTGCCAAATCTCAGCTATTATACCAAATTCTTTTAAACCAACTAATCGATGTCTTTCACCTTGAGCGAGTATGACTTTTTCATTTTGCTCTAGAAGATATACTTCGCCTTGTTCATCGGTACTACTTCTTACAACACCAGCTGCTCCTGCTACTAATTTCCAAACTTCAGATCTTCGATGATGATATTGCCAGGACAATCGTTTTTGAGGAGCAACAACTAAAATTTTTGGACTTACGCGACCACCTTTTGTTAATACTTCTGCATTTTCCTCAGGGTAAAACGTTTTTATAAATTTTCCTGATTGACTTTCATCTATGACAAAAAAACCACCCCAAGGTCGTTCAAAGTCTGTCCGTTCGAATTGGAAACCTTTGGAAGTAAGTTCATTTTGAAGTTGAGAGAATATTTGCGTTTTATCCATCTTAAATTTTGAATAGGTTCTTAAATTTCGTTTCCGGCATCAGGAAAAGGTTCTAGTCAAAGAGGGCCATTAGATCTTTCTTATTGAGTGATTTCAAAACGTTTTCGTCAGTTTTAATGATGTCTTTTGCAAGATTTTTTTTCCGTTCTTGAAGTTTTAAAATCTTTTCTTCGATAGAGTCTTTACAAATTAACTTGTATGCAAATACCTGCTTATCTTGCCCGATTCGATGCGTCCGATCTATAGCTTGTGATTCAACAGCTGGATTCCACCAGGGATCCAAGATATATACATAATCCGCTTTTGTGAGATTCATACCAGTATTACCCGCTTTTAGGCTAATGAGAAATATTTTTATATCATCTTGTTTCATGAATTTCTCAACCTGTGCTTGGCGTTTAGTAATCGATCCGTCTAAATAAGCATACTTAATACCCCGTTTATCCAATTCTTTTCGGACAATAGAAAGTAAGCTAACAAACTGAGAAAATATAAGTGCATTGTGCTGATCTAATTCCTCCGTTAGGTTTTGAAGTAAAATATTAATCTTAACAGATTCTGCATTTGAACCTTTAAAGGACGGATTTAATAATTGAGGAGAATTACACATTTGGCGCAATCTTAAAAGTCCGTCAAGCATCTGAAATTTTGACTTGGCTAATCCTTTCTCTTCAACAGCAGCTTCAATATCTTCTTTGATTTTGTGTTTTAGATTATCATATAATTTGCGTTGGGTTGCACCCATTTCACAATAGATGATAGATTCCATTTTTTCGGGTAAATCTTTAGCAACTTGTTCTTTGGTTCGCCTCAACAAAAATGGATGAATCAATCTTCTAAGTAGCTTTGCAGCTTCAATATCTCCATTATTATCAATAGGGATAGCAAAATTGTTTTTGAAGCTAGTCTTAGTTCCAAGCAAACCAGGAGATGTAAAACTTAGCTGCGCATATAAATCAAAAGTATTATTCTCAATCGGTGTTCCTGTCATCGCTATTTTATTCTTTGACTGTAAAAGTCGCATAGCTTTGTAGCGTTTCGATTCAGGATTTTTAATAGCTTGTGATTCATCTAGAATAATATAATTAAACTTGAACTCCTTTAGCATTTGAATGTCAGCAGTAGCGGTATCATAGGTAGTGATGATTACATTATGTTTTAAAAGCTCAAGTATATTTTTCGTTCGCTTAGATCCATGATGAATGATGTATTTTAGTTTGGAGCAGAATTTATTTATTTCTGAAGACCAGTTAAACATCAATGTGCGCGGAATAATGACTAGAGATGGTTCTTTTTTGATTTGATCAGCTAAAAGGCAAATCACCTGCAAGGTTTTTCCCAGACCCATGTCATCTGCTAAAATTCCACCAAAACCAGACTCATCCAAAAATTTTAACCAAGCAAACCCATGTTTTTGATAAGGTCTTAGATCTGCATTTATAATCTTAGGAATTTTATACTTTTTATTGGTATCAAGTTTTGCAAGCCGTTCTTTTTTCTCTTTTATTTCTTCTAAAATCTTTTTATCATCAATTTGATCAAAAAGCTCATCGACAATATTGAACCGATATTTTGAAATTTTTAATTTCCCTTTTTCAACATCGGCAACTGCAATAATTTTTCTGGCTTGTTCGAGCCATTCTTCTGGAAGAATACCTACTGAACCATCTTTGAGTGTAACAAAGGTTTCTTTATTTCTAAGGGCTCGAATCCAATCAGCTGTCTTGACTTTTTCATCTCCAAAAGAAACGCCCATAGTAACTTCAAACCATTCTATTCCTGATTTCACATGAGAAAAAGTAGAAGCTCGAAATTTACTATATTTAAATTTACTCAAATCTTTTTGTCCCAGCACCTCAATTCCTGCGGCTTCACAGGCTTCATTGAAATGTACAAACCAATAGTTATTGACCATTGAATTGATATCAAGGTAGACATAGTCTTGAACTTGAACTTCGTTATTAAAGTCAGGATGAATATCTTTTAAAAAGTTGGTTAAAAACATCAGATCTGATTCATCTGGCTTTAGTACTTTTTGATTGATTGTATAAGCATTATCATCAAAAGGATTGAAACTGTACTCTCCATACTTTAGACGAGGTTCGAAAAGAATAAACTGACCTACTTCTCGAAGTAAAATTTGGTATTCTGGTTTAGTTAAAACCTCTTCCTTCATCACAATTGATTCATCAAAGACCACGTCGAAATATTGTTTAAATCCATTAATTAATTTCGTATATTCTTTCTTATTTGTATAAGGGAGTACTAATTTATCAAACTCTTGAAATAGCGTCATGAAATCTTTAAACCGATGATTGGGATGTAGAAAAGCTTCTTTTGAAGTAGCGCTAAAATAGTTGTTTGAAAAGATTACCTTTCCATAATCAAATGGTATTCCATCTACAGCAACCTGCCGACTAAAATGAATGAGTCCATCTTTTCGATCAACGATAAATTTGCACTCAAGTGTCTTTGGAGTAAATTTGATTAGATATAGTTCAGAAGCTTTGATAGATTCATAATATGGATTTTTATTGAATACATATTGATAGATATCATTTAGACTTTCTATATTATTTTCCAGAAGGTCTTTGCATTTTTGAAATCTTTCTACCTTATCATTTTCCAGCCCAACAAAAAACAATTTTTGCCCCAGTTTCGACTGATCTTGTGGAAAATTTCTGGGCAATTCTTCTATTTTCCGATCCGTAGCATGGATACCCTCTTTAGTTTTAAGACCATATCCTTTAACAAAACTTAAATCAATTCCCTCTTCCTCAGCATTCGACGTGTACCATAGAAATGCGAATTTTTGCGGCCGCCCTTTGCTTAGTTTATCAGTATGTGTTTGAATTATAGTTTTACGATCTTCAGCGGGTTGATCAATTAACTGCTGCGTAACTTTAATCCAACTTGAAGTAACAAAATTATCTTCTTTAGGCGTTATTATAAAACCTTGATCGCTTAAACGTACTGAAAAGTACTTATCAAAAGCCTTGGGTTCAACACCTGTTTGTTTAGCACCATCTTGAATAATCAGGTCAAAATCAAAATCTTTATGCAAAAAGCCTGATTTATTTAGAATTTTCTCTGCCTTAGATAATAAGGCTATCTGATGATTACAAAGTGCTTTCTCTTTTTTATTACAGCTTAGACATTTAACCCAAAAATAACCGCCTTCATTTTTTACAGCAATTTTTATTTTATCAGGCTTTAAATAGTGATGATCATATAAGGGGATATTTCGAATTTCAAGTTCATTATGCGAAATAAAAGAACCTTCAAAAGTTTCATTCCATCCAAGATTTTGATAGGATTTGGGTTTATATTGATATAAAGCTTGATACAAAGAGGAGTGCTCAAACGGAAGTTTTCGATATTCCCCGCTATATTCACCATCAAGGTGGTGCATGTTTTTAGGTGGTAGTTTTCTTTTATTTATAGGAATTATTTCGGCTTTTTGTTCGGCAGATTCTTCTTCTAAAAAATCAATTACTTCATAAAGTACCGCTGCTTGATGTTTACAATTCCCCATTTCATAGAGACAATCACAGTCTCCATTAAGTTTTCCTGTTTTATTATTATATTCAAAGATAACATTATAAGGTTCATAATTGCTCCCATGCACATCAGCAAGAATGAATTTGTCATCATCAATCCTTAGGTCATCTACTAAACCTTCTTTGGAATAACACTTTCCACGACTACGTATTGTTGAAGAGAACTGAGTTCTCAATGTTCTTTCAACAAGAGTTATTGTTAAATCCAATGTCCTTTAATCTGTATTTTTCTAATAATTTACCTACTGATGCACTATCCCTAAAGCCCAATCTTTTGTTTTTACTTCTTGGTAAACACTCCGGATTCCTTCTTCCAAAGATATTTTTGCTTTCCAGCCAATACTTTCTAATTTAGAAACATCCATCAATTTTCTTGGCGTGCCATCTGGTTTGGAAAGATCATGTTTGATTTCTCCTTCATAAGCAATGATGTCTTTGATCATTAGAGCTAGGTCTTTTATTGAAATGTCATCTCCTATTCCGATATTAACTAATCCGGGTTCATTATAATTTTGCATTAAAAAGAAACAAGCATCAGCTAGATCATCAACGTGTAGGAATTCTCTTTTAGGTGAGCCAGTTCCCCACATTTCTACATAAGGGGCATTATTTCTTTTGGCTTCATGGAATTTTCGAATCAAAGCTGGCAATACATGCGAAGTCTTTAAATCATAATTGTCATTCGGGCCATAAAGATTTGTTGGCATTACAGAAACAAAATTGCAATCATATTGCGCACGATAAGCATCACACATTTTGATACCTGCAATTTTGGCGATAGCATAAGGTTCATTTGTCGGCTCAAGCAAGCCAGTTAATAAACTATCTTCCTTAAGGGGTTGGTCTGCTAATTTTGGATAAATACAAGAGGACCCAAGAAACATCAGTTTAGTGACATTGCTTAAATAAGCACTATGAATAATATTACTTTGGATCATCAAATTGTCGTATAGGAATTCTGCACGATAAGTATTATTGGCAAGTATGCCTCCAACTTTAGCAGCAGCCAGAAAAACAAAATCCGGTTTTTCCAATTCAAAAAAGCTTTTGACGGCTTCTTGATTCCTGAGATCTAATTCCTGAGATGTTCTAAAAACAAAATTATTAAAACCTTGAGTTTTAAGTTTTCGTACTATGGCTGATCCAACCATTCCTCTGTGGCCAGCTACATAAATTTTACTATTCTTTTCCATTCGATATGATTAAGTTCTATAGAAAAAATAAGAATACAGGCTTTAGTTTTAGATAGGCTTCAACTTATTCGTATTCATTCTTTATCTCGAAACCTGCTTGTTTTAATAATTGATCTCGCTTAAATATTTCTATATCAGAAGCAACCATCTCACTACACATTGTTTCCAGGTTGTATTTAGGTTGCCAGCCTAATTTTTGTTTTGCTTTAGTCGCATCCCCAATCAATAATTCTACCTCCGTTGGGCGATAGTAAGCAGGGTCGACTGCTACTACTTCCTGGCCGATAGGTACAGAGAAATCAGGATTATTAGAAGATATTACAATAGCCTTTTCATCTTCTCCTGTTCCTCTAAATTCTAATTCGACACCTATTTCTTTAAAGGACATTCGTACAAAGTCACGAACACTAGTTGTTACACCAGTTGCTATTACCCAGTCTTCAGCTTGATCTTGTTGCAGTATTTTCCACATACATTCTACATAATCTTTTGCATGTCCCCAGTCTCGTTTAGCATCCATGTTTCCAAGATAAAATTTCTCCTGAAGCCCTAAAGCAATTTTAGCGACTGCACGCGTAATTTTACGCGTTACAAAGGTCTCCCCTCTCAATGGCGATTCATGATTGAATAAAATACCATTACAAGCAAACATATTATAAGCCTCTCGGTAATTCACCGTAATCCAATATGCATACATCTTTGCAACGGCATATGGGGATCTCGGATAAAATGGTGTTGTTTCACTTTGTGGAACTTCCTGAACTTTACCATATAATTCTGAAGTAGAAGCTTGATATATTTTTGTTTTATCAGTCAAGTTTAGTAACCTCACAGCTTCAAGAATACGTAAAGTTCCTACGCCGTCAACATCAGCGGTATACTCTGGCGAATCAAAACTCACTTTTACATGAGACATCGCTCCAAGATTATAAATTTCATCTGGCTGAACTTCTTGAATAATACGAATGATATTCGTAGAATCTGATAAGTCCCCATAATGAAGAATAAAATTTCGATTATCGATATGTGGATCCTGATAAAGATGATCAATCCTGGATGTATTAAATAAAGAGGCTCTTCTTTTTATACCATGTACTTCATAGCCCTTTTTCAATAGTAAATCCGAAAGATAGGCGCCATCTTGCCCTGTGATACCAGTAATTAGTGCTTTTTTCATTTATATCAATAGTTTCTTTTTCTTAATCAAAAACATGAATAAAATTAGCTTCGCCAATAAGCTGTTTTTCTTGTTTTGTTAAATCGAATTCAAATTTAATAAAACTAAATGGCCCGCTAAATGCGCCATCTTCTCGTAGCGGCGTTAATCTAGTAATTCTAAGAAATCCTGTTGACTCAAAAGAATCAAATAAAACTTCTTCGTTCTTTTTTAGTAAGACTTGTATCCCTGTTCTATTTCCGAATGTTTGTTCTCCCTCACTGAGGATATTATAATCCCATTTTTGAAATACCCCATCTTCAATATAATTAAACTGGAGTAGTTCATTTGTTCGCCTATTAAATAATTTGGTCGTATAAAAACAACTATCTGCTTCTAAACAATTAGAATTCTCAACTTTGGTATAATCAATATTAGGTTCTTCATAATAAGATTCTAAAAGCTGGAAGCCTTCCGATTGGATCTCATAATATACTAAACCATCAGGCAGAGTTGAAGTATCTTTTAAGCAACCAAAAGAAATGAGCATGATAAAAAATAATAATAACCTCATTTTAAAGTACTTGTTTAATTTTAGTCTTAGCCAGAAGTTTGAGAGAATCAGGTCTTGGAGGTAATCCAGGAAGTATCTTATGAGGCAAATTACTTGTTGGAAAAACAATAACCCAAGCAGTTAAAAAAATAATCATTAAATCAATGTGAGTAGATTTTTTATTCTGATACCACATTTCAAGTGTCCCTTTATAAGGAGCTATAAATTGTTGGTAATAATCATGTGGGGCTAGTTCAGAAGCGGATATTAAACTTTCTTCATCTCTAAATATGATAGAGCCTATTCCTGTAATTCCAGGTTTTGAATCATATACTCTTTTTTGAACATCTTGTGAGTAGGCATTAAAAGTCTTGTCAACTAATGGTCTCGGACCGACGAGACTCATATCCCCTTTTATAACATTAATAATTTGTGGTAGTTCATTTAACTTTGTGATGCGTAAGAACTTTCCGACTTTTGTCACTCTTGGATCATTTCTGAGTGTAATTTCACCAGTACCAATATTAGGAGAATTCTTCAACATGGTAGCAAATTTCCAAATATCAAAATATGCTCTTTTTAATCCGATTCTTTTTTGAAAATAAAAAACCTCTCCCTCAGCAGTAAAACGTAAGGCCAGTACAATTGGAATAAATAAAGGCAAGCAAACTATAAAAGTAAACAAAGAAAGGAAAAGATCCATGAGTCGTTTTATAACTAAATACATTCTGGTACTACATTTTTTGATCTAATGATTTCCCCGTTTCGAGATGAGCAAAATCAGGCAGATGTTTATTTAAAAGATTGATAATTGCAGCTTTATCGACAAGGTTGTTTTCGAATAACTGATTGAATTCAGTTAGTAAATCCTGGACATTTACTCTACTAACTTTGTTTGTATTTTTGACAATTCCCAAAGCATTAAAATTGTTCATTACGACTTGATCATTTGAAGTGAAAAATTCTTCAAATTGTTTTTCTCCTGAAGTATCGGAACCGAAAAAATAAACAGGATATTTTTTGTTGGAAGGTGTCCATTTTTTTGCCATTTCCCTAGCTTCTTGTTCTGAGGAAGCATAATCTGGTTCCATACCTATTTCGCTAAGGTATTTTTCAGCAATATTAGAAAAAGTCATCATTTGATGTTCTCCTAATTTTGGGAAAAAGATATCACCATTTTCCCCCAGTAAACAAGCAAGCATACACAATTGACCGGACTCTTTAGGCGAAACAAAATAACGTTTCACATCTTTGGGAGAAGACAAAGGCTGCCCTTTAGCGATACGATTATTGAAACCGTAAAGTAAGCTACCGTTTGAAAAAGCAACATTAGCAAAACGAGCTGTAGTTATTTTTAGTTTTTCTGTATAAGCCAGGAGCACCCGTTCCATTAATTTCTTGCTGGCGCCCATAACGTTGACAGGGTTTGCTGCCTTATCCGTAGAAACCGAGAAAAAATGTTCTGGTGGTTTTTGGCAAGCAAGCTCTAATAACTTTTGAGTATTAAAGACATTGTTTCTAACCATTGCTTCTATAGCAAAGTGATCTTTTTCGCTTCGGACATGTTTGTGAGCGGCAAAACAGGCGACAATATTAAAATCATTAGAGAGATATAATTTCTTAAAAATTTCACTTCCAAAATCAAAAGGATAAGTGATATAATCCTTAGAAATAAAATCATTATATGCACTACGCAAATCTCTGGTTAATTCTGTTAATCCATTTTCATTATAATCTACGACGGTTAACTTTGCTGGACGAAAAGGTAAAATAGCTTTGATGAATGAAGTGCCAATCGTACCTGCACCGCCAATAACAAGAATAGACTTCCCATGAACCTTGGCCTTTAGTGCCTCCTTATGTTTGCTTATATCGGCCTCAAAAAAACTGTTAGCTCTTTGAGTGATGTGTTGTTCTATAAATTTGTCCTGATTAAAAAAATTCATGATATCTATTTACTTAAGATGAGTTGAAACCATATTTTCAATACCTTCTTCAAACGAAAAAGGAGGAGAAAAATTTAATGTTTTATTCGTGTTAGAATTATCAATAATGAAATTACCAAATAAGCGGCTATAAATAGCTGGTTTTAATTTCCTTAAAAGAAATCTAAATAAACCCGGAAGTTTGAAATTATTATTTTTAAGATTTAATTTTTCAAGAATCGTATTGACAAGCTTTGTAGTAGAATTAGCTTGTTTATCTCCTGCTATGAAAATTCCATTATGCTCCTGCTCAATTAGTTTGGCAATTAATGCAGCTATATTACCTGCATAGACCATACTTCGAGTATTTTTAATACCACCGAATGGTAGAAACGGTAATTTAAAACACAATTTTATAATTCTATCCAGATTTCCTTTTACTCCTTCTCCGTAGATAAGAGGAGGCCGGATAATAGCAATTTTAAAATTATTATTTTCTAATTTTAATAAACCTATTTCGGCATCTCTTTTACTTTGTCCATATGGATCAGTTGGAATACATTCAGATGTTTCATCAAATCTTTCTCCAACATTGTCCCCATAAACTTTTACAGTACTTATAAAAACAAACTGTTTTATGCCTGCCTTTTTGGCTCTTTCAGCAAGTGCCAAAGTTTGAATCGTGTTGACATCAAAATAAAGTTGCGGATTGATTTCCTGCATCTGATGAGCTAATCCGGCAAGGTGAATGACGGAGTTGATACCCTCAAGTTCTACTTGTTCTATAGGTGTGGACCTTAGAGAGACCGTTTTAATAGTATGATTGGTTTCTAAAAAAGAGATGACATGAGGCCCTAGAAAACCAGTACTACCTGTAATTAAGCAATTCAATTGGCACAAGATTTTTCAAAAACTTTAATAAATCTTTCCACGCCTACTTTTTTTGACATTTTTTTGTGATAGAACTTATTTCCATTACTTGCCATATTAACTCTATCCTTTTGACTTAAAGTATACATGGATATTAATTTTTCTTTTAACTCATCAGCATTTTCAGAAGTATACTCATAGCCAGCTGAAGATTCAACTAATAGATTATTAGCATCTCCTTTTAGACCACCAATGACAGGCTTCCCAAGCATAAGATAACCTGATAGCTTAGAAGGAATAGTAATTTCAAATAAAGGATCATCTTTTAGATGCAAAAATAATACATCTGCGGCTTGCTGAATCTTATTGATTTCTTCAAGCGATACCCGATCTCTAAAGTGAATGTTTTTTATATTATTCGATGTACACATTTCTCCTAAACGTATTTTTTCAACACCAGCACCATAAAAATACATTTGAATTTTAGGATGAGATTGTTGAATGGTACCCATCGCTTCTATTGCATGATCAAGTGCTTGAGCTTGTCCAATATTGCCTGCAAAAAGAACAATAAAGTCTTCATTAAATCCAAGAGCAGATTTTAATTTTGCAATCTGTTCTGCTGATAATTGTTCTTGTTCTTTTGCCGTACTCCAATTATAAATAACAGTGATATCTTTTTCATCAAATCCCGCATTCAATAATTTTCTTTTAAACCCTGGAGATATAACAGAAAGATGATCGGCTCTTCTGTAAGTGAAATAAGAGAAACTTCGAATTATTTTATAAAGAAAAGAATCCTTTGAAAGCCCTCCAGCACTTGTTAAAGTATCTGGCCAAAAGTCCTGAATGTCCATAACTATTTTTGAACGATAATACCAGTTCAAAAACAAGCTGGCAAAAGGAACCGTAATCGGAGGGCAATAGGAAAATAAAATATCAAATTTCCCTCTAACTAAAAAAGGCGTAAAAAGGCAAAGGGATAAAGCATAAGAACCATAACTCAAAAACCTTTTAAAAGCCGATTTAGTATGATTAATATATAAAGGAATTCTTATTACTTCGATTCCTTCTAAGGTTTCTCGTTTACCAATCTTTTGTTTATATCCTTTATATAATTTACCATCCGGATAATTAGGAAAGGCTGTAATACAAACAACTTCATGTCCGGCTTTGACTAATTCTTTTGCAAATTCCAAACCCCTTGGACTATTGGGCTCAGGATAAAAAAATTGAGCGACTAATAATATTCTCATTGCTTATATAGAGGCGTTAATTTTAGGAGTAGAATTAGTTTTTCGCCAAACTACTCTATTCACATAATCAGTATAAGATAAAATTATACGAACTACTTTTTCTGAGACATTAGGCATACTATAATCATAAACAGGTCGAAGTGTTCTTTCCTCTCCTGCCTTTTGACTATCCAATATTTTTAAACCTTGAAGTACTCGATCTATGTTATTACCAACCATCATAACCGAAGCTTCTTCCATCGCTTCTGGACGTTCGTGGGCTTCTCTGATGTTTAATGCTGGAAAATTTAGGATAGATGATTCCTCTGAGATAGTTCCGCTATCTGATAAAACCGCTTTAGCATTCATTTGTAAATGAACATAATCAGGAAAGCCCATAGGCTTCATTAGGTTAACTAATGGATGAAAAGTCGTTTCCTCTTTTCGTATCCTGTTTCGAGTTCGTGGATGCGTCGAAACGATTATAGGGAATTGATATTCTTCTGCAATCGTATTGAGGATTTCTACTAGATTTCTATAGTTATGCTCTGACTCGATGTTTTCTTCTCGATGAGCAGAAACTACGAAAAATTCACGCGGCTTTAAATCTAGTTTTTGCAGAATTTCAGACTGATCAATTTTAGGTTTATAATGATTGAGAATTTCAAACATCGGACTTCCTGTTTTGATAACTCGTTCAGCAGGTAGCCCTTCTCGAAGTAGGTATTCTCTGGCGATATCACTATAAGTAAGGTTGATATCACTTATATGATCTACAATTTTTCTATTCGTTTCTTCTGGGACTCTTTGGTCAAAACAACGATTTCCTGCTTCCATATGAAAAATTGGAATCTTTCTTTTTTTAGCAGGAATAGCACAAAGGCAACTATTCGTATCTCCTAGCACAAGGAAAGCATCTGGTTGTTCTTTTTCTAAAATAGGATCTATTGCAGAAATAATATTTCCAATGGTCGTTGTTGCATTATGGCCAGCAGCATTTAAAAAATGATCAGGTTTTCTGATTTCCAGTTGTTCAAAGAAAACTTCATTTAATTCGTAATCATAATTTTGGCCAGTGTGTACTAAAATATGATCAATACTTTCGTAACGGTCTAGTGTGCTTAAAACCCTTGATAGACGAATAATCTCTGGGCGTGTTCCAACAACAGTGACTACTTTAAATTTCTTCATTATGTATTTGAATTATACGTTTACAAAATAAGTATCAGGGTCTTCTTGATTATAAGGTTCATTTATCCAGAATAAAGCAATCATTTCTTCATCTCCAATATTGGAAATATTATGAGTATACCAAATAGGCATGTCGACATAAGCAGGTTGCTTCCCGTCAATATAATAATTAATGATTTCGTCAGTATCTATCTTCCTTAGTTGAATTCTAGCTTTACCTTTGATCACTGCAAAACGTTCTGCTTTTCTTGTATGAAAGTGATTGCCTCTAGTTATTCCTGGTTTAGTGGTAGAAAATGAAAACTGACCTGAGGTATTTGCCCTCACAATTTCGACAAAGGAACCACGGTCATCAGTATGTTTTGTAAAAAGTCTAGGATAATAATCAGGACGAACATAACATCTAAAAGTATTAAACAAGGCCAGATCTAAAGAATCTGAAATAGATGGAAATTCTCCACCATTGGTGTATTCTTTATGAAACTGTTGTAGCTTATGTAATAATCCTGAAACTTTAATTTCATGGCGATGCTGAATGTTTAATTTACCCGATTTCTCTTCAATGATATTAGCATAAATATCTTCCATTAGTTCATTGATATAAATCAGTTTTAAGTCACCATCATTAATAATTGTTGGTGTTTCTCCATTGACAATCTGATGGCAAAATGTTGCAACTACAGAATTATAAAAAGGTTTCCCAAAAGGACCAAAGACATTAGGGATAACCATTCCTGAAACTAAAGCGCCCGTAGATGAAGCCCAGGCTTCGAAGAGCTCCCTACCCTTCTTTTTTGATTGGCCGTATAAATTATCTTTATCTTCCTGAGTGGAAGAAGAAAACAGAATATGAGGTGTAGAATCAGTCGTCGTACAAGCATCAATTAATTGCTGTACAAGTTTTACATTTGTATCATAAATCACCTGTTGGTCTTCATGTCTATTCATCGCAGCAAGATGAATGATTACATCACATTGCGACACAAAACCTTGTAGGCCATTGTCTTTTTCAAAAAAATCCTTTTTAAAAGGAATAAGTGTTACTTCTTTTTGAAGGCCTAAATAATTCCAAAGATGTTTTCCAATAAAACCATGTTGACCTGTAATCCCTATTTTTTTCATAGTGTTGACCAATTGAACCAATAATTTTTATCGAATCTAAAATCATCTGTTTTTGCTTCATCTATACTTTGATCAGAAAAAGTCATTAAAGTAGAATTTTCTTCCAGGGCTTTAAATCCGTTTGCATAACCTGAAGGCACAGATAAAATATTACTCACACCTGCTTTGAGCACAAAAGTTTCAGGAATGAGATCTGAGGAAGGATTTTTCCAATCATCAATTTTAATGAGATTCAGAAGGAATGAACCAGCAGTACAGTAGAACCATTTTCTTTCTATTTTATGTCCTTGCCAAGCTCGTACTGTTTTAATATCCTTATGTTTTATTTGATAAAACCTTTTTACCGAAGTCATATCAAAATCATTTACAAAAGAAACGGCGCCTCGCTCGTCTTTAAAGATTCCGCCTGTTATTAATTTAGGAGAACTAATGACTGCCATTATCTGAGGCTTGACTTACTCTAACATCATCTCTGATCATATCCAATTTGAGTAAAAGTTCTTTGGTCCCCTCCTTATCTAATCGGAATGTATTATGCGAATGATAATCTTCTACTTTTGAAAGATCCTCCTCCCCTTTTGAAAAATATTTTTCATAATTCAAATCCCGTCCATCAGCCGGAATTCTAAAATAATCTCCAAGGTCTTCTGCTTTGACCATTTCTTCTCTATTGACTAGTGTTTCATATAGTTTTTCGCCATGTCTTGTACCAATAATTTTGATTGGCGTGTCGGCATGATACAAATCATTTAATGCCTGAGCAAGGACATCAATAGTTGCGGCTGGAGCTTTTTGAACAAACATGTCTCCAGATTTTCCATTTTCAAAAGCAAACAAAACCAAATCAACCGCATCTTCCAAAGTCATCATAAACCGAGTCATATTCGGGTCAGTGATTGTAATAGTCGATTTGTTTTTAATCTGATCTACAAAAAGAGGAATTACGGATCCACGACTTGCCATGACATTACCATAGCGTGTACCACAAAGTATTGTGTTTTCAGAATTTCTAGATTTTGCGATCATTACTTTCTCCATTAATGCTTTAGAAAGTCCCATTGCATTGATTGGATAAACGGCTTTATCTGTACTAAGGACAACTACTTTTTCTACTCCAGTTCTGATAGCTGCATCCAAAACATTTTGAGCTCCAAGGACATTCGTTTTTACTGCTTCAACAGGAAAAAATTCACAAGAAGGCACCTGTTTTAATGCTGCTGCATGAAATATATAATCGACACCTCGTACAACATTCTCTACACTATTATAATCTCTAACATCACCAATAAAATATTTTACTTTATTGCTTTGCAACCTTCGCCGCATATCATCCTGTTTCTTTTCATCCCTGCTAAGGATTCTTATTTCTTTGATATCTGTATCAATAAATCGATTAAGAACGGCATTTCCAAAAGAACCTGTGCCTCCGGTGATTAGTAGAATTTTATCTTTGAACATATTGATTGTTTGTGAAATTAAATTGCGGAATTAAAATTATTTTATACGTTTTTACTTTGCTTTAATTCAAATATTTTTGCTTTAATATTAAACATATAAGTTCCTCTAAAAGCAGCGTATATAAACCCTTGTCGACCATCTAAAAATCCTAATTTAAAAAGATAGCCATTTAGGAAAAACAAAAAAGAACTTCCGGGAAAGGTTAAAAGTTTCTTTTTTAGCCACCTACGGCGTTGAGTCTGATTTCCAAATAAATTTGGTTTTATGCTATCATTATTTCCTTTAAAATGTAATAGTGCTTCCCAATTCGAATACTCATTATGTTTTTGAATATATCGATCTAAAGCATTAATGTTTTCATGTTTGACAGGTTGTTTGAGCCGCCCTACCTTTCCGTCAACAATCACATGCTCATGGACTTCCATATCTGCCATTGATTCATCTTGATCTTCAAGGCGCTTTTCATAAGCTCCTTTTCCTTTTCTAAATAGAGAAAGTTTCCAAAGCTCAGTACCGCCATGGCGAAGCATTTTTCCTAGGAAATAAATTTGGAAACGCATCCAATATCCATCCGCGGATTCTGACTTTACAGCGGTTTCAATTTCTTTTTTAATGCCTGGAAGCAAAATTTCATCAGAATCTAATAAGAGAATCCAGTCATTTTTAAAATCAAAAGTATCCAAGGCCCATTGTCGTTTTTTGGGCCATCCTCCTTTATAATTAAATTGAAGAACTTTAGTATTGTATTGCTTACAGATTTCTAACGTTTGGTCAGTCGATTGAGAATCGACTATAATAATTTCGTCTGCCCATTTATAAACGGATTCAAGGCATCTGGCAATATTTTTCTCTTCGTTTTTTGTTGGAATAAGAATAGATATGGGTAGTAGACTCATTTAATGTCAGTATGATTTGAATGATACCTGATAACCTTCTAGAGTTAGATTACCGGGTGCTGATTTTCCTGTAATGTAGATACGGTTTATTTTTTTCCAAAGCTCCTTTTCTGATATCTTTGAAATTTGAGGTGCTTCTTTATGTTCTCCGATTTGAAGTAATGTAAGTATTTTTGTTAAATTAACATTAGGTTTACTCGAAGCAGGAATAACTATTTCCGTATACCAGGTAGTTGCTTTCTTAGGCGTATAATTATTGGTAGAAATTACATGCTTATTAAATTTAAACTTAAGAGCCCTTTGAGAGGTATTTGCGTTTATTTTACCCCATGCTTCTATCTTAAAAACTCCATTTACAGCATTAATTGTTTCTGGTAATAATGCAATATCTCCTTGTATAATTAAGGATTCTTCAATTCCTTCTCTTTTCGTTGTGCATGTTCTATAATCAGCAATAATTCCACCTGCTAACTTGTTCTGTTTTTTGTTTTTCCGGATAATATCAGTTTCTGCATCAATATCCATATTTCCAAAAACTACACCTGAGTATTCAATATATTCGCAATCTACTGTTTTTAACTGAGTACGGGAGGGTAAGACTAGAATTGAGTTGGACTCGATGTTAATATTTTTCCCTCGATGGATATATATACCATCGTATACACTAAAGTCTAAACGATTGTTATTTATAAATACATTTTTAATAAATCCATCTTCATTTTGATTATCGATTATGATAGAGTATCCAGAACCTCTTTTAAAATTATTAGACTCAAGGTGAATATTATTGATATATATATTGGTTGGACCATTTTTTATATTATCAATATTAGTCTTAGGAGCTATAATTTTAATACCTGCTTCTTTATTGGTTGCCACTACAACAAGACTGTTCAAAGTTGCACTTTTTAAGGATGTAAAAACAATTCCATTTTTAATGTTTTCACTAAAAGAGCCACTAGAAATATTCAGCGCTGTACATGTTCCTCCTGAACTCTCATATAAACCGTAGTAATTTTTTTGACTGATTACATTATCAAGAGAAATAATGACACCACCTGCAATAAAAACACCACAAGCACCGGTGACAGGAAAAGCACCTCGATAATTATCTTCTGCTTTACCTAATGCTTTGTTTGACATATCGTATACAGTTTGGGCTACACCTGGATTTGTAAACCCTTCAATTATACAGTTTCTAACTATAATATTTACAGGCGTAACAAAGGATATGTCAGATCCGCATCGAATTCCGGAAATACTATTTTTCAGACCTTTAATAATCAGGTTTTCTACAACAATTCCTTTCACACCTTTAGTAGGAAAGAATTCATCTTCTCCAATTATTATTCCTTGCCCTTTATTGTCAACTAATATTTTAGAGCCGATGAGGCTTTTAAATTCAGTAGAAACAGATGAAGCATCACCTGAAAGCTTGACACCATTTTTAATATAAATTTTAGAAATTTTGAAGAACTTGCCTAAAGAACTCGGAATATATAATTCTCCTCCTCCATTTTGGTTGATGAAGTCAATTGCATTTTGAAATGCCTTGGTATTGTCTGTTCCATTTCCGGATTGATCAGAGTCTCCCTTAGCTCCAAAAGAAATAACATTTACTTTACCTTCAAACAAACGGGCAGCATAAAGGCCATTGCTTAATTTTATAATATTTACTTTGTCTGACTTATTGAAAGGAGGTTTTTTATATACTTTAAATTTCGAAGCACCTCCATCTCCAGGAAAAGTATATCCTTTTGTAGAGATAATCTGCCCTTCATTAGCAACGACTGACTTTAAGTGTTTAAAGTTTTTTACCTCTGGGTTTGACGCTTTCCATACTTTTCCATCTTTATAATAAAATACACCAGTTTTTGTATCAAATGCGAATGAAGTGCTTAAAGAAGTAAGAGATTCATGAGTGTTACGAGAATCAGAACTTCTAAACGTAGAAAAATTACCAGTACTTTGCCCATTACTAGTTTGCTTTGAACAACTACTGCAAAGAAAAGTAAGTATAAGAAAGATCATGAAAATATTACTCTCTTTCAATGACATTTAGTTACGTTTTAAATATTGGGCATATCAGAGTTTACTTCAGATAAAGAAGAAACTCTATTTAATTCTGTCTTTTTTGTTAGTACAAATTCTAAATCATTTTCTAGATGTGATTCAATAAAACAAAAACCAGCAGCTGTTGGATTAATTGATTTTGCACTTGGGAACATTGCTGTCGAAAAATGATAAAGATTGGAAGTCCCTTTGACCAAACAATTCATAGATAATACACTTTTTGAGTCTTCTCCCATTCTTATAAAACCTACAGGATGATAAATATCTTCAACTTTGCTGGTTGGTACATCGGGATTATAAACAGGAGTGAAACTTAAACCATTTTGCTTTAGTAACTTTTCGATGCTACGTTTAATTTCTGAAATAGCTTTAATATCTTGTTTCTCAACATTCCAGTTAATAGATATTGCTTTTTGCCCAAACCTATCTTTTTCATTAAGAAGCGTAAGGTTGTTCTTATTTGGGAATGGTTGTTCAATATCTAATTGTAAGCTCCAGTTATTATTATGAGCATACATCTTTTTTAAGAACAGATAGTTTAATAAAAACCTGAAGAGGAAAACAAGACCTGTAAAGAGTTCACTAAGTTTAAAAGAATTCTTTTGTTTTCCAAAAAGCAATTGTTTTAAGGATGAAAACACTTTTACTTCTTTATTAAAAATAGGATGCAAGTATCCTATGATTCCATCTTTTGTAGATACGACCAAACGCTTAGTGATAAGATTTCCTTTATAGACTCTTGGGAGTAAATCAATCGCATTTAAGCTAGGTTTTTGATTTTTGATTTTAAACAATTCTACTGAAAGATGATCACCAAAGTGTTTTCCAAGATCTGAATTGTTTAGTATTTTATATTTATTGTTTAACTCCATTAAAAGCCTACATGATTCTATAGCACCAGCAGTTAAGAAAAAATGATCCGCTTTGATTTTGATTTCTCCTTTTGTTAAATTTTTACAAGTGATCTCAGAAATTTTACCATCCTTTAAGTTGAAATCAGTTACCCTGCAATTAAGGTGGAAAACGACATTTTTAAGTTTTTCTTTTTTTATGCTTTTGAACAAATTTCTTTTTCCATACTTTAACCAAATACCAATTTTTGTATCACCGGTATCTTCTTTTAAATAGTGGTCAAATTTATTTTTACCTAATAATTTTTCAACAACCTTCTCTCTGTACGTGTTATTGATTTGGATTATTTTGTTCCAATCAGCATTATTGTTAGGATTGTCTCGATCATCGAAGAATAAGATTTGTCCTCCCCACCTATTTGAAGTTCCTCCTAAACCAAAATATCTACCATCCTTCGAAGCTTTAGAAAATATAGATCTTGAAGTTATTCCGATTTCTTCTTCATTTTTGACATTTTTGTCTCCGACTTCTACTACTATTATTTCTACCTTTTCTCCAAAAGACTCCGTAAGTCTATTGAGAAGATAAGCTCCATAGGTACCACATCCTATGATACAAATTTTTGTTTTTTCCAATTTTAATGTATGCTTTTTATATGCTGAGCCAATCTTAGCGTAAGTGCTATTATTGTGAAAGTAGGGTTAGCCCATCCATTAGTGGGAAAGACAGAACTTCCACAAATGAATAAATTACTTGTATTAAATACTTTTAAATTTGAATCTACGACACCATCCTTAGCGTTTATAGCCATTCTAGTGCTTCCACTATGATGCTGACCTCCTCTTAAATCCATTGGCATACGATTTCTATGTTCAATTAATTGAGAATCTAACCGTAATGAGGCAATTTTGTTTTTATGCAAGCTATCTGCAACTAAAGATGTTGCTATATCTACTGTATGTCTTTCCAATGGCGAGAAGACCCAATGTAAATTGACTCGTTGTAATCCAAATTGATCTTTTTCTGGAAGTAAGGAAATTCTACTCTCAGGGTCTGGTGATTGTTCCATTTGAAAACGGAGTGATAATCTGCTTTTCTTCATATTAGACCTTGATTTGTAACTACGATACAAGCCTAATGGATTTTTTAAGACTGTTTTTATATCACCCCCTTCGAGCGAATAAGAGTCGGTATCTTTTACATACTTATTTATATTCCATCCAGCGACTTCTAAATCTGTCAGCTCTTCAAACTCAGGCCATATTGAAAGGCAAATATTTAGTGTTTTAAATTTTTCTTGTAGCGAAAAGGGAATTTTATAATGAAAGATATTTTTATAGTTTCTATAATTATAAATTGAAGATTCCTTCATATTACCTTCAAGAGTTAAGAGCGTTGCACATGGAGCAATTGGGTGATCGGAAAAATAGCGTCCTACATTATCGTCAATATTGCCAATCGCTTCCTGATCATTTGTTTTTGTATTTAAAAGGATTCTGGCATTTTCAATTCCTCCACAAGTCAACACAAAAGTATTAGCAGAGACAGATGCTGTTTTTTTATCAAAACTTTGAATCTTTATTTCTTTTATTGTTTTTCCATCATGAATTCTGTTCATACTAGTAAAATTCGCCCCTACTAAAACATGTATGTTTTCAGATTTTTCTAGGACATCTTTAAATTCATGAGCAAAAAGCCTTTTTTTAGCACTAGTAGTTGCCCTTAATTCTAAATCATCTAATAGTGGATAATTAACTGTTTTTAAAGGATCTCGGATTTCAGAAAGATCAATATCTAATATAGGAGCAGCTTTATCATACCATTCAAGTAAGTCTTCTTTCTTAATAGGCCAGCCACTATTAGGAACCCAGGTTCTTTTTAGAAAATCTTCTTCATCTAATTCTACACAGACTCCAGCCCAACAGTTGGTAGAACCACCAAGGCAACGAGTTCTGGAATTTCTTAAGCCATTAGGCAAATCTCTTCCATTGAATTCTCCATTGTATATATCCTGACTTTGATCAGAATAGTGCATATCACCACCTTCAAGCAATATGACTGAAAAGCCTAATTTTTCTAATTCTAATGAAAGAGTTATACCTGCTGCTCCTGCTCCGACTATAGCAATGTCGGCATGGTATGTTTCTTTTTGAGACCAATCTGTGCTATTTAAGATCATTACCTTTTTTTGTTTCCAAATATGTTAAAAATTGATCAAATTCATTCTTATTGATTAAATAACCATTTACGTCAACCATCCCAAGGTCATTTCGAATCCATTTTTTAGCGGTTATGGATTTAACAATATCATAGCCTCCATTCAATAATGCACATTTAACCGAGAATCCTATATCGGGATTGTTTTTGATTTGAAGAGCTAGATCTTTTGGATATGGCTTGATTTGTTTTTTTCTATCTGCTATGACCAAATAAAAGATGATAACTACAACAAAAACCAAAGAAAAACCAAGAAACTTTCTTCTCTTCATGATCTGTTTATTTTGTTGCCACTAAATGAGAAAAATCGATCCATTCCTGATTTGTAAAACCACAACTACTTAAAAAGGCTTTAATGCGGTTAGGAGCTTTATCATCACCACGGGCCGCCATGATTGAAAAATGCACCTCAATGATTATGGCTTTGCATTCAGGGTTTGATAATATATTTTTTGCCCCTTTGAGGACTTCTTCTTCAAATCCTTCTACATCAATTTTCAAGACAGTTGGTACACTTAAGTTTTCACGGATCATAAACTCATCTGCGGGAAGTACTTCGACTGCTTTTGTATTTACAGTATCAGTGACTTTATTAGTTGTTAGCTGATGTGTTCCAGAGCTTAGCCTTTCTGACAATTGTAAATGAAGGGTATCCTTTTTGCTACCAAGCGCAATTGGGAAAACAGAAATATTTTCATTGCCATTAAGTTTTATATTTTCATTTAATCTACCTCTGGATCTATCCTCGGGTTCAAATGAAATTACCTTTCCCTTTTCTCCAAGTATTTTAGCAATCATATTAGAATACAAACCAATACTTGCTCCAATATCCCAAAAACTACCACCAGATTTTAAGTTAGCTGCAATCTCTGCAATAATATGTTTGTCCTCATAAAATGACTGCACCCTCATCCATTCATAAGAGTCGATCACATGCATTTTAATAGAGTGACCACTTAGTTCAAGTTCAGCAAATTTAGGTTTAGTTTCTTTATACTCTTTCAAACGAACTTTATTTCGTTTGGTAGCGCTATAAGTCAATAATTTATTGATTCCAAGTTTTCGCGCTACATTTCTAAGCCCTGTTAATTTGGTATAATCCATTTTATAATTTTTTTACTTAAACGAATGTTCAGTTTTTTGATTAATGATATTTTGAAAAGAAGAAATTTGGTATTCTGAAAACTGGTCTTGCCTCCAGTTCTTTGTATTATTAATTATTGATTTATTATTTTTTGAAGTAAAAAGAACGATGCCACTCGGATTCATTTTTTTTGCAGCTGCTAAGAATAGAGCAGCTAGATTGTTTTTGTTTGTTAAATCTACTCCAATCTCCTGATTTAATTCTTTATACAATTTTGGTGAATTGATTATTGAAGAATATGTAGGCATTAAATTTTTAAAAATGCTATGAATGCCTATTGTTTGATTTTTCCTTTTTGAGTAATTTTTGATTACAGGATTAAGAATGCTTGATTCGATTTGGATGACTTGGTACGATGGATCAATTTTACTTAAATCATTAGGCAGTTTACTAAACTGCGAACCGATACCTAAAAACCTGACTTTACCTTTAGCCCTCATTCTTTCCAGAAAATCAATAACTTCTTCTTTGTTAGCTGTTTGATAATTATATTCATGAAGAAGAAGGTAATCCAAATAATCTGTCTTCAGTTCTTTTAAAGTTTGATTAATACTTTTTTCTGCTTCTTCCGGAGAAAAAACCATTTCTGTAGTCAGGCCATTGGTAGCCTTTACAAACATGTTTTTGACGGTGGATAAATTATTTAATCCATTTCGAATAATATTTACCATCCTTAAATTTAGAAAGGAAGGCAATTCTCTTGGCAACAAACCTACTTTCGAACAAATAAGAACCTGATCTCTTTTATTTTTAATGAATTTGCCTAAGATCGATTCAGATTGTCCAAAACCATACATGCGAGCAGTATCGAAATATGAAATACCAGAATCAAAGGCAGTTTCTAAATTCGAGAGTGCCAGTTGTTCACTTTTATTATGAGTAAGCTTCGTACATCCAAAACCTAAAACAGGATAATTCATATTAATATTTAGACAAGCTCTTAACTTCTTTTGAAGCGGGAGCGATTTGGTGCAGTTCCATATATTTTTTATACAAAAAATCAAAAGTGAGGTTGGTACATTTTTCCCAATTATAATTCATTGCGTAAGCAGCTGTTTTTTCAGAGTTTGATTGCCGCAAAGAAGCATCTTCTAAAAAAGTCTTTAATGATTTATGAACACTATCGACAGAAGTAGGATCAAAATAAACAGCTCCATCTTTTAAGAACTCCGACATCGGATCATAATTAGAAGAAGCGATGGGCAAGCCACTAGTCATTGCTTCAATTACAATGTTTGGCATATTTTCACAGGTAGACGCATAAACAAAACCATCAGCGTCTTTATAATATTTTGATAATTTTTCATGCGAAACAGGTCCAAGATATTTAAGATAGGTCTCTTGTGGATCATATTTTTCAATAATCGCATTAAGCCTATTCAATTCTTTTTTATGTGGAGCAGCTCCTACCATTTGTAACTCAACAGGGAAGCCCTGCTTTCTAAGTAATGCTACTGCTTCAGCAATATTCCAATTGTGCTTATATATTCCAATGTAGGATACATAAAGTAATTTGAATGGTTTCTGAACAGAGTAATCTGAAATGGCTCGCTGCGTTTTTGGAGCTGACTTAAATTTTTGAGAAACGCCATGATTAATGATGACAAATTTTTCGTTGTACTTTTCAAGTCTCGCTACTTTGGTCACATGATTTTTGGCATACTCTGAAAGGAAAATAACACCTTGAGCATTCCTGAACGATTTGGATTGAATGAATTTAAGTAAGAACAATCGAATCCAGGACCAAGATAATTTAGGATAGCGATTTCGTTCTGTTTTATCGAAAACAAGCATATTCCGGCACATGGTAATATAGGCCAACTTTTTACTAGAAACGCCTGCTCCTGGAGAGAACAGTAGACCACATTCAGTTTTTACCAAGTTCGGAAACTTAAATAATTTCCAGTATTCTTTCACCAATATGTTACCAGACAATTCTTTAGGTTTTCTGATTTCTAGCCAAGGTTGTTTTTCTAGTTGATCTAAATTGTCACCGCCCCATATGATTAATTTATCAAAATGATGTTTGATAGGATCAAAAGAAGAAAGAATCCCTTTCAAGTGAGTCACCCCACCACCTTCGTTCAAATTTGAGGCATCAATCCCTAATATTTTGAGCGACTTAACAGGAAAAATTACAGGCAAAAAATTATTATTTTAATATTAAAAAACATCAATGAACTTGATGAGAAACGTTTGTATTACTGTTTTCTTTACTAGGTTTATTCTCAATCCAGTATTCGTACCAAAGGCCAAAAATTAATAATCGGATTTTATAATATGAATTAAAGGCGTAGGATTTTGTGAAAACGATTTCTTTATAGAAATTAAATAAGTCGGTATCTAAGTCTTTTAGATATTGAGTATATTTTTTTAAATCTTTCTTTGTTGAATCATCATTTATCCAATCTATAAGAGGCGGAGTAAATCCTTTTTTACTTCTATTAATAATTGAATTAGGAATAATACCCTGAACAATATTTTTTAATAGAATCTTTGAGTCCTTAAAATTTATCTTCCATTTTGTAGGAATTTTTTGACTGAAATTGATAAATCTAAAATCAAGAAAAGGGCTTCTTACTTCAAGGCTATGATGCATAGAGGCACGATCAACCTTAACCAAAAAATTATCAGGTAATTTGTTGTACAAGAGATCAAAAACCCTTAAAGCTTCAGGGAGATTACCTTTGCATTTATCCAAACAATATTTCATTTTTTTTGTGGTCCATTCTTTATATACTTTTGGATAGTATCTTTCGCTGTCTACATAATAAGAATAAAAATCTTCTCCTTTGACGAGAGACAATTTAAGCGCTTCAGACAGACTTCTTTTTATGGAAAAATTTGGAAGCAGCTTAAGAAAATTATAAAGTGCTGTTCTGAGAAATGCGGGAATATACTTTAATCTTTGAACAATCAGTCCATTTGTGTAAACATCGTATCCTCCAAAAACTTCATCACCACCATCGCCACTTAAACAGACTGTGACATGTTCCCGAGCCATTCTAGATACTACTTTTGTTGGAAAACCTGAATAATCTCCAAAGGGTTCATCATAAATATAACTGTAATTGTTTTTAATTGAATCGAAAGATTCTTTTACAAAATATTCATGATGGTGTTGACTTTTAAAAGCTTTAGCAGCTATATCAATAAAGGCAGTTTCGTCATAGCCCGCCTTTTCAAATCCAATAGAGAAAGTATGTAACTGCTGTATATCACAGTTGTCTTTCATTTTTCCAACCACAGAAGTACTGTCTACTCCACCACTTAAAAAAGCTCCAACAGGAACATCACTTCTCATTCTGATTTTTGTTGCATTTTCAAAAATATCATTGCACTCCTTTTTTAAGGATGTAATATCTTGAGAAGGATTGTATTCATTAATTTCGAAGTAAGACCACAATTTGTTTATTGTTCTAGATTCCAAATCAAAGACTAGATTCTGTCTTGCTTCGAGTTTTTTTACTTTTTTATAAATTGAAATTGGCGATGGTATGTAACCTAAAGAAAAATATAATTTCAAGGCATCTTTATCAATTTCGTCGATGTCATTGATTTTTAAATCCTGATGACATAGGATCGCTTTTAACTCAGAACTAAAAATAAATTTGCCTTCATGATAGTAATAGTAGAAAGGTTTTACTCCAAGTCGATCTCTTGAACAGAATAAGGTGTTTTTTTCTTCATCGTGAATACAAAAGGCCCACATCCCATTTAGATAATTAACACATTCTTCACCATATTCGCAATAACTTGCCAATATTACTTCTGTATCAGAAGTCGAGTTGAATTCATATCCTTTTTGCTGAAGTTGTTTTTTTATTTCTAAATAATTATAAATTTCACCATTATAGGTAATCCGGATTTTTTTTCCCTTATGGGAATAACTCATTGGTTGAGCACCCGTTTCTGACAAATCAATAATTGATAATCGAACATGACCTAGAGAGATCTTATTAAGATCATAGGATCCATTACCATCAGGTCCTCTGTGGCTAATGGCCTCATTCATTTCCTCTATCTTATTACTATCTAAAAAATTAAATCCGTTTATTCCACACATAGTTTATGTTATTAATATCCTGTCCAAGTTTTATTGTCGAAGTCAAAATCAGGCTCTTAATACATCAATACCAATTATGATCTTTCTCATAGCCAGCAAGAATTAATTCTTTGCCTGCATAATGATCAAACATTTGACATGCTTCCTTGCTAAATTTGTTTTTCCAATCACCTGCAATTCCTTTTCGAACAAAACTTTTAGTATTCTCTTCCCCTGGATTTCTATTTGTTATTTTTTTAAATGAATATTTATCTGCTATCTTTTTTAGATCATCATAACTTCTTTCTGGTTTATTTAAAAACTTAATTGCCCTCATTAATTGTTTAGCAGAATCTTCTAGTAAGTCTTCATATTTTATAAATAGAACTTTCTCTTTATTATTATAATAAGAATGAATAAACTCATTCCATGTAAACTTTAGAAAGCCTTTATTGAATAAACTTTTCTTCTTATTAAAAATGCATTCTATAAATTCAGGGAGATTTTTCTCTACATTTTCATAATCTGTAAAAGAGACAATCGATCGATTATTGTTTAATGCAAATTGATATGCCCTGTTGTGATCAACAAGGAAACCATAGTATGCTGAAACCATAATATCTCTGCCATCTCTTAGCAAGCAGATAGTTTTTCCAAAACTATCATTATACAAATGATGACCATGCATAATAGAAGACCTAAGTTGAGGCATTCTATCTCTCGGATAAGGGACATTAAGCGTATCTGATAGCATAGAACTTAACCAAGATGCACCTGATTTTGGGAATTCAGATAAAAGGACTAAATCTAGTTTTCCAGATAAATAATTCCACATTACATATCTTTTAGATGCATCTAATTTTATGTCTAGCCATGATCTTGATACTTTTTCCATAAATTAATATTGTAATATTGAAAAAATAGTACTTGATGTGTTATGTTAAAGAGGAATGAGCGTGCGCTGGCGCTAATTCATTTTTATTTAGTTGCTCTATTATATTTATCAATTCTTGAGCATGATTTTTTCTATTAAAAACTTTTCTACCCGTTTGATATCCATTAGTACCAATTTCTTTTGCAAGGCTTCTGTTTTTAATAATTTCGATAACATCATCTATAGTTTTAGAAACATCAAAAGAATTGATGAAACAGGCGTTTTTCATATGTTCAAGATAAACAGGAATGTCTCCTTTATTTGTAATAAACACAGGGTTTCCTGTTTTTAGATATTCAACTAGCCGTGTAGGAAATGAATATTCTTCAATTA
Organism: Saprospiraceae bacterium; assembly: GCA_965277415.1. GTDB lineage: Bacteria > Bacteroidota > Bacteroidia > Chitinophagales > Saprospiraceae > JAHDHW01. The sequence goes on from CBDICS010000090.1 coordinate 41,570, forward strand.
TTCTGTTTTGTCTTAATAATATTAATCCATCTGAACTGATTAAATTATTCATTAATTCATCATCGCTAGTTTCGCCAAGCCAAACTATAAAATCATTCATTCTTTTTTCGGCCTTAAATTTATTCATCCAAGATTTACCTTCTGCGGTACTTTCATATCGACCGATAATTTTGATTTTAAAATCAATTTTTCTATCAATTAAAGAATCGATGAATTCAAACAAACGATCAGGGGCATCTTTTTCTAATAATGCCCCCACATATGCAAATGTAAATACTTCAGAGTTATCGAAAGGTTTGTTAGACGGGGCATCCCATGCTTCAATACTGGGCAGCAGATATTTTATAGAAGGAGTATGATCGTATAACTTTTGAAGATAAGTAGTGATGGAGGAATGAATGTCAATCTTTGGCGTTAATTTTTTATGCGAAAAATAAGCATCTATTTGAAATGGATGTGTGAAAAGATCAGAGAATTTCAGTTTCATTATCGGAATTTCCACAATATCCAGAATAGTTGGAATACTTTGTTTTTTTGCAGTTTGAATTATCTTAGAATAATTCAAATAACTATGTTCATAAAGAAATATAGCATCAATTTTGTCTTGTTTGATTAGTTGTTTAACAACATTGGATGCTTTACGAACGCAGTCTAGAAAAATCAGTCTTTTTCTAAGTTTTATACTTTTGAAAGAAGATTTATTATCAGAAGTAAAATATAGTTTAATTCCTTCTTCATAATCGAACCACTCTCCTATCGAATAATTATGATCATTAAAAGGAGGGCTACCAGCAATGATATATACTTCCGCATTAGCTTCTTTAAACCCTCTCGCAAGGTTTCTTATTCGGGCTGATGTGGCAATCCCGGTTGGGAATAAGTAACTTCCTAGAATTATTATTTTCATATTCTGATTTATCAATTATTCTGTGGTAACTTTTTTGATGAATTTTGCTGGAACACCAGCCCAAATTTCATATGGAGGAATGTTTTTAGTAACTAAACTATTAGCTCCAACAACTGCACCTTCTCCAATACTTACGTTTTTTAAAATTGTAGTAAATCCACCAATAAATGCTCGTGGACCTATCTTGATTGGACCTACTGGCAAAGTGAGGTCATTTCTTCGTTGATCAGGATATAATGAATGGAAATCAGTATCATAAATTTCACAGCCACCACCGATAAATGTTTCTTCGAGAATTTCAATTTTATTGAGACAAACAAAGGTTGTATTGGAAATGGCACATTTATCCTCAATAACCATTTTAGCATCACGACCAACCCAAATGGATGTTTTTCGATTACCTCCCACATAATTTTGAGGACCGGAGACAATTGTAACTTTGTTTCTAATTATTAATTGCCCATCAAGGTGGATTCTTAATTTGCCTTTTACAGTAAGGTTTGAAAGTACTTTAGCTCCCCATAATCGAAGCCTTGTCTTAGCATAAAATGAATAAAACTGATTAATAACTTTCCACCAAATGCGCCTTGAAAGATAGAGCAAGGCCTGAGTTGTTGTTTTACCCTGAGTTATTCTTTTAAAAAATGTTATAGCAGAAGAAGCTCCCATTTTTAATTTTTCACATTTAGAAGAAGCTCTCTTTTTAAAGAGAATTGATTCAGAGAGGTTGCCACTTTCCCCCAGCATAGCCCATAGAGTACACCTAAAAAAGTAACTCCAGAAGAGAAAGGTCCCTCAATAAATTGAAAAAGAAAAATGACAATTAAAATATTAAAAGCAGTAAAATTATATTCATTCGATAGCCATGTTCTATCCAACCACCTATAGATTAAAGGAAAAGAAAATAAGAGGGTTAGAAGAAGAAATATTAGACCTCCTTTTAAGATTGGATAAAAAAAAGCGATATGCAAATTGACTTTACCAAATACGCCTTCTTTTATTTCATATTCCCCTAAGCCATATATATCATCACTACCTAAAATAAAGTAGCCTCCAAATCCTTTACCAAATATCCATTCATGAGGTTCTAACTGGTTCAGCATAATGCCGACTTCATTTTGTCTAGAATCGTCTTGATCTGATTTGTTTAGTCGATCCACTAATCCATCTACAGATACTATAGATAACAAGAAAAAAATCGCTATTGCACCAAATCCAATAGGTTTTAAGAAACTTTCTATTGATGGCTTCACTAATTGGATCGTTCCTAGTATCACGACTATATAAGTGAGCGCTCTAACGGATGGTGCTCTTTTTTGAAAAAAGATATGAAATCCTAAATACCCTATTACAGTACAAAGTCCCAGAATTTTCCAAATATCGATTTTTTTTCGAATAGCTGATAAAACAAAGACAATAGGAAAGAAATCTAAAATAGGATACATCTCATATGCAAGAGTAGCTGTAGCTCCTAAATAACCTTTTTTTTCTAGTAAATATTCTGCACTACCCTCTGCAATAAGGTGTAACCTTGGGATAAATGTACCAAAGTAAACGGGAATACAAAATAACCAAAATAAGACGATGAGCGGTTTATAAATATCTTTCCATACCGCGTCATAATGACCTAAAAACAAACAGAGAATTACAATCAAATAAATCCAGACTTCTGTAGAAATATAATGTGCTGGATTACCTACTACAACCCCATAACTAACTAGATAAAAAATGTAAGAAATAAATAAAAACGTAAGAAAATAAAACTGAAATAGTGTATTCGTTACTTTAGTTTTTACATGAATCTTTCTATATTTTAATAAAGCTAATAATAAGAAAAGTGGAGGAATAAAAAGAGGGGTTATAATTGTAAATTTTTTTATAGATACCCCCGTATAATACCATTGAATCTGGTCAAGTTTGTGTAAACCAACGAATAAGAAAAACAAGAAGAGGTAAATTCTACCTAACTTCCGATCTTTTTTATACTTTTTATCCAACCTTAATTCAAAAGCATTAGCCATCGTTTAGACTTCTTTTCTTACGTCTAAGTCTTTTACCATTTTTAATGTAACCCCAAATAAAATCATAGATGAAATGCATAAACCGGCAACGACGCCTAATAATTTGTCTTCAAAAATGAAGTAACCAATTAGTACAAAGAGACCTTTTAAGAAAATAGTAATAAAAACATGGGAAAACATTGATTTCCAAGCTTTTAAAGTAGCAAATGCTGTTGTTGTAAGATTTATACTATCAAATAATCCTGCAACTAATGAAACTTGCATTGCAATTATTGCAGAAGAATACTTTGGTAATAACAAAGGTATGACATATGGCAATAGTATAATTCCAAGGATGGTCATCGGCAGAAATATCAGAAGAGAATATTTTGCCACTCGCAAAGCCTGGTTTCCAATAGTCGATCCATCTTTAGCTAAATTGTAACTCAAATTTGGATATATGTAAGCACTTATACTTCCTGATAAGCTAGCAAAGGCCATATTAACCCAGTTCACTGGTGCATATAAACCCAATAATGTTGTCCCACTAAACGTAACTATGACTAATCTTGGAAACGATTTAGCTACATTTTTTAAATAGTCCCAAATCCAAAGCCGCCATCCAGTATCGAATAAATTTTTAAATACTTGAAATTGAAACTTAGGAAAAGAAAGATATTTAAAAGCCAAGAAAGACAGAATCAAGCATTTTGAAAATGAAATTAAACCGGCTCGAATACAAAGACCTAAAAAATCAAACTCTAAAGGTAGAAATAGAGATAAAATGGCAATGGGTATTAATCCCAGTTTGTATTTTGAAACTAAACCAAATTCATTGACCCCTCGAAGAGTCGCCTCAAAATAGATATTAATGATTTCAAGAAAAATAATAATAGACATTGCTCCAAATGCAATGCCCCAATTAATTCCATTTTTGTTATAAAAGTAAAATGCTAAACCAATAAAAAACAGAGATAGAATAAATCCATTCAGTAGTATAAAGCTAAATGAAGTCGTGTGAATATCAGTTGCTTTTGCTTTATTTTTTTGGCCTAGAAAAAATGGAAACTCTCTATTCATAGCATTGAGTATACCTAATCGAGAAATTGTTGAATAGCCTTGTATCATAAGAACTAATTGCCAGATTCCTATAAAATCAGGATCAATGAAGCGAAGAATCGTCAGTTCACATGCTATATGGGTTACTTGCCAAAGTATGCTTGAGCTAGCAAAAAGAAATAGTATTTTTCGATTAAACCACTGCACTTTCTCTATTGATCACTACCCACTGCTTCGAAATCTTTTTGACTTATTTTTTGAGGAAGATTAAGTTGTTTTAAAATATGATTAGCAATTCGAGCTCCCGATTGACCATCTTCAAAGTGACATTGTTTATCAACAATATTTTGCCTTCCGGCTTTATCTAAGTCCGGATTTTTGAGGTAAGCATTGATATCGTCAATCAATGCTTCACGTGATTCAGGCAAACGCATGCCTCCGAGTTCTACCAATTTTCTATAATGATCAAAGACGTACAATCTTTTCATAGAATATTTAAATGGCCTCTCTCCTCGAAAGTCAAAATTCACACATATAATTGGTCGATCAAAGACCGCTGCATCAATAGATACAGTTGATCCAAAGTTAATCACCAAATCACTGTATAATAAAGATTCACCGTATTCAATATCATCTTTTTTGCTAAATAGTCGATCAAGAAAAGATACATTACGTCCAGGTATATGCAATACAACATTTTTTCGATTCATTAACTTTTTGTAAGACTCTGGCTCAGCCTGAGGATGCAAACGAACTAGTAATTGTGCCGGTTCTTTAATTACTCCTTCATCAATAGCATCGGCGATGAATTCTACAATGTCTGGTTCCGGAGTGACTTTATCTATTGGACTTCGACCTGTAGATTGGCTACCTGTTCCATATAAGATCAATTTTTTGTTTGGATCCAATCCAAATTTTTCAAAAACTTCCTTCTTTTCTTGGAAACCTTCTCTTTTAAAAAAGAGATCATACCTAGGAATACCACTAATAAAAATATCTTTTTTGGGGAAGAAAAATAAATCCATTGCCTCATCTGCAAGGATTTGATTCCATACTACTATGGATTTAATTGAAAAGGGGAAGAAGCCTTTACTGGTTAAATTATCCCAACTACTTACACAACTTATAACTGGAACCTTCTTTTTATCGGCCATTCTTAATACAGGATAGTCCATAGAATAATTTAGTACTCTAGTGACTACTACCAAATCAGGTTTGTATTTATCAAATAGCTCTCCGTAAAGGCTAGCTTTTGTAAAATTTTTATAACACCAATGAATAAAATTAAGGGTACCCTTATCTCCTAAAAGAGCAAGTGCAAGTTTGGCAAAAGGAGTCATAAAATCCAGAGCCTTGGTATTACCAGCGGTATTACCCAGATCAATCGTTCGACTTTTACCTCTTAGTGTCGCGCGATGAAATGCGATTAAGGCTCTTTCTGCAAATGAGGGCATAAAAGTGAGCAGAGGTTCAAAGCTTACATTGTCAGCAGAAAATTCTTCAACAAATTTTTGATCTCCAACCTGCGGAGCCATTACCACAACTCTTAAGTCTTTTCGATTCTTAAGTTTTAAGAAAGTATCATTTCTTAAAACATCTCTTACACTGGTACCAAAAGCAATAGCAATAAAAACTGTTTTCATCAATTAAAATATTTTGTAACTAAAATTCTAAGAGTTTGTCTAAACTGCTTTTTTCATATAGTACAATGCATTTCCACCTTCTAGTTGAAGCGTGGAGTGGTCACTTTTCATATATTCAACTATATTATTCATCCATTCAAGATAATGATCTACTTTGTCATTAGGCATTTCAGCATCCCTTAAAGCATTAGTTAATCTTTTTTTCATATCTACTACAGCATGGGCGCTATTTGCGAGATCATGATCAAAAGTTTCAATTTTCACTATTTCTAAATCGGTATCTTTTATCCATTTCTGTATATCAAATGGAGCAATAGAATGTAAATCGGACAGAGACATTGGAACGTCTAGTAACTTTTGTAACCCCACCCAAAGGAATCCTCTTAAATTGAAAAAATGAGGACAAGATATAATGACTTCTCCTCCTGGTTTTGTCCATTGAGAAAATTTCTTTAATACCTCCCAAGGTTTGTCCATATGTTCTAAGGTGCCACAGGAAATTAAAATGTCTACTTCTTCTTTCCACTCCTCTACATTCATGTTCTGAAAATAGACATTAGGTGGATTTTCCTTGCTTTTTGCTACTTCAATAGCAGATAATGCATAATCAATTCCATAGACTTTGCTTGCTCCGGATACGCCTATTCTCCTTGCTAGACTTCCTGTTCCACAGCCTACATCCAAAACAGTTTTTTCAGTAAAGTCGGTTAGGCGGAGTATGACATCATTATTTTCACTGATGTTTTTTCCGCCTTTGAACTTGGTGTACCAGTTCTCTTCGCCTTTTTTATAAACGGAAGAATAAAATTCTTTTAAACTTGTGTTATTCATAATATTTTAAGGTTGTAGAATTTTTATACAACTAAATCAAATTCCTCCCAATTATAAACCACCTTTCCATCAATTTTGCTGGCAAAACGACCACGATAAAAATCACGGTTTAATTTTTCAGTATGTGAGAGTGGGCGATTTGCATCTCCAAGCGTCATTTCCCAATTCGGGTATTCTCTTTTGATAATTTCCATTCTTTCTTCGATAGGACGATCAGCAAAATTTCTTAATTCTTTGACCATTGCTGGCGTAATAGAAACAGGCCCATCTTTAGTCTCCGTTGGACCAAGAACAGTGTAATGTCTTTCTACACAACTGGCTCCTAAGGCTAAAGCAATTTTACTTGCCCAAAGTCCAGTCGTTTCTGGTTTGGAATGATCGCTATATCCTACTTTATCAGAAAATTGCTTGAGATATGTTAATCTGTTTAAGTGTAATTCTTCCATTGGGGTTGGATAGATTGTTACACAATGTAAGAACTCAAAATCAACACCTTCCAGCACTTTCGCTGCTTTTGCGATTTCATCATCATAAGTAGAGCCAGTAGAGATAAATACTTTATTCCAAACTGCTTTTACATCTTCCAAAAGCGGAAAAGATGCGCAATCATAACTCGCTATTTTCATCGCAGGGTAACCCATATCTTTTACTTCCTGAACACCAGTTCTGGTGAAAACAGTTGTCAAGGGTTTTGTTCCTGCTTTTTGGCATTCTTCTACAAACCATTGCTCTTGTTCTTGTGTCAGGTCCAATTTGGATAGTCTTTCTAATTCTGGTTGGTAAGGACGTTTGATAACCTGAACAACTCCATTCTCATCAGTTTGTCCTTCATCAAATCGTGGTCTGTGTGTCAACTCTTTTGACCTGATCGCTTGAATTTTTACATAGTCTGCACCATTTTCTGCAGCTTCATGGATCATTCTTTTTAAAAGTTCCTGACTTCCATTGTGATTCTGACAACATTCCGCAATAATTATTGGATTCATAATATTGTTTTTTGATGATTTTTAAATAGTTTTTATTGAGTCTGCAATTTACATGCAGCGATAAATTTTTTAGAAATAAAAGAACGTGTACTATTAATAGATTCTAAAGCATAGCCACCAATATGTGGTGTGATAATTAGATTGTTATTTTGTTTAGCATATTCAACCAAGGGATGTGTTCCGGGGATTCCTCCTTCCCAGCTACTGTCTCCGTCCATTACATCCGTTGCATAGCCTCCAAGGTGTTTTGAGTTTAGAGCGTCTAGGATTGCTTCTTCTTCTACAACTTCGCCTCGTGAAGTATTGACGATTAAGCCGCCTTTTTTCATCTGACTAATTAGATTGTTATTTATAAATTTGTTATTCGCTTCATTGGAAGGAATGTGAATAGAAATAATATCGGATTGACTCAGTAAACTAGAAAGACTAAGAGGCGTAATATTATCAGGAAGGTTCTCCAGTTGTTGTTTATCTGTATCAGTGATGACAACTTTTGCTCCAAATGCCAAACCATAATTGGCCACTATTTTTCCTAATCTTCCATAACCGATAATGCCTAGTGTTTTTCCACCGATCTCTGAACCAAGGAATGGTTCTCTTCGCCAGTTATAATTTTTTACATCGTCAAAAGCATTAGAAAATCTTCTTATCAAAGCAAGCAATAACATCCAAGTATGTTCTGCTGTACTTTTTACAGTATTTAAAAAAGCTGTTTCTCCTTTAAGGCTAATGACTTCTATATCTTTGTTTTTAGCGGCTATTAAATCGATATGGTTCAGCCCTGTTGTTGGCGTTACGATATATTTTAAAGCAGGCATGGCATCCATGACTTCTATATCAATAGACAAGCCTAATTTTACAAAGATGACTTCATAGTTTTTTTGAGCAACAACTTCTAGTAAGTCCTCATTCTCAAGCACATTAATATAATCTACTTCTCCAAACTCCTGAAGTAAATTACGCGTTGGCTGATCATAACGAAGTGGTTCTACATTAAGAATTTTCATGAACTTGTTTTGATGCCAAAAATTCAGCGTATTCAAAATCTATGATCGTATCAATATTTACAGAACGAGATGCCGGCATAATCAAAGCTCTACAATCATTTCCTTTAAAAGAACCCTTTAAGACCGCTGCCCTTGAACTAAGATAAATAGCTCCGTTTCGAATATACATTGGTTCTAATTCCTGACGAGGTTGGTTTTCATAAGTCTCACAATAAGGTGGATCAATCAAGCGATCGCCTTTCAAAAACTTCATTCTGGCTGGATGATGACCTTCTACATCTACAACGCTTATGACGCTATCTGCATTCGATTCCTCTAGAATATTTATAGCCTGATCAATATCATCACTTGTTCGATAAGGTGTCGTTGGTTGAAGCATTAAAACAGCATCAAATTTTTCTCCCTTTTGTTGTTCTACAAATTCTAGAGCATGTTGAATAACAGGCATAGACTTAGCTGAATCTGTTGCTAAGTGATCAGGGCGAATGAAAGGAACATCTGCTCCAAAACTTCGAGAAACATCCGCGATTTCCTCACTGTCCGTGGAAACAATAACATGACTAATTTTAGAAGCTAAAGCTGCTTCAATGGTATAAGCGATTAAAGGTTTCCCTTCTAAATGTTTAATGTTTTTTTTAGGAACACCTTTTGAACCACCCCTTGCTGGAATTACACCTAATACTTTCATACTTTATTTTATTTAAACTAATGATGATTTTGAAAAACTTAGTCCCATGTAAACACAAGGATGTGCTTTTAGCATATCCTCTGGATTAAAAAGTCCCCAACCATCAAAGACGATAGCTGGATCATTTTGTCTGGACAACATGTTTTTGAGGTCTAATTTTTCATAAGACCGGTGATTATTGAGGAAAAGGACGGCATCCATATCATCAAAACCTTCTGGCAATGAAGTGGGAATAATACCAAGTTCTATAATCTCTTCTTTTCTTGCAACAGGGTCATGGCCATAGATTTTACCCGTGTGCTTCTTTATTATATTTGCTATTTCAACAGAGGTAGAATTTCTAAGATCGCCAGTTTCTGGTTCTCCTTTAAAAGCTAATCCACAGACCAATATTTTAGCTTGATCAATGGGCTTACCGGATTCTTTTAGTTTTTCTATTATTCTATTTGCAATAAAATCATGCATGGATTCATTTACTTTTCGTCCAAAGACAAACAGTGTTTCGTCAATACCCGCTTGATGAGCAACAGTTGAAAAAATATAAGGATCTTTTGTGAGGCAAGGCCCTCCTACTCCTGGGCTTGGCAAGGGAATTGGATTTCTTGGATATCCCTGATTTGCAGCTCTGATTGTTTCTTCAATATTGACATTAAAGTGGTTAGCAATTTGAGCAACATGATTGGCAAAACCGAAAACCATATCTCTAAAACAATTGTTTAGTAGTTTGGCAAATTCTGCTTGTTCTAATTCTTTTAAGCGAACAATTGTAGTCGTCAGGTCCCGGAATATTGCTGCAGTAGCTTCAAGGCTTTCTTGGTTAACCCCACCGATTAATTGAGGTAATTCTCTAAGCTCTTTTACCGCTTTACCTTCTGCTGTTCTTTCAGGAGCGAAAGAAAGGTGAAAATCAACACCAGCAGTTAAACCAGACTGTTCTTCAAGAATTGGAAGAACGATGGTTCTTGTTGTACCGACAGGGACTGTTGATCTAAGTACGACCAAATTACCTGGTTTTAATTGTTTTCCAACAGTCGTCGCTACACTTTGTAGTGCATCCAGACTCAATTGTGGAAGATCATGTTCCAGGCTTTTATAAACTGGTGTTCCTACAGAAATGATATAGACATCTCCTTCATTAGGAAGTGTGGTTGAGGGCGTGAAATTATTATTTAATTCCCTTTCGAAAATTTCATCTAAGCCTTTTTCATGAATATAACTATCTCCTTTTTTTAAGGCATTGATTCTATCTTCATTTATATCAACGCCTGTAATTTTAAAGCCGACATCCGCTAAAGCCAGTGCTAAAGTAAACCCAACATAACCCATTCCGAGTACAACGATATGCCTATGTGTCGCTACTTTTTGTTCCCATAATTGGTGGTATTCAATAATACGAGTTGGATGGCCTTTGATATCCGTTAGAACAATTTTATTTAAGTATTTTTTTGCTCCTCTACCTCTTTTTGCTAATTCTATTGGAAGGCTAGACAAGATTTGTTTATAGGAGTAAGATTCTGGAAAACTTATAGGATCAGATTGCATAACCTGTTCAGCGGTAATATCAAAAGATCTGTGTTTGATACTTGCCCTTCTTATGTCTCCATCAGTGATTGTGCCGACTAATACACCATCATCATTTGTTATTAGGGTAATTCCCGGACTTAAACCTTTTTTTACAGCGACATCTTGCTGCTCCAAAAGTTCCAGAAGGCTAACGTCTTTGGAAAAACATATTGAGTCAATCTTATTCTTAGTAAGCATAGTTAAGAACTTCTTTATTTGTAATTCAAATTGTAATTTACTTTATGAATATCGTTCTTTGTCAAAGAACCGTGAACATTAATACGCCTTATATCTAATGAAGTTTTCAATTTAGAGTAGCCTGTGTTAAATAGTTATTATTCTCCAACCAACTGATGGCCATTTCAAAACCATTAACTGGAATGGTTTGCATTTTTTTTGACATAGACTCTAAAACTTCAGTGGTGTACATTTTTTCAAAAGTGTCTAATAATATTTCAGAAGAAGGATTGCTTCCAATAGATTGTGCAATTCCTAAAGCGACTAGATTTTCAGAAATGGTTTGCATCTCAGTATTAGAACCTTCATGAAAAACAAGCATTGGCGTATTTGTCGTGATACAATCCGTAACGGTACCGACTCCAGGCCTACAAATTACGAAGTCACAAGATTCAAATTCTTCAAGTGTAAAATTAAATGGCCTAAGCTTTTCTTTTTGATCCTGTTCTAATAAATCAATTATGCGTTGAGGTATTAGAAATTGAATATCGTTTGAGGTCAAGTGATTTAAAATACTAAGCGTGAGCTGATTGGCAACTTTACTAGCTCCTGTCAAAATTGCTACTTTCTTTTTTAAGCCTGAGGAAGGAGCAATTTGTCGTTTATCCTGAGCAAACCAGGGTAAGCCAATTGCATTTGTATATTTATTGAGCGCAGGCATTGCGATAGCTTCAACACAAAGCATTGGAGGTTTAGTTTTTAATAAAAGCGCTTTATTCCTTTTTATAAAAGACTGAACTGAACTTATATTCGGATAGCTATTCTCTAGAATATCGAACCATAGAAAAGAACCCATTAAAATGGCATCTGGCCTTATCATCAGAATTCCAGCCATATTATCACAAATAACAAGTTTAGCGTTTTTTAAAAACGCTAATGGTCTCAATCTTTCTATCCATTTGATCAATCGATCATCATTATAGTCAGAAGGATTATTTGTCCAATGAACACCAGGACTTATGACATTAGTATGAAAAGTAATTGCTGGTTTTGAGAGCAATAAAGCTGTTTTTGACCAGTCTTCTGTAAGAGTAATTTGTTGTTGAGTACAAACAATATCAATTTTACAATGCGGATATTTTTCAATGATAGCATAAAGCAAACCAATACTTCTTTTAAAATGTCCCAAACCATTTTCACAAATTACGGAAGCTATGTGCATTTTAGGATGACTCATCTATCTATCTAATTCTTAGTTTTATAGATCCTTTCTAAAATTTCAACAACCTTCAGGCCTTCCAGTGCATTAGTCGAAACACTTTCTTTTAAAGTAAGTACATCCACTACGTTTTGAATAACATAGTGATGGTTTGCTGCTGATCCTTTATAGGTACCATAATCATTCGGCGGGCTAGCTTCTGGAAGTTTAGGCATATCATAATCCTTTATATTACAATAAGTCACTTCATTCATATATTGGCCTCCAATTTTTACAGTGCCCTGTGCGCCAATAATAGTGAGGCTGCTTTCAAAGTTTTGATCCCAAACCGATGTCGAATAATTAATAGATCCTGCACCACCATTTATAAAATCAAATTGGATAGATCCGGAATCTTCAAATTCTGTTAAATCGCTATGGTTAAAGTTGTAAAATCGAGCATTAATATTTTTGAAATCTCCAAACAACCAATAAATCATATCTATGAAATGAGAGAACTGTGTAAACAGTGTTCCTCCATCTTTAGCTTTTAGACCTTTCCATATATGTTTTTCTCCATTTGTATAATAATATCGTTTATCTCTATTCCAAAAACAATCTGCATGGACAAAATAAATCTCTCCTAGAAGGTTTTGATCAACCACTTCTTTTATCCATTTTGAAGGAGGAGAGTACCTGTTTTGCATCACACAAAAAACCTTCTTGTTTTTATCGAGTGCGGCGTGTATGACGCTTTCACATTCTGCTTTTGTAAGCCCCATCGGTTTTTCGCAAACTACATGTTTATTGTAATTAATCGCAAGTGTACTTTGAGGTGCATGAAGGTAATTAGGTGTACAAATACAAACTACATCAATCGAAATATCAGATTGTAAAAGTTGCTCTAAGTCATTAAAGAAAGGTACTTCGATATTAGGCCCTACTTCTTCCTTTGGAAGAATATCACATACAGCGGTCAATGTACTATCCGGATGCTGTTTAATAATCGCGGCATGTCTTTTACCTATATGGCCATATCCAACAATGGCAAAATTTATTTTTTTCTGAGTCATTTAGGAAGGTACTAATTGAACTTGGCCATTGCTTAGAATATATTGTTCCCCTGTTTCTTTGCAAACTGCTTGATTAGTATCAAAAACCAGACGATGCCCATTTCTACTGACCCATCCTATTGCCTTTGCTGGATTACCGACTACCAATTGATAAGGCTTAATAGGTTTAGTGATAACTGCTCCAGCTCCTATCATAGCGTATTGTCCTATTTCGTTACCACAAATTAATGTTGCATTGGCTCCTATTGTAGCTCCTTTTCGGATGACAGTAGGTTTGAATTCTTCCTTTCTGTTTACATGGCTTCTTGGGTTGATCACATTTGTAAAAACCATAGATGGGCCTAAAAAAACATCATCTTCACATATTACGCCACTATAAATAGAAACATTATTTTGCACTTTTACATTATCACCAAGTTTTACACTTGATGCAATAAAAACATTTTGACCAAGGATACAATTCTTTCCGATAGTCGATTTAGGCATGACATGAGAAAAGTGCCAAATCTTGGTGCCTTGTCCTATTTTACTACCCACTTCAATAACAGCCGTTTCGTGAGCATAATAAGAAGATGAATCAATAGACATTTATCTAAAAAAACTATTGACGGTCTCAATTATATAATCTTGAATATGCGGTTTCATATCTGGATGTATGGGTAATGAAATCACAGATTGGCAAAGCGATTTAGTGTTATTTAACTCAAATCCATCTGGAACATATTTGCTAAATGCTTTTTGTTGATATAGAGGAATAGGATAATAGACACCGCAAGGTATTTCATGCGTTTTCAAATGATCAATTAAGAGATTCCTGCGACCATCTTTTACGGTTAAAGTATATTGATGAAAAACATGTGAAGAATTGTATTGTCTTTTAGGAATGCTTAGAGCACTAATATCTTTGAAAGCATCATCATAATTTTTAGCAACAGCTTGCCTGGCTTCAGCGTAATTATTTAGATGTTTTAGTTTTATATCCAAAATAGCAGCTTGTATAGAATCTAATCTGGAATTGCAACCTATCATAGAATGATGATATCTTTTATCTTGTCCATGATTAGCAATCATTTTGATTTTTTGCTGGAGTAATTCATCATTCGTGAAAATAGCACCAGCATCTCCGTAAGCACCTAGGTTTTTTGCAGGATAAAAAGAGGTCGTACCAATGTCACCCATAGTCCCGGCACTAATTGATTTTCCATTAGAAAAAATATACTCTGCACCAATTGCCTGTGCATTATCTTCGATAACAAATAGATTTTTGGTTCGCGCTAATTCTAATATTGGCTCCATATCTGCACTTTGGCCAAAGAGGTGAACTGGAACGATGGCTTTAGTGTTAGGAGTGATGGCTTTTTCAATAAAATCAGCAGTGACATTAAAAGTTTCTAAGTCAACATCCACCATAATTGGATTTAGATTTAGAAGTCCTATTACCTCAGCTGTAGCAACGTATGTAAATGCAGGGACAATAATATCATCTCCGGGTTTTAATCCAAGGGCCATAAGTGCTATCTGTAAAGCATCTGTGCCGTTTGCACAACCAATAACAAATTCAGCTTTTAAATACTGAGCGAGGTTACTTTCGAATGCTCTGACAGCAGGGCCATTGATGAATTGAGTTGAAGTACAAATCTCTTCAATAGCCTTATCAATCTCAGGTTTTAATTTCTGATATTGACTGACCAAATCAACCATGTGGATTTTTTCTTTTACATTCATAAGAAACGCTTATACTTTTTGGAAGTACCAGTCAAAAGCAAGTTTCAATCCTTGGTTTACTTTTATCTTTGGATTATAATTCAGTAAAGTTTGTGCTTTAGAAATATCTGCAAGACTATGAGGGATGTCTCCTACTCTATTATCACGATATGTCGGATTCACGAATGATCCTGTAATTTCTTTGATATAATTCCAAAGTTCGATCAAAGTAGTTCTT
Source organism: Saprospiraceae bacterium (assembly GCA_965277415.1). Lineage (GTDB taxonomy): Bacteria > Bacteroidota > Bacteroidia > Chitinophagales > Saprospiraceae > JAHDHW01. The sequence goes on from CBDICS010000090.1 coordinate 56,644, forward strand.
TCTCCAAGAGCTACATTATAAATTTGATTTACGGCATCGGGATTATCTGTAAATAAAGCCACAATATTTGCATGCACCGCATTGGCAACAAAAGTAAAGTCTCGGCTATAAGAACCATCACCATTGATAAAAGGTGCTTTGTTTTCTATAGCAGCTTTCATAAATAGAGGAATTACTGCTGCATATGCACCTTCTGGATTCTGCTTAGGTCCGAAGACATTAAAGTAACGAAGACCTATAAATTCGAAATCATAAGTTTTAGCAAAAACATCTGCATAAAGTTCATTGACATATTTGGTCACCGCATAAGGAGAAAGCGGTTTGCCAATAGTGTGTTCAACTTTAGGTAAGCCTTCACTATCACCGTATGTTGACGAAGAAGCTGCGAAGATTACTCTTTTTATATTATTTTCAATTGCTGCTCGAAATATATTTAGTGTACCTGTGATATTAACATTATTGGTAGTCAATGGATCTTTAATAGACCTTGGAACAGAACCTAAAGCGGCTTGATGGCTAATGAGGTCAATTCCTTTAGTTGCTTGAAGACAGTCCTCAAAATTTCTGATATCTCCTTTGATAAATTCAAAATCTTCACGTTCATAGAATTCTTCTATATTTCTTTCAAAACCAGTTTCGAGGTTATCAAGTACTCGAACCTTGTTAACTCGTTCGTCTTTTAAGAGTGCTTCTACCAGATTAGAACCGATAAACCCAGCACCTCCAGTAATAAGAACATTTGATTTTTTAATAGACACGGAATATAATTTTATGATAGATGAAATAATAGTGCATTCAAGGTATAGGGCTATTTATAATCGTGCATCCGCCACTCCTTTATCAAAGAAACCTTTTACATCATAGAGGACAGAATTACTTTTTCGAAGGGCATTAATGTTTAATGTTGTAAACTCCTTATGAGCAACAGTAAGAATTACTGTATCATATTTTTTATCTGGAGTATCATTTAAAACATTGATATTATATTCATGTTGCACCTCTTTAGAAGAAGCCCAGGGATCTAATACATCTACATTCACATTATAGGTCAATAACTCATTATATACATCGATTGCTTTTGTATTTCTAATATCTGGACAATTTTCTTTGAAGGTAATTCCAAGCATTAACACATGAGCATCTTTAACCTTAATGTCTTTTTTGACCATTAATTTTACGATTTCCCCAGCAACGTATTTCCCCATCGTATCATTAAGGCGACGTCCGGCAAGAATGATTTCTGGATGATATCCTACTTCTTGAGCTTTTTGTGCTAAGTAGTAAGGATCTACTCCAATACAATGGCCACCGACTAAGCCTGGCTTGAAGGGTAAAAAATTCCATTTAGTTCCTGCTGCTTCGAGTACTTCATGTGTATCAATATTAAGCAGGTTAAAGATTTTGGAAAGCTCATTTACGAAAGCAATATTAATATCACGCTGGCTATTTTCTATTACTTTAGCTGCTTCGGCAACTTTAATAGAACTAGCCTTAAATGTTCCCGCAGTAATAACAGATTGATATATTTTATCTACAATTTCAGCGACTTCGGGCGTTGAGCCTGAAGTAACTTTAAGGATTTTAGTAACGGTATGTTTTTTGTCTCCTGGATTTATCCTTTCCGGACTATACCCACAGAAAAAATCTTGATTGAACTTAAGACCAGATATTTTTTCTAAAACTGGGACACATTCTTCTTCTGTGACCCCAGGATAAACAGTAGATTCGTATATAACGATATCTCCTTTTTTTAAAACTGCAGCAACTGTTTCACTAGCTTTATATAAAGGAGTGAGAATTGGACGATGGTATTTATCAGTCGGCGTTGGAACTGTAACGATGAATACATCACAATCAGAAAGCGCATCTTGGTGAGTTGTGATTAAAAGACCATTCTTGTCCTGATCTTTTTTTAGGACTGATTTTAAGAGATCATCTTCGACTTCAAGGGTGCTGTCTGTCCCTTTGTTTAATTCGTCTACCCTAGCTTGATTAATGTCAAACCCAACAGTATGGAATTTTTTTCCAAATTCTACAGCTAGAGGAAGCCCCACATACCCAAGGCCAATAATAGCTATTCTTTTGGTTTTAATATTTGTATCGATGTCAATTTCTTTTTTTGCTAGTACGCTTAAATCCATTTTTACCAATTTCAGGTTTAATTTATATACGGCTTCGCCGTCGATAAGTCGCAACTTATACGTCTAAAAAGGCAATGATGTTTTAAAGCCTGCATAAATTATTAGGCGAAAGGTATATATTTATAAAATTTAATACCAGATATAAAATTATTTATACCAAAACGCCGGGTTTGATTTTTCTCAATAAATGAGCTGCAATACTGATGTTTATTGAGAGACCAATATTTGTTAATCGTACACTTAGGTACTGATTGTTTTCTTTTTTTATAAGAACACCTTTTAATCCAGTCAAATTACCACCGATTACCTCGACTTCGTCTCCTTTTTCTAGAAGTATGTTGTCGAGCTCTATCTCTTGTATTTCACCAAGGATTCTTTTGAGTAAATTTATCTCTTGTTGAGGAATAGAGATGAGGTTATTTGAGAATTTCACAAAGTTCATCACATAAGGACACTGAAGAACCTTGATATATTCTTTAGTAGTAATCTTGACAAATAAATATTGTTTAATGAGAGGAAGTTCAAGTTTTTTTACTTTTCTAGCATATCGACGAGTAACCGACTGAATCGGAAGATAATGAAGAATGCCGAATTGTTTTAAGAATTTGGCAGCTACCTTTTCACGTTTGAATTGTGTATAAACTGCAAACCATTTAGGTTGCTCTTCATCAAGGTGATTTTCAAATTGCCCTGCTTGTTTATTATTCAATCTGCTCATGATAGAAAACTCCCAAAGGAGGTGTGTGTTAAAATACTAAATAGTGTTCCAGTAATAAATATTTTGTAACCTAATTAGAGTATAAAAAGTACTCAAAAAGTAAGAATTGATGACTGAATATTAACAAAATATCAGCCAATCAATTCTTGCACCTATTTATAATACATCAAAGTCAAATTGTATGAACGATTATCCTTAGTCATCCTTCGACCAAAGTAATAAGCGCTCAGGGTTCATTTTATTAAGTTTTGATTTTGGCAACTCTTGTTCAGAGTAAATGAGGTATCGCACTTTCCTCTGAATGAGGGTCTCCGCTTTTTCAATCAAATTTAATAAATAAATCTTGTCAACATCCCCAATAAATATAAGATCAATAATCTGGCTATTAAGCCCTTTAGCAAAGTCTCCAATAAGGTATACTTTGTCAATATCACCTAATCTTTCGACCACATTTTCAAGAATTTTATCCAAACCAATATGCTTTAGAAGAATATTATGAATTTCCTTGAATAGTGGGTGTTTAGTATTTGCCTGAAATATTTTTTTATTCCCCATTAGAGAAGAACTCAGCATTCCTGCATTTTCTAATTTGTTGAGTTCTACCCTTATAGCATTAGTTGATTCTCCAAATTCACCTTCCAAACTACGTAAATAGGCTGTAGTTTTACTATTCAGAAAAAACTTTAGCAATAGTTTTATTCTGGTTTTGGATGAAATTAAAGTTTCAATCATTATTCAATATTGAGTAGCAAAATTACTCAATAAGTATGAGTTTGCCAAATTATACTTTGAAAATCAATTGAGTGAATTTTCTTTCATCGTTTCTCTTAATACTTTTCTTCCAATAATAAATATAACAGCAATAAAACCTCCTATAAAGCAACTTAATAAAACTGCCATGGCTTTTGATTGTTGTTCTGGGTCTAATGGGGCAAGTGGATAGTCAATCGATTGGATAAAAGGAGTTTTGTTTCGTAATGTAAAATCTGCTATTTCAAGATTTTTAAGTGCCTCACCATATAATAAGGTAAGCACTTGAATATTTCTTTTCATCTGTTGTTCTTTTAATCCAGACTTTTTAGTAAATATACCACGATTGCTATCTTTAAAACTAGCGAGTGAATAATCAAGTTTTTCTATTTCATTTTTGATAGAGTCTACTTTAGTACTAACTATTTCGTAAGTGACTTTTTGTTTTTCCGTAGTTTTTTCAATATAAAAAATACTAAGATGCGTATAAATAGATTCTACTAAATGAATGGATAGTTGCTCGGAAACAGTACTGGAACTTAGCGTCATTATACCTGTTTCTTCTTTTATAGATTTAGATATTAGTCCTTCTACATTTTTTCCACCGATTATTTTTTTATACGTGCTTAAAAAAGCAGCATTTTCTACTAGAGTAAAGTCTGACAGAATACCATGTGTGAATTTAAAACCTTTTAGTCCGTTTTTTGCTTTTTTCCATTTGTCATGAAAATCATATAATTCTATTATATGATTAGCAACGAAGTCTTCTTTCCCATCAATTGAAATTTTTTCAAACAGCGTTTGTTGTACGATCTTTCTAGACGTTGAGAGATCTAATATCTTATCAAGATTATATTTACTCTTTCCTCCTCCCCCGAATCCAAACTGACTTAGAATTGCCATCGCTCCACC
>CBDICS010000091.1:0-50062 GCA_965277415.1 Saprospiraceae bacterium
AAATTCCTTTTTTGATATTTTTTAGATAAGTCAATGGGTCTTCAAAATAGGTGTACGTATTTACAATCAGTACAATATCCGCTTCGCCATCACTCAAATTTGGGTCATGTGCTTCAACCAATCTCGTTTCAATACGATTTCGAACCTGCTCACTCAAAATAATTTTAGTTGTTTCAATCCGCTGCACAGCATCTTTATCAATATCTATGGCTATTATCTTTTTTACTTCAGACTTGTTCGCAATTTGAAATGTAAAAAACCCATAGGGGCCAGCACCAATATCAGCAACTACTTTGTCTCTCAGGTCTCCTAATTTGCTAATGACAATACCTGGTTTCTGCCATATATCCCGAATAACCATATCCTGAACATCTTCAGAACTTTGAGATGATGGTTGAATATCATTTATATTATTATTAGGTGCAGGAGCATAATTATGACCTTGGGTCTGCTCATTATAATTACTGTTGTTATATTTATTTTCACAAGTAAATAAAAGCAGCACGCAAGCAGAAATAAGTAGTAGGACTTTGGTTGTTTTCATTCAAATGCAATTTAATAAAATTGTCAGTTTAACGCCATTCTTTCGGGAAGTATTTTATGGCAATCGCAAGAAAGATATTACAGATTTGTGTTACGGTGATCATTCCTATGGACTATGTGATTTGGTGATCGCTTCGCTTGTGATCGACCTTTGGTCTTGTGATCGCTTCGCTTGTGAGGATCTCCTTGTTTAATCAACCATCTTCAACATCACTTTCTCCATCTTTTTTCTCATTTCACTACTCTTGCAAGAAAAATGATTACAAATAATACTAAAAGCCAGTAGTTTTCCGCTTTTTGATTCAACATACCCTGTATACGATCTCACTCTTTTCATGCCTCCACTTTTAGCCCTGATTTTTCCACTAGCGGCTGTGTTTTTAAACATATATCTCAAACTTCCGGATTGAGCCGCAACAGGTAGTGAAGGTCTAAAAGAGGCATACAGTAATTTATTCTTTGCAATCAAGCGCATTATGGATGCCATCTCATAAGTAGAAACCGTATTGAATGGAGACAATCCACTTCCATCTTCCATAAAAAAAGTTTTAGATTGGATTCCATTTTCCTTTAGATAGTCAGTGACCACTGCTATACCCGCCTCAGCACTCCCTTCTTCTTTTGTCTCTCGACCAAGATAGCGAAGCATAGCTTCACAATATAAATTAATGCTTTTCTTATTCGTAATGCCGACAATATCTTTTAAGGATGGTGAAAGATGTGTAAATAACACCTGTCGTTTTGAAGTATGAAACTGCTTTTGCTCCAATTCAAAAAGGCTACTTGCTTCTTTATTCGTTTCAATATTTCTTTCCTCTAATTTTTTCATCAAATAGTAAGCTGCAAAAAAAGGAGGATCAGGAATAGAACCTTTGATCGTAAATTCACTATTACCCACAGGAATCGTTCCTCGTATAAAACGAGTATAATTGTACACAGAACCAAAAATGTAGGCATTATCGCCACTGTTCTTACCAGCTTGTGTCACTTCATTAATATGGAGTAGATTAGGGATTTTGGGATTTATTTTTCCTATTTCTGGTGTAGCACCGATTTTAGAGCTTCTGTTAAAAGTCAAAAAGTATTTGTTTTCATGGATATTCAATCCCCATGCTCCAGCGCCATAGTAATTGCCTAAATCCTCCCAAAGCCAAGTTCGACCATCCACCAATGTTCCAAAAAAGGAAGCATCGCCAATTATTTTACCATTGATCTTTTTGATTCCGTTTGATTGTATAGCTCCGACAAAATTGTCCATTAAAGCATCAAGCGGAATTGTTTTTTTAAAATGATCAGAACCCAGTGTTGGATCACCATAGCCCTTGATATAAATATTACCATCCAATACACCCTCTGAATCAATCACTCCATCATACTGCAATTCAGTTTTAAATTTGAAATCATCGCCCAGGATTGCAAGTGCCGTGGATGTCGTCACTACTTTAAGTGAAGATGCAGGAATCAGTCCTCGATCCTTTTGATGCTGGGCAATGATTTTTCCACTTTCAACTTCCATTACAGTCATACTAAAGCCTTGAGCTTTTAAGACTGGGTCAATAGCTAATTGATCAATTGCCTTTTGAAGGCCAGATTGAGCATTGAGCCAAGTAAAAAATGTATTAAAAAAAATAAATAAAACAATTCGATACATATCTTTGTCCTATTAAGTAAAATGTAAAGGACTTAATTTACAAGAAATAGAAGCTTGAACAAAAGGAAATCCAATATTATTTAAAATTCAATGGCAAAAGCAAATATTTTCTGGTTAGTAAAAATGGCGTGGCGAGATAGCCGTCGAAACAGAAGCCGATTAATCCTGTTTATTTCTTCCATTGTATTGGGAATCGCTGCATTGGTTGCAATCAATTCATTTAGCGAGAATCTACTAAAAGATATTGGAACCGAAGCAAAATCCTTATTAGGTGCAGATTTCACGCTAGAAAGTAATCAACCATTAGATAGTATTATTGCTCCTGTTTTCGATCCGATAGTAGAAGACCAGTCTCAATCTGTTGATTTCGTCTCTATGGTTTTATTTCCAAAAAACGGTGGGACTCGTTTAGCCTTCATCAAAGCCTATGAAGGGAATTTTCCGTATTATGGAAAATTCAATACGACGCCTGAGGATGCTTATCAGACTTTTAAAAATGGACAAAAGGCATTAGTTGATAAAACCTTAATGATTCAATATAACCTTAGTCCAGGGGATTCAATCAAAATTGGTGAAGTCACTTTTTTAATTGAAGGAAAACTAAACTCTGTTCCGGGGCAAGCAGGCATTGCTTCATCAATTGCACCCGCGGTTTACATTCCAATGAAATATCTTGAGGCAACACAATTGGTACAGCCTGGAAGTCGAGTAGATTATCAATATCAATTTAAGATCCCTGATGCCATTGATGTCGATTCGCTTGCAAAGGATTTTCGAGATAATCATGCTGAACTATCCTATCGAGACAATTCTGTTGCAGAACGACAAGAGAATATCGGAGAGTCTCTCGGCAATATGAATACTTTCCTAAATTTGATTGGATTCATTGCTTTGCTATTAGGCTGTATCGGTGTGGCCAGTGCCGTACATATTTATGTAAAAGATAAATTACCTACAGTTGCGATCCTTCGAACAATTGGGACTAGTGGACGACAAGCCTTTTGGATCTACCTACTCCAGATCATTGCTATGGGACTATTAGGTAGTATGATCGGGGCTATTATCGGAAGTAGTTTACAAATTATTCTTCCTAGTGTATTTGGAGAGTTTTTGCCTGTACAAAGTGTGAGTACAGATATATCATGGTCAGCCATAAGTCAGGGTATTTTGATTGGATTGGGCATCTCTTTATTATTTGCTTTATTGCCTTTGCTTAGCATTCGAAGAATTTCACCACTCAGAACACTCCGCGCTTCCTATGAAGATGATACTAGCGGGCGAGATCCACTTCGTTGGTTAGTCTATTTATTAATCGCTGGTTTTATTGCTGGGTTTACATTTTGGCAAACCAAAGGACTCATCACTTCTCTGGTTTTTACATTAGGAATAGGTGTATCATTTTTACTATTAGCCGGAGTCGCTAAATTTTTAATGTGGTTTGTCAGAAAGTTTTTCCCTGTCAAATGGAGTTATGTCTGGCGACAAAGTATTGCCAATTTATACAGACCAAATAATCAAACGCTCATCTTAATGGTTTCCATTGGTCTTGGAACCGCACTTATTTCTATTCTATTTTTCACACAGGAAATGTTACTTAACCAAGTCGCAATGTCAGGATCAGGTGATCAACCTAATATGATTCTCTTTGACATACAGCCAGAGCAAAAAGAAGAGGTTGTAAAAATAGCAGAATCTTTTGATTTGCCGATTATCCAACAAGTACCTATCGTCACAATGAAGCTAAGTGCTATTGATGGTATTGACAAAGCAAGTCGAATGCGAGACACCAGTTCTCGAACCAGACGTTGGGTATATAATCGAGAATATCGGACAACTTATCGAGATACCTTGATAGATACAGAGGAAGTCGTGGATGGTATCTGGCATAATACAGATGTAAAGGAAGGCGAGACGATTTATGTTTCATTAGCAGAAAGCATCGCAGAAGATATGAACGCTACGATTGGAACAAAACTAACTTTCAATGTACAGGGCGTCCCAATAGAAACAACTGTAGGCAGCCTTCGAAAAATAAATTGGAATAAAGTGCAGACCAATTTTTTCATTGTTTTTCCAAGAGGCGTATTAGAACAAGCACCGCAGTTCAATGTATTGGTGACCAGGGTTGCCTCTCCAGAACAATCCGCTGGTTTTCAACAAAAAATAGTCGAAGCCTTTTCTAATGTTTCTGTCATTGATCTGACTCAGATATTAAAATCTGTAGATGACATCCTTAGTAAAGTCTCTTTTGTTATCCAGTTTATGGCCTTATTTAGTATCCTTACTGGATTATTGGTTTTGATCAGTTCTGTAGTGATTAGTAAATACCAACGTATCAAAGAAAGTGTTCTCTTGAGAACGATTGGTGCAAATCGTAGGCAGATTCTTTCCATCAATGCTTTCGAATATTTTATGATTGGTACTTTAGCTACCTTGACTGGAATTATACTTTCTGCAATTGGTACTTGGCTCTTAGCTAAATTTAGTTTTGGAATTGCCTTTTCGCCAAGTTTACTTCCACCTTTCCTATTGTTTTTGAGTATTACTTCATTGACGGTTTTAATAGGATTGTTTAATAGTCGAGATGTCTTGAATCGACCACCTTTGGAAGTATTGCGGACGGAGGTGGGGTAATCTGTACCAATTCTTTTGCCACAAAGGTACGAAGGCACAAAGATATAAAGCAGTATACATCTTTGTGCCTTCATGGCGAAAGTTTTACAGGTGATACACTGCCTTTATTTTTTGTGGATTTTTAATGAGGTCTTCCTCTTATTAATCTATTGACAATATTATACTTTTGGTTTCATATTCCCAGTTTCGAAGTATTGTATTTAAGTCATACTCGTTTTTTGTAGCTAATCCAATATTAAATTTTGATTGATTGGGATTTGGAACATGATCATGTTCTTCATGTGGAATACCTTCAGAGCACTGTTTGCAAATTATTCTAACTGATTCGGTCCAATTTTCAAAGCCAATATCATTATTAGTACATTTCTCTTCCAGTTTTTTTAATGCGTATTCATTTTTTATTTCTACGCTAATTGCAATTTTCTTATAATCAGATTTACTAAAAACTTCTAGTTCATCAAAGACAGAATATTTATGCCCATTTATCAATCTATATCCATTAGGTGCACCATCATTTAAAATAATATCCCCATAGTTCTTACTTGAATCAAGTGTTGGAACATTATCTATTCTTGCTCTTGCGGGGCAAATTCTTTCGGCCCAAACAACTTCATTAGAATCAATGCGTATCGGAGTGAAACCGATATCCATTTTAACTTCTCCATCTTCTAATTGAACATTTAAACCAAAACCTTCCCAAGCTTTTTTGGCTTCCGACCATTCCTTTAGAGCAGTGGCAGCGATTCCTAAATTCCACCATGCTTCTTTATAGTCATTATTAATTTTAGTCGCCTCTTTATTGAATGTGAAAGACTTGGCCCAATCGCCTCTATACTTGTAAATTAATCCAAGATTGTAAAAAGGAATAGCCCAATCATTACAATCTTTTATAATTTCTTCATAAACTTGAATAGCTTCATCCTCTTTATTTTGATGCTCAAATTCTAATGCTTTATCTAAGAGTAATTCTTTGTTGTTTTTATTCATCGAGCTTCATATTCATATTCTATAAAACTTGTAAACTCTTTATCTTCCGAAGAATACTCAATTGTATGAAGAATTTCTTCATTCACTTCAATGATTTTAATATACTTATCTTGCCTATTTTCAAAATCAATAAACAGTTTTTCATCTTCAACTATCCACTCCCATGTACCTTCAAAATTATCTTCACAAGCTTCAGTTGAAAAATAAAATTTTCCGTTCTTAGTAAACTCATGCCGTTCGGGGCAATTCACCCAAGAATAAGAATATATTCCATAAATCTGAATTCGCTTAGGTTTATCCCAAACTTGGCTTGTAAGTGCTACTGTTATATCACTTAGGTTATCTTTACAACTTGTAAATATAAATCCAAAGCAAAATATTAAATATATACAAAGAGGAAATCTCATTATCTAATTAGTTTAAAATTAATTAAGTATTAAAAATACAATAATCTAAAGTTGGTTTTTAGTATTTAGACACTTTTAAATACTTTTCTCTTCAAATATAGCGATTTCCTATACATTTCCATTGAAAATTTATCCATTCAAAGTAGGGTCAAAAACAACACTTTATCCTTACTCAATCCCAATATGAAACAAAGCATCTCCCTCACTTACTACCGGTGCATTATTATGGCCGATGATATAGCCATCCTTTTTAGCATATAGTCGAATAGAAGATTCGCCATAAGGATCATTGATAACGCCGAGCGGTTCGCCGGCACTTATTTTAGCACCAGATTCTTGAAACCATTCAAACAGGCCTGATCGGTCTGCACGGATCCAATTTGTTTTATTAAAGCGAATAGGTGTTTGTCTTGGAGGTGAGCTGTCGTCGATCATACCTTCTGCATGCAAAACCCGACGCAAACCAGCCGAACCGTTTTCAATAGAAAAGCCATCAAATCGGAGGGATTCTCCACCTTCATAAACGAGGATTGTTTTTTTCATACTATACGCTACTTTTCGAAGGGACTTAGGGACAGCCGCTTTAGCAATAAGGTAAGGCGCTCCAAAAGTTTTGGCTAATGCAAGCGCTTTAGCATCTTTTTTACTATATCGAATTTGAGGAAAATTATACCTGGCGCTTCCACCAGTATGAAAATCTATTCCAAAATCAATAAGTGGTAAAATCTTTTTTGTAAGCGTGTTCGCAACCCTTGCTGCTAAAGACCCATTTCTATTTCCTGGAAAATTCCGGTTGACATCTTTACCCTCTGAAGCATCTCTAGAAAAATTGAGGAAGCCATATACATTTAGCAATGGAATCGCAATAATAGAACCTCGATTTAGGTTTTCAAATAATCCATTTTCGATGGCTCTTCTTACTATTTCTACTCCATTGATTTCATCTCCATGCACGCCACCTAATACCAAAACTACAGGACCGGGTTTTTTACTTCTATAGACATGTATACGTAGGCTAATCACCGTACCTGAAGGTAATCTGGCTACATTTAAACGAACGATCTTTTTCGCACCTGGAGCAATACTTTTTTTATTGATTACTAAAAGGTTGGATTTTTTTTTTGAGGCTCCTTTTTTAGTAAATATTTTTTTTATGAATTTCATTAATCGCTGTTAATAACATGGTGATATCTAAAAATTTAGCACTGATTCCTTCAGCATTTGAGGGTGGCTCATAAGTCTCAAGGAAAAAGCATCCATTTTTTATTTTTCTATAAAAAAAATAAAGTTTTAGTGGCTTGGTGGTAAAAATTCGGACAAGTCCTACATCGCTAATTCTGCCCTTCTTTGGGCTTGAATTCTGCGTTCAACTAATTCAATAATTTCGCCAGCAACATCGATGCCGGTGGTCTTGGTAATCCCTTCTAAGCCTGGTGATGGATTTACCTCTAACACAAGCGGTCCTCTTTTGGATTCTATCATATCGACACCTGCTATATCCAGACCTAATATATTCGTTGCTTTTAAGGCTGCATCTACCTCTCTATCCGTTAGTTTTACATGGATGGCATTTCCACCGCGATGTAGATTTGATCGAAACTCTCCAGGTAGTGCCACTCGTTTCATTGCTGCTACAATTTTTCCATCCACTACAAATGCTCTAGTATCTGCACCTTTCGATTCTTTAATAAATTCTTGAACAATGATCCGTTCTTTTATTTTATTGAAAGCATCTAATACAGATTCCGCTGATTTCTGAGTCTCTGCCAAAATTACGCCCATACCATGTGTACCTTCAAGCAATTTAATAATAATGGGTACTCCTCCCACTGCTTCAATTACTTTTCCTGAATCAAAATTAAAATCAGTATAAGCCGTTTTGGGAACATCCAGTTTTTCCATGGCTAACAATTGTAAACATCTAAGTTTATCTCTTGATCGCAATAAGGCATCAGAACTAGCTGCGGTATAAATTTTCAACATTTCAAACTGTCGAAGTATAGCCGCACCGTGAAAAGTAACCGAAGCACCAATTCTTGGAATGACTGCATCAATATTTCTTAGTCTCTCTCCATCATAATAAATTGCTGGTTTACCACTTTCGATTACAATATTACACCGTACATGGTCAATCACTCGCATATAATGTCCACGTTTACGGCCAGCATAAACTAAGCTTTGTGTTGAGTATAAGCCTGGACCTCTGGATAGAATTACAATGTTCATTTAATAAAGTTATTTACATCTTCTCAATAGATTCTGTCTCAATTAATTTTAAGTGGTGTAAAAAATAGAACTTCAATATAATAAAAAGTCGGGAAGGAACATCGGTCACTCTCTGTTTTGAGATAGATTGAAGGTAATTTAAATTCTGTTTCTTATCCTAAGGGTTCGGTAATTTTGACACGAAGTTCCACAAAGTTATACACGAAGTCACACAAAGTTTTATAGTCAAAGTTTTATAAATTTTACTTTCATAAGACCAGCTTAAATAAAACTATATTTAATACACTGACAATCAATCTAATACAATACCTTTTAAAATACTATTCTTAGGAGACTTGTTTAAAATGTTCATTAGATTTGTTTGTTCTTATCACTTCTAGAACATTAATTATAGTATCCTAAGCCATTTTGATCACTGATTATCATCATTTCTTATACAAAACGCCTAAAAACGTATCAAATCTTTTATCTTGCTGAAAGATCTTCAAAACAAAACATAATGAGTACAGCACCTTCTTCTTTTGAACTAGATGACAAACGGATAGTTAATGCTTGGGCAATGTTTGATTGGGCCAATTCCGCATTTGCATTAGTTATTACGACTGCAATATTTCCGGGATATTTAGAGACTATTCTACCAGAAGAGTTTTTATTTCTAGGTATCAATATGAAGAATTCTGCTATACTAGGTTTCTCTATTTCCTTTGCCTATCTTATTATTGCTTTGTGCCTTCCTTTACTTACAGGTATTGCGGATTATGGTGGAAAGAAGATGCCTTTTATGAAGTTTTTTACAAGGTTGGGTGGCTTAGCCTGTTTAGCTTTGTTCTTTTTTGTAAGCCCTGAAACTTTGTGGATTGGATTGATTGGTTTTATACTTGGTGTTATTGGTTTTGCAGGAGGACAGGTTTTTTACAATTCTTATTTACCGGATATTGTCTCTGAAGCGAAATATGATCAAGTTAGTGCAAAGGGTTTTGCTTATGGATATGTTGGAAGTGTATTATTATTGATTGTCAATTTAGTTATGCTCACATTTCCTACTGCATTTGGACTGGATAAACTGGCTAGTCTTGCTAATATCTTTGGTGATGACCCCGGAGCTTTAGCTGCTCGATTATCTTTTATAATGGTGGGTATTTGGTGGGTAGGTTTTTCACAGATCACTTTTAATCGACTCCCTATAGTTAGTGGAAAGGAATTATCTTCTGATATTCTAGTAAAAGGATATCAAGAAATTCGAAAAGTGTGGAATGCTTTAAAAACTCAGGTTGCAGCTCAACGGTTTCTAATTGCTTTTTTCTTTTATAGCGCAGGAGCACAAACAGCTATTTTCTTAGCCTCTATATTTGCAATCAAGGAATTGGGTTTTGAAACATCTGAACTGATTATTGTCGTACTGATTTTACAAATTGTAGCGATTGGCGGTGCATATCTCGCTGCAAAGCTTTCCGAAAAATTAGGTAATAAAAAAGTGCTGATTGTTATCTTATTGATCTGGACTGGCGTTTGTATTAGTGGTTATTTTCTTCAAGGCAAATTCAATTTTTATATTCTAGCTACTTTTGTAGGTTTAGTAATGGGAGGTGTTCAATCGCTTTCGAGGTCTACCTATTCTAAATTAATTCCTGAAAAGACAAAGGAGACCGCTTCTTATTTCAGTTTTTATGATGTATTGGAAAAAGTAGCAATTGCCTTAGGCACCTTGACTTTTTCTCTTTTAGATCAGCAGTCTGGAATGCGCTTGAGTATACTAGGTCTATCTGTCTTTTTTATCATAGGGATTATTATTTTGACCACTGTTAAATCGGAACGATTGTCACCAAGGGTTTGACTAAACACATCGTAAAATAAAGATTTACTTTACGATGTGCTAAAACCTCAGTAGATGCTTACTGCTTGACCAATCTTTTCGACTGTATTCCCATATTGGTTTGTACAACTAAAGAATACACTCCTGCCGGAAAATGGCTCAAATCAAGTGTTTCATTAAATCCAGCAAAACTATTGCCCAAGGTTTTTTCAAAAAGAATTTTTCCAGTAAAATCAAAAACAATAAACCTTACCTCATCTAATGACTGCGTGGTTGATATTTGAAAAAGTCCGGATGAAGGATTAGGTTTTATATCCAGAGAGAAATCCGTGAATGCTAAAGAAGTAGTTCCTGTAATTCCATCAACCGGACTGTTACTATAACTAATGAGATTACCAGCTACGATATAAACAGGGTTAAAGCCATCTTCACAATCAGCACAAGTGATACCACTGATACAGCCCGGGTTTGCAGAACTACATAAATCAACATACCCTGGAAAAAATTCATAAACCAATTTTACATTATTCTGTCCCACATAAGTATCCATATTATAATCATATACTTTGCCTATTGAACCTGGACACCAACCTGCACGATCGTGAAACCAAGTACCGTTTTGCGGCTGACAATTATCAGGATTCGGATTACAATCTACCCATAAATGCTGATTGTAGGAGTCATCATTCACTTTTATTTTATGAGTCGCTTCGTAAAATTCAGCAGCATTACTCGTATTATTTTCACCCCAACCATGTCCTGTATTCACCACTTTAAATTTAGAGGCTTCTGCATTAGGAGCATAAGTGAAGTTAATCGTATCAACCGGTTGAAGGTTATCCATATTTCCAAAAGGATACGTTTCATCCCAAATAACATCTACCCAACTATATTTATAGTCCGGCGTACCTTCTTCATATTCAAAGTCAAGATTATAAGAAAAGCCATTGCCAAAAGTCCCAAGGCTAGCACGTATCTCCACTTTCCCTTGTAACAGAGAAGCATAATCTGTCACATCCAATGAATGTGTACAAGCAACGCCATAAGGAGTGATATAACGTATTAGTTCTACCCAAACACCATTAGGCGCCCGAACTTCGATATTAGAAATTCGATCCCATGGATCACATCCACCAGCCGGACAAAGGATATCTAAGTGAGCTGTAATCTTATCGAAAGAGCCAACAAAACTTGGTAAGATATAGTCAGCAATCGAGTCACCTTGAGAAATATCAAGAACAACATTATCCAGAGCAGTAACTGTCATGTCAGCTGCTTCCGAAACAACTTCAAAACTTATAGTCTCAGTATATGCAACACCTGTATTACTAGTTGCTGTAACAGCCATTGTGTAAATACCATAGTCAGAAGGTGTCCAATTAGCGGTGTAGTAACCAGTGCCCCAATCCTGAGCTGTGAAATTTTGTCCATCCACATTAAAAACAAGTTCATCAACAAATAGTACATCCTCATGCTCAATGAATGAAGAAGCAACTAGTCGTACCGTATTTAAATCCGGCATCATAACCGTTTCTTCATCGACTGCATTTCTAACTGTAATATATGGTGCATAAAAAGCAGGATTGATCACCTCAAAACTAATACTAACCGGACTCGCTGCTGCCCAATTACTACCATCTCCTGGCTCAGTTGCTTCGACTACGACTATGCCTTCTGAACCTGTAATAGAAAGGGTATTGCCCATTACAGTTGCGGGACCTGAAAGTACTTCAAAATTGACGGGTAAGCCTGAAGTTGCTGTTGCTAATAAATCAATTGAAGGTGTTGTAGTGAATTGCTTATCAGGTGTTTCAAAATCAATAAAATTAGGAGATAAGCCTCCCGAATCCGTCTTGCGGATAGCGATGTTATCAAAAAAACCAAGGCCACCTTGAGAATGAAAAAATAAACCATTCCATGTAGCCGGATCATTTCGATCACCAGAACCGGGAGTTAAACCAAGATTAATACCTTGTATCTCAGAAACGGAAATCCAATCGCCATCATAAGGAGGTGTTTTATAAGAAAGCGCCGCTTGTCCTTCTCCCCCATTCCCATCGAGGTCAACAAAAAGTCTATAACGGATCCAGCCTTCATTGTTAATATTAAAAACAGCACTTGTCCCTTCAGAAACTCCTACATTATTTCTATTTGGAAAATCAACTCCTCCTATACTCAAAATAATACCTCCGTCTTCTTCTTCACCTGGTATTCCATTAGAAATATATCCATTATTATTAGCATCGTAACCAATACCAATAAATTCGCCCCACCAATTTCGATAGATGTCTACTTGCAATTCAAAAGTACCCCCATTGGTAAAATCCATTTCAAAATTGTCAAATGTTTTCTTTGTGCTTGTCGTGCCTACACCTGGTCCTCCAAAATTATAGTTGGCACCATTAGTCCCATCAATAGTCGCATCAGCACCTACACCTACACCAACCTGAAAGTCATTTCCACCATTCCAATGGTCTACAGATATCCAGCCATCTTGTCCTCCAAGATTACCTGTTTCATAGTCATTAAAATTTATAATCACGGAGTCCGCTTGTGCTAAACTAAATAAGGGACAAAGGCATATTAATAAAAAAGTATATAGATTTTTCATGATTGTTTTTTTTGGTTAAGAAGGTCAGAGTTTTCGAGTCAATGTACCTCTAGTTTCTGGCTATTTATTGAGGTTGCTTTCATAAATCTTTATCCAATCGTCTACGGTCATTTTAGCGACTAGCTCTGATATCAAATCATAAGGGATGTCATCCATCTTTTTGAATCTGATACAGCTTTTTCCCATATCGAGTTTTCGTTTACTATGTTTTGGATATTCTTCTACAAACCATTTATGCAAATCCGGATCAGCATAAACACCACTATGATAAAGCGCTACAAAGTTTTTCTGTGAAGCAATATTTATAAATGGAAGCGATAATGCTCCTTTCGAAACATGATAGCCCGCTGGATAAGTTGAAAGCGGTACCACCCAACCTGGCATATTGTATTGGATTTTTTCTTTAAAACCTTTTGGTAGGTTCTTTTTAATAATAGCTCGTAGCTTTTTTATAACAACTTGTCTTTCTTCGGGAAGTTGGTCAATATAATCTTTTACGGAAGTCGCTTCGTATTTCATATGGTAGTTTTTATTGAACGATTGAATATGGTTTCTTATCACAAGATATTCAATTTGCTTAGGCTTTTAAAATAAGAATCTGTTTAAATTGTGTCCGCTTAGATGAAAAACAGGATTTTATGACCAATTAAGGTCATTTCAATTGGAATAACCTTAGCTATTGCGATTGAAAAAGCCGCAGAGTGGGCGAAAAAGATGTTTTTGTAACCTAGCTAATATAGACTTAAATATTGAAGTTCTGTAGAAGAAATACTATAGCATTTTATAAGCAATTTTTAGTCTTATACTTCATTATTAAAATACTCACTATGCTAAGGCATAGCTCCGTTTTTGAACAACTTCACTGTTAAAAATATGATTTGTTATTTTTGAAGTGTCCTTTCCTTTAATTAACTTTAGAGAAATTATTATTAACTCCAAAAAACAATATTAAATCATGCCAACGAAATTACCGAGTGGTGTAATCACCTTTTTACGGAAATCAGATCAAAATGGCGGTGAGTTAGAAATGCTTACTGCAAGTGCTAACAGACAGCATATTTTTAAGAGGAAAAGCGGGACTTCATTGATTCCAAAAACTACAGGTCGTGGACAAGAAGTAGTCGTACTTGGAGCGGGAGTCGCAGGTCTTTCTGTTGCTTATGAGCTATTGAAACACACGGATTTCAAAGTTACCATTCTGGAAGCACAAGGTCGAATTGGCGGTCGTAGTTTAACCCTTCGACCGGGAGATAGTTTTACTGAAAACCCTGTCAACAAACCGGATACTGAGTATACACAAACTTGTAAATTTACAGTAGAAGATTTGTACAATCAGCCATATCTGAATGCAGGTCCAGGGAGAATTCCATCAGCCCATCGGGATGTACTTAATTATTGCAAAACATTGGGTGTAAAGCTGGAAGTATATGTTATGCAAAGTCGTTCGAATGTTGTTTATGATGGTGAAAAATTTAAAAACAAAAAAGGAGAACCTGAACCAATTGTCAATCGTCGACTTGCGAATGATCCCCGAGGATATTTCTCTCAATTTTTACATGCTTTACCAGAATTATTAAAAACGATTGCCTCCTCTCCTGAGCCCGAACGATATAAGGATTTTCTGGAATCTGTCAAACCATTGGTTGAAGCTTTAGACAGTGCAGATGGAGGCGCAGAAAAATTTAAAGATTGGTTAAAGAGTTTCGGAGATATAAATGACGAAGGTGTTTTTGTCAAAACTTCTCGATCAGGTTATACAGAATTACCGGGTAAGACCATGAAGGGGGAAGAAGAAAATATTATGCCTAAACTTGATTTTTCTAAAATGCTGGATTCAGAGTTTTGGAAACTTCGATTTTATCAACCGGATGATTTCCCTTGGCAACAAACTTCCTTTCAGCCTGTCGGAGGTATGGATATGATTGTAAAAGCGCTAGCTATTGAAGTAGAGAAAATGGGCGGTAAGATCTTTCTAAATTCGCCGGTAACAAAGATTGATCGGATCAGAAACGAGTATGTAGTGAGCTTTAAACAAGGCAATTCTCGTAAATCTATTAAAGCGCATAAGTGCTTTAGCAATATGCCGATTCCTTTGCTTAAAGGAAAAGTTACCGAGAAAGTTTTTAAACGAAAAGCATTTTGGCATGCCTTAAAACAAGTCATGAATGATGATGATTTTTTACAACCTACGACCAAAGTTGGCTGGCAAAGCAAGCGGGCTTTTTGGCAAGATCCAAAGGATAAAAATACAGTCCCAATCTTTGGTGGTATTTCCTGGACCAATCATCCTATGACTCAAATGTGGTATCCTTCCAATGATTATCATCAAAACCTAGGAATCTTAACGGGCACTTATAATTTTGGTGATATTGCAAAAAAATGGGGAGACAGAACACCTAACTGGCGGCTGGGTCAAGCTAAAAGAGGGGCAGCAGAATTACATGGCGAAGAGTTTGCCGAACAATTAGATCACGGACTAGCGATCGCTTGGCAAAATATCAAGACTCAAAGAGGCGGTTGGGTCGATTGGGCAAAAATTGATGAGGAAACGCGCCATCCAGATTATAGTTATACAGATATTTTAAATATTCGAAAGATAGCAAAACTAGGAGAGCCGAAGCATGGTTCTGCTGCTTGGTTTTTCAATGAACTACAAAAAGGAGATGATGGATTCTACATTGTAGGGGATCAGCTTTCCGCACTTCCAGGTTGGCAAGAAGGCGCTATTTCTTCTGCCTTAGTTGCGATCGGATTATGTACTAAAATAAAAGGGTTTGAAGCACCGAAATTGATGCAAGTTCCTTTTACGGCTCAGTTGGTTGAAGGTAGATGATTTGAGATTGGACACAGAGTCAACAGAGTAGGTGCAGGGCACTCTGTGTCTTAAAATATCTATTGGTATTAAGAGCTTGTCTAAATTTATAAAAAAAGCGAAGGCAACAAACCAAAGTTTGTTGCCTTCCATTCAAATTACTGAAGTTGTTCAAAAATGGAGGTTGAATCTTTTGTAAGTGCTTGAAGATCAAGACGAAGCTATTTTTGAGTTTCGTACTTGAAAAGTACGAGAGGAAAAAAAGCTGAAGTATTGGACTTCAATGACTTGCAAATAGGTCATCTATCTATTTTTAAACAACTTCACTATTAAAAAAATTTAAACATCCTATTTTTGTATAATAACTTTCGTGGCAATAGCCTTATCATTAAGTGTAAGGATCGCGAAATAATTACCCGTAGGCAATTCATTTGATTTCGCACTCCATTCTCTTGTATAAGTACCTGTTCTTACTGCCTCATCAGTTGCTAACTGACTAACTGTACGACCAAATACATCAACAATTTTCAAGCTTACATTTCCATCTTCTGGGATTGTAAAAGTAAACGTTGCATTATCTTGAGTCGGATTAGGTCTTACTTCCACTTTTAGTTTTTGGCTAGTAGGATTATTTTCACGTGTTTGAATCTGGTTACCAAAACTACTAGATAAAGGCAATGGATAAGTTCCTCCTGTGTTCAATGCTACCCAAGGTTCGAAAGTACCTTCGCTCACTGAACCAATCGTAAAGATTACTGCAGATTTTCTTTTCCAGAAACCAAATGAAGATTCATAATTACCTAGTACATCCTGATTATCATTTTCTGGTGTGATGTCTATTTCATAATCATCTGCCTGGAAGGTTATGAAGTCTGTAGCAAAGCTACCGTAGCTAACATCATCAAAAATAATATCACCAATTTCAATAACATCTAATCCAGATAAGTCTTTAGTTCCATCAAAGAATGATAAATCAATATATTCTCTAACACCAGAACCTTCTGTAGCTGAACCTTGTAAAGCAAACTCTACTGGGAAATTATCTGAAGCATCAAATGTACCATAAATTGCAGCCACATATGTTTCGTCATTATCAAGTTGAACTTGATAACTTTCTACTTGTGAAGCAGGTGTAACACCACCAACTGGTGTCAATTCAATCGTGATTGTTTGCCCCGCAGGAACATCAAAATATGGTGTTGCTGTACGATAAGCAAAACTAGGATCAATGACTTCATCATTGACAGTAAGTTCAACTGTTTGTGAAGCTGCTGCGTGAATGATCTGCAATCTTGCCGTTCCTGCCATAGGAGGATTTCCTTGGAATGGATGACAAATCACCGGACAGTTGATCACTGCATGTGAAGCTCGTAAGCCATTTACAAAATTATTCTCTATCCCTGGGCTACCAGTAAAACTAGTCACCAAGCCTTGGTCTATTAGATCAAATAAATCTGCAAAACTCGTGATCGCTCTTCTTTGATCGCCATCAGGGCCATTGATCGCTTCGTCTGTCCACATGTTTAAATGTGCATCCCACATCGGAGAATAATTGTTCCCATCTTCAATCGAATTATCTGGATCAAACGGGAAAATATTCACCGGATCCAAATCATTATCCACTATGGTAGAACCTAGTCCCTGACGATTCATTTCATCTGCATCATCAAATGCAATGGTTAATCCATTCACATTTGGTGAGAATCCTAATAATACCGTCTCAGGATTTAAGCCACTATCTCCAAAGGTTGGAAGATTCGCCATCCTTGGTGCATATACACCTAGCTCAATCGCCGCAGGGCCTGGATCAGAAGCATCTGTTACTAAGTGGTAATAGAAGCGATCGCCGCCTTCCCAACCATCTAACAATTGGAAATTCGCCCACCTTTCTTCTATGTTGATCTCATTGATCCGATCATGTACACCGGATGCATTTGCGATGATCTGACAATTGATTACTTCTCCGCTTGGCAATACGACCAAAGAAGAATATTCAGCATCTCCTACAGCGCCAGGTTGTACAAAGGCTGGAGGAAATGGATTCGGGAATCCAGCTTCTACAATCCGCTCTGGTGAGAAATCAACATCTCCTCCAAAATAGATTCTACCGTTTTCTACCTGTACTCTTTGTGCAGCTGCTTCAGCGTTAGGTAATGCACCATATTTCAACTTTGGTGATACGATTGCTCCATATTCTAATGCTAGTTCTATTGACGTAGCCTCAGTAATAATAAAATAAGTCGGTTCTCCAGATGGCCCAACTCCTTCGTAAATTGGTAAGGTCGCATTGGCCAATGCAGGATCAGTCAAATCATTTAAATCAATTACACTTGGTAAGAAATTACTATACTCAGTAGGGAAACTTCTATCTGAACCATTGAAGTCTTCTACTGTTCTTCCTGCTTCTGCTGCGCCTAATTCAACTATTGTCTGTGCTTCTTCCAAAGCTGTTAATGGTTGATTATTCCCACCCTGGAATGGATGACAAATCACCGGACAGTTGATCACTGCATGTGAAGCTCGTAAGCCATTTACAAAATTATTCTCTATCCCAGGGCTACCAGTAAAACTAGTCACCAAGCCTTGGTCTATTAGATCAAATAAATCGGCAAAACTCGTGATCGCTCTTCTTTGATCGCCAGCAGGACCATTGATCGCTTCGTCTGTCCACATATTTAAATGTGCATCCCACATCGGAGAATAATTGTTCCCATCTTCAATCGAGTTATCTGGATCGAATGGGAATATATTCACCGGATCCAAATCATTATCCACTAAGGTAGAACCTAGTCCTTGACGGTTTAACTCATCTGCTCCATCCATTGCAATGGTTAATCCATTCACATTTGGTGAGAATCCTAATAATACCGTCTCAGGATTTAGGCCACTATCTCCAAAGGTTGGAAGATTCGCCATCCTTGGTGCATATACACCCAGCTCAATCGCCGCAGGACCTGGATCAGAAGCATCTGTCACTAAGTGGTAATAGAAGCGATCGCCGCCTTCCCAACCATCCAAGAGTTGGAAATTCGCCCACCTTTCTTCTATATTGATCTCATTGATCCGATCATGTACACCGGATGCATTTGCGATGATCTGACAATTGATTACTTCTCCACTTGGCAATACGACCAAAGAAGAATATTCAGCATCACCTACGCCGCCTGGTTGTACAAATGCTGGTGGAAATGGATTCGGTGAACCTGGCTCTACAATACGCTCTGGTGAGAAATCAACATCTCCTGCAAAATAGATTCTACCATCCTCTACTTCTACTCTTTGAGCAGCAGCAGCAGCAGCAGGTAGTGCTCCGTATTTTAACTTCGGTGATACGATTGCTCCATATTCTAATGCTAACTCTATTGTCGTTGCTTCCGTGACAATAAAATAAGTCGGTTCTCCAGATGGCCCAACTCCTTCGTAAATTGGTAAAGTCGCATTAGCCAATGCAGGATCAGTCAAATCATTTAAATCAATTACACTTGGTAAAAAGTTGCTGTACTCTACTGGGAAGTTTCTATCAGAGCCATTGAAATCTGCTACTGTTCTTCCTGCTTCTGCTGCACCTAATTCAACTATTGTCTGTGCTTCTTCCAAAGCTGTTAATGGCTGATTATTCCCACCCTGGAATGGATGACAAATCACCGGACAGTTGATCACTGCATGTGAAGCTCGTAAGCCATTTACAAAATTATTCTCTATCCCTGGGCTACCAGCAAAGCTGGTCACCAAGCCTTGATCTATTAAATCAAATAAATCGGCAAAACTCGTGATCGCTCTTCTTTGATCGCCAGCAGGACCATTGATCGCTTCGTCTGTCCACATATTTAAATGTGCATCCCACATCGGAGAATAATTGTTCCCATCTTCAATCGAGTTATCTGGATCGAATGGGAATATATTCACCGGATCCAAATCATTATCCACTAAGGTAGAACCTAGTCCTTGACGGTTTAACTCATCTGCTCCATCCATTGCAATGGTTAATCCATTCACATTTGGTGAGAATCCTAATAATACCGTCTCAGGATTTAGGCCACTATCTCCAAAGGTTGGAAGATTCGCCATCCTTGGTGCATATACACCCAGCTCAATCGCCGCAGGACCTGGATCAGAAGCATCTGTCACTAAGTGGTAATAGAAGCGATCGCCGCCTTCCCAACCATCTAACAATTGGAAATTCGCCCACCTTTCTTCTATGTTGATCTCATTGATCCGATCGTGTACACCGGATGCATTTGCGATGATCTGACAATTGATTACTTCTCCACTTGGCAATACGACCAAAGAAGAATATTCAGCATCACCTACGCCGCCTGGTTGTACAAATGCTGGTGGAAATGGATTCGGTGAACCTGGCTCTACAATACGCTCTGGTGAAAAATCAACATCTCCTGCAAAATAGATTCTACCATCCTCTACTTCTACTCTTTGAGCAGCAGCAGCAGCAGCAGGTAGTGCTCCGTATTTTAACTTCGGTGATACGATTGCTCCATATTCTAATGCTAACTCTATTGTCGTTGCTTCCGTGACAATAAAATAAGTCGGTTCTCCAGATGGCCCAACTCCTTCGTAAATTGGTAAAGTCGCATTAGCCAATGCAGGATCAGTCAAATCATTTAAATCAATTACACTTGGTAAAAAGTTGCTGTACTCTACTGGGAAGTTTCTATCAGAGCCATTGAAATCTGCTACTGTTCTTCCTGCTTCTGCTGCACCTAATTCAACTATTGTCTGTGCTTCTTCCAAAGCTGTTAATGGCTGATTATTCCCACCCTGGAATGGATGACAAATCACCGGACAGTTGATCACTGCATGTGAAGCTCGTAAGCCATTTACAAAATTATTCTCTATCCCTGGGCTACCAGCAAAGCTGGTCACCAAGCCTTGATCTATTAAATCAAATAAATCGGCAAAACTCGTGATCGCTCTTCTTTGATCGCCAGCAGGACCATTGATCGCTTCGTCTGTCCACATATTTAAATGTGCATCCCACATCGGAGAATAATTGTTCCCATCTTCAATCGAGTTATCTGGATCGAATGGGAATATATTCACCGGATCCAAATCATTATCCACTAAGGTAGAACCTAGTCCTTGACGGTTTAACTCATCTGCTCCATCCATTGCAATGGTTAATCCATTCACATTTGGTGAGAATCCTAATAATACCGTCTCAGGATTTAGGCCACTATCTCCAAAGGTTGGAAGATTCGCCATCCTTGGTGCATATACACCCAGCTCAATCGCCGCAGGACCTGGATCAGAAGCATCTGTCACTAAGTGGTAATAGAAGCGATCGCCGCCTTCCCAACCATCCAAGAGTTGGAAATTCGCCCATCTTTCTTCTATATTGATCTCATTGATCCGATCGTGTACACCGGATGCATTTGCGATGATCTGACAATTGATTACTTCTCCACTTGGCAATACAACCAAAGAAGAATATTCAGCATCACCTACGCCGCCTGGTTGTACAAATGCTGGTGGAAATGGATTCGGTGAACCTGGCTCTACAATACGCTCTGGTGAGAAATCAACATCTCCTGCAAAATGGATTCTACCATCCTCTACTTCTACTCTTTGGGCAGCAGCAGCAGCAGCAGGTAGTGCTCCGTATTTTAACTTCGGTGATACGATTGCTCCATATTCTAATGCTAACGCTATTGTCGTTGCTTCCGTGACAATAAAATAAGTCGGTTCTCCAGATGGCCCAACTCCTTCGTAAATAGGTAAAGTCGCATTGGCTAATGCAGGATCGGTTAAATCATTTAAATCAATTACGCTTGGTAAGAAATTGCTGTACTCTACTGGAAAGTTTCTATTAGAGCCATTAAAATCTGCTATTGTTCTTCCTGCTTCTAAGGCACCAAGTGCAACAATAGACTGCGCTTCTTCAAGTGGCGTTAATGGACCAGTGGTACAAATTGCAGGGTCATTGTTGACAGACCAGTCAGAAGCCTGATTACCAGCTCCATCATATTGAAGCGATTGATCAGCCATAAAACCCGGCGCACTATCTCCTGTCGTCCATAGCCCAGCTACAACAGCAACAGATGAACGAAAGTGTCCCGTTGATCCCCATTCTACATAACTTATCATAGAATTGGAATTACCGAAAGCACTGGTGGTATAAATACCCAATTCTGAATCATCAGAATCCAGACTATTAAATCCAGACAAGATCAAATCATCACCAGGTAGCATATCCAAACTACCACATTCGATAGTAAGATTACCAAGCTGTTCATAGGAAGGAAAATTACAAGCCCAATAATCAGATACATCTACATTTGCATTACCTGTATTGGTCAATGCAAATGTACCATCAGTAAATACTTCAGTAATAATAATCTCAGCCTTTATAAAGAAAGCCTGAAACAAAAATGCACTAATAAAAAATAATTGCTTCCACCTTATCCCTTTTATAGGAATGATAGATGCACGAAAAATCATGGTTTGTTTTTTTAGATTTTTTTCCATTTTGTAAATTTTGTTAAAATTCTAAAACCTGAATTGCTTGATCTAAAAACACATTACATATGGGCATAAAAATCTAGGGCTACAGTCTAGCAGCAAATAAATTGACCCCTTATAATTTAATAGGCTTATGATAAGAAAACATCAAATAGAAATGACTTAATCATATACACAAAAGGTTTATGATTTTATATTGAAGTGAAATATAGTGAAGGCATTATTTTCTATAAACTTACCAGTAGCAGATATGTAGTTATTTTTTTAACAGTAATTCAAATCTTTAGAGGGTTAATAAATAAATTGTTTAAGAATTGAAAAAATTCATACCCCAAATTAAGGGATTTCGTCCCTCCGAAAATCACGAAATACTGCTTTAAGCATAACAATTGATATCAAGAGTATCACAAAAGAAAATTCAGCCTAAAGAACTGCTTGGCAGGGGACATTTTTAGGTAGGAAAAGAAAACAAAACGAGAACAGTCATAGATTTTACCTAAGTTATAAAACTTGTTGGAATTTTGTTTTTGATAGATAAAAGGAATAGGAATTACCCTAATTTTGATGTAATACTTTATGCGAATATATTGTCTGTCTCTAAATAAATAAATGTATTCACCCAATATATTCTATACTGACGTTGAAATGGTTTGGGATTCCTCCAAACCACTTCGCGTCAAGTATAAATCCATCAAATTAAATTGGATAGCTAGAAAAGGTTTACTAAACTAAGCAAGGCAAAATAGCTCAGTAAGTTTAGTAAACCTCCTGTCCTAACAGTAATCTTTTCAAGTCTTCGATTGGTTCTCTCTAAAACTTTAACATAAAAAAATCAATACAACAGACTATAGTCATCTCCGTACAGCAGATAGACCTTAACGGAATACGATTACAAACAAAGTGTTGGCAGTCAAATATTTAGCCTCTTTCAAATTTTAAATTTGTCGCCACATCTATCTGATAATCAATAAGATAAGCATAGAAAAAGCTACATTTACCCTTTTCTTAATCATATTTTTTTCCTACCTTGCTTATACACTAATTGAGTTATCTCAATATTCCGTTTGTAACACTTTTTAGATTACATCGACATCTTCAATTATTATAGTTGTTGATGCAGTAGAATCATCTGTTCCACCTTTGATTTGGGCACACTGTACCGAATTAAGCTGGATGATCTTTTGTTTAATTGTATCTAATTTCATAATAGAATGATTTAGTGTATCTAAAATTAAGCAGCCCGATTTTACAATCAGTTCCGTACTTTAAAAACTTAAGCCCAAAGCTATATCAAAAATAAGGCGAAGTATTTTAACGTAAAAAACTGATTATCATTTAATTAAGCTTAAATGTATGAAAAAATGGACGCCTTATATGAACTAATGGGTATGTTGCCCAAAACATTTGAACCGCCATTTACGGAAAGGCTAAATAAGTTCTATCATTTTTTATGTGACCAGAAGCCTAATCTATCAGAAGAAGAGGCCCGTAAATTATTTTTAAACAATACAAAGAGTAAGCGGTATTTTAATAAACTCAAACAGGAATTGAAACGCAAGATGATACGCTATATCATTGAGAACCCTACGGTATGGGCAGATGCAACTTATCAGAGCTTACATCAAGCTTGTTATAAAGACTTTGCTACTTATAAGGTTTTACTACTGGGTGGAAAACGGAAAGCAGCCATCGAAATCGCAAAAGCTTTGGTCCAAAATTAGAAGAGTTTGAATTGCATAGTCTATTATATATAGTGACTACTGATTTACGCTTTCACTATTCCAGTATGTTTATCTCGAAAACCAGGTCTGCACAGTATAATGAAATTTGTCAACAACAAATGGAAATTCTTAAAGCAGAAGCAATCATAAGAAGTAAGCATAGTGAAATAGCCATGATTAGCAATTCGAAAGACAGCTTTTCGCGGACAGATCTGGAAATATTTAAAGAAGCGGCAAAGATCGTTTCGCCTTATTTAAAACTCAAATCTCATTACTTAAACCGATTTATTTATAATATAATATATTGTCGATATCTCGCAGAGTTTGACTACAAGAACATCATAAAATATTGTGATGAAGCTCTATCTAGTTTTCCTTCGGATCATATGAACGGTATTGCTTTAAAATTTGCATATATGCAAAAAAAATTAACCGCATTAATTGCCTTAGGAGATTTAGATAAAGCAAAAACCTTGGCTAAAGAAGCTTGTACGATGATGACAATAGGTAACTTCAACTGGCATCTCGCCTTCCTTCGACGTATTACGGTCTGTCTATATTCAGGAGACTATCAAGAAGCTTATGATTTATATAAAGCGCATGCTAAGCAAAATTGTTCCTTTCCTGTACTAGTAGAATATTGGAAGATTATTTGGGGTTACCTCTTTTTTCTGATACAAGTCGGGAAGATCGAAGCATATAAGAAAGAACGTTTTCACCTGGGGAAATTATTAAATGAAGTGCCTATTTACTCCAGAGATAAAGCTGGCAATAATATCAATCTCCTGATTATACAGATCATCACCAGAATATATCGGGAACAGTATAGCCAGCTCATCGACCGGATGGAAGCCTTAGAATCTTATGCACGTACATATACACAAAAGCCAGAGACAAAACGAGCCAATATTTTTATAAAGATGATCCTCAAAATGGACAAAGCTACCTACCATCGAGTAGCGACAGAACGCAATACAAAACAATTGTATAAACAACTTTTGGAAACCCCACTTCGGCTTGGGCAAAACCTAGCTATAGAAGTGATCCCCTACGAAGTACTCTGGACTGAGATACTCAATTTGCTTGAAAATAAATTTAGAGTAAAAAAGATAAGAAAAACGAACACTCGAAAACAAGGAGATTCCCATTAGAGACAAGGGATAAATAAATTTCTTAAGCTATAACGAGAGAGGTATTTTTTGGGGAGATGCAGCATTTTCCCGTGGCGGAGCTATGCTCTGCTGCGGGGCTGTGTCGGGGTGATCAATCCTACGGATTAGGTGATCGTTCCTGCGGAACTTGTGATCATTCCTGCGGAACTTGTGATCATTCCTGCGGAATTAGTGATTGTTCCTGCGGAACTTGTGAGGGGTGATCGCTTCGCTTGTGAGGCACTGCTTTTGGTATGCTTGCAGAACTTTGACTGGCCATTACATCAATATTATATAACCTTTAAAAATAAAATTATGATAACTCAAAAAAAGATTCAAAAGCAATCCCATTATTGTTTTAGAAGCATCTTGCTTTTATTTTTTACAAGCTGCCACTTTATCCTTGTGGGTCAATATGCCAATGCACCAAAAGTTCAATGGGCAACTAGTGTAGATATTCCAAAAAAGTCTACGCTTCATGAAGAAGATTGGGCCCTGGCTGTAATCGAAACGGAAGCTGGAAATTTCTTATCTGTAGGATTTTCTCAAGGGGTCGTCTCCTCAAATGTACTGGCTCCAGAACGACGCTTACCGGCTTGGGTCATGCTCGATCCCAATGGAAAACCTATTGCTGATGGTATTATAGACTTTGGATTAAGTTCTAGAAATGGCCTCTTCTTCGAATTAGTTGAAGGAAAAGATGGCTTTTATTTCATTGGAAAAAAAACGATATCAAATGCCCAAGGAGCTCCGCCAATGATTGCCTTAGCTAAGATTAATAAAACCACCCTTGCCTTGGAGTTTGCAAAAACTATCCAAATCAGTTCCTTTGCCGTCAATGGTTTTGGAAAAGGAATAGATATTGCTCATGATCAGAATGGTAATGAAATAGGTTTGGTTATTTGTGGTTTTGAAAATACTGGAACGGGGAGTGAAGGCATCATTTTCAAGACCGATATGGCTGGAAATCCAACTGGAGCTGGTGGGGTATATGAACACTGGATTATGAGTGGTGCCAATGACCTTGATGACGAAATCATAGCTTGTAAAATCCTATACAACACTAATAATACACCTGAAAGTATTGTATTCACTGGTTATCAGTCTGTCCAGGATTATTCTTTTGACCATGACCAGACCAATGATCCCAATGATGGTATTCCGACTTATTATAATTCAGATGGTATTATTGATTTTCCAGGGAATTCTGGTTTGACTCGAACAATCACCAGAATAGATAATGATGTAGTCGTTGGTAAAATTAATTATAGCAATTTAAACAATGGCCCTGATTTCTTACAAGCCTTTAACTCTGGGCCCGTTGAAGGAATCGCTCCTGCTGCTTCCGATCTATTTACAGCCTATCCCAGAACATTCACCAATGAGTATGGCCCTGGCACACCGGGAAGAACTTTTGATAATAATGATCTGAATTGTGAGGATTATGATACCAATCCTACTGATCCGAATTGCTGCTATTCTGAAACCATGGATGATAAGTTTGCCCTTAACTCTAATGATAGAGGCGCAAAGATTTTGATATCTAATACAGATGGTCATATCATTATCTCTACCTGGCTCAATGAATTTTCAATAGATGGAGACCCTACCTTATGGCGGGTACATAATAATGATCCACTTCTGATCTTAGGCAGCGAATTTGATCAAGATCATTCTCATGAACCTGTCATAAGCGATCACTGCAATGGATTTGACTATACCCACTATTATGATGCAGAATGCTATTTAATGAAAATAGATATCAATGATGGCAGTTTGTTAAATGCAAAACATGTAGCTCATTTGAGTGGTGGAGACTTTAATACCCCCTTGCGTCAAGAGGCTGATGGCAGTTTTGTGGTAGGCGGCACTACTTCAGATATAGGCTTTACAGATTTGCCAGATGTATCGGAGCGATTTGCCAATTTTGTCATAAAAACAGATCCGAATTTCAATATTTCCTGGCGACATCATTTCGTTGGTCAGGGGGATGGCAATTGTTTATTTGGGCTGACGACTACTCAAGATAATGGCTATGTCATATGCGGGAATACAGGTGATAAAGACCCAGTAAGCGGAGATGAAATAGAAAATTATAGTTTTGTAAAACTCGGCCCGGATTGTGCCCTCGATCAAGTATTCGATATTGATCAAGAGGTCTATACCCTGAGTCAATCTGAAACCTGGACTAGTGATAGAAAGATCAATAGCAATGTAATCGTCCCGCCCGGGCGAACCTTAAGCATTAATGGCTCCGCCAGTCCGGAAGGTATTGAGATCGAGTTTGCATATAGTCGACTGACCAGAGATTTCGACAATCGCATTCCGGTGGGTATTACCGTAGAAAAAGGAGGCGTCTTAAAGATCAGTAAAGCAAGACTAAAAGGAATGGATGTATGTGGTGGAGAACAAATGTGGGACGGTATCATGGTCAAAGGAAATCCCAATGCCCCTGGTCCTTCAGCCAGTCAGGGTCGAATGTATATGAGACAAGATTCGAAAATAGAAAATGCCGTCATTGCTGTGCTACTAGATGAATTTTCCTATGAGGTAGATCAAGTCGAAATCGCAGGAGATGAAAGCACTGGGCAGACAGGTTTTACCTGTTCGACCTCTAGGCTCAAAACCTTTTCTAATCAAGGTGGCGCTGCTCTACAAGCTACTGATTCGGAAATCCTCAACTGTAGAGATGGTATCGTCTTCCATCCGATGCTTTATAATAATCTAAGTACACTCATCGATATGCGATTTGTTTGTAATCACACCATGTTGGACGAAAATACTTTTAAAGAAGCAGGAGCAGATGGTCGACTTTTGGGTACACGTGCATTTATCAGGATGATTGATGTACAAAATATCAACCTCAAGCAATGCAGCTTCACTGGATATTCCACTCTTGACACAGATCTTAGAGCCACGGGAATAGAGAGTTTTGGTTCCAGATATTCGGTCATCGGATCAAATGGGCAAAACAATCCCACAGAATTCAAAGACCTGTATAGAGGTATCGAAACTTTTGCTTCAGAATTAGGTGCGCCAGACAATAGTATAAGCCTGAGAAATAATAATTTCACAAATGTTTTGAATGGAGTCAACCTCAGGAGCAGTACGGGAACTGAAATAATAGAAAACAATTTTAATGAGATTTCAGCTTCTGGTGGTTGGGGGATTTATTGTACTCAATCCAGTGTTCTTGATATTAGCTTCAACAATTTTTCAAATAGTAGTAGTATTGGTTATTATGGTCTCATCGTAGATCAGTCCAGTATCAATGGTGGAATAGTACATGAAAACTTCTTTGATAATCTAGCTTGGGCCAATCAGTTTCAAAATGATAATGCCGCATTGACTATCAATTGTAATACTTATGAAAATATCGGAGTCAATAGCTGGCGGGTATTGGAAAAAGCAGCTGGTATGGGCGCTTTAGCTGATCAAGGTTCAAATGGATCAGGAGTCAAAAAAGCAGACAATCGATATCTGGATGCTTGTACTGGTACTTTCCCTGGAGAGAAAAAAGCAGACATCTTGTCTTATATTAATTTTAGTTATTATGATAAGGCTGGAAATACAGATCCCGCAGATGTAAACTGTGTGGATAGCAATGTAAATTTTAATTTGGACCCTTTTGATATCACCACAGATGACTGTGATGCTTTTTATACCCCGCCTTGTCCCAATCCGCCTTGTCATACTGAAGATCGAGTGATTTACGACAATTCACCAAAGGGTATTAAAGACCGAAATCGCTTATTGCGTACTTTCCTTCATTGGGATAGCTATGCGATTCCCGATTCAGTTTACTTTATAGAATTAGATAGTATTAGTCAACTCTTAGCGAGTCGAACGACAGCAGCAGATAAGCAATTATTGGTTACAACCTATCTTGCCAAACAAGACTATTCGAAGGCAGATTTTGCATTGTCTCTTGTCAATGGCAGTGATCCGGAAACGAATGACTTTATCACGTATCATCAAATTTTGATTCAGGCAGGTTTAGCAGGCGATCCTTGGTATGATTTGCCATCAGCTACCTTAAATAATTTATTGACTTACAAAAATGGCTCAACGAGTGTAGCCGAAAATGCAAAAGCACTCGACTATTATTATAATGGTGTATATAGCAAATTATCTCCATTGGATATCCCAGCGAGTCAATATGCTGCACCTGAATCCGATCAGAATCTATCCGTCAAAGCAAAAACAAAAGTATATCCCAATCCTTTTAAGCAGGAAGTCATATTTGAAATGGCGGATAAAAAAGGCTATACGATCATGGTCAGGGACATTCTAGGGCGATTGGTCTGGCAATATGAGGTAAAAGCGGGCACTAATCGTATAACATGGAGACCAATTAATTTATCCTCGGGCACTTATCTATACCAGATTCTGTCAGTGGATGGACAGATTGAAGACGGAAAAATATTGTTTGTTAATTAAGGTTTGATTACTTTAGCAGGAATCAGTCTCTAAAATAATAAGGCTGACTCCTGCTTTTTTCTATAATAAAAGGCTTATGAAAATAATAATAGGTATTCTATACTCATTTTTTGCTTTTTCTCTAGGTGCTCAAATTATTTATTTTGATAAGCAATATGATTATCAGCAGGTTGCAGAATCACCCTTTGATATAAAACAGTTGGATTCTTCTTATCTAATTATTGCAGGCACTAATTTTGAACATAGTAGTTTATTTTTGAATATAGATTATGAGGGGAATACCATAAATACATTTACTATTCCTCCTGCTCTTGGCTGGTATGGATCTACTCCTCATCATATTTTTAAAGAAAACTCTAATACTCCTATTCTTCAAGGCACTACTGCTATATTTGATCCGATTATTGATACTCAAATCTTTTTAGCTAAAATCGATGCAGAAAACGAAGCAAGTACCTCGATACTTCATTATGGAAGCGATACACTTTTTGAAAGTACTGGAGAAGCAATCAATACACATGATGGAGGTTTTGCAGTCGCTGGTTGGGTCTTCAACAATAATTATGGACCTAAAGTCTATTTGATGAAAATGGATAGCCTTGGTAATCTTGAGTTTTACAATCATTTCACTTCTGATTCAACCATCAAGCATGAAGGTTTATCTTTAGTTCAAACTCAAGACAATGGCTTTCTAATCCTTGGCTTTCGAAGATATGGGGATGAATATGAAGAGGAGAATCTCTTAGTCACCGATCGCTTATTATTAAAAGTTGACGCTCAGGGTATACAGGAATGGATGCAATTTTATCCAGCAGATACAGATAGTTTAATACAATCTAATCAACATAATTGGATCATTCCATTAGAAGATGGAAATTATTTAAGTGGGGGATATAGGCAGTATTTTAAATTAAACATTATAATTATTCAGGAAACCTTTCAGACATATTCCATCATAAAATATACCCCCGAAGGAGACATTATTTGGGATAAGATATATGGAGAGAATTATCGAACTTTTTGGAATGATGGAATAGAAGCTTCAAGCGGCGACTTAGTTTTTGTAGGATATGAAAAAGATCCTCCGTCTCTAGGAAGTGGACGGAGGCAGTATGGTGTCATTGCTTCTACTGACTCACAAGGAGAGCTACTCTGGCATCGGAAGTATTACTCCGCTCCAGATGATGTAGATATAGATTTTTTTAATACGCTAATCGAAGCATCCGATGGTGGGTATGTTGCCTGTGGACATTCCTTTGGACCATGGGCAGACAGTAGCTACCAAAATGTCTGGGTCATCAAGACCGATAGTATTGGGTGTCTGGAGCCCCATTGTGATTCTATCTTTACTGCCGTGGAAGAGCCGCTTCCTATTGCATCAGATGTAGGACTACTTCTCTACCCTAATCCCACCACAGATCAAGTGACAATTGATATTGATGCTGAGGAAACGCTTTTAGGCATTCAGCTTTTTGATCCTATGGGCAAGAAGGTAGAAGATATTCAGTTTTTTCGATCGCATCATTTGTATAGCCATACTTTATCTTTAGCTGCTTTTCCTTCGGGTGTTTATTTTGTTTATGTTCGTACTGATAAGGGGTGGCGTAGTGGGAAGGTGGTGAGAGGGTGATCGCTTCGCTTATGATCGACCTTCGGTCTTGTGATCGTTTCGCTTGTGAAGTGCTATTTTTTTCTATAAAAAAAGGCTTATGAAAATAATAATAGGTATTCTATACTCATTTTTTACTTTTTCTCTAGGTGCTCAAATTATTTATTTTGACAAGCAGTATGATTATCAGCAGGTTGCAGAATCACCCTTTGACATAAAACAGTTGGATTCTTCTTATCTAATTATTGCAGGTACTAATTTTGAACATAGTAGTTTATTTTTGAATATAGATTATGAGGGGAATACCATAAATACATTTACTATTCCCCCTGCCCTTGGCTGGTATGGATCTACGCCTCATCACATTTTTAAAGAAAACTCTAATGCCCCTATTCTTCAAGGTACTACTGCTATATTTGATCCAATTGTTGATACTCAAATATTTTTAGCTAAAATCGATGCAGAAAACGAAGCAAGTACCTCGATACTTCATTATGGAAGCGATACACTTTTTGAAAGTACTGGAGAAGCAATCAACACACATGATGGAGGTTTTGCAGTCGCTGGTTGGGTATTTAATAATAATTATGGATCCAGGGTCTATTTGATGAAAATGGATAGCCTTGGTAATCTGGAATTTTATAATCATTTTACTTCTGATTCTACTATCAAGCATGAAGGCTTATCATTAGTTCAAACTCAAGACGATGGCTTTCTAATCCTTGGCTTTCGAAGGTATGGGGATGAATATGAAGGAGCAGATCTCTTAGTGACGGATCGTGTATTATTTAAAGTGAATGCTCAGGGTATACAGGAGTGGATACAGCTTTATCCGGCAGATACAGATAGTTTAATAAAATCCAATCAACATTATTGGATCATTCCATTAGAAGATGGAAATTATTTAAGTGGTGGTTATAGGCAGTATTTTAAATTAAATTTTGTCATCACTCAGGAAACCTTTCAGAAATATGTCATCACTAAATATACCCCCGAAGGAGATATTATCTGGGATAAAGTATATGGAGAAAATTATTGGGCTGTTTGGAATGATGGCATTCAAGCTACTAATGAAAACCTTGTCTTTGTAGGATTGGAAAGAAACTATTGGTCAGAATCTGATTATAGAAGATATGCCATTATGAGCTCTACTGACTCACAAGGAGAGCTACTCTGGCATCGGAAGTATTACTCCGCTCCAGATGATGTAGATATAGATTTTTTCAATACGCTAATCGAAGCACCCGATGGGGGTTATGTTGCCTGCGGACATTCTTTCGGTCCATGGGCAGACAGTACCTACCAAAATGTCTGGGTCATCAAGACCGATAGTATCGGATGCCTAGAACCTCATTGTGATTCTATCTTTACCGCCGTGGAAGAGCCACTTCCTATTGCATCTGATGTAGGACTACTCCTCTACCCCAACCCCACCACCGATCAAGTGACGATTGATATTGATTTAGAAGAAACACTTTTAGGCATTCAGCTTTTCGATCCTACGGGCAAGAAGGTAGAAGATATTCAGTTTTTTCGATCGCATCATTTGCATAGTCATACTTTATCTTTAGCTGCTTTTCCTTCGGGTATTTACTTTGTATATGTTCGTACCGATAAGGGATGGCGTAGTGGGAAGGTGGTGAGGGGATGAGAAGGTGATCGCTTCGCTTGTGATTGACCTTTGGTCTTGTGGTTGCTTCGCTTGTGAGTGGCCTTCGATTTTGTGGTCGCTTTGCTTGTTAGGTGTTACTTTTGGCAGACTTACAAAATCTTGGAAAATTAAGACTTCTTACTTCAATCCATATTCAAAAAGTCCTGAAAAGCTTCAACATGCGCTCCTACTTGTCGACCATCAACTAATGCATGATGTACATGTATGGAAACCGGCATGATGTATTGGTTGTTTTGTTTTGTCATTTTACCAAAAGAAATCTTAGGAACACTATCTAATCGCTTAAAGCTTCTTGCATGGGAGAGGCTTGTAAATTTCAACCATGGAAGAGATGAATAATGGATAACATTAGTTGAGGCCGATCCTGGAATAAGGTTATTATTAGCTCGCACGCGTTCAAACTCTATCTTCGCAGCAGCTTCAAATTCATTGAATGCTTTGAAAAATCCAATATAAGAAAATCCAAAAGTACCATCTGCTCGATCTACAGTGGAGGAAGCGCCTACTTCATCATACAGGAAGACTTCTCCTTCTTCTATTCGATATCGAAATGCCTCAACAGCATTTACTGCAAGTATCGACTTATGGAGATAGAAGTTGTTTAAAAATGAATTGATGTTTTATTTGCAAGTCATTGATTCCTAAATACTTCAGCTATTTTTATTCCCGTAGCTAAGGCTACGAAAACAAAAATCAGCTTCGTCTTAGAAATCAAGCACTTACAACTAAATTCAGAACACATTCTTAAACAACTTCATAATAGAAAAAGAAAGAAACGCCAAGCGACTTTGCTTTTTGATATGCGATCGTACAATCAAGCTCTACGGTAAGTCCCCAAAATGGTTCTTCAAAATCTTTAAAAAAATTGTATTGGCTTCGACGATACCAAGTATTAATATTTATTTTTTTCCTCATGTCAAAAACAACATTGTGTACTTATTCTCCAATACGTTCTAATATAAATTCTCATTTTTAAAAGGTATCAATGCCATAATTACTGCATCGACATATAAACTGGTGCGGTCAATTATATTATGAGTCAGTAAGCCAACCGCTCCGCCTTGCTGTTTTGAGTTGGTATGTCCAAAGACGATATCATCCGCTTCTCCCAGTTCTTTTCCTTCATTGATTAATTCAACAATACTCGGAGGAAGAAAGAAAGCGCCAGTCTGTGCCTTCCCCGCTTTTTCTTTCCCTTTTATAAATACCCAAGCATAAG
This sequence comes from Saprospiraceae bacterium, assembly GCA_965277415.1. Taxonomy (GTDB): domain Bacteria; phylum Bacteroidota; class Bacteroidia; order Chitinophagales; family Saprospiraceae; genus JAHDHW01. The sequence goes on from CBDICS010000091.1 coordinate 33,974, forward strand.
CTGACATTTCTAAACCTTTTTTTTCAATTCCTCCTTCTATACCAACCCAGTAGTCAGCCACTTCATTTTCTTTCATTGCATTAGTCGCTCTATTCAATGCTCCTCTTAAGGTTTCCTCATGGCTCATTGGTTGATCAGAAACGTCAGAAGGGACAGAAATCCCTTCGGTTTTGAATATTGCCTTTGGAAACATTTTTTCGAAGCCAATCTTTACTGCATTAATTTTTACGGGATTTTTAGAGGCGACTATTATTTTCATTGAAGCTTAAGATTTTTTTGTTGCCAAGTTCCAACCAAGCCATCCCATAGGAATATATGCGCCTACCAAATCCAGTACAGTAAACCAAAGTGGCCCACCAACTAATGTCACCATATAAATACCGCCAAGTAAGAAGAATCCGCCTATGGCAAGTGCTAAATATTTTTTATTTGATGCTGCTAATTTTGCAACAGCAAACGCTCCAGCTAAGGTGCCTAATGCATGTGCAAGAAAAGGAAAGATAAAATGTTTCAATTCTAAAAGTGGCATAGCGGCTTTGATGCCTTCTGGAGTAGTCATATCTGCCCCTTCAGGTAGTGCTATTATACTAGGACCGAGATAAACTAATGACATATTTACAAGCATTCCGATTAGCGCAGCACCTACGAACGCAAGGACATTTTGAAGCGTTGGATTCATTTTTTGATTTTTTTATTTGATGATTTTTTATTTTTGACACGAAGTTCCACAAAGTTATACACGAAGTCGCACAAAGTATTAAGGGACACGGAATAACTTTAAATAGACTATAAATATAAATAAAAAACGCTTAAGAATCGTCAGGACAAAACTGCTTAAAGTATTGGAGCTATATTTTCTTGCTCTTGCAATTTCTTCAGCCCTACTTCACTAGCCTCATATATACCAAATTCCGTGATTAGTCCTGTGACTAAACGAGCAGGTGTTACATCAAAAGCATAATTAGCCGCAGGGCTTTCCTCAGGCGTTAGCAATACTTTCTTGATTGAGTCTTCATGTTTTCCTTTTATATATTTTACTTCGTCTTGATCGCGCAGTTCGATTGGTATTTCTTTTATCCCATTGCTTAAAGACCAATCTATACTACTCGATGGTATACCCACAAAGAATGGAATACCATTATCTTTTGCTGCCAATGCTTTCAAGTATGTACCTATCTTATTGCATACATCTCCGGTACGGGTAGTGCGATCGGTTCCGACTATGACCAAATCTACTTCGCCATGTTGCATAAGGTGGCCACCAGCATTATCCGTGATTACGGTATGAGGAATGCCATGTTCTTTTAGTTCAAAAGCAGTGATTCGCGCGCCTTGATTTCTTGGACGAGTCTCATCAACCCAGACATGGATGGGTATGCCTGAATCATGTGCCGCATAAATTGGAGCAGTAGCAGTGCCATAGTCAATACAAGCCAGCCAGCCAGCATTACAATGCGTCAATATATTTACTATAGTTTGTTTATTTTTATAAACTTCTTGAATGAGCGGTAGTCCATAGGTTCCTATTTTTCGGCATCGCTCGATGCTTTCCTGCTTTATCTTTTTTGCCTGATCTAAAAATACTTGTGGATTAGTAGTCGCTTCTTTTTTCATTAAAGACAATTGTTGATCAACTGCCCAAGCTAGATTAACTGCCGTTGGTCTGGTTGCTTTCAATTGGTCAGCAAAACGATACATGTCCTTTTCAAAATTAGAATGATTGGCTTCCATCGAAGCTAAGTACATTCCAAAGGCTGCAGTTACACCAATGAGTGGTGCGCCTCGTACATGCATATCTTTAATTGCCCTAGCGACTTGATCTACATTAAGCAAATCTTCTATTACAAATTCATGTGGAAGGCTACGTTGATCAATGATTTGAATAATTTTTTCATCGCTTTCATTTAGCCAAATTGTGTTATAGTGTTGCTTATTGATTTTCATGATTATTGTTTTGTGATCGCTTCGCTTGTGATCGCCCTATGGTCTTGTGAAGTAGTGATCAGTCCTTCTGACTATGTGATCTTGTGATCGCTTCGCTTGTGAGGCGATGCTTTTAGTATTCTTGTAAAGTTTTGAGAAATACCTTTTGATCATAGAGTCAATTTTTCTGTAAAAATACCCAAGCAAGTTTTTATACCATTATACAAATTCCCTATTCTAAGGTTTTCATTCGGGCTATGTTGATTGTTATCCATATTCACCATTGGAACAATTGCGGCTGATATCCCAAGGGTTTGAATAATAGGTGTAACTGGAATAGTACCACCCATAGTCCGGATTCTTACTGGATCTTCATTGTATATTTTTTGAATGGCATTGGTTAGCCACTTTCCTGTTGGCGAATCAATTTCAGTTCGAAAAGCATTCGTTACAGAACGTTCAATAAAGGTAGCAATCTTTGGATGTTTAAGCCTTTCCGATTCACTTGGCTCTCGATCAATTACATAATAACCCTGCGATTCAATATGCGATTTTAACAAGCCTAGCATTCGCTTTCCTTCCGTTTCTTTGACCAATCTGATACCGAGTTGGACAACCGCTTTCTCCGGGACAATAGTCCGAGTTTGAGCGCCAATCCAAGCAGAGGACATTCCTCGAATATTAAGAGAAGGATATTGTAAAGCTTCTTGATAAGTCGTTCCTACCTGATCTGGAAGTGCAATACCAATCTGTGCTTGAATAGATTTTTGATCATCAGGAACAGCTTTCAAAATAGCTTTAGTTTTTTTATCCATCACTATTCCATCATAAAACCCTTTAATCAAAACACGACCTTGATCATCTTTCATACTCGATAAAAGTTGGGCTGCTCTAAAAGCAGGATTAGGTGCATAGTTCCCATAATGCCCACTGTGTTGCGGTACCTTTGGCCCATAGACAACAAGTGTTGCTGAAGTGATTCCACGGCAACCAAAAGTCAAGGTTGGACGATTGGTTGGATGCGCTGGACCATCCATAATTATTAAGCGATCTGCTTTATAAATCTCTTTGTACTTTTCTACCGTTTTTTTCAATCCACTAGAACCTTTTTCTTCTTCACCATCTAGTAAAACTTTTATATTATATGCTGGCTTTATTTTTTGTTTTTTTAAAATGTCTAGCGCATTCAGGAACATAATAATTGGCCCTTTATCATCAGCCGCTGCACGAGCAAATATTCTCCACTCCGAATCCCATGCAGTATAGTCTTTATGTTTTATAGCTTCCCAAGCTCCTGCTTTATTTTTTTGTTTTATTACTGGTTTAAAAGGATCATCTTGATCCCATTTGGAAGGGTCTACTGGTTGGCCGTCGAAATGAATATAAAATAAAACAGTTGGCAGTTTAGAATCTATAACCTGTTCCGCAAGGACAATAGGAATAGAAGGCGTTTTTAAAATATTAACTTTAAAGTTTCTTTTTTCAAAAGCCTGTTTTAACCATTCGATATTTTTGGTCATATCTTCAGGATAGAATGCATCACAAGGAATACTAACAAAATCATGATGCTCTGTAATCGCCAGGGGGATTTGATTTTTCACCCAAGTATCTACTTCGGCTTTTGAAAGGTTTTGCGCACTTATACAGCTTTGACTAAATAGGATTATATAAAAAAGGAGGAAGCTTCTTGTATTCATTTTTTTATTTTTAATTTTCTGTAATTTAATTTGGACACTGAGAGCACTGAGGAAGCACAGTGTCCTCAGAGTTTTGTGTATTCTCTTTTGCCAAAGTCTATTCATTGGGCTTTAAAACTACATTATATTTGGGATAATATTTAGTCCTTATCTCTTAATTGCTTACGCTTTTAGTCTTTTCAAAATCTCTTTGGCCAATTCTTCGGGATGTTCAAAAGGGACTAAATGTCCTGCATCTTGAAAATTAATGAAGTGATTAGAGGGATGTATTTTTTTCCAGGCCTCCCATATTTTTGGAGTGATTACATCAGTTTGTGCTCCTTTGATGATGATCATTGGTGTCTTAACTTTTTTTAAGTGTTTAAATAGCATAGGGGCTGTGACATACACTTGTGTTTCCCATTCTCTGGAGTAGGTCAAGCCCACTTTTCCATTGTCCATTGGTGTAATTGCATGTTCGATTAGATTCTTTAAAACGGTATTTGAAAGTTTTTTAAAAACGCGTTTGATTCTCCACAATTCATATACCTGTTCTTTTGAGTCCCATTGATCTCTACGTTTGTTTGAAATTTTAGCAACTGGAATAATCCTTCTCTTTAATGCATTAGGCAAATAAGAAACAAGTTCAAATAATCCTCCACCAAAGACAACTGGGTCTAATAAAATTAATTTAGAAAACAAATCTGGGCGTTTCATTGCTGCGATCATAGAAACCGTTCCACCTAAGGAATGCCCCATTCCAATAATGTTTTTTAAGCCTTGTTCATCTAGAAATCGAATAAGATCATCCGCAAAATCATCCCAATGCTTTAGTGAGGAAGGACTTTGATTCCCCCATAGTGGTCTAAACTTACTCGCAATGATCTGATATTCATTTGAAAATGGTTGAAGAAAGTGCTGATATACCTTGGGAGGAAACCCATTCGCATGGGCAAAATGAATGACTGATCCTTTATGACCAAAAGATTGATAAGGTATTCGGTATTGAGTATTTGGCATATTGTTATTTTGAGAACCGCTTTATATAATTGGCTCTTTGACAAATCCCGTGTTTGAGATAAAGCCATAAACAAGATCAAAGCTTCCTTTAGTCGCTTTTAATCTTATTTACGGCTTGTCCACGGGATTTGTCAAAGAACGATATAATTTTATAATAGGCCGCTTTCAAATATGCCCCTTCTGAAAATCCAATGGGATGATCAATATCATGAAATGTCTTTTCCAATAATTTAAATGACCGACCTGTTGATTGAATAGCATTTTCTGAGATCATAAAAAACGCTTCTGCATTCACTCTGGAAGAACAAGACGCGAGTAGTAATGTTCCACCAGTTTTCACCAATTGAGTGCCAAGTACAGCTAATTGATGGTAATGCTGACTAGCTTTTTCTAATTCGCTTTCTCGTTTAGCAAAAGATGGTGGATCAATTATTATCAAATCAAATTGTTCTCCATTTTGCAGCAATGATTGCATGCCTTCAAAAGCATCTACGGCTAAAGTTCTGTGTATACCTTTATGTGGATTCAGTGCTGCATTTTGTTTTGCAATTTCTAATGCCTTTCCACTAATATCAATACTGACTACCTCTTTTGCTCCACCTACTAAAGCATGAACAGAAAAACCACCTGCATAAGAAAAAACATCCAACACTTTTTTATTAGCTGCTAATTCGCCTACTTTTTTTCGATTGGCTCTATGATCTAAGAAAAAGCCAGTTTTATGCCCATGAATTACATTAGCTGAAAACTGGAGCCCATGTTCTTTAAATATGACAACTTCATTGTCTAGTTCACCAAAAATTACTTGTCCTTCTTTATAATCGTGTTTTGCTGCTTTAGTCTGTAGTGAACGACTTAAGCGAAGTACAACCGTAGTACAATGGCTAAGTTCAACTAAATGAGGTAAAAATAATTTCAGGTATGGAAACCAAATAGCAGAATATAATTTTAGAACCAATACATTTTTATAGACATCCGCAATCATACCTGGCAAGCCATCATTTTCTCCATAGATCAATCGGTAACTATTGGTCTCCGTGAAAAGCAATGGTTTACGAAGGTCAAACGCTGCCGTGATTTTTTGAAAAAACCAATCACTATCAATATTTGCTGACTGGTGATACTGCAATAGCTTGATTCTGATTGGAGAATCCGGGTCGTATAAACCACAAGCCAGGAATTTGTTTTTTTTACTATCGAATATAATAGCCAGATCACCCGCCTCCCCTTCTCCACTTTGCTTCGTGATACTTCCTTCAAAAACCCAGGGATGTCTTTTTTTGACCTTGCGTTCTGCGGTAGGTTTTAATTTTATAGCAATTCTATTCATAGATTCTATTCACTGGAAATGATTTACCACCTTGATCTTTTACATCTATTCTTCGTCTAGGTAAGAAACTTATTTATTCCACGTCTCTAACGCTTACTTCCCTTCTGTTTCTTTTTTCGCTTTGCTTTTTTCTTTTCTACAAGACGAGCTTTTCGTTTTAAATGTGCTTGATTTACCTTTTTGTTTTTTTCGCTTTTTTCCTGATAAGCTCCTTTTGAACTTAGATTTAAAGTAGGTAAATAATTAACATCTCCAGCAGATCTAGGGATTTCTTCTGGAATCAACTCTTCGACAATCTCTACTGTTTCCGGAAACGGTAATTGCTCTATTTCTCTTCCCATAAAGGCTTCAATATCTGATTTGAGTTCTTCTTGATCGGGCTTGAAGAAAGTAATAGCATTCCCTCGTTTTTCTGCACGACCAGTTCTACCTATCCGATGAATATAATTCTGAACCGCTTCAGGTGCATCGAAGTTAATAACATGACTAACTTCAGAGACATCAATCCCCCTGGCTATAATTTCTGTTGCAATCAGTATTCTAATTTCTCCCGCGTGAAAACTGTTCACCGTATTGATCCTGAAATTTTGAGTTTTATTAGAATGAATAATCCCTAGTCCTTCTTTATACACTGGCGTTAATTGTTCAAACAATTTATCCGCCATCCGCTTAGTACTGATAAATACAAGTACTTTTGTCATCTCTTCATTTTCGCCAAGCAGCTTTTTCAACAAATTGGATTTGGTGTAAAAGTTGGGAACAGTGTATGCTTTTTGATCAATTTTTTCAACAGGTGTTCCGGTTAGATCAACTTCAATTTTTATTGGATTATTAAAAAAAGTTTCGATGATCGACTCGACCTCATCATTCATGGTAGCCGAGAAAAGCAAGTTTTGACGTTTTTCTGGAAGTAAGTCAAGGATACTCATCAATTGAGGCCTAAAACCAAGATTCAACATTTCGTCAACCTCATCAACAATGAGCTTTTTAGTGTATTTCAATTTCAAAGATCCAGACATGGCAAGATCAAATAAACGTCCGGGTGTAGCCACCAGAAAATCCACACCTTGTTCGACAATATGTCGCTGAGTGTTCATATTCGTACCTCCATAAACGCCAACCACCCGAACCGTCATATAGGCCGTTAGTTTTTCTATCTCATCTACAATTTGTAATACCAATTCCCTCGTAGGCACAAGAATGAGTACTCTTGGGTGTTTTTCTTTTGAAAATTTATGCAATCGCAATAATGGTAAAAGGAAAGCAAAGGTTTTTCCAGTTCCAGTCTGTGCAACACCAATTACATCCTTTCCTGCCATGATAGTGGAAAAAGAGTCTCTCTGTATAGGCGTAGGTTCTACCATGCCCATATCATCTAAGGCCTTGAGGATTGACTTGCTAAGATTTAAATCATAAAATGTCATCCTGCAAAGATACGATATAATGGTAAATAATTTAGTGCTCGTTCCTACGGAACTTGTGAGAGGTGGTCGCTTCGCTTCTGAGGGAGTGATCGCTCCTATGGAGCTTGTGATTGGCCTTCGGCCTTGTGATCATTCCTTCGGAATTTGTGAGGAGTGATCGCTTCGCTTGTGGGGTCTTACGTCCAGTATTCTAAGTAAATTCTAGTAGTTTATCATCACTTTATTTAAAAAGCATGCCTATCGTAAAAGAAAATGTAGGTTCGTCGATGATGTTTCCGGCATAAGGGCTATCATTTTGGATGATATTAATGTAAGATTCATCAATAGACTCTCTTCTCTTTTTATTAAAAAACTGTCTCCGCTCTTTGAGCCAAATTTCTTGTCTTTTAGAAAACGGTAGAAAATAGGTTCCTCGAACATAATATTCTTTATTCGGGTTTATTTCTATTGACATTTCCGCAGAGAGTTTTAAATTATGCGTACGATTACCATAATAAACGTTGACCGATTTGGAATTGAATTTTTTACCATCAAAATTAAACTTTCCGAAATCATTGTCAACATCTCCTAATTTTCGAGCATATTTCAAATTACTATATTGAGCGATAGCCTTCAGGTAGAATGGTCTTTGTTTTGATAGATTGAGTTCTGCTCCAAATCCTAATGATTTTTCCTTATAAATACTATTATAGAAATCAAAGCTAGATCCTATCCGAACAAAAAAGTTTTTATGATAGAAAATATCTAAATCCCAATAACCATTGACCTCAAACTCGCGATTTCTCAGATCATCCTCTATGCTAATTATTGTCTCTGGAGATTCATCATTTGTAAGTAAAGTGATCCCCAATTGATCGACTCCTGACTGGATCAAATGTGTACCTAAACCAATATGGAATTTTGCTCTATCATATCCACGTTTTTTCTTTTTCAAGGCATTTCGAGCTTGTAATAACTCTTGAACTTCACCAGGATCCAATTCAAAATCTTCAACACTTTCACCACTTTCAAGTCGTTTTGCCATTTCCCTTTTTTCAAGCTCTGCTACATATAATGAGTCTCTCTGGCGTTGAAGTTTCAGCATATTTTCCGCATCAAATGCTTCTTGTGCACGGACAGCGTTTTCAAGTTGTTGAACAGATTTTGCTAAATCTTCATTTAAAGGCGTTGTATTATATTCCATCCAAAAATCAGGATCATATTTTCCAGTCATCCTTGAAAACGCAGCACCCCTTCCAATTCGATCAAGATAAGGTAGTGGATCTGATTTCTCAGGATTGATATCCGTAATTTTCACCTCATTGCTATAGTGGTTACCGCTATTTAAAATACCTTCTCTGGTGGCATCACTAAAGAACCATTTATTGTCTAATTGGCGGTAATTTACGACATAGGTGTTCTTCTTCCAACTTCCTGCATAAAGCGGGTAATCATTTGTCTTTTTCAAGCCTTCAGGTAAAATTTCAAATTCTGCACGAATAAAAGCATACGATTCTTTATCAATAAAAATACGGCCTTCCATTCGAGCCCCTTCTTTTACAATTCGTTTCTTTTTTAAAAGTAGGCCTAATAATCCGCCTCTATTAATTCCTGATCCTGAATCAGTCGTTTCAATTGTTCCCCCTTCAGGATCTTTTCCAAAACCTATAATATAAACTGGTCGATCATCATAAGAGGTGATACTTTCAATCCAATATTTATAAACTGGAAAATACTTTTCATTAATAAAGTCTTCCCGGTTTTGAACAAAGTCAAATCGATGTGCCGCCATATGTCCAGAAGTCAATCCTCCTCGAACAACCGTATCTAGCGGGTTTTTCAAATTAATTCGTCGCCCCTGTATCAGGCTAACATATCCTTCTTTTGATTTTTTATAACTGTGTTTATAAATATTTAACACCCCTTCTGCCAGGTATAGATGCTCTAGCAGTTCATCTGTTTTTGCTTCTCTATAAAAACCGAGCATTGTAGTCGAGTGGCTTGGATAGTTTTTAGGTATTCTTTTGACTGCTTTTCGGATGATGTTTTCAATAGCTGCTTCATCAGCCACGATAATCTCTCCTAATTCTAAAGATGCCTTATCTAAATAGATATCCAAAGGCGTTTTAATATTTTCAACTGTCTTTTTATAGGTTTTGTATCCCATAAAAGAAACAATCATAATCTCTTTTTTATATTTTGTAGGGACTTTTAACTCAAAGTAACCATTCCGCCCTGAAGTCGTACCCATACCTTGTTTCGGCAAACCAATATGTGCATAAGGGATCGGTTCTTTTGTTTCCTTATCCAAGATAAGTCCGTAAATTTTAATTTGATCTTGAGCATATGCTAGGCCGCAAAACAGGAGGCATGCGAGCAAAATTGTGAGTTTATTCTTCATTTGCTTTCGGATATTATTTTTGCTGATTACAATATTAGTTGAAGTTGTTAAGTGATAGAATTATCGATAAGCTATTCTGATAATTCCATCATTTACCTAGACAATAATAATTATAAATTAATGAAGTAAATGGCAAAACATTAGCTTTGTGTTTAGAGCATGTTTAAATTTCATACTTTGACCTTATACTGTACATTTTCGGTTTCAAAAACGAATTTTAAACAGGCTCTTACTAATTTAACGATACTTCAAGAATTTATTGTCTAAATTTTCACCAGAGTGTAATTCAATATAAGGACGAATCAAAAAAAAATATGTTACAGGATCATCAGGAAAGTCAAAGCTCTGGCCTCAATCTACATAGAACCTGTTTGAAAATTATCGTTCTTTGGCTTTTCGCCTAAGCGAACAAAATTTAATCAGGCTTATAAACTTGCCAATTTTCTATAGAATATTGAAGTCGATCTTCTAAGATTAGCCAGACTTCAGGATTATGTCCTAAACCAAAATGGCAACCTTCAATTCTAATATTTTGATGGATCGCATCTACTATCGGTTCCATACAAGCCTGCCAAGGGACAATACCATCATTTTTAGAATAGATCGCTGTAGTTGGAACTGGGGCCGGAGCAGAAATATCTACCATCCATTTTTCCTTATCCTCTTTAGCTATTTCTTTTCCTCTATTGATTAAATCAAAAAGCCATTTCGCATTATTTGGTTCATTGATTCCAGCAAATGGAGATCCCATAGTGATAATCTGACGAATCAAGTCCGGCTTAGCCTTAGCTAATTGTCGAGCATATACTCCACCTAAACTCCATCCAAGTAAACTTACTTTCTCTCCATGCTTTTCGTATAGTGTTTCTATTCTTTCTAAAAGAATATTAAGTTTACTGATATCTCCTAAATTTCTTTCTAAATCCCACCCATATGGTGTATAGCCCAATTTTTTTAAAAATCTACGAACTCGGCCAGTAGAAAGATCACTACCTAAGAAACCAGGTAAAATGAGAACTGGATGTCCATCTCCTTTAGTTACGGGTTTGTAAGACCGTCTGAAGTAAAACGATTTCCTTAATTCATTCCATACTCTGAAATGTTCTCCAATATATTTTAAAAATGAAGGTCGTTTTATAATTTGTTTATGCGCTGTAGATTTTGTCATGAGTTACAAAAATAAAAAAAGTTCGAAGTTTACTGTGGATCACTCCTCAAACTTCGAACTAATAATTGAAATACAATTTCTTTAAAAGCATGCTAAATGCTCAACATACCCTTAAGGAATATATAAAATCTAGTTTTTTGTTTTCCCAGCTCTTTTGGCTGTTGCCTTGGTCATCGTTTTAAGTTCCTGTTCATCGCCTACACGAACGCTCTCGACCGCTTCTTTAATTGCATTTCCTGAAGTCTTCAGAATATTTTTTTGATTATTGATTGTTAACTCTACTGTTTTCTGAACCACCTCTTTGCTTAAATCAAAAGCTTTGAATCCTGCCTCTTTATACAAGTTTGCAATTTTTTTTGCTGTACTAAAAGAAGATATGAACATTGATTTTCCAGCTCTACCTAATATCTCGTTCGCTTGTTTTGTGTTCTTTATCACTTTTTGAATTTTATCAGTATTCATATGATCTCTTTGTAGAAGTTGTTCAAAAATAGCTGCTATTTTGAACAACTTCGTAATGGAAAAGGATAATTATCAAATCCTCAACAGATTCTTAATTATTTGAAAGCAATTTTTTGAATCGATTTGCACTTTCTGCTAATTGACCTTTTACCACTTCTAGTGTATCAAAAACGATATCTTGCTGCTTCGCTGCTAATTTCAGCCCGCCTTTTACTGCTTTGCTTGCTACTCCCTGCCATTTCTCGCCATTTACGATAGCACCATCAACGATTTCATCCGCAGTTTTCAAAGTATAGGCATTTACAGATTTAGTTTTCTTAGTAATATTATCCAAGGTTACCACCTCTGTTACTTTATCATAAGCTTCATTATACATTTTTTTAACCTTTGCTACTGCCACTTCTTTTAGTTGACCTCCATTTTCTCTAAGGTCTTCAATAATTTCTTCTGAAGCTTCTTTTATCTCTTTATTTACGACCTTTGCTGATCCTTTTATAGCTTTGAAACTATCCGAAAAACCGAGTTTATTATTTACTTTTTGACTTGTTTTTTTTGCTATTTTTTTAGTCGCCATTTTATTTAGATTTATAAGTATTTTAAAATTGAATTTGATGCTGAAACTATTTTTTAAGGTTAGGTTTTCTCGTAGTTTTTCTAGCAGTCGAAGTGGTAGACCTTGAACTTTTCTTTGCTACAGTTTTTTCTGTCTTTTTCACCTTACTATTTGTTTTAGCATTAGGAAGGTCAAATCCAAGTAATTTTCTAAATCGCTTATTTCCTGAAATAACCTGATTTTTTAATTCTTCTAATGTCGTAAATGTTAAATCTTGTTGCTTTTCAATTAAAACAGTGCCTTCTTTCAATGCTTTAGTCATTATCTTTTGCCATTTAGCACCTGTTGCTAATGATTCATCTACCAAATTCTCAGAAAGATGTAATGCTGTATCATGAAGATTCTTTGCAGTAAATTTCATATTATTTGATCTTTTATTACTTACTTTTTTAGTTGCCATTTTATTGAAGTTGTCTAAGCTTTTGTAAAGGTCATTTTTTTAATAATAGTGCAAATATATAAGGTGTAGTTACAAATGAGTTACAAAGCCTAAGGTCAGCGTGCAATTTGTCTCCACTATCGTTTTTATACTCTATTCATAAAACATACAGGGATACAAAAGGTATACAAATCCAAAAAAAGACCAATAATCTATGGCTAAATAGAAGAATTCATGTTTTTGATCTTGAGGTTTCCTTTTTAATTATTATTTTGTAGAGTTCTTTTAAATCTAGTTATTGATTTGCTTAAACTCACTTACCTATTTGTTTTATAATCTATATCTAGGTAACTGTACTAAAGCAAATCGCAAAATTCAACATCATGAAAAACATCCGATTCCTTCTGCCTATCTTAATCCTCTACTTAACAAATGGTACACTTACTGCTCAGTCTGACCTCCCTATGCCGAAATGGCATTTCATTGATCAGGCAATTACTCCAAACCCTACAGATGGTATGCCTGAATATGCGCGATTGTTATATTCAGATGAAGTCAATATGCAGGAGTTAGACCAAGCTTTTAGAGCTCATTATGAAGTAGTAGGTTGGGATAAGCAATTTGAAGACTTAGAACGCGACCCATATGCAAAGTTTTTTAATCAATGGTATCGAGAAGCACAAAACTATGTCAATGATGAAGGAGTGGTTCGAGTCTTTAGTACAGATGAACTCCTCCAGTACCGAGCGGAGTCTGAAGCGATTAATAACATGGTGTCCAATCAAACTAGAAGTAGTGGGCCAAGTAGTTCTTGGGAATTTCTAGGTCCAAAACAAACAATTTGGAGGGTTGATAATAATCCTAGTCAACCCGTCGCGCCATGGCAATTAAATGTATATAGTATAGCTGTTGCACCTTCTAACCCTTCCATATTGTATTGTGGTAGTGAAACTGGCGCACTCTATAAATCTATAGACAAAGGTCTTAACTGGTATCCATTTGATGAATACAATTGGGGAAGAGCTATTCTTTCAATTGCAATTCATCCTACTAATCCTAATATCGTTTATGCAGCCACCAGTACAGATATTTTTAAAACAACAAATGGCGGAATAAGTTGGTCTATTCAATTGACTGAAAGTGGTCTAAGCTGCAATACTCTAGCCATTAGTCCCGACTCTCCAAGTACTATCTTTGCTGGAACTAGCAATGGTTTATATAAAAGCACAGATAGCGGTGCTAATTGGGTAGAAATGATTAATAGACAAATTGATGATGTACAATTTCGTCCAAATGATGGAACGACCATTTATGTTTTAGCACGAGTTGCTGGTACGCCAGATTCCTACGAATTTTATAAATCAACGGATAGTGGCAATACTTTTAGTTTAAGTATGTCTGGTTGGGGAACGATATATGAGCATAGTGGTGGGCGTCTAAGTGTAACATCTGCTGATCCTGATTATATTTATGTCTTGCTACTTAGTCAAGATGTTAATAGTGAAAATCAAAAGCCCCTCGTTTTGAAAAGTACGGATAATGCAGCCAACTGGAATACAGTTGCCACCGGTCTTACTAGTAATTTCCCCTTAACCAATGGTCAAGGCTATTATGACCTTGATATTGTGGTCTCACATAATAATCCGGATCATATCATTTCAGCAACCAATACTTCTTATCGTTCAACTGATGGGGGTGTCAATTGGTATGCCTTAGGAGGTTATTCTGGTTCCTTTAGTGTTCATCCAGATATACAGGAAATGATTACGATTATGGATGGTACAACAGAGAACACTTGGATTTCTACGGATGGGGGTGTCAACTTTTCTTCAGACTTCTATAATGATGTCAGTAATTGGGAATCTCGAATTAATGGTTTGGATGGAACGGATTTTTGGGGCTTTTCACAAGGTTGGAATGAGGATTATATCATTGGTGGGCGTTATCACAATGGCAATACTGCCATACATGAAAACTATCCAGATAAAAATGCCCTTAGATTGGGTGGTGCCGAGAGTGTTACCGGTTGGGCAATGCATGGTCGAGAAGGGTATGCTGCTTTTAATGATATCCCAGAAATGATTATTCCTGATGACATAGGTGAAGCACCAGGACATTCATTTCTTTTTACAAAACATCCACAAGTTTATTACTATGGTGACGCATTCAGTCGAGTAATGATTGACCTTGAAGACTATATGACTATTTATTTAGGTGAAGGGAACTCATTTTGGAAGTCAAATGATGGTGGTGCAAGTTGGGAAGCAACTCATACGTTTGGTGGAAAGCCTTATCATTTTGATATTTCAAGAGCAAATCCAGATTATATCTACTTGACCGCTGATGATGGTTTTTATCGCTCAATAGATCGTGGTGCAAGTTTTACGGAAATGAATCTGCCACCTGGTCTAAATAATTGGCATAGTCAAAATCTTCGAGTTGCAGCAAGTTCTATGAATGAAAACGTAGTTTGGGTATTAAACCACCGACCATCATCAAGTAGTTCAGCTGGGCGAGTTTATCAATCTATTAATGGTGGATCTTCTTGGATAGATTGGACTACCCCTACTCTTGCTGGACGTAAATGGACTGCAATCGCTCATCAAGCTGGTACAAATGGTGGCATTTATATCGCATCAAGAAGAGGTCCAACGGGTACATTGCCTGCTGTGATCATGTATAGAGATAATAGCATGAGTGATTGGGTAGATTTCTCTGATGGTTTTCCTGAAAGTGCTAATGCTATAAAACTATTGCCTTTTTATAGAGATGGTAAATTGCGCTGGGGTGGCAATCGAGGTGCCTGGGAAATTGACTTTTATGAAGAATCTTGGGCGCCAATAGCTCAACCGTTTGTAAGTGGACAAACTCAAATTTGTTTGAGAGACACCGTTGAGTTTGATAGTTACTCCGTAGCAAAAGGAACGGCCACTTATTCCTGGAGCATTCCTGGAGCAAGCTGGACTTCAAGCCTTGATCAACGCGAGGTAAAAGCAGTCTTTCCGAATACCGGAAATTTTATGGCCACACTTACAATCAATCAAGATGGTCAAAGCGATTCTAAATCTGTAGAGATCACTATTGAAGATGATTGTAATGCAGAACAAACGCCCGGTAATGCCCTCGCTCTAAGTGGTCAAAATACAGATTATGTATCGACTAGTAAAGCTTTAAATGTTACCACCAATACCATAACTTTTAGTACTTGGATCAAAAGAAACGGTAATCAAAATGCATACTCTGGAATTATCTTTATGAGAAACAGTACTGCTCACGGTTTTAATTTCCAGAACAATAATCAATTGGGTTTTCATTGGAATAATAGCCAATGGTTTTGGAATAGTGGTCTTATTGTACCAGATAATGAATGGGCACATGTCGCTATGGTGGTTTCTCCAACTGAGACTACGCTATATCTAAATGGCGTAGGGTCTACCAATACGACAGATAATCCTGCTGTTACATTTGATGGTGTTATGCATTTTGGTGCAGACCCGAACTGGGGCGCACGCCGCTTTGCTGGAGAGATGGATGAAGTCTTGATTTATAATAGATCCTTCAGCCAAGAGGAGATTCGTGAATTAATGCACCTCACTCGTGTCCCTGAAAATGAAACAGACTTACTTGCCTACTGGCAATTTAACAGAGATGAAGGAATTATCACAGATCGTTATGGGACGAATCATGCCAACTTAATCGGTGCTGCTGCAAGGA
>CBDICS010000092.1:0-121949 GCA_965277415.1 Saprospiraceae bacterium
TATATAAGAATGTAGAGTCCCAAATGCTACAAGGTGGTAGTTCAAGACAGCAAGCTAAGAAAGCTGCAGAACACTATGTTTCTTCATTTTTCTATTGGGGAAATCAACCCTTTGTGGGAACAGCAATCTACTTTGGAGTCATTCTGTTTTTTTTATTTATACTTGGTGCTTTTCTGGTTCAAGGAGAAATGAAAATCTGGCTACTAATATCGGCTATATTTGCCTTAATGTTAGCTTGGGGTGGAAACTTTTTTCTAAATCATTTCCTGGTAGATTATGTTCCTTTTTTCAATAAGTTTCGAGCGGTATCTATGGCGCTGGGCTTATCCCACTTGGCGATGATTATTTTAGCAATACTTGGATTTTCAAAATTATTTGATCAAGATATTTCTATAGAAAAAAAGAAAAAAGCATTGTATTATTCTGTTGGTATTGCTGGAGGACTTTGTTTGTTGGCTTTGCTTATTGGGAGTGGTATGGATATGAATGGAAGTCGAGATGGACAGATTGGCGAACTGGTGAAGATTCTCAAAGAAGATCGTTCGAATATTTTGATGAAAGATGTTTTTCGCTCTTTAGTTCTAATTTTGATTGCTGCAGGTTTGATCTTCACTTATCTTAAAGGAAACCTTAAAGCATTATACTTGATTATTATTGTTGGTTTGGTCAGTATAGGAGAAGTATGGATGGTCAATAAGCGAGTTCTTTTTGCTGAAAAGTTTGAAACGGTAAAAGAACGACAAACTAGTGTACAAGCGACTCCAATTGATCTTGAAATTCAAAAAGATCCTGATCCGCATTATAGAGTTGCAGATTATTCTCGAGGTATTATTCTTAAAAGTGCAGTCAATTCCAACTTTCATAAAAGTATTGGAGGATATCATGCTGCGAAACTCATGTACTATCAAGAATTTGCAGATCGTTACCTCTTGAATCCTACAGAAAGCATGAAGCTACTGGGAATGTTGAATACTAAATACATCATTTTCGGGCAAGGAGAACAGATGCAATATAATCGGGTCAATGAAGCCTTAGGGAATGCTTGGTTTGTAAATGATTATAAAGTAGTTGACAATGCTGATGCTGAGTTAGACGGCTTGGCAAGTCTTGAGCCTGCTACTACCGCATTGATACAAAAGAAATATGCTGAGCCTTTAAAAGGATTGGCTTTACAAGCTGATCCTTCTGCAAATATTAGATTGACCAGCTATCATCCTGACCATATGGTTTATGAGTATAGTGCAGCCACCGATCAATTAGCATTATTCTCTGAAGTATTCTATAAACCTTCTAAAGGCTGGAATGTTTACTTAGATGGGGAATTATTTGATCCATTTATAAAAGCTAATTATTTGCTTAGAGCATTGCGCTTACCTGCTGGACAAAATCGAAAACTAGAGATGAAGTTTGAACCAAAGTCTTTTGCAATTGGGGGTGTCATTTCTATTATTGCGACGCTTATTTTACTTGGGCTTTTAATTTTTAGTGGATTCCAATATTTCAGAAAAGAAGGCTTATCAGATGCTAATCGCTTATTGGATGCTGATATTGGAGATAAGAAATCTAAAAAGCCTTTAACCAAAACGAAAGGTTCATATACGAAGAAGAATACTAAATCTTCACAGACAAAAAAGCCTAGAAAATAGATTTTTTCAAAAAATATTTGTGATAGGAGCATGGAACAAGCCCGACTATTACACGTATTAAAATTGAAATTAGAATCGTAAAAATAGCCCTTACCTAAGTACAATATGAAATCAGTAGTTGAATTTGTTAAAAACACGAAAATTTACAAACGGGTTATACAGAATAGTCTGTTGAGCCCTAAATTGTATAGTCAGCAGCATCCTTTGTCGTTTTTTCTTCAACAAATTCAAGATGGTAAATTCAATCGTTTTGATACAGTTGTTAGGTTATTAGCAATAGAAGAACATTTTGGGGAGAATAATTATGGATGGAGTTTATATAGTAAAATGCAAAAACTCCGTAATGCGAATAATCCTAATAAGGTAAGTCAAGATACTTATAGGAGGCGTTTTGAAGACCTTATTGTAAGTATGAAAGCTAAGGGATACAATAGTAAGTTTCCGATTTATAGTAATGATGATAATCAATTGATGGATGGTTCTCATAGACTAGCTTGTGCATTGTATTTTAGAGAAAAAGAAATTCATGTTAAACGAGCAGAGCAAACAACTGTAAATTACAGTTGGGATTGGTTTCAGGATCGATTTACATCAGAAGAACAAGATTATATTCAACAGAGATTTGATAAAATCATTAATAAGGTAGAAATTCAAAAGATTCTTGAACAGATTTTCCATAGACAAAGTCAAAATTTTGGACGAGGTAATTTTTATCAAGCCTACGATGAGATTGGAGTGTCAGGGCAGCGGCCAACAGAAAAAAGGTTTGAAATTTATCAACTAAAAAAATACTTAAAACCAACAGATATAGTCCTTGATATTGGATGTAACTGTGGTTTTTTTGCTAATTATACAGCATCTTTTGTTTCGAAGGTAGATGGCATTGAAATTAATCCTACGCTTTGTGAAATAGGTTCTGTTACAAGAACTTATTTAAAACGATTCCATTGTACTTTTTACTGTTCGGACTTTAATAATTATGTGCCCATTGAAAAATATAATATGATCTATTCTTTCGCTGTTCACCATTGGATAGGAATGGATATAAAAGAATATTTTAATAAACTTAAATTACTCCTTAAGCCTCGGGGTAAAATTGTTTTTGAAAGTCAAAATTTAGAAACAGTGGATAAGGATTTCGATGAAAAAGTAATAACAATAGAAAAAGAAGGTTTTCGAGTATTAGAAAAAGGAGATTTGAAAGATGATGGAGTGATTTTTCGAAAATTTGTCATCTTCGAATGGAGTACAACAAGTCTCTAAAAAGTTGTTTTAATAGATAAAAAATTTATGAATAAAAAAAGTTTTCAAAAACCTAAAGTAATCGCAGAGATTGGCTGTAATTATATGGGAGATTTCGAAATAGCTAAAGAGTTAATTAAGCTAGCTAAGGATAGTGGTGCCGATTATGCTAAATTTCAAAAACGTAATTCTAAGGAATTATTAACAGAAGAACAATATAATGCACCACATCCAGTGCCGTATAATTCTTATGGAGCTACTTATGGTGAACATAGAGAATTTTTGGAATTAGATATTAAAGAACATGAAGTCTTAAAAGCTTTTTGTGAGTCTATAGGTATCGGTTATGCAACTTCTGTATGGGATATGACTTCTGCTAATGAAGTTATGGGACTAAATCCAGATTTCATTAAAATTCCTTCAGCTTGTAATAATCATTTCGATATGTTACGGCTGCTTCGAGATAATTATCAGGGTGAAATTCATATCTCATTTGGAATGACGACTAAAAAAGAGATGGAGGCTATCGTTGAGTTATTTGAAGAAACAGATGCCGCAAAAGATCGTCTAGTATTATATTCGTGTACTTCTGGATACCCTGTTCCTTTTGAAGATGTCTGTTTACTTGAAATTCATCGCATAAAAGAATTATTTATGCATAGAGTAAAGTCGGTTGGATTCTCTGGGCATCATCTGGGGATTTCCATTGATATTGCAGCCTATACATTGGGTGCTCAATGGATAGAACGTCATTTCACCAAAGACAGAACCTGGAAAGGGACAGATCATGCAGCTTCTTTAGAACCTGCTGGATTTGGAAAATTATGTAGGGATTTAGTGGCTACTCATAAGGCATTGAATTATAAAGAATCGGATATTTTAGAGATTGAACAAATACAACGAGATAAATTAAAATATAGAAAAGACTAAGAGCCTGTTTAAAAATTATTTTAAAAAATCGACTTACGAACTTATCTATGAGGTTTTTTGCATTTGTACCAGCTCGTTGTGGCAGTAAATCAATTCGATTAAAAAATATCAAACCTTTTTGTGGAAAGCCACTAATTTATTGGAATTTATTGGCTTTGGAAAATACGCAAGCAATAGAAGAAGTCTATGTAGCGACGGATTGTGCAGATATCGAAAATGCAGTCCTAGACTTGGACTTAAAGAAAACGAAAGTTTATCGACGAAAAGAAGATAATGCCAAGGATACTTCATCGACAGAATCAGTGATGTTGGAGTTTATAGAGCATAAAGAATGGCAGCCGGATGATTATCTGATTTTGGTTCAGGCAACCTCTCCACTCACTCAAGAAAAAGATTTTACAGCAGCTATTCAAAAAATGGGAGCATGTGATTCTTTGTTATCTTGTGTTAGACAAAAGCGATTTTACTGGACAGAAACAGAAGGACCAATTAATTATGATTTTAAGAATAGACCTAGGCGACAAGATTTTGATGGTGTCCTAATGGAAAACGGTGCTTTCTATATCAATAAGATTGAAAATATTATTTCGGAAAAAAATCGCTTATCTGGAAAAATACTAATTCACGAAATGCCTGAATTTACAGCTGTTGAATTAGATGAACCGGATGATTGGATTGTTGCAGAAATGCTGATGCGTAAACATATACTATCTAGAAAGAAAAGCTTGTCAATGATTAAGCTTTTTCTGACCGATGTAGATGGTGTCTTGACAGATGCGGGTATGTATTATTCTG
Source organism: Saprospiraceae bacterium (assembly GCA_965277415.1). GTDB lineage: Bacteria > Bacteroidota > Bacteroidia > Chitinophagales > Saprospiraceae > JAHDHW01. The sequence continues at coordinate 4,614 of CBDICS010000092.1, forward strand.
AAAAAGGGGACGAGTTAAAAAAATTCAATACGCACGATGGTAAAGGAATTGAACGATTAAGAAATGCAAATATTAAAACGGGTATTATTACTTCTGAAGATACGGAAATGGTGAAACGCCGCGCCCAAAAATTAAAAGTTGATTACCTGTATCAAGGGCATCATGGAAAGGGAAAATTAGAAGTAGCAAAAGAAATTTGCGAAATGGAGGGTATTAACTTAGAGGAAGTTGCTTATGTTGGGGATGATATTAATTGCTTGGACTTGTTGAGTAATGTAGGAATGCCTGCCTGTCCTACCAACGCATTATCAAAGGTGAAAGAAATACCTGAAATCATACAATTAGAAAAGAGTGGAGGAGATGGAGTTGTTCGAGAATTTGCAGAGTTCATTCTTAAACATAATGAACAATTCGAATGAAAGAATTCATTAGGAGAATAAAAATTCAACTGGAAGGATATGATTTTTTTGACACATTCAAGCATAGCTCTACTTACTTTAGTGCGATAGTTCTAATAAATATATTAGGACTTATTTCTTTACCTGTTTACACAAGTTTTTTAGACGATGCGGATTTTGGTATTGTGGAAGTATTTAATAATACAGTCAAATTGTTAATGGTCTTATTGACTTTCAACACACATCAGGCTGTAAGCCGTTATTACTTTGAAGAGAAAGAAGACTGGAGAGATTTCTTGGGAACATCTTTTATAACTTCCTTTTCTGTCTTTATTCTTACTAGTAGTCTATTGTTTATTTATAGAGATTCAATATGCTTTTATTGGAATATACCCTATGAGTTATTTTACTGGATTTTTCCTGCGACAATTTGCTTAATTATTTTATCGGTGTTTAATCAGTTATTTATCGCTAAAAAAGAACCTTTTTTAGTTGCTAAAGGTCAAATCCTTTTTTCTTATTTGCGTTTTTTAGGAGCTATTATATTTTTGTATTGCTTAGTGCCAAATTATTTCGGACGAATTGTTGGAGATATTATTTTTATGGTTGTTGTAGCTATTTATCTCCTGTATAAGATTTATCCATTTATTAAGTGGCGCTTTAAAAAAGCGCATTTGAGTTATATTTTTAACTTTACCTTGCCACTTATTCCTTTTTCAATTAGTGCTTTTATATTAAATTATTTTGATTTATTTATGATCAACTTCTCTAGTAATTCGGACGCTGGATTATACAGCTTTGCTTATAAAATTGGATTTCTATTTGTAGGTTTAGATCAAGCTTTACAGAATGCAGGAAAACCTGATTTTTTCAAATGGATGAATTCAAAAAACTATACGGCAATTACTGGACAGGTAAAGAGTATTATGAAAGTTGAAGTATTAGGTGCTGCCTTTTTGATTTTATTCGCTTATGATTTGGGATTTTTATTAGCAAGTAAAAAGATATTTACAACTTCTTTGGATTTAGTACCTATTATAGTAATGAGTTATGTTTTTTTTAGTGCGTATAACTTTTATGGAAGGTTACTGCTATTTTCAAAAAAGACTATTTATATTTCATTGATTACAATTTTAGCAGGTGTTTTTAATATTGTATTAAATAGCATATATATACCAAAGTTTGGTTATGAGGCAGCAGCATATACAACTTTAATTTCTTATGCACTTATGTTTTTAATGGGGTGGTTGGTCATTGTGAAAGTTATGAAAATGCCTCCACCACCATTAGGGGATATCTTATTAAAAATAACTGTAGTGGGAATGATTTTAATAATCAATTATTTATTAAATCAGGCAGAATTAGCTTACGCTTTGACCTTTTTGTTCAAAATATTAATTTTTGGAAGCCTCTTTCTGGGACTATTTAAGGATAAGGTTTTTGGTTTACTCAAAGGGTGATATTTATAAAAACAACTATAAATGAAACATCTATTTTATGTTCATAGCCACATCGTCAATCTTGTTGCCAAACAAATGATTAAGGAAGAGCGCATAATGCCAGAAGATTGTTTTTTCTTGCTTTCAAGAAATTATAAAAGTGATTTCAAAAATGCGATAAAATTACCTTATACACATTACCCTATAGACTCTTTTGGTGTGCAAATCTTATTCTGGAAAAACTGGACACGATTGGAGGAACTGAATTTATGGATAGAAAGAATAACGGGAGGTAATTCCTTTATGTTCTATGTACCTCAATCAGGGTTTAACTTTTTCTATCTAATGGTGAATCATCCGAAGTGTCAAGGTTATGCTTATCTGGAAGAAGGTTTATGTTCCTATTTGACCGAAGATAAATTACGATCTAATAAAAAATATTTTTGGTTGAGAGATAGATGGTATGATCTAAATTTTAAAAAAAAAGCACCCAGTGTCAAGCATTTTTATGATTTGGATCATAGAAAATATAAAGGAGCTTATGGGATTAGCGAAAACAGTTTTCCTAATTTACCAAGAAAAAAAGTATTAGGCTTACCTTTTATAAAGTCTAAGGAGAAAAGTGTTTATAAGCATATCGTAGTGTTAGGACAATATGTAGAATATGGAGAAATGAAGCAAGAGACTTTGGTTGAGGCGATGCGCTATTTTTGTAGCTGGTTGATTCATAAAAAAATAACAAGCGTTCATGTTAAATTTCATCCTGTGCAAAGGGATAAAGATTCTATTTTACCTTTGAGGAGTTTGTTCAAATCATTTTTACCAGATTTGGAATTTGTAGAAATGGGACCAAATGCTGTCCTTGAAAATATAGCGATTTCTACTGATGCTAATTTTTATATTGTATCTAGTAGTGTTGGTATCTATGCAGGTATAGGAGGTAATAAAGTATATTGTCTAGCAAAAAAAGTTGTGGATCTAGAACCAAAATTTCAAGAAAAAATAGATAGCTTTCCTGAGTTTTTTAAGGAAAAACTAATTTATATTTAATGTGCTAATATGATACCTCATCTCTTAGAACGGGTTTAAAAATTATTGTCGAAGGCGAAAAGGCGAAATCAGGTTCTTAAAGTGAGCTTTTGAAGCCCGATGAATAAAATTTAAACCCGTTCTGAATAATGAGAGATGAAAAGTGAATTTATGAAAAAACCTAAGATTAGTGTAATCGTTCCTTGTTATAACTATGGACATTTCATAGCACAGACTTTGCAATGTCTACAAAAACAAACCTTCAAAGACTGGGAGTGTATTGTGGTAGATGATGGCTCTACTGATAACTCTAAATCTGTAGTTGCTCATTTTGTAAAAGAGGACCCTCGAATTACTTATATTTATCAAGATAATAAAGGACTTCCTGGGGCAAGGAATACAGGCATCGATGTTGCTAAAGGAATGTTTGTCCAGTTTTTAGATGCAGATGACCTATTGGAAGTTTCTAAATTGGAGGAACAATACAAAGCTTTTGAAGCAAATCCAGAATTAGACTTTATATATAGCCCCGTCATGTATTTTATGGATGGTCAGGAAGATAAATTACGTCATTCTTCTTCTATGCTCAATTTTCCGTGGACCTTGACCAAATCGGGTAAAGGAAAATCTTTATTGAGATACTTGATTATATCAAGTGTCATTATGGTTCATATGCCAATTGTTAGAAGAAAATCAGTAATAGAAATTGGGAAATTTACGACACATTTGAGATCTTGTGAAGACTGGGAGTTTTGGCTACGGTGTTGTTCTAATGATCTTAACTTTAAATATGTTGATGCAAAGAATACTCGAAGCTTGATACGACTTCACCCTTCTAGTATGACCAGAAATCGAACTGTTATGCTGACCAGTATGATAGAAGTAAGAGAGCTTATTTTTGATATGGTTAAAGAAGATAAGCAGCTTACAAAATTGAATCATAAGTTTATTATCAATGATTGGATTGAACTAGCTTTGGTGCAACAAAAACATGAAAGTAAAGAAGTGGGGACGCAGTATATTGAAGAAAAGCGCAAGACAGTTTTTTCTCTTCGATTAATGATATTTCCTATATTTATGAAGCTATTCCCTGTGAGTTTAAATCTTTTTATTCTTTCTATTATTCGCTCTGTTATGAAGAAATGGTATTACTCGTAACAATAATTTTGGTACCTAATGAAATGTAAAATATGTAGCTCAAACGAAGTTAAGAAGATGGTTAACTGGAGGAAGTATGAGATTTATAAATGCTCTAGCTGCGAAGTGTTATTTTCTCACCCTGACCCAACGGAAGAAGAACTTACTCAGTTTTATCAAGGATTTTTGCATAGCAAGCCTAATAAAAAAAACATTGAACAATTAAAGGATAAGAAAATAAAAGAGCTGCGAGAATTATTTAACCTAGAAGAAGGGCCAACTACATCTAAAAAAATACTTGATTATGGAGGTGGAACAGGAATGGCCTATAGCGCATCTCAACAATTAGGCTTAGATCATTATTATCATGATATAGATCAAGACTCTATTGAGTTCGTAAAAGAGACTTTTGGGCTTCCAGAAGAGCGATTTATTAAAGATGTCGAAAATACTAATTTGAAATTCGATTATATATTTGTTGATAATGTTATTGAACATCTAATAGACCCAAAAGATTTAATCCAAAAACTTTATGCAAAGTTAAACACAAATGGACTATTGGTTTTTAAAACTCCAAACGCAAATAATTCTTCATCTTACTTTTATCCACGAACTACAATTGAAGGATATTTTCTACAAGCAATGAAATACAATTCATTAATGGAGGCTCTAAAAGTGTATTTTTCTAGGTGTTGGCATTGTGATCCTCCACGGCATCTTTATTCTTTTACTAAACTAAGTTTTGATGCACTAATGTCAAAAATTGGTATATCTAAAAATAATTATGAAATCTCTTACTATCAGCATCCTTTATTCGAATTTTCGTTTACACGATCTTTCTTTTTTGTTGATCGAGAATATAAAGGTATTTCTTCTATCTTAATTAGAATTATAGCTTTTCCACTTGTTATGATAGAATTACTAACTAAAATTATTCAATTTGGACTTTACAAATTTGGACTGTTAAGTGCTGTGGGCTTAGTATTAGCAATCAAAAAAGGATGAATTGATATATTGTAAAAAACAACTATATATATAAAGGTGTTATTGCACGAATCAAATATTAAAAAGAAGGCTAGCTTTTGTATTTTTGTCTTACAATAAATGTAACTTCAAAAAGTATTGAAAAAGAAGAAACTCATAAAAAGATCAAAACAGTGTTACGAATTAGAATGACAAGAATGAAAGCTTAGATAAGGCACTTGTTATGATTGCCTCAAATATTAAATTCAGAAGATAAAAATAGTTACTTATGACTTTTAAAAATCTAGATATCAAAACCCAAGCCGGGATAATCATAGTTACCATCAATCGTGAAAAAGCACTTAATGCACTGAATAACCAAACAATGGAAGAACTAAAACACTTTTTTTCTACCGTTGCCCCCAGACGTAAAAAGGCTAAGGGAATTATTATCACTGGAGCAGGAGAAAAGAGTTTTGTAGCAGGTGCAGATATCAAAGAGTTTTTAAAAATGGACGAATTGGCGGCAAGAACTATGGCTAAACGCGGACAGGATATCTTTTTTATGATAGAACGTTTTCCTAAGCCTGTGATTGCAGCGGTGAATGGCTTTGCTTTAGGAGGGGGATGTGAATTAGCAATGGCTTGTCATATGCGTATTGCTAGTGAAAAAGCGCGGTTTGGACAGCCGGAGGTAAATCTTGGAATTATCCCCGGTTATGGTGGAACTCAACGTTTGATTCAACATGTGGGAAAAGGTAAAGCCATCGAATTAATGATGACAGGTGATATGATTGGTGCAGAAGAAGCTAAGCAGTTAGGTTTGGTTAATCATGTTGTGCCGCATGATGAAGTCGTAAATAAGGCTAAAGAAATATTAAAGAAAATAGCGACAAAAGCGCCTATTGCAATCTCTAAAGTTGTGGAATGTACAAATGCTTATTTCAATGAAACTCTTGATGGTTATTCGGTTGAAATAGATGAATTTGCTACTTGTGCGAATACAGAAGATTTTATTGAGGGGGCTTCGGCATTTGCAGAAAGAAGGGCAGCTAATTTTTCAGGTAAGTGATTGGATAAATATATAGTCCAAGCTCTCCAAACCTTTTTTTTCTTAAATTGTTAATAAGGATGATACATCTTGTGAATCCTAAACTGAATAGATTTTAATGATCAAAACAGATATTTTAATTATTGGTGCTGGGCCTGTTGGTTTATTTACTGTTTTTGAAGCTGGTTTGCTAAAATTAAAGTGCCATCTCATAGATTCACTTCCTCAACCTGGTGGACAATTAACAGAGATATATCCGAAAAAACCAATTTATGATATCCCTGGTTACCCTTCTGTTTTAGCAGGCGAGCTGGTTGATAACCTTATGGAGCAGATTAAGCCTTTTAATCCCGGTTTTACACTAGGGGAAAGAGCAGAAACAATCGAGAAAACGGAAGAAGGCCATTTTAGATTGACAACGAGTAAAGGAACCATTCACGAAGCACCTGTCATCGCTATTGCTGGTGGATTAGGATGTTTTGAACCTCGGAAACCTCCTATTTCGAATATTACAGAATTTGAAGATAGTGGAGTAGAATATATTATCAAAGATCCAGAATTTTATAGAGATAAGAGAGTCGTTGTAGCTGGAGGAGGAGACTCTGCGCTCGATTGGACTATTTTTTTATCGGATATTGCAAGTGAAATTACCTTGGTTCATCGACGGACTCAATTTAGAGGTGCTTTAGATTCTGTTGAAAAAGTAATGGAACTCAATAATGTAGGGAAAATCAACTTAATTACAGAAGCTCAAGTGATCGGATTAGGTGGAAATGGAAAATTAAATGAAGTAACCATCAAGCACAAGACAGAGGGCGATATCAAAAAAGAAACAGATCACTTCATTCCTCTTTTTGGACTATCTCCAAAACTTGGCCCAATAGGAGACTGGGGCTTGAATATTACTAAAAATGCAATTGAAGTAGATACATTAGATTATAGTACCAATATTCCTGGCGTTTTTGCAATTGGTGATATCAACACATATCCAGGTAAGCTAAAACTGATCCTTTGTGGTTTTCACGAAGCAACTTTGATGTGTCAAGCTGCATTTAAAATTATTAATCCAGATAAAAAATTATCCTTCAAATACACAACAGTCACTGGAGTAGAAGGACTTGAATAGCAGTATGAAAAAGCGGATAAAGCATAAGCTGTAACGGTGGAATATTGACTACAAAATACAATAATGGATATTAAAATTACAGTAATAGATAGAGAAGATGTTCAACATAATTTGGATGCACCAACAGATATGAACATGAATCTCATGGAGTTATGTAAAGCTTATGAACTTCCTGTAGAAGGGACTTGTGGGGGAATGGCGCTTTGTTCTACTTGTCATTGTTATGTACTAAGTGATCATGAATTGTCTGCTGCTACAGATGACGAAGAAGATATGCTAGATCAAGCTTTTTTTGTTGAAGACAATAGTCGACTGGGTTGTCAGGTAAAACTTGCAGATGAATTAGATGGTTTGGTCGTTAAGCTTGCACCAGTAGGGGAGTAATTATGTTTTTAGCTTGCAATCTTTGTTATTAGACTATTAGTTGTTTATTTTTTAGAGCCTGTTTAAATTTTGTTCGCTTAGGCGAAAAAGACGTTTTTGTAGCCCAGCTAATAATTTTTAAACAGGCTCTTAAACAGCTTCTAAAACTAATGCAACAATCAATGAGCAAAATTGTATTGTCATTTTTATTCTTAATTATATCAATATCCTTCTTATTAAGTCAAGAGATCCAAAACTCATCAAATATTTGGTATTTTGGAGATAGAGCGGGTTTAGACTTTAATACCAATCCTCCAATAGCATTGACAGATGGCCAATTAAATACGCAAGAAGGAGTGGCTACAGTCTCAAATTCTAATGGTGACTTATTATTTTATACCAATGGTATTTCTGTTTGGGATCAAACGCATCAAATAATGCCAAATGCGAACGGAACGCTAAACGGCCACAATTCCTCTACTCAATCAGCGGTCATAGTACCAAACCTTAGTAATCCTGATTTATACTATATTTTTACAACAGATGAACTTGCAGGAAATAATGGATTATCCTATACTTCTATAGACTTATCTATACCTGGCAATGGGAGTGCTAATAATCCACTTGGGGATATTGTGGTTAATGAATTAAATATTCAATTGGCTAGTCCAGTTACAGAAAAAGTAGTTGGGATTCTAAAGTCAGACTTTTCGGCTTATTGGATCATTGCACATGGTTGGAATAATAACCGCTTTTATGCATACGAAGTTACTTGTGATGGTATAAATACAAGCCCCGTAATTAGCGAAGTCGGAAATATTCATTCTGGTGGATTCGACAACCTAAATGCTGTTGGATATATAAAGGCACCAATTGATGGACAAAACTTAGCCCTCGTCAATAGGAATAATGGAACAATTGACCTATATGACTTTGATAAAACTACAGGTATCGTATCTAATGAAATACAGATATTTCCTAATAATGATTTAACCTATGGAATTGAATTTTCACCCAGCGGTGATTATTTATACATTGGAGGTCGAGATATTATTTCAAAATATACAATTAGTACTGGACAGTTAGAAAATATTGATATTGATATTCCCTCAGCCGTTAATTCTGAAAATGTAATAAGGGCACTTCAACTGGGGCCTGATGAAAATATCTATGTATCAGTAAGGCATAGGGATTATATCAGTGTAATATTTGACCCTGATTCAAATGATGCTTCCCTGACTGTTAATGGCATCTTTCTAAATCCAAATGGAGATGGAAGAAATTGTAGGTTTGGCCTGCCTAATATTTTTTATTTTGATCTACTTCCATTGGATAGTATTACATTAATAGCTTGTCCTGCTAGTGCTGTAGAGTATAATGGGGATTGGTATTCTACCGGATCTATTAATGAGATTAACCTTGTCGGGAATGATGGTTGTGACTCTACAATTATTCTTATCGTGGATTCATATAATTCAAGCAATGGAGTTTTAGAAGTAGAAGCTTGCGATGGTGACTTTTATGAATATAATGGAAATCAAATTCCTGCGGGCACTCAAGAAGTATTCACCTTTGTAGATAGCAATGCTTGTGATTCAATTATTACATTGATAGTTGACCTACTGGAGTCTAGTGATGAGGTATTGGATATAGAATCCTGTGAAGGAAGTTTTTATGAATATAATGGAAGCCAAATCCTTGCCGGTACTCAGGAAACTTTCAACTTTGTAAATAGTAATGGTTGTGATTCTATCATCACGGTGGTTGTCAACATTGTAGATTTTATTGAATCAACTATTATTGTAGAGCTGTGTGAAGGGGATGATTACTTTTTTTATAATGATACTTATCCAATAGGAACAGATACCTTGATTCATGTAGATGGGCAGAATGGCTGTGATACTTTTATTATGCTGAGTGTTTTATCAAGTCCAGTAGTAGATTTTGTATTGTATCCAGATCATGTTTGTTGGAATGAACCTGATAATGGAAGTATTACCATTCAAAATATTAATGCAGGTCTGCCTCCTTTTAGCTTTTCTCTAGATGGGCAGAATTTTGATTCTGATACGGTGTTTAATAATCTCCAACCCGATATGTATAATATTTGGATAATGGATGCCAATGATTGTATCTATGAACAGAATATTGAAGTTATGGAAATACCTGAAATAATTATTGAGATGCCTGAGCCCATTATTTCCTGTGATGATGATAGTATATTAGTCGCGATAGATGTATCGAATGGGTTTGAGGATGGACTTGATTGGGAGTGGGCAAATGGAGCAGATACTAATTATATTTATGTTTCACAACCAGGCATATATAGTTTTGATGTGAGCAATGCATGTCAAACTATAGAACAGAGTATCATTGTTAAATCAGAGGAAGAAGCAAGAACCAACTTTATCTATATCCCTAATGTGTTTTCACCAAATGATGACGGACACAATGATTTTTTTCAACTCTTTCCTGCGGATGATATTGAGATTCTAAGCGTTGAATTTCAGTTGTTCAATCGATGGGGAGCCCTCATCTTTAAAACTGAAGATATAAATTTTACCTGGGATGGTTGTTTTAAGGATTCCAAACTAAATCCTGGCGTATATGTTTGGTGGCTTAAAGCAAATATACGTGCATGTAAACAAGAAATTGAAATCTATAAAGAAGGGGATCTTACCTTGATTCGATAATCAAATTTATTTTGAGCAATATTATATTATGATTTGCATTTTCAAATACTTTATCGTAATATTGCGATATATAAATTAATATGGGTACTACAAAAAAAGAATTATTCACAGTAGAGCAGAACCGATTGGCAGAATTAGCAAAAGCAATTGCACATCCTGCGAGGGTAGCAATTTTGCAATATTTGGCGATGACTAATAAATGTGTTTGTGGTGATATTGTAGAAGAGCTACCCTTATCGCAATCTACAGTTTCTCAGCATTTAAAGGAATTGAAAAAAGCTGATTTGATTCAAGGAAATATTGAAGGCACAAGTATTTGCTATTGTATTAATCCTAAGGTCATAGAAGAAACTCAAATAATATTGGGGAAGTTTTTTGCAAAAGTTAGTTGCTGTTAAAATAACTTCACAACTTCATTTGGTAGTTTCCGCATTTGATTAGCTGGGAGGTGTAATTTGTCCCTAAGCTATTTGTTATTCCTATTAGAAGGAATATTTTTTTAAAAACATCCATCGTAATATTGCGATAAACCATAAAAATTTGTAAATATGAATACCAAAGAATTCTTAAATCTTTTATCAGAAAATCAAGAAAAGCAATTGGTTTTTGAATATGCTAAAGAACAATTTGTTCCAAAAGCTTACCACATTACCGAGGTGAAAAATGTTTATTTCGAATCCGTTGATTGCGGTGGAAATGAACATGAAGAGCGTCAGACCATTGTACAGCTTTGGTCTAGCCCTTTAGAGCGCCAAGAAAAATATATGGAATCTGGGAAAGCCTTAAAAATCATCCAAAAAGTAGATCAGATCAAACCAATAAAATTAGATACAGAAATTTTATTCGAATATGGAAATAAAAATGCACCTACATCTAATTACGCTATCAAAAAAGTATTTGTAGATAATGATAAGATTGTTTTGAAAATGTTTGTCCGGCCAACGGTTTGTAAACCAATAGCATTAAAAAACTTAACAGAATCCATTAAAGGTTGTTGTGGAGTAAGCTCAAATTGTTGCTAGATTTATATCATGAAACCGTTTAAAATAGTTGTTTCTTGATATTAGTAGCAACTTCTAGCTTAAAGTAGGGAGTCTAATGGTTGAAATACTTGATTATTGGACTTCCTACTATATAGATTCAAAGAAGAATAGTCTAATCCTGCGATCATGCGTAAACGATCTTTAACTACAAAACCAATTTACGTTTTTCACGTACCATATATGTATAAAACAACTGCCATTTTTTTTTAATTAATAATTTGTTGATTGTCAATATATTGTATTTTGATTTTCACTTTTTAATAAAAATAACTAACTTGTAGTTCCATTTTGAATAACAGCAGAGATGGTAATAGATGTAAAACAACATATTGGACAAATACTTTACGAAAGGGATTCTCTGATAATTCCTAATTTAGGCGGATTTGTATCTTCCTATAAACCTGCTGCTATTGACCATGTACAAGGCATGATTCACCCACCTTCTAAGAAATTAAGTTTCAATAAAAATTTGATCATTAATGATGGCATTTTAATCAATTGTCTGCAAGAGACCCTAGATGTTAGTGTCGAAGAAGCGAAAAAGTCTATTGATGACTTTGTAAAAAGGACAATAGAAGTATTGAACAATAGGGAGATTATCGTTTTTCCAGGAGTAGGGAGATTGTATAAAGATTATGAGAATAATATCCAGTTTTTGCAATATAATACCAATTATAATACCTCTGTTTTTGGTTTGCCAGAGTTGCAGTTTTATCCTATACTAAGAGCAAGGTCTTCCGGTAATTTTTCTCCTGATAATGGAACACCACAACCAGCTGTTGCTCGATCATTTAACTATAGAAATAGCCTTACAGCCATTATACCCTTTCTGTTGGTCGCAATTATTGCAATTGGCGCAATGTTGTATTTTAATAATCAACCTGAAAATGGTGATATAGCAGCAGCAATGCCTGTTTCTGATATCCGAATTAATAAAAAACCAGGAGAGCAACTCTCGATTATTGAGGGAATTAAAAATACAATTACCAAACCTGAACTTGCTCCTGAACCTGAGCCAGAAATTGATATAATACCTGAAGAAGCGTCAAATATTAATACTGAGGCGGCTACACTTTCTCCTGCATTTAACGAATGTATAATTATCATTGGAGCATTCAGCAAAAAAGCTGGTGTGGAACAAAGGATAAATGAAATTATCGACCTTGGTTATTCGGTATATCAAGATAAAAAAGGTAGACTGACACGGGTGGGTATCCAATTCGCCTATCAAAAAGAAAATGAAATCGAAGAAAAATTAGATGTTATGCGAGATCGTTTTGATAACCATGCTTGGGTTTTAACTGAATAAAACTTCCCTTAATTATATATATACAATTGAGGTGTGATAGCTTATGAATTTAGTTTAACGTAAACATCTTCTGTTATACTTACATTTCCTGCTTTGCTTACTCGACTTACTTTTGATTGAACTTTATCCCCCAGATCATTGGATTCAAAAACAATCTCATTAGGCAATATTACCTTCTCCGCGCAAATATGTGCAATAATTTTATCCTCGAATATTTCGAAATTGAAGCATATAGGCTGGGCAAGTGAATTTTGAATCCTCAAATCCTTATAACCATATACTATAGTCGCATCAGAACCGAGTGGCGTATATCGAGTTTTTTCTGTATAAATATCTTTGCTATGCGGATAACGTTCAATGATATTCAGTCCTGCTAATAGGCTCAAATGGTACATGATTCCGCTTAATTGACAAAGACCACCTCCAAAATCAAGGGAAAGCTCATTTCCAATTAAGTTTCGTCCTCTCTTAAAACCATTCTTTTTTATTGGTTGTGGAATCAATTTCCAGAAGGAGAGTATTTGTTGTTCTCTTATCAATTTGTTTTCAATAAATGAAACAGCTAAATGCAGATTGTGAATTTTATTCTTTGAGTATTGATTAGGTCTTATCGGCTGACTGATTTGTATTTGAGAAGGGAAACTAGCTATAGGACTGTTCTTTTTAATAAAAAGCTTCCTTTGACCCTTTATTAAGTCTTTCAAATCTTTTTGAAGCGCTCTCAATCGAATACGACTATTATGTGGGATAATTTTCTTGATCATGAGCTTAGTTCACTATGGTGAAGCATATTTAATTTGGGTTTACTTCTTTTTCGTTCTTTGACAAATCCAGTGGACAAGCCGTAAATAAGATCATAAGCGACTAAAGGAAGCCTTGACCTTGTTTTTGGCTTTGTCTCAAACACGGGAATTGTCAAAGAACCTTCTTTTTAATACAGATGCAATAATAAGAGGCAAAGTGTTTTAGAAAGGTGCGGCATAAGAGTGCGTCCCATATTCGAAAGAATGGCCTTATCCAGTTGGGAAGCCGATGAATTGGAAATAATAAAAAACCTGATGATTTTTGAAAAGTCCACTTATTTCCACCTAAACTTTCGATTGTTTTCAAATCCATTGCCGTATTGCCATGCCAGCCATTTTTTTTATACTTAATCGCTTTACGCCTTCTTTCATTTGGAAAATCAAAAATAAAAATACCACCATCTTTCAAAATCCTGTGAACTTCAGCTAATGTCTTCTCAATCGTCTTCATATCCAAATGCATAAAAACATGCATAGAGTAAACAACATTAAAATTACCATCTTCAAAAGGCAAAGCAGAAATATCACTTTGAATCAAATTATGATTTGGATATTTCTCTTTAGCTTGTTCTAACATATTTTTACTGAAATCAACGCCGTTTTTTGCAAAATTCAATAGTCTGCCTGTTCCACATCCTAAATCAAGGATTTCTCTTTTTGCATAATTTTTTAGCCAACTTTTCAATAGACCTCGTTCTTGTTTGTCCAGGTACTGCCCATAACTATTTTCAAATCGATCAGAATCATATTCAGGAGCTAAACGATCATAATATGCTAAAATATCTTCTTTTTCACTCATGTTGACTCTACTTAGTATTTTTTTAAACGGTGATTAAACTAATTCGGTATTAAAGTATCTAATAGAAAACAAATAAATAATGATGAATTGATAAACCTCTTAGAATTAAGAAGTTTTCATGCTTTATTAATTCTGTTTTTGTAAAACTAAGAATTTTAGATTAAGAATTTCAATATCTAAGGAATTGCAAAACATATGTAAGTGATGTGTGTTATTTAAGAATTAAATATTGTGGAGCTTGTTTTGAAATGTGGTTTTCGAAATAATATTTTAAAAATTAGCTTGAATAATAGAACATATTCTAATACATTTGTGTTTTTTAGATAGAAATCAAAATTATTGATTCAGGTTATTTGATTAATTTTTACAATGATAGAAACTGTCCCCAAAATAAAACACCTAGATAGTGGAAATTTTTTCCTCATAGCTGGTCCTTGTGCGATTGAAGGAGAACAAATGGCTTTTGATATAGCTGAACAAGTATCCACTATTTGTGATCGCCTTAAAATTCCATATATATTTAAAGGCTCATATCGAAAAGCAAATCGTTCTCGACTCGACTCCTTTACAGGAATTGGAGATCGAAAAGCACTTGAGATCTTAAAAGCAGTCGGTTCAAAGTTTGATATCCCAGTAACCACCGATATTCACACTGAGGAAGAAGCGGATATTGCTGCTGAATATGTGAATATACTTCAGATTCCCGCTTTCTTATGTAGACAAACGAACCTTTTAGTTGCTGCTGCAAAAACAGGAAAAATAGTGAATATAAAGAAAGGACAATTTTTGAGCGCAGAAGCAATGCAATTTGCAATGAATAAAGTCCTTGAGTCAAATAATCAAAATATAATGCTTACTGAGAGAGGCACTACTTTTGGTTATCAAGACTTGGTTGTCGATTTTAGAGGGATTCCGGTAATGCAGTCTTTTGGAGCAAAAGTCGTACTTGACTGTACACATTCACTTCAACAACCTAATCAAAGCACAGGGGTGACAGGAGGAAAGCCTGCAATGATTGAAACGATTGCAAAAGCAGGTATTGCTATAGGGACAGATGGTTTATTTATTGAGACCCATCCAAATCCTTCCGAGGCTTTATCTGATGGGGCTAATATGCTGCCCTTAGAGCAACTAGAAAACCTTTTAGGTCGCTTAGTGAAAATTAGGAAAAGCATAATTTAATCAAAATAATATTTGTTTATTAATTGCATTTAACGAATTTTTATTCTATATTAATGAAAGGATACAAAAATAAAGTGATTATGAAAAAAATAGTGGCATACCTAAATATTGGATTACTTCTGTTGTTGTCAACAGCGGGTTATTCACAGACTGTAGTAGAAAAAACACTTGTAAAATCATTTAACCTAAAAGGCAATGATGTGGTTGTCTTAGATTTGAAAGGAGCTGTTGAAGTAAAAGAGTGGAAGAATGATATCATGCGTATTCAGATGACTATTAGCCTTGAAGATGGTTCTTCTTCTATGCTTAAATCTCTAATCCAAGTAGGACGATATAATTTAGTTTCTAAAGATGGAGAAGAAGAATTTCAAATATTTGTTCCCGCTATGAAAAAAGAAGTTAAAGTTCGCGGGAAAATTTTAAAAGAAAATATAGTATATACTGTATTTGCCCCTGAAAATGTTACCGTGAAGATGGCCACCGAAGCTGCTGCTAATGCAAGCCTGATCAATAATGTGCCATCTTCTAAGTAATTCAAATCTTCCTTCCTTATAAAGAGGGTATAATTCAATACTGGATTATACCCTCTTTCGTTGGAGGCTGTTAAAATATACTTAATTACCTTTGGATTTATTGCGATTCCTCCTTAATGGCTGTATTTTTGAATTATTCTTTCTCCTTCTCCTTTATTAGAATAAAGTTTATTGTTTAGCATAAGCCATTTCAACTCTAAGATTTATATGAAACCATTTATCATAGCTTTTCTAGTATTTTGTTCTTCTTCTGTAATTCAGGCTCAGGTGAAAAAGATATTACACCAAAGTTTTGAAATTGAGGAAGTTGACAACATTAAGCTTAATCTTGCTGGAGAATACGAAATTGTAACTTGGGCTGGTAACTCTATTTTGATTGAAACTAATATTGAATTGTACTCAGCATCAAGGGATATTTACAACTTTTTTAAAGAGAAAGGTCGATATGATGTAGAAGCTGATACCTCTGGATCTGTTATTCATCTCAATTCTGTAGATATGGAACGAAAACCGATCAGAACCAAAAAAGGAGAATGTTTTGAAATTATTAGAGTTAGAGTTTTAATTCCGGAAGATTTTAATATTATTGACCAATTAACGCTTGCCCGCAAAGAACCTTCTCCTATTGATACTAATGATTAAGGGCTTATCACTCTAAAATTAAAAATTCAACCCGTCTATTTTTACTTTTCCCTAGTTTAGAATCATTTTCTACTAATGGATTTCTTTCACCAAACCCTTGCGAAGTCAATCGGTTTTTTTCAATTCCCCTTGATATTAAATAGTTAAGCACTGAGGTAGCTCTGTCTTTTGATAAGCTTAAATTATATGCATCTGAGCCTTGATGGTCTGTATGTCCATGAATAGCTATATTAATCGAAGGATGATTTTTCAAAAATTCTAAAAGCTTATTTAAGGTCTCATAGGAAGAACTTGCTAAAACTGAACTATCAAATTCAAATTCTATATTTTCTAGTTGAATGGGTTCGTTTTTAACGATTTCTTTTTCTTCAAAAATAATTGCTTGAGATTCTTTTTCATCTCCATCCTGCCAGATTCTAATATCATCAATTAAATAATAAGCATATGGAGGGATATATGATGAGCTTCTATAGTTTGGAAATTCTGCCATTTTCGTATGATCATTGTCATAAAAATTTCCAATCAATAAGTACTTAAATGGAGCTTCGGGAACAAATGAATATTCAATTTTTATCCATTGTTTCTTTTCTGTATTGATTAATGAATCACAGTTGATTTGCGGGATTAAATTTAGAGTCTCCATGGTTTTGACAGAAGTTTTTTTCATAGAAAAATGAAATCCTACATTATTCGAAACTAATTTCGCTTCCCGTTCTTTTGCAATCCAAAATTCTACATGCGTGATGACCTTAGGTCTAAGGTTTTTCTTAAGTCGGACTTGTATATATTCTCGATAAGTATCTGTCTTTCCATTGCCCATGTAAGTGATAATCCCTACACAGTTTTGCCCTGAATGGGCTTTATCGCAGAATTTAAACTTTCTTCTACAAGTATTATATTTTTCTTGATTGTGAATCCTTAAATCCGGAGAGGTTGCAGTAGCAGCAAACCAATATTTTAAGTTTTTTTGATAAGGAATGTAACCACTCATAGGTTCATAAGTAAATGTTCTTTTAGGATTGGCTTTGACTGGTAGGTTTCTGAGTTCTTCAAAAGAGCCATTTGGAACAAGGTTTTGCCCTTCAAGATTGGAGATGAAAATAAAAATGCATAAAAAACAAAATACTCGATTCATCGCTTTTTAATTGATATAACGTTTTTTCTAAATTTAGTTACAAGGGATAGTTGTCCAAGAGAAATTTATCAAATCTTCATTACTAATCATTACTTTTGCGATATGATTGAAACGGTAGAAATAAAACTTCGACCAAAAGAATCGAAAGATACCAATAGGATAGTTGAAGAGAGTTTAAAAAAATCTAAACAAAAGGATTTGCCACTTTCAGATTGGCGGGTGATTCGTCGGTCTATTGATGCTCGAGGAAGGGGGGTATTATTTCAATTAAGGGTTGAGTTATATTTTGATGAAATTATTGTTCCAGAGCCTTCTACATTAGATACTTTACATCCAGTTCATGATAAGGCTCCTGTGATAATAGTAGGTGCTGGCCCTGCGGGGTATTTTGCTGCTCTGGAATTAATCGAATTAGGATTGAAGCCAATCATTTTTGATAGAGGAAAAGACGTTCAAACAAGACGAAGAGACCTTAGGGCCATTCAGCAGTTTGGAATAGTTGATCCCAACTCTAATTATTGTTTTGGTGAAGGAGGAGCAGGAACATACTCTGATGGAAAACTTTATACACGCTCACATAAACGAGGAAACATTTACAAAGCGATGAAACTCTTTGTAGAGCATGGCGCCAAATCTGATATCTTAATTGATGCTCATCCACATATTGGTTCTAATAAATTACCTGAGATCGTTTCCAATATCCGATCTACTATTGAGCAGTATGGAGGAGCGGTTCATTTTGACTCTACAGTTACCGACTTTCTCATTCATAATGGGAAAATAAAAGGTGTAATTGTTAATGAAAAAGAGGAACATTCAGCAGAAGCCGTGATCTTAGCAACAGGTCATTCGGCAAGAGACATTTATTATTTGCTTCATGAAAAAAACATTAGGATTGAAGCCAAACCGTTTGCACTTGGCGTAAGAGTAGAGCATTCTCAGCGGCTTATCGACAAAATTCAGTATAAGCAATCGAGTAGGGAAGAGGCATTGCCTGCATCTAGTTATCGCTTAGCTTGCCAGGTAGGTGAACGTGGTGTCTTTTCATTCTGTATGTGTCCTGGAGGTTTAGTCGTTCCAGCGTCTACAGCTCCGGGAGAATTGGTGATTAATGGAATGTCGATGTCTCGTAGAGATTCTGCTTTTGCAAATAGTGGAACAGTCGTGGCGGTAGAATTAGAAGACCTTAAAGGGTATCAAAAATATGGCGTATTTGCGGGTTTAGAATTTCAGAAATCAATAGAACAAAAAATGTTTGCTTCAGGTGATGGAAGCCAAAAAGCGCCAAGCCAACGTTTGACAGATTTTGTAAAAGGAAAGCTTTCAAGAAACCTTCCAGAAAGCAGCTATATCCCAGGACTTCATTCGGCACCAGTTCATCAGCTCTTACCTGATTTTATTACCCAAAAACTTCAACAGGGAATGATTACTTTTGGCAAAAAACTCAAAGGTTATTATACAGAAGAGGCAAATGTTATTGGTACAGAGAGTAGAACAAGCTCTCCTCTTCGAATTCCAAGGAATAAGGAATCCTATATGCATGATGATGTTCTTGGTTTATTTCCTTGTGGAGAGGGGGCAGGTTATGCTGGAGGGATTATATCAGCAGCCGTAGATGGGCAAAATGTCGCTAAGGCTGTTAGTCGGTTCTATGAAGTATAATTGGATACAAAGACAAAATTTTATAAAAAGATAATTAATGAAAGATATTACTGATTTGATCGCGCGGGTTTTAATAGCATGTATTTTTCTTTTTGAAGCTTATGATTCAATTAAGTTTTTCCAAACCACAAAGGAATTGATGACGGAATATGGAATTACTTGGCAACAAGATATGCTTCTTAT
This sequence comes from Saprospiraceae bacterium, assembly GCA_965277415.1. Classification (GTDB taxonomy): domain Bacteria; phylum Bacteroidota; class Bacteroidia; order Chitinophagales; family Saprospiraceae; genus JAHDHW01. The sequence goes on from CBDICS010000092.1 coordinate 24,104, forward strand.
AGGGGCAATATTTATTTTAATCCTTGGCGGTACACTAGTTCTGGCAGGTTATAGATCTGGCTTGGGAGCAGTTCTATTATTATTATATTGGATTCCGGCAACTTTTATTGTCCATTCATGGTGGAATGATCCTATCGAAATACAAAGAGAAGAATCGATTGCTTTTATGAAAAACTTAGCAATAGTCGGAGGCTTGCTGATGATTTTCGTAAACGGAAGTGGTCGATATAGTATCCGTCGATTGTTTGCTACAACTAAAGTCTAAAGGTAATTGCATGTCAATCAAGGCTTGGTCAGATAATGAAAATAGACGAATGTTTTGTGTGGAGTTGTGTTTATATGGATGTTATCTGCAAAAAAAAAACGTAAATCCTGTCTCCTCAAAAGTCATCCAATACTGCCTAAATCGAAGTAATAAAAGTTAGTTATTTCTAGCAAATATCTTAATTTTATGAAAAATAACTTCGTCAAATGACCTTTAAGAAATATCAGAAGGAAATTGATCAATTAGCAATTACAATCAGTGATATTGTTAATTCTGCGAAAGCAAAAATTGTTAGAGAAGTAAACTCTGAAATAATTCTGGCTTACTGGCAAATTGGCAAGTTAATTCAAGAAATAGAGAATCAACAAAGCATTGATAATCAATCTAGTAGGCAATTAATAACAGATTTAGCTAGAACACTAACCCAACAAATTGGTAAGGGCTATAATAGAAGTAATTTAACTTACATGAGGTTGTTTTACAAGAATTATTCTTCTGGTGTGACACTGTCGCACCACCTAAGTTGGTCTCATTATATTGAACTTCTAAAGGTCGATGACGAAATCGAAAGAAGTTTCTATGAAAAACAATCTGTAAACGAAAAATGGTCTGTTCGAGAATTGAGAAGACAAAAGAATAGTGCATTATTCCAAAGATTGGCACTTAGCAAAGACAAAAATGAAATTTTAAAATTATCAAAGGAAGGGCAAATTTTACGAACGGAAAGTGATCTGATTAAGGATCCTTATGTGCTTGAATTCTTAGATTTACCAGAAACAGGAAATTATACCGAGCAACAACTAGAAAAGAAAATAATAGAGAATCTTCAATCATTCCTACTTGAATTAGGAAAAGGCTTCGCTTTTATAGCAAACCAATATCGAATCACATTAAATAACAGACATTATAGTGTTGACTTGGTCTTTTACCATCGAATTCTAAAGTGTTTTGTATTAATTGATTTGAAAATTGGTGAAGCAAGACATTATGATATTGGTCAAATGAACATGTACCTAAATTACATTAAGAAGGAAGAAAATGTTGAGGATGACAATGAACCAATCGGGATTATTTTAGCAAGATCGAAAGATGAAATTATGATTGAATATGCCACAGGAGGATTATCAAATAAAGTATTTGTGTCAAAATATCAGACTCATCTCCCAGACAAAGAAGTACTTCTAGAGAGAGTAAAATTAGTTTTAGATGAAGAAGAATAAATTCTGCAGAGAATAATTAAGGTCCAAAGTCGCCCACAGGGCAAAACTTTGACTTTAATGTTGAACGAAACCGGTCACCAAGGATTAATCCGTCTGCTATGGGGATTGAATAAAAAGCGTAAATATATACAAGCAGCTATAGAGCCTGATTAATTTTACTTATTAAAAATAATAAATGATTTTCTCCATATTATTCATGTTATTAGTAAAATCCAAAGTCATAAAAATAAAATCTCACTAGATTTTTAGAGGACAAGGCACTAATATTTCAGGTGTCCAAAGAACACGAGTTAATTTATTTCACATAATTTAAATGTTGAAGTGCCTTCTTACAAGGCGAACCTCTAACAGGAGGCAAAACCTCTAAAATAAGAGGAGAAGGAGCTAAGACTTTTAAAGATTTGCGTGCAACTTCCAAATGTGTTTTCTTATTCCGATTAGCGAGGAAGCCATAATGTCGAATACGAATAAAGCGATGAGGAATGATATGCATGGCAAATCGTCGGATAAATTCCTTGACCTCTAGGCTCATGATTTTTTGCTTGCCTTGATTTCGATAGTCCTTATACTTAAAAGCAATCTGCTGAGGAGTTACATTAGTAATTCTATAATTAGTAATGGCGACTTTATGAGAATATCGACCGAGGTATTCAATAACATTTTGAGGTTTTAAAAAAGGTCTTTTGGCATAAGTAATCCATTGTTTTTTAAATAGCTCATAGAGCCGACGCGTTATAGCCAATTAGGAAAAAAATTAAACCTTCAGCAAAAAAAATAGTCTAAATCAGGTATCAACCAAAACAGTTTTTCATGAAAAAAATAATTAGACTATCTTTTCTCTTTCTGCTAATTTCTTCTTTGATTTTGTCGTGCTCAAAAAAAGATAATGAAGGTATAATTGAAAATCCGGATCCTGTGGAATCGTCCCCAAACATCCTCTTAATCATTGCGGATGATTTTGGTAAAGATGCTTGTAATGGGTTTTCAGAGGGCAGTATTAAACCCAATATGCCAAATATTGACGCTATTCGAAATGCAGGTTTAACGTTTACCAACTTCTGGTCTTATCCGACCTGTTCGCCAACCAGAGCTTCTATTTTAACTGGCAAGTATGGTTATAGAACAGGCGTAAAATGGGCAGGAGATGTCCTAGACCCATCAGAAACGAGTTTGCAGAAATACATAAACAACCAGACAAATGATAAATATTCCACAGCTATTGTAGGAAAATGGCATTTGTCAGGAAATAATACCGCTTTAAATCCTGAAACATTTGGAATAGATTATTATGCAGGTCTTATTAGAGGCGAACCCCAAAGTTACTATAACTGGATGTTAACAGAAGGTGAAGTAAGTAATCTTGAATCAGAATATACTACGACAAAATTTACAGATTTAGCAATAGATTGGATAAGTCAGCAAAATAAACCTTGGTTTATGTGGTTGGCATACAATGCTCCCCATACACCTTTTCATGCTCCCCCTGTTGATATGCATAATCAGGGTAATCTTACTCCCTATGAAGAAGGAACAGATGCAATGCCCTATTACATGGCTGCAATTGAAGCAATGGATTTTCAAATCGGACGATTGTTCGATAGTTTTTCATCAGAGGAAAGAGAAAATACTATCATTATCTTTATTGGCGACAATGGAACACCTAATGAAGTTGCACAATCTCCTTATCTAAATACGACGGTAAAAGGAACATTGTATCAAGGTGGAGTCAATGTTCCTATGTTTGTATCTGGAAAAGGAGTTACAAAAGTTGGAAATGAAGACAATCTAATTACAAGTACAGATTTGTTTGCTACCATTTCAGAAATTGCAGGAGTTTCTGTCGATGAAATTCACGATAGCAAAAGCTTCAAGTCTTTACTAACCCAAAACACAACGATTAGAAATTTTCAATACGCTGAAAGATATAACTCACCTGTTGATAAATGGGCAATTAGAAATGGAAATTACAAACTCATTGAAAGTGCAAATAGTAATCAAGAATTTTATGACCTAAATAATGACCCTTACGAAATGAACAATTTATTGAATAGCACTTTGAATACGGATGAGAATAATGCCAAGTCGGAATTAGAAATAGAATTAGCGACAATAAGGCAATAAAAAACTGGCTACAATAAAGCATAAAATGTTCATGAGGTCTATACGCCCTCACGCCATTTACGTAGAGCGTCAGAGTGTAAAAAAACTAAAAAACTTATGCTGAGGATTGACTATACTTCTTTTTTTACGTACTCCCCTGCGATATAGGGGTGAGTATTTTTACAGACTGGCGTTGGCCACAATTAGGTGCATTGACTTCTAATCAACTTCTAAAAAAAGTTTAAGCAAAAAATGAAAAATCTTTATAGATCATCAAGAGAAATATTTAATTATGGATCATTTTAAGCCAAAAGACATTTTCGAATTAATTTTTATTATTTGGTATAACTTGCATTATAAATGAGAGCATTACTAATTATCGTATTAATAATTATATCTTTTGAATTAACTGCACAGTTCGATTTAAACACTGATTATCGGTTAGAAGGAACTTCTAAATTAATCTATAATTTCAAAAATTCAGGAAAGCTAGTTATCAACAATACTAATAAAGAAAATGGTTTGTTATATCCTAAAGAATTTGATTTTAAAATCCAAGATTCTTTGATAGTATTATTTTTTGAAGAATTGCCATTTGATTCATTGTCTGTATTGAGTTTTAAAAATGGAAAGTTGAATTTGTATCAACACTCAATTTCTGATACTATTTATCTAATTGAAGATAATTTGTTCTTCCCATATCAAAACCATGAAATTCTTCTGAACAAGGAAAAACTAGAGTTACAAACTAGTTTTATCAATTTAATTGATTCAAATAATCTTGATATTAGTATTAAGTCGATAGGTGAAGAAAAGTATTTATTTAAGCGAAGAGGAATATTTTATGAGAAAGAAAATCAAAAAAACTGTTTCAGAAAACATACTTACTCAATCTATAAACCAGATCAATCTAAATATTTAATACTAAGAATATCTGACAGAGAGTATGAATCACATGTTATTGACTTAAGCACTAAAATTGAAATCGTCTTAAATGCAATTCAAAATGATACATTAATTGGGGAACTGATGCCAGATAAATCTCCAGTTAAAATTAGTATCAATAATTGTTCATTAAAATCTTCCGATCAATTGATCGGAAACTATATATTATTTGATAATAAATCAAAACTCGATAAGATGTTGAATAAGGAACATGAAACAATTTTTATTAAACATCAAAAACTTAATATTCAAGAAAACAGTAGATGCGAAATGTTCTCATTTGGTTGCATTGGAAATAGTAAAGGAAATATACATCTTGAAACTTTAGGAAAAACTACGCTTTTTTTATGTACAGATATGGATATAAATTCAAAATTTGTTTCAGAGAATAATTACAGTTTTTTTATTGAAAGAAAGCTCTCCAAAATAGAAAATGACTATCTAATTTTGAGTCCTTTTGAATGTTATGGAAGTACCAATGAAGATCAGAAAAAGGATTTAGAAGAATATGAAAATTGGATATGGATAAATCAAGAAGGAGAACTAATAGATCGAAATTGGTATCTATTAAAAATAAATTAACTGTGGCCAATAATTAAGACCCAAAGCCCCCAACAGAGCAAGACTTTGACTTTAATATTAAACGCAACCTGCTCAGGAGTTACATTAGTGACTCTATAATTAGTAATGGCGACTTTATGAGAATTGATGCTCTATCCCTTTAAGAACGGCCATAGTTTTTAAGAGTAGATTCACTCCGACCATTGAGTAAAATATTAGTGAGTAATTGTTGGAAACTTTTAGGAAAGGAAGAGACCTGCTGACAGGCGTTTTTAATAATCGTTTTTTTCTGTTTTTTCGTTTAATAACTCTCCACAAAATTTACAATATTTAGCATCATCATCATGCCCTTCTTTACTACAGTATCGGCATGCTTGAGTATTATTTTTTAGAGCAAATTGTATCTTGTCTTTTACTAATTCAGCAGAAACAATTCCAGTTGGGACTGCTAGGACAGCATAACCCAAAAGCATCACAAAAGAGGCTAAAAATTGCCCGAAATTTGTAACAGGAGAGATATCACCATATCCTACAGTTGTCAATGTAACAATCGCCCAGTAAATAGATCGAGGAATACTATCAAATTGTGCATGATTTTCTTGGCCTTCTATTAGATACATCATAGAACCTAAAATAGTTACCATCAATAAAATAAAGAGCATAAAGACCATTATCTTCGCTCGACTATTTATTAAAGCTCTGATGATGATATTGCCTTCGTTGAGAAACTTTACCAATTTGAAAATTCTAAACACCCTTAATAATCGTAGTGCTCTTATTACAACAAGATAATGAGACCCTGTGATCAAGAGACTTAGATAAGTTGGTACGATAGATAACAAATCGACGATTCCATAAAAGCTAAGCGCATATTTTGCCGGTCGATATACACAGTAGATCCGAAGCACGTATTCAATGGTGAAGAATATTGTAAAAAACCATTCTAATATAAAAAACAATAGCCCATACTTAGCATTGAGCGGTTCTACACTTTCGAGGAGTACGACGCCTACACTCATCAAAATAAGAACCATCAAAACAATATCAAAAGTTTTACCCTCAGGAGTATCTGCTTCAAATATTATTTCATGTATTTTTTCTTTTCTTGGATTTAATGTACGTGGCATATTTATCCTTGTTTTGACATAGAATTGGATTATAAGCAGTAAACAGGGGCACAATGTAATAAAAGAAATAATGATAATCAATAAATGCCAGAAGCTGCATATCAAAACCATTGCAATCAACTTATACCTTTTCCCAAAGAGCAGGCTTAAATCCCCAGATCCCTCTCTAAATCTTTTTCTACACCTTCTGTAATAAAACCTGAGAAGACACCTAATAATACCGCATTTTTGTTATTTTTGGCTTACTCTTAAAGAAAGAACAAACATATTCACGAAAGATAGGATTGATGATCAAAGCTATAATTGTTGAAGACGAGATTAATGGTCTTGACAACTTGAAAAATATGCTCCGCCAGTTTTGCCCTGGAGTAAGCTTAGTAGGGGAGGCACGGAATAACAAAGAAGCAGTGGCACTGCTTAAAACTCCAGAAATACAACCAGATGTTGCATTTTTAGATATCAATCTGCCAGATGGTTTGGTATTTCAGATGCTGAAAGAATTAAATGGTGAAGCTAACTTCGATATAATATTTGTGACTGCTTTTGATCAATATGCTGTCGAAGCTTTTAAATATAGTGCAATTGGTTATATTCTAAAACCTATTGATCCAGATCAATTAAAAAAAGTAGTTGGAAAAATTCAGCCCGGAAACTCAAATAAGATTAAGGAAAGGATGGAAATTTTTGAGCAAAGGTATTTTCCGAATAATCATCCTAATGCTTTTGAGAAAATGAGTATTTCGGCACTTGACGGTATTTATTTTATAAATATAAAGGATATTGTAAGATGTGAAGCAGAGGATAATTATACGCATATTCATTTGAGAGGAGGTGAAAAGATTACAGCTTCTAAAACTATAAAATCATACGAAGAATTGCTTACGAGTGTCAATTTCTATAGAGTTCATAAGAGTCACTTGATCAATTTAAACTATATGCGAAAATTTGTCAAAGGAGACGGAGGCTATCTAATAATGGATGATAGTAAAAAAATAGAAGTTTCCAGACGTAGAAGGCCAGCATTTATGCTCCGAATTAATGAATTACAAGATGGAATTTAAACTCATAAAAACATAGTTTTTTATGTAATTTGATATTAAAGCATTAACTTTTCCCCGGGTAAAATGATCTCAACTTATTGATTTTTAATTGTTTATGTATTTATATGTTCGGTTATGTAGTTTTTTGTAGTTAATTTTATAACGATATTGAAATGATAAAGCTACATTTTAGTTGTATCAATTCTAGATTCTTTGTATTTTTATAGTGATTAAAACAAACAAACAACTTAGTACTCAAAACCGAATTAATAAATTTTGCTAAATCCAACGACTATGGGAAGCAAGAAAAATAAAAGCCCACTACAGGATCTAATGTATGATCTTCAGAATAGTGTTATTAAAAAAGACGATATGTCTTTGATGTTTGGAGGAACAACAAATCATAATAACAAAGACAATAGTGGTATAGGGGACGACGTCCCTCAGTAATACAAATAATATTTATTCCAAATATATTGGGGCTACATTTTTATTAATGTAGCCTTTTTTTATATATTTAAACTTATAATGAATCATTTAACAACCACATATCCAAATCTTAGGAGTATGGAATCTAGGTTGACAAGGATAGTTGATCCTTATCAGAGATTAGAGTTATTAGATGATCTCGCAGGTGCATATGCGTTTATAGATTACCGGAAAGCAAGAAAATACCTTGATGAACAGGATGATTTGCTTCAAAAACATGATTATCCAGATTTTAAACTTTCTTATCACCTCAATCATGCATTTATAGAAAATCAGTTATACAATTACAATTTAGCTGAAATTCACTTTAAGCAAGCTATAGAATTGTTGGATGAACGTGGCGATACCAAACAGCAGATTGAAGGATATATTGATTATGCAGGCACTTGTATGAATTTAAATGAGCGGGAAAAAGCAACACTGTTTTTGGATCGCGCAGCTAAATCTTTGAAGAATTTTCCTGATCCTCAACTGGAAGCATGGCATACTGGGAGAGAAGGATTTTTACATCTTAAATATTCTAATTACCCAAAGGCAATTGAATTATTACTCGAAGCTGATAAAAAGATCAGGTTATTACCCCGATTAGAATTAAAGGATTATTATTTTAGAACATTGATTCTTAGTGCTTTAGGACGTATTTATGAACGGACGGACGAAGTTAAGAAGAGTATCAAATCATTTGAAGAAGCTGTCGAAATTTGTGAATCACTCGAAATGAGAACCAGATTATCTTGGCATTATTTGAATGCTGGTAATGCTTATATGAGAAAGGGAAGTGATGATAAAGCGGAAGCGTATTTTAGAAAAGCCATTAAAATAAAGGATGATATAAGCCAAAATGCGCGGGCTGGAGCTTATGCAAATCTTGGATCTTGTTATTTTAGAGAAGGAAAATATGATGCAGCATTAAGACTTTATAAAAGGGCAGAACAGATTTACAGTAATAATTCAAATCCTAATTTCACTAACTTTTCTTTTGTAGAAATGAAAAAGGCGCAGTTATATGCTGCGACCAATAAAGATAAAAGAGCTGAAAAACATTACGTTGGAGCAATTAAGTTTGCAGAACGGCAAAAGGATTATAAACAATTATCGAAAGTTTGTGAAGAAGTTGCGGGTTATTATGCAGGGAAAGGTAAATATGAAGTGGCTTTTAATTATTTGAAATTGCATAATCGCTTTAAAGAAGATCACCTTGAGGAAACAAAGCAGCGGCAATTGATGGAGCTAGAGATTAAATATGAAGCTGAAAAGAAAAAACAAGAAGCTGAGTTATTGAAGCTTCAAGCAATTGGCTTACAATTAAAAGCGCTTAGATCACAAATGAACCCTCATTTTATGTATAATGCGCTTAATTCTATCCAAAAGTACATTACATCTAATGAATTGAATGATGCTTCAAAATATTTAGCCAAGTTCGCGCACTTAATGCGCCAAAGTCTTGAGTACTCGGATATAGAAGTGATTAGCCTCGAAAAAGAAATAGAGTTTTTAGAGAATTATCTTTTAATTAGTCAGAAACTTCGATTTGGAGATAAGATGACTTATCAGATCACTGTCGATGATGAAATTGAAGATGATATCATGGGGGTTCCCACTATGATTGTACAACCTTATGTTGAAAATTCAATAGAGCATGGCTTACGACAGAAGAAAAGTGGTTTAATCAAAGTAAATTTTAAGCTACACGATGAAAATACAATCCTTTGTATAGTAGAAGATAATGGAATAGGGAGAGATGCGGTGAAGCAACTTCAAGAAATGGATGATTATCATGTCAATCATAAATCAAAAGGAACCAGTATTACAGAAGAACGCCTTGGAATCCTTAATAAATCAAAAAGTAAAGCTGTTTTTGTGAAGACTATTGACCTAAAGGATAGTACTTCCCTTGAAGCAAGCGGCACCAGAGTAGAAATACTTATCCCTGTCGAAATTATACAAAAAGGAGTCTGACAAGCTCTTATTCCTTGCTCTAAGTCAAAACAATCCGGCAGTGCATCAAAATAAGGCTATTCACTTGTTTCTATCTGCACCAATTCTTTTACCACAAAGACCTATACGACTTCATATCTTTGTGCCTTGGCGCCTTTGTGGCGAAAACCTTACAGGTCTTACACTGCCAAATATCCTCAAAAATACTAGAAGCAAGGCCACTCACAAGCGAAGCGATCACCAAATAAGACTGATCATCTTTACACAAATCTCAAACGTTTTCCTTACAATCGAGTATTGACCTTGCCGTTCCCTTCTTAAATATTACCACTTATTCATATTTGTTTTCCTTTACATAATTAAGCTTATTATATTATATAAAATCAATATATCTTGTGCCTAGTTTTCTCATAGTATGTTTGTTTAATCTTCCTGCATCTTGATCCCTCCTGAGGTGCAGGAATTTTTTTTCCTCCTCTTTTCATTATCAAAAGGCAAAAACCAGCCTTTTTGAGCGGAATTTCTTTACCGCTTTCTAAAATATCCTTACCACTAACCCTAAATATACTTCCATTACCTAATTATATGTTTTTTTGACTTAGAAGCAATAGTACCTTGTGCCTAGTTTTCTCATAGTATGTTTAATTTTCCTACATCTTCTTCCCTTCTGAGGTGTAGGGATTTTTTTTTCTAGAACATTTTCCACATTTATATTGAAATCAAGTGTCCTATTTTAAATAAATCAAATACCGGCTTGACGAATTTACGCTGTTCATTCATGCAATGAAGTTGTTAGCCATTTTTATTACTTATTTACAGAAACCATTAACTAGAGAATATATACCATTTATTAATTATATGTCTCCATTAAATAAAAGAGCCTTTCATATTATAATAATAAGTAAGATATTGCTGCTGTGTAGTTTTCTCATAGTATGTTTAGTTCTCCTACATTCATTAGCCTCCGAATGTAGGAGATTTTTTTGTGCTTGAATCAATAAAAAAACTAGTATAGCAATTGCAAGCTTGACGAATGGTTTGAATAAGGTGAAAAGGAGAGACGAGGAGCTTTATAAGTATACCAAATTAGTGCTCCACAAGCGAAGCGATCACCAAACCACAAGTTTCGAAGGAACGATCAAAACACGACTTTTCTAAAAAACATCATTTTTCCAATATCTCGAACGATTTATCAATTGAATTTCCTTGAAGGTCAACCAGCGTAAGTAGATGCTTTCCGGGTAAAGGCTGCAATTCTAAATGATGAAAATGTTGGGTGCTTCCAATATATTCATTATTTAAATGCCAAAATATGGTCGTTTCTGGAATACGATGTGCTACTTTAAACACCGTACGGCTTAATTGCCCATTGAGGTCAGTAGGAACAAATATTCTAGCTTTATGTTTTGGATATATCATTTGCATAGGAATGCTTGCATCATTTTCTTGTCCTTTACAATCAGACCTAAAAGGTGGAAGCAAGCGATAATTTGGATTTTTAGATTTAAAATAATGTTCTTCTAAAGGTGGAAGTACAAATCTTGATTCATGAACCATTTCAGTAGTTGGCTCACAATTACTAGTCACCCTCCAAGTTTTACTTTTATCTAGGTGAATGATCCGATGGAAATTACAAGCTGGAGCATTTATACCATTTTTATAAACCCATGCGCTATCTATCTCGCAGTGTGGCAAAGCTCGATAAGCACTTTGCTTACATATAGGAACTTTTAGCATTTCATCAATTGGTCGCTCGAACCATCCCGGATTTTCTAATTGATCAAATATATCAAATAGAATTGGGGCTGCGGTAAGGACACCCACTAAGCCTGGTCTACCTTCTCCATCTGCATTGCCGACCCAAACACCTACAACATATTTTGGAGTGACACCTACTGCCCAAGCATCTCTAAATCCAAAACTAGTACCTGTTTTCCAGGCTATTGGCGTACTTGAATTGAATTTTTTCCAATCTCCTTCAGAATTTGGACGTTCAACTTCAGTCATAGCCTCAAAAGTCTGATAGATTGCAGCAGCAGATAATACATTCGGTTCTTCAGTTAATTGGGCTTTGGCAATTGGGGAAGGTGATTTTCTCCATTCATAATTCAAAGGTCTAAAGTCCTTAAAACTATATTTCCCATTATAGTCATAAAAGTGCCTGAGCGTTCGAGCCATTCCGGTATAAGCATTGGTAATATTTTCAAGCTTTGCTTCAGCACCACCTAAGACTAAAGTTAATCCATAATGATCTGGTGGTTTATTAATACTTGATAGCCCTAATTTTTGTAATCCGAAATGAAATTTTTCCAAACCATAGTTCGAGAGCATTCTCACTAGTGGAACATTTAAAGAACGGGAGACAGATTTTTTAGCCGAAACGACTCCATCATAGGTTTCATAAAAGTTTTTTGGATTATATCCTTGCATTCTGGTAGGAACATCAGAGATCAAACTATTTGGTAGTATCATGCCCTCATTAAGCATCATCGCATATAGAAAAGGTTTGAGAATACTTCCTGTACTTCTTGGTGCTTTGATGACATCGACTTGTTCATGGTTTTCTTTTCCAGAAGCGATATTGCCAGCATATGAAAGGATATTTCCCGTTTCCACTTCTACTACAATTGCTGCAATATTATGAATGTGGTTTTGATTCAGATGAATTTTGTGATTATTCAAAATGCGATTGACATTAATTTGTAATTCCCTGTCTATTGTCGATGTCAACTTAGTTCTTTGCCTCTTTTTCCCTCTGAAATGTTCGAAATAAGCACGATCCATCAAGTGAGGTGTGATACGAGGAAGCGGTAGTGGTTTATCAGGGAGCGATTCTTCCTTAGCAAGATCACAGGTAATTTGATCAATTGCTCCACTTTCAAATAATCTATCTAAAAGCCGATTTCTTTTTTCAAATAATGCATTTCGATTTCTACCCGGATGGATCAATGCCGGGCTATTTGGAAGCACTGCAAGAGTAGCCGCTTCACTCCAGGATAAATATTTAGGCGCTTTGCCATAATATCTCCAGGAAGCAGCATCTAATCCTACAACGTTTCCACCAAAAGGAGCATTGGATGCATAAAAGGATAGAATCTCAGATTTGGAATACCTTAACTCTAACCGAGTGGCCAAAATCATTTCGACTACCTTTTGGTAAATACTTCTGGATTTCTTTTTGCGAGCCATTCGGATGACTTGCATACTGATTGTACTACCTCCACTAACTATTTTTTTATTCGAAATATTTTGTTTAAATGCTCGACCAATTCCTATCGGATCTATGCCTAAATGCGTATGAAATCTACGGTCTTCAAATTCGATTATAGCTTGGGCAAACTTATTAGGTACGGAATCATTCTGGGGAAATCTCCACTGCCCATCACTGGCTATTCTTGCACCCAATACGTTTTGATATTTATCTTCAAGCACCATACAGGTGGGATCATCATAAAGCGGTTTGGGTAAACAAAACCAGTAGGCTAATAAGAGCAGAACACTGACAATCAATGTCTTTCGACGATGTTTTATAAATAAGAAATGAACCGTTTTCTTTAATCTTTTCATAATAGTTGAAGGGATTAACTCATTACAATATTAGCCTTTTTTCAACTTTTTAAAAGGTAGATTGAAAATTTGGCTTGCTTCAGTTAATATTCGTTGACTTTAATGGAGTATTTGTTTCTTGTCTTTGAGTGGAGTTGGTAGTTATAGGTTGGTAGAAAGAGGAGAAAGAAGGTGTATGCTAACTTTGAAAGAATATTGATTATCCAATGTGGAACCATGAATATTGAATTTAGTCCTTTCTGATTATTCAGGCAATTGATTCAATATTTTCAGACAACTTCTTAGAAAAAAAGGATTGCATGAAATTAAAACGATTTTATTGCGCGGACTGCCTGGGAACTGTCTTTATTAAAAAACTTAAAAGGAGAAGGGAGATTTGAATGTGTGAACCTTATTAGAGATGCTTTTTCTGAATTATGTTCACTTGAACTCCAATAGTGATTATTGGGAATAAAGTTTCCTGTTCCATTTTTAAACAAATTAGTATACATTTCATTTAATTCCCCGATGGAAGGCAAATACCATTCAGAACCTAAACCACGGCAAGTAAGAGCTGCAATATTATCTTCTGAACATTCCATTAAAATAGAATTTGTATTAAAACTGCCTTTTCCGATATCATCAGCTAGAATATTAGGAAATATTATGGAATATTGAGAAAAATCTTCTATCTCAGGTATATTAATACCTAAACAACCCCACTGCATTTCTTCGACTTGGTCATTCAGGGCAGCGACTAATCCCGTATTTGACAGCGTATCTAAATGAAAAATAAATCCCTCTTGGTAAATTTTACCATATAAAGCGTCTATAGAAAAACCATTATCAATAATTTCAAATGGTGTTTGACCTTCATCTAATTGCTGTTGGATGGTAATGATCGTTTCTTTTTTACATGAATAGATAAGAATTAGTGTTAGAAGATTCAAATAAACAAACCATTTAGATAAATTCATATTATGCTCTATTTTTTACGAAGGTAAGAAATAAGCGCCAAGCAAACTAAAATCCGCTAGGCTTGGATGAGTATTTGTTATTGAACAATCAACTTTCGAACAACAGATCGATCATCAATTTGTAGGTGTACAAAATAGAGTCCTTTGGGCAATGGTTCTTCTATTGAGATATTATATGCTCCACTTAATTGTTCCTCGTCTCTAAGTAGACGAACCAATTGGCCCGTATGATTATAAAGCGTAAGCTGTATAGCTGCTTTTTTAGATATGGCATATTCAATGCTTGTATTTCCTGAACTTGGGTTTGGATAAATTGCTAATTCAAATAGAGTCGCTTCAATATCATTTGCGTCTAAAAGGTAATCCATATAACCACCTGGAGGCTCAGGTAATTTTACGTCTGTATACAGTCGATACTCACCTGGTAATAAAGAAACAGTAGCTGCTAGACTCTCAACTACCAATGAATCGCCGGAAAAATATTCATACCATGTTCCGATATGCTGAAAGCTTGGAGCAACATTAGAATTTACTACATTGAAATTTGCGACCGTCGTAACATTCATATCTGGATGATTGAGATTAATCCGTTTGTTGAACCCACTAGCACTTAGGTTAAAATCAGTTGTCGCAAAAACATCATATTCCTTTCTTAGTTGTAGCATTGCTCTATTGACATCAAGTAATTTAGCCCTTGCTGGTTCATCCAGATAATCCCAACGAATCGGTTTATTGGCCAATCTACAAGTTTCACTAACCGTTCCATTAGGGCAATGATTAATAGAGTAATCGTAACCAAATTCACCAAATTGCCAAAACATTCTTGGGCCTGGAATAGAGTAATTAAAAACAGATAACATTTCCTGCCTCTGTAGTGCCGTTTCGATATACTGGACATCATAGTTCCCAGATGAATTTCCAAATTCTAGATTTTTATACATCAACCGTTCTTCATCATGGCTTTCTACATAAGATACCAAATGCGGATCATCCCAGCCTCTACTAGTATAAGAAATGCCCGTCAAATTATTATTAGGAAAGCCCATGGTTCCTTCATTAGCATTAAAGTTTGTATTGCCCCAAAGCATTGCTCCATATTCGGAGAGCTCTGTTTCTTCAGTATTATTGGCAAAGTGTTCAAGGATCACATAAGCCCCCGGGGCATGCGTCCAGACTACATCTGCATAATGTTTTAATATAGCAATCCTCCCAGCATCATAAGCACTCCATGCACCAACATTGGTTCCATAGTCAGTTTGAGTAAAACCTTTAGATAAATCAAATCGAAAACCATCAATTCGATACTCTGTAAGCCAATATTCTAGTATGCGATCTACCCAGGCAGTAGTTGCAGGGTTCTCATGGTTGACATCATTAA
The DNA here is from genome assembly GCA_965277415.1 of Saprospiraceae bacterium. Taxonomy (GTDB): domain Bacteria; phylum Bacteroidota; class Bacteroidia; order Chitinophagales; family Saprospiraceae; genus JAHDHW01. The sequence continues at coordinate 39,690 of CBDICS010000092.1, forward strand.
ATACATTAAAAGGATGAGTAGGATCTACATTGAGGTAGGGGCTTTCGGCAGAAGGTTTATTAGTAGCCGCATCCCAATAAAGTTTTGCTAAAGGACTACGTCCAGTCACATGATTATAGACTACGTCCAAAATAACGGCTATCCCGCGAGCATGGCATTCATCAATAAGGGACTTAAAGGCTTCAGGTGTTCCATAGTATTTGTCTAATGCCATGTGATAAGATGGATTATATCCCCAACTTTCATTGCCATCAAACTCATTAACGGGCATCAATTCAATAGCAGTAATCCCTAAACGATCCAAATAATCCAAGGTATCCAGAAGCGTTTGATAATCATGTCGATCAAGAAAATCTCTTAATAATAATTCATAGATCACTAAATCTGTTTTTTCGGGTCGCGTATAAGTTGTTGTTTGCCAATCAAACTCTGGTGCTCCAGGTTGGATTAAACTTACCTCTTGAGTCGCATTTCCAAAAGGGTAGGGTGGGAGATCTGGGAAAGTTATTGCAGGAATACTTTGATCTTCTGAATGATGTAATACCAATTCACTATAGGGATCTGCTGTTCGAATTATGCCATCCACAAGATATTGGAATGTATAATATTGTCCTTCTACTAAACCGGTTATATCCAACCAATAGGTATTGCCATCCAAACTGCGTTTCATCTGAAAATCTTCATCTAATTGCCAGTCGTTAAAATCTCCTACTACAAAAACATTTTGCTTATTTGGAGCAAACAATTGCAAACGAACTGAAGTTGAACTGATATAATTAATGCCATCCCGACTTCCTGCCGGAGGATCTTCAGCAGGAATATCAAAAGGAACAATATATGAAAATGCTGAAGTATCGGCAGTTGTACCATCATTGGCTATAAATTCAATTAAATGACTCCCTGTAGTAGAGGGCATTAAGATTTCTTGAATAGAAGTGCCATTTGTTTGATTTACTAAATTGCCATTGTCATATAAAAACAGGTCTGCAGTAGTAGAAGCCACACCAAATACATCAATGGATTGTCCTATACTGGAAATCAGGTTTGAGGTCGGTGTCAAAAATCGAGTTTGAATCGTACCATCTAATTCATAAACCGGGGTGTAAATATCAGAACCATCCGTATCTCGACCAACGATAGAACCGTCTCCATTACGAAAAACAAAAGCCAATTGTAAGACTTGCTCTCCCATTGGAATACCATAATAATCCCGAATATTATAAGAAATGGAATATAGATCATTTCCAAGATCTGTCATTAGGACATTAGGATCGGTGGTTCCCCAGCTACTCACTACATGCTTCCAATCTGTTGGACCTGTGCTTTGGTCTGTGATCACGCCTGCATGAGCATATACATCTCCATTAAACCCCGCTAGAGCAGCATTACCTTCAGATGCCTTAAAGTATACCGTTACATCATCATCAGCTTCCGGAAAGAAAGGTTCTGTCCAGACGAGTTGGGCATGTAGTAAATTAGTAATCGTTACAATAAGAGCGAGACTTAAAAGAATATACTTATACATCCGTTATGGTTTAAAAGCTTACTTATTAAAAATTGATAGAAGAAAATGGAAGCTTGTTCAGATTGGTTGTGTAAAATTACAATTATTCTATGGAGATTGAAAGTTTATTTTGGGGAAATGTCTGGTGGGTTTTAGAGGAGAATAGGTAATTATGAAATAGGCTCAGTATTGTTTTATTCATGGCTTTGTTTTTTGTTTTGAAAGATAAAAAGTAAACCATCAAAATTTTGAATAAATAAGTAACCATTGATAATGCTTGGGCTTTTAAGCCTCCAATATTCTCAAATTGATGAGTCCAAACATGACATTAGAGACTAAAACAAAATAGTGACTGACATGAAAATTAAGAATTACACAGGCAATAATGAGCTCCAAATAAAAAAAGTCACCTGCCGGGGTTAAGCTAGGTGACTTTCTGATTGGGGTTAATTTGAGTTGAATTAATCCGGGTTTTTTTTGAGAGAGTGTTTAAGGCCGAATTATGAACTCTTAATACATCTTTTATGTCATCATTAATTTGATACATCAATTAGATGCTTACTCAAATCTAAAAAGGGTATTTGTATATTTTAAACAAATCTAATTATGCTTATTTCGGATTGAGTTTTCCAACAAATTTTATTGACTTATTTTTTTGTAATGATTCAATTATCATTATGTATTTGCTCATTTATGTAAGGAGAGTTAAAAAGGTTATCCGTTTTTTTTATTTTTTTATTTTAAGACGAATTTTTATTTCGTTCCAAATCACTAAAGTCTTACCTTAGAGCATGTTGAGACAAGGGGAGTTCGCTTAATTTTGATATATTATATTAAGTCAGTGCTAGGCTTTTTGGTTTGTAATTCGTTGCAAAAGGCTTCGGTTGACTATGCAGCTTGATCGGGAATAGGTTTTTTCGGCAGAATGAACGGGATTTTATACATGTTTACGATCAGCCTGTATAGCATGAATTCGATTTTATACTTCGTCTAAACATAAAATCGCAAAGTGGACGAAAAAGAAACCTTTAGAGCCTAGGTAAGTGACGGGACAAAATTAATAATAAACTATTTTGATATTTTGCAATTTCATAAACGTGACTAAGAGGAGATGGTGTTGAATATTTTGGGATGTCTTAAAAAAAATAGTTTATTATTAATTCCGTCTAACAACTTAATAGTTTTAAACATGCTTTAAGAAAGGCAAACATACATATATGACAGATAGACTTAAACTCGAAGAAAACTATATTGAAGGCATCCTCAATGGAGATAGACAGCTTATCAAAGCTATTTACGAAAAGTATAACAAAGCAATTTTACATTTGGTCGAAACGGAAAATGGAAACTTTGAAGATGCGAGAGATGTTTTTCAAGAAGCCTTAATGTTAGTATATCAGAAAGCTCAAAGTGCTGATTTTCAACTGTCTAGTAGCTTTTTTACCTACTTTTATGCGATATGCAAGAATATTTGGCGAAATAAAAAAAGAAAAAAGTCGAATTCAGAGATAACCTTAACGGATGAAATGGCATCAATGGTAGAGGATATACAAATACCAGAGATAGAAGCCAATGAACAATACATGCTGTATAGAAAGAAATTTCTACTATTAGGCAAGGATTGTCAAGAATTGATCCGACTGTTTCTACAAAAGGTAAAAATGGAAGAGATCATGAGGATTATGAATTATAATAGTGTCAATTATGTAAAGCAAAGAAAATTTAAGTGCAAAGCTAAATTAATTAAACTAATAGAAAAAGACCCTGCATACATAGAATTAATAAATTAATGGAATCAAATCAGCAAATAAAAGAAATCGAACAATACCTAGATGGATCTCTAAGCGAAAGGGATTTGGAGGTTTTCCAACAACGATTATTAGAGGACAAAATATTGGCTTCAAGGGTTAATCTAATGAAGCAGATCAATTTTTCTCTGACAGATGATAAAGCTATAGCAGTACAAAATGCAGTAATGGACCTAGGGGATGAATTCTTTAAAATAGAAAGGAGTACAGAATCGAAGACCAAAACGCACCGACTTCCTTTTTACCGACAACCTTTAGCAATTGCAGCATCTTTTCTAGTGATCCTTCTTTTTAGTTTTGCTATTTGGTGGCAAATGACTGCCAAACCAATATCTTCACAAGCTTTGTACGCTACTTATTATACGCCCTATCAGGCTAATGATGCAGTAAGGGGAGAAAATGTGGATGATAGCCTTTATAAGCAAGCTTTAGATCAATATAATGGAGGAGACTTTTTAGCTTCGATTTCAACTTTTCAAAAGCATCTTGCTTTAAATCCAACAGATATACAGGCTATGTATTGCATGGCACATGCCCATCTAAATGGATCAGTACCAAATTATTCTGCGGCGATTACTCAGTTTGAAAAAATAATTGAAGATGGTAAGAGTATTAAAATGTCTAAAGCTCAATGGTATTTAGCTTTGATCTATTTAAAACAAGACAAGATAGAACATACAAAAAAGCTTTTGGAAGATTTGAAACGTTCACAAGATGATAAAATGGCGAAGCAAGCGGAAGGTTTACTTAAACAACTCGATTAAGAAGGAGGCACTAATTTTTTCCTAAAAAAATAGAATACAGGAAGAAGCAATAAAAAGATACCAATCCACCACCATGATGTATTGGCTACTCCTTTAAGCTTTTGATCTTCTCCCAAAAGTACGACGCCTGACCAATAATAAGGATGTCTAAACTCTAGGTCTACTTCTCTTAGAAAATCTTTTTTAGCCTTTTGTAAAGCTCCATCTTTATCTAAGCCTGTTGCAAGATTTTTATAGAATAAAGGAATAAGCTGACTAGTAGATTGGTCATCAATTTTCCATAGACTCATCACAACACTAGGTACGCCTGCATACATAAAGCTTCGCGCCAAACTAAAAACCCCTTCTCCTTCTTGATATTTTCCGAGTCCAGTTTCACATGCGCTTAAAGTAGCTAACTGAGCATCAAATTTCATGTTCACAATTTCAAAATGATGCAGCAGATTATCTTCTAAAGTATCCTTTGATAAATTTGTAAATTTTAAATGTGCAAAATTAGGGTTTTCATAATCCACTACTGCATGCATAGCTAAATGGAGAATCCCAAATTTAGGTGCCTCTTGTTTAAAAAAAGCTTCGGTAGCAGACGGACTGTAATCAAATCGACCTGAAAAAGTGTTTGCGATTTCTTGGATTTCGTAGATAGCTCCGTCTAATGGCGCACTTCCATTTCTTTGATTATTTTTTCGACTCAGTTTAGTATTGGCTTGACTGATATAGGGCGGCGCTAAAGCCAGGCACTTGGTATTTGATTTGACCTGAGTATACCGATCTCGATTGGCTAATAATAAATTAGCAGAATAGCCATAATGAACTTGATAGTTGTTCATTAAATAAGGTAATTTACCAAAGTCAATTCCTGTTGAAGTTTCTATGCTTGTGTTCAAAGCTTCAAAAGGAACATTATTTAAGTGCCCATCAGGTACTATAATCAATTTACTAATATTAGATAAAGTTGATGTATTTAATGCTTCTTCTAGAATTATTTGATATAATTGATAAGCTGCTAGATTATAATTCTTATAAGCCAATTGAGCATCTACGTTTTGAGCAGCATAATCAAGTAAAGCTGCTTGTAACTTTTTTATAACTAGTTCTAGATGAGTATGATTAGAAATTTTTAAGAATTGCTCGCCTCGATCTGTTATTACAAAGATGAATGTGGATTGTTCCCCAGTAAAATACTCGATAAAAGCAGTATTATCTTTTACCAAACTATTTCTTAACATATGGATGTCCGCAAAGTAATTATTGTATTGTAGCTTATAATAAGCTGGATAAGATTTGTTTATTTTTGTCTTCCATTCTAGATCTTCACGATAAAGCCGGGCTAAAGCATTTTCTGCATTCTTTATCTTGATATGATCAGCGGGAAGTTTTTCCTTTTGTGCTATTTTTAATTTTTGTTCAAAAAATAATAAATCTGTTTTGATGGATTTTCCTCTTTCAAGTAATTGATAAAAAACTGCATCACCAGAGTAAAGCGGATTGACTACATCTTCTCGAGCTTCTGATGAACGAATCATTTCTAAAAGTAATAAGGATTTACTTTTTTCAGCATATTGAAAAGCTTCTGAAAGTAATGCTTTGTCTTTGTTCTTATGATAGAGTTTATAGAGCATTTGAATACCGCCTTCATAAACTTCTTTGGCTTTTGTACTCAATAATAATTTAGCTTGTTCTGATTCATGATTTTCTCTAATTTTATCTATAGTAGAAATCGCAAGTCGATAGGTCGCTAAGGCAAGCAGTTCCCATTTGTTATCAACTTTTGATAATGAATTCAAAGCATGGGCCTTTGACACGAGGATAGGAAAGAAAGTTGTCAAAGCATCAATTGATTCCAAACTTGGATTACTAAATTGAAGTGAATCATTAAAATTAGAGCTTATAGCTATCAAGGCTTTTTGATAGTATTGAAGGTTGATCAATAAGTCTGTTGAATCGGAATAAGTTGAACCTATATTCCAATATACTTTTGCAACCTCTGGATGTTTAGAACCGTGCAAGGCCTTCATTTCTAATAAAGCAAGATTATAGTGTAGTCTTGCTTTGATAGGCTTGTTATTCTTCATCATGGCCTTCCCCATACTGGAATGAAGCCAATTCTTATCATAATTGAATTGATAACCTATCGGCAATAGCTTTTCTAATAAATTAATTGCGGAATCGATTTTTTCTGCTTTTATTAAATTGGAAGAAAATAGTTGGTATGTTCTAATCCAGTTTTGATAATTGTCTTGATTCGGCGTTTCAGGAAGAAGAGATTTGCTAATATTTAAATAAAAAAGGGCTTGTTCTAAGTCTGTTTTTTGCTTATAAGAAAGACTTATATTGTTACTTAATCCAATAAGATAATCAGCAGAACTATATAACTTTCTATGTAGATCAAGTGCTATTTTATAATGGTAGATGGCTTGACCATAATCTCCTCGGTCAGAATAAATTGCTCCATGGGTATTATAAATATTGGCTAGATTTACAGAATCAGATCTTTGGATCAAAGGTTTGGCTATTTCTCTTTTCAAAGTTCTTTGAGAAGCTAAAAAAGCTTTTTCATAATCACCCGTTGCATCGAAAAGAATAGCTTGTAATTGGGTGATCATATCAAAATGAGCAGAAGGATTTGTAATATTTGTCTCAGCTATTGATAGTGCACTGTCTATAGCTGCTTCCATGTTCGTAAAATCCTCATTATAATAATAAAGTACAGCATTTACGATAATAGCCCAGGTCGTTTCTTCCCATTCTTTTGACTCTTTTCCAGTTTGAATAGCTTCATTAAGAATGATCTGTGCGCTATCTAACTGACCAAGATCAATCAAATTTTCACCTTTCGACCTCAGTGCTTCAATCAAATATTTATGACCAATTGGTAGATATTGCCTTGCCTTAGCAATTGCTTTATTGAGTAATCGACTTCGGTCTTTTACATTTATATTAGGGTCAAGAAAAGTTGCAGCTCTTAAAATACACTTGACATAATTTTCCCAATCTTCGATTTGTTCAAATATATTTTGAGCACGGCTTAACAGGAGAGTAGCTTGGTTTAATTGATTTTTGTCTTTGAGGCTATCAGCTTGTTCAATATAGGTTTTAGCTTTGGTAGAATAGAATAAACTATCCCTTACCTGACCAGACATATGAGAGGCAAAAAAAAATAATGCATAAAAAATCATATAAGAACGAAAAAAGTAAAGCCTCATATGAAAACTATAAAATTAGTAATACCCCAAGATAAATTAATTGAGATTTTCTCGATATTCAAAGATATTTACTTTGAGGATATACCAATAGAAATTGGGTTATTTTTTTTATAAAACGAGTTAACTAGCGGTCCTTGATGAAATTATTTGGTGGAGGTTCACTAAATTTCTGTGTAAGATAAAGAGAAGCTTAGTATACCTTTTCTTTTTCAACTTTTTTCAACCAATCAAATCATCTAACTCCAGTCTAATTTTAAGGGACACGGACTAAATGATTTAACCTGCCTAATACAAATTATATTCGACAGGTTAAATGATTTAAAGGTCGATTATACAATAAAGTCAACTCCTATATTAGGAATTGTAAACCCTGCGACTTGAATATCAACAGTATAGCTTTCACCAAAACCTGAGCCCGAACCATAATTGATTACAATATTACCTGAAAATTTAATCTCAGATGGAAGTTGTCCAGGAGAAATAGCCATAGGAATTGTTGAATCGGCTTGAGTAGCTGGATAGTTATTGCTTCTACCACTTGATGTTCGAGACCAATTTTTAAAAGTTACAGGAACAGGTGGCGTAGTGATTGGAGGGTTAGGAAAGCTTAGGGTGAATTCAACAGGACTGCTAGTCCCCAATTGACTAAAACCATCATCATCACTACCACCTTTTTTAATAAGGATTCTACCGACAATTGTTGGTGGATCATCGAGTGCAAGATCAGCTTTAAAATTTTCCATAATGTTTGTTTTAAAATTTAAAAAGAGGTGCAACGACGTGCATTTACTAAAGATAATAAAAAGCAGCTTAATGTTGTATTCTTAGATTAGAATACTTTTGTCTGTCTTATTAATTAATTGCTAATGAACTTATTGCTGTCACTACTTTAATGTATCGAATCGAATAAAGGTTATTTATTTTTTTCAATTTTATTAAAGTAGTCTATTAAAATCCTTTCATGGATAAGCTAACTCTACCTCTCTGAATATCTACTTCCATCACCCTTACCCTTACTTCCTGTTGTAATTTTACAATATCAGCTGGATCTTTGACAAAGGTATCTGCTAACTGAGAAATATGAACAAGACCACCTTCTTTGATCCCAATATCGACAAAAGCACCGAATTTAGTGACATTAGTGACTATGCCGGGCAGAACCATTCCGGGTTCGACATCCCCTATACTCTTAATTGTTTCATCAAAACTAAAAGTTTTGGCTTCTCCCCGTGGATCAAGTCCAGGTTTAGCCAATTCATTAATAATGTCGTTTAATGTGGGAAGTCCTATAGTATCTGTAACATATTTATGAAGATTGATTTGCTTCCGAATTTGTGTATCTTCAATAAGCGTAGTGATTGTCGCATTCAGATCTTTAGCCATCTCTTGTACAATAGAGTAGGACTCAGGGTGAACAGCAGTATTGTCTAAGGGGTTTGGGCTATTTCGTACCCTTAGGAAGCCAGCGCATTGTTCAAAGGCTTTGTCACCCATGCGTGCTACTTTTTTGAGTTCTGATCTCTTTTTGAAAGAACCATTTTCTGTACGATAGTCAATAATGTTTTTTGCAAGTACTGGGCCTAGTCCGGAAACATAAGTCAATAAATGCTTACTGGCCGTATTCAGATTAATACCTACTGCATTTACACAGCTTTCTACGGTGACATCCAGACTTTCTTTTAATTTTGTCTGGTTGACATCATGCTGGTATTGACCGACACCAATTGATTTTGGATCTATTTTAACCAATTCAGCTAATGGATCCATCAAGCGTCTACCGATAGAAACTGCTCCTCTAACCGTAACATCCTTATCAGGAAATTCTTCTCTGGCAATAGGAGAAGCGGAATAAATAGATGCTCCATTTTCACTAACCAAATAAACTTCAACAGGATGATCAAATCGTATCTTGTTAGCTAGTGACATTGTTTCTCGGCTAGCTGTTCCATTTCCAACTGCAATAGCAGAAATATTATAACGATCAACTAATGACTTAATCGTTTCCATTGCCTCAAAGGATTGATTCTGAGGTGGATGAGGATAGATCGTTGTATTATGTTTTAAATCTCCATTCGAATCGATACAAACGACTTTGCAACCTGTCCGAAATCCAGGATCTAATGCTAATATGCTTTTTTGTCCAAGTGGTGGCGCAAGTAGTAATTGTCTTAAATTTTCTGTAAAAACATGGATGGCTTCCGCATCTGCTAATTCCTTAGACAGGTTTCGAAATTCGGTTTCAATAGAAGAAGAAAGTAATCGTTTATAAGCATCTTTAATCGCTTCTTTTACTTGTTGTCCTGCTGCTCCATTGGATTCAATAAAGATTCTCTCAATTTGGAAAATAGCTTCTTCTTCATCAGGACCAATATGAACTCGAAGCAAGCCTTCTTCTTCCCCCCGTCTAATTGCCAGCAGTCTATGTGAAGGACACTTTTTTAAAGCTTCTTCAAAATCAAAATAATCTTGATATTTTGCAGCAGCTTCCTCTTTTCCCCTGGCTACCTTTGATCGAATAGTAGCGCTTCTTCTAAAGATTCCACGAATTTTATTTCGTGCATGTTCGTCTTCATTTATCCATTCCGCAATTATATCTCGAGCACCTTGTAATGCTTCTTCAATATCTTTTACCTCCTCATTAATATACTTTGAAGCTAATGATTCAATGTTTTGATTATTTTGATCAAAAATAACGTTTGCTAGTGGTTCCAGACCTTTTTCTTTTGCAATTGTAGCTTTGGTTTTCCGTTTCTTTTTATAAGGTAAATAAAGATCTTCTAATTCAACTGGATCATATGTTTCAGTGATTCTAGCATTTAATTCTGGACTGAGTTTGCCCTGTTCTTCTATTGCTTTGAGGATGCTTTCTCGACGCTTTTCTAATTCCTCTAATTTTTTTAATTCAACTTTGATTGCTCCGATTTGCACTTCATCCAGCGATCCTGTTCTTTCTTTTCGATATCGAGAAATAAAAGGAATAGTAGCTCCCTCTTGAAGCAAGATTATTGTATTGTATACCTTTTTTTCGGGTATATTAAGTCTTTGAGCGATTAATTGCGTGTGTTTTTCTATCATCTCTTTTTCTTACTTGTATGTTTAAAATGTGCTTTATAAAGCGCTGTCTACTCTTGCGCAAAGTAAGATATAATAATGAAATTAGAGAAAAAAAAATGCTGCTAATTAGAGATTTTTAATGAAGTATTGAAACAAAAGATCGTTTTATAGTTTAGTGAGCTATTTTGAACAATTTCAAAGATATAAACTGGTGCTAAGCCTCTAGTTTATTCATAAATTGGAAAAGACTTATCAAAGCTTCGTCTTTTTTTAGATTGGCTTTTGTCTTTTTTAAATAGTGCTTTAAGTTTTTTTGTTGTTCCTTAAAAAGCATGCATATTGCTTTCTTTGAGCGATTTACTTTTTGAGCAGGATTATCTTCTTTGATATAATAATATTGATTGTTTTCTTTAAGAAGAAGAGAAGTCTTTCCATAGCTGATTAATTCAAAGTAGGAAAGTAATAATTGATCATTATAGGGGTACTTAGAGATTATATACACTTTTTCTCCAATTAAAAGTGCCTCGGCTTTCTCAGGATAAAGAATATAAACTGAATTGTTCCATAATAATTCTACTTTATCTTCATGCAAATCATATCTGGCCTGAAGTGAAAAGGTATCTTTAGAGGAAGTAATAAGTATACTTTTTTGCCAGTCTAAATTAGGTTTGTTTATGGGAATCGGAGTAATCGGTTTTCTACAAAAAAAGATTAAATCTTGCGATTCCGAATGTAATGTTTTAAGGTTTTTTAACTCAAAGTAATTTGAATCCGCTTGTGATAATGAACAGAATGGCAATAATAGAAAAAGTAGAGAACTAAGCGAGCAGTTCCATCTCATGATATTGTAATTTTGAGGTTTGCAGGTCGTTTATAAAACTTATTAGCTCAATTTACTCATCATAATTCTTCTACAATCGATTGATAATCTTCTTGTAGGATTACTTACCCTGTTCAATTATTGGACTATTAAGTCAATAAACGGAAACAATATAAGTGAAGAATGCTTTTTTTGATAAAAAAGAATGTTGTTAAGTGAAGGAAATGTCAAGTATTTGCAAAAAAGAGAGAAAATTATGCAAAATCAAGCGGACTAATAGGAAAAAGTATTCTATACAAAATCAGAGTCTTTCCAATCTTTTCTAAGTTCTTTGAATTCTTTAAGCTCTAATTCTTCATCTGGAAGAATCGGAGAATCTTTTTGGGGAACCATTTTTTGAAGCTCTTTATTAATTTCTTTTTCTTCCCAAGCTTTATCATTAAAATTCAAACCGGGTATTCCGAAAACACCAATGAAATGGAAAATTATAGAGACGCCCCAACCTAATAATGGAAAAATGAACCACCAATCGCCTGGGGAGGTAAGTAGATTGATAGAGAATAGGAAAGTGTTTACAATTAAATAAGATGCAATATGCCAATAAAAACCTTTCTTTGCTTTTACTCGTTTTTTCGCTTTCTTATATTCTTTTTCAGTATAAAAATGTGTTGGCATAGTATATTGAATTAAACTAAGTCAGAATCATTCCAATCTTTGGGTTGTTTTTGTATTTCTCGAAGTTCAAATTTTTCATCAGGTAAATCATCAATATGACCGCCCATTTTTTCCATTTCTTTTCTGATTTCTTTAGTCTCCCAATCTGTGCCTCCAACTCGCTCTGAACCAGGTAAACCAAAAACACTAAAATAATTAATAACTAGGCCGATTCCCCAAAAAGAGGCAGGATATATCCAGTTTAAAGTCCCCGACTTTATAAACACAACAAAGAAAAAAACAGTGTTTACTGCAATATAAACCGCAAGGTGTCTGTAGAAACCTTTTTTTCGGTTCACTCGTTTTTTTGCTTCTTTATAAAGGTAATTCTCTTCCATTTTATTTTGATTGAAACCAGAAATATATTAAAAGTTTAGATGAGATGCTGACTCTGTTAGGTTAATGTCTATTTTTAATCGACGAATCAAATAGTTTCCGTCCTTGGTTTCCAGTTAAAGCTCCAAAACCTCCTAATAATCCTCCTAATAAAGTACTGATCAATATTAAACTAAAAGTGCTCATATCTCCAAATAATCCACCTATCCTACTAGCCAAAATTCCTTCATTTTGAATGTTCATTATGATTGTGTAAACTCCCCAAAGAATGGTAACACCTAAAAAACCTATCATAAAGGCTCTAATACCACTATATTTAGTAAAAAGGCCTACTAAGCCACAAATAATGACAATACTCCACCAAGGCAAAAAGCAATGCCCAATATAACCGAGGAGAATAACAGCAAATATGTATCCGATGAATTTCATTTTTAAGTAATTAATGCTGATTAGAAAAAAACGCTAATCCTTGTTATATGACTCTTTAAAAAGTATTTGATCCGCTTTTTCTGTAGGAGATGTAAGTAAAAGCTTTTCATAATATTTTCCATTAGCCCAGTAGTCAAGCATATTATCATAAAATGGGCTACCTGGGTTTCCTGACTGTCCGCCAGGATATACACCATAGGCTTTTACCGGATTGCCCATTTCTACAATCATCCTCCAGGATGGGCCATGGCTCCCTCTAATTGCATTAAGTGCTGTACCATCGCTTCCTACAGATAAGACTTTACTACCAAATGCATCTATACGTCCTAGATGAGGAACGCGGGTTTGTTTATAATCGTCTAAATCAAAATCACTAGTTTCTTCCAAGTGATTTTTAACTGCCGCCAATGCTATTTCAAATGATTGGTTTACAATATCTTTACCTGTTTCTTTTTCTGTTGTATTTATAAGGTCGAAAAAAGAATGCTCAGGAGTATCTTCTAATAATGCAATCGTTCGCCAATATTCTGGAAATAAAATATTGATATTTAAAGCGTCTTCTTTTTTTGAAATTTCATCCCAGGTAAGTTCATAAAAATTACTAAACCAATAATCAAAGATTACTGGTGCAATCTTTTCCTTATCATAGCAGAAATCCCAGTTCTTTAAATTTTTAAAAAGTTTATTTTCTAGATCTCCTTTTGGATTCCAATCTAATAAGCTAAACATTCTTGGAAAAGCATCTGCTGCTTTATAGCTAAATGTACTACTTTGAAGATTCATCATATCCTCTATTTTGATATTAGAGAGGGAGTCGAGAAATTTATTCAAGGCTCTTCCCCGAAAATCGTCAAAGCCCCCATTATAGTAGTAAGGATAAGTAGAATCAGTAGAATGTTGATTTGCAGAAGAAACATATCCTCGTTGCGGATTTTTAACTTGTGGATTATGTTCAGCCGGAATATAGCCGTGCCAGCTATTATCTGAGTTAGAACCGTCTTGAATAAAACGACCTTGTGATGGCCTTTTTAAAGGAAATTTACCTTGTACTTTTAAAGCGATGTCTCCGGTATTACTAGCAAAGACAATATTTTGAGGAGGCACTTGAAACTCTTGAACAGCTTCATAATAATCATCAAAATCTTTGGAAAGGTGTAGTTTTCTAAATACACTTAGTTCATTTGACCCTCCATCGTGACCTAACCACCGCATTGATAAGTCCTTCATTGGATGATCCTTTGATTCGTAAACGATCGGTCCCCAATCTGTGTATTTCACCGTATCAATTATAGTTGCTCCATTTTTTATTTTATAGGTCTCATACTTTATATGCACGGGTTTTACCTGATCGTCTACAATATAAGATGTACGAGTGGCATCAGACCATAAAATTTTATAATAATCGACTACATCATGTCCTACATTAGTCATCCCCCAACTAATATTTTTATTAAAACCAATGGTAATACCCGGAAAACCTGGAAGGGATACGCCATAAGAACTGGATTCAGGAGTAGTAATTTGTATTTCAAACCAAACGGAAGGTAAAGTCATTCTTAGATGTGGGTCATTACACAAAATTGTATTTCCAGATGCTGTCTTTGTCCCGGATACTGCCCAATTATTACTACCCAAAAATGGAGATGGTTTGGAATGAGCTTGATGTTCAAAAAGCCCCATCAAAATAGGTTTCTTTTCTGGAATGTCGAGCGGCTCAAAGTCCCAAGGCGTTTGGGCAGGAATTATAGGAGATTGTTTAGGATTTTGTTCTGGATAGAGAAAATCGAAAGTTTCTTGCCCAAAAACAGATAATGCATTGGTCGCTTCAAGATCATTTTCACGCATACATAAGCTTTGAGCCATAGACTTAATAAAAATTGCCGATTTTAAATTAGTCCAATTTTCAGGTTCATAGTCCAATAATTTAAATTCAATAGGATAGTCCCTCGGTTTTAAAGACTGGATATAAGCATTTACTCCTGCGGTATAGCTATTAAGATTTTTGATATCCTCTGGATATTTTTCCCAAGCTTTTAAAGTGTTTTCTGCGGCAAAAACTAAACCTCTCCTCCTTTGCAATTGATCATTCTTTAAAGTGGTAGTGCCCATTACTTCAGACAGGCGACCACTAGTAGCTCTAGTCGAAATATCCATCTGCCATAGACGATGTTTGGCCGTAATAAACCCTTGGATAAAAAAAGCATCTTTTAAATTAGAAGCAAAAATGTGAGGAACCATTTGCTTATCATACACAACTTCAACTTTATCGCCTAAATCTTTAAAAGAATAAGTCTTATCATTATAGTTGTTCACCATTTCTCCATTATTCCAAAACCCTGTGAATGGGTTTAAAAGTTTTCCGATAGGAGGGATAGCTCTTGGCTTGTTGTTTATTGGATGATTTAAAAAATATACTAAACTCACGGTAAAACAAAGCGTAATCAAAAACTTAAGAATCCGCATATATTTATAATTAAGGATTTACATTAATATCTTAAAAGTAGGGAAATAGATAGAATACTTTATCCGGGAATAAACATATATATTAATTAAATATCATTTATTTTTATAAAAGCTGATTATAATAGACAGATATGGGAGAAGAGATCAAAAATACGGTGTTGCAAATAATGTTGTAGAAGTATTGTAAATAAAGGGTTTTGTTGGGAAAATATGATTTTATCGCTGTCACAAAAAATAGGTAGTACTATTGGTAAGATTTATTAAAGGCATTATTATTGTATAACTATAATTATTTTAAAAGTAGTTTTTGTGTTTATTTGTTTGGGTTAGAGACCCTTGCTAAACAGCAAGGGTTTTCTTTTTTTATAAGACTATTAAGAAAGAAAACATTTCTATCTAGAAATGGTATTTCATCCTTTTACTTCATACTAAAAACCTCATTAGATCCTATTAGGGTTACTCTACAGGCAGAATTAAATATTCAATAAATTAAAACAAAAAAGCCCTGACTCATCGAATGAGTCAGGGCTTTTTTATGTATAAAAAGTTTAGAGATTATTCACCTCCATTCAATATAGAAGGCTCACTAGATGGAATACCTGCTGGTTCAGCTGGTTTCTTATTAACTTTGCCCTTTATAGTTAATACGATTGGTTGATCGCTATAATTAGTAGTCAATTTTACAGTTTTAGTAAATTTTCCAATCCGTTTTGTGTCATAACGAACCTCAATTTTACTTTTTTCACCCATCATGATTGGTTCTTTCGGCCAAACAGGAACTGTACATCCGCAACTTCCTTTAGCATTTTTAATAATCGCCGGAGCATCTCCAGTGTTCTCAAAGTTAAAAACTCGAAGTGGATCAGATCCTTGCTCAATTTCTCCGTAATCAATTACAACAGATTCAAAAGTCAACATCGCTCCACCATCATCAGTAGAAGCAGGGGTAGAAGTCGCATCAGCTTGAGCATAGGAAACGCTGCATACTAAAGCAATTAACATAGCAAGTGAGAATATTTTTTTCATATTAATTAAGAATTTCGTTCATGAAAGAATTTATACAAATATATCTATAATAAGCTCAAAACAAAAGTTTTGTTGTGCAATTTGCCCGTTAAATTATAGTTAAAAAGATTTATCATAGGTTTAATAAGCAGTTTTAATCTAGAAAAACACGTTTTGATGTGGATCAATGTTTAATTTCATAAACAAATAGTACACCAAAGACAAGTTTAGTTTGACTTGGTGGGACTAAGACATTAGGCATTTTTTCTACACTTTTAAGATATTTTTGATGATAAATTTCATACTTTTGTGAGATATTTCAAGCATACTGAGAAAAAGTGGTAACACCCTTTACCTATCCAAACTATAGTCGTGCAACTGTTTATAAGGTTTTAAATCAAATTGAACATTAGGACTAGATGTATTGTTAAATTCTTTGATTTATTTAATTACCTGATTTCAGATCTTTTAATGATTTTTTAAAAACGACCGTTAAAATATGATCAATAACCCTGTTTTTTCAAAGAGTATTAAGCAATCAGGAGGGGAAGAGAATGAATATATAAGAGAGGTCCTAAAAGACTTTTGGACCTGCTGTATTAGTAGAGAAACCAGTATATTAGGTAGAAAAGAGGTTTTAACTGGAAAAGCAAAATTTGGGATACTCGGAGATGGGAAAGAAGTTCCTCAAGTAGCACTTGCAAGAGCTTTTAAGAAAGGGGATTGGCGATCTGGTTATTATAGAGATCAGACATTGATGTTTGCGCTTGGTATATCTACTGTCGAAGACTTTTTTGCACAATTATATGCCGATAGTTCAAATGACCCATTCTCAGGAGGTCGCCAGATGAATAGCCATTTTGCTACAGAAAATGTAGATAAAGAAGGTGATTGGACTAGTCACAAATCCATGTATAATGTTTCTTCTGACATCTCTTCTACCGGAGGACAAATGGCTCGCGGACTTGGATTGGCCTTTGCCTCAAAAAAATACAGGGAAAGTGAGGCATTAAGAAATGCTACCCCTTTTTCAGAAAATGGAAATGAAGTTTGTTTTTG
This sequence comes from Saprospiraceae bacterium, assembly GCA_965277415.1. Classification (GTDB taxonomy): domain Bacteria; phylum Bacteroidota; class Bacteroidia; order Chitinophagales; family Saprospiraceae; genus JAHDHW01. Next base: position 56,852 of record CBDICS010000092.1, read on the forward strand.
TACTATAGGAGATGCAAGTACTTCTGAAGGGGTTTTTTGGGAAACGGTAAATGCCGCAGGTGTTATGAAAGTGCCATTGGCTATTTCTATTTGGGATGATGGCTATGGTATTTCAGTGCCAAAAAAATATCAGACAACTAAAGGAGATATTTCTGAAATATTAGAAGGCTTTAGGTTGAATGAGGAAGGGGAGGGAATTGATATTTATCGCCTTAAAGGCTGGGATTACCCAACCTTATGTGAAGCTTATGAGGTAGGGATTGAAAAAATTAGAAAAACTCATATTCCTGCTGTCTTTCATGTCGCAGAATTAACACAGCCACAAGGACATTCTACTTCCGGATCTCATGAACGATATAAAGGAAAGGAAAGACTTGAATGGGAAAGAGAGATGGATTGCATAAAAATAATGCGTCAATGGATTATTGACTCAAAAATAGCTACAGAAAAAGTAGTCGATGAAATAAGAAATGAAGCAAAAGAGTATGTAAAAAAAGCTAGAAATAAAGCATGGAGTAATTATACTGATCCTATTAAAAAAGAATTGGAAGTAGTAAAGTCAATCTATAATAAGATTCTTGAGCAAAGCGATGATAAAGAAGTGGAAAGGGTGTATAATGAGCTCAACAAAGCGATTAACCCTTTGTTTGGAGAGATACTTCGAAATGCCAGACGAATGCTTTTCTTTATTGGCCAATCAAAAAACGTTGCAACTGAAGAACTAAAATCTTGGATCAATACTGCTAAGACTAAAGGAGATCAACGTTATCATACAAATCTATACAGTCACTCAAAAAAATCTGCATTAAAAGTACCTGTCGTTCATCCTGAATATTCAGATAAGTCAAAATTGATTAATGGGTATCAAATTCTAAATTTCTATTTTGATAATCTATTAGAACAGACACCAAATCTATTTGCTTTTGGAGAAGATGTAGGGCATATAGGAGATGTAAACCAAGGATTTGCAGGGATGCAAGAGAAATATGGGAAGGAACGAGTCTTTGATACAGGGATTCGAGAATGGACGATTATGGGACAAGCGATAGGAATGGCCATGAGGGGACTTCGACCTATTGCTGAAATTCAGTATTTGGATTATTTGATTTATGGTTTAGAACCATTGACTGATGACCTTGCTACCTTGAGATATCGAAGCAATGGCCTTCAACAGGCTCCCGCTATTATTCGAACAAGAGGCCATCGACTAGAAGGCATTTGGCATGCGGGCTCTCCAATTGCTATGTTAATCCATGCTTTGAGAGGGATTTATGTCTGTGTTCCTAGAAATATGACACAAGCAGTAGGGTTTTATAATACTTTAGTCCAATCGGATGATCCAGGTTTAGTTATTGAATGTCTGAACGGATATCGTTTAAAAGAACGCTTACCTGATAATATTGGAAAATATACTGTACCGCTTGGTGTCCCTGAGATATTAAAAGAAGGCAATGATGTTACATTTGTGACTTATGGTAGCTGTATTAGAGTAGCTCAAGATGGTATCAATTTATTAGAGAAAATTGGAATTTCGGTAGAATTGATTGATATACAAACCCTATTGCCATTTGATCTCGAACATCGAATATTAGATTCATTGAAAAAGACGAATCGGATTATTTTTATGGATGAAGATGTTCCGGGAGGAGCAACTTCCTATATGATGCAAGAGGTTTTAGAAGTTCAAGGTGGATACCAATATTTAGATTCAAGTCCCAAAACAATTACAGCCTCTGCCCATCGTACACCTTTCGGATCGGATGGGGACTATTTTTCAAAACCAAATGCAGAAGATGTGTTTAATGCTGTTTATGACTTGATGCGTGAGACTGATCCTCTAAAATACCCAGAATTCTAATAGCTCATTAGAAAATCAATGTTGAAATAAAACGAGTGTAATTGAACTTTTTGCTTTTTTAAACATAAAAGATAGAAGAGCAGGAATTTTACCTACAATTGAAAATTTTTATCTATATATTTGCGAATTGTGTTAAATAGATATAAAGAATTACTTGTATATAATTAATTTGATTTGGCAGAGAGTTTAATAATTATCCCAACCTATAATGAAAAAGAAAATATCGCTAAAATTATTGATGCGGTTTTTCCCTTAGATGCTTCGTTTAATATTTTAATTGTTGATGATGGATCTCCAGATGGGACCGCAGATATTGTCAAAAGATTAATGAAAGAACATGAAGGTAGGCTTCATATTCTAGAGCGAAAAGGTAAATTGGGCTTGGGCACTGCTTATATAGAAGGATTTAAATGGGGATTGCAGAGAGATTATGATTATCTATTTGAGATGGATGCAGATTTTTCTCACAATCCAAAAGATTTAGTACGATTGAAAGAAGCATGTAGTAAGGAAGATACAGATTTGGTCGTTGGATCTCGCTATGTGAAAGGAGGAAAATTAGAAAACTGGCCATTTGACAGAATTGCATTATCCTATGGTGCCTCTTTATATGTGAGAATGGTAACATGGATGCCAATAAAAGATCCAACAGCTGGCTTTATTTGTTATTCGAAAAAGGTTCTAAAAGCAATTGACTTAGATAAAATAAGATTTGTTGGTTATGCTTTCCAAATTGAAATGAAATTTGCTGCCTATACACTTGGGTTTAATTTAAAAGAAATTCCAATTACCTTTATTGATAGAGTAGAGGGGGAGTCAAAGATGAATACAAGCATTGTTAGTGAAGCAATTAAAGGCGTATTACAAATGAAATGGCAAAGCTTTTCTCATTCATATGCAGTAGGAAAGTAAGCTTTAACTTAAAACTTCCTAGTTTCAGAGAAGTATCATAGCGACAGCAGCACAATTATCAGTTCAGATAATTACTTAATAATATCCAATCTTAAAGAACAAACAATCCATCATTTAATTAATTTGATTACAAAGTGAAAGAAAGTATCAATTTTTTGATTTCGATTAGTATGCCATAATTTTTGAGCGAAGAATATGTGGAAAACTTTTTTTATATGATCTGTGGGAAAATGTGGCGGAATGTGGTAGAAAGTTGTATATTTAGGGCATATTTTGATCAAAAAAGGTAAAATGCCAGAGCTTTTAGGCGAATTTGAATGTAAGATTGATGCTAAAGGCAGAATGAGAATGCCAACTTCCGTACTTAAGCAATTAGGTGGAGCGGATAAGCATGCTTTTGTTATTAATCGTGGCGTAGAACCTTGTTTAACACTTTACCCTAAAAAAGTTTGGGATGTATTAAGTGCTAGAGTTAAGAAATTAAACCCTTATGTTGAAAAGAATAGGAAATTCATTCGATACTTCTATAGAGGCGCAACTGAATTAAAGCCAGACGCTTCAGATCGAATATTGTTATCCAAAAATCTATTGGAATATGCAGGAATTGAAAAGGAGGCAATCCTGTTTGCAATAAATGATCGACTAGAAGTATGGTCTAAAGCCAAGTATTATAATGTAATGGAAGAAGAGCCTGAAAACTTTTCCGAATTGGGAGAATCAGTAATGGGGGAGGTTGATATGAATAATCTTTTCCCGGACGATATTCAAGGGAATCATGATAATGACAACGATAATAGCAATGGATAATTATCATGATCCTGTTTTATTAAACGAAAGTATTGAAGCTTTAAATATCAAAGAAGAAGGAATATATGTTGATGCTACTTATGGCGGCGGCGGACATTCCAGATTGATTTTACAAAAATTAGGTGCCAAAGGGCATCTGCTTGGTTTCGACCAGGATGAAGACACTTTATCGAATGTAACTGAGAATGAACGATTTACCTTTGTCCACCACAATTTTAAACATCTTAAGCGATTCCTTCGACTTCATGGCTACCCAAGAGTAGATGGAATTCTTGCTGATCTGGGCGTTTCTTCCCATCAATTGGACGATGCTGACCGTGGTTTCTCTTTTCGATTTGATACGGATCTTGACATGCGAATGAACCAACAAGGTGATTTGACAGCATCTGATATACTCAACGAGTATGATGCAGCATCCCTCCAAAAGGTTTTTAGTTTATATGGTGAAGTTAGAAATTCCAAGTCTTTGGCTCAGCTTATTGTCGATGAACGAAATGCTAAGCCATTGAAGAGAATTGGAGATTTCCTCATGATGATTGCTCCGCTTGTTAGGGGGAATCGCAACCGATACTTAGCTCAAGTCTTTCAGGCTTTGCGGATTGAAGTAAATGATGAGATCGGTGCTCTTAAAACTTTCTTGGAAGCTGCACTTGAGGTTTTATCACCTGGAGGTCGCCTTGTAATTATTTCATATCATTCTTTAGAAGACCGTCTGGTAAAGAATTTTTTTAAAAGTGGAAATTTCACAGGAGAGTATGTCAAAGATTTTTATGGAAATATTGATAGACCATTTAAAATAATTACTAAAAAGGCTTTCATTCCACCTGTTGAAGAAATCAAAATCAATTCTCGAGCAAGAAGCGCAAAGATGAGAATTGCAGAGAAAAAATAATTCTGATTATGCGGCGGTTAAGTAATTGGAAAGCAGCTAAGAACATTTGAATAAAATGGCCAAGAAAAAAACATTTAAGGATTATACAGCAATAGGAAGTCTCAGTGCTGAGCTGATACTAAAGAATTTTCCTTTTGTTTTATACCTGAGTTTTTTGGCAATGATATATATCGCTAATGCGCATTACTCTGAAAAAAAAGTTAGAGAAATTCAAAAAGTTCAAGTAGAGCTTAAGCAAATGCGCTGGAAATATATGTCTTTAAAATCTGAATTTACTTATAAGGCTAAAAGATCAGAAGTGGTAAAGTCGGTGAAAGATCTAAATCTAAAATCGAATAAAAAAAAGCCTAATAAAATAATAATTAATAGAGCACACTAAGAAGAGCCTAATATGGACATTAAGAATGAAGTGCTGATTCGTGTTTATATAGTGCTAATAACCATAGTGCTTTTTGGTGTTTTGCTCTTTGCTCAAACAGTAAGGATTAGCGTGTATCAAGGTAAAAAGTGGAGAGAGAGAGGCAAAAATTTATATGTCGAACGTAAAACACTTGATGCAGAAAGAGGAAATATAATTTCAGAAGATGGCAGTTTGATGGCCACTTCACTACCGTTCTTTGACATGCGATTTGATCCAAATTCTAAAGCAATAGCTCAAAAGGATTGGGATGATAATATAGATTCACTTGCATATTGTCTGGCTACTTATGTTAATAATGCGCATACAGTAGGTTCTATGAAGCAGTTTTTGGAAGATAAAAAGGCAAGCGGGGCTCAATATGTACTAATAAAAAGAAATGCAACTTACATTGAAAAAGAAATGATAAGTCGCTTTCCGCTTTTTAATAAAGGACGATATCGAGGAGGATTAATAATAGAGTCTAAACCTAAAAGAGAACATCCATTTAAACAATTAGCTTTTCGAACCATTGGCTATATTCGGGATGGACACAAACCCGTTGGCTTAGAAGGGTATTTTAATGATATACTATCTGGAGAGGAAGGCAAAAAGTTGATGTTTAGGGCGCCAAGTAATACTTATATCCCTGTAGAAGATTTAACAGAGATAGAACCTAAAAGAGGAGATGATATTGTCACTACTATTGATGTTAATCTTCAGGATATCGCACATAGTGCTTTATTAAGAGGTTTAAAATACCATAATGCTAAACACGGAACAGCCATATTAATGGATGTTAAGACTGGAGGAATAAAAGCAATGGCTAATATTGGAAAGACAGAAAGTGGATATTTTGAAATATATAACTATGGTGTTGGTGCAGCAACCGAACCCGGGTCTACCTATAAATTGGCAACGATTATGGCCCTACTTGAAGATGGGCATATCAATTTAGATGATAGCCTGGATATAGAAAAAGGGAAACACCTTTTTTATGAAGAAGAAATGCTCGATTCTTCACCAGAAAGCTTTAAAACTGATACAACTACTATTCGAAGAGCTTTTGAAATTTCTTCTAATGTAGGAATGGCAAAGCTGGTACAGCAGCATTATGGAGATAAAAAAGGAGGTGACGAAAAATTTGTCAAGAGATTAAAAGATTTTCGTTTACACCTTCCCACTAATATAGAGATAAAAGGGGAAGCGCCACCCATTATAAAGACACCCTATAGCAAAGAAGATGATTGGAGTGGAATTACCTTGCCTTGGATGTCAATTGGTTACGAAGTGACGATTACGCCTTTGCAGTTATTATCCTTTTATAATGCATTAGCAAATAATGGAATGATGATGAAACCTTATTTGGTTTCTGAGATTAGGCATTTTGATCACGCAGTTGAAAAATTTAAACCAACTGTCATCAAAAGAAAAATAGCTTCTCAAAAAACAATAAGTAAAGCGCAAGAACTTTTGCTAGGTGTTGTAGAAAGAGGAACTGCCAATAAATTAAAAACGAGCAAATATAAATTCGCTGGAAAAACAGGAACTGCTCAAATCAATTATAGAAAGTTCCGACCATTAAAAAATATTAAATATCAGGCTTCATTCGCTGGCTACTTTCCAGCAGAGAATCCTGTTTATTCTTGCATTGTTGTGATCACTGAACCTAAAGAACATGGTTTCTATGGTGGTGAGGTAGCAGGACCTATATTCAGAGAGATTGCAGATAAGTGTATAGAAACGCGACATGAATTACATCAAGCTCTAAATGAATACAAGAAACCAATTTTAAAGAAAAATAAATTACCTGATTTTGATGCCGGGAAAAGAGACGACTTTGAAAAAATATTAGATTACCTGGATATTAATTTTGAAAATAATACCAATTCTGACTGGACAATTATTCGAGCAGAAACAGATACACTTTCACTTAGCAATCGATTCGTGAGTGATGATGTCGTCCCTAATATAGTAGGAATGGGACTTCGAGATGCAATGCATATTCTGGAAAATCGAGCCCTAAAAGTAGTGCTTAGTGGAGCTGGAAGGGTAAGAAAACAATCGATTATACCTGGTACACCCATAAACGGGCAAACAATTAGGTTGACTTTAAATTAATAGGGTTTTTAACAAACGCTAATAATCTATATTCCGAGGAATTTTAAACCCCTCATTTTATGAAACACTATTAAATGAATCCTTAAAAGCGGATCATTTAATTAACACTAAGAGGTTAACTCCTCACATTTTGAAACACTATAAATCATATGATCCTTAAAAGCGGACGATGATTTAAATTAAACACTATTGAAACGCATTGAAGTCTCTAGAAGACATTTTAACTAACCTATCAATAAGCGAGGCCATCGGTGATCTGGATATTTCAGTTAATGAGATTTATTATGATTCTCGTGAAGTGAAACCAGGAGGCTGTTTTGTCGCTGTAAAAGGTGTACAAACCGACGGTCATCGCTATATTGATCAGGTAATTGCAGCAGGAGTTAAAGTAGTTATTTGTGAAACATTACCTACTGAAATTACAAGCTCAGTAACTTTTATTCGTGTTCCTGACAGTTCAGAAGCATTAGGAGAAGTAGCTGCTAATTTTTATGATAATCCTTCAAGAGATTTAAAACTAGTAGGAATTACTGGTACGAATGGTAAAACAACTACCGCTACATTATTGCATGAGTTGTTTACTAAATTAGGTTATAAAGTTGGCCTAATATCAACTGTTGAAAACAAAATTGGAGAGAGAATATTACCTTCTTCCTATACTACGCCTCATGCTATTTCGTTAAACGCAATATTAGCTGATATGAAATCTGAGGGCTGTGAATATGTTTTTATGGAGGTTAGTTCTCATGCAATAGACCAAAGAAGAATTGCAGGTATTTCATTTGTCGGAGGAGTATTTACAAATATTACTCATGATCATTTGGATTATCATAAGACATTTAAAACCTATATAAATGTAAAAAAACGATTCTTTGATGAATTGCCCAAGACGGCTTTTGCCTTGACTAATATAGATGATCGTCGAGGGACAATAATGGTGCAAAACACCAAAGCCAAAGTAAAAAAATACAGCTTACACACTTTGACAGATTTTAAAGCAAAAGTGCTTGAAAATAGTTTGACCGGATTACACCTTGACTTGGATGGAGAAGAATTTTTCAGCCGACTCATCGGAGAGTTTAATGCTTATAATCTATTAGCAGTTTATGCTACCGCTATGTTGCTGGGAGGAGATAAGCTGGAAACAATGACTAGATTGAGTGAACTGAAATCTGCTGAGGGAAGATTCGATTACATTTATGATAAGAAAAAAAATGTGATTGCCATAGTCGATTATGCCCATACTCCGGATGCTTTAGAAAAGGTATTAAGCACCATTGAAAATTTGAAACGAGGAAAAGAACAAGTCATTACAGTTGTTGGTTGTGGTGGTGACCGTGATAAAACCAAGAGACCTTTAATGGCTGAAAAAGCTTGTGAATACAGTTCACAAATTATTTTAACCTCTGATAATCCCCGCTCCGAAAATCCAGAGACTATCATCACGGAAATGGAAGCAGGGATTCCAGCATATGCAAACCATAAGGTTCTTTCAATTACGAACCGTTTGCAAGCAATAAAGACTGCTTGTAAAATTGCAAAATCTGGAGATATTATTCTTGTCGCAGGTAAAGGACATGAGAAGTACCAAGAAATAAACGGTATTAAACATCCTTTTGACGACAAACAGATTTTATTAGAGACATTGACTATCGTAGAATGAAAAATAGACCTAAAACCAGGTTTACTAAACTTTATAAGTTTAGTAAACTTAAGTTAAAGATCTATTATCATTCTCAGATTCGATTAACAGCGGGCAGTAGGTAATATGATTGGAACTCCTTTCTGTTCATTCCTACTGCTGCTGTTAAACTTTGAAGAAGTAAGTATTAATATCAAAATCGACGGAGATATACTATGAGAAAATCCCGTCACTGAAAATAAATAGAATAAGGAATACACTTATTCTAATCTAAAGTACAAACGAACCATTGGTATACAATGCCAATAGGTAAGTCAAAAAACAGAAGGGATCATATGCTTTATGACCTGTTACAATATCTAGAAAGCTTAGGCTTCAGTTTTGCGCGATTGCATCATTACATTAGTTTTCGAGCTGGTGTTGCCATTGTTATCTCTCTGTTGATTTCTATGGTATTTGGTGGGAAGATCATTGAATACCTTAAAAGATTACAAATTGGCGAAACTGTTCGAGACTTAGGTCTAGATGGTCAAAAAGAAAAAGAAGGTACACCGACAATGGGGGGGATTATCATTTTGATGTCAATCCTTATTCCATGCCTCTTGATGGCTGATCTCGAAAATGATTATGTGATATTGATGTTGGTGGCGACTACTTGGATGGCAATCATTGGTTTTGCGGATGATTACATTAAAGTCTTTAAAAAAGACAAAGCGGGTTTAAGTGGGAAATTTAAAATCCTGGGGCAAGTAGGACTTGGAATCATTGTGGCTTTGACGATGTTGTTTAGTGAACAAATGGTAGTTAGGATGACCGTACAGGAGATGGATACATATGGTATCAGTAAATCAAGTATCGTATATGACGGTTTTGTTACAATAGGAAATGAAAAAGAAAAAAGATATTACGTCAAGACAACATTGACAAACGTACCTTTTTTCAAAGATAATAAATTGGACTATGGAAGAATAGTCCCATTCTTTGGAAACAATTGGGAAAAATTTGCCTGGATTATTTTTGTGCCAGTCGTGATTTTGATTGTTACAGCAGTTTCCAATGGAGCTAATTTGACAGATGGAATAGATGGCCTCGCTACTGGAGTCAGTGCAATAGTAGGTGCCACACTTGGGATATTGGCTTATGTATCGAGTAACTCGATTGCCGCTGAATATTTAAACATCATGTACTTGCCAGGAGCAGATGAGTTAGTTATTTATGCCGCTTGTTTGGTAGGTGCTTGTATAGGGTTCCTTTGGTATAATTCTTATCCCGCCCAAATTTTTATGGGAGATACAGGGAGTTTGATGATAGGAGGTGTGATTGCAGCACTAGCTATACTGATCAAAAAAGAATTATTAATCCCGATATTATGTGGAATTTTTTTAGTAGAAAACTTATCGGTGATGATACAGGTGTCCTACTTTAAATACACTAGAAAGAAATATGGGGAAGGGCGAAGAGTATTTTTAATGTCACCACTACATCATCATTATCAAAAGAAAGGGATGCATGAGTCAAAGATTGTAACCCGCTTTTGGATAGTCGGAATTTTACTAGCGGTTTTGACAATTATTACTTTAAAAATAAGATAAATGAAAGTGGTCGTATTAGGTGCGGGAGAGAGTGGAGTAGGAGCAGCCTTATTAGCAAAACATCTAAAATATGAAGTATTCGTTTCGGACAAAGGTTCGATAAGTGAAAAGTACAAACAAACCTTAATAGAAAATAATATTCCTTTTGAGGAAAATAAACACTCAGAGAAAAAGATCTTTGAGGCTTCAGAAATTATTAAAAGCCCTGGCATTCCAGATACAGTCGACCTCATACAGCGACTAAAAAAGGCAGGTGTTTCTATAATTTCTGAGATAGAATTCGCAAGCAAACATACTAATGCTACCATCGTGGCCATCACAGGTAGTAATGGGAAAACTACAACAACGAACTTAACTTATCATCTCCTGAAAACTGCAAACTTAGACGTAGCAGTTGGAGGAAATGTTGGCTACAGTTTCGCTCGTTTGCTTACCGAAGAACTACACCAATATTATGTATTAGAGTTGAGTAGCTTTCAACTTGATGGAATTCAGACGTTTAGACCTGATATTTCTATTTTACTTAATATCACACCAGACCATTTGGATAGATATGAGTATAAACTGGAAAATTATATCGCTTCTAAGTTTCGAATTATAATGAATCAGCATGCAACTGACTATTTTATTTATAATGCAAAAGATGACAATATTTCATCTTTTTTAAAAAATGAAAAGCCAAATGTAAACCTGATTGAAGTGAACAACGTAAATACAAAAGGAGATATGTTGATTGTTGATGGATCTTCTTTTGATATGACAGATTGTAGCTTAAATGGACAACATAATTTGTTTAATGCTACATGTGCGATTAAGGTTGCAAATCACCTTGGAATAAGTGAAGAAGCTATTCAAAATGGATTAAATACATTTGTTAATGCTCCACATCGCATGGAGTCCGTTTGTACAACTAATGGTGTAGAGTACATTAATGATAGTAAAGCAACTAATGTCGATGCAGTATATTTTGCATTGGATGCCATGACGAAACCTATTGTTTGGATTGTAGGAGGAATAGATAAAGGTAATGACTATGAATTGGTGTCAGGTTTAGTTGAAGAAAAAGTGAAAGCGATTATTTGCCTAGGCGCGGATAATACCAAAATCCTTGAGTTCTTTTCACCAATAGTGAAGGTTATCGAGGAAACAAAAACAGCGAAAGATGCTGTTGAACGAGCAAGTGTATATGCTGAATCAGGAGATGTTGTTTTATTATCTCCAGCTTGTTCAAGTTTTGACTTATTTAAAAATTTTGAAGCACGCGGTGATCAATTTAGAACCGCAGCTAGAAATTTGTAGGTGTAGTGTTATTAAATATTACGTCCAAAAAAGTTCATTGACTGTGAGAAAACATAAGACATAAGAAAACAAAAAATGACAAACTATAATCTTTGATCATGTCAATAGGTAACAGAATTTATGCAGAATTACAAGGTGACCGTACGGTTTGGATGATCGTTGCTGTACTGGCGATGTTCTCAATTCTAGCAGTATATAGTGCAACCGGTCATGCGGCATTTAGACTAAGAGGTGGTGATACAGAATCTTACCTAATTAGACATATGTTTTTTGTTGTTGCTGGATTGGTGATTACTTATCTCTGCTATTTGATGCATTATACACAGTATTCGAAAATTGCTCCATTATTATTGGTTATTTCGATTCCACTACTGGTTTATACAATTGCGTTTGGAGTAGAGGTTAACCATGCAAGAAGATGGCTAGAGATACCTTTTATTGGAATAACTTTTCAAACTTCTGATTTTGCGAAAATAGCATTGATCATCTATGTAGCAAGAGCGATCTCTTCTAAGCAAGAATATATTAAGGATTTTAATAGTGCATTTTTACCAATAGTAGTGCCTATCTTAATTATCTGTGGATTGATTGCTCCATCAGATTTGTCGACAGCTTTACTACTATTTATGACTTGTTTGTTGATGATGTTTTTAGGGAGGGTTTCATTTAAATATATTCTCTTATTGTTGTTTTTAGGAATAGTCGTTTTTTCCTTATTAGTAACGATTGGTAAATTTTTTCCTGAAATTATCAGGGTAGATACCTGGGTCGCGCGAATACAAGAATATTTTAGTGATTCGGAAGGAGGATATCAAGTTCAACATGCAAAGATCGCTTTGGCAAATGGAGGTTATTTTGGAGAAGGACCGGGTAATAGTGTTATGCGAAATTATTTGCCCGCGCCATTCTCAGATTTTATTTACGCGATAATCTGCGAGGAATATGGTTTGATTGGCGGATTCTTGCTTATAGGATTATACGTGTTATTATTCTTTAGATGTGTAAGAGTAGTCACTAGAAGTCCAAAGGCATTTGGAGCGATGTTGGTGCTTGGTTTAGGCTTGATTTTGTCCTTACAAGCTATGGCAAATATTGCAGTATCTGTTGATTTAGTCCCGGTTACTGGACTCAATTTACCTTGGGTAAGTAAAGGAGGAACATCAATTTTGTTTTCTAGTATTGCATTTGGAATGATATTAAGCGTGAGCCGATATATTGAAAAGACAGAATAAGATCAATGATCAACAAATGAAAAAACAAATAAAGATCATTATTTCAGGCGGTGGTACAGGAGGACATGTTTTTCCAGCTTTAGCGATTGCAGAGGCACTAAAAAAGATTGATCCAGATATTGAGTTTTTGTTCGTCGGCGCAGAAGGGAAAATTGAAATGGAAAAAGTACCCAAAGCAGGCTATACAATCAAAGGATTGTGGATTAGCGGGTTTCAAAGAAAATTGACATTTAGGAATCTAATGTTTCCAATTAAATTGGTACACAGTATTTGGAAAGCATTTTGGATTGTTCGAGGATTTAAACCTGACGTAGTAGTTGGAGTAGGTGGTTTTGCAAGTGGTCCTACACTTGAAGTAGCCAATCGACTAGGAATTCCAACCTTACTTCAAGAACAAAATTCTTATGCAGGTATAACCAATAAATTACTTGCTAAAAAAGCAGATACAATCTGTGTAGCTTATGATAAAATGGATCGCTACTTTCCTGCTGATAAAATTACCTTGACGGGAAATCCCGTTCGGAAAGATATTATGAATGATAATGCCAAACGAGCTGAAGCAATTCAATATTTTGGCCTTGATAAAACTAAGAAAACAGTGGTAATCATGGGCGGAAGCCTTGGAGCGAGATCAATTAATCAAGGAATGAACGCTAGTTTGGAAATACTAAAAAATAATCCTGAATACCAAGTATTATGGCAATCAGGAAAACTATATATAGAAGAATATTCAAAATGTGAAACAGCTAAATTGCCAAATATAAAGATATTGGCATTTATTGATAGAGTAGATTTAGCATATGCTATGGCAGATGTAGTAATTGGAAGGGCAGGAGCTTCAACAATCTCTGAGCTTTGTACCGCTGGAAAAGCAGCAGTGCTAGTACCATCTCCAAATGTTGCAGAAGATCATCAAACTAAAAATGCATTAGCCTTAGTGGAAAAAGAAGCTGCGATTTTGGTTAAAGATGTTGATATAAAGGAAAAAATGATTCGTACTGCTTTTGATATTCTCGCAGATTCTGCGAAACAAAAAGCTTTAGAGTCTAATATCCAAAGCCTTGCAAAACCAAATGCTGCTGAAATGATTGCACAAGAGGTTTTGAAGTTAGTGAAAAAATAAGCCTTGTTTTAAGTTCAACAAAAGCTTAGAAAAGCCATATGGCAAAACATTTTTATTACATATTTTAAAATTTTTTAAATTAAAAATTTAACATATTAAAAATACGGCATATACTTTGATATAGATTATTGAAAAGCAGTTATTTATATAGTTTAAATTAAAGAATATTATAAAGATACGCTTATACAGAATAACTGTACTAAGGAAGAAAAACAAAAAACATTGAACTTAAATGACCTACATAGATTGTACTTCATTGGAATAGGAGGAATAGGGATGAGCGCTCTTGCTCGTTATTTCAATGGATTGGGATGTGAAGTGCATGGTTATGATAAAACAGAAACAATACTGACCAAAAAGTTGGTTCAGGAAGGCATAGAAATCCATTATGAGGATGATTTGAAATACATTCCGGAAGCGGTAGACTTAGTGATTTATACTCCAGCTGTTCCTGAAGACCATAGTGAGCTTTCCTACTTTAAAGCTAATGGGTATCCAGTGAAAAAAAGAGCTGAAGTATTAGGAATCATTAGCAGGAGTCGACAAACAATTGGTGTTGCAGGGACCCACGGAAAGACGACGACGAGTTCTATTTTAACTCATGTTCTTAGAGTTGGAGGAATTGATTGTACTGCTTTCTTAGGAGGAATAGCTCAAAATTATGAGTCTAATTTTGTAGAAGGAAAGAGCAATTGGGTAGTAGTAGAAGCAGATGAATATGATCGATCCTTTTTACACTTGACACCAGATTATTCTGTAATCATGTCAATGGATCCAGATCATTTGGATATTTATGGGAATATAGATTATATGGATGAAGGCTTTACACAATATGCTGAAAAACTAAAGACAGGTGGGAAAGTCTTTTTGTGTAATGGATTGGAATTAAAAAGGAATGAAGTACCGATAGAGTCTTTTGGAGTCGAAGCTGGGAATTACCAGTCAAAAAACCTGAAGGTCGAAAATGGTTTCTTTGTTTTTGATATCCAAAGCCCAATTGAAAATATTGAAAATATTGTGTTCACTTTACCAGGACGCCATAATGTTGAAAACGCTACTGCAGCTATAGCTGTGGCTCAACAGTTGGGCGTTTCAGGTGAAGCAATAAAAAAAGCACTGGCTTCATTCAAAGGAATAAAGCGACGATTTGAATTTATATATCGCGATAATAGCATTGTCTATATTGATGATTATGCGCATCATCCGACTGAATTAAATGCTGCAATTAATGCTGCGAGAGCACTCTTTCCTGATAGAAAGATATCTGGCATTTTCCAACCACATCTTTACTCGAGGACACGTGATTTTGTGGATGGATTTGCAGCTGCTTTAGATCAATTAGATGAGGTCATTTTGATGGATATATATCCAGCTAGAGAATTACCGATAGACGGTGTCAACTCTGGACTTATTTTCGGAAAGATGAAGAATCCTAATAAGTATATGGCAACGAAGTCTACAGTCATGAACAAACTAAAGGATTTAGATCTGGAAGTCTTATTGACTTTAGGCGCAGGTGATATTGATACTTTTGTGCAACCGATTAAAGCTTTGATAGTCAATGATTAAACAAGAGCAAATACAAGTTGTAAAGCGCTTGAGTTGGATCGCATTTTTCTTTCTGATCGCCATACTTGTCGTATCGTCTGTTCAAAAGAAAAAAGAATCGAAAATTTCAGATATTCTTATAGAAATAGAACAGCTGGAGATTGGGTATTCTTTGATCAATCAGGAAGATGTTTTGATGATTATTGAGAATAGTTTTGGAAATACCCTTACAGGGATTCCTATTGAAAATATTGATGCTGAACGAGTAGAAAGAGTGTTAAAAGCGGATCCATTTGTTAAAAATGCAATGGTATACGTAGATGCAGTTAATACAATTCATATTGAACTCACACAAAGAGAACCAATATTGAGAGTAATTGACAAGAATGGTTTGAGTTATTATTTGGACAGAACGGGTGGAAAAGTTCCATTGTCCAAACATTACACTCCAAGAGTGATCGTAGCTACAGGTGATATTGATCCTTTTGATAGAGACTATTTAGAAAAGAAAAAGCATGTACTCAAGGATTTATATCGTTTGACACAAAGGATTCTGGAAGATGAATTTTTGGAACCATTAATTGAACAAATTTATGTTACAAAAACTAAAGATTATCAATTAATTCCGAAAGTTGGAGATCAAAAAATTATTCTTGGGAAGATGAACAGGCTGGAAGAAAAAATTCTATACTTAAAAAATTTTTACAAAGAGGCAATGCCATATAAAGGATGGCAAAAATATAAAACAATTAATTTAACTTTTAAAGGTCAGGTAGTTGCCGACAAAAAATAGTTCGGCAAAAATACATGAGAAAACTACCTATAAATCTCGTACTATGATGGATAATTTAAACATGCAAAAGCAGGATGTCGTCTTCGCACTAGACATTGGAACGACTAAAGTCTGTGCCATTGCAGGTCGTGAAAACGATCATGGTAAACTGGAGATTCTTGGCATCGGTAAAGTAGCATCTACTGGTGTGTCAAGAGGTGTGGTTTCTAACATTGAAAAAACCGTAAAGGCAATCTCTGAGGCGATTGCTGCTGCTGAACGAAACGCAGGAGTCAAAGCTAAAGTTGTTCATGTTGGAATCGCTGGTCAACACATCAAAAGTCTTCAACACCGTGGTATTTTGACGCGTGACAATGACATGGACGAAATATCTCAAAGAGATATTGAAAAATTAATTAATGATATGCACAAGCTGGTTTTACCTCCTGGTGATAAAATCCTTCATGTGATTCCTCAGGAATACACAGTGGATGCTGAACAAGGTATTACTGACCCTATCGGAATGTCAGGGGTGAGACTTGAAGCTAATTTCCATATCATTACTGGACAAATCGCAGCATCTAATAATATACAAAGATGTGTTGAACGTGTAAAATTGAACGTTGCTGATATTACCTTAGAACCAATTGCTTCTGCACATGCGGTATTAAGTGAAGAGGAACGAGAAGCAGGTATTGCTTTGGTCGATATTGGAGGCGGAACAACAGATATTACAATTTTTCAAGAAGGAATTATACGTCATACAGCGGTTATTCCATTTGGTGGAAATGTTATTACCAATGATATTAAGGAAGGCTGTAATGTAATGTCTCAGCAAGCTGAAAAATTAAAATTAAGATTTGGTTCTGCTTTGGCAGAAGAAGTATATGATAATCGAATCATTACTATTCCTGGATTGAAAGGACATGATCCAAAAGAGATTTCTGAAAAGAATTTAGCACGAATTATTCAGGCACGTGTCGAAGAGATTCTAGACTATGTCGTTTGGGAAATCAAGCGATCTGGCTATGAGCGTAAATTAATCGGCGGAATTGTACTGACAGGTGGAGGAGCGCTACTTAATCACATCGAAAAGTTAACAGCTTTTCATACGGGGATGAGTACAAGAATTGGTTTGCCTATAGAATTGCTAGGGCATGGCTATGATGAACGGGTATGTAGTCCTATTTTCTCAACAGCAATTGGTCTATTGAAAAAAGGTATTGACAATGCTGACAATATGTTGTTCAATGAAGAAGAAGATGAGGAAATAATTGTAGACGAAAAGACTAAGGATGAAACGCCTGTTTTGGAATCTGCGGGTAGTATTAATAATGATAAATGGTACGACCAAATTTTCAAGAAAACAAAAGAATGGTTTGAAGCCGAACCTGATACTGAATTTTAAAAATAGATTTTACCTGCTTTTGAGTAGGTGAAATCGGAATAAACGAATTTTATCTTATTTAATAATTAAACGAATTGATTAACTAAAACTAAGTTGAAATTTATCCGTATAGAATAAATAAAAAAATTAATCTACATTCTTATTCTGTACAAAAGAGGAAGACGACAACTTAAATTACTTAACCTAAAAAAAATCTACATTATGATATTTGATTTGCCACAAGACGAAGGGTCTATAATAAAAGTTATCGGAGTTGGAGGTGGTGGAAGTAATGCTGTCACCCACATGTTTAAACAAGGCATCGTTGGAGTAGACTTTGCTATTTGTAACACAGATAATCAGGCTATGGAACTTAGCCCTGTTCCAACAAGAATTTCTTTGGGCCCTGAATTAACAGGAGGCCGGGGAGCAGGATCTAAGCCAAATATTGGCCGACAGGCTTGTCTCGAAACAATAGAGGAAGTCAAAGGCTTTTTGGAGAATGATACTAAAATGTTGTTCGTCACTGCCGGTATGGGTGGTGGAACAGGAACTGGAGCTGCACCAATAATAGCTAAAGCGGCTCAAGAAATGGATATATTAACTGTTGGTATTGTTACTTTGCCATTCACTTTTGAAGGTCGTAGAAGATCTTCTCAGGGAACAGAAGGTTTGGAAGAATTGAAAAAACATGTTGATACGCTCATCATAATTTCTAATGATAAATTACGAGAAATACATGGAAACCTTTCTATCTCAGATGCTTTTGCTGAAGCGGATGATATCCTGACCACTGCCGCTAAAGGAATTGCTGAGATTATTACAGTTGCTGGTTATGTGAATGTTGATTTTGAAGATGTAAATACTGTAATGAGAGGTTCTGGTGTAGCAATCATGGGGACAGCTTCTGCTGAAGGTGAAGATCGAGCAAAAGTTGCAGTTGACAAAGCACTAAATTCTCCACTATTGGAAGATAATAATATAAAAGGTGCTCAACACATATTACTTAATATTACATCTGGTACACGTGAAGTGACTATGGATGAAATATTCGAAATTACGGAATTCGTACAAGAAGAAGCTGGATACGGAACAGATCTGATCTGGGGTAATTGCTATGATGAAACTTTAGAAGATAAAATTTCAGTCACCGTAATAGCGACAGGTTTTGAACATCATAAAAACAAGGTTGCGCTCGAAGAAAGAATAGAAGAAAAGGTTGTCGTCTCTTTAGATGATGATATGCCAAAAAAAAAGAGTGGTCTTTTTGATATAGGACATCAAAATGATAATACTGAAAATGCAAAAACAGTTGAATTCAACAATATTAGAGAATCTATAATTAGGTATCAAAAAGATAGATATTCTTATGATGAGCCTTATGTAAAAGATGAAGATAAGCAAAGAATGGAAGAAGAGCGCCGAATTAGAATGGAACAAGAAGCTCAGCGCCGTGAAAGATTAAGGAATGTTTCTACTAATCTTAACAATCCTAAGAATATAGTAGATATGGAAAATGAACCAGCTTATTTAAGAAGGCGTGTCCATCTTGATGATGTTCAACATTCTTCAGAAGTAGATATGTCTAATTGGAGTATTACTGAAGGTGAAGAACCTGAAATTAAAGACAATAAATACTTACACGATAATGTAGATTAAACTTTACTTTTTAGAGGTTAAGTTAATCAAATTTGGGCGCGGCTTATTGCTGGCGCCCTTTTTTTATTGAAATTTTTGAAAGGGCTAGAAAAATCAAGGAGAAAAGATATCTAAAGTTGAATGTATCTCTATTCTGGAAGCATAAATGTAAAATTATAATATCATTCTTAAAGTAATACATACATTTTGTTAGCCTTATATATAACAAGAGTTGTTAATCTTTTTGAAAAACTTATATTGATAAAATGAACCCAAAGTGTAGAATTGACGTAAACGAAAATGGTTAAAAGCCAATTTGGGACAAATTCAACTAAGAGATGAATCAAAAAAAAATGATTTTAGGGTGAAAATTAAATTTTATTATTACCTTTATCGTGGATTTTAAAATGCTTGGGTCTTAAAGTATCTTTAATGTTCAAAAAGATCACCTCAGTTTTACACTTCTATGAGAATTCACGAATAATAAATACTTTAATAGTAAGTATCCTTTATTGTTATTTAGAGGGCTTAAAATTAGAGTATGTTTTTTAAATAATACCATTCCATTAAGGTCTTGTTTAAACAATCACCTTTCTATAGAATCTCTAAACTAAAAATTTCCAAATTCGCTTATTGACGAATTGGCAGTGCCTTAAGCCGCACTTCCCAAATTAAAGCCTAATGCTTTTTCAAAGTAAAAGTACTTTGATATAAAAATAGTCAGTAGAGGTATTATAATTTTAGAATGGTCTATTTTTTACTAAAATTATTAATAATATACTTCATAATGAAACCCAAATATGGTCTATACGTTTGGTTTTTATTCTGACTTACCATAAAGTTTTATGGTTCTTGAAACATGGATTTAAACAACATTTTATAAATAACAAGTTATACATAATTATTCTTAACATCCAAAAACAGAATTATGGTATCGATTATTACATCCCTGAACAATTCAGTTCAGAACATTTTTACGAAAACCATAGAAAGACTCATGACGCGAAAAGCCATATTATCGATATTCGCTGTTGCTGTTTTTCTATTAGGGGGGAATTTGGGATTTAGCCAAACAGCTCCTGCATTCATGAATGCTTGTCCTACTGCTGCAATGGTGACTTTACCTGCGGGAGGGGGAACAATTACTTTTACTGATGCGAATATTCCTACATTATTAGGAACAAATGCTTTTGATCCTGACGGAACTGCCTCTATTGCTTATAGTGCATCTCCTGCTTCTGTGGATTGTGCTAGTATTGCAATGAATCCAATTATGATTACGGTCACGGCTACTGATGTAGACGGAAGTACAGATTGTGTGGTTTCTGTCACCGTTGTAGATGGCGGCCCTACGGCAGTTTGCCAAGATATTACGGTTGATGTTGGATCAGGAATGGTTACCGTGATGCCTGGTGATCTTGACAATGGTAGTTCAGGCTGTGTAGCACCGACTTTGACAATTATGGGTGGAAATCCTACTTACGATTGTACAGATATTGCGGGATCTCCTTATACACTTACTTTGAGTGCTAATGCAGGTGCAGCTACTTGTATGGCAACAGTAACTGTGGTAGACAATGTAAATCCAACAATTACTTGTCCTGCTGATATTACTGTAAATACGGATGCTGGTATCTGTACGGCCTCTGGTGTTGCTTTAGGGGCACCTGTCGTAATGGATCTTTGTGGAATTGCGTCTACGACTAATAATGCACCTTCTCCTTTTCCTATCGGGGTGACAACAGTCACTTGGACAGTAACAGACATGAATGGTAATACAAATACCTGTGATCAAGATGTGACGGTGGTTGATATGGAAGCTCCAGTAGCTATGTGTCAAGATATTACAGTTGATTTAGATGATATGGGTAATGCAACGATTGTTGCTGCTGATATTGATGGTGGAAGTACTGACAATTGTACAATGTCTGGGGCATTGGTTTTATCTGCTTCTCAAACAGCTTTTACTTGTACTGATTTAGGTTCAAATATGATTACTTTGACAGTAACAGATGGAGCTGGATTAATGCACTCTTGTATTGCCAATGTCTTAGTACAAGATGTTACACCACCACCATCTTATCCTGATTTACCTACGATGGGGACTATCCCAAATACTGCTAATGATTGTGAAGCGACCGTTTCTTGGCCATCTACATTGACTGATGTATGTGTTGGTGCTGTAGCAGTAGTAGTAGATTCAGCAAGAGATGAAAAAGGCGCTGCGATTACAATATTAACCGCTGGACCAAATCACTTTGGAGATTTTCCAGTAGGAGAAAATACTGTTTACTATAATACTACTGATGGAATGAATACCTTAGTTGATTCATTTACAGTGACGGTTGTAGATACAGAAGCTCCGGTATTGACTTGTCCTGGAGATCAGACACAAGAAATTGCTTCTTGTGCAGGGAATGACCAATTTGTAGATAGTTTTATTCCATTAGCTTCCTTTTCTGATAACTGTTCTAATAATCTATCAGTAACTCAGAATCCTGCTCCGAATACAGTACTAAGTACACTTCCTGGAATTTCAAATCCACCAGTTGATGGGGAGACTTATATGGTAACGATTACAGTAGATGATGGTAATAATCAAACGACATGTACGGCATTTAATGTGACGTTATCAGAAAATGATGCTCCTCAACCAGATATAGCTGGAGCAACATTAACGATGTTGACATCGACTTGTGGGCCTTTGGAAGTTACGGCTCCAACAGCTACAGATGCGTGTGGTAATCCAATATGTGGTACACCTTTCCCTATAGACCCAATGATTTGGAATCAAGTACCCGGCACAGGACCTTGTCCAGGCGCTACTGTTTTCACTACTTTTGCAGGAGCAGCTAATCCACAGCCAGTACCTCCAGTTGGTACAGGAGGTACTGGCTGTGTTGGTGGTCCTACAACTTCTGTTGCTACTGTAACGGAGACTGGTGTAATAGGGGCCGCAACTGGTGAATTTAGAATCGAAAGCGTTAATTTAGATATTGCACATACTTGGACATCTGACCTTGAAATTGATTTAGTTGCTCCGGATGGAACGACTTGGGACTTATCTTCTGATAACGGAGTTGGCAGCGACGAAGGTTATCAGAATACTACTTTTACAGATGCTGCTGCTGTTAATATTACAGCGGGATTTTCACCATTTACAGGTAATTTTCAAGCTGAAGAAGGCTTATTGAGTGCTGGGTTTGATGGAGTATCTATAAATGGTGCTTGGACGCTAAGTATATGTGATGACTCAAGTGGAGATATCGGAGTATTAAACTCCTGGAGTATTACTTTTGCTAATAATCCTACTGGTAGTATTCCAGAATATGAATTTGAGCCAGGAAATCATGTGATCACTTGGATTTATGATGATGGCAATGGAAATTCTTCTTCTCAATTGCAACAGATCAATGTAAGTAATGATATGATCGACCCTGTTGTAGCTTGTCAGGATATAACGGTTGAACTCGATGCTAATGGAAATGCGAGTATAGTTGCTGATGATGTTCAGGCGGCTACCGGGTTTAGATTGGATTTAGAGGAGACGGGCATTCCAGATGCTGGTGGCTCTATAAGCATGTCAGTCGAAGCACCAAATACAGAAACGGTTACTTTTGATTGGGCTTATACAACGACCGATCCTGGCTTTGAAGCATTGACTTATTTTGTCAATGGAGGACCACTTCCAAATGGTACTGTTATTTCTGCAAGTACAGGTATGGGGTCTACAGCAATTCCACTTGTCGCTGGTGATATCCTTACTATAGAGATTTTAACAATTGATAATGATTCTGGGTCTGGATCGCCTTTTTCTAATGTGGTTATAAATAATTTTAGCCCTGGTTTTACAGGTGGATATAGCCTTGGGAACTGGGTGTTTTTAGAAAATAATGTACAGAGTGGTTTAATGACTCCGATAGATGGTGACCCCTCAGATGATTGTACTGATGTTGCCGATTTAATTCCGACATTATCTATTTCTCAGACTGCTTTTGATTGTTCAGATATAGGAGCAGCTATTCCTGTGACATTATCAGTGACGGATGAAGCTGGAAATGTTGGATCATGTATAGCTATGGTGACGGTAGTAGATGAATTGGAACCAGTATTAACCTTAAGTCCTGGTACAGGAAGTGTGGCAGATGTTACTGTTGATTGTAATACTATTCCTGCTGTAACTCAAGTCTTTACTGCGAATGATAATTGTGATGGAGCATTGGCAGTTACAGCGAATGAATCAGACGATCAATCCAATAATCCATTAAGTTGTGCTTTTTATAATTACACAATTACAAGGACTTGGACAGCAACTGATGCGAATAGCAATATTGGAACAGTTACTCAAATGATTACAGTGGAAGACACCGATGCGCCAGCTAATGTGATGTTTAGTATGAACATTCCTGCTAATGACACCATCAGTACGGATGCTACTGGATGTACGGCTTCTGTATCTTTGTCTGTAGCATCTACGGATGATTGTGCAGCTTTAAACTCTCTTACAATAACAAATAATTCAGCTTTTGCTAATGCGGGCGGAGCGGATGCAAGTGGTGATTACCCTGGTGGTTTCCATGCTGTTCAATTTACGATTACGGATCCATGTGGTAATACAAGCAACTGGACTGAATCATTCTGGGTTCAGGATTTAATAGCTCCTGTTGCTTCATGTGTGAATAGCCTTAACCTTGGATTACCTTCAAGCGGGATATTAGTATTATTACCGACTGCTGTGAATAGTGGTAGTTTTGATAATTGTGGTGTGATATCTATGATGACCGTAGATCCAGATACTTTCAGATGTGAGGATGTTGGAATGACACATCCTGTTACCTTGACCGTATGGGATAATAATGGAAATAGTTCAAGTTGTAATACTTCAGTAACGATTCAAGAGAATAATGCTCCTACAGCAATTTGTCAATCTATTAATGTAACATTGGATGCCAATGGCGAAGCTAATATTACTGCAGCAAGTATTGACAATGGAAGTTTTGATGATTGTACACCTGTAGACTTAGCTGCTTCGCAAACATTTTTTACGGAAGCAGATTTAGGAACTAATGTAGTCACGCTCACCGTAACAGATGATTATGGTAATTCTAGCTCTTGTAATGCGAATGTAATAGTAGGACTTCCTCCTACTTGTTTTAATATGCCAGCTCTAGTACAAGGAGGAGCAGGTGATATCGTGCAAATAGCGGTTACAGCTTCAGACTTTACGAGATTGGTTGGTTTCCAATGGGAAGTTGGTTTAGGCGATCCAGATGTTGGAGAGTTTGTTGGTGTTAGTGATATACACCCTGATTTAGATAATTTCTTATTGGATCAAATCATCCAAACGGATTCATTTATTTCATTGATTGATACCATGTTTGTTCCTGATATAAATGGAATGGATAGTATTGCTGGAATTGATACTACTTATACACCGCTATTTGATAATATCAGTGTGACTTGGTTACAAAGTGATCAAGATCCAATGACAAATGAATTGCTCCCTATTACATTTGGACCAACAGATACGTTATTTAATATTGATTTATTCCTGACAGGAAATATATTTGATGTTAGTACAATTGATCTTATTGATGGTTCTGGTACAACACCGCCTCAGGTCGTGTATAGCTTTAATAATACATTCTATCCGGTTGGTTTCCCAACATTCAATTGTGTAGGTCCTGGTTTGGTTCGGATTGGACAATTACTTTTCGCAGGAGAGATATTTACGGAAACACCTGAGCAAGTTGCCTTAGTAGATGTAGATTTGATTACTCTAGGAACAAATACAATTGTCGATACAGATCAAACTGAAACAGATGGTTTATATGAAGTGATTACATTCAATAGTGGTTCATATGTGCTTAGGCCATCTAAGACTGTGAATTGGTCAAATGGTATTGATGTACTGGATGTTGGTTTGATTCAAAGACATACAGTAGGTAATCCATATGTAGGATCTGCCTATAAGAAGATTGCAGCCGATGTATCTGGTAATGGTGATATTACAACTTTCGATGCTGTATTATTGAATGCTTATATCGCAAGTTTCTTCTCAGCGGCGCAACAACCTTCTACTCCTTCTTGGCAGTTTGTAGATGCTAAACAAGCTATCCCAAATGATCAGAATGCATTTGTTCCATCATTTAGAGATACGATTATATTACCAAGTATCAATTCTGACTCTTTAGGTAATGATTTTGTAGCCGTAAAAACAGGTGATATTGGAGGTTTAGAAACCGCAGATGTTACGATGTTTGGTCAAGGTCCAGATGATAGAGAATCAGATGTACTTTCATTCTTTGTTGAAGATCAAAGAATTGTAAAAGATCAAGAAATTACATTGGATTTTACTACTGAGAATTTTGAGCAGATGATGGCTTACCAGTGGATTTTGAAATTCAATCCTTCTGTTCTTAACTATACCGGATTTAGTAATGCTAATCTTCCTAATTTAGGAGAGCTTGGTTTTAGTGAAGCTCGTATCAATGAAGGTGAGATTATTCTTACTTGGTTTGCAGGGAATGATATTACAGTAAAAGCAGAAGACGTAGTCTTTAGTTTAAACTTTGAAATACTAGAATCTGCTGGAACAATCAGCGATTTATTTAGTATTCAAACTTATGAAAACTTTGCTGCTGTTGCTTATCGAGGAGATGAAACGCCAATGGAAATTGAATTGACTTTTACAGAACCAACTGCAAAACCTTCTGAGTTCGCATTGAATCAAAATACACCGAATCCATTTAAAGATGAGACGCTTATTAGCTTTACTTTACCAGAGGCTACCAATGCAACATTATCTATAATGGACATTACAGGAAGACTTTTGAAAACTTATGAAGGAGCATTTGCTCAAGGTTATAATGAAATTAGCATTAATAGAAGTGAATTACCACATTCAGGGACTTTATTTTATGAATTAAAAACACCTGATAATACTGCTTCTATGAAGATGATAATAATCGATTAATCATAATTTACCCAAGAGTGGCATTTGCTGCTCTTGGGTTGTTTTTATACTTGACACTTTTAGAACTTATATTTTTTTTGTTACTAAGAAACGAGAAAAAAAGGAGGGAGGGATACCCGTCATTAAAAGAATATTCTACCTCCTTATTCTGCTTGAAGTCAAAGAACATCCTATTTTCTATTAACAGATTTTAGTACCGTTAAAAATTAGATCGACTATTAAAGATTCTGTTCTATTTTTTAATAATACTTAGAAAACATTTTTTTCGTTATGCGAAAGATAATCTCAGTAATATATCTACTCTGCTTTTTTAGCTTTTTCAACACTACTTCAGCACAAGTGGTGTTTACAGCAAGTAGCCCCAATCCCAATTGTGATGATGCTACTTTTTGTGTTGAAATTTCGGTATCGGATTTTGATTCTATTACCAGTTTTCAACATGTGTATGAATGGGATACAACCATAATGCAAATACTTTCGTTTACAGACTTTATGCCTGCAACAGGACTAGGTATCCCTCCTAACCCTGATTCTATGAATGTAGGAAGGGCACCATATTCTTGGTTGACTTTTCTAACAAGTGAAAACTTAGCAGATGGATTTGTTGTGGCTGAATTTTGTTTCAATGTAAATAATAATGGAACAGGAGATATGGCCTTTACTGGATCTAATACTACTTTACAAAGAGTAGATGGAATAGTAAATGGTACAAATACTGAGAATATTCCAGCAATTTATAATAATGGAAATATTGTTTTTCAAGATACCGAAAACCCTTTGATTACATGCCCGAATGATACAACTATCATGAGTAATGGAACAATGGTCGGTGATATTGCTCCTGTAAGTTTTTCTGATAACTGTGAAATCGATTCTGTGGATTATGTGATGACGATGGGAGGGATGAATATTGGATCAGGATTGGATGATGCGAGTGGAGAATCTTTTAATTTAGGTACTACGAATGTAATGTATACCGTTACGGATTCCGCAGGAAATGCGGCCTCTTGTTCTTTTGATGTGACCCTTTTACCTCCTCCTCCAGATACTGGTGCATTGCAGTTTATTCCTGAAATCAATTTTGATTGTGATGCAGGAACCGTTTCAATAAACATGCTAGTGATGAATTTTGATTCAATTACCGGAATGCAATTTGGAATGGAATGGGATGGAGCTGTTTTAGATTATACTGGTAATACCATTAATTTACCAGCTTTGGCTTCCTTGAACTTAGCACCCTCTGGCAATCAAATCTTACACCTCTTTGCACCATTAGCTACTAGTTCACATTCATTGCCGGACAACTCAGTTATTTTTACTTTAAATTTTGATTTAATAGGCACTTTTACGACACCTGTTTTGGATATTATCAGTTTTCCAGGTATTGATATTGGTGTAGGACAAATACAAGATGGAGTAGATGTCAATTTAGTACAAGATGTTGACTTTTTCTTCTTACCAGAGGTAATTAATGTTATCGATAATACAGCACCAATGATAACTGGATGTCCTTCGGATATAAATGTAACTAGCGATCCAGGACTTTGTGAAACCAATGTTTCGTGGACAATTCCCACAATTACTGACAACTGTAGTATTGATACTATTATTGTGAGTGATGTACCTGGTGTATTTCCAGTTGGTGTTGATACGGTTACTTATACAGTCATAGATATTGGTGGCAATTCCGAAACCTGTAGTTTTATAATTACCGTTTCAGATAATGAAAATCCAGTCATTTCTTGCCCTGGCTCAGTTACTGTTGATGCTACTTTTGGAACATGTGCAAATAGTACAGTCAATATAGGGACGGCGACAGCTACTGATAACTGTGCTATAGCTTCTATCTCTCATGATGCTCCCGCTTCTTTTCCCGTAGGTTCTACAACAGTGACTTGGACCGCTACAGATGTAAATGGGAACTCGGCAACTTGTACCCAAATAGTAACTATTGTAGATAATGAATTGCCGACTATAAGTTGCCCAGCAAATATTAATGATTGTCCTAATGCATCTATATCTTTGGGAATCCCTTCTACTTCCGATAATTGTGGCGTAGCTTCAGTTACCAATAATGCGCCTTCATCATATCCTATTGGTGTAACAACAGTTACATGGACGGTTACAGATAATAATGGCAATACCGCTACCTGTATGCAAACGGTCACCATTGAAGATAATATTGTACCGATGATTACTTGTCCAAATACAGATGCAATTGATGCACCTATTGGAACTTGTAGTGCCGTGTATTCAAATAATCTAAGCCCTATTGTCTCAGATAATTGTGATATGGATTTGACGGTTACTTTTACGGTTACAGGTGCTACATCAATAATGAATGGAATGAACGATGCGACAGGGGAGACTTTTAATGTAGGAACAAGTACGCTTACTTATTATGTCACTGATGATGTTGGAAATATTGATAGTTGTTCTGCAACTATACAAATTAATGATAATGAATTACCAGTTTTAGATTGTCCAAATAATACGACCGTGTTTGTTCCTTCCGGTACAGTGGATACCATGCTAACAGGTCTAAATCTTTCTGCTTCTGATAATTGTGGTGTAGCCTCTACTACCTTTGGATATAGCGGTGACTTAACAGGCACAGGAATTGGAGATGATGCTAGCATTACTTTTTTCCCTCCTGGTACGACTACGGTTACTTATTATGTCACGGACGTTAATGGAAATATTGATAGCTGTAGTTTTGATGTGAATGTTCAAATTGTTTCTAGTGATCTTATTGGTTGTCAGCCAGATCAAATAGAATCAAATGATACAGATTCTTGTAATGCTGTCGTAAATGGTATCGCTCCAACTATATTAGTTGCTCCAGGTGATATCGCTTCGATTACTTATACATTAAGTGGGCAAACGACAGGCTCAGGAATTAATGATGCAAGTGGACAAATTTTTAACGTTGGTACAACAACCTTACAATATATAGCTACTGATAATTTCGGTAATATGGACACTTGTTCATTAGATATTACTGTCAATGATACACAGCTACCAGTGTGGACGAACTGTCCTACGAATATAACAACATCAGTAAATGTAATGAATTCTTGTACGGCAGTAGTAAACTGGACAGCACCTACTGGAAGTGATAACTGTGGAATTGATGTGACTATAATTAGTCATAATCCCGGAGATGTATTTCCGATAGGAACAACTACCGTGTCATATGTAGCATTTGATGCTGCTGGAAATGTTGGGACTTGTTCTTTTACGGTCACCGTAGAAGATAATACGGCACCAGTACCGAATTGTCCCAGTGATATTACAGTGAATGCAGCCTCGGGTGTTTGTGATGCTGTTGCGACTTGGTCAGCAGTAACCGGAACAGATGATTGTTCTGCGGTAACCGTAAGTTGTACAGCTATGTCAGGAGATGTTTTTCCTGTAGGAACAACTACAGTAGTATGTACCCTTTCAGATACGAATAACAATTCAAGTACTTGTAGTTTTGATGTGACGGTATTAGATAATACGGCACCAGATCCACAAAATTGCCCGGCAGATATTGATGTCGCACCTAATTTTATAGATTGCCAAGCTATCGTTACCTGGGTAGAACCAACCTTTATGGATTGTCCTCCAGTAACTGTTACAAGCACACATGAACCAGGAGATACTTTCTCACTGGGGACGACTACGGTTATTTATCTTGCAATTGATCCAGCAGGAAATGATACAACCTGTACTTTTGATATAAATGTAATTGATGATGAGGCCCCTGTAGTGACTTGTCCTTCAGATATTACTGTTAACTCAATATCAAATGATTGTGGTGCATTTGTCAATTGGCCAATGCCTACAGCTACGGACAATTGTGATGCTAATGTCTCTATCAGCCAAGTACCTCCTCCAGGCACTTTTTTCCCTGTTGGTACTTCTATGGTGACTGTTACGGCAACTGATGATGCAGGTAATTCATCAACTTGTAATTTTAATATTGATGTAATTGATGTATTTGCACCTGAATTCACTTGTCCACCTCAAGATATTACGATCAATATGGATGGTACTATAGAAGGAGATGTCTTTGGTATCATTAGTAATGTTGATCCAATTGAACCAGTTTGTAATATGTTGACGGTTAACTATTCTGCTCCTGCTTCAACAGATAATTGTAATGTAGCTAGTGTCAATTTGACTAGTGGAATTGATAGTGGTGATCCATTCCCTGTTGGGACAACTACCTTGATATTCACTGCGCTTGATGATGCTGGAAACTTTGATATGTGCGAGTTCAATATTGTAGTTGTTCCTTTGGATGATATTGGAGTAGCTATTCAGCCAGCAGATGTTGTTTGTGAAGGAGAAGATATTACCTTGATTACAAATGGAAACACTCCTGGAGCTACGTTCAATTGGACTGGCCCTAATGGTTTTACATCAATGGATTCAAGTCCTGTTAACCCTGATGTTACAACTTTAGATGCAGGCACTTACTTTGTGACGATTACATATGTTGGTGGTTGTACAGCTACAGGAATGGATGTGCTTACTGTTAATCCGGCAGACCCTGTAATTGCTTCTTCTAATGCTCCAATCTGTACAGGTGAAGATATTGAATTGCATGTGGAGTTACCAGTTGGTGTAAATGTAGATAGTATTAGATGGTCAGGCCCTAATGGTTTTACTGGAGATTTGGAAGATGAAATTATAACTAATCCGAGCACGGCTAATGTTGGAGTCTATGACGTAATCGTATATTATGAAGGTGGATGTTTTGCCACTTCGAGTACTAGTGTAACGATTACACTTCTTCCATCGCCTACTATTGATTTAGATTGTATTTCTGATATTTGTTTGGGCTCTAGTTGTTTATTGACAGGGACACAATATGTACCGGCGCCTGATTTTTATAATTGGGAAGCGATACAAGCTGAAGGAGCAGGATTGCCTGCTAATACTGATAATAATCAAATTACAATTACGCCTACTTTACCCGGAACTTATATTTATAATTATAGTGTAGAATTGAATGGTTGTGAATCAGAGCAAGCGAGTCAAGTGATTACAGTTCATGGTGCTCCAGATGCAGTAGAGGATATTTTTGAGATTCCTTATGAAACACAACAGGATATACAAGTTATTGGAAATGATACTTTTAATGCGAATATAGGAATCAATATAAGTATTGTCTCAACGACTACGAATGGTACATTAGTAAATAATGGAGATGGGACATTTTCTTATACACCAAATTCTGGATATATCGGAACAGATCAGTTTATCTATGAAATTTGCTACGATTGTGGACCATTATTATGTGATAATGTTGTGGTAACACTTAATGTAACAGACGATAGAGAATGTGTTTTTCCTACAGTAATAACACCGAATAAGGATGGACTGAATGATGAATTATTTATCAATTGCTTAGAAGGTGGTGGATTCCCTAATAATGAAATAATCATTTATAATCAATGGGGAGATGAGGTATTTACAGCTGCGCCATATCAAAACAATTGGGCAGGTACTTACGAAGGAAATGATTTACCTGATGGCACTTATTATGTTGTTTTCAAATTGGATAATAATGCTGAATTGGTCAAACAATTTATTACAATATTTAGATAAGCTTTTGAAGCGGTAAGAAGTGACTTATTAAAATGCTAACGAGTTTAAAATAATCCTATAATATGATACGTCAATTAATTTTTGTTTTTGTTTTTCTAGGAATAAGTTCTGTTGGATTTGCGCAACAAGAAAATCAGTTTACGCAATTTATGTATAATCAACTATACTTAAATCCAGCTTATTCAGGAGCGAGAGGTATTCCTTATTTTACTGCAATATATCGTAGCCAATGGATAGGGTTTAAAGGTGCACCAGAATCTAAGCTTTTGAGTTTTAACTCGCCATTATTTGGAGATCGAGTTGGCTTTGGTCTGACTATTTCTAATCACACCTTAGGGATTGAAAATAAATGGGATGCTTCTATGGCTTACTCTTATCATATACCAATCTCTGATGAAAGTTCAGTTCGTTTTGGTCTTCAAGGAAGTGTGCGATATCAAGGCATTGATTTTAATGACCCTTCTGTGGAAATTAGAGAAGATGGAGACGAATCAATTTTATATAATGAGCAATTGAATAAGTATACAGGGAATTTTGGGATAGGAATGTATGCCAATATTAAACAGACTTATTTTGGTATTTCTGTACCACACTTTTTCCCAAGTGAATTAGGAATCAATCCTAATCAAGTACCAGAAATAGCTCGTAATTATTCTCATTTTTACCTGATGGCAGGAACGATGGTGCCCCTTACGAAAAGTATCAAATTTAAGCCTTCATTGCTAGCAAAGTATGTAAAAAATGCTCCATTTGATTTAGATTTTAATGCTAGTTTAATGTTTAATGAGGTCTTTACAGCAGGCCTTTCTTATAGATTAGGTGGGGATGGATCAGGAGATTCTGTAGATTTATTGGTACTTTACCAAATAAACAGTGTAGCTATTGGAGTAGCTTATGATGCTAGTCTTTCAGAAGTAAGAGAAACATCAAGTGGTAGTTTTGAAGTACTGCTTCGATATGACTTTATCAAAGAACGCAGTGATATGGCAAATCCAAGGTTCTTTTTCTAAGCCTTGTTAAGTAATTTGCATTCTTTAAAACAAACCTAGATTCAATCCGTAAAGGTAAGAATAGACTTTGTTGCGTATTTTAGTATTAAAAAACCGTTAATAGTCCTTTTGAACATAATTATCTTGAAACTTTTCCTTTTAGTGAGTTGAAGATAATTACATTAAATGTGGATCATATGAAGATTTTTACATTCCTTATACCGATTTTTAGCTTATTTATCGCAAATGTAGCTATAGCCCAACCCTCGTCTCCCGAAAAAAAAGTTTTTATAACCAATGAAGCGACGATCAATTCTGACGGATTAGATTATAGCCCAGCATTTCTGGAGGATGGCATTGTTTTTATTTCTACAAAAACTGCCTCAAAGAGATACAAAATAAAAGACAAAAGAATTAATAAAAATATCATGTCTATTTTCCAAGCTCAACGCGAGGAAAATGGCTTGCTAAAGTCTCCAGAACCTTTTGCTATAGAGTTGCTTTCTTCAGTACATGAAGGACCTGTCACTTTTGATCGTACGGCTGATAATATGTTCTTTACCAGAAATAATGTTAAAAATGGTAAAAGAAAAAAAGCCAAGGACGGCATTGTAAAACTAAAGATATATTCCGCAGAGAGGGTAGGGAAGCAATGGAGAAATATTGAGGAGTTGCCTTTTAATGATGATCAAAGTAATACTGTTCATCCATCTATATCTGTAGAAGGAGATGCGCTATACTTTGCTTCAGATCGACCGGGCGGTATAGGAGGCATGGATATTTATGTTGCCTATCGTAAAGCTGGAGTTTGGTCTGAGCCTGAGAACCTTGGGCCTACAGTCAATACGGAAGGTGATGAAGTATTTCCTTTTATTCATGCAGATGGTACACTTTATTTTGCTTCTTCTGGGCACCCTGGCTTTGGAGGATTGGATGTTTTTTCAGCTTCCAATAATAAAGGAACTTGGTCAAGCCCTGTAAATCTTGCTATACCTTTCAACTCTGAAAACGATGATTTTGGGATGATCCTAGATCGGGACAAAAAGAATGGTTATTTTTCATCTGATCGACCAGGTGGGAGAGGGAGCGATGATATTTATAGTTTTTATGTATTTGAAGGGCTAGATAAAACAATAGGAACGGAAGTAAAAGAATCTAAAACTTTAACCTTTTTGATTTCTGACCTTGAGACAGGAGCAATGATGGATAGTGTGAAGATAAGTTATACAGATGTAGATAATCTTAGTTTTTCAAATGCTATTAATGCAATTACACAAGAAGGTGCGAATGGAGAAAATCTTGTATTAAGAATGCCTTTGGAAGGAAATGAGCCAAGTGGTTTGACGGATAAAGATGGAAAATTTCCTTTGACATTGGAATCCGGTAATTATGTGGTCATTATTGAGAAATCGGGTTTTGAGTCGCAACAGATTATTGTCAATACTTCTAATGAGGAAGGGGAGATTTTTATTAGCCTTGATAAACCTAGTGAAGATAGCGAATTGACAGCTAATAATGAGCAGTCAGGATCTAATAAGGGCACTTCGAAGTCTGGAAGTGAGAGTGAGAATGAGGACTTTTCAGAGACTGATGGAGTAGATTATATTGATGATGGTACAGGGATAGAAACCGTAGATGAAGCATTCCCTTCTACTATAAGAGAAGGAACAGTATTTCAATTGCCAAATATTTACTATAATTTTAATGATGCATCTATTCGACCTGATGCAAAAATTGACCTGGATGCACTTGCTACATTTTTAAATTCTTATCCTGATATTGAAATCGAATTGTCTTCCCATACAGACTCAAGAGGTGGAACGCGCTATAATAAACAATTATCTCAAAAGCGTGCTGAAAGTGCAGTTAAGTATTTAATTTCGAGAGGAGTAGATGCTACTCGACTACAACCAACCGGATACGGAGAAAGTCAATTGAGAAACCACTGTACGGACGGTGCTAATTGTTCAGAAGTAGAACATCAATATAATCGTCGAACAGAAGTTTTAATTACAAAAATGAATCAAGAAATCAATATTCGTTTTGTAACTGATGATTCAGCTCCTGTTACTGCTCCTAAAACTTCTTCACCATCATCTAATGATTTTGCTTCAGAAGACAATAATGATTATTCAGTTGTTGCAGGTGTATTTAAAAATTATGCAAATGCTGAAGCACGAAATGAGAAATTGCAATCTTTAGGCTTTGCCTCAGAAATCATTTCTCGATCAGATACCTATACAATACTCGTAGGTGTATATTCAGATTTTCAAAATGCAATGAGCACCGTTCAAACCCTGAAATCAGATTATCAGATTAGATCGTTTATAAAACGCTAACTATTTCCTTTATATAAATCCTAAAACTGAAAAGCCTTTCATTATTTGAAAGGCTTTTTTATTTTTGAACCATTTATAGATTATCGAATCAAAATTCTATAAGGTGTTATAAATTAATTAACCAATAATGAAGACCTATAAATTTGAAGAGGCAGATAATAGCTTAAGATTAATATAACCTTGCATGCGAGGATGAAATATCCAGTTTGACACTTTCTCAAATTGTTTATCAGATAATATGGAAAAGGAATTCAAATCTACTAAACATATTTTATTTCAAGTGATATTCTTTTGGATACCAATACTGCTATCAATTGCCTTAGTGTTCATCCTAATAATAAACTTTCAATCGTGGCTTGATGATATTGGCAAATTATTGCTAAAGGCGGGCTTGATACTTACGACGATATTTATACTCTGGCAAATTGTTAGATCATTTCAACATACGATCTACAAGATTAGTAAAGACAGATTGGAATATAAATGCGGGATAAATAAAGGAGCCATACATATTAATGAAATAAGATCCATAAAGCATGCAAAATATCCCTCAGTAGGAAATCGACCAGCATTAGATTTTGATGGTTTAGAAATTACTTATGGGGAAGGGTATACAGTCTTTTTGTCTCCAGAATCAAAAAGTCGAATTTACAAAGTTGCTTAAAGGAATAAATGAAAGG
Organism: Saprospiraceae bacterium; assembly: GCA_965277415.1. Classification (GTDB taxonomy): domain Bacteria; phylum Bacteroidota; class Bacteroidia; order Chitinophagales; family Saprospiraceae; genus JAHDHW01. The sequence goes on from CBDICS010000092.1 coordinate 92,657, forward strand.
ATAAAAATTTATACTGATGATTAGTTTTAAGCCCTCAAACAAATAATCATTCTTGTAATTAGCCTAACAAATAGCTCGATTTCTCAATTTGCTATTTGAATATTTTACATCTTTGTACTTCATCAGTATAATTGATTCAATGAAAATTATAGCCCTCTTTTTTGCTTTTACCTTATCCACAAATTTTGTTGGAGCTCAGATTGCCTTAAATATGGAACTTGTAGGCCAGTTTCATAGAGGTGACTCCAGATATTCTGGAAGTTTGGCTTATATTGATGATCAAGGCAATGAATATGCGCTTTTAGGAGCTAGAACAGGTATTGCCGCCTATTCAATTGATGGGCCTGTTACGGAAGAACTTGGCTTTATAAGTGGGCCAAATTCTAATTGGAGAGAAATTACCGTGATAGATCACCATGCCTATGTGACGACAGAAGGTAGTTCGGATTCAACTGGTTTGCAAGTAATAGATTTGCAGTACCTTCCAGACAGTCTTCACTTAGTGACGACTTATGATTTGACTTTTACCAAAGGACATATTTTGCAAAGAGATGTTTATTCGGATGCACCATATATTTATGTAAATGGTACAGAAGAAACAGATGGTGTTCATATTTTAGATGTCTCTGATCCTGCTAATCCTGTTGAGGTAGGTTTATATGAACCAGGATATTATATCCATGATTGTTTTGTAAAAGGAGACTTATTATTTGGTGCAGCATTTTATGAAAGCAGAATGGATATTTTGGATATCTCTGATAAAACCAACCCGACCTTAATTACTCAAATTGATCACTTTGATGGGAATAACACATAGTTCATGGGTGACCGAAGATGATCGCTATTTGATGGTAGCCTCTGAATTGGACGGAAAACCAGCACGTGTTTATAATATTGAAGATTTGAACAATATTACAGAAGTCGCAGACTATACTGCCAACAAACTTAGTTTAGTACACAATCCATATATTCGAGATAATTTTGCTTTTATTTCTCACAATACAGAAGGGATTCGAGTAGTTGATTTGAATGATCCTGAAGTGCCGGTAGAAGTTGCTTATTATGATACGTGGGATGGTGCGAGTGGTGGTTTTCAATGGTCTATGGTCAGCTTGTCCTTTTTTCCCTTCAGGCAAGGTAATAGGAGGAAATCGTGAAGACGGATTATATGTTTGGACCTTTAATAATACAAAAGCTGGACGAATCTATGTTTCTCTTTTAGATAGCTTGACTCAAGTGCCCTTAACGAATACTGAAATAGTCATAGTAGAAACGAATGATACATTACTTACTGATTTTAATGGACAAATTAAATGGGGCGCATTGCCAGGTGTTTATACCTTATCTGTTGAAGTAGAAGGCTATTTATCAGAATCTTTTACTTTTGAATTTACAGGTTGCGATGCGCTTGAAGTTGATGTATTGTTGCAGGAAGATATCATTGAATCTATTTTTGATTCCTATAAAGAATTGCCAGCATTAAGCCTTAGTCCTAATCCCTCAGCAGGGAAAATATATCTAGACTTTCAATCAATTGATAATGGACATGTACTTGAAGTATATAATAAACTAGGACAAAAAGTATATAGTCAAAAAATCAATGGTTTAACTACAATGGACATTGATCTAGGTTTCCTTTCCAGAGGTGTTTATCATGTCGTTTTGATGAACCAAAGTTCTGAACTTATTGCAGGAGGTCGCCTGCTGTTGATATCTAATTGATTGTAAAACATATAAAGCCATTGCATTCCTAAAGTACTCACAGTGTCATAGTGAAATGCTGTTTTCTATGCTTCGTAGAAAACTTAAATAAGCGCTAATCTGGACTTTAGCATTTCATTGCTAAGGCAAGACCTTTTTTATTGAAGTTGTTTTAAAATAGATAGATAATTTTCTTGCAAGTCATTGATCTCCAATACTTCAGCTAATTATTTCCACCGTAGCTAAGGCTACGAAAAAATAATGGAGCTTCGTCTTGAAAATCAAGCACTTACAATCAATCTCAACCTCCATTTTTAAACAACTTCATTGATACTTTTTCATTAAAAAAAGTATACAAGATTAATTTGGAAAAAACATAAATGACTAATTGTCAACCTTCTATTTTACTCAGTTAAAAATTTCTTTAAAATTAAATGGAGCTTAAAAAATACTTATAATTTGCCTAAATCTCCATGATTGAGTGAAAATGAGAAAAATTTATTTTGAGATATAGAAAAGGTTGAGAAAGAAGTTGTTTTTCTTAGTGGCTTAGTGGCGAAAAACTTAAATCAGATGCACTGTCAAAAATTAAAGTCTAATCTTCCTCTAGTAAATCCGGTCGTCGATTCTTAGTTCGTTTTATAGATTGATCATATCGCCATTTTTCAATTTCACCATCATTCCCAGAGCGTAAAATATCTGGTACTTTCCATCCATTATATTCTGCAGGTCTTGTATAAACAGGAGGAGCGAGTAAATCATCTTGAAAAGAGTCGAAGAGGGCAGAGGTTTCATCATTTAAAACGCCAGGAATCAATCTGCCAATAGAGTCGACAAGTACCGCAGCAGCTAATTCACCACCAGATAATACATAATCACCAATACTAATTTCTTTGGTGACATAATGCATTCGGATACGTTCGTCTATGCCTTTATAATGGCCACAAATTAACAATAGATTTTCTTGGAGAGAGAGTTGATTAGAAATACTTTGGTTTAATTTTTCGCCATCAGGCGTAAGGAAAATTACCTCATCATAAGACCGTTCTGTTTTCAAATGCTCTATACATTTTGATAATGGTTCAACCATCATCACCATTCCAGCTCCACCACCATATTGATAATCATCAACTTGGCGATGTTTACCAAGCCCAAATGCCCGAAGGTCATGAAGCACAACTTCCAATAAGCCTTTTTGTTGAGCACGCTTCATAATTGAATGCTCAAAAGGACTTTTTAAAAGCTCAGGAAGTACAGTAATGATATCAATACGCATATTTAAAAATAGAGTAGTAGGATAAGATACCTTCCGAATTTTTCAGATAATAAAAAAACAGAAGAAGTCATTCGACACTACTCATTACTAGGATTTACTAATGTTTAGCGGCGAATGACTCCAGCTTAAAAACTAGGCAATACTTAATAATTCTACTTCAAAAACTAAAGTAGCAAAAGGCTTAATTAATTGACCTGCTCCACGATCTCCATAAGCAAGATTACTAGGTACAAATAAACGCCATTTTGATCCTGTTTTCATAAGCTGTAAAGCTTCTACCCAACCAGGTATTACGCCATTGACAGGGAATGTAGCAGGTTCTCCACGATCAACAGAACTATCAAATACAGTCCCATCGATAAGTGTTCCATGATAATGAGTGGTCACTTTATCTGTTGCTTTAGGAATTGCTCCATTTCCATCAGTTATTACTTCATATTGTAAGCCGCTAGCTAAGGTGGTAACTCCATCTCGCTCACCATTTTTTGCTAAAAAGGCTGCTCCGGCTTCTATCGTACCTTGATGCTGCTTACTTGCCTCCTGTTGTAAATATGATTGAATAATTTTGTTAGCTTCCTCAGCTTGTACGATTAGATTTGCTCCGTTTATCACATCTTCTAGACCCTTTGTTAGGTCTGGTGAATTAAAGCCAGTAATATTTTGGTTTTTTAAATTTTGAGCCAAGACGACGCCGAGGCTATAACTAAATTTATCCATTAGAATGAATTGGAGTATAAAGGATAAGAGTTTGCAAATACTTTATACAGGTTTATAAAGCCGCAAAGGTATTAATAAAGAAAGAAATCAAAGAAGTTTTCTTTTATACTTTTTACCAAATCTTCTAACTTAAAATTTTGATAGTGTTTTCCTTTTCCTTTTTTTAATTTTAAATATTCATTCTTAACCTGAATTAATATCCAAACTTTTGGATTTAGGTTAAATATATGGCTAAGTATAAAGAGATTGTTCAAAATTTACTTTTCGACTTCCTGATAGTATTTTACTGAAATTTGAAGGTTTAAGGCCAATATATTTCGCTAACATATTTTGCTTTATACCTAATCTGTCAAGATAAAGTCGTAAAAAAATCACCTACAGTAACTATATCATTTACTTCTTCATTGGTATTAAGATAATCTTCTATTTTTATTTGAAGTGCTAAAAGTTCGATTTGTAGTTCTTGTTTTTTATTTAATGAATTAGCCTTGTTTGATAGAAGTAACTGAAACTCTTTAAACTCCTTTGAATTAACATTCATTGATGTAGTCAAGGCTCCATTTTGAGGTTCTATTTTTCTATTCTTCGCCATGATTATTTATTTATAAGCTATTAACATTAATTTTGTTCCGTCACTTAGTTCTTTTCAAATATATATCAATCAATCTTTCTCCATCAATTGGCTCAATATACATTTTCTGGCCCATTGCTAATTTTGCATAATAGTGTTCCATATACCATACAATAAGTTTTGTTTTCGACTCAAAAAGATAAAAAGCCTTTATAATTACTTTCTAGCTTGAAAGATTCTCGGCAAGCAAAAGCAATTAAACAGCCTGCAACATATTTATATCTCTTATTTTTTTGCCCTATATTATGAGGTGCAAGCTCAACTAAGTCCATGATTAGCATTCCTGCCTGGTTTTTCAAATGCAAAATACCTTGAATAGATAAAGGATTAGATTTTAATCTTAGAATATATGTTTCAGTATTTTTTCTTTTTATTGCTGACCTCCAATTAAATTCCCAACCATCTTTTTTAAAGGGCATATCTTTTGGTGTTCCCTTTACTATTTCTGCCTCGACTAAAGTTCCAGTTTGATTATCAAATATATACATTTAGATGAGTGGCTGTTGAATAAAATCAGCTATGCAATATATAGAAAATTATCCAAAATGTATAATTTTTTTCAATTAAATTATCTAAAATGTATAATTCTTCTTAATAGTTGATGCTATCTGTAGATAGACAGCAGAAGAACTAAGGTATAAGTGGAGAAAATTAGTATTGACTTAAAAATTAAGCATGATATGCTTACTATTCACTTTTTTTTAAAGCTATCTTAGCTAAGATCAATTTATGCTGATAAGCGAGTTTGCATTCTTTTTTGATAATTGCTACTTCAGCAGGTGGCATCCCAAATGTTTTAGCATTGGATTCAATTCTTTGGTATAAGCACAGCAATTCTTCTGGGATATTGCTATCCGATGGTGTAGAGGATTCTCTCATGTAAAGTGTATGTTTTATAATGTCATCAAATTCTAATAGAAGGATAACATATATAAATAATTACCAATTGTATGCCGAAAATCCTCATTACCTGACTAAACTCTATTTTTGATGGTAAAAAAGCATGATTTAGTATTTTGAAGCAATGAAATCAAGTCTTCAAAATGTGGCGGTGCATTTAAAAAATGCTATTCACTTATTTCAATCTATACTAATTCTTTAGCCATAAAAACAGGAAGCCACAAAGATATATACTGTTTCATATCTTTATGGCTTCGTGCCTTTATGGCGAAAACTTCACATGTGATACACTGCCTAAAGTGTAATCTTATTTTTTCAATTCCGTATAATATTTGAAATAATAAGGGATCGTCTCAATACCTTTATAATAATTAAATAAACCATAATGTTCATTTGGAGAATGGATATCATCCGTATCGAGGCCAAAGCCCATCAACACAGATTTGACACCCAGTACATCTTCAAATAAAGCGACGATTGGAATACTACCACCAGATCGTTGAGGGATAGGATCTTTTTTAAATGTCTTCTTGAGCGCCATATGAGCCGCTTTATATTCCAATGAATCCGTAGGTGTTACAGCTGGTTGACCTCCATGATGAGGGTGAACTTTGACCCGAACGCCATCAGGAGCAATACTTTTAAAGTGATCAGAAAATAGTTTGGTTATTTTCTTAGGATCTTGTCCAGGAACAAGTCTCATACTGATTTTAGCAAATGCTTTAGCGGGTAGTACTGTTTTTGCGCCTTCTCCGATATAGCCACCCCAAATTCCATTAACATCTAAGGTTGGTCGAATCGAGGTTCGTTCTAAAGTTGTATATCCCTTTTCGCCATAAATATCTTTGATTTTTAATTCTCTTTTATAAGCATTTAGGTTAAACGGTGCTTCATTCATTGCTTTTCGTTCACTCTTTGACACCACTTCCACATCATCATAAAAGCCAGGAATAGTTATTTTATTATTTTTATTATGTAAAGAGGCAATCATTTTACTCAATACATTAATTGGATTAGCTACGGCACCACCATATACGCCAGAGTGCAAATCGCGGTTTGCACCACTTACTTCAACTTCCAAATAACTCAAACCTCTTAGCCCCGTGGTAATAGAAGGCACTTTATTAGAGATAATAGAAGTATCCGAAACTAATACAACATCACAGGCTAATTTCTTTTTATTTTTTTTACAAAAGGCACCCAAATTAACAGAGCCAACTTCCTCTTCTCCTTCAATCATGAATTTGATATTACAAGGTAAGGACTTCGTTTTATTCATCGCTTCAAAAGCCTTGACATGCATATACATTTGACCTTTGTCATCACATGCACCTCTGGCGAAAATAGCACCTTTCGGATGATTCTTTGTTTTTTTAACTACAGGTTCAAACGGCGGGGAATCCCAAAGCTCTAAAGGGTCTGGTGGTTGTACATCATAATGACCATACACTAAAACAGTGGGTAAGGTTTTATCAATTATTTTCTCACCATAAATGATTGGGAAGCCATTTGTTTTGCATACTTCTACCTGATCCGCACCTGCTTTCTTTAAAGCATTAGCTACTGATTTAGCTGTATTAATAACATCTTTTTTGTACGCAGGGTCGGCGCTGATTGATGGGATACGAAGTAAGTCTAATAATTCTTCCAAATATCTTTCCTTATTTGCTTCGTGATACTGTTGAACTTTTTCCATAAATATTTATTCTGTTTGATTTTATTAAATGATTTTAAACAAGTCTAAAACATATGCCCCAAAAAATCTATTAATCCAGGTTTCCATTTCTTATCTTTTATAGGCTTGACCATTAAGCATTCTTCAATTCTGCGGTGACCTACTCCTAGTATTTGATTGCTATTAATCATGAGCCATCTGCAAGTATTATTTTCTAGATAAAAACCATTCTTCTCATAGACTTCATGATTTTGAGCGATAAGTACTAGAAAGTCTATTGCATGCTTTTTTCCTAAAGTTTCAAGTTCTTGTAGTAAGGTAGAGCCAATGTTTTGAGATTGATATTCATTGTCGACAGATAGATCAACTACTCCAAAAATTGTTGAAACGATTTCTGCAACATTGATATTCCGATGCTCTATTGCCATATGACCAATAAGCTGATCCTCGTCCCAAACTAAATACCGAAAAGTAGGCAATTGTTTATAATATGAACGTTTTTCATAGTAGTCACCAAAGGTCTTGTTCAATAGCGTATTGATCTGCTGATGAACTTCTATACTAATTTTAAATTCTTCAATTCTTTGGATTGAAAGCATTAATCTATTATTCTTCTTTAAAATGTTTTATTAATAATTTTTCCAATTGCATTTCTGAAATTTTCCAATGCAATTTTCCATCAAAAGCATAGGAGATCTTTCCAGATTCTTCTGAAATAATAAATGCTGCTACATCCGTGTTTTCAGTTACTCCTACAGCAGCTCGATGTCTTAAACCCGCATTTTTTGGTAAATTACCATTATGGGATAAAGGTAGAATGACACTAGCAGCATGGATTTTATTTTCATTGACGACTACAGCGCCATCATGAAGTGGACTCTCTTTATTGAAAATACTTTCAAGCAGAGGTTGGCTAATGATCGCTTTTAACTTGACACCGGAGCCGCCGAAGAATTCCAAATTTAGATTACTGGAAACAACGATAAGTACACCGGTCTTTTTTTCGCTCAGATTGATCATTGCATTTTTGATCGCTTTTACACTTCCTTTTAGCTCTTCTTCATTAGCAATTAGCGGCCGATTGAGTAAGCGCCCCAAAAAATTAGATTGTTGTTTTAGAGTAGTATTTCCGAGAATCAGAAGAAAGCGACGTACCTCTGGTTGAAATACAATCAATAACATTAAAACACCTACACTCACAAATTGAGTCAATAACTGACTAAGCAGGTCCATTTGTAATAAACGAACAAGCCACCACATCGTATAAACTAAAATCATCCCAATGAAAATATTAAACGCAATACTTCCACGTAATAATTTATAGAGTTGGTATATCAAAAAACCTACAATTAGGATGTCTAATATATCCCAAATTCTAATTGGTAAAAAACCTATTTCGAACCAAGGTATTGTCATGTAAATTTTATCTGTCTTAGAGCCTGTTTAATTTTCTACCTCATTATCGTAGACTACATTTTCTCCAAAGTTATATAAAGTAAAACTTAGAATATCAGCTGCTTCCTGAATTTTTTTAGAAGTTGGTTTTCCAGCTCCATGACCAGCACTGCTTTCTACTCGAATTAGTACGGGATTTTCGCCTTTATGATGTTCCTGTAGGGTAGCTGCAAATTTGAAAGAATGCGCAGGAACAACCCGATCATCATGATCTGCTGTAGTTATCATTGTTGCAGGATATTCAGTAGCTTTCACATTATGGACTGGAGAATAGGCAGAAAGATAATCAAAAGATTTGGAACTTTCACTCAATCCATAATCTGTTGACCAAGCTCTACCAATAGTGAATTCATGGTAGCGAAGCATATCTAAAACACCAACAGCAGGTAGCGCTACCTGATATAATTCTGGTCGCTGAGTCATGCAAGCTCCAACTAAAAGCCCTCCGTTTGAACGACCATAAATGGCTATTTTCTTATTAGAAGTATATTGCTGATCAATTAAGTATTCAGCCGCCGCATGAAAGTCGTTGAATACGTTTTGTTTTTTTTCTTTGGTGCCTGCTTCATGCCATTGTTTACCAAACTCACCACCACCACGAATATTGGCCACTGCAAAAACGCCATTATTCTCTAAAATAATCGGAGCTAAATTTAAGCGGGTCGTATTGAAACCTGGTAATATACTGATATTAAATCCTCCATAGCCATAGAGTAATGTGGGGCGTTTCCCATCTAGTTTCAAACCTTTCTTATGGGTGATAAACATAGGAATTTCTTTTCCATCATAACTTTTATACCATACCTGTTTGGTTTCGTAAGCATCAGAATCGAAATTAATTGAAGGTTGTTTAAATACTTTATTTTCACCTGACTCAATATTAAATGTATAGATACTGGTTGGCCTGTTGTATGTTGCAAAGGAATAGAATGCCTGGGCTTCTTTTTTCTTGCCATTAAACTCATTCACTGTACCAATGCCTGGTAATTTCAGATCTTTTTCAAATTTACCTTTTTCATCAAAAACACTAATCTTACTGGAGGCATTATGTGTATAGTTGGCTACGATTTTTCCTCCTAATAAATTTACATTGTCTAATTTGTCTTCGCGTTCAGAAAGTATCTCTTCCCAATACCCTTCTTCAGGTCTTGTTGTACTAATCGCGATCAATCGATTATTGTCAGCTTTATGATTAGTAAGTAAAAGCAAGCGATTTCCGATATTGTCTACAAAGTCGAAATCATGGTCAAAATTTTCCACTACAGGAATAAATTCACTTTCATCTTGAGATAAATCTTTAAAATAAAGCGCATTTCCGCTAGTAGATTCCCATACATTAATAATTAAGTATTGTTCATCATCTGTAGTATTTGCAAAAAAACCTCGATTGGGATTCGCCCGATCTGCAAAGATTAATTCATCATCAGCCTGCTGGTTTCCCAATTTATGATAATAGACTTGATGAAAATGGTTTTTCCCTTTCAAGGATTCCTCTTCGGAAGGTTTAGGGTAGCGGCTATAGAAGAATCCGTCTTTGTACCAAGCGATTGTTGAAAATTTACACCATTCGATTTTATCGTTTAAAACGAGGTCAGTTTCCATATCTTTCACAAAAACCGTATGCCAATCAGAGCCACCTTCTGAGACTTCATAAGCTAAGTATTTTCCATTTTTAGAAAATGCATAAGTCCCTAAAGCTGCTGTTCCATCATTAGAAAATAAGTTCGGATCGAGTGCTTTTTTTGATGGGCCATCCAATTCATCTTGAACATATAGAACGCTTTGGTTTTGTAAACCATTATTTTTAAAATAGTAGTATTTTCCACCTCTTTTTATAGGTGTGGAGTACCGCTCGTAATTCCACATTTCCTCTAGTCTTTTTTCTATTGCTTTTCGGTAGGGGATGTGCTTGAGGTAATTAAACGTTGTATTGTTCTGAGCTTTTACCCAATCTTTAGTGTTTTCAGAATGATCATTTTCAAGCCAGCGATAAGGATCTTTGATGATCGTACCGTGGTAATCGTCAGCTATACTCGTATCTTTAAGAGAAGAGGGATAAGTTACTTCTATTACTTTTGCTTTAAAATCTTTTGTCATTGATGTATTTTTATCAGGTAAAGTACAAGCACTTAGTAGCAAACTTAATAAGGAGAAGACGAAAATGGACTTATTCATTGTTAGGAACTTTGGTTAGGAGTAGAAAATCTTTTAAAACAAATCATATTATAGAAGATAAACGTTTAATAGATGATCGCTTCGCTTGTGATTGGCCTTCGGCCTTGTGATCGCTTCGCTTGTGATCGACCTTCGGTCTTGTGATTAGCCCTAAAGGGCTTTGTGAGAACTTGCTTCCAGTATTTGTACAAAACTTTAATATTTTGCCTCGACTTTTTTCTAAGGTTTAATAAATCCTAGGTTTGCCATACAACAGATATTTTATTCTTTACAAAGTACTAGTAATTTTACGTTTTTATATGCATCTTTTGGTCGTTTTAATGGTATAAAATAGGTGAAAGTTTGCTGCTTATAGCCGATTAATGGATTTTTAAGCAAGCGCTCAAACAAATTCTAGTTAAATTATTTATAAGTTTGGCTTTTTAGATAATTTAAGCTTTAAAAATAGCATTATTGAACCAGAATTTACATAATCCTGAAATTAGGAAACGAATATGAATTTTAGAAATTATACCTTATTTATCCTCGTTTTTTTGTTTTGCGCTCAGATTGGCACTGCTCAACAAATTACTACCAATGAAAATGGCGAAAAGATAATCGTTTACCCTGATGGTTCATGGAAGTATGCTGATGATGCAGAAATTGAGAAAATGAAGGAAAAAGGAGATGAGGCAACAAATGTGATTAAGCCTACAGGGGGCGATGCAGTTCTGAAAATGGCAGTTGAATTGGCAGAATTAGCAGCAGCGGAAGAAGCAGAGGCCGTCAGAAATGAAGAAGATGCAAAGTACGAAAGAATATTATTGGAAGATGAATTGGAAGACGCGGAGGAAAGTGATGATTACTTTGATGATGAAATCAAAGAAATTAAAGATCGATTGAAAAAAGCTATAAAGCGTGAAAAGCAAGCAAAGACACTTAGAAAAACTGCTTCAAAGAAAGCAAAAAATATGGCTGCAATTGTATTGATGGGGCCAGAAAAAAGAGCAAAAGCATTAAAAAAACTAGGTTTGAATAAGCCTATTGATAATTCTATAGCTATAGTTAAGGAAGAACCTGTAGGAATGTTTCCAGGAGAATTGCCAGAAGAGCAATCAGAAGAAAAAATTAAGGAGACTTATCAAATTGCTGAAGAAGAATCAAATAGAGAAAAAAAAGTATTTGCAAAATATGACCCCAGTAAAGATGTATACTTTAATCCACCTTCTTATGAATGTAAAATTGCATTTGATGGGGTTGATGAGTTTAGTGGGAAGAAACGAAAAGATGTCGCTAAGGATTTATTTTTTACTTACACTAACGAGGAACTAAGGTCAATTTTTAGAGATCGAGATTATATGACTTGTATAGGGTACCTTTCTTCTCTCTCTGGAGGTTTGAAGTTTTTAACTTTAAATATAACGATTGCTTCACAAAGTGCTCAAAGGGAATATGGAATATTAGAAAAAGGTGCTTTGATCAATATCAAATTACTAGATGGCGAAAATGTAAAATTGGTGAATAGTAAAACCAATATAGGAACAGAAAACCCACTCGAAAGGTCTGTTACTTATAAAGCGCAATATTTGATCAGTTCTGGTGATGAAAAGAAATTGAAAAAAAGTGAAGTAGATAAAGTTCGGATTATCTGGAGTTCTGGATATGAAGATTATGAAATCTTCGAACTAGATTTCTTTAAAAATCAATTTAAGTGTTTGGACGGTAAGTAAGTGACGGGACAAAATTAATAATAAACTATTTTGACATACTGAAATTTCATAAACAATCGACTAAAAGGAGATTGTGTTGGATATTTTGGGATGTCTTAAAAAAATAGTTTATTATTAATTCCGTCTAAGAACTTAAAGGACGGGACTAAATTTTAAAGCTTTCATTAAAATGAGCAAAACTATTCAGATTGAAGTTTATCTTTGCGCCAAACAATAAATGATTTATGTTAGGATTAAAATTACCAACAGATCCAAGATGGGTTGATCTTGCCGAAAAGGATTTGGGTGAGATATTGACGGATCATGCTTATTGCGAGCAAAAAGCAGCTACTTCTTGTATCTCTCTTATACAACAAAACCCCGGAAAGATTAGAATGGTTAGGGAATTAGCGCCGATCGTTACAGAGGAATGGGGGCATTTTCGGTTGGTATTACAAGAGATGGATAAAAGATCTTTGCCATTAGGCCGTCAAAGGAAAGACGAATATGTCAATAAATTATTGAAGTTTCAAAAGAAGGGTGGGAGCCGAGATGAACAGTTTGTTGAACGCCTGTTGATCAATGCGCTTATTGAAGCAAGAAGCTGTGAGCGATTTAGATTGCTTTCTCTCCATATAAATGATGAAGAATTAAAAGAATTTTATCATAAATTTATGATTTCAGAGGCAGGCCATTATCGTCTATTTCTCGATCTTGCATATCATTATGGTGACAAAGAGAAAGTGAAAGTGCGTTGGCAAGAGTACCTTGATTATGAAGCTGAAATAATGGAAGACTTAAGCGTTCGCGGTGACCGTATGCACTAGTTGCTATTTCTTTATGATGATATGTTCAAAAATAACCATCATTTTTGAACAACTTCGCTTTAAAATGATATTTAGCATGAAAACTTTTATTACTTTTTCTATTGCTCTACTCTATAGCTTTGCTTTCCTCAATGCTCAAAATTATATGTTGATCCTTGATAAGGATACCATTAATATTCAATTGGATGAATCAACGAATTATGTGACAAAAGATAATTGTCAAATTGATATTCAATTATTAAAAAAACCAATTCAAACCTATGGGGATCAATTCGTAACATTCAACTACTCAAATAAATATTCTTTGACTAAAACAGATCTTGGAGATGGTGTGGAGCAATTGATGATCATGACTGCTAACGGTAATGGGATCATCATTCAAGAATATAGTAGAATCGATCCAACTTTTATTTCAGATTTTATGATGAATGAATTGACCAAAGAAAGCATTAAATACGGTTATAAAGGTAGCCCAATAGATACTCAGGTAAGCTTGACTTCTGGAATCGTGTTAGATGGACGAAAATCAGTATTAACTTATAATTACGAGGTGGAAGAATATCAAGTTTTTACCTATGGTTCTAAAGATAAAGGGATAATGATTGCAACTTTGAAAAATAACCTAAATGAAACAGAAGGGGATGAAGTAATGGACCTATTTTTTGATACACTCGACATAAAGATGAAATAAAAGGCACTTATACATTCCCTGTACCTAAACTATGATATAATTCTTTTAGGACACTTCGATCAATCACATGTTTCCCTTCGAAAACTATTGTCTCATAGACTATTTTTTGTTCTTTTGCAAAGCCTACTTGCCAAGTCAATAATTCAGGGACGAGAAATTGGTCCTCCGTTCCATATACAAAATAAATTTTCTTTGAAGCAAAATATGCTTCATATGGTCTATAATCTAAGTCCTCAGGTATCCTACCCGCCCAAAGAACGAGGTTGTCAAATTTTGGAAATTCCCGCATGATCCATCTACATTGAGTCGCGCAACCTTGAGAAAAACCAAATAAAGTAATCTTAATATCTTCGGATAGTTGGCTGGTATACTCATCATAGATTTTTTTAATAAATCGTGTATAATCAGCGATCTCTTCCAGTCGATCCATCTTTGTCATCCAGGAAGCAGCAACATGTCCGGTGACTCCTTGCCAATAAAACCTTGATAGCCCTTCTGGTGCTATAATCAAGGTGGTTCCATCGTCTATTTCCGAGAATTTTTGTATAATTCTGCTAGCCAGTTGACCATAACCATGACATACAATCCAGAGGTGCTTGATTTGAGGGCCTGGTTGTCCTAGTGTATAATAATGGGCTTGGCGCTCAACAGGTATCGAATGTGATTTATACATACAGCGAATGTAAAATAATTTTTGCTGTAGATAGGAATTTTTTATTAAGATTTGTTCAAGAATAATTGGCTAGAAAGGGATAGACAGAAATAGACAATTTTCAGTTTACACTGTACTAAGTAAAGAAAGCTGCATCTAATGATACAGCTTCTGACAATCAACAGTAATAAAAGGAATTTAATATGAGACAATTCAAGTTTTGAGATAGGAAGTAATTTAATATCATTTCCTTCTGAAAACTTCTGAAAATGTCATTTGTCAATATTAGATTTTCAATCCCAATAATTATTGACAAATGACAATTCAGTGCTAAATTTCTTGTGAAGCTTAAGAGTTTGTATGAAAATTATTGTCGAAAGCGAAATCAGATTATTAATGTGTGATTTTGCAACTCGATGAATAAAATTTAACCAGGTGCTTAATTATTATTTCCATCATCAGACATACGAGCCCAACCTGAATCTTCTTGCTTTTTTGTAATAAAGTCAAGGTGGAAAGCCACCATGATCGCATTGTTGGGTTCTTCAAGTTTTATACTTGCTGCAAGGTTTAGGTATTCTACAGCTTTTTTAAGACTATTTTCATTTTGATATTCCAAGCCTACACTGTAATATGCAAGTTGTAAATTTCTATTGGGTTCATCATCCCTAATAAAAGGAAACGATAAGTCTTGCAATGCTTTTTCGACGGTTTTGCCATCTTTTTTAATATATGCGGAGTGATCACTCACTTTCCCCTTATTCCATTCTGTTAATAAACGGTCGCCATTTCTGAAATGAAATATACCATCACCATTAAGTACGCCTTCTGCCCAATTTCCTAATAGCGTATCTCTGGAATCCCAGACGATCATCCCTTCTCCATGTCTTTCTCCTTCTTTGCTCATACCTTGATATTGGCTGCCATCGAGTCTGGTAAAAGTGCCGTATCCATCTATTAATCCCTTTTTCCAGTTTCCTGTATAGGATTCTCCATTGATAAGTAATAGGGTTCCTTGACCATGCATGAAACCATTATTAAATTCTCCGATATATTCATGACCACAGCTCCAGATATAGGCACCTTGACCACTCATTTTATCTTTTAGCCAATCACCCTGATACTTGGTGCCATCCTCATAAGTGAGTTCACCATATCCTTCTTTTAGTCCTTTTATAAAAGAACCAGTATAGGTATTTCCGTCCATCCAGGTCATACTTCCTAAACCATGAGGTTTGCCATAAGAAATATCACCAGTGTATACACTTCCATCTTCAAATACTATAGTGCCAATACAATGGCTTTTCCATTTAGGACAATCTGAACTATAAATAGAATTAGTATTTAATATTGGATTATTTGATTTTTTTTGAGGAAGAAATGTCGCGAAAGCCGCTGTAGTAGGAATAAGAATGCTTCCTACAAGTAGCAACATAAAAAGTAATAGCTTTTTGTGCATAATTAAATTTATTAATTTTTCGATTATATTGTTTGGAAGGGGATAGTACAAATATGTTGTATGTAAATGTATAAAGTCGGAGTAAAGTACAAAGTTTGTGACCAAAGCTGTAGTTGTATATCGAATATTTTATATATGAAATAGGCTTAATTTTGTTTGTATTGATATGTATAAGATTTTGATAAATAACTGCTTACATATTATGGAAATAGATAAGGTGGAATGATGATTTCATTTTAAAAAATAGGAAAAGTAAAAAACTGTACCAACACTACGGCTGATACAGTTTGATTCCTTAAAATAATAATTGTCAATGATTTATTATTTTAAGAATAGATCTTTGAAAGTATACTTTATTCTTTAAAGCCTAATACTTTCAAGTTGCATTTGAATATTTTTATAAAGCGTGGAATATTTCGACATTAATGTTTTCGCAATTAATAGTTTTGATTTAGCAGCAGTTTCATTTTTATTAGCCAACTGCTCTAATGCATCAAAGTAAATAACTAGCGCAATATTTTTAGAAATCAACTGATTAGAAACTAATTGATCAAGACTTCTATTTTTGGTCGTACCATCTGTGAAAGTATAGATACAATTTTCACGAACCAAGACACCTTTTTTCCAAGTAAAATTTAATTGATCTCCATTGGAAAAGGTGAATGTAGCAGCACCTTCTAATTTATTTTTCTTCCAATTTCCTTCAAATTTTTCACCAGTCTCCCAAATCACTGATCCAAGGTTTTCTCTGTTGCCCATCTTAAAGTCACCAGTGAAGACACTCCCATCTTTTCTTTGGAATGTTCCTTTGTTATTAGGCTTTCCATCTTTCCACCCGCCATCATATAAAGAGCCATCTATGAATAATAAACTACCAAAACCATGCATTTTATCTTTGTGAAAATCTCCCGTATATTGGTGTCCACATGGGAAATCATAAGCTCCTTTTCCATGCATAAACCCATCCTGAAATTCACCTTTATATATGCTGCCATCACTATTGGTCTGTAAGCCCTGACCATGACGGAAACCATTTTGGAATTGCCCTTCGTATGTACTGCCATCTTTCCATGTCATTTTCCCTTGTCCATTTGGTGTCCCAAATCGGAATTCTCCTTCATAGATCTTGCCATCTTTGAATGTGCGATATCCATAGCAATTCTCTTCTTTTTTCGAGCAATCCAATTTGTCTGAAAAAGTAGAACTGGCAGTAATTAAATTAGGTTGTAAAAAGGTGATGAAAAGGAATAATACAGGAACGGCTTTGATAGCAGTATGAACTGATTTCATTATGTAAAATTTTGGTGTTGTGGTATTCTTCTAAAGGAGGGAAAAATTGTAAGTGATCTCGTATAAGTAAGCAAATTATAAAAACAAGACAATAGAGTCAATTAAATTAAAATATATTTGTTAATTGTATTTGTATGAGATTGATTGATAGCTTTATAAATATATTTGTACTATGCTGCTAAAATCAAAAGTTTGAAAATTAATATGATATAAGCATGCCGAGAAATTAAAAAGAAAATAATTCTTGCTAAGTTTTAACCCTAAATTATTTGTGCTTACCTTTGTATCCCGTAATAAGAGTATGCTGTGAGTTTAGCATTCGACCTACATTTTGACTATACTGCTTGATATGCTATATCAAGCTATCGCTAGACTTTTTCGCTTATACTTCAGTTCAAAAAACCTCATTATACTAAGGCATAATTCCGGTTTTTGAACTTTGTCTAAACAATCCCGGCGGTATTGTCGGGACGACTCAAAGCTCAAATTCCCAGCATACTCTAAGTTCTTAGTAGAACGATTTGTGAGATCTTTAATATCAGGAATATCGATGACTAAATACATTTTTGTTACGGGTGGTGTTACTTCTTCTCTTGGGAAAGGAATCATCGCAGCTTCTCTTGCTAAATTACTCCAAGCACGTGGCTTTTCTGTCACGATTCAAAAATTCGATCCATATATAAATGTTGACCCAGGAACACTAAATCCGTATGAACATGGAGAGTGCTATGTGACCGATGATGGTGCAGAGACGGATTTGGATTTAGGCTATTATGAGCGCTTTTTAAATCGTCCAACCTCACAAGCTAATAATATAACTACTGGTAGGGTGTATCAGACTGTAATTAATCGGGAGCGATCAGGAGATTACCTTGGTAAGACCGTACAAGTTGTTCCCCATATCACAGATGAAATAAAACGTTGTGCTCAATTATTAGGTGTTTCTAATAAATATGATATCGTGATTACTGAATTGGGAGGAACAGTTGGAGATATCGAATCTCTTCCTTATTTGGAAGCGCTTCGACAATTGCGATGGGAATTGGGAAGTGATAATTGTGTTGTGGTTCATTTGACTTTAATTCCATACTTGAGAGCTGCTAAGGAGTTAAAAACAAAACCAACCCAACATTCAGTAAAAGAACTTCAGAAAAATGGTATTCAGCCAGATATATTGGTTTGTCGGACAGAACTTCCAATCTCAACAGATATACGTCGGAAACTGGCCTTATTTTGTAATGTAGATCTTGGTTCTGTTATTGAGGCTATTGATGCAGAAACGATTTATGATGTCCCATTGATGATGTTAAAGGAGAAATTGGACTTGACCATTATTTCTAAACTCCGTCTGACTGATAAAAAAGAACCTGACTTAAAGAAATGGAAAACATTTCTAGGGAAACTTAAAAACCCTCTGAATGAAGTACATATTGGGCTGGTTGGGAAATATAATGAACTTCAGGATGCTTATAAATCTATTCATGAGGCATTTATACATGGAGGGGCAATGAATGAAACTAAAGTGAATATCGTCCCTATTCATAGTGAGCAACTTGAAGTAAATACTGATGAAGTTATTAAAAAACTTTCTGGTTTGGATGGTGTATTAGTAGCACCAGGTTTTGGAGAACGAGGCATTGAAGGAAAACTTCGAGCGATCAAGTTTATTCGAGAAAATAAAATTCCATTCTTTGGTATCTGTCTCGGTATGCAATGTGCGGTAGTGGAATATGCTCAAAATGTTTTAGGGATAAAAGATGCGGCTTCGACGGAAGTTAATCAAGAGACTAAAAACCCTGTGATTGACCTTATGCCTGATCAAAAGAAAATCACCAGGAAGGGTGGAACGATGCGTTTAGGTGCTTATGCCTGTAAGATAGAAAAAGGATCAAAAGCTTTTGATGCATATAAAAAGGTAGAAATTAATGAGCGACATCGACATCGTTATGAGTTTAATAATGACTACCTAAAACAATTTCAAGAGAGTGAATTGGTTCCAGTTGGTTTCAATCCTGATTCTGGACTCGTAGAAATAGTGGAGATCGCAGATCATCCATGGTTTGTAGGGGTACAGTTTCATCCAGAATTGAAAAGTACAGTAGAAAACCCTCATCCTTTATTTGTATCTTTTGTAAAAGCTTGTCTTGATAATAAAATATCAGAAGGGAAAACCATTAAGAGTGTTGAGTATCAATAAGATATGAGAAAGTTAAGCCTGAAAGAACTTAATCGAGTAAGTCCATCAGATTTTAAAAAGCAAGAAAAGACTCCTGTTGTTTTGGTCTTAGATAACATAAGATCAGGATTAAATGTAGGTTCCACTTTTCGAACAGCTGATGCTTTTGCACTTGAGAAAATATACTTATGCGGAATTACCGCTCAACCTCCACATAGGGAAATCCTAAAAACAGCGATAGGTTCAACGAATTCTATGGATTGGACTTATCAGGCGTCTACTTTAGAATTGATTCAAGACTTGAAGCAAGCAGGGTATAAAATAGTAGCTATTGAACAGGCTGAAGGCAGTACCCTCTTACCGGATTTTGAAATTGATCAATCTCAAAAGCTAGCTCTAGTTTTTGGGAATGAAGTGAAAGGCGTACAAGATGAAGTCATGGCAATTGTGGATGAATGTATCGAAGTTCCTCAGTTTGGAACAAAGCATTCTTTAAATATCGCTGTCTGTGTTGGAGTTGTCGTTTGGGATGTGTTTCGAAAAATGCGGTATTAGCTATTTTTTATTTAAAATCTCTTCTTCTTGATACTTTTTTCATTGGCCAAACTGTCTTCTTTTTTAGCAATAGGAATCATGGTATTCTCAAAGTTTTGAAGCATATCAAATTAGCCCTCACAAGCGAAGCGATCACAAGACCGCAGGTCAATCACAAGCGAAGCAATCACCAAATCACCAAATCCAAAGGGCTGATCACTATAACCATGGCAATCACAAGCTTATCTATCAAATATGAATTGAGTGAAAATAAATGATTAATTTTTTGAAGGTTGCCCAAAGTAGCCGCTCACAAGCGAAGCGATCGCCAAATCACACAGTTCATAGGACTGATCACTACAACACCAGTTTAAAATATCGTTCTCGCAATCGCCATGTCACTATAACACAAATCTGAAATGCCTTTCTATTTTTAAGGTTAGGAATACTTCTATCTATACCCATACTTATTAATCTCATCAAGTCTGATACTCAGTCGAGCACCAAAAAAGAATTGATTAAAAGAAGTACTCGTAGAAGCATTGGTAGGAAGGTCATCTAGATAATTAAGTGCTTTATCAAGGTCTTCCCATTCTACTTCAAAATAACGATGGTACATCACCACAGGTGTAATAGTGAGAAAGTCAGTCAAACCAATATCAAGTCCAACACCCAATCCAGCACTAAAGACAATATCGTTGGTCTTATAACTATCCTTATTGATGCTTAGGTCAAAATAATTAATCCCCGGAGAGAGGATAATATGAAAACCTTTTTCAATGACCTGACCATCTTTTTTAAAAGTTGGACAATTACAATCATCTTTGAAACTCAAAGGATAAATATTTGTATTGAGATGAAATCCATAGATGTTTTGTTTAAAATTATAAACATCATCAATTGGAGAAGTATATTGAGTTTTAAATTGACTGAAGTTGAGTTCAGGCGTAAACTCTACTCTTACTTTTTTTAATCTAAACCAATACTCTAAACCGACTTTATAGCCTGTTTTTAAAAAATCATCCTGATCAGTAAAGTATTGCCAGTTTGTTTCTCCATTTACACGTAGTCCAGCATTGATCCCAAATTGGGCCATGAGTGTGCTTGTAGAAATAATCAAGGCACTCAGAATTATGATTTTCTTCATTGTATACGATTGGTTAGCATCTAGATAAGTAAACGGATCAAATTTCCCTTTATTTTATTAGAACAAGAATCATCCCGAGTTATTTTTGAACAACTTCTATGCTTAAAAACTTGATTTGCCACTAGTCATTTTGAGAAAAACTTAAGATGACTAGTGGCAAATAACTAATTATTTCTGCAATATTATTCGATTCGTTATAGCGTACTGATTACTAATCAATTTGAATAGATAGACTCCAGAAGTATAAGCCGATAAGTCAAGCTGTATAGAGTTGGAGGATTGCGCCATTAAATGACTTTGTAATAATTGACCATTTATAGCGTAAACTTCAATTTTTAAATCTCTATCCAAAGCTGTTGAAAAACGAATATCTACATTCCCTTTCGTAGGGTTGGGTAGGATTTCATAATGACTTCCATCCAATTCGAAAACAGCATCAATTATAATCGTTGTAAAAGAAAAAACTTCTGAAACAGTACCTCCACAATCATTTGTACTCGTGACTCTCCAATAATACTGTGTGGATGCTTCTAGTGGACTTGTCAATGTTAAACCAGATGTAATAATCATTTCTGAAGCTACAATATTTGTAAAAAGCTCATCTGTTGCTATTTCAAGAAGATAAGTATCTGCGGCATCTGCAATAGTCCATTGTAAATTGGTCAAGAGGTCTATTTCTACTGCACCATTAGCTGGAGCAGATAGACTAGTAGCACTTGGAGCAGCTTCCACTGTCAAGTTTGTACTTGCCATATTTTGATTTGCATCATCTTCAATGATAAATTCTATAGTATAAACACCTGCTGCAATTCCACTTAAATTACTCAAAGTCGCAGTGACCGTTGAACCTGGCATTACATTATCCGGATCAACATCATAGTTTACATCAATTGCTACATTCGGACTTATACTATAACTAATACTGGATGGTGCAGAAAAACTAGACCCTACCTCAATTGAGAAATCTTGATCCATTGTATTACAGATGACTACCTGGCCAGGATTAACATTAACAGCTAAGTCTAATAATGTAGTGAAGGAGAAGACTTCAGACATTGAAGTGCCACAATTACCCGTTGCAGTAACTCTCCAATAGTAGGTCGTCCCATAATCCAAGCCAGTTGTATTAATATCCGTCCCTCCTGTAGAACTCATATCGACTATATTAGAGAAGTCAATATCAGTTGCTAATTCCATTGTATAGGAACTTGTAAACATAGCTGATTGCCAGCTTAGAATCGGATTAATACTAATATCTGTAGCACCGTTTGAAGGAAGGCTCAACATGGTCATATCTGGAGCACCCTCTACAGTATATTCGATAGTGGTATTTGTTGTACTGGTACCATCGTCTCCAGAGATTGTCAAAGTATATGTGCCTAGATCACCAACCCCGGACATATTAACCGTAGTCGATTCACCTGGTGCAACTGGATTTGTTCCAAATATCACAACTGATCCTGAAGGATTACCACTTATAGATAAAGTGACCGGTCCTTCAAATCCATCGCCTACAGTAAGGTCAAAACTAGTATCTTGAATAGGACAAACATTAATTTGTGCTGGGTTGGAAATAATAGACACATCAGGAAGTACAACCGTACAAAGTCCAAGTGACCAAGCGTTTATAGTTCCTCCATCCTGATCAGCTCCATCATTGATAGTTAATGTCCAGGTACCCGTTGCACTTTCTCCATTAAAAGCTGACAATGGTTGAGTAGGTTGATAGGTGCCAGATATCGCTGTGCCTGTATTATCACAAGAGACTAAAAAGTCATCCGCTGTATTGGTCGCACTATCATCAAAGGAAACCAGCATATTATCTTCTTGACAATCTGGTTCGCCAAATAATTGTACAATCGTTCCTTCCGGAGATTCTAAAGTAGCACTTAAGTCTCCAACCCATGTATGTGAAATATCGAGACCTTCAACATTTAGATCAATGATTTCACCTGCTGCTGTAATCTCTAGAGTGGAAGTAACGACAGGTTCTCCATCACCTGTGATACTGATAGGGACATCTAAGGAACTCAATGCACCACAAGCAATTTCTGCTGTAGTAAAACTCCAAACGGTCGACCATTCTCCTTGACCACATTCGTTTTGTCCCCTTACACGCCAATAATATGTCGTTAAAACTTCGAGAAATATACCATTATAATTAGGATCGCTTAATCCCGAGGCCATATCAACGATATTTGTAAAATTAGCATCTGTTGCTATTTCTATTTCGAAACTGCTACCAACAGCTGTCGTCCAAGTATACTGTGGAGCTGTAGATTGATCGACGGCTGCATCAGGTGGATTTTGAAGTGATGTTATTACAGGAACACCACTAAGTACAGATAAAGATATTTGTGAATTGCTGGTTTCAATACCATCTGTACCGTTAATTTGAATAGAGTATTGGCCTTCAGAAATACCAGGAGTGTTTATTGTTAAAGTTGAAGCGCTACCGGGGACGACAGGGTTTGGAGAAAATGTTGCCATTGCTCCGGCAGGTAAATTAGTTGCACTTAAAGTAACATCAGCACTGAAATTATCAGAAACCGTCAAAAGGTAAACTGCATCCTCAGGCGCACAAACTTCTTGAGAACCTGGTTCAGTAGAGACATTAAAACTACAATTCTTGCCAGGTATATTTAGAATGCCTGTATCTTCTGGATCCAGCCAAAACTTTAGAGCTGTTTCAGGTGTACCCGCTCCTTCCCAGGAAGTGTTAAACCAACCATAAGAATCGTATAAATTATTTCCACATGCAGCACCTCCACCATGTAATTGACCCACTACCTGTTTTTGATTATTATATAATGGAGAACCCGAAGAGCCCGGTTCTGTTGTTCCAATATCCCAATCAGGAATAATAATATGATCTGCATTTGAGATATCTACTACAATATCATTAAGGCCATTACCCGGTTGTGAAGGTTCGAATTCGAAAGAAATTCTTTTTTCATCAGTTGAAGGATGGTGGATGGCAATGATCGTATCCTGTGGCATCACGTATTCAGCAGACCATCCTGCAAAAAATGCATTGGCGGTTTCTGATACTGGATCATCTAATTCTACCAAAGTCATATCAGATGGAGCATAAGCACATCGAAAGATTGCTCCGGTATTAAAATCATTGAGTTGGCCATCTCCGGCAGCACCACTGGCTGGAGAATTAGGTTGGCGACAAACACTATTTTCAAAATTCCAATAAGTGACTAAAGAAGGCGCATTATTGGGCCCAATACCACAGTGATTGGCGGTCATGAAAAATGGCGTACAATCATTATTCACATTATTTACTAAGAAACCCGTACAAAAAGTACCACCACCAGTTGAAATCACAGCTACTGATTGAATAATATCTCGATAGCCATCAACAATAGCCCATCCATCATCAGCAGTACAAATCACATCAAGGTTACAAGAACCAGATAAAATACTCATATTAGAAAAGCCTTATGAAATCATGATTTATGGACTTTAACTGGAGCTGAAGGTTGCTTTTCTGCTCTGCTGGTAATTGAACTTCAATGATTAAATCATCACCATCAACAACAGGTGTCCAAAGTTCTTCATGTTCTTCATTATCAGCAGGTGTAAATGGACCAAGTATTCTTTCATAGTTAGAGGAATACAAGATCAATGAACCGCCAGGAGGCATATTATATTTAGAAAAACCTAAATTAAGGGATTTAGCACCTTTAGAGTGAATTCTAAACCGCCACACATCATTTCCATTGGATGACCTTTCCCAGGCACCATCGGTAGAAGGATTGATATCGACTTCAAAAGTTTCTGCAAATCGTGGAGCGATTCCAGGTGCTCTTCTTTCTAACTCTTCAGCCAATAATAGTTTATTGTCTAAAAGGGGTAAAGTGAATTGATCCAATTCAGCAATTGGTACAAGATCTGGAGCTAAGCGCTTATCATTCTGTTGCCCAAAAACTATAAAAGAAAGAGCAATAAAAAAAAAGGTACTAATTAAAGACTTCATATTTACATTTTAATATATTATAAGATATTATAAAGCTACTATAGTTAATTTAGATTGCAAAAAAAAGAATTGAATTCTTAGTACCTTTGCAAATTAATATATAAAACTGCTAATTTATTTACAGAATGGTAGTACAATTAATACTTAGATACTTTTTAAAAAATAATCTAGATTGAAGACCAAGACCTTAAAAAAAGATAAAGTTAATGTGATCACATTGGGTTGCTCCAAAAATTTGGTGGACTCAGAGAATATCATTACCCAGTTGAAAGGAAATGATTATGAAGTGACACACGAGAGTGAAAAAGAGGATGCCAATATTATTATTGTAAATACCTGTGGATTTATTGATTTGGCAAAAGAAGAGTCGGTGAACACGATCCTTCAATATGCGGATGTAAAGAAAAAAGGTGGCATTGAAAAACTGTATGTAACGGGATGTCTATCAGAACGTTATAAGAATGATCTTGAAAAAGAAATTCCTGAAGTAGATGCTTATTTCGGGACATTGGAACTGCCAGGTTTATTAGCCAAATTGGATGCAGATTATAAACATGAACTGATAGGAGAGCGCATTATCACAACGCCTCAGCATTATGCGTATTTAAAAATATCTGAAGGCTGTAATCGTACTTGTTCCTTTTGTGCTATTCCACTGATGCGTGGGAAACATATTTCACAACCCATTGAAGCATTGGTAAAGCAAGCGAAAAATTTAGCAAAGCATGGTGTTAAAGAGTTGATGTTGATTGCTCAGGAATTGACTTATTATGGATTGGATATTTATAAAGAAAGGGCATTGCCTCAATTATTGCGGGCACTTTCTGAAGTAGAAGGAATAGAGTGGATTCGTTTGCATTATGCATACCCGAGTAAGTTTCCAGAAGAAATATTTGATGTGATGGCTGAATTGCCAAAAGTTTGTAATTATTTAGATATTCCACTACAGCATGCCAATGATGCCGTACTTCATCGGATGCGTAGACAAATTACGAGAGCGGAAACAACAGCGCTAATTAAACTTGCACGCCAAAAGGTGCCTGGTATAGCGATTCGAACGACTTTATTGGTTGGTTTCCCTGGAGAGACAGCAGCAGAATTCCAAGATTTAGTAGCTTTTGTAAAAGAAATGGAGTTTGAAAGGGTAGGGGTATTTCAATATTCTCATGAAGAGAATACAATCGCTTATGATTTGGAAGATGATGTACCAGCGGAAGTAAAGGTAGAAAGAGCGAACCAATTGATGGAAGCCCAGCAAGAAATTTCTTTTGAAAAGAATGAAGCTAAAGTAGGGCAGACCTTAAGGGTTTTGTTTGATAGAAAAGAAGGCGCTTATTTTGTCGGACGTACAGAATCTGACTCTCCGGAAGTGGACAATGAAGTATTGGTCAAAGCGGAAAATAATTATGTTCGCATTGGAGATTTTGCTTCAATCAAGATTACGGAAGCTTCTGATTATGATTTGTTTGGTGATGTAGTGGGGGCTTAGTATAGTGTGAAATGAGAAGGCGCTGTTTTTAAATGCAAAAAAATATTGAATATTGAAGTTCCAATAAGGAATATTGAATTTAAAA
Organism: Saprospiraceae bacterium; assembly: GCA_965277415.1. Lineage (GTDB taxonomy): Bacteria > Bacteroidota > Bacteroidia > Chitinophagales > Saprospiraceae > JAHDHW01. Next base: position 119,213 of record CBDICS010000092.1, read on the forward strand.
TCGTTCTTATACCTGATTTTAGATCTAATTTCCAGTTTTATTCTAGCCAAAGTCTGAAAAACTACTCTCTATTCAATATTGGATATTCAACAATCAGTATTCTATATTCTTTTTCTAAACACTCTTAATTCAACATTTTCTAATCTAAAGTCGAATTTTGGGATAGTAAATTAATAAGTGTAGCCTAAACTCGGATAGTTAATGATATACAGCTTTCTTTTAAGAGATTAAGTTTGTTTGGACAATTTCCTTGAATATTGAGCTTTTATTATGTCCTTTTGACTTAGCCTCAAAAGGACCAAAAACCCAAGGCTTTATTCTTTTCTTTACCCTCCAAAATACGGAAAAATCTAAATCTTAAAAACTCGCTTATTATGTAATTCTTTGATTAAACTATTCTAGATTAGCATAAAATCATCTCATATCTAATCATTTGTAAAGGCTCAAACAGTTTAAGATTCTTAACGACTTTTCCATATTTTGGAGCTAAAAAGAATAAGGCCATTCCCCTAGCTTCTGGCATTCAAGCTTGAATTTAATACAGATTCTAGATAATAGTTTGGTTGCTTTTAAGTCTCCAGACAGGATCAATATCTTATATAAAAGTCGTCGACCACACTGCTCTTTTATCAAAATAACATTGTATATTGGGGAATCCTTCGTTTAAGCTAAATAAAGGCACTTTTGGCGGTCGTCGATCTAAGGAGGAAAAATTACTACTGTTGATCGACAATAAAATAGGCTTTAAATCAGCTCTTTGACATTTTGTAATCTATTGAGAATCAATTATATTTACCTCTATAGCCTAAGGCTTTTAATCGAACCACTTTGGAATTGAAACAAGCTGTATTCAAATGTCTCATCATTCGTACTCATACTTTTAATCGAACCACTTTGGAATTGAAACTCGATATTACGAAATATTTAATGTCACTTACTTACACTTTTAATCGAACCACTTTGGAATTGAAACCCGTTACCTTCAGGAATGCCGCGCAAAATAACGACCCTTTTAATCGAACCACTTTGGAATTGAAACAAACCGAAACAACCGATTACGGATGGAAGAAGAAGCTTTTAATCGAACCACTTTGGAATTGAAACGTTGGACAAGGTGTGATGTCTGTTACTAATTCTAGGCTTTTAATCGAACCACTTTGGAATTGAAACACGGCTCTTTTGTACGTGCAAAGTCAAAGCCTACGACTTTTAATCGAACCACTTTGGAATTGAAACTATGTAAAGGGGTTTACTATGCCTCACAATCCTAATCTTTTAATCGAACCACTTTGGAATTGAAACTACGTAAATCGCCTTGGTGAAGTCAAGGTATATACCTTTTAATCGAACCACTTTGGAATTGAAACTTTTCTTTTCTCGAGCAAGATTGAAGCTAGGAGTCACTTTTAATCGAACCACTTTGGAATTGAAACTTGTGTGCATCTTACTAAAAGCAAAAACACTTGTCGCTTTTAATCGAACCACTTTGGAATTGAAACCTGCTTTTTTTTTAGCGGTTGATGCGGCAGGGAATGCTTTTAATCGAACCACTTTGGAATTGAAACGCAAAGAGGCCGCTGGGGTTGCAGTTAAAGGACAGGCTTTTAATCGAACCACTTTGGAATTGAAACGTTTCAGAGCTGAGTATTTCACCACGGGAAAAACCACTTTTAATCGAACCACTTTGGAATTGAAACTCAAATAAAGACATCACATTAAACTCTGACATTGATACTTTTAATCGAACCACTTTGGAATTGAAACCAAGAAGAAGCGTTCACGGCTTCGCGATCTTAAGCCTTTTAATCGAACCACTTTGGAATTGAAACATGTTAATTTTCACTCAATACTTCTTTATGGCCTCAGCTTTTAATCGAACCACTTTGGAATTGAAACGGGGTATAGTATGGGTAAATATATCCGCTTATATACTTTTAATCGAACCACTTTGGAATTGAAACGTGTATGTCGTTACGTTGATCGTCATTGAATAACTTCTTTTAATCGAACCACTTTGGAATTGAAACATGTTGTTACCTTGTTAGGCTTAGAGAATCAAGGAGCTTTTAATCGAACCACTTTGGAATTGAAACAGTGGAATTAACAACATCTTTAGTGCAAGCCAATCACTTTTAATCGAACCACTTTGGAATTGAAACTTTACCTACGTTATCTTCTTTAGCCTGCTTAGCTTCCTTTTAATCGAACCACTTTGGAATTGAAACGTAGATGTTCGAAATCTGCTATAGTATGCTTACATCCTTTTAATCGAACCACTTTGGAATTGAAACCCTACGGTTGGGTTGAATCCTTCAGGGATTGACGTCTTTTAATCGAACCACTTTGGAATTGAAACCTACTACCCCTTCTATAGTTTTCTTAGGATTTTATTCTTTTAATCGAACCACTTTGGAATTGAAACGTCGATAGGCATTATTAACCTATATTTCGGGTTCTTCTTTTAATCGAACCACTTTGGAATTGAAACAGAGTAAAAGCGCACAAAGACGCGATTATTAAAAAGCTTTTAATCGAACCACTTTGGAATTGAAACTGCGATAAGGCTCTAAAAAGATTTTGCGCTTTTTCTCTTTTAATCGAACCACTTTGGAATTGAAACAACTTTCTAATTCTGATCTTTTAATTTTGGCTATGCTTTTAATCGAACCACTTTGGAATTGAAACTCAGAAAATAAAACACGACTTATATTACTCCCTATACTTTTAATCGAACCAC
>CBDICS010000093.1:0-147779 GCA_965277415.1 Saprospiraceae bacterium
ATACTTCAGATCAAAATAACGGGGATAGTTTTTTTCAAAATGAGTAGTGAGTCGATCTAATTGTTGATTTAAATCAAAAATTAGATCTTCCGTATTTTTGATCGATTTTTGATTAGCCTTATCATTCAATAAAGTCCTTTGCAAAAAGGCCAATTGGAGTTTTATATCTTTTTCTTTTTCCAATAAGCTATCCGGAATCCCTGAAAAGCCTTTGGCGGATTGGTCATTAATACTTTCGAGAAGGAGTAAAGCTTTATTACTTTCGGCAAGTCCAAAAGCGGCTGCTTTATATTTAACATCATTAGTTTGCTGATATAAATCTAGTGCGCTTCGTATAGCACCTTCATATACAGGGATTATCTTTTTCGAGAGCGTGTTTTTGGATTCTACGGTAAGAATACCTTGTCGGATATTACGGATCAATTCAGTAGCACTCTGATAAGTGAGGTAAGAAGCTAAAAGATAATCGTGTCTTTTAGATTTTTTGAATAGTTTATAAAGCAATTTAGCTTTTGCATCCAAAATAAGCAATGCATTAGGCTTATCAAGTAATTGATTTTCTACTGGATTGTCTTCGAATAGATTGCTGTCAAATCCAGGATTCAATATTTTTAAAGCATTTTGATAATAGGTTAAGGCTTGATCATCATCTTCTAGAGCAATATAAAGTTCAGCAAATTGATGATACCGAGGAGCAATCAATGTTGCTTTGTTTTTTAAGTCGTAATTGGAAGAAATTTCTTCTGCTTTTTTAAGAGCGGCTAAAGATTTTTTAAACTCATTTCTTTTAAAATAGAGCTTACTTAAGAGTTCATAGCTGTTAGATTTTCTATAATCGCCGTCTTCTTTTTGAAGCTTGAGTGCTTGCTGAATGTGAACTTCAGCTTTCACCAAATTTCCTTTCGACAGCCATAAATAACTAATGCCATGTAAGGACTCAATGATAAGATTATAGGTTCTGTCTTTTTGGTTTCTAAATAGTTTTTCAAGAATACTTAGGCTTTTATTATGATAAAAGATAGCAGAGTCGACTTGTTCTGCTTGTTGATATATTAGAGCTAAACCATCGTAGATCTCTGCTACTCTATGATTACTTTCTTCTAGAGAATCTAAAGTATACTCAAGTGCTTTGCTCATAAATTGCAAAGCTTTATTATTATCACCTTTGAGCCTATGTATGTTTCCTATATTTTGATAAGAAATAGCTAATTCTAGTTTAGGTTCTTTATTTTGTTCTTTTATATTAAGAGACTTTGTAACTAATTCCAGTGCCTTTTCGAAATCTCCAATTTTGTAATAGTAACTGTTTAGATTATTCAATGCATTAGCATATTGAGGATTTTCTACGCTTAGGTAATTTTGAGCTTCTTTGAAAGTAAAAAAAGAAGCGGTTTTATATTTTTCAAGATTCTCTTGATAAAAATAAACAGAATTGATACCATTTAGACATTTAATATAGTTTTCCCAATCTTCAAATTTTTTAAAACAAGGAACAGCAGTATTTAAAATCAATATTGTACTATCAAAGTCTCTACTAAAAACTGCTACAGCCTGTGCATAATACTCGTGACAAATTTCTAGGTTTTCAAATTCATTTGCTTTAGTATCTTGACAAAATAATGAAGAGCTGTAGATTAGGAAAGTGAAAAGAATTGTAAAAATGGAACGGAACAGCATAAGATGGAATATTTTTATATTCAAAAATGGAATACGCTGAATACTGATGCGACATATTTGAGCGTATGGAAATCGAAAGATTATCCAGTCTTTGAGTAGCGTGAAAACGAATTATCAGAATTTTGCAAACATATTAAAAGCAAGACCTCACAACCTCTCTTAGGACGATACCTTCCCTCGAACACCTTTCTTGCAATCGTCATATACTCTAATATACCTAAAAGAGGAGGGACTCCAAACTTATCAAGCTTTATAATTTTTTAGATGAAGTTTTTGATAAAAATAAAGAAGTCAGTCATTAGTCGTTCTTGAGAATACTAATGACTGATACTTCTAATTCGGACTTATTGTTTGACTAATTTAATGGCCTCTGAACTATTATCATCAAAGGTAACTTTAGCAAAATAGAGTCCTTTTGAGAGATTACCTGTATTAATATAGAAATGCATAGATTCATTTATAGCCAAATTATTCCAAGCATTTATCATTCTTCCATTAATATCAAATAATTCAAGTCTTTGAGGGATCTTCGTTTCGCTTTCCCATTTTACTTCTAATTGATCTTGGAAGGGATTCGGATTAATTGTAAAATTGTCAATGTTGTAGTCTGTATCTGAATTTTCTTCACTTCTACTGGAAGACATATAACAATCATTACATTGAATTTCAAGCGTACCATCATATGTGGTAAAAACACTATCATCGCAATTTGGAATTGGACAAGTCATTCCATAATCAAATGCAGCACAATCAAAAATATCACCTGTTCCCATTGCATTACAAATAGGATAAGAAGTAGATGGACTATCCTCATTGTCTATAAAAATTGCTGCATTCCAGTCTGCAAAGAAGACTTCTTCATAGTTTCCGGAACAATCTTCAGAAAAGTCAACTTCAACAAAAACTGTACTATAAAATATTTCTATCCCAGAAGATGTAGTTGTTGAATAGTAGAATGTTGTAACAGGTTGATTGATTGAAATTCCTTGAGAAGGAAAGTTAACATTCAGAATCATTTCCGGATATCCTGTAGGTAGATAGAAAACACCAGAAGTGTCTGTACCAATATTAGGAGAAAAAAGGTCAAGATTAGCAAGAATAACGTTAAAAGAGAATACACCTTCGCATCCTCGTTCTAATTCATAAGGTAGAAGTATTGGGAAATTCCCATTTATTACGGTTCCCAATTCAGGCGCTGGATTTGGACTAACTTCTGCTATTTTAAAAGAGGACAGAGAAAATAAAAAACAACTGACCAGAAGGGTAAACAAAAACTTTTTCATGATTCATTCTTTTAGTGTCAATCGACATTAGTAAATTAATTTGAGAAAATACACCCCCGAATAAAATCCGGAAGGTGTACAGAAAGAATGAATAGAAAAACCGACCGGTAGACCGGAAGGCATTTTTTTGAGTAGCAAAAGGTTTGGCAATTATTTTCTATTCATTTTTCTTCTACACCTTTATAAATTTGATCTAAAAAAGGTAACCAGAATTTTTAACTTTTTTTGAAATATGTGGAGCCAAGCGCTTAAAATTTTAATAAAGCATCAGCTTTAGAACTTCTACTAGTCCACATTCTGGTTTCAAAATTAAGGGCTAAGAGTCAACCTAAATAGTAATAACAATATAATTGGTGCTAATTATTATGTTTAATTGATTATTAGATAGAAACTAAAGAAAAATGTTTTTATTTTCAAGTTCGTTCGTTACTCAAAAGATAAATATTTAAAAAAAAATGCTTTTCGAGTTACCTTTAAGATACTTCATTTATTAACTAGTGTAAGGTTCTATGAATCAATTGTCAGATGAACAATTATTGTCAGAGTTAAGCTCTACAGACAAAACAAAAAGGAATGAGGCATTGAAGCAATTATATGCTCAACAATATCCAATAATAGCCGATTTTATTACTAATAATAGTGGTAATGACGATGAAGCTGCGGATATCTTTCAAGATGCGATCATTGTCTTTTATGAAAAAATCAGGCTTGACCAATTGGAATTGAATTGTACAATCCGAACATACATTTATTCCGTATGTAGAAATTTATGGCTAAATCGACTGAGAAGTCAAAAGAGACTTACTAACATTGATGATCAAATAATGACTATTCCAATACCTTCAGAGAGCCTGGAAGTAATTGAATCAAATGAACGCAATAACCTTATTATGCGACTTTTAGAGAAGGTAGGAGCGGATTGTAAGAAGGTACTAACCCATTATTATTTTGAACGCTTAAAAATGGTAGAAATAGCTGTAAGGATGGATTTTGCTAATGAGCAAGTTGCTAAGAACAAAAAATCTAAGTGTATGAAGAAGCTTAAACAATTGGTTCAAGAATCCCCAGGAATAAAAAATATATTAAAGTAAATGAAATTATGCTTTTATGAAAGACGATAAACAGATAGACGATTTTATATTGGGACTTTTAAGTGAACATGAAGAGCAATCATTTCGTCAAGACTTAAAAACAAATATGGAACTTGCAGCGCAAGTGGACCTTCGTCGTGAGATGATTAATGGAATAGAAGCATTTGGGAGGAAAGCTTTCAAGGAAGAACTTATAGAGATCCATAAGGAAGTGATTGATAATAGACAAGAAAAAGGTAAAAGGCGAAGTTTGTTTCCATATATAGCTGCAGCTGCATCAGTTTTAATCTTGATAGTAGCTTTATTTTATCTAATGGATGGGAATGGAGCCCAAAGCCCTAATGCCATTGTTGATCGTTTTTTTGAGATTTCAGATATCAGCATTGCACAAAGAGATAATGGTGATGAGAAATTATTGACTTTAGAAAAGTTATTTAATGATAAAAAATATAGAGATGCACTTCCATTATTTGAAGAACAGTTGAATATTAATCCAACGTCTAATTTGTTACTTGGTGCAGGTATCGCTTATCTTAAGTTAGATCAGGCTCAAAAAGCCTTGTCTTATTTTGAACAGATCACAGCAAAAAAGGATTTCAATTTTGAAAATGAAGTAAGTTGGTATTCCGCTTTAGCTTATTTAAAACTAGAAGATATTGTTTCAGCAAAAAAAGCATTACAAGCCTTAGTAGAAGATAAACAGGCAGATCATCACGAGGATGCTACGAAGCTATTGGAAATATTGGATTAGAGCCTGTTTAAATAAAAAACTGGAACTAGCAGTTACCTTTTTGAATCTTATTTTATTAATATACGAAAGGCGTTTAAATAAACGCTAAATTCAAAACGCTTCTTTTATTTTACTACTTATTACTGACGTTTTAAGAAAGAAACTGGATTGTAAGGATCAGTGTTGAGACTGCCCTAAGTAGTCTACTCTTCTATCCAATAATCCTTTCGAATTATCTTATTTCTTAAATTCTTAAAATGTAAAATTATGAAACGAAGTATTTCATTACTTGGTATGGCTGCGCTTTGCCTAGCGCTGGTTTTTCAATCCTGTAAAAAGGATAAAATGTCGGATATAGTAGATGCGACAGATCCTATGGATCATATTTCTAGTGAAGCTTTAGAAGCTTATGATAAATTTGGAATAGGCTTAGAAAAAGCAATAGACCTAGCACTTGAAAGTGAAATTTTTAAGTTTTCTCTTATGGATTTGACACTCAAAAAAGAGATGGGAGATTATGAAACACTCATGACAACCTTTTTGGATCACAAAACGAAAAAGGGAATCAAAATGAAGGACATACTTTTAGAACATGCTATCGGTATATTTGATGAGGAGATGCTGGACAATTTTTTACGAGAATATCCTGCATTAATTATTGCGACTAGAGGAAATTTAATTTCCTGGGCTAAGAATGAATATGTTGCACCGGTGGTTTTTGTTCACTCTGGTTTTGATGAAAAAGAAACAGCAATAAAAGGATTAAGACAAGGCGAGTCAATTGAAATAAAATTGGATAAAAAATTTAAGGATGCGGTAGTTGTCATGCATATTAGTGAACGACACGATGCACTTGGCAATCCAATAGAGCCAGAAAGATTAACATCAGGATCATCTGTTTCAATCAAGGAGCCTAGTATTAATATGAGTGGTGTAGAAAAAGCGGGAATGGTTCTTTGTGATCCAGAGCCAACTTCTTGTAGTGCACCAACTATCGACGTTTTTATTGCAGAAAATATTAATGGAGGACTGCGATTAACTTATGAGATTGATAATTTTCCATCAGAATTATGCTATTGGGGCTTCGTGACCATTACTCGAACAGGACCTGATACAGATGGCGATGGTGAACTTGAAATCGAAACTTTTTTGAGACGTGCAGATCAATCAAGAGTGTTTTACGATATAACTGCCGTTCCCAATACTGAGTATACTTATGAAATCACTGCTACGATTAAATACCTGCAAAATGGAATAGGATGGGTATATTGTAATAGTGAAAATTCATTGAGCACGACCATTACTTCTGGAGATATATTACCAAGGTTGGATTCTTTTAGAGGAGAGAATTATAGTAGCACACAATTAAATTATTTGTGGACACCACCTAATGATATTCCTGTGACTCAATATCGTTTGAGGGTATTAACGCCTAATGGTTATGAAGAAATCCCTGAATCACCAATAAATGTAGGAAGTAATAATACCATATTGTATAATCATCCTCTAAGTTATCGTGGAGAATTGGTGCAAATGCAAGCGCAATATAGAACCTCTTCAGGAATATGGTCTGGAGATTTTTTTGATAAATCATTTGCTTCATTTAGAGAACCTAACCAACCTTTGCACTGGTATGGCATTCGAGTTCCCGATGTTGAAGCTTATGAGTTGGGGACATATGGCGAAAATCTACTTTATGGAGCTCCTGAAATACGTATTTTTGCGATTAGGGGAACGGGTACAGTTGATGAAAAAAAATCAGATGTAGTATTGCATAAAGTTGTTTTTACAACACCATTATGTTATGAATATATAGAAATATGGAATCCATTTTTTGGGACTTATTTGACTATTTCTATATCAAACGGTGAGTATTATGCTGATAATTCTTTAAAACCGATTGAAATTTTAAAATATTGGGAAAATTATTTGATCGGCCAAGCAGTGAAGGTTGTGATTAAAGAAACAGATAGCCCTGAAATAAACTTTGACGAAGGATCTAATGAAACGACAAACGAAACAAAACTAAGTGCTGAAGTTGGTATTAAAGCTCCAGTTGTAGGGGGAGGTTTTGGTTCTATTGGGATCGAATCTACCTGGACAAATGCTGAGGAGGTTTCTTATGTTTATCCAAGTTCTGATATTGAAATCGACCTATTTGATATTTACTATCATTACCCTCTATTATTACCGCGCAATCATAACTTGTACGGATATCAGATAGGAAGTGTGAATGAAAATGGGTCTTTTAATAATGTTACTTGTACGTTTTTATCAAATTATTTAGATTAGAATAAAAGATATGAAATTATAAATAGTGCTGGCTTGTAAATAATACAAGCTGGCATTTTTTATTATTTGTCCAAAAGAAATAATATTAAAAATCATGTTTTTAAAGCTCGTATTGCCCAAGCAGATCAGTGCTGTTTTCATATTATTAGTAAGCATACTAGTGCTGCCGCTTTTTCCTTTCTGGAATTATTCTAATATGGCTACTGGATTTATTTTAATTATTCTGATTCTATTATGCTTGTTAAATAAGTTTTTTTTTGTTTTTAAAAGTATTAAAATAGTCGACATTGGTTTTTTATTATTAGGGCTTACAGTGTTGATTTGTTTTTTGAGATCGTATTTGTCGGAAGGCGTATTCCCATTGGGGAGTACATTTTTGACTTTTTTAATTATGTTTTTACTTTATTTTTGCTTTTTGTTTTTAGGGAGTACTAAAAAAGCCTTTAAAAATATTTCAAAAGCATTATCCTTTGCATTTTTCGGATTAGCCGCTTTTGTTTTTTATACCGCATTCCAAGAAGGAAATAATTATGCTTCCTTAACTTCAAGGTTTAGTTATCAGAATGGTTTGGGCAATATTAGCCAGATTTCAATGTATTGTGCTTTTTATCTTATAGGTATTTTTTATACTCAAAAAAGTAATTGGATATTGGTCGCGATAACTTTAGTTGGTTATATATTAGCGATGGTGCTTCATTCTAAACTATTAGCTATCGTCATATCGTTGCTTTTAATTGGTAAAATTCTCGGTAGATCTAATTATAGAATAAATGTATTTGTGATTTCGATTTTAATGATAGCGGGAATTTTATGTCTTTGTTTTTTTTGCCCTGCTTCTTTGAATGGACGTCTTGATCTTTTTTATTTAAGTTGGATTAATTATGATTTTAATAATTTATTTGGACTTGGATTAGGTAAATATAATGTATTTATAAATGCAATTTTTATAAACGAACTAGCTGTAAATACAATTGGTCATGTAGACCATCTAGCATTTAATGATTTTACACAGATTTTTATTGAATTAGGCTATCCGGGGATCATCGGCCTTTTATTGATTTTCATAGGTTTGTTTAATAAACAAAATTTATTTTATTTAGGAGCACTTGCTGCGATTTTGATTTTTATGTTTCCTTTACAATATTTAGAATCATCGGTATTGTTTGTTTTTACTACAATATTATTGCGAACTGCCTGTCAAGAGGAAAAAATAAAATGGCAAATGTCTACTGCTCGTTTTAAGCCTATTTTAATTGCTTTCATCGGCTTAACAATTTGTCTTACTTACTATGAAATGAGTGTGTTTAGAAAATGGTCTAGGGTCAATAATTTTTTGCTATTAGATGAAAATGTGAACATAAATTTAAAGAAGTATAAAGATTTAGAAATACATCTAGGAAGTAATGATAAGTATTATCAATCTCTAGGATTGCATTTGTTGAAAAATAAAAGATACAATGAAGCACTAAATTCCTTAAATAAAGCTCAAGCAACAAATCCTTCTTATGAATCTTATATTCATCTTGGAGATTATTACTTTGAATTGGGATTGTATAATGAAAGTATGGACTATTATAAAACAGCACTTTTATTAAGGCCCCAGCATTTATATCCAGTTTACAAGAGTGTTTATAGTTTATATAATCAAGGTGAGACAGAGGTGGCTTTTGAATATTGGCTAGCTCATAAAGCCAATTACCAAAAGATGAAAAGCCCTAAGATGATGATAATGAATAAAGAAATTGAAGATCTATTAAAACACATTAATCCAAAAAAGTAGCAATTCTTTAAGCTTCTTCATTCAAGGTATAAATACCCCGAAGACAATACTTTGCCTTCGGGGCTTGAAGGCAGTACTTAATTAATTTTAGCAATCTTTTTTATCTCAACAAATGATCTATCTTCATTATATATTTTAATAAAGTAAATACCTTCTGCTAATTTTGTAGTATTAATGATCAAACTTTCTTTTTGATTGGATCGATTTGTTTTTACTATCAATCCATTCCCATTTACAATATCTAATGTCAAATCACCCTGATTTATCGGTAGATTATTAATTCGAAATTGATCCCTGAAGGGATTAGGTTGAATGGAGACCATTAGATCTTCATTATCATTATTTTGATGCAAATTATTTTCCCTATCAGAAGGTAACTCTATAATGTCATCGCAATTTACCAGATTACAAAGACCTTCTTCAGAATTAGAACCACAAGAAAACACACATATATCTGGATCACTAGTGGGACTGCATACAGCAATTGTATTAGGGATTTCTTCTACTTCTGTATATGCTCCATCACCGCAGGTATAAACATTTAAACAGTAATATATACCGGCCTCTTCATAAAGTTGATTACCTACAATCGCAGGTTCTTCAGAGGTATCATCTGTATATTCCAAATCTCCATCAAATCCACAATAGACCTCTGCAATACAATCCCATGTATCTCCCTGATCAAAATCCCATTCGAGATAAACTTCTCCTTCTTCTTCTAGTGCTTCTGAATCATCATCACATTCAATATAAGCGATACAGGCTATTTCACTTCCATCACCATCCGTTGTCCACTCAATATAAGGATCATCATTTTCCTGATCAAACTCTACATCATCTTCTTCTGAACAAATGACGACTCGGAAACATGATGGACCATCTTCATTGAATTCCCAACCATAATCTCCTTCTGGAGGAAGATTGAATTCAGCTACATCGGATCCATCACAGTAAAAAGTTTGAATGCATTGACCATCAACAAAGTCCCATTCTATGACCGGATCAATCAATATATCTTTAATAGGGTCTCCATCTACAATTATTTGGCAGTGGCATTCATAATTACTTGAAAAATCACAATTTCCTATCTCATAATCATAACATTCATTTATTGCCAGCCCTGGACAAAATACATAACCACTACAAGTAGCTACACGACAATATTGACCATCAGATTCGAACCAATCTCCATTATATTCAGGAGTAAAACATAATTGAGTGATATCAAAACCTTCACAATATTCTTCAGCAGGGCAGGAGACATCCTGGCAGTATTGACCAGACTCATTTAGAATCCAACCTCCAGAGAAAATAGGTTCAAAACAAAAAGTACCTGAAGTAGCTTGACATAAACTAGAAGAAGGAATGGAATAATCCATGCAGTATTTATTTGTGCCCATATTATAATCCCAAGTCCCATAGGTAATATCTGGACAGACACATACATTTTGATTAAGTGTGATGATACAATTGCTAGCATTACTAAGGGTAAGTTCAAAGTCTCCTTCACATAGATTTTCGAAAGTGTAATAATCCTCTTCTGATGTAACAGATTCATTCGCCCCTGGACCTTCGATACTAAATGTATAGGGAGGATTCCCATTTTCTAAACTTACTGTGATTGCCCCATAGCAAACATTATCAAGGGTGTGTAAGACATCAAGAGAAGGTTCTAAAGGTAGTACTTCAAAATCTTGACTGTACTCATTGCTACATTCATCTACTACTGTTATAGTATATGTCCCTTCTGAGAGATCACTGATATCTTGCTCAAAATCGCCATTACTCCAGATATAGCTAATGGCTGGTGCTGATGATTGAATGACAAGATTGATCGCACCAGAATTAGGGTCATTAGGACAAATCGGTGTAATAACAGAGGCGCTTAAGTCTGGCGGATTACCATCTGCTCCAGTGAGTAAAATACCATCTTCTGTAGTACAATTATAATTATCGCTGATCGTGACTGTATAGAATCCGACTTCCAGCCCTGTCGCATTTGGGCCGGTAGTTCCTGTACTCCATAAATAGGAATAAGGAAGGGTTCCTCCCGTTACCGTCGAGGCAAGAATGGATCCATCGTCTAGATTACAAGCTGGAGAGGGTGTCAGTTCAACTTCCCAATTTAATCCGACACACGCTTCAGCTACTATTTCAACACAAAGTATGCGATAGCAGCATCGCTTATCTGTTACTGTAACACAATAGGTGCCAGCACTTAGATTTTGTCTTACTGCACCTGTTGTTGAGTCATCCCATTGATAATGATAATTCCCATTCCCACTTGAAGCAACTACAGTAATGGATCCGTCGAAAGTACCAGGAGCCGTCTCGTGATAATGCGTTTCACTTAAGGTTAGACTATTACAATCAATGCCTTTGGACTGATCAGGCGAACCACTAGTAAACCCACCCCCATCTTCATCATCTGGATTGGGTTCTGTTCCTCCTCCTCCAGGTTCTCCACCACCACTACCTGAAGTTATTTCACATGGGGCACAAACGCCATCTCCCTGACATGTTGAACCTGGAGGACAGTCTTGTGATTCAGGATGATACCCTTGTCCATCACAATCACAAACAAAATGGGATATTTGGCCACTATTTGTGCATTCTGGATCATCTTCTGGATGAATTGTTCCTGGGGTACATTTATAACCATGTTGACAAGGGTCTAATGAACATTGTCCACCACAAATACTGCCTGCACCGACTAATGAATAAACACAGACTAGACAAACAGGTGCAGGATAAACTAATACACTTGCGGCACAAGAAGTCGTGCAAACTGTCCAGATAACATTTTCAAGGAAGTCATATTCTATGTCCATACAACTCAGCCAGCAATGCCAAAATAAACATTCACAGTTGTCGGAAGTAAAAGATTCTGAAAATCCTGAATTTGGATGTAGTAAATCATGTAGAGAAATGCCATTAATAAAGATAGAAGAATTGGTTTGACCAACATCTTGTCTAGTTGTTAGTTGTACTGAGGATTGGCGGATTATATTGAAGTTTCCTGCTAAGCCATCCATTGATAAAAAAGTATTATAATTAATAATATTGTCTAAAGTGATTGGCGTTTCAGATAACATTTTGAGTTCCAGAAAATCAAGCAAATGATCAGGGTAATATTTTTCAAAAGTTAATTGTAAAAAATATTCCTCCTCTTCAAGTGTCGTTTTAAAATTTAATTGATAATACTCCAATTTGAGTTTTACTTGCGCGTTGTTTTCCAAAGCAAATCTAATAAAAGTGTGCTCCATGGCCTGAGAAAAAGGATCGGAATACCTTCCGTATTTTTCTATTTTAAGTTGTCCATGTTGACTGAGTTGTTCGTTTAGTAAGGCAGTAATTCCGGGATCTGCTTTCTGTGCATAAGACTGTAATAAGCCAAGTGTGTCGATACTTTCCTGCCCTCTGGCTAAAAAGCAGTTAAGCATCAAAAATGTACATAGTAGAATTAATTTTGTTTTCATAATAAATTAAATTTAATTGTTGCCTACTCTTTACAGGATTTTCGGCATCCTCCATTTAGAGATAGAGCGTTAATAAGTGTCCAGCTTAGGCGAAAGATGGTGTGAAAAGAACTAGAAGAAATTGGACGATTAATGATGTTCTATCACTTAAAAACAATCATAAAAAATAAGCGCAAGGAAAGATGGCCATCTCGTCCTTGCGACTTATCTATATACTGACAATTTTAAGATTCACGATTTTGATTTTGATTCGAAATAAATCTTAGTAAAATTGTCAGTTCTAATGTTTTTAAAATAAAAACTACTACAGGGTATATTTGATAAGATATACTTTGATTATACTGTAGCAGTCAATTGACTCTTGTAAATTGTCAGTTAGTGAAGAAGAGTAGTTTTCATAGTTTTATTGTTCCTGTTTGTAATTAATAACAGCAAGAGAAAATAGGTAACCGGAAATAATAAATTTTATTAAAAAAAGGTGAAGACTTAAGAAATCATAACAATTTATAATGGCTACTGCCAAAAAAAATGACCTCAAAAGCAATGTACTCTTGAGGTCATTTCTAAGAAAATCAGGACTAATTTATTTTCCTTTCCACTCTGCAACCATTTTCTCATTGGCTTCTGCATAACCGGTATTTCCAGCTTTTTTAGCAGCGGCAGTTGATTCAGCTATTTTGGCAGTAGCTCTTTTGTAGTCTCCTTTTTTAGCTTGAATTTGTGCTTCAAGACGTAATTGCCAGTAACGAGGATTCCCTTCATCGCTTGCAATTTTGTTAGCAGCTTTTGCCCATGTCAATGCTTGATCAAGGTCTTTCTCTGTTTTATAATAATAATGAGCGGCTTGATAGTAATCATTTCTAGATACGCCTTTCATCGTTTTTTCAATAGCAGCCATGACTTTGCTGTCTACTTCTGTTTCGATACTAAATGGCACATAATAATTGCCCCAGATAAATGCGATAGATGCAGAGTTGTCTTTTACATTATCAATAATAAAATTGAAAGACTCCATCTCTTCATTCGTGACTATCGTTTTTACATCGAATCTTAAGACCTCTTTGCTGGCATCGTATCCATTTACATTACCGCCTAAGGATAGATCACTGTATAGCATAACCGTCCAAGTCTCTTTTCCAGGGATACTATAAATTGCGTATTTTCCTTTTTTTACTTCCTTACCTTCGATTTTTACATCGTCGCTAAATTCGATCTTAGTAGATCTATTGGCTCCTGTACGCCACATCTTTCCCCATTTTTCAACATCTACAAATAGTTCTCTTCCTTTTTTACTTGGGCGAGAGAATTCAATAGTTACATCTGTCAATCCTACAGTTTGGATGATTTTACAAGAAGGACTAGCATTAGGCGTTTGAATTTGAGCAGAAGTCTGTACAAGAGAAAAAGCACAGAACAGAAGGGTTGATAATATCAGTTTCTTCATGTTACTAAATTTAAGAATAATTAATAATTTGATTAAATAAGAGGTTTTGATTTCTAAAAAGTCCATCAAAAATAATACTTTCAGTTTTGAAAAATGAAGTTATTCCAACTTTTAGAAAAATATAACGTTTATGTCAAGCTGCGGACTTGAAATGACATGGCAATCGCAAGCTTATCTATTAAATATGAATTGAGTAAAAATAAATGGTCAAAATTTTGAAAGCCTGCCAGAAGTGGCCCCCCACAAGCGAAGCGACCACCAAACCACCTAGTCCGAAGGACTGATCACCACCTCACAAGCGAAGCGATCACCAAATCACAGAGCCCGTAGGACTGATCACCATAACACAAGTCTAAAATATCGTTCGTGCAATCGGCATGCTTGAAATGACCAATGGGCTGATTTTGGCAAAATGAAGATAAAGTGCTTACATATTATCTCTCAATTCTTTAAAAACAATACTTTGTTTAAAGTCTTTCTGGAGTAAAAGTACAATATTAGTGAGTACAATCTCTCCCATATTTGTACATTTTTTAAATACATCATTTTTATGGTGATAGGCTAATTCTTCTTTGAGTTGACTAACTTTATTTATTTGAGATATCTCGTCTTTTGTCATCACATCAAATAGTTCATTTGCTTGCTTAATAGATGACTTTACTCGTCCAGCGATTAGACTACGTTCCTCTAATTGGTATTGTCGGACGGTTTCAGAAGTCATGTGCTGGATACCTAAAAATATTATCGGATTATTCTCTTTAAAATATTGAGGTAAATAAAACCCCTTCCGTCCTTCATAGGATTGTTGGTCAAAATCTATAGCCCTCATTCGATATTGATTGCCTTCAATATCCGGAGTAATATCAATAACATAATTATAGGCCCGCATATCTCCTAATAAACGAACAAAACATCGTTCATTAAACTTTACAAACTCTTTAGCCATTCGGATTTGGTTAAAAGCACTTGCATCGAGATTTGATTTCATAAAGTCATCTCCCGGAATGCCAGCTATATGCTCTTCAATTAGAGTTTGATCATCAACTAGATAGCTGAGGTTATTAGGAGATAAAATATACTCTAATTCCAAACCATAGACCCGACTAGCATCTGCCTTTTTTATATAGAAATGATCATAATTATCATTGAGGCGGTTGATGATCCTGATGCGGAAAGGTTTAGTATTACCAAAAGTGCAATAATCAACCCTAGCAACGGCAAGATGCTCTAGAACTTTTTTGTCGCCATCTGCTTTGAGTAGAGAGTAAATCTTAGTCAGACTATCATATAAGTCTTGTCGGTCATATTCCTGAAAGTATACCGTCTCCCAATAAGTGTTCTCTCCTTTTTGATTTAATAATTCAGTAGAGGCTTCATACCTAAGCAAGTCATTATATTGAATCGGCAATTTCACATACCGACCATGTCCCATTAGATAGTTTTTTAAAGGATCTCGTATTGGATAGTATTTTTTTTTCTTTGATGGTTTATTGCCCTGCATATTGCGTGTATTTATATAAATGGAATGGTATAGTATAGACCTTGATTAGTATACTTTGATAAAGGTTGTGGGGTTACATTTTAGCTATTTAGCTTAGAATTCCGAAACCACCACCAGCCTAAGCAAATGAATCCAAAGATGGATAGACTCCATATAAAAGGGTTTGAAGGTGACGGTATCTGCATAGCATGCATATCACCAATAGAGATCATAGCAGACCAGAAGAAAGGATGAACTTGTGCGTTTTGGGTACAATCACTAATAAATTTTTGTTTTGACTGTTGCATAGCCCGATCTTTAGGCAATCCATCAGCGATGTTTTGATAGAAAGATTGCATAATATTTGCTGTTTTAGAATCACTAACATTCCAGAGGCTAGTATTGATGTTACCAGTACCCGCAAAAGAAAAGCTTCTAGCTAAGCTAATGATTCCTTCTCCTTTTCTATTTTCTCCTATACCTGTCTGACAGGCACTTAATGTGATCATTTCGGATTGAAGCGGCATATTATAAATGTCTTTTACATAGAGCAATTCATTTTCTAAAGTGTCAGAAGTCTCAGAAAACGCTAGAAAGCTATAATCTCCATTGACATTATCAGCTTTTGCATGTGTTGCAAAATGTAGGATACTATATTTTTGTGAATGTTCAATAAAATAAGGTTTAGTAGCTTTCTCACCGATAACAGATTCCGCCCCCATTATTTTGGAAATATTGTTTACTTCAGGTGCATTAAATTGAAGCGGTAATAATAGTAAGTCTCTAAGGTTACTTGATTGATCTACTTGGTTAAATGTCGGAGCAAAAGCTAACATGTTGACTTTTGAATTCATTCTTCGATTACTGACCATTTCATCTAATAAGGTACCGGAGTAAGAATAGCTTATCGCATAATCTTGTATGAGGTAATAGTGTTCTTTATACTTTGCATGATCCGATCCTCTTTTTTTGACTAAGCATTCAAATGGAATTTCGGCTAGGACACCCCCAGGAACTATAATGATTCTTTCTTTAAAGTAAGCTTCTACAGGAGCAATCAGTTTGAGATAGAGTGCTTCGGAATGTTTAACTAAAGTTTCGTGATAATCTTTATCGAGGTTGAAAGGAAATTGGTATTTGGTTATCTTTTTTCTCAGTGATTCAATCCAGGTTTCTAATGGGAAATCTTTTTTTATTTTTTTTACTGTGAATAAGTCCTTCGAAATAATGAATACATAAATATTTTCCTTCCCTACGAAATATTCGATTAAGGTTTGACCTTCATCTAAGATTTGATTTTGCAGTTTATCAATACTGACAATACTGATATCATATTTAAAACGATAATACCTTGGATAATTTAATTCAAAGGTTTGGATGACTTTATATAGGCTTTCTTTTAGATCAAAAATCTGACTAGCAAGGTTTATAATTTTATTTTGATCTTTTTCTTCTTTTTGATCTTCTTCTCTTTTTTGCTTTTCAAGAAGAGTAATGTCTGTTTTTAATTGTTGTTCAATTTGGCGTAAACTATCAGGTATTTCCGCAATACTTTTTGCTCTGATATTTCTTCTACCTTCAAGTAAGACAAAACTAGTACTATATTCATACCTCCTAAATGTTTCTTCTAAATACTGTATTTCTTGTGTTTCTTCGTATAAAGAAAAACCAGACGCTATCGCATTATCAAAAATGTGGAAAAAATTACCGGCTAAAATTTCCTTAGAGACCTCTTCTTTAAATTCTTTTCTAAATTCATTCAAGACATAAATTAAATCTGCATAGACTTGATCCGCTTTTTTTAGCATTAGAATATTTCTATCTTTTTGCCATAGACTAAAATAGATTTGTGCTTTTGTGTCCAATGCTTTGAGGATATTAAAATTAAATTTTTCCTGTGCAGAAATTGGAATATTCTCATCGTAATTGAAAATGGTGGTAGACTTATTTATATGATCTAATGCTGCTTCTAAATTGTTCTCTTTTAATAATATTAAAGCTAAATTAGTATGTATAAATGCGACTTCCGTATGTTCATTACCAAATAAATTGGCATAAATGTTCAGCGCTTCCTGAAAATAATCTTTTGCTAATTGTAGCTCATCAAGCTCTACATAAGTAAGTGCCATCATCAAATAACTGGAAGCTATATCAGGATGTATTTTAGGAAGATGTTTTAGTCTTAATTGATAGGCTTTGTTTAGATTGTGTAGGGTTTCATTGTATTTTTTGAGATTAAAATATGCTAGGGCCAAAGCGTGATGAATTCTAGCCCCTATGGAAGAATCAAATATTTTATTTTGAATCGCTATATTAATAGAATAATGTAATTTGTCAATAGCAAGGTTGGATTTTCGTAATTCAGAAAGACATTGACTAAGATTGGCTAAATCTCTAGACACTTCTGTATTTTTTTCTCCTGTACTTTCAATAGTAATAGCTAAAGATTTATTAAAAAATGCTAAAGCACGTTCAATATCTCCTTTGTAAAAGATACAAATCCCCATATTATTATATAAGTAAGCAAATCTGAAATCATTTAAAGGGAATAATTTCAGGTACATTTTTTTAGTCAAATCATAATAGTCTAGAGCTTTATCATAATTGGCCATATAGTCAAAATAAATACCTGTTAACATATAGGTATCCCCCAATTCAACAGATACGGAATCTGTTAGCTTAAATATCTGTAATGCATCGTCTAGCATTTTTTTAGCATTATTGTAGTCTGCTAGATCTAGCTTTGAATGCGCAATGAAGTAGTAAACCTTTGCCGTTTCTTTACTGTCTTTTCCGTACTGCTTAATGGTTTTCGGTAAAATCTGATTGAGAAGATTTAAAGCCTGTTGAGGCTTAAATGTTTTTTGGAGTTCAATAGCTTTATCTAAACTAGATTGGAGTTCAATTGAATCTAGGTTCATTGAAAAGGATGCTGTTATAAATAAAAGAAAAACAGCAATAATACTGATGATTCTCATAGTAGTCTATTCAGATGAAATGACAGAAGTACCTGTTATATCAACAAGTCCTTACAGCTGATGTATCTGAAAAATAAGTAAAATAAATTAAACTAACTTAGATTCTGGCTATGATTGTCTTATTCCCTTTAACTTTTTGCCCTGTCGTAACTTCAATTTTTGCATTGAGGGGAAGAAATAAGTCTACTCTAGAACCAAATTTAATAAAGCCCATATCGTCGCCTTGCTCCACTTCGTCCCCTATATTGACATAGTGAACAATTCTTTTAGCAACAGCACCTGCGATTTGACGTAATAATATTTCTTCTTCTCCATTGTCAATTACGACTGTGGTTCTTTCATTTTCAGTGGAAGATTTTGGATGCCATGCTACGAGATATTTGCCAGGGTGATATTTAAAGTAGTTGACTGTTCCACTGATTGGGTTACGATTTACATGTACATTGGTAGGACTCATGAAAATCGATATCTGTAAACGTTTATCATTAAAGTACTCATTTTCTTGAGTTTCTTCTATCGTTACAATTTTGCCATCTGCGGGGGCATAAACAATATTATTGTCAGCAATTAATATTTCTCTAGTTGGATTTCTGAAAAATTGTAAAACAAGTAGAAAGGCAACAACCGAACTAATACTTGAAACAATTAAGGCAATAGGCATCAACCAGAGCATGACCAGATTGATTACAATTAAAAAGAATCCTAAGCTAATAAGAATAGTATGTCCTTCTTTATGAATTTTCATCATTGTTTTAATTTCATATCTGGGTCAAAATTAAGCATTTTATATTGAAGTTCTATAAGAATCATTACTTGAAGCGAAAAATCTAGATAAAAGGTTCACATTAATCAAAACTATAAATACCTGACCATTAGTATAAAAGCTGTTGCAAAAGGTGCTAAAAATATAAATGCATCAAATCGATCTAATAGCCCTCCATGCCCTGGAAGCAAGGTCCCAGAGTCTTTTATATCAAAACTTCTTTTGAACATAGATTCAATCAAATCACCAATAGAGCCAAAAATAACAACTATTCCTCCTAAAACTAACCATTGTATAATATTTTGAACTGGGAAAAAAGAACCTAAAAATCCGGCGAATATTAGGGTGAATATACCACCTCCAATAGAACCTTCCCATGTCTTATTAGGAGAAATTCTAGGAAAAAGTTTGGTTTTACCTATTTTAGAACCTACTAAATAAGCTGCTGTATCATTTATCCATGTGAGCAATAATAAACCAAAAACAGTATTCGCCTGAAATTGTTCGCCATCAAATGCGATAAAATTAACCAGGGCGAAGGGGGTTCCAATATAAACCATTCCAAGTATAATATAGGCTACATTAGCAAATGGTTCTTTTGAAGCAGTAAATAATTCATATACAAAACATAGAAAAATAATAGGAAAACATAACATCGAAGTAAATAGAACAAAGTCTTCAGGATCATGTAATAGGTTTAATTTCAGCATTGAAACCATCACAAATGGCGTTAAACCAAATACTAAACCGATTACTTTTCTAATGCGATCTCGCTTTTGATTTTTTTGAAGTGTTATGCTTAAAAATTCCCATAAACACAGTGCAGTAATGATTGCAAAAAGAATGACAAATGGGTACTGGCCGCCATAGATGCCGCCTAACATGACGATTACAAAAAAGACTGCGGTGATTACTCTTTTTAAAAGTCCTTGCATATTTTTTAATTTACGAATGCACGCTAAGGTGCATTACACTTTTATTTGACTGATGTGCGGTTTATTAAATTGTATTAAAAAACGACTAATTAAATAAATGAATAAAAGAGATAATATCGCTCCCCAAATAGGCATTTGATCTATTTTTTCAATATCAACAGTTGTCATATTTTTCTCAAAAAAATACATAGCTAAAACCTGCATTGCATTATTTACAAAATGTACAATAATTGGAATCCACAGGCTTTTAGACCAATAAAATAAATATCCTAATAATGCTCCAAGAAGTAGTCTGGGAAAAAAACCTTCTAATTGCATATGGAATCCACTGAATATTAAGGCTGCAAACCAAATAGCAATTGTTGGATTTTTAGACCATTTTTCAATTCTTCTTTGAATAACACCTCTAAAAACCATTTCCTCACCAATAGCTGGAATGATAGCAATGACAAAAATATTAAAAAACAACTCCCAAGAAGCATCCGTTATCAATAGATTTTTGATTGCTTCATTTGTATTTTCCTCTATTGTTTTTGCCCAAACGGGAAGGGGCAATTTTTTGTTCCAATAATATATATATTGAACTAAAGGCATAGAAACCAGTATTAAAAATGAACCTACTAAACCATTAATAATTAGTTTGTCCATTGTTAATTTTCTCCAATTCAAAAACTTATACCATTTTTGCTTAAAGAATATATATGCTAATACTATCGGCGGTAAAATAAAAAGAATAACATGATTAGCTAATAATGATAATCTGATGAAATTTCGTTTTGTAATACCACTTTGAGGACCCAGCGTATCCATCGTCTCTTTTAGAGAGAACCCAAAGTATTTTCCAATAAGATAAGTAGTACCACTTCCAAGCAGCATTCCAAATATCATAAGGAGGGCTAAAAAAAGTAAGATCGTTAAAGGGGAGATATATAAACCTATGTCATCTTTTGATGCCTTTTCTCCGGGAGAATAATGATCCATGTAAGGTTTTTTTGTAAAAATAATGTAATTCATTGTAGATTTTATCTTTCCTTCTCCAAACTGCAATAAAATTTCTTGTTTAATATGTAGTTTTACACTATAATCCAGTGTAATCATTTTAAAGTGTTTAATACAAAGTGTTGATTATCAATATATTTACAAAGAAATTCATAACATATGACCCGACTAAGCGTAAACTTAAACAAAGTAGCCTTGATTCGAAATTCAAGAGGCGAAAATCTCCCTGATTTGGCTCAGGTTGCTAAGGATTGTGAAACTTTTGGTGCTCAAGGTATTACGCTGCATCCGCGACCAGATGAACGTCATGCCAGATATAGTGATATACCATTATTGAAAAAAATAGTTACTACAGAGTTTAATGTAGAGGGAAACCCTAATCCTAAGTTTTTAGAATTGGTTTTAAATAACCCACCTCATCAATGTACATTAGTGCCGGATGCACCTGGCGTTTTGACTTCTAGTGAAGGTTGGGATACAATAAAACAGCACGATTTTTTAAAAAAGACGATTGCTATCTTAAAAGAGAAAGGTATTCGAGTTTCTATTTTTTTAGATCCAGAAGTTCATTTTGTTGAAGGAGCGAAAAAAGTGGGCGCAGATCGGATTGAATTTTATACTGGCCATTATGCAAAAGAATTCAAAAACGATAAAAGCAAAGCCATAAGAAAACATATTCAAGCAGCTAAATTAGCAAATGATCTGGGCATAGGAATAAATGCAGGACATGATCTTAATCTAGAAAACCTGAAATATTATAAAGAAAATGTTGAAGGGCTTTTAGAAGTGTCTATTGGGCATGCTCTGATATCTGATGCTTTATATTATGGATTAGAGAACACCATTCAAATGTATTTGCATCAATTACGATAAGGAAGACTTAATATTATACCTGACGCGAAGTGGCTTGGAAAAAAACCAAACTACTTTAACATCAATATAGAATTATCTTTATTATCAAACACTACTTCAAAAATAAGCTTGAAGTAATCGCAGCGTAAGTTGCTTTTTCGCTATAATAATAATACTTTGAAGTGAAACCTTATAGTCATGATATTTATATACTATGGCAATCGCAAAATTCACTGAAAATTTGAATATAGCGGAGATGAAATATCAATTTTTTATAAGAATGCTGGAAAGAAGGCCTCACAAAACCCTTTAGGGTTGATCACAAGCGAAGCGATCACTTATAATACAAAATCTAAGACATCATTCTAGCAATCGCCATGATTTATACACTATTTGACTATACTTAACGAAAAACAAAGCATTTATATCTCGACCTTTTAATGGAGAAAATTAGTCTATTTATAAAATATATTAAGTTTGAGAAAAGATATTCTGAGCACACCCTATCAGCTTATCAAAGGGATTTGCACCAATTTTTCCTTTTTGTGCTTAACACTTATGATATAAAAAAGGCTGAAAACATCAAGCATGTCCACATTAGGGCTTGGATAGTTTCTTTGATTCAAGATAAAGTGGCTACCAAATCAATTAACAGAAAATTATCTTGTTTAAAATCCTTTTTTAAGTTTATCCTAAAAAGAGGAATGCTCTCTTTGAACCCAATGACGAAAATCATTAATCCTAAGTCCGGAAAACGATTGCCTGTATTTGTTGATCAAAAGGCTATGCGGCAGTTATTTGAGGACATTCAGTTTGCAGATGATTATATAGGATTTAGAGATAAAACTATTCTAGAAATGCTCTATTTGACAGGAATTCGTAGATCGGAGTTGATTGGACTAAAAAGAAGTGATTTGGATTTAGAGATGAAAACAATTAAAGTTTTAGGGAAAGGCAAAAAACAACGTATTATCCCAATTGCGAAATCCTTGAAAATAAGTTTAAACCAATACCTGAAGGCTTTAGAAGAAACATTTGGAAGTGAAAATTCCTTTTTGTTCTTGACTCAAAAAGGCAAAAAGCTTTATCCAAAACTCGTTTATTTAATCGTAAAACGTAGTTTATCTAAAGTTACTTCGATAGAGCAAAAAAGCCCACATGTAATTAGACATTCTTTTGCAACACATCTTTCAAATAATGGTGCAGAATTGAATGCCATCAAAGAGCTTTTAGGACATAGTAATTTATCTGCCACACAAATATATACGCATAACTCTATAGATAGATTGAAAGCAGTATATGAAAAAGCACATCCGAAAGCAAAAAAAGATTAAATGTCTTCTATTATTAATTCCGTCTAATAACTTATATAAATTTATTTTATGAAAATTCACACACAAGCGGTACACTTTTCAGCAGATCAAAAGCTGATAAGCTTTATTGAAAAAAAATTGACAAAGCTCAATCAAGTCTTTGATAAAATTATTGCTATTGACGTTATTTTGAAATTGGAGAACTCAGGACAAGTCAAGGATAAAGTTGCAGAAATAAAGCTAAACATCCCAGGATCAACCCTTTTTGCTAAAGAAAGCAACAAAACTTTTGAAGAGTCTATTGATAATGCTATTAAAGCGCTAAAAAAGCAACTTGTTAAATATAAATTGCGTACAGATTAGAGCGGTCTATGGCTATTTGATTTAGAAGACGTTCAATAATGACGACTAGTTCAAAAAGCTGATATTTTGATCCAAGGCGGGCTTTAAAATCGGAGCGTAGCCAATGGTTACATGGATATTTATAATGAACGCATTGGATCAAAATATCATTTATAGTCGAGGAGCTTATTTTTGAGCAGTTATTTAAAAATGGATACAACTTTAGAAAGTGCCAAGAACATCCTGAAAAAACTGTTTTTTGAGTTTTAAAAAGGGATTTATGAGCTGAATTTCAAGCTTATAATTTACTCTTAGAGAAGAATGTGATAATTCTTACTTTTATTTTTATCAAAATGTTCAAAAATATTTCTATTTTAATTTAAAAGATGTATCTTTGCGAACGTTTTTAAGAAAAAGTTCTTTATTTTAAGGTACATATGAATGTTTTTTTATCTGTTTTTTAGAAAACCAAATTGCCAGTGTAGCTCAGTTGGCCAGAGCAGCTGATTTGTAATCAGCATGTCGGGGGTTCGAATCCCTCCACTGGCTCAAAGACAGGTTTTAAAGATATTCGTAGGGGGTGCGCCGGAGTTGGAGAGCCGGGCCAGACTGTAAATCTGGTGACTATGTCTGAATAGGTTCGATTCCTATCACCCCCACAAAATTAGCGGGAGTAGCTCAGTTGGTAGAGCATCAGCCTTCCAAGCTGAGGGTCGCGGGTTCGAGTCTCGTCTCCCGCTCAATTTTTATGTTTGCCAATGTAGCTCAGGGGTAGAGCACTTCCATGGTAAGGAAGGGGTCGGGGGTTCAAATCCCTTCATTGGCTCATACAAAAAAATAAATTAAATCATTTTTTATACATTTAAATAAAATCACTTAACGATGGCTAAGGAAACGTTTGAAAGGTCAAAGCCTCACCTTAATATAGGTACAATTGGTCACGTAGACCACGGCAAAACAACTTTAACGGCAGCTATTACTTTTGTTTTATCCAATGATGGTCTTGCTGAAAAAATGGACTATGATTCAATTGATGCTGCTCCTGAAGAAAAAGAACGTGGTATTACAATTAATACAGCACACGTTGAATATGAAACTACGAATCGTCATTATGCTCACGTTGATTGTCCTGGTCACGCGGATTATGTGAAAAACATGGTTACTGGAGCTGCCCAGATGGATGGTGCTATTTTAGTAGTAGCAGCTACTGATGGTCCTATGCCACAAACAAGAGAGCACATCCTTCTTGCACGTCAGGTAGGTGTTCCTGGTATTGTTGTTTTTATGAATAAAGTGGATTTAGTAGATGATGAGGAAATGCTTGAACTAGTAGAAATGGAAGTTCGTGAACTTCTTGATCAATATGAATTTAATGGTGATGATGCTTCTATTATTGCAGGTTCTGCACTTAAAGCATTAGAAGGAGATGAAGGTGCTCAAGCTAAAATCAAAGAATTGATGGAAGCTGTAGATAATGATATCGCTGAGCCAGAGCGTTTAATTGATCAGCCATTCCTTATGCCTATTGAGGATGTATTCTCTATTACTGGTAGAGGTACTGTTGCAACTGGTCGTATTGAGCGTGGTGTAATCAACACAGGTAACCCTGTAGAGATTGTAGGAATGATGAAAGAAGGTGAAAAACCTTTAACATCTACAGTGACTGGTGTTGAGATGTTCCGTAAGATTTTAACTCGTGGAGAAGCTGGTGATAATGCTGGTATCCTTCTTAGAGGTATAGATAAAGAAGCAATTAAGAGAGGAATGGTAATTTGTGCTCCTAATTCAGTAAGCCCACACAAACACTTCAAATGTGAAGTTTATGTGTTGAGTAAAGATGAAGGAGGAAGACATACACCTTTCTTTAATGGTTACAGACCTCAGTTTTATTTCCGAACCACTGATGTAACAGGTGATGTGAATCTACCTGAGGGTGTTGAAATGGTAATGCCTGGAGATAATGTTTCTCTAGAAGTAAAACTATTAAATACTATTGCAATGGAGAAAGGATTGCGTTTTGCAATTCGTGAAGGTGGTAGAACAGTTGGTGCAGGTCAGGTAACAGAAATTATTGAATAATAGCAACTGAAGATCAGTTCCTAGTATAATAAATTTTCATATGACCTTGGTCGAGGAATTCCTAGCGCAAAAAGTGCATAGGAATTCCTTGTTTACCATATTTTTAATAGCATGTTAAACTAAAGGTCATTGATTTACGGGCATAGCTCAGCTGGTAGAGCGGCGGTCTCCAAAACCGTAGGTCGTGGGTTCGATCCCTACTGCCCGTGCTAATGAATATAAAATTAGAATGGATAAAATTAGACTTTATATTGTTGAAAGTTATAATGAGCTGATTAATAAGGTTACATGGCCTACTTGGGCAAGCCTTCAAAGTAGTACCATTCTTGTATTGGTTGCTTCGTTAATTATTGCTATTGTAATCTTTTTTATGGATTTAATTTCAAAGCAAACACTCGATTTTGTTTATTCGATATAAACGGTTTGAAATTAATTAATGCTCTAAAATGACTCCCTCTATGAGCGAAGAGAAAAAATGGTACTCCCTCAGAGTGATCAGCGGTAAAGAAAAAAAGATTAAAGAAAGGATTGAACTTGAAGTTCAACGTTCTGGGTGGAATGATTTTATTACTCAGGTATTAGTACCATCTGAAAAAGTATATAAAATTAGGAATGGAAAAAAGGTTATCCTCGAAAGAAATATCTTGCCCGGATATATCCTTGTAGAAGCTGATCCAAAGAAATTTAGCGGAGATATGGTGCAAACTATTGCCAATATTCCTAATGTAATTCATTTCTTAGGCCGAAATAATCCAATACCTATGCAACAAGCTGAAGCTAATCGTATGCTAGGTAAAGTAGATGATTCTCAAGATATTGGAGAAGCATTAATCGAGCCATTTATAGTCGGAGAAACTGTCAAAATTGTAGATGGTCCATTCAATGAATTTGTTGGAGATATCCAAGAAGTAAATGAAGAAAAGAAAAAATTGAAAGTTATAGTGAAGATTTTTGGTAGAGGAACAGAAGTGGAACTTAATTTTATGCAGGTAGAGAAACAATCATAGATAATTCATAATCAGACTTTAGTCTCAAAAAGAGAGCTTCCCTAGAGTCAACATTTAAATAAATTTAAATAATGGCAAAAGAAGTAGGTGGTTTTATAAAACTTCAAGTAAAAGGTGGACAAGCAAATCCAGCTCCTCCTGTCGGACCTGCATTGGGTGCGAAAGGGGTTAATATTATGGAGTTTTGTAAAAGATTTAATGCTCAAACACAGGATCAGCCAGGTAAAGTTTTACCCGTTGTTATTACTGTGTTCAAAGATAAGTCATTCAGCTTTATAATTAAAACGCCTCCAGCTGCAGTTCAGCTTTTGGAAGCGGCTAAATTAAAAAAAGGCTCACCAGAATCTAACCGTACTAAAGTCGGATCTGTCACTTGGGATCAAGTAAGAGAGATCGCAGAAAGTAAAATGGTAGATTTAAATGCTTTTAGTGTAGAATCAGGTATGAAGATGGTAGCTGGTACGGCTAGAAGTATGGGAGTTAATGTAAAAGGAACTCCTCCTTGGGAAACCAATGAAGCTGAATAAAAAAAATAACTGCAATGGCAGTTTTTTGTAGGGAGTCCCGATAGAATCATCAGGACGCTAATTACCTCACCTTAAATAACATTCGAATGGCAAAAAAGTCAAAAAAAAGAACCGCCGCAGAAGCTAAAGTTGATGCAGAAAAGCTCTATTCTTTAGATGAAGCGATGGCTCTTGTAAAAGAAGTTAACACAACTAAATTCGATGCTTCCGTTGATGTTCACATCAGATTGGGTATCGATCCTCGAAAAGCCGACCAAGCGCTAAGAGGAACTGTTTCATTACCGCATGGTACAGGTAAGACTAAACGTGTTCTGGTACTTTGTACTCCTGATAAAGAAGAAGAGGCAAAAGCTGCTGGTGCAGATTATGTTGGTTTAGATGAATATGTTAAGAAAATTCAAGGTGGATGGACTGACATAGATGTAGTAATCGCTGCGCCTAATGTAATGGCACATGTAGGAAGAATTGGTCGAATACTTGGACCTCGTGGTTTAATGCCTAATCCTAAAACAGGTACTGTTACACCTAATGTAGGTTCTGCTGTATCTGAAGTGAAAAAAGGTAAAATTTCCTTTAGAGTAGATAAGTTTGGAATTATTCACAATTCAATAGGACGAGTTTCTTTTTCTCCTACTAATCTAGTAGGTAATGCAAGAGAACTTATTGATACTATTGTGAGGTTAAAACCTTCCTCTGCAAAGGGAACATATATGAAATCACTTACCGTGGCAAGTACAATGAGCCCCGGAATAAAAGTGGATACGAAATCTATTAAGTAACAAGAATTTAAACTATCTAGCAATGACAAGAGCAGAAAAAACAACTGCAATCGCGGAATTAAAGGAGAAGTTTAGTAATAGTTCATTCTTTTACTTAACTGATTCTTCTACGCTTACAGTCGAACAAGTAAACAAACTTAGAGGACTGTGCTACGAAAAAGGTGTTGAAATGAAAGTTGTTAAAAACACCTTAGCAATAAAAGCACTGGAGGATGCTCCAGAAGAAAAAGGCTATGCTGAATTATATCAAGCTTTAAAAGGACCAACCGCTATCATGTTTACTGATACAGCAAATGTTCCTGCTAAACTGATCGAAGAATTCAGAAAAACCTCTGAGCGACCACTTATTAAAGCAGCATATATTGACACTGCTGTTTATTTGGGTGATGATCAGCTCAAAAACTTGACACTACTTAAATCTAAAGAGGATTTAATCGGAGAGATTATTACTTTATTACAATCTCCAGCGAAAAACGTTATCAGCGCGCTTCAATCCGGTGGATCAACTATCTCTGGCTTGTTAAAAGCTTTAGAAGAAAGAGGTGAGTAGTATTTAATTATGGCTTCCAAGCTTTACGTTCATATAAGAAATAATTTAATTAAAATTTAAAAAACTGTTCAAAATGGCAGATTTAAAAGCTTTCGCAGAGCAACTTGTTAATCTTACTGTAAAAGAAGTAAGCGAGCTTGCTGATATCCTGAAAGATGAATACGGTATAGAACCTGCAGCAGCAGCTGTAGCAGTAGCAGCAGCACCAGGTGCTGGAGGCGGTGACGCAGCAGCAGCAGAGAAGACTGAATTTGATGTGATTTTAAATTCAGCTGGAGCAGCTAAACTTAAGGTTGTAAAAGAAGTTAAGACTATTACAGGTCTTGGTCTTAAAGAAGCTAAAGAATTAGTTGATGGCGCCCCAGGTCCTATTAAGGAAGGAATTCCTAAAGAAGAAGCTGAAACTATCAAAGCTGCGCTTGAAGCTGTTGGTGCTGAAGTTGAATTGAAATAATTCGAATTCTTACACCAAAGCTAATCAATGACTAGAATTTTAAGTTCTATAGCAACTCAAATCTGATAAGAGGCTTAGCCAGTATTTATATGCTGGCTAGGCCTATTGTCGTACTATTCAGTATTTGTACTTTACATATATGTTTTAGTGTTTTGTTTTTCCCTAAAACATAAAATAACACTTTATAAATGGCATCTAAAGGTATCGCTCAAGCACATGCAGCACGTGTTTCTTTTGGGAAAATTAAACTTGGCTCTGCATATCCGGATTTGCTTGAAATCCAATTGAAATCTTTCAAAGAGTTTTTTCAACTTGAGACCACTCCTGAAAACAGGATGAATGAAGGACTTTATAGAGTTTTTCAAGAAAACTTCCCTATTACTGACGCTAGGAATATTTTTGTCCTCGAATTTTTGGATTACTTTGTTGATCCGCCCAGGTATAGTATTGAAGAATGTATGCAACGGGGGCTTACTTATAGCGTACCGCTGAAAGCTAAACTTCGTCTTTCTTGTAATGATGAAGAGCATGTAGACTTTCAGACTATTGTTCAAGATGTATTTTTAGGGAATATCCCATATATGACCCCAAAAGGTACATTTGTAATTAATGGAGCGGAACGTGTAATCGTTTCTCAATTACACAGATCTCCAGGTGTTTTCTTTGGACAAAGTTTTCACCCAAATGGTACTAAAATTTACTCCGCAAGAGTCATTCCTTTCAAAGGGGCTTGGATGGAGTTTGCAACAGATATTAATACGGTTATGTATGCTTACATCGACCGTAAGAAAAAATTCCCAGTTACTACACTTCTAAGAGCAATTGGATATGATTCTGATAAGTCAATCCTTGATTTGTTTGATCTTGCAGAAGAAATTCCAGCAACTAAAAAAGATCTTCAAAAAGCTATAGGAAGAAAACTTGCTGCTCGTGTTCTCCGAAAATGGACAGAGGATTTTGTTGATGAGGATACAGGAGAAGTAGTAACCATTGAAAGAAATGAAATTATTCTCGAAAGAGACGTGATTCTTGATGAAGTAAATATCGCTTTAGTTACTGAAGCTGAAACAGAAACAGTGATTCTTCAAAGAGAAGATATTGATGTAGATTATTCTATTATCTATAACACCCTTCAGAAAGATCCTTCCAGTTCTGAAATGGAAGCCGTCCAATATATCTATCGTCAACTTCGTGGAACTGATCCACCTGATGAAGAAACTGCACGTGGTATTATTGACAAATTGTTCTTTTCTGATAAAAGATATAATCTTGGTGAAGTAGGACGATATAAAATCAATCGTAAGCTTAAACTTGAAACAGATAAAGATGTATTGGTTTTAACCAAAGAAGATATCATCTTGATCGTCAAGTACTTGGTTAACTTAATGAACCAAAAAGCTGAAATTGATGATATTGATCATTTAAGTAATCGTAGAGTAAGAACGGTTGGTGAACAATTATATGCTCAATTTGGAGTTGGTCTAGCTCGTATGGCTAGGACGATTAGAGAACGAATGAATGTTCGGGATAATGAGGTATTTACTCCGATTGATTTAATTAATGCAAGAACACTTTCTTCCGTAATTAACTCATTCTTCGGAACGAGCCAGCTTTCTCAATTCTTAGATCAAACCAATCCACTGTCTGAAATTACGCATAAAAGGCGTATATCGGCTTTAGGACCAGGAGGTTTATCAAGAGAACGTGCAGGTTTCGAGGTACGGGATGTTCATTATTCTCATTACGGTCGATTATGTACAATTGAAACACCGGAGGGACCTAATATTGGATTGATTTCTACACTTTGTGTTCACGCAAAAGTGAATAAAATGGGGTTCTTGGAAACGCCATATAGAAAAGTCAAAAAAGGCGTAGTAGATGTAAAATCTGAAGCTGAGTATTTATCAGCAGAAGGAGAGGATTTTAAAAAGATTGCACAAGCAAATGCTCCTATTGATCCAAAAGGAGCGTTTATTTCAGATAGAATTAAATGTAGAGAGCATGGTGATTTCCCTGTATTGACACCTGTAGAGGTAGAGTACATGGATGTTGCGCCTAATCAAATTGTTGGAGTTTCTGCTTCGATGATTCCTTTCTTAGAGAATGATGATGCGAATAGAGCTTTGATGGGATCAAACATGCAGCGTCAGGCAGTTCCATTAATCAAGCCTAGTTCACCAATTGTAGGAACTGGTTTGGAAGGAAAAGTAGCCATTGACTCTCGAATGTTGATTAATGCAGAAGGAGATGGTGTCGTTGAATATGTTGATGCGAATGAGGTAGTGATTCGATATGATAGATCTGATGAAGACCAATTGGTCTCATTTGAAGATAATCGAAAAGCATATAAACTGATTAAGTTCAAACGAACGAATCAAGGAACTTGTATTAACCTTAAGCCCATTGTTAGAAAAGGGCTTAGAGTGAAAAAAGGTCAAATCTTATGTGATGGTTATGCAACAGATCGTGGCGAATTAGCACTAGGTCAAAACCTTAAGGTAGCATTTATGCCTTGGAAAGGATACAACTTTGAGGATGCCATTGTATTATCTGAAAGAGTAGTACGAGAAGACATTTTCACTTCACTTCATATTGAGCATTTTGAATTAGATGTTAGAGATACTAAACTAGGAGAAGAGGAATTGACGAATGATATTCCTAATGTTAGTGAAGATGCTACTAAAGATTTAGAT
This sequence comes from Saprospiraceae bacterium, assembly GCA_965277415.1. Classification (GTDB taxonomy): domain Bacteria; phylum Bacteroidota; class Bacteroidia; order Chitinophagales; family Saprospiraceae; genus JAHDHW01. The sequence goes on from CBDICS010000093.1 coordinate 31,528, forward strand.
GAAAACGGAATAATCCGTGTTGGAGCCTGGATTAAGGAAGGAGATATCCTGATTGGAAAAATTACTCCAAAAGGAGAATCTGATCCTACGCCAGAAGAAAAATTACTTCGTGCCATCTTTGGAGATAAAGCAGGTGATGTAAAAGATGCTTCTTTAAAAGCGCCTCCTTCAACAAAGGGGATCATTATCAATAAGCAATTATTTGCGAGAGCGAAAAAAGATAAGGTTCAAAAAGCACAAGAGAAGGAATTACTTTCTAAACTTGATGATCAGCATGCTATTGCTATCAATGAGTTGAAAACAATTCTTGTTGATAAGCTTTTGACGCTTATAAAAGGCAAAGTATCTCAAGGTGTTAAGAGTATTTATAATGAGGTAATGATCCAGAATGGAACTAAGTTTAATAGTGCTGTTCTTAAACGGATTGATTACACTACTGTAGATTATTCTAATTGGACAGATGATGCACATATTAATGGCTTGATTGCTCGCTTATTGCATAACTATAGTATCAAAGTAAATGAAGAAGTAGGTCGATACAAAAGAGAAAAATTCAATATTAGTATTGGTGATGAATTACCAGCAGGAGTATTAAAGCTTGCTAAAGTTTATTTAGCTAAGAAGCGTAAACTTAAAGTAGGTGATAAACTTGCAGGACGTCATGGAAATAAAGGTATTGTTTCCAGAATAGTTCGTCATGAAGATATGCCATTCCTTGAAGATGGGACACCAGTAGATATTGTTCTTAATCCTCTAGGAGTACCTTCTCGGATGAATTTAGGACAGATTTTCGAAACAGTTTTAGGCTGGGCAGGAGAAAAACTAGACATGAAATTTGCTACACCAATTTTTGATGGAGCAAAATCAGATGAGATTGAGGAGTATATTAAAGAAGCGGATTTGCCAGCATTTGGTCAAACTTACCTAAGTGACGGAGAGACAGGAGATAGATTCCACCAGCAAGCGACTGTTGGAGTAATCTACATGTTGAAACTTTCACATATGGTAGATGATAAGATGCATGCTCGTTCTATTGGACCATACTCATTGATTACACAACAACCACTTGGTGGTAAAGCACAATTTGGTGGTCAGCGTTTTGGAGAGATGGAGGTATGGGCACTAGAAGCATTTGGTGCAGCTAATATCTTACAAGAGTTGTTGACGATTAAGTCAGATGATATCGTTGGTAGAGCCAAAGCTTATGAAGCAATAGTAAAAGGCGATAATTTGCCCGATCCTAATATTCCTGAATCTTTCAATGTATTGATTCACGAGCTTCGAGGATTAGCTCTAGATGTGAAATTTGATTAAAAAATACCTTTGTTAAGAAAGTAAGTTTATACTTTTTTTGCAATCCAAATATTTTGATATGCCTTTTAAAAAGAATAATCAAAAACAAAGAAAACATTTCGATAAGATTACCATTAGTCTGTCTTCTCCGGATGATATTCTGGAAAGATCGTACGGCGAAGTCTTAAAACCAGAAACAATCAATTATCGTTCTTATAAACCAGAACGTGATGGTTTATTCTGCGAGCGTATTTTTGGTCCTGTAAAAGATTATGAATGTTATTGTGGTAAATACAAACGTATTCGATACAAGGGGATCGTTTGTGATCGTTGTGGAGTAGAAGTAACAGAGAAAAAAGTACGTAGAGAACGAATGGGACACATCAAATTAGTTGTTCCCGTTGTACATATCTGGTTCTTCAAATCTTTACCGAATAAAATTGGATACCTTTTAGGATTGTCTTCTAAGAAATTGGAAACAATTGTATACTATGAAAGATATGTAGTGATTCAGGCTGGTGTAAAAGAGGCGGAAGGAGTCAATAAGATGGACTTGATGACAGAGGAGGAATATCTAGAAATTCTAGAAGCATTGCCTGCGGATAATCAATTATTAGAAGATGATGATCCTAATAAGTTTATTGCTAAAATGGGGGCTGAAGCAGTTCGAGATCTCTTAATGAGATTAGAACTGGACCAATTGTCTTATGACTTAAGACATCAGGCCGCTAATGAGACTTCTCAACAACGTAAATCTGAAGCGCTTAAGCGACTTAGAGTTGTTGAAGCTTTCAGAGATGGCTTATCTAGAATTGAAAACCGTCCAGAATGGGCTGTTATTCAATACCTACCTGTCGTACCACCAGAGTTACGACCATTAGTACCGCTTGATGGTGGTCGATTTGCAAGTTCGGATTTGAATGATTTATATCGAAGAGTTATTATTCGAAATAATCGTTTAAAAAGACTATTAGAAATTAAAGCACCAGAAGTAATCCTTCGTAATGAGAAGAGAATGCTTCAGGAAGCGGTAGATTCATTATTTGATAACTCTAGAAAATCTAATGCTGTAAAAGCTGAAGGTGGACGGGCATTAAAATCTTTAAGTGATATTCTTAAAGGTAAGCAAGGTCGTTTCCGTCAAAACCTTCTTGGAAAAAGGGTAGATTATTCTGGTCGTTCTGTAATTGTAGTAGGACCTACTTTGAAATTACATGAATGTGGTATTCCTAAAGGAATGGCAGCAGAGTTATTTAAACCTTTTGTAATCAGAAAATTGATTGAGAGGGGAATTGTGAAAACAGTGAAATCTGCCAAGAAATTAGTAGATCGTAAAGATTCTGTAATCTGGGAGATTCTTGAAAATATTTTGAAAGGACATCCGGTAATGCTAAACCGTGCTCCTACGCTTCACCGTTTATCAATCCAAGCATTCCAACCGACATTGATAGAAGGAAAAGCGATCCAATTACACCCCTTAGTTTGTGGTGCTTTTAATGCGGATTTTGATGGTGACCAGATGGCTGTGCATGTACCCTTGAGTCATGCAGCAATTTTAGAAGCTCAGGTTTTAATGCTCGCTTCTCATAATATGTTGAATCCTCAAGATGGATCGCCAATTACACTGCCTTCACAGGATATGGTTCTTGGTTTATATTATTTAACGAAAGAACGTAAGGCTTCTGCAGATAATGACATTAAAGGAGAAGGCAAGATTTTTTATTCTCCTGAAGAAGCCGTTATAGCTTATAATGAAGGAAAAGCAAGTTTACACGCATCTGTTACAGTAAGAATTGATGTTAAGGATGAAGAAGGTAATCCTGCACATGAAAGAGTTGAGACAACAGTTGGAAGAATTATCTTCAACCAAGCAGTTCCTGAGGAAGTTCCATTTGTGAACCAGGTAATGACTAAAAAGAACTTGAAAAAAGTAATCAGTGGAGCTATCGAACGAACTAATTTTGCGATTACATCAACTTTCTTAGATAATATCAAAGAATTAGGGTTCTTATGGTCTTATAAAGGTGGATTGTCTTTTAACTTGGGAGATTTGATTACGCCTACAGTTAAAGCAAGTACACTTGATCAAGCACAAACAGAAGTTGATGAGGTTTGGGATAATTACAATCTTGGTTTGATCACTAATAATGAACGTTATAATCAAATAATTGATAAGTGGACTTTTGCGGATAATCGTATTACTGATAATTTGATGAAAGAGTTAGCAGAGCATAAGCAAGGCTTTAACTCTGTTTATATGATGCTTGACAGTGGTGCGCGTGGATCTAAGCAGCAGATTAAGCAGCTTTGTGGATTACGTGGACTTATGGCAAAACCACGAAAATCAGGAGATACAGGTGGGGCAATTATTGAAAACCCGATCCTTTCTAACTTCGTTGATGGTTTATCGGTATTAGAGTACTTTATCTCTACTCACGGTGCTCGTAAAGGTTTGGCAGATACAGCTTTAAAAACTGCGGATGCGGGTTATTTGACTCGTCGTCTTGTTGATGTTTCTCAGGATGTAGTTATTAGAGAAGTTGATTGTGATACCTTAAGAGGAATTGATACAACAGCTCTGAAGGATAATGAAAAAATTATTCAAAACCTTGCAGATAGAATTGAAGGTCGGTTCACTCTACATGATATTGTTCATCCAGTATCAGATGAAGTTATTCTTCCTTCTGGAGAATATATTACAAGAACAATGGCTGCTTATATTGAAGAAGAGGGCGTTGAAATGGTAACGATTCGTTCAGTATTAACTTGTGAAACTAAACGAGGTGTTTGTAATAAATGTTATGGTAAAAACTTAGCTACTGGGCGTAATGCTGAAATGGGTGATGCCGTAGGAATTATAGCTGCTCAGTCTATTGGTGAGCCGGGTACACAGTTGACACTTCGTACTTTCCACGTTGGGGGTATCGCTTCTGTATCGAAGACAGAGTCAGAATTAAATTCAAAATTCTCAGGTAAAGTAGAGTTTGATGGTGTTCGAACAACTTCATCTACTGATGAAGATGGAAAAACAATTAATGTTGTACTTTCTCGAGCTGGAGAAATCAGAATAGTGGATGAGAACACAGGTAAAGTATTTGGTTCTAATCATATCCCTTATGGTGCAACTTTGCATGCGAAAGATGGTAGCAAAATAGAAAAAGGAGATGCAATTTGTGAATGGGATCCGTTTAATGCTGTTATTGTTTCTGAATTTGCAGGTATTACTAAGTTTGAAGATATCCAGGAAGGAACGACCTTCCGAATAGAAAGAGATGATCAAACTGGATTTGCTGAAAAAGTAATTACTGAAAGTAAAGCGAAGCGACTAATCCCAACTATTCACATTGTGAATAAGAAAGGAGAAACAATGAAAAGTTATAACCTTCCAGTAGGGGCATATATCTCTATAGAAGAAGGCGTATCTGTAAAAGCTGGGCAGAAAATTGTTAAGATTCCTCGTAAACTTGGTAAGATTCAGGATATCACCGGTGGTCTTCCAAGAGTAACAGAATTATTCGAAGCACGTAATCCTTCTAACCCTGCAACTACTGCAGAAATTGATGGTGTTATCTCTTTTGGGAAAATCAAACGTGGTAATCGAGAAGTATTTGTAGAGGATGAGAAGAGTGGACAAAAACGTAAATACCTAGTTGGACTTTCTAAACATGTACTTGTTCAGGAAGGTGACTTTGTAAGAGCAGGTATGGCTTTATCTGATGGATCAATTGCTCCAAGAGATATTTTAAATATCAAAGGACCAGGTGCTGTTCAATACTATTTAGTAAATGGTGTTCAGGAAGTATATCGTTCTCAGGGTATTACCATTAATGATAAGCACATCGAGGTAATTGTTCGTCAAATGATGCGTCGAGTACAAATTGAAGACCCAGGAGATACTCGTTTCTTAGAAGGTGAAGCAGTTGAAAAACACGAATTCTTAGATCAGAATGATTGGATTTATGATAAAAAATTCGTGGAAGACGGCGGAGAATCATCAAAATTGAAACCAGGGCAATTAGTTACTTTACGTCAATTAAGAGAAGAGAATTCTTACCTTAAACGTAATGATAAAGCAATTGTCAAATATAGAGATGCAATTCCTGCGACTTCATTTCCATTACTTCAGGGTATTACTAAATCTTCTCTTGGTGTTTATAGTTGGATTTCAGCTGCATCTTTCCAAGAGACAACTAAAGTATTGAGTCAAGCAGCTATTTCAGCTAAACGTGACTACTTAGAAGGACTGAAAGAGAATGTTATTGTTGGTAAGAAAATTCCAGCAGGAACGGGCTTAAGAATTTATGACAAAATAAGAGTCCAAAGTCAGGAATCTTATGAAGCTCAACAAGCACGAAGAGCACATTTCGAAGAGGTTGAAGAAATGGATTAATAATATAATCTATTTTCCAAAATAATAAAAGGGGATACTCATCTGAGTGTCCCCTTTTTCGATCTTATACCTTTTAGATTGTAATATTAATTGATTAGGCCAAATGCTATATATCAATAAGTCTTAAGAAAGATTCAATAATAAAACCTTACCCGCAGGATAATTCTGGCATAAATTCTGCATAAACTTAACCTGTTATCTCCGATTAGGTTCTCCCTATTTTAAGTTCGTTTAAGAGCATGTTTAAATTTCAAATTAGAACAAATAAGTGACGGGAGAAAATTAATGCTAAGCTATTTTGACATTCTGAAATTTCATAAACGATTGACTAAAAGGAGATTGTGTTGAATGTTTTGGGATGTCTTAAAAAAATAGCTTAGCATTAATTCCGTCTAATAACTTAAAATAAGTATTCATTTTTATCTTCAGAGGTTCTAATTTCTATTCCACTCTTCATTAATTTTTATAGAATTATTTAGATACTGTTTATCAGAATTTGATAAGTAGCAATGGTAATATTAAATTAAATAAGATGATTGGAAAGAATTCTTTTTATAAATTAATTGGTAGCGTTTTAAAAGGTATACTAATTATTGCCTTATATTTTATTTTTGGAATTACAGCGCAAGCTCAATCTCATACATTTTCAACCTATTCAGTGGGAACAGTAACGAGTGGTACCTCAGGTGTATCAACTTCACTAAGTACTTCTGGCCTGACCGAAGATTATTTGTTTTATATAGTTACGGCAGATTATGTTGGAAGTGGCGCTAGCCCAGCTTTTTCAAATACAATGAATTTGGAATTAAGTAATGGAAGCTCAACCATGCACAAATCTATTTCACATGCAAATACAGGCGCATTAAATAATTCCAATAGTACGACACTTACCTGGACAGGGATAATGAGCCACAAATATATAGGAGGAGGCAATTTAACTGCGCGATTTTATGATGATTATAATACTAGCGGACCTTATACTTCAAGTGTAACTAATATTGTTATTACTATTTATGAAGCTACTACACCTCATGTATTTTCAACCTATTCAGCGGGAACAGTAACGAGTGGTACCTCAGGTGTATCAACTTCACTAAATACTTCTGGCCTTACCCAAGATTATTTGTTTTATGTAGTTACGGCAGATTATGTTGGAAGTGGCGCTAGTCCAGCTTTTTCAAATACAATGAATTTGGAATTAAGTAATGGAAGTTCAACGATGCACAAATCTATTTCACATGCAAATACAGGCGGATTGAATAATTCCAATAGTACGACACTCACCTGGACAGGGATAATGAGTCACAAATATACAGGAGGAGGCAATCTAACTGCGCGATTTTATGATGATTATAATACTAGTGGACCTTATACTTCAAGTGTGACGAATATTGTTGTAACTATCTATAAAGCTACTACACCTAATGCCTTTTCAACCTATTCAGCTGGAACGGTGACGAGTGGTACAACAGGTGTATCAACATCATTAAGTACTTCTGGTCTTACTGAAGATTATTTATTTTATGTGGTGTCGGCAGACTATGTCGGAAGTGGAGGGAGTCCGGCTTTTTCAAATACAATGAATTTGGAATTGAGTAATGGAGGTTCAACGATTTATAAACCAATTTCACATGCAAATACAGGCACATTGAATAATTCTAATAGTACAACCCTTACCTGGACAGGGGTATTGAATCAAACATACACAGGGGGAGGCAATTTAACTGCGCGGTTTTATGATGATTATAATACTAGTGGACCTTATACTTCAAGTGTAACGAATGTCGTAGTTAGAATCTACGAAGTTTCAGAAACTACACTTCCTGTTGATTTGGTATCATTTGAGGCACAATTCAATGCTTATAAAGAGCAGGTAGAATTAAACTGGACAACAGCAAGCGAATATAATAATGCATATTATTCAATAGAACGAAGTGAGGATGGACTGATTTGGGAAGAAATAAATGTAATCTCGGGAAATGGAATTTCTCAAAACTTGAACCAGTATAATGCAATAGATAATGATCCATTTGAAGGAGTCAATTACTACAAATTAAAACAAACAGATTATGATGGAAGTTTTACTTATAGTAATATCCAGACCATAAATAACACAGCATTCGAGGAATCAGTGATTTATCCAAATCCAACCGAAGGTGTACTAAACATAAAATTTAATGGCGTAAATAAAGAAAAGAACCATAACATTATATTAATTGACAATCTTGGAAAGGCAATACTAAATTTAACTTCTAATGGAGAATCAGTAGACTTAAGTTTATTAGACTATGCTCCTGGGATTTACTTTCTAATATTGGATTCCGGGGAAACTTTTAAGGTAAGGAAAAAATAAAAATTAGGGATAGGGTATTAATAAGTGTCCAGATTAGACGAAGTATAATGCAAGGAGAACAAGTTCATCTTAATTCATAGATCTAAGAAATGAAACGACAAATGCTACGACTGTTGCTGTCATTCCAATCATGAAGATTAAATAGCAAGTTCTCAGCATACTATATTTTTTTCCAAGTGCTTTTCCTAAAAAATATAGGTCATTGACTATAGATTTTTCAAGAATTGTTTCACTCTTTACAACAATATTTACAGCATTTCGATATTGATCTAGTGTCATTTCATAAAAATTCCCAAAGAAGAATATATTACTATTCCCTTTTTGTAGGCTTTCCATATTGATGTTTCCTATCATTTTTATAGGACGAGTTGCCAAGGTCGCAAAAATAACAGACAGTATACAAGTCAATAATAATATACCTGAAGGAAGGAGTAAATATCTATTCCCTTGAATATTAGCTGCTAATAAAGGCATTGCAATGGTAATAATCAAAGCATTAATACTCAGCATCATGTTCGCTTTATTATCTGCGATACCTGTCAGGTCAATATGATTTCTTAGAGAAGTTTTAAACATCATTTGGGTCGTCTTGCTTCCCTCAATTGGTGTTTTTTCTCTGGCTTCTTTTTCTTTAGCTAACTTAATGAGCGCTTTCATTCTTTTTAAATTCTTCTTCTTACCATCTTTCCACATTTCTTTAGCTTCCGGTGTGAAAAATTTGTGTTCATTAAAAAAGATGAGATTATTTTGAAGCCATTCAGTATCTGAAAAACTATTGCCACAAATCACTTCCCATTCATGCCGCAATTTATAACTTAGGTCAACACAGGCTTCCATCCCTAAATTACTAAGATCAGCATCTTTTATAATCTTCTGAAGCTTGGTTTTAGGCAAATAACTTGTTCGAGTGGCGTCAATACACTCAATAACTTTTTTTATTTTATGCTCAGGATAATCTTGTTTTTCTAAAAAACTACGAGCAATTCTACAACTACCATCTTCATGACCTTGATAAAGTTCTGTATAACCTGTATCATGAAACCAAGCGGCTAGGTTAAGTACCTCTAAATCATCTACAGATAGATTTTGTTGTGTCCCAATAAGAGTAGAAAAATGGACAACAGATTCTGTATGGGCTAGATTATGGAAAAGAAAATCTGCTGACAACTTTTCTTTGAATAGTTGTTTAATAAATAATGCAGACTTTTGTATAATTTGGTTTTGCATATATGCCCCAATATAATGACCATTTGCAAGTTAGCGGAATAGCATTAAATAAACAAAATAAAGAGAGGAAAGGTGAAAGTCTTCTTTATTAAAATAAAAATGTGACATCAAATATCCTATAAATATTGGAAATATCCTTTTAGACAAACAAATGATTTTCATTATTCTCAATTAGTAAAAAAAAAGATGGTTAAAAACTTGAGAAAGCGAATTATTATTATCATATTAGCAGTCCCATCGAACTATTGAGAGAGTTTATTATTAAAACAAAATTTATTGGGAATTATGCTAATTGTTTATATCGCAACTGGTGCGCTCCTATTAGGAGGAACGCTTATCGTTGGATCTAACTTACTCGCTCAAAGAGGACGAAAATAATAATTGGAGTATTTTTTTAAAATCAATTATTACCCCTTACCCCACGCCTCGTTATTGTATTTTAGATTCTTATTTTTCAAACATTTTATCCCCATTCGTAACCCATCGACTGTCATTGGAAACATACGATTTTCAGTGTATTCTCTGAGAACACTGGTTGACTCGTAATATGACCAACTGTATTCGGGGTTAGGATTAATCCATATCATATTAGAAAAGTGTGCCTTCATTCTACGAAGCCAGACAATGCCTGCTTCATCGTTGTAATGTTCGACACTGCCACCTTTATAAAATATTTCGTAAGGTGACATTGCTGCATCTCCTACAAAGATGAGTTTGTAGTCTTGATTGTATTTATGAATTAATTCAAGGGAGGGAATCCTTTGTTGAAATCGGCGATTATTATCCTTCCAGACTGATTCGTATAAACAGTTGTGAAAATAATAATATTCCAAATGTTTAAATTCATGTTTGGCAGCTGAAAAAAGTTGGGCACACAATTCTATATGATCATCCATTGAGCCACCAATGTCCATGAGTAGCAGGACTTTTACCCGGTTTTGTTTAGAAGGTACTAAAGAAATATCTAACATGCCTGCATTCTTGGATGTCTTATTAATCGTATCATCCAAATCGAGTTCTGTTGCTAAACCTTCTCTAGTCAAATGTCGGAGACGCTTGAGTAATAATTTCATATTCCGGGTATTTAATTCTACATCTCCATCGAGGTTTTTAAATTCCCGTTTTTGCCAAACTTTGATTGCTGAGCGATTCCCTGCTGAATTTGGCCCCATTCGAAATCCTTCAGGATGATACCCTCCAGATCCAAAAGGAGAAGTTCCTCCGCTGCCAATCCATTTACTTCCCCCTTTATGTTTTTCTTTTTGTTCTTCCATTAACTCCCTGAACCGTTCCATGAGCGCATCAAGTCCACCTAGTTTTTTGATTTTTTCTTTTTCCTCATCACTTAAGTACTTAGAAAGCATATTTTCAAGCCAATCCTTAGGAATCTTCATATCCAATAAATCATCACTAATCATTTCAATTCCTTTGAAATGTGCACCAAAGACTTTATCAAAGCGATCTAGTTGCGCTTCCTTTTTAACCATTATTGTTTTACATAAAGCATAAAAGGCTTCAATATCGTAATCAATAACTTCTTCTTTTAATGCCTGAAGTAAATTAAGGTACTCATGCAAACTTACAGGTATGCCATGTTCTCTTAAGCTATGGAAGAATGTTAAAAACAAATGAGTGATTTTAAATAATTAATTAAATATTGAACAATTTACTATCTTTTATTCAATAAAAGCATCATCTAGAACAGTTTCACCTTCTAGTTTTTCATGCTCTTTATTATTTTTGGAGATATTAGGATCTATTGATGACGCCTCGCTTTTAAGTAAATGCCTAACTAAATAAAATCCGATACAAGCAAAAGCACCTATCCCAGAAATAACATACCAAAGTACCGTAAATCCATATACCTCAGCAATACGCATTCCTAATATTGGGCCTATGATCATGGCTATTGACCAACTCATTGTATATAAGCCCATATATTCCCCTCGACGGCCAGGCTTGGAACGACTTAATGCAAATGCATTACTAAAAGGGAAAGCAATAATTTCTCCGAAACTAACCATTATAATTGAAATAAAAATAGCTATTTGCCAAATAGTTGTAAGGTTGTAAATCAAAAAACCAAACATAATCATGAAAGTACCTATCAAAACTAAAGTCATTTGTTTATATCTTTTTTCAAAAACATAAACAATAGGCATTTCAAAGGCAAATATCAATAGCCCATTAGCAAGCATAATCCATCCATAGTCATCCTTACTTATATTTAGAATATCTGTAAAATAAACAGGTACAGTATTCCACAATTGCATGAAAACAATGGCATTTAAAAGGATGAAAAAAGAAAAGAAAATATAAAGGGCATCTTGATAGGCTGATTCGCCAGCTTTGCGTTCAATCTTTTCTTCTGGTTTTTTAGTTTGCTCTAATTTTTCGGTCATCACCAATTTTAAAAATACTGCAGCTAAAATACAGGTCACACCATCAATAACAAACAGCATATCAAAACCAAAATATTGAGAAATCAATCCTGCTGCACCTACACCAATAGCAAAACCAAGATTGATAGCTAATCGAATTAGCGATAATGACCGATTATGAAATTCTGGCTTTGCATAAGCACTAATAGATGCCATACTTGCTGGGCGAAAGGTATCATTGATTGCACTGACTACCAGTACCGTAATACAATAAGAAACGAAAGATTCCATTTGCATTAGCACAAAAAAGGAGAGACCTCCTATAAATAAAGACCAAAACATAGTGGGATAATAACCAACTTTGTCTGTCAACCACCCTCCTAAGAAGGAACCTATTACAGAACCTAATCCAAAGATACTCATGGCTATTCCAGCTTCGGTAAGTGTCCAATTCAATTCTTCGGTAAGGTAGATCGTCATAAAAATAATGATCATTGTTCCACAACGGTTGATGAGTGTCATCAAGGCCAATAACCAAATGTCTTTCGATAATCCTTTAAAAGAATTTATATATAATTCTAGTATTCCTTGTAAAGCGTGACGCATGCTCTTTTTGTTTCGTTGGTTAGGTAGGTCATAGGAAAACAAGATAACAGGAAGCAGGATAGATAAGTTCCCTATTTTTTATGCTTTACTTTTTAATACTTCAATGATTTCCAGTACTTTTTGAGCACATCCCCAGGATACAGTAAAGCCGCTACCGCCATGTCCGTAATTGTGGATAATATTTCTATTTTGAGCTTTTTCTAAGCGTATCTCAGAGCGATAAGGTCGCAGTCCTGTTTCTACTTTTACCAAATTCGACTTTTTTATTTTTGGATCGACTTTTTGGGTTCTATCAAATATGGCTTGAGTGAGTGCATCATCAATTTGAAGATTATAATTATGAGGTTCCGCAGAACCTCCAAGAACAACACAATCTCGTCTTGGTATAATATAGAAGAAATGTTTAGGATCATATCCAGCACGTTCTAATGTAATAGCAGTAGTGAGTCCAATTACGCCGCAACCGAGTACAGTTATTTTTTTCATAATAGAATGCGCTATTTTGAACAATTTCAAAATAAGTAGTATACAAGTTTAAAAAATAAAAACAAAAATATACATTAGTGTTACTGTTTTTTAGAGACAAGGAATTAATAAAAAATAATTATGCAATACTTCACAAAGGAATTTATTAAGTTTTTTAAAGATTTAGAAAAAAATAATGATCGCGAGTGGTTTCATGCAAATAAAAAACGCTATGAAGAGCATGTGAAAACTCCTTTTTTCGATTTTATCGAAGTGATGATTGATAAAATGCAGGCAATTGATGCGACTATAGTGATTACTCCAAAAGATGCCATTTTTAGAATTCATCGAGATGTTCGTTTTAGTAAAGATAAATCTCCTTATAAAGTACAAGTTTCTGCAATTATCTCTAAAGGAGGAAGAAAAGATATGTCAACGCCAGGGATTTATATCCAAGCGAATCACAAAGAGTTTGGAATATATAGCGGTGCGTATAAACCTGATAAGAATCAACTACAAGGTATTCGAGAAGCTATAGCTTCAGATTTATCTGGATTTAAAAAATTGACTAAGGCAAAATCATTTATTAATAAATTTGGGGCTATACAAGGAGAACAAAATAAAAGAATACCTAAAGAGTTTCAAGAAGCATTAGAAGAGCAACCATTGATTGCTAATAAACAATTCTATTATGTTGCAAATCTTTCTAATGAAGTGATTCTTGACCCTAAACTTCCCAAGATCGTAATGGATCATTATAAAGCAGCACTTCCTATGAGTAATTTTCTTTCTGAGGCGATGGGGGTTTAATTAAGCAATACTATGGAATGTTGAATTTTCGAAATGAACTATTGATTGCGATTATAATCTTTACTATATTTGAGCCATGACCTTTGAAGAATTTAAAGTTTATTGTCTTTCTAAAAAAGGCGTGGAAGAAACTTACCCTTTTGGTGATATGGCTGCCTGGTTCAAAGTAGGTGGCAAAGCATTTTGCTGGACTTTTGTAGAAATGTTTAAAATGGAAGATGAGTTGAAGCCAGCCTTTACTTTTGTCAACTGTAAATGTGAACCTGAGAAAGCTTTAGAACTGCGAGAACAGTACGATGCCGTTCAAGCTGGCTGGCACCAAAGTAAGAAACACTGGAATTCTGTTTTTATGGATGGCTCTTTGCCTGATGAAGAATTTAAAGTTATGATTGATCATGCTTATCAAATAGTAGTCGCTTCACTTCCCAAAAAGATACAAACTGAACTTGATTTATAAATTAGTAATTGGATAGAATACCAGCACAAGCTCCTATCCCAAAAAACGATCACTATCTCACAAAGTCACTGGTAAACTTTTCTTATGATTAAGGATAGGAATGAAGATCAAATTTTCTTCTTTATTATCAAAGGTAAGCCTACCTTTGCGCTCGCATGAATAACGTCGAACTCATATTAAAAGGAAATATTACCAGCTATTTACTCAAACATACATTGACCATCTTTGTAGGATTGGTGGCTTTATCTTCTTTAGCCTTAATTGATTTATATTTTATTGGAAAAATTGGAAATAGAGAATTAATCGCAGTTAGTTTTGCTGCGCCAATATTATTGTTTTGTATCAATTTGTTATTGAGTGTAGGAGCGGCATTGATGATTGTTGTTTCTAAATTGGTGGGGAATAATGATGTAAAAAATATTAATCGAGTAAGTTCTGCTGGACTTTACCTTTCAGTGGTAATAGGGATAGTTGTTTTTGCTATGGGATTATTTTATAATGATTCCATCTTTACCTATTTGAGGGCTGAGCAAGAATTAATCGATTTACTCCGGCCTTATATGTTTTACATGTACTTTGCTTTTATTCTACTTTCATTGATGGTGGCTTGCACCAATGTTATGCGTGCATTTGGAGAGGTCAAGCGACCTACTATCATTATGGCCACAGTAGTCCTTCTCAATCTTATACTAGATCCTATAATGATTTTTGGATGGATGGGTATTCCTGCTTTTGGGTTGAATGGAGCTGCTATTGCGACGATGATTTCGATTGGTGTAGGTCTATTGGTTTCATTAATTTTGGTTGTTAGATATATAAAATTTAGACCCTCTTTTCTGATATTTAGATGGGATGAAATAATAAAGGTAGCCGTACCCGTTACGTTCAGTAAAACGATGCTTCCTTTTGCTAATGGGGTGATCACTGCGATGTTGGCAATGTGGGGTAATGCTGCGGTAGCGGCTTATGGTATTGGCTATCGAGTAGATCTATTGGTACTACTTTTTATGATGGCATTATCCATAGTCGTCGCACCGTTTGTTGGTCAAAACTTTGGTGCAGGGCATTTTCAAAGAATTAAAGATTGTATAAAAATTAGCTTACGATTTTCAATTATCTATGGTTTATTATCAGCTATAGTGATTTTTTTACTGCGTTATAATATAGGTGCTATTTTTACGGAGGATCAAGAAGTTGTCAAATCCTTGGCTTTATATTTAATGATTGTTCCTGTAGGTTATTTTCTAAATGGAATATTCTTTATAGGGAATGCTGTATTGGATACACTCAATCGACCAATTATAGCAGCAGTAATTACCTTTGGTCATCTATTTGTCCTCTACTTACCAATGGCTTCATTGGGAAATAATATTTGGGGCGAAATCGGTATTTTTGCCGCATACCCAATTTCTAGTCTGATTGCTACTATCCTTGTATTATTAGTGGTAAGAAATACTATTAATAAATTAGAAAAAGAATGAATTGGAAGGCTCGACTTGGTCTATGGCGCTCCTTACTTATTTATTATTGGAAACCTTTTAATCAAAAAAGGCTAAGACGTTTTTATAGTCAGTTTATTCAACCCGGAGATTTATGTTTTGATATTGGAGCTCATTTAGGCAATCGTTCAAAAGCCTGGCTTGATTTAGGAGCAAAAGTCATAGCTGTTGAACCACAGCCAATATGTATACAGTTTTTACAGAAAAAGTTTGATAAATATCCAGATTGGACAATTGAATCAAAAGCGGTTGGTGCAAAAAATGGAAAACTACCAATGTATCTGAGTCAAAATGCTCCAACAGTAAGTTCATTATCAGATCAGAATTGGAGAAAAGCCCTCAATGAAAAGAGTAATTTTGAAGTTCAGTGGAACGAAGAGATAGAAGTAGAGGTAACGACACTCGACCAGTTAATTGAGCAATACGGCAGACCAACTTTTTGTAAAATAGATGTCGAAGACTTTGAAGAAGCAGTCCTTAAAGGCTTGTCTGTCCCAATTCCAATTATTTCATTCGAGTTTTTTAATTGGACGCCCATTCGGACAGAGGCTTGTCTAAAGCTTTTGAATCAACTGGGAGACTATGAGTATAATTGGTCTTTTGGTGAAAGCTTATCTTTTGAAATGGAGAAATGGGAGAATGTAGAGCAATTATCTAAGAATATTGAAGCGTATAAAAAAAAGAATGCTTTTTCGGGTGATATTTATGCCAGAATTAAGCCTTAGTATGACTTTAGTACCTCCAGATATTAGCGACTTGCGGCTATTATTCAAGAGGTTTTGTTAAAAAAAATCTATTAAATCAGGGCATATAGTCCAAAGTTCTTTGACAATCTAGGATAACCAAATCCACTTCCATTCAACCCATTATAGGTTGAGGAATCCAAATTAATGTACTCATGTGTTTTGCTCGCCTAAGTGTAGGCAACAACCTGAGCCATGGAATCCAAGATCTGCTCCAAGGAATCTCCTTGCTTGACTTTAGCAAAGATATATTCGACGAGCAAGACCATAGCTTCAGCTTGCATCAAACTACGTAAAAAAGGTAGCGTGCGGTCCGTCTTGATTTGAAGACGCTTTTGAATATTGGACAATAGTTCCGGGGCGTGGATTACACATTGTAGCATCGAGTAGGTTAGGACAACTAAGGCAATATGTGTTTGTATACCTTTAAATTTCCTAACTTGATACTTGTCTAGTCCCTCAGCCTTCGACTCTTGGTGATACGTTTCAATGGGCCACCTCTGGCGTCGTAATCGGAGTATTAAACTCGGATGCCAATCGGTTCGATTGGTAATCACAAAATAAGGAGTGCCTGATAAGTCTTCATTCTTGAAGGCTATAACCAGTCTTTGTTTATTTTTATATTTATTGATTCTATGATTTTTGTGGTAGACATAGAAAAAACGCCATTGTCCTTTATAGTCTACTCCTACTTTATGAAAATTTTTCATCTGATTCCTATTTTCGAATATCAGAAGTTAATTGTTTATCCTGAATTGTCAAAGAACTAATCGCTAATGCTTAAGATTCCGATGCAAAAACTGTACTTAAAAGAGGCTTGTTGCAGCAAATGTTTGTGTAAGGGAAGGAAGCGTAGATGGTTTACTAAACTAACCAAGCAGACAACCAAGTAAGTTTAGTAAACCCACTCAGAAAATAACTTTAGGCGGTTTACTAAACAACTTCATAAAAAATATTGTTATTCCCTCGACAAACATCTGTCTTACTTCGTATAGTAATTGTAATAACAAATGAATTTGTATAAATGGT
The DNA here is from genome assembly GCA_965277415.1 of Saprospiraceae bacterium. Taxonomy (GTDB): domain Bacteria; phylum Bacteroidota; class Bacteroidia; order Chitinophagales; family Saprospiraceae; genus JAHDHW01. Next base: position 48,781 of record CBDICS010000093.1, read on the forward strand.
GTATGGATATACGAATTCAGATATTACTCAATGATCTTTTAATTTTCTTATTTTTGTAATATGAAAAAGCAAGTAGAAGCGGGAATCCCGACAAGATGGGGCGTTTTTAATATGGTAGCTTACTCTGATGAGTTGAATGAACGAATGCCCCATTTGGCGCTGGTTCACCCTCAAATAGATACGTCTAAGCCTATATACCTTCGAATTCACTCTGAGTGTCTTACTGGAGACCTCTTTGGTTCTCATCGATGTGATTGTGGAGAGCAACTGGATAATGCTATGCAGATGGTGGCTAAAGAAAAGGGCGTTGTACTTTATCTTCGACAAGAAGGCCGTGGCATAGGATTGATCAATAAACTTAAAGCTTATAATCTTCAGGATAAAGGACTCAATACTGCTGATGCCAATGTTCACCTTGGATTAGAAGTAGATAGCCGTCAATATGGAATCGCAGTTGAAATCATGCAGGATCTTGACATTCCTTCTATTCATTTGATCACAAATAATCCTTTAAAAATAGAAGCAATTGAGAAATCTAGTATTGAAGTTGTCAGTCGAGTACCTATTGTGATCCCCCCAAAACAGGAAAATAAAGCTTATCTAAAAACTAAAGAGGAATTGATGGGACACCTTTTTAATAGTAATGGGAAAGGTTAAAAATCTCAAGCATAATATTCCTAATGAAAGATCAACTACTATGGAAAAGCCTTCTAGAACTTAAGAAAAAGATTCGTGATTTTTCTAATGATCTATCCTTTGTTTTTCTGTCAAAAAGTCAAAGCCTTCTTAATGAAATCCCAAAAAAAGATGAAGCGTTTGGTTGCTTTATAATTATAAATAAAGAAATTAAACTGACTACTTCTGCTACTGTTTTTCAATTGCATGATTTTATTGAATTGGAATTTCAAAATGGGGACTCTTTATCTAATGAAGAAGTTCAATTCTTAAAAATATACCTGCCCTATTGTTTTCTTGCTTATCGATCAAAACAACTAAAACGTTGCATTGCGGTTGCTCATTTTGCTCAATCTCTGGATGGGAAAATTGCTACTCATAAAGGAGATTCCCGATGGATAGGAAATGATGAAAATCTTATTCATGCACATAGAATGCGAGCGCTATGTGAAGGAATAATTGTTGGAAGTAATACAGTGCAAGCTGACAAACCTCAATTGACAGTGAGAAGGGTAGAAGGGGATAATCCTTTGCGAATAATAATCGGATCTTCGGCGCTTGATTTAAGTAGCTTAATGGCTTGTTGTGCAGATCCAATTTTAGTAGTGAGTAATAAGACGAATTATGAGTCCAAGCAAGTCCGATACCTTCGCATTCCTTCAGATAATTGCCACATTAATGGTCTTGATTTATTAAAAGTACTTTTTGAAAATGGCATTTATAGTATATATATCGAAGGAGGCGCGAGGACGACTTCTAATTTTTTAATGGATAATGCTATTGATATCCTACAATTGCATTTGTCACCAATAATTTTTGGTTCTGGTAAACAAGGAATTGTCCTTCCTCAAATTGGTGAAGTAAAAGACAGTCAACAATTCTCTTCACACGATTTTTATAAAATTGGAGATTCGATAATGTTTGTTGGATCTAGGTAAGCAGTTCTTTTAAGCTAAAAGAATTACTTGACTGCCGGAATCTGACAGGGCTGATCACCCATGGCAATCGCAATATTCACTGAAAACTTAAGTATAATGGAGATGAAATATCAAATTTTTATAAGAATGCTGAAAGCAAAACGACTCACAAGCGAAGCGATCACTAAATCACATAGTCCCTAGGACTGATCACTACATCACAAGACCGAAAGTCAATCACAAACGAAGCAATCACAGGTTCTTCCCACGCAATATCTCCCAAACCAAGTCCTTGCTGAGTTTTTTACCATTTGCCTGTTTAAATACCTCATCAAATGAAAATCGAAAACTACAGCCTGTTTGCCAATTACTACAACCATAAGCGGTCTTGCCTTTTATAATTTTACCGATGCCACATTTAGGACAGGTAGGCGTGTCGTTCTTTAGATTTGCTTTTTTGCTTGTTGCTTTTGGCTGTTTTGAAACTGTTTTTTTCTCTTCAAAAATTAAAGCTTGTTGATTATTAAAACGAAGCAAACCTTCCTTTGATTGACCATCGATTTTAAAACCTTTTAAGTTGATGGTGCTTCCCAATTTAAACAAACGAAGTAATTGTTTTTCTGGAATCTTCTTGCTCTTAAATTTAAAGGGTAGTAGAAAATCACAAGCTTCTTTATAGCGACTGCAGCCATAGGCTGTTTTTCCTTTGAGCATTTTTCCTTGTCGACATTTAGGACATGTCTGTTCTTTTAAAATAGTGCTTGCCGGAAGCGTATTTGTTTTATTTGTGGTTCTTTTCTTTTTTGATGTACCAAAAGCAGAAACAGGAGCTGTGATTTTCTTAATTGCTTTTTCTAAGCGAACCTCTTCTACTAATTGACTGACCATCTCTTTCATTTCAATGATAAACTGTTTTGGAGAATGACTACCTTGCTCAATCTCTCGCAAGTTCTTTTCCCAATGGCCTGTCAATTCTGCAGATTTAAGTAGTTTGTTTTGGATCGTATCAATCAATTGGACACCAGTCTCTGTGGCTAGTATTTGCTTTTTATTTTTTAATATATATTGTCTTTTAAATAAGGTCTCTATGATATTGGCACGCGTACTTGGTCGTCCAATCCCATTAGCTTTCATAAGCTCTCGAAGCTCTTCATTATCTACTTTTTTACCTGCTGTTTCCATACCTCGGAGTAAAGTCGCTTCAGTATAATGCTTTGGAGCTTGAGTTATCTTTTCTTTTAAAATAGGTTCATGAGGGCCAGTTTCTCCTTGGACGAAATTGGGTAATAATTTTTCTTCATTTTTGTGATCTCCTTCTTCCGAATCTTGATTTCTTCTCTTTTTTGATTTTGGAAAAAGTATTCGCCAACCTGCTTCCAAAATTTCTTTTCCTGTAGCTTTAAATCTAATGCCATCTACTTCACCAATGACCGTATTATTGGAGACCAGGCAATCCGGATAGAATGCCGCTATAAATCTTCGAGTGATGGCATCATAAACATTTTGTTCATTTTGAGGCAATGTCATCTCTACTCCTGTAGGAATAATAGCATGATGATCAGTTACTTTTTTGTCATTGAAGACTTTAGCAGATTTTCGAATTTGTTGACCAAGTAATGAAGCGGTAAATTGACTATAATTCGTCAATTGTTTAAGTATACCGGGTACTTTAGGGTAAACATCATTGGGTAGGTAAGTCGTGTCAACTCTTGGGTAGGTGACGACTTTTTTCTCATAAAGTGATTGAACTAATTGTAGTGTCTGACTTGCAGAGTAAGCAAAGCGTTTATTACAATGAACTTGAAGACTTGTCAAATCAAAAAGTCGAGGTGGGTATTCTTTGCCTTTCTTTTTAGTAAAAGATATAATGACGAAAGGTTTCCCTGTAATATGAGTTAATAATTTTTCTCCTTCTTCTTTTTTTTCAAATCGGCCTTTCTCATAATGAAAATCTACTTCCCGATACATGGTGTGTAATTCCCAATATGGCTCGGGTTTGAAATTTTTAATTTCATGGTGACGATCAACAATCATTGCGAGGGTAGGCGTTTGTACCCGACCAATGGACAGCAATTGCTTGAATCCGCCGTACTTGAGCGTATACAAACGAGTGGCATTCATACCCAACAACCAATCACCAATAGCCCGAGCGCTACCTGCATAATAAAGATTGTCAAAATCAGTAGCATTTTTAAGGTTTTGAAAACCATCTTTGATCGCTTGCGACGTAAGGGACGAAATCCATAGACGTAAGACTTTTCCTTTATATCCGGCTTCTTTTAAAACCCATCTTTGGATAAGTTCTCCTTCTTGTCCAGCATCTCCACAGTTGATAACCAGTTTTGAACTTTTAAGCAATTTTTTAATGATACCAAACTGTTTTTTTACCCCTTTATTTGTAATCAATTTGGTTTCGAACTTATCTGGGAGCATGGGTAATCCATTGAGATCCCATTTTTTCCAATGAGCTTGATACTCTTCAGGAGACTTTAAAGTACAGAAGTGACCAAAAGTCCAGGTGACTGCATATCCATTGCCTTCGAAATAACCGTCATGTCTCGACTTAGCCCCAAGAATACTGGCAATCTCACGGGCAACACTGGGTTTTTCAGCAATACATACTTTCATGGTTTTTTATAAAATTTCTTTAAAATTAAAACAACTTCATTAAGTACAGTGCACTAAATATCATGTTTAGACAGATACTTGTGCAAAGTAATTAAAAAATATTATTCTTACGAATCAATGCTTTGTATCTTACGGACAACTTCTATTAAATAGATTATATATCATTTAGTCCAACTACTTAATATGAACTATAAGGCAAAAACAATAAGGTCTTTTATTGGAGCAAAAGATTATGAAGAATCTCGATCTTTCTATATTGCATTAGGTTATCAGGAAATAGTGATTTCCGAAAAAATGTCTCTCTTTAAAATTAATGAAGAATTAGGATTTTACCTACAAGATTACTACTTAAAAGATTGGGTAGATAATTTAATGATATTTTTGGAAGTAGACAATGTTGATGAATGTTATAAGGATTTAAAGGCTAAAGAACTCCATAAAAGATTTAAGCAAGTAAGGCTAAAACCAATCCAGACACTTGAATGGGGAAGAGAGTGTTTTCTTCATGATCCCTCTGGAGTACTTTGGCATTTCGGTCAGTTTAATTAAAAACTTAAAAATGAAAAAATATTTCGTAATCATTATTGGATGTATACTAATTGTAAATTGGAATTGTAAATCTCCTCAAAAAGCACTTTCTACAATGCCATTGATTTATGAACAATATTTCGATGATGAAAAATCAGTGAGGTCATTTGAATTTACAGATTCAAAAGTATGGCAGCATCATGAATCTGGGGCACTGGAATGCACAGGTAAAGCAGACTATGAACCTCCCGTTCGATCACCCTTATCAATAGCATTAATTAAGGGAAAACAATTTGGGAGTTTTATATTAGAAGCCAAATTGCAGCAAACTGGTGAAACATATAGTCATCAAGATATGTGCTTGTTTTTTGGTTTTCAAAATCCATCACAATTTTACTATACGCATATCAGCCGGATGACAGATGATCATGCTAATCAAGTTTTTATTGTAAATAAAACCCCACGCACTAAAATTTCCAGCAAGACGAATAATGGGCAAAATTGGAAAAAAGGAGTATGGCATAAAATCCGATTGATTCGGAATATTGAAACCGGAATCATTCAGTTGTTTTTTGATGATATGGAAAATCCAATTATGGAGGCAATTGATACAACCTTTGGAATAGGCTCAATCGGGTTTGGATCATTTGATGATAGTGGTATGGTGGATAGTATTAGAATTTGGTCGGATCATACCAAGGAAGTAGATAAAACTTTTTTCGATTAAGAGAGTCTGGTTATTTTTTTTAAGCGAAAAGACGTTTTGCAATTCAGTTAATAACTTTTAAACAGGCTATAAATAAGAAACTTATTTATTCCGCGTCCCTTAATTGAATTCACAGAATTTGAATTATCTTTAGAATAAATTCATAGAATATCACCTGCAAAACAAATCAATCAAAATAAAATGAAAAACTATTCTTCTAAGCAATTCTCAAAGTCCATTGTTTTTTTAATTTCAACTTTCGCTTTATTCTTTTTATACGCTTGTCAAAGTGAAGAAGCATCAGTAGATACCACAACAGAAGAATGGACGGCTCTTTTTGATGGGAGTGATATGGCTGATTGGACGCCTAAATTTGCAGGATTCAAACTAGGGGACAATTATAAAAATCGTTTTGTTTTTAAAGACAGCTTGTTGAGTGTACGCTATGAACCAAACGATACTTTTAAAGCAAATTTTGGCCATCTATTTTATAAAGATAAATTTTCTCACTATCGCTTAAAAGCGACATATCGTTTCGTTGGAACGCAAATGCCTAATGGACCAGACTGGGCAGTCAGGAATAATGGCTTGATGCTGCATTGCCAATCTCCCGAGAGTATGGGCGTACCTCAAGATTTTCCAATGTGCTTGGAGATGCAGCTTCTGGGAGGTAATGGAACAGATGAACGCCCAACGGCTAACCTCTGTACACCAGGGACGAATGTCGTAATGGGAGATACTTTGTTTACGCCGCATTGTGTCAATTCTACTTCCAAGACTTATCATGGCGACCAATGGGTGACAGCGGAAGTTTTGGTATTAGGAGATTCTCTTATCCAACATATTATGGAAGGAGAAGTCGTGATGGAGTATTCTCATCCTACCGCTGATAGTAGAAATGTAAGTGGCGATTTGGGCTCAATACCTGAAAATGGTACGCCAATTAAAGATGGATATATTTCTATTCAGGCAGAGACAGCTCCTATTGATTTTAAATCTATTTCCTTATTGAATCTTTGTGGCTGTATGGATAAAAAAGCTAAAAATTACAAATCTTATTTTGTTAAAGCAGATAACACTTCTTGTCAGTATTAATTTTTAAATAGACTCTTAGAGTAGAGCATTATTTCAAATCATTTTCATATTTAATAGAAGGATGAAATACCTAAGTCAAATATTATTCTATAGTTTATTTTTTGCAATTCTATTTTCTTCCTGTAAAAAAGAAGCGCAAGAGACAAGATCGACTTATCCTAAAAAAGTCATTCAAATTTCTCAAGGTTTGGCAACAGATATGGCTTCTAAAATTAGAAAAGAAGTCAATGCTGAAATTGCAGATGGTTTAGAATTGTCTCTCTGGGCAGCCGATACATTAGTCAATGATCCAATTGCAATCAGTGTAGATGAACAAGGGCGAATCTATTACACACTCGCTACACGATTAGAAAATTCTGAATTTGATATCAGGGGACATCGAAACTGGATGACCGCTTCTATTTCTTTTCAAACGGTCGAAGATCGTAGAGCTTTTCTTAAAAAGACTTTTTCAGAACAGAATGAGGAAGGAGAGAAATTTCTAAAAGATCTTAATGAAGATGGGACGCTAGACTGGCGTGATTTGACGGTTGAAAAAGAACAGGTGTGGCTGGTTGCGGATAGTGATAAAGATGGTTTGGCTGATCGTTCTCATTTGTATATCGAAGACTTTCATGAAGAGATTACAGACCTCGCGAATGGCGTCGAATATTTTGATGGTAAAGTATTCCTTTCTGTTGGACCAGATTTATGGAAAATCGAAGATACCGATGGGGATGGTATTGCGAATATAAAAGAATCTATCAGTCATGGTTATACTATTCATATTGCATTTGGTGCACATGGGATGTCTGGAGTGACTGTAGGACCACAAGGCCGGATTTGGTGGGGGACAGGAGATATAGGGACAAACGTTGTGGACAAAACCGGAAAGCGGTGGAAGTATCCGAATCAAGGGACCATTGTTCGCGCTGACCCTGATGGGAGTAATTTTGAAGTATATTCCGCAGGATTGAGAAATACCCATGAATTTGTATTTGATCACTATGGAAACCTCATTTCAGAAGATAATGATGGTGATCATCGAGGAGAACGAGAAAGACTAGTTTACTTAATCAATGGTTCAGAAACTGGTTGGCGCATTAATTGGCAATTCGGAAAATATACTGATCCTGACAATAATAATTATAAAGTCTGGATGGATGAAAAGATGAGTATACCTCGTTGGGATGGACAGGCAGCTTATTTTTTACCTCCTATTCAAAATTATGTGAATGGTCCAACTGGGATGGTCTACAATCCTGGTACTGCTTTGAGTGAAGCATGGTATAACCATTTTTTTATAGCGGAGTTTAGAGGGACTCCTGCTAGCTCTCCGATTCACGCTTTTACTTTAAAACCAAAAGGGGCTTCATTCGAATTGGATACAACAATAGAAGTAGCGAAAGGACTCTTGCCAACTGGATTGGATTTTGGCCCGGATGGCGCTTTATATTTTGGAGATTGGATAGATGGTTGGGGCGTGAAAAATGAAGGGAGGATCTGGAAATTAGATGTTCCTGAGGAAGCTAATTCTATGATTCGAAAAGAAGTGAAACAACTCATAGGAACCGACTTTACTAAAAAAACGGAATTGGAATTAGGAAACTTCTTGGGACATCAAGATATGCGCATTAGACGTAAAGCTCAGTTTGAATTAGTAAAACGGGGTGAAAAAGGAATAAACATATTTCTAAATACTGCCAAAGGTAAAACCAATCAATTGGCTCGAATTCATAGTCTATGGGGCATTGCTCAAATGGCTCGAACTCAGGATATACAATATGCAGCTGCCCTAATTCCCTTTTTGGAAGATGAGGATGCAGAGGTGATGACTCAAGCTGCCAAGATGCTCGGAGATGTAAAGTATAAGGAAGCAGGGAAGGCTATGTTGCCTTTGTTAAAAAATCCTTCCTTACGTATTCAAATGCATGCTGTAGAAGCAATAGGGCGAATGGAATATAAAGAAGCCTTGCAAGCAGTCCTCGATGTACTTTTAGCAAATAATGATGAGGATGCTTGGCTTAGACATGCTGGGATGATTGCCTTGGCGAGGATAAATGAAGAAGCACCACTCGTGGCATTACATAGTCACGAATCTAAAGCACTTCGTACTGCTGCAGTAGTGGCATTGCGTCGAATGAAGAGCAAAGGTATTTCAAAATTCCTTGAGGATAAAGAGGAGTACATCGTTACGGAAGCAGCTCGGGGTATTAATGACGATTTTTCTATTGAAGCGGCTTTGCCTGATTTGGCAAATATTTTAAAAGAAAACCGGTTTAAAAATGAAGCTTTGATTCGGAGAGCAATTAATGCTAACCTTAGAGTTGGACAAGCAGATAATCTAAAAAACCTTCTTGACTATATTAATAAAAAAACGGCTCCAACTGCTATGAGAGCTGAAGCAATTGCTGCTTTGGGTACTTGGGCAAAGCCTTCTCCGCTCGACCGGGTAGATGGCCGTTATCGTGGAGAAGTGACTAGAGATGAAGCGCCAGTAAAGGCTGCACTTCAGGGTCTAGTACTTAATTTATTAAAAGAAAGAAATCCTGATATTCAAGTTGCCACTTCAAAAGCCATTGCAAAATTGAATATCCCAAATACAGCGGATGCTTTATTTAATTTGGTGAAAAACAACAATTCAAAAGAAGTTCGGAAGGCTGCGCTATATGCTTTAGATAAAATCAAAGCAGGTAATCTGGATCAAGCTTTAGAGCTGGCTATTAATGATAAAGATAATGAAGTTCGATCTACTGCTTTAGAGATTTTACCAAACTCAAGCCTTGATGAAAACAAGTCGGTTCAGCTTTTTCAAAAGGTATTAAAAGCAGGAACTTATCTGGAACAGCAAGCGGTTCTAAGCGCTTTAGGTACGTTTAAAGGAGATAAAGCTGTGACAATATTAGAAGGTTCATTGGATCAATTATCTAAAGGAAATGCTAGTCCTGAAATTCAATTGGATATCATTGAAGCAATAGAGACCCAAGCGAATCCTAAATTGATTCAGCAATTAAAAACATATCAAGATTCGAAATCAAAAGAATCAAAACTTTCCGCGTTTATTGAAACCCTAGCTGGAGGTAATAAAGATAAAGGTCAGGATATTTTTTATCGTCATGAAGCTGCTCAGTGTGTCCGATGTCATGCCATTTTTGAATACGGAGGAAATGCCGGACCTGTTTTGTCGGGTGTAGGTGATCGTTTGTCAAAAGAAAAAATACTAGAATCTTTAATCGACCCAAGCGCTGTATTATCACTTGGCTATGAAGTTGTTTCATTAAATTTAAAAGATGGGACTACCGTCGCTGGACTTGTTCAAGAGGAAAGTGAAAGTGCTATTAAAATAAAAATAGGCAAAGAAGATATTAAGGAAATACCTAAAAATGAAATTAGCAAACGAGAAAACATCCCTTCTTCAATGCCACCTGTAGGAGCGATTTTAAAGAAAAAAGAAATTAGAGATCTTATTGCATTTTTGAGTGGATTGAAAGCGGAGCATTAAGGGTCTGTTTAAATTAATGATTTCTATGTCAACAGTAAAATTAATATCGCTGATTCTAATGGGGATGCTTTATATATCTGCGGGCATTAGCCATTTTAGATCACCCAGATTTTTTTTAAGCATCACCCCAACTTGGGTACCTGCTCCGGAGAAGGTGAACATTTTAGTAGGTGTCATTGAAATTGTATTAGGTATTGCGCTTTTCTTTTCTGCAACCAGAGTCTATGCCGTATGGGGTATTATTGCATTACTTATTGCTGTCTTTCCGGCTAATATTTACCATTTTCAAAAAGCAAGGAAAAAGAAAAAAGGAATGCTTGGAACAATGATTCGTTTACCTATTCAATTATTATTGATTTATTGGGCTTATAGTTTTTTATAAGGAGATGATATTCACCCCAACGATTTTATTTCTTACCAATTATTAAAACGGATTCATCGAATCTAAGCCTTTATTTGTCTATAAAATTCTTTATCAAGTTTTAAGCTGGGCACTTTTGGAACGCAATACAAAGGAAAATAGCTACTAGTTATTTTTGGAAACCCCTTATTGAGTAGTGATCAATAATCTTCTAATCAATTAAATAAAAAATTATGAGTGCGTACATTTATGAAAACAGAAATACGAAATCATTTTATAATATGGCATGGATTGCATTTGCGATCTCTTTTGTAGGCATGGCTGTGGGTCTTGCATATTTAGAAGCAGACTTTGCTATCAAAGGTTTTTTAGCAATGTCCTATTTATTTAGTGTAACGTCCTGCTTTACGGTTGCAAAAGTAGTGAGAGATCGGCATGAAGCGGATAAGTTTATCACGAAAGTAGAAAATGCCAAAACAGAGAAATTCTTGAATGAAAATGGAACGGTACTATCGGGGATATAAATTAGATGTATTCGAAGGTCAGCTTGGCTAGAAGAGTCAGCGTTTCTGATTACTCTGGCTTAGGGACAGTCGATTCTTGCCTTTCGTCTTTGAGTAAAAATATTTGCAACCTCCAGTGATTAATATCTTTTTCATAGATTCCTTATTTCAAAACTTCCTCTAACTTTCGCAACCAGTTTTTATTAAAAATGGCTTCAATATCATTCAGCGCATAGCCCCTTTTGCTTAAAAGGCCAGAAAGTTTTTGTAAGTCTGCTATGGTATCAATATCTGAAGGACATTGTTCTTTACCAAAACCTCCATCAAGATCAGTACCGATGGCGATATGATTTGTATTGCCAGCGATTTGACAAATATGATCCATATTGTCGATCATTTGATCGAGTAAGACCTTTGTATTCGTAGGATGGGATTTGGCTCTGATCCAATTGGGAACCATCATCCAAGCATCTAATGGCATACCAATTACAGCATCTCTCTCAATAAGTACCTTTATCTGTTCATCAGAAAATTGGCGATTATGATTGACTAGGGTTCGACAGTTACTATGGCTGGCCCAGATCGGACCTTGAAAGCAATCTATTGCTTCCCAAAAACTAGTATCACATAAATGAGTAGCATCTAAAACGATTCCTAGCTCGTCCATGATTTTCAACAGTTGTTTGCCTTTTATACCAATGCTGCCTTCGCTATCTGTTCCATATGCATAAGTGCCGGGCCCATAATGAGCAGGGCCAATGGCTCTTAGACCTTTTTCATAAAGCAAATGTAAATGATCAAAAGTGATAATCGAATCCGCACCTTCGAGTGTTAGAATAAAGCCAATATTATGATAATCCTCTGTATGCTCCCAATGATTCAGGTGTTTAGATAAACCTTGTTGATCTGTGATCATTTTTATCTCGCCTTGCCTTTCCATCTCTTGATACCAAGCCAATTGAGCTTGCACCATTCCCCATGCTTGTTCTGGAGAATGCCAGCCCCCAAGTGGATGTGTTGGTTTAGCATATCGCGCAATTAATGTGGCAAAACATAAGCCAATATTCCCTTCCCGCATGGACGGAAAAGATACGGTTGAGTTTCCCCGATCGGGTTTGTCATTTTGACCACTTTCCAGATTTCTAATTTGATCAATGGTTTGGCGGAGATCCCGATTCCATTCCATTGCATTCATACTGAGATCTAAATGACCATCTATAATAAACTGGGCTGAACTCATATGGTGATTTTTCGATTTCGAGCGATGACTTCCCACTGATCAATGATGCTTCCCTGACTAAGCACGTTTACATGATCATAAAGCGCAACAGTAGGACAAATATGATAAGGATAAGCCAATAGTAATTGACCGGGTTTTAGAACATGAGCTGTCTCACTTTTAATAATAAGGTGTTCTTCACTATGGCCAATCTGAGTGAATTTTTCAGGATGTAATAATTCAATCCTTGGAAAAGGAAACTCACTGGCGATACTTTTATGCCCCAAGTCAAGACAATAAGTATGTGCATCTAGTTTTGAAATTACCCTCGTTGCGACTACGGCTGCTTTTTTAAATTGCTGTTCTTGATAATCATTGCCATATCTTTGATCCCAAAAAATAAAAGTGCCGGGACTGCATTCTACATCATGGTATTTGGCATGAATGCTAAAAGAAGGGCTTCCTCCCGCTACAATAATTAATGTGCGTTGTAAGCTTTTTTCTAAACTAAGTCTAAGAGATAGGACAGTCTCAAATGCCTGGCGACATGCTGCTGTTCGATCTTCCAAGGATGCCATACGTATATGACCATCATAACAATGCAAACCAATGATTTTTATTTGCTCCAACTCCTTGCATGCATTAATAAGTGGATGGATATTTTCAGAAATGATTCCTGTTCTATACTGACCATTATTAATATCAATAAAGACCTCAATTGATCGCTCAGCATTTTTGAAAACTTCATTGACTAATTTAGCGGTATCAATATTGTCGATTAGAATACTATACTGTGTATTAGGGAATTTTTCTATCAAACTTAAAACCCGATTGATTTTTGGCCCTTGTACAGGATAAGCAATTAGAACATCTTTCGTTGCGGCCATGCCCAACATTTCAGCTTCTGCTATCGTTGCACATTTGAATTTATAAATGCCAGCCGCAACCTGCATTTTAGCAACCTGTAAAAGCTTATGCGTTTTTACATGGGGGCGCAACCGATCTACTCCACCTACGAATTGGATGGCTAGCTGGATATTGTAGTCAACCATTTCTCTATCTATGATCAGTGCAGGAGAATCAATATTCGAAAGATCTATATCATTCCATTTATTCATATTGAAGATGTTTTTTGGTTCTTATTGTCTACTCTTTGAAGTTGTTTAAGAATGTGTTCTGAGATGAGTTGTAAGTGCTTGGTTTCTAAGACGAAGCTTATTTTAATTTACATAGCCATAGCTACGTAAATTAAAATAGCTGAAGTATTTAGGAATCAATGAATGCAAATTATCCATCAATTCATTTTTAAACAACTTCTTTTAGTAAAAACTGAGCTTCAACTTCAACAGGAATATTATCAGGTAAGGTAGCCATACCTACGGCACTACGGACGCCCACCCCCTTGTCTTCCCCCCAGATCGAAGCAAATAATTCACTGCAACCATTAATGACATATGGATGTCTTTCGAAATCAAGTGTTGCATTGACCATTCCCAAGACTTTGACTACGCGTTCTATTCTATCAAGTGACCCAAGGTTTTGTTTTAAGGTAGCTATAATAGCGAGTCCAACCTGTTGAGCAGCTTCTTTGCCTGCTTCAATATCCATGTCTTGACCTATGCGACCGATAATAAGGCTTCCGTCTTCTTGTACGGTTCCGTGACCAGAGACATAGACCATATTTCCAACTATTAAAAAAGGTTGATAGACACCTAAAGGTTTTGGTGCAGGAGGTAAAGTAAGGCCTAACTTTTCAAAATTATTATCTGCTGACATGATGATGTTTTTTATATAAATTGATTTAAAACCAGAACACCTAAAAGACCCGCAACAGAAACAATGATTTCCATTACACTCCAAGTTTTTAAGGTATCTTTTACGGACATATTAAAATATTCTTTGAATAGCCAGAAACCAGAATCATTGATATGTGAAAACATCAAACTTCCAGCACCTGTAGCTAAAACCATTAAATTAGGGTCTGCTCCGGTGAGTGGAATTAAAGGAGCAACAATTCCCGCGCTCGTCAATCCTGCTACAGTAGCAGAACCTACACAAAACCGAATACAAGAGGCAATTCCCCATGCTAGAATCAAAGGAGAGACATCCAATCCCTGTAAAAGACTACCAATATATTCACTAACATTGCTAACGACCAAGATTTCTTTAAGAGCACCCGCACCGGCAATAATCAATAAAATCATTGCAATATCCTTGACAGCAGACATTAAAGAATTAGAAATTTCTGCCATTTTTTTTCCACGACTAATACCTAAGGTGAAAATAGCAACTACAATCGTAAGAACCATTGCAATAACCGGATCTCCAATAAACTCAACTACGGGAATATACTCACTCGTCGGGTCGATGATGATTTTCAATATTGCAGAACCAGCTAAAAGGATAACAGGAAGTAATGCTGTGAATATACTTATTCCAAGGCTAGGCATTTCTTCTTCCGTAAATCGTTTGTCATTGAACAAAGACTTTAGTGGCACTGGATTATATTTTTTGAGTGTGCTTGCAAAAATAGGCCCTCCTAAAATGATTGCAGGGACAGCAACGATCAAACCATATAGCAAGGTGAGGCCTATATCAGCACCATAGTCTACTGCTAATGCGCTTGGTGCAGGATGAGGAGGAAGATAGCCATGTGTTACACTTAAAGCAGCTAGCATGGGCAATCCAATATATAGTAGTGGTAATCTGGTGGTCGCCGCTACTGTAAAAACCAAAGGCAATAAGATTACAAAACCGACTGAATAGAACATTGGGATTCCTACAATGAACCCCGTGAGTACAACTGCCCATTGTACATAGCGATTGGGGAAGACGCTAATCAGCGTATCCGCTATCCTTTGGGCAGCACCACTATCGGCGACCAGCTTACCAAGCATGGCTCCAAAACCGAGAATAATAACGAGGTAACCTAAGGTTTTTCCAATTCCATCTTTGATAGCTGTACTGACTTCATTGATCGGAATGCCAAGCGCAATACCTAAGCCAAGTGCTACTAATGTAAAAGAGAGAAAAGTGTTGAGTTTGAAATAAGCAATTAATAAAATAAGGATAGAAATCCCTAATAGAACGATAGCTATTTGCATAATGGTTATTCGTTTTCAAAATGATATATTGGAGCGTATAAGACACTATGTCCTCTAAGAAGACATGAAGCCCACAAAATTTTGAGAACCTATCCAAAGTTTATTCATCGGGCTACAAAATCACACTTTAAGAACCTGATTTCACCTTTTTGTATTCCCATAGCTAAGGCTATGAAAAAACAAAAACGCTTCTTCAGAATCTTAAATTGAGCTCTTTCGCCTTCGACAATAAAATTTGGACAGGTTCTAATTATCTGTTGGTTTAAGATTTATGGTAATTATAAAGCAAAGTACAATTTATCAATGAGAAGCTTAAAAAATGATAGAAAAAATATACTATTTTTAAGAATTACAATTTGAAGAACTTCTCTGTCCCTGAAGAATAAAACAAGCTATTTAAAGTGGAAAAAATAAAAATAGAAACCGAGCGCTTAAAGATAAGAAACCTAAAAGCAGAAGATCTTCTCGATTTTCATATTTATAGATCTAATCCCATTGTAGCATTATATCAAGCATGGCAATCGCAAGATTCACTGAAATCTTGAGTATAGTGAAGATGGAATATCAAATTTTATAAGAATGCTGAAAGCAAGGCCACCCACAAGCGAAGCGATCACCAAATCACACAGTCCGTAGGACTGATCACCATAACACAAACCTAAAATATCTTTCTTGCAATCGCCATATTATATCAAGGTTTTGATGTAATGAATATTAAAGAAGCAAAGTCGTTTATAGCGGATCAGAAAGATAAAGTATTTGGAGAAGCTGGAGCCTGGGTACAATATGGAATAATTGATCAGGCGAAACAGCAATTAGTAGGAGATTGCGCTATAAAACTTCAGGAAACAGATCCCAGAATTGCAGAGGTAGGAATGACCATCTCTCATAAGGAATAGCAAAAAGGATTTGGAAAAGAAGCGCTCCTTGGAATCATGACCTTTTTATTTGATAAAAAAGATATCCATAGGATTGTTGAAATCGTAGATGCAGAAAATGTAGCGGCGATTGCACTTTTAAAAAGCCTTGGTTTTAGAGAAGAAGGACATTTTATAGAAAATATTTTTCTTTAATGGAAAATGAGGAAGTGAATTTCAATACGCCATGTTGAAAAAAGAATGGAATAATCGATTATAAAAATAAAATTCATGGTATAAAATAGAGTAACCTGAAATGGATCAGGTTTTATTTTTTCACCCTCAAACTCTAATTTAATCATGAAAATTAAAACTTTGTTTTTCCTCGCATTCACACTCGTCTATGTATCAAGCTGTACTGTTGAAGAAGTTGATCCAGATTTAGCTTCTCAAATAGTTGGCTCTTATCAAATGCTTACCTATGTGACTCATGCAGGAGCATCAACGCCTAGTGCGAATGACAAAATAGTTATTAACAAAATTGATGATGTTCATGCAGATGTTTTGATAGACTATTCAAGTAGTTCTAGTAATGATGTAGAACTGAGCAATGTCTCTATTGTGAAATCAGGAAACAAGTATTTGCTAGATCGCAGTTTTGACAATGCTGAAGCAAGTGGTGAGGTGATCGGAGATTCACTTACATTAAATGTGGGAATACGATGATGGACGGTTCTTAAACCTTACGGCTGTTAAATAGTCATTTGGGTACATAATTAAAATATGATATGCGAAAAGAATTATGTACCCAATGTTAAAATAAGTTCTAAATGAAATCATTTGGTGGCGGTTTACTAAACTTGCGGAGCTATTTTATCTTGCTTAGTTTAGTAAACCTTTTCTTTCTTTCGACCACGAAATTATCTAGCTTCTTAAATTAATGCCAATTGTAAAATTTGAAATAGTGTAATTTTTTTTAACTGCTTCAAGTAGAATGTTTAAGACTTCAGTAATTAACTGTACCTTTGTGCTATGTTAAGAAAGGTCAAAAGTCAAGAATCAATTCTCAAGAAGTTAAGCATAGAACAGCTCAATCCAATGCAGGAAGAGGCTCAGTTAGCTATTCATTCCTGCTCAAATATTGTATTGCTATCACCGACAGGAACAGGGAAAACGTTAGCCTTCCTCTTACCAATTATAGCGGAGTTGGATCGAGATAGTACTGAAGTTCAATCTATGATTATCGTTCCTTCCCGAGAGTTGGCGATTCAGATAGAGCAGGTAGCAAGAGAAATGGGCACAGGATATAAAGTCAATGCAGTATATGGAGGGAGAACAGTGTCCAAAGACAAGATAGATTTAAAGCATATTCCGACTATTCTGATTGGAACGCCAGGACGGATTGCTCACCATATTAGAAAAAAGACTTTTTCGACGGCGATGATTAGCTCTTTAGTATTAGATGAGTTCGATAAATCTTTAGAGATAGGTTTTGAAGAAGAGATGCAAGAAATTCTATCTGCGATGCCTGAGTTTAAAAAAATAATTTTGACATCGGCTACTCATGGTATAGAAATCCCTCAATTTGTTGGTTTGAAAAATCCGATGTATATCGATTATTTAGATGAAAAAATTGATAAACTAGAAATAAAGTCTATCGTTTCTCCCCTTAAGGATAAATTAGAAACACTTGGGAAAGCTCTTTGTCATCTTGGAAACCAGCCAGGTATTATCTTTTGTAATTATAAAGATTCTATCCAGCGGATCAGTGATTTTTTGACGGAGCGTAAAATCCCTCATGGTTGTTATTATGGTGGACTAGAACAAATTGATAGAGAACGAGCGCTGCTTAAATTTCGGAATGGGACGCACCAATTATTAATCGCAACAGATCTAGCGGCACGTGGAATTGATGTACCGGAGATAAAGTTTATTATCCATTATCATTTACCTCATCGACACGAGGAATTTACGCATCGAAATGGCCGAACAGCAAGAATGCATAGTGAAGGAACTGCTTACGTCTTGAAATGGGAAGAGGAAGAATTGCCAGATTTTATGCCTCCATTAGAAGCAGAGGTAATAGAAGATGCACCGATTCCGAAAGTTTCAGAATGGAATACCTTATTCATTTCAGGAGGAAGGAAGGATAAAATTTCGAAAGGAGATATAGCTGGTTTATTTTTTAAACAAGGAGAACTAAAAAAGGATCAATTGGGTATTATCGAAGTTAAACAAGATTGTGCTTTCGCCGCGGTGAAATCTAAAAAGGTTACTCAACTCATCAAAATGGTTAATAACTATAAATTAAAAAAGAAAAAAGTTCGCGTGACTTTGATTTAAAGAACTTTTTAGGTAGAAAAATATTGAATCATGACTGCCCAATATTCATGATTCAATATTGGATATTCAATACCTTTCCAATTTAAAAAATCATCTATCTATTTTAAAACAACTTCTACACTAAATAGCTTCCACCTTACCAAAAGTCAAATCAATAATCTTTTCATATAGCTCATTTGGATCAAAAGGTTTTGGGATGTAATCATCCATACCAGCATCCATGCATTTATTGATTTCCTGTTTTAGTACAGAAGCTGTCATAGCCATAATTTTAATGTTTTTATTTTTGGTTTTTAAGCTAGACTTAATGATACGGGTCGCCTGTAAACCATCCATCTCTGGCATTTGAACATCCATAAGAATTAGGTCATAGTCATTTTCTTCTGTTTTTTGAACAGCTTCTAAACCATTATTAGCAATCTCAGATTGAAATCCGAAACGATCTAAAAACTTGATGGCAACAATTTGATTTATTTTATTGTCTTCAGCTAAAAGGATTTTTATCTTAGATTTTTGTTCCGCAGAAATCTCTATACGTTTTTTGTTTTTCTCTTTTATAATTTCCTTAAGTGGATGACCCAATCTTAAAGTAAAAGAAAATGTAGTGCCTTTACCATATTCGCTTTTGATTTCTAAGGTTCCTCCATGAAGTTCAATTAATTTTTTAGAAATGGGTAGACCAAGTCCAGTGCCGCCATATTTGCGGGTAATTGTTGAATTTGCTTGAGAAAAACTATTAAAAACATTTTTAATATTTTCTTTCTTGATTCCGATACCTGTGTCAATTACATCAAAAGCTAAATCATAAGCCTGGTCTGTTTTTCTGATAAGATTACAAACGATGGTGACTGATCCTTTATCTGTAAACTTGACGGCGTTTCCGACTATATTGAGCAATATTTGATTGATTCTTACAGGATCACCACAAAACCTGTTGGGAACCTGATCTCCTATAATCAATTGTAGTCTAATGGCTTTTTCTTTGACTTTTACTTCAAGTGTTTTTTGGACAGAATCTAAAACGTCTCGAATATTGAAGTTTATGTTTTCAATTTCTAATTTTTCAGAATTAATCTTGGAAAGGTCAAGGATATCGTTAATGATAACCAGTAAGTTTTTTGCAGAATAATCTATGGCAGATAAATATTTACTTTGAACCTCATTTAATTCTGTATTGAGCAATAAATCTGTCATTCCAATGATCCCATTCATAGGTGTTCGGATTTCATGACTCATATTGCTAAGAAATTGATCTTTACTTTTTATTCCTTGTCGAGCATCCTCCATGGCATCAATCAACTTTTCTTCTTTATCTTTTCGCTCTTTGATCTCTTGCCTTAATTGATTATTGATTTGCTCTAGACCTTTTGTTTGTATTGCTACTTTTGCCTCCAGATTAGCATTTATGAGATTTACTTTTTCTTGAATAAGCCCAGCTTTTAATGCGAATAAACCTAAAAAAAGAGGTGCGGAATCAATAATCCATAATAAAGGATTACTTTTTTGAACGGCAAGTAAAGACTGTAGGGATAATTGTCCGAACTCTTGATAAGAGACGATTGAAGTCGCAATAATTGGAAATAATGCTCCGAATAGGATGCCATAAGTAAGATAAAGAAAGCTGACTTTAGTACGCATAATTAATTTTTATCGAACTTTGATAAAGTTTGTGGACAAGTCATAAATTAAATCAAAAATGGTCAAGGACAATTTTAATTTTGGCTTGCTTGAACACAGGCTTAATCAAAGAACTATTTTTCTTTATGTTAAAGGAAGGAGGTATAAAACTCACTAATTATTTTTAGTTAGGTATTTAATATCTAATAAGAATATTGATTATAATCCTTCGTTTAAGAAAAATATTAGTTAATGTTGGGCTTGAAATGAAGTCACTCATTCTTTCTTTACTTCAATAGGAAAAGGATATGCTTTGTTTGTTGAAGAACAATAATTAAGCCATATATCTTAACTTTAGCTTAGTTAAATATTATTGATAATCTATAGTTTGTGACTATGAATTGCTTAATGATTTCAGTATAAACAGTAAATGAAAGTAGTAAGAAGATAGTTTTAGTATCAGTTATTTTCTTTTAATTGGAGCTACATGATTCTGGTATATTGATATCTATTGTTGTGAAAAAGACATTTTTATATTGTGAAGTTGTTCAAAAATAGCTCACTAAACTACGAAACGATCTTTTACCTCAATACTTCGTTATAAAAATCTCACTTAGCCCTGCTATGCAGCGATTTTAAAGCCTCGTCTTGAGGCAAAATATCTGTTTCTCGTAATAGCAGCCATTTTTGAACAACTTCTGTCCTTAGTTAATCCTTTTCAAAATCTGTTCACACAAATTATGTGTTTCCCAAATATCCTGAATACGATCAGCATCAAACGTATTATTCTGCAAAGCACCTATCCAATCTTCTATTAAGTTTACAAAACCTCTCTTGTATAATGTACTTGTCCAATTGTCAAAACCAAGCGAGGATACTTGTTCATTTTTATAATGAAATCCATCACTCAACTCCTTAATAAGCCATTTGTTTCCCTTAGAGTAATACTCTACATATTCTTCAGTGATACCACTAATTCGGTTCATCGAACCAGTTAATAAAGTCTCACCTTGTTGCCACTGTACTTGAATTCGTTCGAGTTGATGATTTTTGATTGTGGAAGAAATCTGTAAATTTTCAATAGCTCCTTTTGCTAAATAGCGAAGACCATCAACAACATGGATAAAATCATCAAAAATAAATACTCGGGGATCGCCAGGTAAATTTACCCGATTCTTTTGCCAAGCGATATGAATAGGATTTATTTGTTCCGATAATGAATATATTAAGGGCGCAAAACGGCGATTGAATCCGAGGTAGAGCAATAGGTTTTTTTTTGTTGCTAAATTCAATAGCTCTTCTACTTCCTTTAAAGTATAACAAAGTGGTTTGTCTACAAAAACGGGAATATCAGCTTGCAATAATTTCGAAATTAGAGCATAATGACTTTCTGTACTACTATGAACCATTACAGCATCAGGTCGAAACTTAATCAAATCTTCAATGTTTGAATAAGTCTCATTAATTCGATATTGCTTCGCTAATCGATTTAATGTCGAGGTATTCCTAGTACAGAGTATCGGATTAACTTTAGTATGATTGGCTATTATTGGTAAATAAGCTTTTTGTGCAATATCTCCTAAACCGGCTAGCGCGATATTTATTTTTTGTACATTTTCCTTCATTGATAGCCCGTCAATTATTTAGCAAGATGTATCTGAAATGATTTTCCATGCGCCATTGATTTTTTTAAAAATAATCATAAAAATACCATCAGCATTACCTATTGATCGAACCAAATGATATTCTCCCATGACGAAATACGCCTCCTCATTTATTTTTGAAATATCATTTATTTTAAATTTCAAATTTCCGGTATGTTCCTTCGAAGGATATCTTTTATGATAATTAGCAAGGGTGTTTTTATAGCCATAAGTAATACCATTTGCGCCATAGAATTTTAAGGAATCAGAATTCCAATAGCCTTCCATAAAACCCTCAATGTCATAATTGGACCAGGCTTCTTGCTGTTTTTTCATAATGGATAAAATTATTTTTTTATCTTCCACATCAGAATTTTTCGTTCCACAAGCAAAGAAAAGACAAAGACCAATTAGAAAGAATAAGTTTTTCATGAAGAAAAGCGTTTTGGTTTTATTTTAATCAAGCCTTGACGGACACAGGAGCTTCTTTAAGCTTTGTATCCAATAAAACACCAAAGTAATAATCATTGATCATATGAAAAAAAATAACCGAAGAGATTTTCTAAAAAAAGCATCATTAGGAGGTATTCTATTATTGGGAACAGGTAATGTGAAATCTGAATCCTTATTACTTGAAAAAAAAATAAACCCTGATGATCAACTTAAATATTCCGCAAATGATACCCTGAGATTGGCAATGATTGGTTGCGGCATTCAAGGTTTCTCTAATGCCCGTTCTGCTTTACGTGTGCCCGGTGTAGAATTGGCTGCGGCCTGCGATCTATATGATGGTCGTTTGATTAGAATGAAAGAAGTCTTTGGCAATCACTTATTTACAAGCAGAGATTACAGAGCGATATTAGCACGGGCAGATATTGATGCTGTCTGTATTTCTACCTCGGATCATTGGCATGACCATATACTCAAAGCAGCCTTGGAAGCGGGGAAGCCTGTATATTGTGAAAAACCTATGATGCATCGTATTGAAGAAGGACATAGCATGATTGCGGCAGAAAAAAAATATGGTTTACCTGTACAAATAGGAAGTCAGCGAGCCAGTTCTATTGCCACATTGAAAGCTAAAGAATTATTTGAAAAAGGAGCGATCGGCGAACTAGTCCTGGCAGATATTCGCTATGATCGAAATAGTTCGAATGGTGCTTGGCAATATTCAATTCCCAGGGATGCTAATCCCGATACAATAGATTGGGATGCTTTTTTAGGAGATGCTCCTAAGCGATCTTTTGATAAAAAACGTTTTTTTCATTGGCGAAGCTATAATGATTATGGAACAGGTGTAGCAGGAGATCTTTTTGTTCACCTATTTACAGCGCTACATGTGATCACCTCGTCTATAGGCCCTGAACGGATTTATGCAAGTGGAGGATTACGGTTTTGGAAAGATGGAAGAGATGCACCTGATGTAACTTTGGGTTTATTTGATTATGCAGCTTGTGGAGCCCACCCAGCATTTAATGTTCAAATGAGGGTTAATTTTGTTGATGGTTCAGGTGGCGGGTCTCATGTGAAATTGATTGGTACAGAGGGAACGATGATTCTTGGTGGTGGTGGTATCACCGTTCAAAATGTTGGTGTGAAGACCGCCAGAACCTATGGAGGCTGGGATTCATTCGATACTTTTTCTGAAGCGGAACAAAAGGCTTTTAAAAAATGGTTTGAAAAAAATAATACACAGAAAAAACCTGAAATGCTTGCTCCAAAAGAGTTGGTTTATAAGACCCCAAAAGGGTATAGCACACATGTTGATCATTGGGCGGGATTTATTAATGCGATTCGGAAAGGAACACCATTAGTCGAAGATACTACTTTTGGAATGCGAGCAGCAGGGCCAGCTTTAGCAACCAATATTAGTATGCAAGCCCATCAAGCTATTAATTGGGATGCTGAAAAAATGAAATTGTCTTAAAGCATGCTACAATCAAAAACACTCTGGCATCTTTCAAATACAAAATCTGCACTTAAAGTAGATGAATTAAATACGGATGATAAAGTCTTGATCAAATCACTTTATTCATTGATTAGTATTGGAACGGAACGCTTGGTTTCTAATGGCAAAGTACCTACTAATTTATATGAACCAATGAAAGTACCTTATATGGCCGGTGCTTTTTCATTCCCTGTTAAATATGGGTATTCTTTGGTCGGAGAAGTGCAATCAGAACATCATGAACTATTTGGACAAAGAGTCCATATCATGCATCCGCATCAAGACTTATGTGCTGCGGATGAAAAAGATCTTTTTGTTATACCGCCTGAACTTGATGCTAAAACAGCTACTTTAGCGAGTAATCTTGAAACAGCACTTAATGCAATATGGGATTCAAAAGTTTCAATTGGAGATAAGGTGTTGATTGTTGGGTTTGGTTTGATAGGCTCTTTAGTTGCTCGATTAGTCTCTTTGATGCCGGGAACAGAAGTGGTGATTGCTGAAATCAATCCTTCAAAAGTGGCATTAGCTAAAAAACTAGGATTCAGAGTGGAACAAGAAGAATCAACATATGATCTAGCGTTTCACTGCTCTGCTTCTACTAATGGATTGCAAGCTTGTATCGAAAAAGTAGGTTTCGAAGGTAAAATAATTGAACTTAGTTGGTACGGAGATCAGCTAAGTCCAATTCATCTGGGGGGTACTTTTCATTATCAAAGAAAACAACTAATCAGTTCTCAAGTATCGAATTTGCCTCTTGATCGCCGAGGGTCTTGGACTTATAAGAAAAGAAAAGAAACAGTGTTTAATTTACTAAAAAATCCAATTTTCAAGCATCATATCACACAAACCATTAAATTTGCAAGCAGCCCCGATTTTTTTGCTTTAATTAGAAATAATGAAGCTCATGATTTAGGCATTTGCATTGACTATAAAGATGGAAATGATATTTCATTGTGAGTAGTCGTAAAATATAATTTAGTTCAACTTCTATTACTAATTTCACATACTATGTTTACTGTAAAAATAAGAGAGCACTTTATGATTGCTCATTCCTTACCGAGAAAAGCTTTTGGTCCGGCACAAAAAATGCATGGCGCTACTTATGTTGTTGATGCAGAGTTTATGAGTAAAGATTTGGATGAAAACAAAGTGGTTATTGATATGGGCGCCGCTTCCAATATATTGAAAGGCATCCTTAAACCTTTGAATTATCAGAATCTTGATGAGATGCATATTTTCAAAGGGAAATTGACCACGACTGAGTATTTGGCTTACTTTATTCATCAAGAAATAGCAAAAGCATTAGCGAGTACCTTTACAGGAAGACTAAAAGTAACCTTAGGTGAATCACATGTTGCCTGGGCAAGCTATGAGGAAAAAATTTAAAAATATTACGCTGGTCATTCCCGATCCAGAGGCTTTTATCTCTGGAGGTAATATTTACAATCTTCACTTCCTAAAGGCATTAAGAACTTACGATCCAGGTATTAAAAATATAGATTTTGAAACCTTTAAAAACCTGGAAGAGGCGGAGAAAGTTGATTGCTATCTGATTGACACTTATTATTTTGAAGCACTAAAAGACTATAAGGGAGATCTTTCTTCGACTTATTTGTTGGTTCATTTATTAGAAAGTTTAAATCAAGAAGGGGAGGAGCAATTGGCCTATTTTCAAAATGAAGAAGCAAGTGTTTTAAATCGCTTTAAAGGATTTATGTCTACTAGCCATTTTACACATGCCTATCTTTGTTCACTTGGATATGAAGATAAGGCCCACCTCATATTACCACCAGCCATATCTTTTCAAGCCATCAAGAAAAAGAAAGCTGTTGGAAAGATAAATGCCTTGATGGTCAATAATCTAATGCAAAGGAAAGGTGTTCTAGACCTACTAGAAGCCATCAAGAAAGCGGAGTTATCTGCCGATCAATTTCATTTGACTATCATCGGTAATGAAACGATTGAGCCCGAATATGCAAGCAAGGTCAAAACAATTTTGGAAGATGAAAGGCTTCAGGATTTAGCTGAGTATATTGGTGTGCTGCCACATAAAGAAGTACGAGAATATTATGAATTGGCCAATTTGTATATTTCATCTGCCTATATGGAGACCTTTGGTATCTCTTTGCAAGAAGCAGTAGCTTATCGAATCCCAATACTGGCTTATGATGGTGGCAATGCATTTTATCATATTGAAGAGGGGATCAATGGTCATTTATTTGATTCTAATACTGCTCTGGTGTCAACATTAGAAAAGCTCTGTCAACAAAAGGATGAATTTGAAATGCTTTTGGATCGAGCATGGGCATTTCGGAAGTTTGAAAATTATACTTGGTCAACAGTTGTGAAATCTTTTGTACAACAATTGGCTCTTATTAATAATGCTATCAAATAAATAAAGATGTCCGCAGAAGGTTTTGATACAGGCTGGTTAAACGAACGATTTGCATATGATAATGCGGCACGTAATACGGAAGTGGAACAAGCTTTTATAAATCATTTTCGCTTTAAAGAAAAACTATCAATCCTCGATATTGGTGCAGGGACGGGAGCGAATTGTCTCTATTTTATGGAACGTCTTTTTAAAAATCAAGAATGGACTTTGATAGAAAAAGACCCTCAATTGTGTGAAGCCTGCAAACAAAGAATTGAACGTTTTCTATTAGACTATAATTTTTTTTATACCTACGAGGATAATGTCTTTCGAATAAAAATATGGGAAAGCCGAGTCAAAATAAAAATCATCAATGCTTCTTTTTTTGACCTGAAAGAATTAGTTGATTTAGATCAAATAGATGTGCTAATGGCTGCTGCCGTATTTGATGTATTGACGCTTGAACAGTTTGAGGAAGTGATGAAACCGATAGTAGCGTCTAAGACTGCCCTTTTTACTTCTATGAATTATCATAGTATGAAATGCTTGCCGGAAGAATCCTTGGATATTGAATTTGTAAGCGCTTATGAAAATCATATGATGCGTGAACAAACAATAGGCGTCGCGATGGGGCCCAAATGTTCAAGTTTGATAGAAGCATTTTTTAAACAGCATCAAATCGAATTTATAAAAGGAAGCAGTCAATGGAAGCTTGATGAACGGGCTCAGAAAATGCATTCGTTTTTATTAAATTTTATGGAAGGAGCGCTTGGAGAGGAAGCTTTAGTTGATCTAAAAATATTTAATTCTTGGCTTTCTGAGAAAAGAGCATTATCCCAGTCTGGAAGACTGAACATGGAAGTCAATCATCTTGACTATTTTGTTATTTTATGATGTACGTATTTAGTTTGCTTGGGGGGGGATGAATGCCACAAAGGCGCAAAAGCACAAAGGTGTGATTCCAGTATGGTTCGATTAAAAGATTGTTATCAGAAAACTGTGTGCTGCCTATACCAATGTTTCAATTCCAATATGGTTCGATTAAAAGTAAGTCCCCCTTTGCGTATTTCGGATAAACCGTAATGTTTCAATTCCAATATGTTTCGATTAAAAGTTTTCGATTATTCAATTAATAAAATAATAAAAATGAGTTTCAATTCCAATATGGTTCGATTAAAAGTTAAAAATTAAGTTTTTAAATCGTCTTCCCAATCATGTTTCAATTCCAATATGGTTCGATTAAAAGTGTATACAAACCACTTTGACCCAGTGAGTCAATCTTGTTTCAATTCCAATATGGTTCGATTAAAAGTACTTGCTGACAAGGATAAAATGAATCGCGTTGCTGGTTTCAATTCCAATATGGTTCGATTAAAAGCTTTCTACAAAAAACATTCCTTCAGCCAACTCTTTGTTTCAATTCCAATATGGTTCGATTAAAAGATGGAGTTTTAGACAACAGTAGTGTGTCTTTTAAGTTTCAATTCCAATATGGTTCGATTAAAAGAATTGCCTTAAAGTCTATTGCTACCCTTGCAAGCGGGTTTCAATTCCAATATGGTTCGATTAAAAGAATCATTGCCTGAATCAAGCGCAATTAAATCAGTTGTTTCAATTCCAATATGGTTCGATTAAAAGCGGGAAGCAATGGTCTGACCCCCTAATTCTCGGACACTTTTTCTCTTAATTAAGAATTAAATTCAGGACAAAAAATCAGG
This sequence comes from Saprospiraceae bacterium, assembly GCA_965277415.1. Lineage (GTDB taxonomy): Bacteria > Bacteroidota > Bacteroidia > Chitinophagales > Saprospiraceae > JAHDHW01. The sequence goes on from CBDICS010000093.1 coordinate 76,501, forward strand.
TTGAAAAAATGTAAAAATCAGGATTAATTTTAGGTGATTTTTATCTAAAATTTATTTTCTGCAATCCAGTGGATTAGTTAAAGAATAAAGTTTCATATCAATATCGAGCGATTTCAGATGGAAATAAGGAGAAGTATACCCAACTCCTGAATGTATCCGCTCGAAGTTATAAAAATTAATAAATCTATTCAAAGTATTTGCTGTTTCCGTTAATGCTTTGAACTCAAATTTCTGACAAACGGTACGTTCTAAAATACTGTGATAAGACTCTACATGTGCATTTTGTTCTGGCGTTGCTGGCTTGCAAAATTCTTGTGTTACACCTTCTCTTTTCGCAAAGTATTTTTGTACTTGTTCCGATATGAATTGCGAACCATTATCGTTGCGAACAAAAATGCTTTTCGGTAAAGGGTACTGCCCAAATATCTGATCAAATAAGTTTATCACCTCTTTGTGTTTTATCGACCAAGCTAAATAATGGCCTAATACCCATCTGGTCTTTACATCAATTACGGTGAGCAATAAAGCGTTTCTATTCTTGCCTGCCACGTAGATGTACTTGATGTCAAACTCCATGTAGTCGAAGGCTTCTTCAGTCGGAGGGAGCAGTTCCTTGACCCAGTTACGCTTGGACTTCTTCCTTGGTTTAAACTTGTTTAGAAGGCCATTTTCTCTCATTAACCGATAGACTTTCTTTTGGTTTATGATGTAATTCTTCTTCTGTCTCAACCAATGCGTTGTCTTTAAATAACCATAATCTACAAACTCTTGCTCCAGTATCCATTCGATATCCTTTATCACTTTTTCATTACTTACCAACTCTCCATCCACCTTCATTGTAAAGCAGCTCGCCGGTCTTCCTCTCTTTAATCCAGCCTCTTTTGGCTTGTGATAATAAGTGCTACTAGCAACACCGCAGGCTTCTAATATCGTTTTCTTCGGATAACCCTGACTAATGAAATCTTCGACTACTAGCAATTTGTCTTCCTTACTTATTTGCTTTTTTTTAGTAGCTCCGCCTTTATCCGCAACAACAATTCTTTCTCTGCTACAAGCTCTTTAAGTTGTTGGTTCTCCCGACGAAGACGACGTAATTCTTCTGATTCTGCATTAGCCTTATTTGCTCGTTTCAATCCAGACTCGCCATGTTCATCATAAGCCGCTGTCCATTTATAAATTGCAGTGACCGAAACCTCATGTTCTCTTGCTGCTTTTGCATTGCCATGCGTTTTGGCGTAGTTGATTACCTGTAGCTTTTCTTCCGCTGACCAGGTTTTTCTGTGCTTTGACATATTTGTAATTTTATTCCACTAAATTTACAAAAATTGTGTCCAACTATTTAAGGGGTTGGAGAGGTAAATAAATGTTTCAATTCCAATATGGTTCGATTAAAAGCCTGTAGGAGGAGGAATAGGAATACAAGCAGGAAAGTTTCAATTCCAATATGGTTCGATTAAAAGTAGACCTTGAAGATTACAACTCTATTTCCTTAAAAAGTTTCAATTCCAATATGGTTCGAATGAAGCTCCCCGCAGCAAGCTGACGGGGTATCACTCCCTCAAAGCTTAACTCGGAAATTACTTTTCCGATGCAAGCATCGGGGAATTCAATTGATTAAAAGAAATTTGACAGCCCTATCCAATTGACCGGATATATCGTTTCAATTCCAATATGGTTCGATTAAAAGAATCGACGATGAGGACGATGATGATTTTTTTAAGAAGTTTCAATTCCAATATGGTTCGATTAAAAGATAGGGATTTCCAAAAACAATTCTTTGTTACAATTTGTTTCAATTCCAATATGGTTCGATTAAAAGGCAAATATGTTTCTAGGCTATCAATCTGGAATGATGTTTCAATTCCAATATGGTTCGATTAAAAGCGAAGACTTGATTACTTGTATTCATTACATCTACAAGTTTCAATTCCAATATGGTTCGATTAAAAGAATAACCAGTTCCCAAAACCGAAAGAAGTTGATTAGTTTCAATTCCAATATGGTTCGATTAAAAGAAAAATATTGAAAAATGAGTTTTGATCATAAATTTTGTTTCAATTCCAATATGGTTCGATTAAAAGGAAAGAAGTAAATTATTCTTTGAGTTCATCAGGGTAGTTTCAATTCCAATATGGTTCGATTAAAAGGCTTTGCCCTTCGTGTGGCCACGTTCGAGAAATCAAGTTTCAATTCCAATATGGTTCGATTAAAAGTGCATTGTTTAAAAATTTGTCGGCAACATTAATTAAGTTTCAATTCCAATATGGTTCGATTAAAAGAGTCTACAAAGGTGCTCGTAATCATTTGCTTAATATGTTTCAATTCCAATATGGTTCGATTAAAAGCTAAGGGAATCTTTGGAATGTTATTTTCCTTAGGATGTTTCAATTCCAATATGGTTCGATTAAAAGTAATACTACTGTCACGGTTTCGATTCGTAGTAAAATGTTTCAATTCCAATATGGTTCGATTAAAAGTTCTCTTTCTCGTCTGAGGAAAAGTACTCGTTCGAAGTTTCAATTCCAATATGGTTCGATTAAAAGCATGAGCTCCTATGAAAAAAGAACCACCTGAATTAATGTTTCAATTCCAATATGGTTCGATTAAAAGAATATATTCAGTAATGATTTTTTTTATCTGCCATGAGTTTCAATTCCAATATGGTTCGATTAAAAGGATTTATTGCAAGTGTCACTTGGAGTCCTTATCTTGTTTCAATTCCAATATGGTTCGATTAAAAGAATTCCTTTACTAATATTTATACCTAATTCTTTAGTGTTTCAATTCCAATATGGTTCGATTAAAAGCTCTTTAAAAAGAGTCAAGGTTTAACTGATGAAGAAGTTTCAATTCCAATATGGTTCGATTAAAAGTCTCACTAATTCATCTACTGAAAAAAAATTAATTTTGTTTCAATTCCAATATGGTTCGATTAAAAGTTTACGAAATCGCGGAACTGGTCATTATTAGTCATGTTTCAATTCCAATATGGTTCGATTAAAAGGTCAGCGACCTCAGGTCAAGATAACCACCTACGGTGTTTCAATTCCAATATGGTTCGATTAAAAGTATTGGATCACTTTCGGGAAGTAGTCAATATGTAAAGTTTCAATTCCAATATGGTTCGATTAAAAGTAATGTCATTACCTTTTGCATAATGGTAGTATCGAAGTTTCAATTCCAATATGGTTCGATTAAAAGCGTGGGGGCGATGGGTCGCTTCTTAAAGCCTCTGGTTTCAATTCCAATATGGTTCGATTAAAAGCTCTCTTTTCGAAGAGATAAGTTCTGTTAGTATGTAGTTTCAATTCCAATATGGTTCGATTAAAAGAAAACACATTATAAAATATGAAATATTTAAAGATATGTTTCAATTCCAATATGGTTCGATTAAAAGTTTAATGATGACTGTAAAGTATTTAAGGTTGACGAGGTTTCAATTCCAATATGGTTCGATTAAAAGTGACGAGCGGATATTTAATGTCGCTGTTGCTCTTTGTTTCAATTCCAATATGGTTCGATTAAAAGTATTGCACCAATTGCCGAAACAAGGGCTGCTGCAATGTTTCAATTCCAATATGGTTCGATTAAAAGGTGTCTGTCCAGAAAATTATAAAAACGGAGTTCTAAGTTTCAATTCCAATATGGTTCGATTAAAAGTAGCTTTTTCCGCGGGATGGCAGACACCAGTCAAGGGTTTCAATTCCAATATGGTTCGATTAAAAGTAATCAATCAATTCAAACCAGTCTGCATGCTCGATGTTTCAATTCCAATATGGTTCGATTAAAAGAAAGAAACTTCAGCGATTGCAAAAATCGGAAATATCGTTTCAATTCCAATATGGTTCGATTAAAAGCATAAGTAAAGATTCGTATTATAGCTTTGCTGATGAGTTTCAATTCCAATATGGTTCGATTAAAAGCTCACACTTCCCAGCCATCCACCATTGTTTTAACGTTTCAATTCCAATATGGTTCGATTAAAAGGCCGAAGTAACAACAACTCCAGTAATGTTGTTATTGTTTCAATTCCAATATGGTTCGATTAAAAGTCAATAATTAGATTTTTTAAGAAAGTCTTATTTACAGTTTCAATTCCAATATGGTTCGATTAAAAGCGGGTGGAATAGATAGCACACCGTATTTTTCTTTTTTGTTTCAATTCCAATATGGTTCGATTAAAAGCCGTGAGCTTCGTTTATAAAGATAGCTGATTTTCAGGGGATTACAAAATGTCAATGAACGATTTTTAAACCTATTTTGGCGTCTATCTTTAATACTACTTTTTTACCCTTAGATCGACGACACTTAAAAGCTGTAATTTAAACGTTTTAGGGCGAAAATTAAAATAGGGTATTTTTTTAGATGAAAAACCTATGTGATCGACGACAAAAGTAGAGTTTAATCGATGTTCATAGTGTAAGCTACAAATCCCTAATATACTCTTATATACTCGAACACTCAAGATGTTTTTAACATCCACCCATGTATTCAATCCGTATAATTCGTTAATAGATAAAAAAAGTGGTCAAGAACATCACTGCTCTTGACCACTTAATCTATCAAATTAATACAAAATCTATTCCATCAAGACCATACGCTTGGTCAAAGAACCTAATTCCGTTTTCAATTGATAAATCAATACACCTCTTGCGTTAAATTCACTGCGATTGACACTGATATTATTATATCCTTTGTTATAATCACCTTGAATTCGCTTGAGCTCTTTTCCAGAAATATCATAAATAATCAAAGTTGCATCCATTTCTTTTGGTAGGTAGAAACCAATAAGTGTTTCATCCTTAAATGGATTGGGTTTATTTTGATATAAATCAATATTGCCTTCTTCACTATAAAGTTGACTTGGACTATCTGGATTATTGATGTCGCTACCTTCTAATGCATTAAAGGTTGCAGTTGTTGAGGTCTTATTGCCACAATTATCCGTTACGATAAATGTAACTGTAACTGAAGTTGTACCCGTTGCACCAGCACAATTGATCGTTGGATTAGATGGAGAAACCGTCCAACTAATATTATCAGTAGAACAACCATCATAAGCCATTGCACCACCATAATTAGCAACCCAATCATCTAAATTATCTTGTGTATTATAATTACACATTTCCCAATTATCTTGTGCTTCTTGAGTGATAACAGGGGCTTCTGTATCGGTTACAACAACTGTCCCTGAACAGAAAGTTGTTCGCCCACAAGGATCAGTTGCTCTAAAAGTAACTTGAGTATAACCACCATTGATACAAGTACCAATGTTATTGGAATTAAAGTTGTTAAGAACTGTCAATTGCATACCACATGCAGAACTTGCTGTCACTGAAGCGATCCATGCATTGATCACATCAATAGCTCCATCTTCGCCGCCAAAATCTTCACAATTTAGAATCAACCAGTTATCATCTGGACAATTATCAAATACAGGCGGCCCATTGTTTACCGTATATGTTTGATTATCGGTAGCCGTTCGACCACAATCGTCTGTAGTAACATATTGATAAGTGTAAGTCGTACTTGGACAATCAATTTGTCCCATAATAATTGGTCCTACAACAACGGTCTCATAACCAGCACTACAAGCATTAGTCACGATGACATTGGCTGGATTAGGATTAATAGCGCCTAAGCAATCGACAGTAAGATCAGCTGGTGCCTGAACAATAGGTGGATCATTATCATCATGCGTGAAGACAACATCCTCCTCGACAGTATTACCACAATCATCTATTACTCTAAAAGTATAAGTATAAGTAGTTCCTGGACAACCCGGCTCACCTGCAACAACTGGAGCAGTGAGGTATAAATTAAAATCAGCACAAGAACCATTGACAGTAGCATCATCAACACTAATATCAATATCATCAATACAATCTATAAAACCACCTGCTGGAACAGTAATCGTAGGAGGTGTATTTTGTAATAAAACTTGTTGCTCACATTCTGCTGAATTTCCACAATCATCAACCGCAACATAGATATAAGTATAAACAGTACCATCACATCCCGGAACACCAGTTATTATAGGGTTTTTAATATAAATCGCTACAATATTTCCACATAAAGAAGTGGCTGTTGCATCATTAGGATCTAGCATGACATCGTCTATACAAGTAACCACCTGATCCGCTGGACAAATAATCGTTGGGGGAGGAGGAGGATTAACCGTAAGGACTTGTACATGTGGTGTAGCTGCATTCCCGCAAGCATCCATTACATTCCAGGTTCTTGTAATCGTTCCACCACCGCAAGCAGTCGTATTATCTACTTCTGTTAACGTAGCAGTAAGGTTACCTTGTACAACTTGATTGGTATTTAAACTACCCGGAGAAGCAGGAGAAGGTGCTGTCCATGTAAATCCTGAACCTGAGCTAGCCGTTCCTGTTAATTGTAAGGAAGAGCCAACAGGAGTTGCACCTGGTTCACTGACTCCAATATTTGGGAAAGTCATGCCATTGGCAGGACCATCGTTTCCATTGAAAGAGCCTTCATAACTGATTAATTCCAATATTACACCTCCTGGTCCTATGAATACAAAACCATCTGGAGATCCATTTTGAAGACCTGGTGTAAGGAATGATAATGCTCCTCTATTACAATCTTCATTATCTATTACACCTGTCAAATCATAGACATCATCGACTAAACCATTAGAGCCATTATAAGTGACGAGTTGATATCCAGTCAAATCTGTACCAGCAACTCCCGCGATTTCAATAAACTCTCCAACATCTCCACCTACATTGTCATAGTGGAATTCATTGACCCATACAGGTGCTCCGATACCACTAAAATCGCAATTGTCAATAGCAGTAAGGTCCTCTGCCATAGGGATAATACAGTCAACTGTAATGTCTGCTGGAGGATTACAGAATTCTGGTGCAGTATCATCTGCTACTGTAATGGTCTGCGTATGTGTAGCCATATTCCCACAATCATCCGTTGCGGTCCATGTACGAGTGATCGTCTGTTCTTGTGGACATCCACCTGGTATACTAGATTCAGTAAACATCACAGGAACTTCATTACTAGAAGGGCAAGCTGCAAAATCAAAAGTCTGGCCTGCATTGATTAATCCTGGAGAATCGTCAGCAGGAGGATTCCAGGTAAAATCAGTACAAGGACATCCATTCAATCCTGTTAGTTGTAGAGATTCTCCAATAGCAGTACCACCACCTTCTACAACTCCAATATTAGTAGAAGTCATACCTGCGGCAGGGCCATTAACAGCAGTAGCTGTTCCTTCATAAGAAATGAATTTAATTACATCTCCCGTAGCTATTTCGACCAAGGCGATTGCTTCAGCAGATCCATTTTCGAAAAAACCATTTGGTAATTCCGTTCGCGTAAATGCGAGCGCACCAAAACCAGCACCTTCATTAGGAATAATACCTGAAAGTTGAATCTGAGCATCAAATTGTCCATCAAATGCTTCATAAGCTAAAACCTCATAATTAGAAAGATCAATACCAGCGGTACCAGCAATTTCAATAAACTCTCCAACATCTCCGCCTGCATTATCATAATGAATTTCATTGATGAATAAGATAGGAGGAGCTGTGCCACAATTATCAGTAGCTGTAATCGTTGGAACGGCAGGGATGGCATCACATTCAACGGTAGTATTTGCAGGCATAGCACTAAAAGTAGGCATATCGGTATCTACTGTAAAAGTGAAAGTCTGATCACAACTAGCGTTATCTCCATTAGTATCTGTGATCGTGTAAGTTCTGGTAACGGTACGAGTACATCCTACATCAGCAGTAGCATCCATAAACGTTAGACTTAGTGGATCACAACCATCAGCAACGGTTGGCCAAGCTGGATTTGGTGTCGGAGTACCTGCTATATTAAACATAGTTGTACCAGGAGGCACCATAGGATTACAACCCGGAGGTAATCCAAAATCATTAGCAGGACATGTAATACTTGGTGCAACACAGCAAACAGGGTTTACAAATATATCATCTGAATCTGAGTTGGAGCATCCATTTACGTCAGTGAATGTATAAATTACACTTACATTTCCTCCAGCAGGGGCAGAAGCGCCTGGATTAAAACTGAAAGTCATACCATTATTATCGTCTACTACCCCTGTTCCGCTATAGACACCACCAGATGGCATGCCTCCTCCTAGACCAGTAACTACTGGGTCATCAATACATACCGTAAGATTAGGTGCAGTAAAATTAACGGTTGGTAAAGCAAATACTTCGATATTGTCATCTGCTGAATTAGAACAACCATTTTCATCTGTATAGGTATAAGAAAGGATATGTGTACCTACTCCGGCAATCGCGGGATCAAAGCTATAGGTCATTCCATTCCCACCATCTGTTACTCCTGGGCCACTATAGGAACCCATATCCCCTGTAATCGTTCCTTGTGGTGGCGTACCACCACCTAAGGCTGTTTGTACACCAGCATCGATACAAAGATCAGCAGGTGCAGTAAAATTAACAGTTGGTAAAGCAAGAACATTTAAAAATCCTGTTGTAAAATCAGAACAACCATTAGCATCTGTAAATGTATAAGTAATGGTCTTTACCCCTACACCAGCAGTAGCAGGGTCAAAAGTAAAGTCCATTCCATTATTATTATCTGTAACGCCCATTCCACTGAACGTCCCGCCAGCAGGGCTTACCATAGGACTCACAGTAAGTGCAACATCATCTTCACAAAAATTACCATCAACTTCCATAATGACAACAGGTAATGCAAAAACTTCTACATTATCCGAAGCTGAATCGGAGCATCCAGATACTGTTACTGTATAAGTAATCATATGCGTACCCGTGCCAGCAGTAGCGGGATCAAAATCATAAGTCATTCCATTATTGTCATCGCTTACCCCTGGTCCGTTGTAAATACCACCAGTTGGTGATCCCCCTCCTAGATTATTTTGTACACCTGCATCAACGCATAAATCTGGTAGAGCAGTAAAAGTCACATTAGGAATAGCAAAGATTTCTACATTGTCTGTAGCCATATTCGTACAACCATTAGCATCCGTAAAAGTATAGGTAATTGTATGTACACCTATACCAGCAATAGCGGGATCAAAATCATAAGTCATTCCATTATTATCATCGCTTACCCCTGGCCCGCTGTAAGTACCACCAGTTGGTGATCCCCCTCCTACATTATTCTGTACACCAGCATTAATACAAAGATCAGCTAGAGCCGTGAAGGTAACGGTTGGAAGCGCGAAAACCTCTACAAGATCCGAGTCACTGTTTGTACAACCATTAGCATCCGTAAAAGTATAGGTAATTGTATGTGTACCCAGACCAGCAGTAGCGGGATCAAAATCATAAGTCATTCCATTATTGTCATCGCTTACACCTGGACCGTTGTAAGTACCACCAGTTGGTAATCCCCCTCCTACATTGTTTTGTACACCTGCATCAAGACATAAATCCGGTAGAGCAGTAAAAGTCGCATTAGGAACAGCAAAGACTTCTACATTGTCTGTAGCCATATTCGTACAACCATTAGCATCTGTAATATAGGTAATTGTATGTACACCCACACCAGCAGTAGCGGGATCAAAATCATAAGTCATTCCATTATTGTCATCGCTTACCCCTGGACCGTTGTAAGTACCACCAGTTGGTGATCCCCCTCCTAGATTATTTTGTACACCTGCATCAACGCATAAATCTGGTAGAGCAGTAAAAGTCACATTAGGAATAGCAAAGATTTCTACATTGTCTGTAGCCATATTCGTACAACCATTAGCATCCGTAAAAGTATAGGTAATTGTATGTACACCTATACCAGCAATAGCGGGATCAAAATCATAAGTCATTCCATTATTATCATCGCTTACCCCTGGCCCGCTGTAAGTACCACCAGTTGGTGATCCCCCTCCTACATTATTCTGTACACCAGCATTAATACAAAGATCAGCTAGAGCCGTGAAGGTAACGGTTGGAAGCGCGAAAACCTCTACAAGATCCGAGTCACTGTTTGTACAACCATTAGCATCCGTAAAAGTATAGGTAATTGTATGTGTACCCAGACCAGCAGTAGCGGGATCAAAATCATAAGTCATTCCATTATTGTCATCGCTTACACCTGGGCCGCTGTAAGTACCACCAGTTGGTGATCCCCCTCCTACATTATTCTGTACACCAGCATTGATACAAAGATCAGCCAGTGCAGTGAAGGTAACGGTTGGAAGCGCATTAATGGTTATTGTAGTCATAGCCGAAGGTCGACAAGTTGCATCTGTTGGTGCAGGGGACAAAATGGCGTAAATCTCGTAAGAACCAGCTGCTCCCAGTGTAGCACCTGTTAGAGAGGCAGTGGTACCACCTCCCGTCAAAGATCCAAAAGGTACAGTACCTAAAGAGGCACCTCCTACATACGGATCGGCAGGTGTAGCGGTGAAGGCAACGAATTCAATGCCGAAATCCTGTTCCATATTACTGGCACCATCCATATTCACTAGACCTGTAGCAGTTATATTAAAAGGGTCATTTACACATGCTGCTGTTTCACTAACACTTACTGCTCCTACAGTAGGACAAATGATGGGCGCAGCGACTTCAGAAACTCGGAAATGATCATACCCAAGTTCCTCGCCACTACTATTAACACCAGTAACTAAACGTAAATCTAGCGTCGAGCCACTACCTGAGATAGAAAAGGTAAACTCAGTAAAGGTTTCATTTAAGCTTACACCACCATCTCCGACATCATCACCATCTGTATCTACTTGTAGAGCACCGCTCCCTCCCGGAGTTGCAGATCTGAATGTGATTCCTTCATTGTATCCGCCACCGTCGATTTGATATTTTATAGTAATTTGGTCAGTATTTTCATAGTTAGTCGTTCTTGCAGCGAAGTTTCCTAAAAAGGTTAGATTATTTCTTCCTGAAATATCAATACCTGTAAATTCAATAGAATCGAGATTATGCAAAGATGCACAACCATCCATGTCTTCTCCACGCCAGTAGAATGAGCCTTGGATATTAGAAAACCCTGCATTATAACCTTCTGTGGCTGAAGGACCAGGAACGTTAGTTCGAACAAAATAATCTCCTGCTCCGCAAGTTGGGAGTCCCGTACCATCTGTAGTATTTGTATGATTTGAGGCAGAGCGAACACCTGAACTAGGGGTAGTGCTTTCAAAGTCATCGGTCCAAAATACCTGAGCTTGTGTTAGATTAGAATAAAATAGAGTACAGATAAAGAAAAGCCAAATTAGGGGGCTATTGAACCTGAAACTCAATAAGTTTTTTTTCTTGGATTTCATATTGTTAAATTTATTATTAATCATTAGTCTTTTGATTGAGTGCATATAATACAATTGTGATCAACTATAAGCATAGTGATCTTAATTTCTAATTCAATCAGTTTTGGGATGACGAGAGAAAAGTTTATTTACCAATTAAGGCAAATAGTATTTAAGATTTGGAAAGACAAAAAGATGTTTCCCGGGGTTTTACTTTTGAAGAACAAGGCTTTGACCATTTATACCTGAGGCTTGTTCTAAAGATTAAATAAAAACTACGAATTAAGTAATTTTTAATGTATACGCAATTGTTTTTTAGAAGTTTAATTTTTAAATATATAAATCTGATTATTTCATTTACAATGAATATAAGCGATAATCCTCAAATTTGCGATTACAAATTTGGGTGGCATTAAATTTTCGGTTTAAGGAAATAAATTAAAACAGGGTGTCTGGTGATGTGGATTTCTTTAAAAGAAGCTACAAGTTAGTGAATCTTTTAAAATAATTACAAAATAAACAAGTTTTTGTCATATAAGATAATCTTGTTATTCGAAAATTAATATATTGATAATGAATAGTTTAGATAGAAAATAGGTTTTTTAAAAAATTACCATTTGGTCTAAACTTCTTTAGGAGGATATCCAGCTTATTTAAAACAAGTTCTACTAAGTGAAATTAATAAATGGTAAGCTTATAAAAGTTTTTTGGCAAGACGTACTTTTACTCTATATTTAGGGCTTGTTTTAAATGAATTTGTTAGGTGTTGATTATAAACAAAACCGCAAGCAGGTGTTTTTAGCAATTCCTAACATACTCTAATTAATAGTAATGTCTGAAGAAACAAACAATAAATCAATACAAAGTAATATAGAAACTGAATTAAGTCGAGATTTAGGCTTAAGTTCTGTTTTGGCTATAGGAATTGGGACAATGATCGCTGCCGGAATTTTTACACTTTCTGGATTAGCGATTCGAAATGTAGGGTCCGCAGCAATTCTATCTTTCTTATTGGCAGGTATAGTGGCAACCTTTACCGCTTTAACCTATTGCGAGTTTGTATCCATATACCCTAAGACTGGAGAGGGATACCTCTATGCTCGAAAGACCTTTTCTCCGCCACTAGCTTATTTTGTAGGATGGGCTTTATTTTTGGGCTACGCTTCTTCCTGCGCATTTTATATAGCTAGTTTATCAAGTTATTTTAATGAATTTTTATGGCATAGCCCAGTAGAATCACTTTTTGGAATTTTAATGCTGATTGGATTGACATTCCTAAATATAAAAGGAACTAAAGAAAGTGGAAAATTTCAGATATGGGTAACAGCAGCGAAAGTAATTTTATTGGTTTGGTTTATTTTTGGTGGTTTGCGATTTATTGAAGTCGAAGAAGTCATCAATCGTTTTAGCACAGATATTGTCAAAATTGGGTCAACGGCGGCAATGGTTTTTATAACTTTCTTTGGATTTTCAGCAATAGCAGCTTCTGCAGGTGAAGTGAAGAACCCTGTCAAAATCATTCCGCGTGGTATTTTTATCTCAATGGGTGTTGTTACCTTATTATATACTTTAGTTGTACTTGTTGTGCTTTTTGCAGGATTGACAGAATATACAGAAGCATCAATGGGAGAGGCAGCTAAAAAATTTTTAGGATATACGGGTGGATATGTGATCATAGCTGGAGCAATATTTTCTATGATTTCAGCATCTAATGCTTCAATAATGGCGGGTTCGCGTGTAATATTAGCGATGAGTCAATTAGGGCATATGCCAAAAGAAATTGGTGTAATCAATGCTCGTACTCGAACCCCTATTGTAGCCGTCATTTTAGTAAGTGGAGCAATATTATTATTTGCTATCGCTTTGCCTTTAGAAGACCTTTCTTTTTTTGCTAATACAGTACTATTGCTGGCATTGATTCTGGTTAATGTTGCTTTAATTGTACACCGAAAAAAATTTCCAAATATTAAACGCCCTTTTAGAGTCCCTTTAGTGCCATTACTTCCTGCTTTAGGTATTCTTGCTAATTTGTACTTGATTGTGCAAATTTTTCCACATACGATCCCCTTTTTTCTAGCGCTAGGTAGTTTATTATTGGGTTTACTTGGATTCATCGCTTGGAAGGGAGTACGTGCAGAAGAGAAAGAACTGCCTGGTATTGCATCTCATATAGCACATAGTCAAGGAAAAGGGACAGAAGACAAAAATCGTTTTAGGATCTTAGTTCCAATTTCAAACCCTTATAATGTTAGTAATTTAATGGAGTTGGCTACTTCGATAGCGAAAGATCGAAAAGGTGAAATTTGGTTGCTTCGTGTAGTTACGGTTCCTGAACAAATGCCTCCAACAAGTTTTGATGAAGCTATTATCGAAAAGGAAGGGCCTTTATTAAGACAGGCCAGAAAAATAGCAGAAGATCAAGGTGTCTCAACTCATGCTTTGATTCGAGTAGGTCATAATGTTGCAAGGGCTGTATTAGAAACTTCTCACGATCGCTCTTGTGATTTGATGATTTTAGGTTGGAAGGGTTTTAGTTCTAATAAAGAAAAAATATTAGGAACAATAACAGATGATGTGGTGCGATTGGCAAGAACGGATATAATGCTTGCAAAAATTGTTGGAAGCGATCCAATAAAAAGAATTCTTCTACCTACTGCGGGCGGAGAGCATGCTCGTTGTGCAGAAAAATATGCGGCTTCGATTACCAAACAAAATCAAGGCGCTATTACGGTTTGTCAAGTCGCCACTCCAGGAGCGGATACGAGTATTAGTGAGGAAAACCTTAAGCGTGCTATGGAGCGTTTGAGTGAAGAAGCATCGGTTAGTGTTGCTTCAAAATTGATTCATAGTAAAGGGGTAACCCAAGGAATTGTAGATGAAGCAGAAAATTATGATGCGGTAATGGTTGGTGCAGCGGGACACAGTATTTATCCCCAAATTATGCTCGGTAATATCCCTGAAGAAATAGCTCGGAATACGAATCGTACTGTTCTGGTTGTCAAACACTATCACCCTGTAAAAGCATTACTTGGTAGAGTAGTAGGAGAGTGATAGAAATATTAAAGCCTGAGAATAAAATGCTCTTGTGAACCCTGTGCTTCCCTGCGCACTCTGTGTCCAAGAAAAACTCAAAATTTCATCAATTTATCCACAAACCTCCCCTCCTTACCATAAACTAATAAAGTATACATACCTGAAGGCAAATCATGTCCCAAAGAAAAAGTCAGGTCTCCAGTAATAGACATTGTTTGATCTAAAATTACATCACCCCAAACAGAAATCAATTGAACACTAAATTCTCCATCAGTAAATGCTTGACCTGTTTTTATAGTAAATTCATCTCTAATAGGATTAGGTATAATTTTAATATCCAAAATATCCTGACTTGCTATGTTTTCAAATCCAGTAAGTATCCCTTCCTCTAAGGTATGTATCTGGTCGACTTCAAAAGGCCCAAAGTGATCAATATGTCCATTTGTCCAATCAATGCGAATACTGTCTACCTGGTCAATAGTTCCGAGTCCAAAATGCATAATACTAGAATGCTGAGAAAGATGACTAGCACCGCCGCCATACAATTCTTTTAAGAATATTTCACCTCCTGCATATAACCAAACCTTAGAACCAAAAGCATCTCTATTGCTTTCTTTTCCAATCAATCTAAATTGAATATAATGGTGGTCATTGTCAATTTCATTAATATAAAATTTAGAATAACCATCTAGTTCATCTAATACGACGACCATAATATCTAAGTCACCATCCTTATCAAAATCTGAATAAGCCATTCCACGTCCATATGAGATATCTTCAACTCCGGCAGCAGCAGAAATATCAGTAAAAGTTTTATTCCCATTATTGAGGAATAATTTATCAGGATCACTTTGAGTAGTAGCATATTGAGGTAAAGAAGGAATCCTGCCATTTGCAACATATAGATCCTCCCATGAATCATTATTTACATCCAAAAATGCAGTACCCCAGCTTGTACTAAGTCCGCCTGTATTACTTTCATTCTCGACATTAGCAAAGGTCGTTACATCCTCAAAAGAGCTATTATTATTTTCAAACAGCACATTTCTTCCAAGGTTAGTGGTATAATAATCTATATCCAAATCATGATCGTAGTCTCCAGCTGCTATCCCCATTCCGAATAGCATAGCATCAGCTCCACTTGCTTCGCTTATGTCTTGAAAGTTGTCGTCGGGGTAGTTATTTCGAAACAATTGATTTGGAGTCAAAAAGATACCAAAATCATTAGCTAAATAAAGATCAAGGTCACCATCTAGGTCAAAATCTGAAGGAATAGCCGCGAGTGTGCATGCAGCACTATTGACACCTAAATCAGCAGAAACTTCAGAAAAAGTAATTGAACCTGAGTCAGGCGAAGGCCCATTATTTCGATAAAGAAAATTGGGGTAACAATCATGAGCAAAACCATTGACTGCTCCAGTAGCATCGTAAGTATATCCGACTGTTTCGATGTGGTTGATTACATAAATATCAAGATATCCATCTTTATTATAATCCAGAAAATTTGCGCCCATTCCAAATGCTTCATGTTCAATACCTATAGACGCACCCATTTCAGAAAAAGTACCATCACCATTATTTAAAAAAAATAAATTTCGAGCAATTGGAGTATCCGGAACATCAACTTGCTTCCAGGTTGTTACAAAAATGTCCCGATCACCATCATTATCAACATCGCCAGTAGTGACACCTGTCGTATTAAAGTCATTCGTGATATCTAAACCAATATCAATTATGATCTTCGAAAAAGTACCATCACCATTATTTTCATAAATATAATCAGCATCCAATCCTCCAGTGATATAGAAATCTTCATCGCCATCATTATCATAATCAAAAAAAGCAAGTCCGCCGCCCATTAAGGCTTGGTCATTATAGCTGTGATCGATTCCGATGTTTGAACTTTGTTCTGAGAAGAATTGAGCGCAAAGGTTTGCAGATATCAACAAAAGACTAAGTATAGAAGTATATATTTTTATCATAATGTTTACCGTAGAATTATTTATCTAAGGTACTCATTACTGAGATAAGAAAAAAAATCTGTTGACTACTTGTCGTAATATAAAGTTCGTTTCATTCTTTTAGTAATACATTTCATCAAAAAAATGGCTATAGAATCCTATCCCGATGTTTATTGATTCATCTAGCACTAAAATAATATCGTCTATTCTTTGCACTTATTAGTTTTCTATCCTTTGATAAAAAATTGGAACCCAGCTATTAATTTTTAACTGGGTCCAAGATTAACTTAAATTTTAGAAATCATCATCATCGGATGATTCAAAAAGATATCTTTCTTCCCTATTTAATATGGCAAGTTTTGTAAGCTCAGATAAATAATTCTGTTCTTTTTGCGATAAAACAGAAGCGAGTTTTGGAGAACCGATACCAAAAAATTCATTTAGAATTTCATCGATTAAATCAATTAACTCATTGATCCAGGAAGGAAGATTAGGGAAAATATGTTTTATCAGCCATTTGATAATTTTTTTGATCATTTGAATGATTCCGACCAGTCCAATTTTTGCTATGCTAGAACCTAAATTAGCTGTTAAGGCTTTTACTTCTTGAGTTAACTCTACTCCTGAAGTAACAGTAAGTAGCTCTTCAGCACTGCGTACAGTTTCTTTAGAAATCTTTTTTTCCTGCTCTTTGATTAAATGAGCAATACTTTGAAATTGGTTTTTGAATGACTTTGAATAAGCCTTAATTACCATTTTTCCATCTTCATCGTCCATTGCATTTAAAGCACCGTTAAGAATGTCATTTGGGATTTGAATTAGATTATCAGCGAATTGGCTGATTAGAGTTTTTGAAGTTTTTGAATTACTCATTCTGTTTAGTTTAATATTGTTCCTACTCACTTTTGGCTTTTCGGAATCCTCCTTGCTTATGCTAAAGATCCCTTGATTAATAGATTTTTGAAAAGACAAAAAAGCTAAAGTGTAAGCTTATTATCAATGTGTTTTAATTGGAGTTGTTTTTAGAATCGTTTGCAGCAGTCTAATAATCAGTTCTTTAAATGAAAACCTACAAACAGTTTTGTAAGCATAAAAAAAGGTGAAACCAATTTGATTTCACCGAATTATTTAAGAGAGATAGTATTATTCTAAGCAAGTTTTATTTAAGCGTAATATTTTTTTACCTGAGGTATGTAATTTGGTAATTGTTCATTCGCCTATTTGAATAAGTCTAACAATGTTATGATATCTACATTAAAATAATAAAGACAAATTATGTACCTTGTAATCTGAAATAATTGAATTATTTGTTTCTTTGTTTGCTTTAAAATGTTGATATTCAGTTGTTTGTATAAGTATTTTTGTTGGTTTTTGTAATTCGAAATTAACCCAAATGAAAGAAACTAAGCTTGTAACTTTATTTAAAAGTTTATCTATAATTGATCTTCGCCAGATTCAAAAAATGATACGTTCGCCTTTTTATACTACGAATGAGCATTTGCTTACGCTTTTTAATTTACTCCGATCTTCTTATCCTGATTGTGATTCTGGAAAATTAGAAAAGCATAAAGTTTTCAAAAGACTTTTTCCTAAACATGACTATTCGGATATCAAATTAAGAAACCTCAATAGTGATATGGTTCGAATTATTGAGGATTATTTGATATATAAGGAAATGAAATTTGATAATATAGGTCGGAGAAAAAAAATGTTGAGAATATATCTAGATGCAGGATATTTAGATTGGGTGGACAGAGAATTAAAAAAAATGATAGGTGAACTGGACAAATTACCTTATAGAGATGCTGTGTATTACAAGCATATGCTAGATTTAAGATTAATACAATTAGAATATGTAGAAAAGAAAAAACTGGATTCTAGATATATTTTATTAGAAGAATGGGAGGAGATGTTAGACAATTATTATGAGCATTCTAAAGCTCGACATAAGATTGCATTTAATAGTTTAAAGAAAATTGTCAAGCCTGTAACAAATAACACAAATAACATAGAAAAGGATAAGAATGTATTATTAGGTCTATATCAAAAAATCGATCAATTATATAGTACGGATAATCTGGATTTATTTTTTTTAATTAAAAGTGAATTTGAAGAAAATATCCAATTAGTCAGACCAAATATTCAAAAAGAGCTCTTAAAACTTTTGATTAATTTTACGATTAAGCAAATGAAACTTGATGACCTAAAGTATAATAAAGTGACTTTGGAGTTATATCAATTAGGTCTAAAAAATAAAATTATTTTTGGAGAAGGATATCTTTCTGATAATGATTATTTTAATATAGTAGCTTGTGGGGCAAAGGCAAAGGCTTTTGACTGGACTCAAAACTTTATTGAAGAGTATGAAAAATACCTTTCACCAAATTATAAATTGGATATAAAAACGATTAGTCTTTCTACTTTTTATTTGCATAAAAAAGAATTTTCAAAAGCAATTGATTTAATCAAAACTAATCAGTTTAGTCAATTCCAAATCAATGAAGTAGCTAGGATGCATGCCATTAGATGCTATTATGAACTCTTTCTATTGGATGATACCTATTATGACTTGGTTATAACTCAAATAGATTCTAATGAACGTTTTATGAGACGGAATAAAAAATTACCAATAGAACGATTTCAGACGAATCTTAATTTTTTAAATTTTATCAAGAAATTGATTAAAATCAGAACGGCAGGAAAGTTAAAAGAAAAAGAACAATCCTTAATGAGAGAAGAATTACTGAAGCTAAAAATCACATTGTCACGATCCTGGTTATTGGATATAATTAAAAGGTAAAAAATTGTAGGGGGCACTATTTAAGCACCCCCGAACTATTTTAATGCGTGATCATATCTGTAATAATAATCGATGAAGTATTATTTGACGCATTAGCTATAACTGTAAGATCATATGTTCCATTAGGAAGGCCAAAGGCAGTAATAGAAGTTTGGGTAGTTTTCCAGCTAAAATTTTCTTGAGTCGCTGTATTGACCATTTCAACGGTATAACTTTCTGTCCCAGATTCGGCTGTCCATGAATAGGTAAAAGTTCCATTAAAGTTTTCAATATTTTCTACTGAAAATAAGCTGTTAGCTGTGACAGCATTGTTGTTTGCATTTAATGCGAAACCTGTAATTAAAAGACCAGCTAATAGGAATAATTGGATTGAATGCATTTGCTTTTTCATAATTCTTAAGTTTAATTCCACTGACAATGCAGCGGGGTTTGTAAAAAAAAATTGAATAAACCCCTATGGGCGATGGTTAAGGACATTAAGGTCTTAGTCCATCCACCGATCAAAATCGGGGGTAGAAAAAAGCATCAATCAGAGGGCTAGACAATGCTAGCCCATTAGCCGGCTATTGAATGATGGCTTGTTGTATATACTCTCTTTATAATGTTGGAAGAATTTCCAGTCTAGATGCATTTAAAAAATATTTAAATGCATTTGAAAGATTCGGTACTTAGTTGCAAGAGTTTTAAAAAGGTAATAGGGAGGAGGGATTTTTTTTAAAATTCCTGGTCTCATAATGACTTCATTCGTTGAGCCATCTTAATAAGCTCAGCAGTTTTTAATAAGAATAGCAATTAAGTAAAAAGACATTTATAAGCGAAATGTTAGATTTTAAGCACTTAATTGCGATTTTTAAGTACATAATTAAAAGGTTATTGCCTTACAAGTATTTTTACTATAATGTTATGATTATCAATTAATTATTGTATTTTTAAAATGCAACTTTTCTAGTTTTGACCTTACAATTGTCAAAAAAAGTCTTTGGAGATGTAAACAAATTTTCTGACTTTTCCCGACTATAATTTTTTATACTAATGCATTCAAGTTTTATTGCTTGAATCTATCTTAGTACTATTAAGAAAATAAAACCCTCTTTTAGCTTTTCCAGTATGAATTGTTTCTCAACCGATATTTCTATTACAGAACAATTCATATTGAGAAATATCGGATTTATTCTTTAAGAGTACTTAGAAACAAAATACTTTGAGATGAAGACTCTATTCCGCGTCCTAAGCCTATTTTTTATTTGCAACCTTTTTAATGTAGCATCTAATGCACAGACATTAACCGTTTATGATAATCCATGCAATGCAGGAGATTGTAACACGAAGCGATTTGAAGTGGTCAACATAGCCACTCAATTTGGTAATCATATAGGAGATTACCGGTTTTTCTTATATGTAGGAGATGGTACTTATTATGATGTAAGTAAGCAGATATCGAACCTTACAGAAGGTATACAAATAGATCATACTTATAAAGCTGATGGTAATTATGAAGTTTATTTGGAAACAGTACCCCGATATGAAGATGATTTGCCTCCAAAAAGATTTAACTATCCTAATGATAATGGTCCAATTGGAAAAGTTAATGTAACATGTGGAACATTATCTAATTGCTCCTCTACTGCTTCAACGCTAGCAACGCCACTTTTCAAAGTAAAAATGAATCGCGATTTAGTTCCTGGAGATATCGTATCCTACATAATTACTTATGCGCATACTTGTCAGAAACAAACCTTAGAGAATTTATCAGGAATAATTACTGTTGAATTTAATTCGGATCAAATAAGTCCGGAAATGCCTTCATTTCACTATGACATTCAAGATGCGGATGTTGATGAACCACCAATGGTTTCAAATACAGGAATGGTCAATGGGACTTGGACTTTCAAGAATTTAGAACCTGATCAATCTGGACATATAATTTTGCCTATGATTGTAAATGGAGACATGCAAGAAGATGACGAAATTGAAATCAATTTTAAACTCCAATACTTTGAAAGTAGTTGTGCAGATCCAGGAGATATCAAGATTACTAAAACGGTAAGGAATTCACATGATCCAAATAATCTTGACTCGGATAAGATATTCACTTGTGATATTATAGATACAGATACTGTTAAGTATACAATTCGGTTTCAAAACTTTGGAGACGCCCCTGCGGATACCGTTATTATTAAAGATATTATCCCTGAATATTTCAATATAAATTCAATCCAAGCTATATACCCTAATGATGCAGATGCGACTCGTTCGATAATAATTAGAAATAGAGAAGTCAGATGGGTTTTATATGGTAATAAATTGAGAGGCAGTAGAGAACTGCACGGGACGACAGAGCCTGGTTTTGGCAGTGCTATTTATGAGGAGCATACTATAGATTCCTTAGTGTTCTTAATTGCAAGAGATACTGATGCTACCTTAGATAGATGTGATGCGATCATTAATAGAGCTGAGATAATTTTCGATTGCAATCCTTCAATTTTTACGGAGCCTCATGTTCTTAGATTTGGTTGTTTAGATTCACTTGAAGTTAATCCGCTACCGCCTGATACCATAAATAATCCAAATGGTACATCATCATCTGGAGTACAACTTTCTCAAATAATACAGCCACAAGATTCTTTTTGCAATCAATGCTCCGAAATATCATTTATAAAGTCACTGCCCTTGGAGTATATTGATCAAGCTGTACAAATGACTATTAATACGGCATTATTACATGGTTTAAATGAATATGAATTTTTATGGTATCCTTCTGAAGGCTTGACTAGTCATACTATAATGGAGCCATTTGCTTCGCCTCAGAAGACTACAGAATATTTTTTAATTGCTTCAAAGCCGGATTCCTGCTTGCGAAGGATTTATAGAAAAACAGTGAATGTTGCTTGTGGACCATTGGTGATAAGCCCTACGGTAACTTGTGTTAATGGAGTCAAATCTATAAAAGCAACAGTGAATAGCACTTCACCACATTTGAAATGGCAAGATTGTACATTTGGTTCTGTTTTTAGCGATTCAGGCATGGACAATGAATTCATGAAATTAAGTGTAGTAGATACCCTGACCAATTGTTCAGCGACACTAAGCGTTAGAATGAAATGTCCTGACCCTCCTGGCAAATTAATTTGGTGGGTAGTTGGTTCATTAGCTGCATTGCTTGTGATCGGTTTGCTTTACTATTATTCAGGTTGGCCTCCTTGATGCTTGTCTCTTAATTTAGGACAGGGTTTAGTATTTTGATGATGAATTAGCCTATAAGATTTTATAAAATAAAAAAGTGAAAACAATTAAAAAGACCTATTCAATACCCATTTTGGTACTTATATATTTTGCCTTTATTGTACAGGCAATGGGCCAGAATGATGGAGCTTATTATTTCGCTATTGCTGACTCCTTATATGAAGTAGGAAATTATGATTTAGCTAAAGAGAATTTTAAGCTTGCAAAAACAAATTACGAATCTGCGGGCAATCAAGAAAAAGTAATCGAGTCATTAAGTTTAATCATCAATGCCACAATCCGTACAAGAGATTATTCTAAAGTGCTATCTTATGAATCAGAGGTTTTAGTGCATTCTAAAAAAGGGGCAATTAGAAAGTCTGTTTTCTTGGCTAAATGTTTTCAGTTATTGGCTAAAGCTAAAAATGATCTAAGTCTTTATGGCGATGCATTTGATTATTATATGCGATCAATAGAAATTTATGAATATTTAAATACTAAAAAAGATGACTTAGCTTATGCTTATCGAAATGCTTCTCATATAGCGCAAATGAGGTTGGATTATAGTGGCGCTATTCATTTATTGAAAAAAGGCTTAGCGACCAATTCTATTTTTTATCGTTCCTCGCTTTATGCGCAATTAGCGAATGTATCAAATTTTTTAAGAGATTATGAAAAGGCCTATGAGTATATTGAATTAGGCTTAGCTTCTAATCCTCGCCCTGGTAATGAAGCTATTCTAAATATCAATCTTTCAGACTACCATTTATACTATAAGAGAGATTATAAAAACGCAGAAAAATATGCTAAATCTGCTTTACAGTATTATGAAGGAAATCCACGATATAGTTATGATCGAATGAATTTATATAAAATGCTTGCAACGATTTATAATGTTCAGGGATTAGATAAAGACGCATCTTATTGGTTCGCAAAAGCGGAACAAGCGGTAAGTAATGATTTCAAGACTAGAACTGCTGCGGATCTTTTTGTTAGGATGGGAAATTATTATTTTAAGAATGGAGAAATCAATCAATCAATCAAGTACTTCCACAAAGCTTTGATTCAGGTATTCCCGGATTTTAATGAATCCAATATTTTAATGAACCCTCAGGTCAGTAAAGTATATAAGGAATCTTGGATTATGGATGCGGCTTCGGGAAAGGCAAAAGCTTTGAAGAAACAGTATGAAATAGATGGGCATATAAAAAACTTAGAAGCTGCTGCTAGTTGCTATGATCTTGTTATTGCAGAAATAAAAGCATTGAATGAAAGTTATGGGAATGAAGCGTCCAAGATTTATTTGGGAGATTATGGTTATGCTTATTTTGAAGCAACTATTGAGGTTAATTATTTGCTTTATGAAAACACAGCAAAGCCAAAATATTTAGAGAAAATTTACTTGTTGATGGAACAATCCAAAGCAGTAGTTTTATCTGAAGCTATTCAGAAGAATAAGGCGATTATCGAAGCGTCTATTCCGGATACTTTATTGAAAATTGAAGAGGAACTTAGAATTTCAATTGCAGAAAAAAATGTTGAATTAATACATTTCAATGAATATGATAATAGTACTTCATTCGATTCGATCGAATTAGAAATATTAGATTTGACTAATATTTATAATAAGCATTTAGGGTTATTAAAAAAGCAATTTTCCAAATTTCAGTCCTTGACGGAATCATTTATATTGCCATCAGTACGAGACGTTCAATCTTATATTAAAGGTCAATCGACGGCTGTGATAGAATACTTTGTAGGGGATAGTAGTATATATGCTTTAATGATACTAGAGGAAGAAATAAAAGTTCATAAAATTAGAAATGATAAAAAAACAAATGTACTTATTGATGACTTTCTATCTTATTTTGTAAACGAAAGCCAGTTTGTAAATAATCCAGAAGCTTATAATAAGACTGCTTATCAGTTATACTTAACTTTATTTTCTGATCTCCTCGATTCAAGTACTGATGTCCAAAATATAGTGATTATTCCTGATGGAAAATTGAAGCAAATCTCTTTTGAGGCTTTAATCGACAAGCCTGAGGTGAAATATTCAAATGGCATCAATCATTATTTACTCAACAAATATTTGATATATTATGCTAATTCGGCCAACTTAATGCTACACTTTAATTCGAGTAAAGGAGCAGGAGAATATTTTTTGAATGTTGCACCAGGTTTTTTAGGAAAAGAACGAAACATGAGTCCGCTAGCTCATAGCCCAAAAGAAGTCGAATCAATCAGCAATCTGGTAAGCCTTAATGGAATAGAAGCTAATCTGAATAAGTTTAAGGAAAAGGCGAGAAATAGTAAAATTATACATTTATCTACTCATGCTACAGTAGGTCGAAAGGATGAAATTCCTAAAATCGAATTTATTGATACCTCACTTTTTTTATCAGAAATTTATGCATTAAACCTTAAAGCAGACCTTGTTGTGTTAAGTGCTTGTGAATCTCAGATAGGTGAGCTCAAAAGGGGAGAAGGAGTAATGAGTTTAGGTAGAGGTTTCTTTTATGCTGGAGCATCAAGTTTAGTGGCAAGTCTTTGGAGTGTAAATGAGAAGTCTACCGCTGAAATTTTTTCAAACTTTTATACTCAATTACAAGATGAAATACCCAAAGGAGAAGCATTAAGACTAGCTAAATTAAATTATCTTGAAAATACTAAAAGTGATTTGAAAAGATCTCCATATTATTGGGCTGGATTGGTTTATTTAGGGAAAAATGAAGTAGTTGATTTTTCTAGGCTGAATAAGTATTCAAAAACCGGACTATGGAGTTTATTATTTATAGTTTTTGCTGGGCTTTTTTATTTGTCAAAGAACCATTTTTCAAAAACTCTAAAGACTAAATCAGCCAAGACTTATTTCTAACGTTTAATCTTTTTAGCTAATTCCTCTGCTTGTTTATATCTTGATGATTGTGCTGGAATTTGTTTTAGAATGAGATGACTTTCTTTAAGAAGTCCTTGTTTAAGTAATGCTAAACCGTGATACCATTGGGTTTCAGGTTTAGCATATGGACTGTTTTTTCCCACCATGGTCAAAAGGTTTATACCCTCGGTAAATTTTTCTGATTCAATAAGTGCTATGCCTTTTGCCAATAAGTATTCTGTGTTTTGGGGATTTAAATCTAATAACTGATCTAGTATAGGTATAGCTCTTTGATACGCCCCATCCTTAAGTGCCATTTCCGCTTCCACAATCAATTCATTCTCGTTCCCTTTTTCAACAAAATCAAACTCCGGCTGAAAATATGTTGCATACAATTGCCCCGGAGTAGGAGGGCGAGTAAAGAACCAAAGCGCAACAAATAGAATGGCAATTGAAGCAGCAGCGACCAACCACATTCGTCGAGGAATGACTTTGGATTGTGTGGTTCTTTTTTCTTCAATCTCTTCTTTGTAAATTTTCTTTAAATCTTTTTTTAAGTTTAGATTTCCCAATACTTCAATACCCTCCATCACATCTTTTTCTAATAAAAAAGCTTGAGCAAATTCTTCATCTATTTCTAAGCGTCGCTGAAAATCTTTTAACTCTGTTTCACTCAGACTTTGTTCAAAATACCGTTCAATTAATTTTATGGAATCCATATACATTTTATTACTTTGATCAGATCAGTCGCCAGGCCAAACGCTATTATCGTAGGGACTGTTGATAGGTCACATTCTCCATTACTTTTGAGCGAATATTTTTCATACACTTGCTTTTTTTATTCTTTGCTACTTGCTCACTAGCCATATTTAATCTTGCTTTGATTTCACTCATCTTTAATTTACGAAAATAAAATAACTCTAGTATCGTTCTGCAATCATCTCCCAATTCCTGTAATAGGTCTAATAATAATTTTCTCTTTTCATCAACCACTAATGTATTGAAATGATCTTCTTGAATTTGGATCGTTTCATGTTTATCTTCCAGAGCTGTTTCTCTTTTACTACTTCTCAATTTCATTAACCAAAGATTTCTACAAATAGAATATAGATAAGTCTTAAGTGTACTCTTCAATTGGAAAACGTCTTTTTTAGCATTATTAAAAAGCACAATCAAACCATCTTGGAATATATCGGCAGCATCTTCTTTGGTTCCTGAATTAGTCAATACGAGACTTTCGATTAAGCCAAAATAACTTCGATATAAATATCGAAATGCTTTTTCTTGTTGATTAGCCTTTCCGGATTGTAGAAATTTAATGATTTCTGAATCTTTTGTTTGTTCCATTATCAGATTGCTTTCTCTATTGCTAAATATAATCAAAATATGGTGATTTTACTATTCCATGCATTCAAATTGATGGCTCTATTTACAATTACATGCATTCATAAAAATGATACGCTATCCCTAAAATAATATCCGCCTATTTTCTTAAATGTCTCTCTTATTTGAAATTTTAACATTTGATCCTGCAACTTTTTCTGATCTAATCAGTCTTTCAAGTGTATTCCAATTACAAGCGGTAGCTGGCGCCACTACTGTCTGAAATTTGAAGCACTTACTATTCTCAATTATTAAAAGATGATATAAGGAAATTAAATTGACGCAATTACTATTCGTCATGACTAGTATTCGTTTTATTTATTCACAACTCAGCTTTGATGATGAAAACAATAATTAAGCTATTGCTTGTAATGACCTTCTTTTGCTCACAGTCTGGCTTTGGACAAACAGTAATTGAAAAAGAAACTAAAACAGTTCATAAAAAAATATACAATACTAAATCTATACATGGTCCAGCCCCTGTATTGGATGGTTTATTTGATGAAGCATGTTGGAATACCGTTGGCTGGACAAGTGATTTTATCCAGCGTAGACCTTATGAAGGAGAAAAACCTTCACAAGAGACCGCTTTTAAAATCTTATACGATCAAAAAAATATTTATGTAGCATTTCGTTGCTTTGATACAGAACCAGATAAGATCGAAAAGCGTTTGTCTCGCCGTGATGGTTTTGAAGGGGATTGGGTAGAAATTAATATAGATAGTTACTTTGATAAACGTACTGCTTTTTCCTTTTCTATTACTGCTGCGGGGGTGAAAGGGGATGAACTCATCTCTAATGATGGAAATAATTGGGATTCTAGTTGGGACCCAATTTGGTATGCTAAGGTGAATTCGGATGAAGAAGGCTGGACCGCTGAAATCCGCATCCCTTTGAGTCAACTTCGTTTTGCAAAAAAAGAAAATCATATCTGGGGTATTCAAGTCAATCGACTGGACTTTAGAACTCAGGAAAGATCTAATTGGCAGTTTGTAGAGCAAAATAATTCTAGTTGGGTTGGTAGTTTTGGAGAATTGCATGGGATTGCTGGAATTCAACCGCAAAAGCAAGTAGAGATTATGCCTTATGTAGTTGCTCAAACGGAGACATTCGAAAAAGTGGAGGGAAACCCTTTTGCTACAGGTAATGATCGAAGTATAAGTGCAGGATTGGATGGTAAAATAGGAATCACCAGTGATCTAACTTTAGACTTTACGATCAATCCGGATTTTGGGCAAGTAGAGGCGGATCCTTCTGTTGTTAATCTTGATGGATTTCAAGTCTTTTTTGGAGAGCGTCGCCCATTTTTTATTGAAGGTAGAAATATTTTTAATTATCAAGTGACTTCTGCAGAAGCAGGAGGACCTTTTAGGAGCGACCAATTATTCTATTCTCGGAGGATTGGAGGAAACCCTCATGCCTATCCTGATTTGGAAGATAATGAATATGCAGATAGACCCAATAATACAACTATATTGGGTGCTGCAAAATTTACGGGTAAAACTAAAAATGGCCTTTCTATCGGAATCATGGAAAGCATCACAGCGAAGGAATATGCAGAAATTGATCATGAAGGAGAACGTAGAGAAGAGGTGATAGAACCACTAACCAATTATTTCGTTGGTCGCTTGCAAAAAGATTATAAAAATGGTAATACAGTTATCGGAGGAATGTTCACGGCCGTTAATCGTAAATTGGACGGTACTGATTTGGACTTTTTGCATGAGTCAGCATATTCAGGAGGCTTGGACTTTTTGCAACGTTGGAAAAATAAAACTTGGTACGCTTCCGGTAATTTGGTTTTCAGTCAGGTAAATGGAAGTAGAGATGCGATCACTGATACTCAAACATCTTTTGAGCGTTTATATCAAAGAGAAGGTGCGGATCATTTAAGTGTAGATACTACTCTGACTTCACTTTTTGGACATGGTGGGACACTGAAATTAGGAAAAGGAGGAGGAGGAAAACGATTTAACTTTGATGGTGGTGTAACATGGAGAAGCCCGGGATTAGAGTTGAATGATATTGGATTTCTAAGAAGTACAGATTATGTTGTTCACTTTCTTTGGGCGGGATACCGGATTGATAAAGCTTTCTCAATATTCCAACAAGTACGATTCAATTATAACCATTGGTTCGGATGGGACTATGGTGGTTTGCATACTTATCATGGTTGGAATGTCAATGCTCATGCTCGATTTAAAAATAACTATGGGATTGGATCTGGTGTTAATATTCAACCTTATGATATCTCTACGAATGCTTTGCGTGGCGGACCTGCTATGAGATTATCGCCTAATATCAATAATTGGATGTATGCTTATTCAGATCAAAGCAAGAAAGTGTTTTTTGAGTATAATATGTTTCACTCTTGGGCTTCTGATAAATCTCAACACACAAAAAACTATAGTGTTTTTGCTAATTATCAACCTACAAAGACGATTCGAATCAGCGTAGGACCAGAAATTAATATTCGAAGAAATGATGTTCAATACGTCAATAATATTGATTATAATAATGAAGTAAGATATGTCAATGGAACAATCAAACAAAAGACCTTAAGTATGTCTCTACGATTGAACTATACGATCCGACCCAATTTGACGATCCAATATTATGGTCAACCATTTATCTCTCGTGGACGATACACAGACTTTAAATACATCGCTAATCCATTAGAATCAAATGCCGAAGATCGATATATCGCTTATAGCGAAAAACAAATTTCATTTAATCCAGAAAATGATGCTTATGAAGTAGATGATAACCTTGATGAAAACCTGGACTATGAAATCAATAATCCTGACTTCAATTTTATTCAATTTCGATCCAATTTAGTAGCCCGTTGGGAGTATATTCCTGGATCTGAGTTGTTTCTGGTTTGGTCACAAGGAACGACTAGTTTTGGAGACCCTCAAGACAGGATTTTGCCTAGTTTGACAGAAAATCTATTCTCTGAAAAAGCGCATAATATTTTTCTGGTCAAATGTACTTATAGATTTATTAAATAAGTTCCATAAAGAGCGAGAGAGGAAGGTAGAAAGGGTTGAGAGGAATAGTATTTTCTTTTTAGCCTTTTCTCACCTTTTAAATCAAAGATAATGTGAGTTGTTTTCTAGTGGCTTGTGTTTATTAATAAAACGCAGGCCACAGTTTTTTTAATGAAAACTCAATTATTTAGATCTAATAAATTGTCCATAAATATTTTATAAAACGCCTCATGTTTTAAATAATCCAATTGGTCTAACTTTACTTCCATCCCTTTTTGAAAGCCATCTTCATTGAAACGTTGAATTAGCATAGAATCTTTACTGATAATATGAATAGGCGTAGCGGCATCATGGGTAATATTAGTTATTTTGTATTCCATCCCAGGAGGTTGATGGTCTCCTACTAAGATGAAAATGCTGTTTTCAGATTCTTCTAAAATGAAGCGAGTCATTAATTCTAATTCATATTGAATTGATTTCTCATAGCGATCAATTTCATTACCTTCCATACTTTGTACCTTTCCTGGTTGAGGTCGGTTAAGCTCTTTCCAATCATCTACTATTGGAGGTGGTTCAAACCAAGGCATATGTGAACCCATCGTTATAAAAAATAACAGTTTGGGTTTTTCAACATCTTTCGTGATTACATCCCTGTAATACCCCATTGCATATTGATCAGGAATACCTCCTAATACATCGTAAGGATGCCCTTGGTATTTAAAGTCCCAATAAGTCCACCATTCATCAAATCCCCAATAACGATTAGTACGCTCATAAGGAATTAATGAACTAGAATTGGTATTACTAATAGTAGAAAGTCGATAAGTTTGATAGCCTTGTTTATTAAAGTATCTAACCATATGGGGGAAGGAATGATTTTTTTGAATTAAATCATTATACTGAATCTGGTTTTCAACTTTCAATCCACTCATAAAAGAACTAAAAGCTAGCCAGGATCGACCACCTTTTACAGGCGAAATACTATAAGTTGATGCAGTATGATAACCTGCTGAGCTGAGTTCTTTTTCGATACCTTTTATTTGTTGAAGATAGCTGCCTTTTAAATCAGGACTCTCTGTCACAATAGTACCATATGATTCAATGAACAGTAAATAGATATTGGGTTTTTCGGCAAGTGGATAGTCGAGGTAATTTTTATATGGGCTAGGTTTTGCCTGTTTGAACTTATCTGCCTCATGAAGACTTGTACTTTTTACTATTTTAGGTATTAGCCAGTGAGTGTCCAAAATATTCTGATGCTCCAATTTATAACTTGAAACAGAAGCATAGATAATTGTGAAAAGCAATAAAACCAAGAATGCTAATTGTGTAAGCTTATGTTTCCTAATTAGGAAGAAGTTTTTGATCATCTTCTTCATCAAGAAAACAAAAAATACGGCCAATAAAATAGTGGCAATGACCGTAGCAGCATAATATAAAATAGCATTGCCTACCATACTATTTAAGAAAACAGGTAAGACTTCTTGCAGTAAGACATAGTCATTTTTAAAGGAAGGAATAATCCCATAAAATTTTTGGTAAAATTCGTAATAGACATTATAAACAAATAGAAATATAAACGTAGAATAAAGAATACGCTTCGGCCATTTTTGAGTGGGTTTGATGAAAAAGAATAAACTCAGAAGTAGCAAAATTTCTCCTGATATCTTGAAAAGATGATAACTACTTCTTCCAAATAACATGTGTACTCTTCCTGTCCAGGAACCAGCATTGATAGTTGGTCCTTGCAATAAACCCCAATGATTTAGTATGCTAATGTAATTCTGGAAATACATTAAGCCATTGATCAAAATGAACAATAGCCAAAAAGTGATAAAAGCCCGTTTGTTTAACGCATTCATTTGTTTCATAAATTGGAGGCTATACCTCTATCGTCTTCTCAAAACGCCCAAAAAGCTATTTCCAAAAGAATAGAAAACCAAACAGCTTCCTATAAAAATAGCAGGAATGTAGATCTTTGCTGGTAATAAAAAACCTGAAATCAAACTGCTCATTAAAATTACTGCAATTACTTGAGCAAAGTAATCTCTTGATTCTTTTTGTTTACTTGGTTTAAAAAATAAAAGTAAAAGAAAATAAATATACCTTAACCAGGCAACTAATAATATCCAACTTCCTATTTTTTCTTGAAACCAAAGAATACTGCAAAGTGTAAGCACTAAAAAAGCATCGGTTTCCATATCAAAATAAGCGCCAAAGGGAGAAGTGTTTTTAAATCTACGTGCTAGATAACCATCTAGACCATCTAAGATAAGTACGATTAAAGCAATTGTTCCTATCCAAAAATCGCTCAAATCGTTCAAAGAAAATAGAATGAATAGTAAAGCGAGAAATCTAAATAATGTAACTAAGTTTGCCGGTTCTACTAAGAATGAAACCTGTGTGCTATGCTTTGCCTTCCAAATAAAAAGCGCTGCAAAAGAAATTACAGCGCTAATACCAATAATGGTTATATTTTTAGTAAAAAGAAAAATGCTACAGGAAGATAAAATAATTATGGAATGAATGGTCATCCACCTTTCGACCCACAACATATGATTTACTTACTTTTATCTATCTCTGGCATTTTACAATCTTCACCTGATTTCTTGCCACAAACAGTACAGTCACCAATCTTTTCTTTCAGCATTGGATTATTAGTAGCACATGTACCTCTGAATTCCTGGCCAGTAACCAATTGTCTGATATTGATCATCAAAAATGATAAGCCAAAAACCAAAAAAATGACGACAAACATATATACAAATTCCATTTCTTCTATTTATTATTTTGAATAAGAAAACCAACACAAATAAAACAATAATATCTAAAAACAGTTTAATTTTGAACAAATTCATAGCAAAGATATAGCTATTTTCGAACAAGATGCTTAAAAATATGGTTCTTTGACAAATCCCGTGTTTGCGACAAAGTCATATAACAGGGTCAATACTTTATTTGGTCGCTTTTGATCTTATTTAAGGCTTGTCCACGGGGTATGTCAAAAAACGTAAAAAGGTTAAACAAGAATTTAAAATGGAAAAAAAACTAGAAGCTTTCGCACGCCTGCTAAAAATCATGGATGAACTTAGAGAGCAATGTCCTTGGGATCGAAAACAAACACTAAAGAGTTTACGGAATCTGACTATTGAAGAGGTCTATGAATTAGCAGATGCAATTCTTGAAGAAGACCTTGAAGAAATAAAAGAAGAAATCGGAGACATTATGCTTCACATGGTTTTTTATGCAAAAATTGCAGACGAGCAAAAAGCCTTTGACATTGCTGATGCGATCAATGGAGTGTGTGATAAATTGATTAAACGACATCCTCATATCTATGGGGACGTAAAAGTCAAGGATGAAGAAGAAGTCAAGAAAAACTGGGAACAACTCAAGCTGCAAGAAGGCAAAAAATCAGTACTATCTGGCGTTCCAAAATCACTCCCAGCTATGGTTAAAGCGTATCGCATGCAGGACAAAACAGCTCAGGTTGGTTTTGAATGGGAAAATAGTGAACAAGTTTGGGATAAAGTCGAAGAAGAAATCAATGAATTCAAACATGAAATGGCTACTGGCGGTTCAATAGAAAAGAAAGAGGAGGAATTTGGAGATATTCTATTTTCTCTAATCAATTATGCCCGATTTGAGGGGATAGACCCAGAAACAGCTCTGGAGCGAGTCAACCGTAAGTTTAAAAAGCGCTTTGAATATATAGAAGCCAATACTGATAAATCCCTCAATGATATGACTCTGGAAGAGATGGATGCTTTGTGGGAAGAGGCAAAAGGATAATATTATTACCAGAAATGCTTTCGCAATATACTTAAAATGCTTACCTTTGCACTCGCTAAAACTGATTTTCGTAATCACTATTGGTAACCTTTTAAATTTAAAAAAAAAATGGCGAATTATTTAACGAAAGAAGAAATTGCTAGCACCTTTAAAGAACATGGAGGTTCTGAAGCAAATACGGGCTCTACAGAAGGGCAAATTGCTTTATTTTCACACCGGATTAAAGGGCTTTCTGCACATTTGCAGCAAAATAAAAAAGACCACTCTTGTAGACGTACACTACTGACACTTGTTGGTAAAAGGAAGCGTCTATTGAGATACTTGGCATCTAAGGATATTGAAAAGTATCGTGCTCTAATTGAGAAATTAGGACTTCGTAAATAAATTATTAAAAAGGAAGGTGTTTACTATAATTGAAACACTTTCCTTTTTTTTATCGTACTCAATGGGTACAAAAGCTGTTGTTGAAGAGATACAAGATCGATTTTATTTTTAGGTAGTTTTTCTCATTTCATTCCATTCTTCTTAGACCTATGACTGACTACCTCTTTATGTATACCATCTCTTCACAGTTTCCTCTCTGAGGAAACATAATCTCATAATTTCGAAAACATAGAAGACGAAGATTGATTTTGTACATTCAATTTTTGACGACTATTAAAAAGATAAATCTTGCTGTTGAATAAAAGACAGCGAGTGCGGTTTGGTGTAAAGCATCTGATATAGTCAGTTTTACACTTATTAATGAAAAAATCATAAAATTCAAATTAAAATGGGAATGCAAACTCCTATTAGCACATCGTTTAACTTACCCGATGGCAGAGAAATTACAATCGAAACTGGTAAACTAGCAACTCAAGCAAATGGCTCTGTAGTCATTCGCCAAGGAAATACGATGTTGCTTTGTACCGTAGTTTCAGCTACTGAAATGAGAGAAGGACAATCTTTCTTTCCATTATCTGTAGATTATCAAGAAAAGTTCGCTGCTGTTGGCCGAATTCCTGGTAACTTCTTTAGAAGAGAATCCAGACTATCAGATTACGAAGTTTTAATCTGTAGATTGGTAGACAGAGCAATTCGACCATTATTTCCTGACGGATATATGTTTGACACGCAGGTAATCATTAGCTTGATTTCTGCGGATAAAGAAACATTGCCAGATACTTTGGCAGCATTAGCAGCTTCGGCAGCATTATCTGTTTCTAATATTCCATTCGCTGGACCGATCTCTGAAGTAAGGGTAGCAAGAATAAATGGTGAATTCAAAGTAAACCCTGTTCGTACGGAGATGGAAGAAGCAGATATGGATATCATTGTTGCTGCGACTATGCAGGATGTAATGATGGTGGAAGGAGAAGCTAAAGAATGTGCTGAAGCTGATTTAGTGGAAGCAATTAAAATCGGACACGCAGCGATTAAAGTACAGTGTCAGGCTCAATTAGACTTAGCAGATTTGGTTGGTGAAAAAGCGACTGTAAAAAGAGTCTTTGAACCTGCAGAAGTAGATGAAGAACTGAAAGCAAAAGTAAAAGGATTGATTGAAGAAGGATTGATCAAAGTAATCAAAGGTGCTCACAATAAGTTTGATAGAAAAGACGGATTCAAAGCCGTTAAAGAGAAAATGAAGGAAGATCTTCTAGCTGAATTGGGAGAAGAAGTTTATGAAGAAAAGATTGGAGAAGCGAAGACTTATTATAATAAAATCCAAAAAGCAACGATCAGAGAAGTATTGATGAGCGAAAAAATTCGATTAGATGGTCGTAGTCCAAAAGATGTTCGTAATATCTGGACAGAAATTGATTATCTACCGGCTACGCATGGATCAGCTATCTTTACTCGTGGTGAAACACAGGCATTGACTTCACTAACATTAGGTACTAAGATGGATCAGATGATGGTTGACAGTGCTTTGGATTTTCATTATGAGCGGTTTATACTTCATTATAATTTCCCCGCATTTTCTGTAGGGGAAACAAGACCAATGAGAGGCCCAGGTCGACGGGAAGTAGGACATGCTAATCTTGCGGGGCGTTCTTTAAAACAAGTATTACCTGATGAGAACCCATATACTATTCGCTTAGTCTCTGATATCTTAGAATCAAATGGTTCTTCCTCAATGGCGACCGTTTGTGCGGGCTCATTGGCACTAATGGATGCAGGAGTGAAAATTAAATCTCCCGTGTCAGGTATTGCAATGGGAATGGTTTCAGATGGTGAACGTAATGTGATTCTTTCAGATATTCTTGGCGATGAAGATGCGGTAGGAGATATGGACTTTAAAGTGACTGGTACAGAAAAAGGAATCACTGCTTGCCAGATGGATATTAAAATCGATGGTCTTCCTTATTCTTTACTAGAAGAAGCATTGTCTCAAGCAAAAGAAGGACGTTTGCATATTTTAAACGAAATGAATAAAACCATTTCTGGACCAAGAGAAGATTACAAACCTCATGCTCCAAGAATTGTGGAATTAATTATTGATAAGAAGTTTATTGGTGCAGTTATTGGACCTGGCGGTAAAATTATTCAGGAGCTTCAAGCAGAGACCAATACTATTATTAATATAGAGGAAGTAGATGAAAAAGGTGTAGTCAATATCTCAAGCTCAGACAAACCATCTATTGATGCGGCATTAAAACGTATCAAAGCGATAACTTTTGTCCCTGAAGTAGGAGATGAATTTGATGCTAAAGTTGCTTCAGTGATGCCTTATGGTGTATTTGTTGACTTTATGGGAAATAGCGGATTATTGCATGTATCTGAAATTTCGCATACGAGAATCGATAGAGTAGAGGATGTATTTAAAGAAGGTGATCCTGTAAAAGTAAAATTGATAGGTATTGATCCTAAGACAGGTAAGTTTAGACTTTCTAGAAAGGCTTTGCTTCCTCGTCCTGAGCACAATAAAAATTAATTCTATTTAAAAAAGGCAAGTCAACTTGTTTGAAATGAAGGTTTTAGGAATTAAAGAATATTCTAGTATTAAACTTTTTAATTTCAATTTGAATTTCTAGTATGGTTTTTGCCCTTTAGTAGAAAGAACAATAAAACTCACCTCGGCTTTGGTTAAATCCAGAACCGGGGTATTTTTTTTCCTCCCACGGAACTTTTTCCCTCAAATACTTGTATCAGTATTAAATTCATGACTTATAGTCTTTTTTACACGAAAAGTCAAGTTTTCGACTTAAAAAAGCAACTTTTTTGATAATATTACGTATTATTAACAGACAACATTAAAATAACCGATAAGAAAAGCCCGTTCGAACATGCGTCAATTAAAAATAACGAACAAGATTACAGCAAGAGAGAGTTTAGCTCTCGATAAATATCTGAATGATATTGGAAAAATTCCTATGCTTACAGCCGATGATGAAGCAGATCTAGCACGAAAAATTCGTGAAGGAGATCATGGAGCACTAGAACGGCTTACAAAATCAAATTTAAGATTTGTGGTTTCAGTTGCTAAGCAATACCAAAACCAAGGCCTTTCACTATCGGATTTAATCAATGAAGGAAATGTAGGCTTGATGAAAGCTGCAAAACGATTTGATGAAACCAAAGGATTTAAATTTATCTCTTATGCTGTATGGTGGATTCGCCAATCAATCCTTCAGTCTATTGTAGAATATTCCAGAATTGTAAGACTGCCTCTAAATAAAGTAGGTTCTTATAATAAAGTAAATGAGGCTTTCCTTTCTTTTGTTCAGGAGTATGAACGTGAACCAACAAATGAGGAATTAGCAGAATTATTGGATATGACGCCAAAGGAGATTAATAATATGCTCAAAGGGAATGGCCGTCATTTATCGTTTGATGCACCTCTAAGTGGCGATGAAGGAGATTCTACTATGTTGGATCTCATCGCAAGTGAAAATGGTATTCTTCCAGATAATAATTTGATGGAACAGTCTTTAAAAGAAGAAGTTCAACAAGGCTTATCTATTCTTTCTCCAAGAGAAGTAGAAGTACTTTCTTCTTATTATGGATTGAATGGATATAAATCTTTGACGCTTGAAGAAATAGGAGAGCTTTATGGATTGACTAGGGAACGTGTTCGCCAAATTAAAGAACGTGCCATTCGAAGACTTCGTAAATCTTATAATCGAAATAATCTAAAATCGTATTTAGGTTAAAAAATATACTCAAAAATATTAAATCCCAAAAATGAAAGCCCATTTCCTAGTGAGATGGGCTTTTTTAGTTAATTTAGCCTAAACGCCGAATATGTTTTTAACTAGCCTAATCCATCCTAAATCTTTATCATTATGAAGTTAATACCTCCTATTCTTGCTTTACTTTTTATGCTGTCTGCCTGCGGAGATGAAAGTAAAGTATCTGATGCTAATTCTCCAGAAACAACTAGTTCCATACCAACAGATCAGCCTGTTACAAAGACTAAACAATCTAAAATGACGATAGGTCTTGATCAATTAAGACTTCGATCAACACCTGGTGAAAA
Organism: Saprospiraceae bacterium; assembly: GCA_965277415.1. Lineage (GTDB taxonomy): Bacteria > Bacteroidota > Bacteroidia > Chitinophagales > Saprospiraceae > JAHDHW01. The sequence goes on from CBDICS010000093.1 coordinate 114,273, forward strand.
AGGAGAAGAAATTGGCCACCTAAAAAAAGGAACAGTGGTTTATGAAACAGGAGAAGTAAGTGACTTTACATCCCAAATAAAATTAAGAGGAATTTGGTTTGATGAGCCATGGATTAAAATAAAAACCGATGAGGGCTTGGAAGGATGGGTCTACGGAGGGGCTGTCATCTTTGATATGGATAGCCCTTCAGCAATTTCTAATAAATTGCTCGATCTCCGCTTGAGAAGTTTTTTTGGCAATCAATTAACGGATCAAATGCATTCATATAGAAAAGCGTACTATTCGGCGAAAAATAGCCAAGATTTCTCTAATGTTTTTAAAAAAGGAGAACAACTAAGGGATACATTGGTTACCATACTAGAGGATAAGATTGATGTAATGAGTATGGATTATGAACAGCTCCCTGACTTATTTTGGGTTGAAGAAGCTTTACCCGGTTATGAAACAGCCCTGGTAGCAGAAGGAACGATTTACTATTTGCTCCAAGATTTTAAAGCTTTTCAAAAAATAGCTAATAAAACGGAAGGGAAGGAAGATGATGATTTTGTAAATCTTAACTTAAAAGTTCATGCTTCAGATAGTGTAGAATACTTTTTCCCTGCTTGGGTACTTCAAACCTGGGATTATGGAGGACATAGCAAATTGGGACAAGAAATACATCTTGATATTTTAAAAGAAGCAGATAAAAACCTTACAAAAAGTGATTTATTCTTAGCTCATATAATGAAAATAAAAGATCAGATTGTATATGATATTGTAAGCGAGGAAGTTACGTATTGGGAACCCATAGATAATATCAAAAAAGAACTCGACGATATTATAAAATCTAATTTGGGGATATTGACTAGTGATGATAAAATTGCCTTAGAAACTCGGCGTACAATGTTTGACAACTTTAAAGCAAATGCTATTGAAGTAAACCATAAATCTGGTATCAGTAATTAGACTTCTAGATAAAATTATTAATAATATATGATACGAATTGCATTTTTCTTATTGACACTCCTTTTTACTGCAGCTATAGTAGTAGTTGGGGTAACAATTGTCGCTCGATTAATTAAAAATTTTCAGCCAGGTAAATCAAAAGTAGAGGAAGACATTAATAAAATGAAAACGTCTATTCAGATTTTTATTAATGAATTAATCCCCTGGAATAAAGAAGAGTTAGATTTGCTTTCTTTCAATCAAATCAATAAAAAAATTGGAAAAGGGATGGTAAAGACGGGACAGGGAGTGATTACTTCGATTTATCATGAACCAATGATCGCTTGGTCATATAAACGGTATGTAGGAGGGGGAAATAATGCTGTACTTTATGCATGTACAAGCCATCATGAATTTGTTTTTCGAATTAGAAATAATGAAACAAATATTATAATTGATAATGAAGAGGTTGGGCAACTTCGAGATAATGGGCTCCTTTATAATACCAAAACCAATTTACTAATGGCCCGTATTAATAGAGACAGCGATCATCTTGCTTTACCCGTTTTGGTAGGGGAAAAAGAAGTAGCAACCTTAAAGAGAACAGGTTATATACAAGAGACCAATAGCCGCGCGTTTGAGTTATTAGTTGAGATGGACGATCAAGAAGAAGCAGTACTATTGTCCTTGGCTATATTAGAAATGACATCTCGGACTTTAAATGAATAACAATCAATTTAATGTATCTTAGAATATGAAAAAGTTAATTATTGCGCTTACTTTAATTATTTCTTGTACTCAATTGAGTACTGCTCAGCAATCTATTGATGATATGATTAAGGAAATGGAGCAACTTCAAAAAGAAATGTTCAAACAATTTGAACATTTAGATCTCAATAGTCAAGGTTTCCAATTTTTTATGGATACGATTATAACGCAAGATTTAGGGGATTTGAACTTTGGCTTAAATGATCGTTTTTTTGAACCGATGGATCCGGCCCTTCTTCAAGATATGTTTAAACAAATGGAAGAACAACTTTCTGAAATGAATGGAGAAGATTGGGAAGACTTAGAGGAGATATTAAGAGGTTTTGGACAAGTATTGCCTAATCAAGCTAAACCGCCGAAAATGGAAGATGATACCTTACCTAAAGATAAACCAGCCAAAAATGACAAGAAAAAGAAGAAAATATATAAGATTTGATAAAAGTAGTCAGAAAGTCAGGGTAGTCAGAAAGTCAGAAAGTCAGAAAGTCAGGGTGGAACAATCCCTCCTGACCTCCCTGACTTTCTGACCTCCTACCTTTTAAATAAATCCTTCATTTTTACGGCAAACCAACCAGAATTATTATTTTTGCTGCACCCAAGGAACATTTGATTTAAAATCATGTTAAATATTCAAAGGGGCTTGATACAAGCTTTTTGAATAACTTCAAAAACAACCAGACAAAATGAGTGTTCTAGATTGTGCAAGATTAATTATCTACAGAATTAATCAAAAAGGCTTAGAAATATTTTTAGTGCAAGGCAATGACGAAAATGCTAAAGCATGGCAAATTCCTCAAGGAAATATTAAATCTAGGCACGCTATTAATCTCACTGCGGATGAAAGGATGATTCATTTAGATCCAATTGAAGATGGCGATGAACTTCATACTGCAATGGCTATTGAATGTGACTGGCATGAAATTCCTTCCGTCAGGGCTATGATTAAGCAAGATGTACGTATCGTCAAAGATCAAATCAAACAAAGAATTCCTGAATTAGAGCAAGGCACTTTTTTCGCAGTAAAAGAAGCCTTCAAAAAAGTATTGCCCCATGAATATGCAATGCTTAAAGAGCTTAAAGACGTAGTTTCTGATCGTAATCAAGCGAAATATATTTAAGTTCATTTAATATGCTTATCTCTCATTTTTGTAAAAGCACAGTCTTGCTTGGAATGGAAGCTATAAATTGTGAGCTTAAAATTATAAGAGAAAACCAAATCAATAACTGATTGCTTGATTTTGATAATCGAATAATTTACTATTACAAAATCCAATATAGTCCTTTACTTTTAATTTAGTTTGATTTAATCTGGCCTGTAGATCTTTCTTACCTTTTTTATTAAGGCTCAAAGTTTCTTCCTGCTGATGGTATATTTTAGATAATGCATTAAAAGTTTGGATGCTTTCTTGGACTGCGGTTTCAAGTTTTGAGGAATCAGCATACTGAAGATTTTCAATTGCAGTTTGAAGCAAACTTCTCATTTCACTTAAGCCTAAGTTTATTTCTTCTGTGCTGGTAGACTTTGAAAGATGATTTAAATAAGGAAGCAGGAAATATATTTCAGGATCAGTCTGATAATTTTTTTTAAGTTCTACTTTATCTATTACTAAGCTTAATAAAGCATGGAGCTTATTATAATGTTCATGAAGATCAGGATTTAATCGATTTATTTCAAAAGTATGAAGATTTGTTAATTGTTCTTTAGAATAGTTTAAGATCCTTTGGACCTCAACTTCTTTAGGAATGATCAGAAAAGAATCTAAAAATAGACGATTCTCTATTAGTGCTTGAATCAATGGCTCTTGATCCATATTTTCCTGAAAGGTATTATAAAACTTTTGAAACTCATTATCTTGGTTTGAATTACAGGCAAAAACAAGACAGATACATAAAGTGAAGATTGTTTTTCGCATAAACAAATATAAAGAAGACAAAATCAAACCATTTATTTTCGAGTATATTTTTTCCATTCTAAATTTTACCTTTGTGGAAATAAATCAAAAAACATGTCTTTAGAAAGCAAAGCAATAGCGCGTACTACATTTCAATTCGAAAATCAAGCTAATTTTTACAGAGGCAAAGTTCGAGATGTTTATACTGTTAATGAGCATTTAGTAATGGTGGCTTCTGATCGAATTTCAGCATTTGATCATATTCTTTCTAGACCAATTCCATATAAAGGGCAGGTGTTAAATCAGATTGCAACTCATTTCCTTAATTCAACAAGAGATATCACACCCAATTGGTTGATTGCTACACCCGATCCAAATGTCGCTATAGGATTAGCTTGTGAACCATTCAGAATTGAAATGGTAATTAGAGGCTATTTAGCAGGGCATGCTTGGCGGACTTATCAATCAGGTGAAAGAATGCTTTGTGGTGTCCCTATGCCAGAAGGAATGAAAGAAAATGATCCATTCCCACAAGCAATTATTACACCTGCAACAAAAGCAGAAGAGGGGCATGATGAAGATATTTCTAGAGCAGATATTGTCGGCCAAGGAATTATATCTGAAGAGGATTATGTCCAGTTAGAAAAAATCACAAGAGCCCTTTTTCAGAGAGGAACAGATATGGCTGCCAAGCAGGGCTTGATTTTAGTAGATACCAAATATGAGTTTGGAAAAAAAGATGGACAGATTTATTTGATCGATGAAATCCATACACCAGACAGTTCTCGGTATTTTTATAAAGAAGGTTATGCAGATCGCCAAGCCAGAGGAGAAAAGCAAAAACAATTATCCAAAGAGTTTGTCAGAGAATGGCTAATGGCTAATGGCTTTCAAGGTTTAGAAGGACAATTAATGCCAGAAATGCCAGACAGTTTTGTAGAAGAAGTTACGGATCGGTATATCGAACTTTATGAATATATTACTGGAAAAGCTTTTGAAAAAGAAGACAATAGTCAAATCATTACTCGAGTAGAGCAAAATATTATAAACTATTTCGCAGATTCCAAATAATCCCTAAGGTATTCAAAATGAGATCCGAGATCATTATTATTTGCCACGGTTGCTCGTTCGATGGTGGCGCTATTAGGTTTTAGTAATTCTTCTAATATAGTATCAATAAATTGCTCACCAAATGCTTTTGAGGCATCTCTCGGAAGCTCATTAGGTAAATTATCAATAGTCATCATGTCGACAACTTGATTTTGGTAGGGGGTATCTATATGCCCTGTTTCAGGGTTGAAACCAAAGACTGGATCAGCGATTGTTGAAGCCATTAGAGTAGAGGGAATGGAAGATATTGGAGCGATATCGCAAGTGACGTCAGCTATGGTTTTTATTCTGAAATCTGGAGACTTCATGTCTTCCAAACTGAAAAACGCTGGGGCATTATTATCCCAGTAAATTCCATTAATCATAATATCGCTGGACTTATAATAAGGAGCAAAACAACTTTCAAATAGTTCTGGTTGCTCATAAAAAGTTTTTTTATCAAAAGGAGAGCCATCTATACGTTGAGCATAATCTACACAATTGATTTGAGTATATACAGCTTGACTATATTCATTCTTAAGGTAATCTTCTGGAGAGACTTTTTGAATGCCCATATCATCAAGGACAAGGGCTGCTCCTCTTCCAACACGACCGCTACCCGTTAGGACGATTCTAATAGGAGGGAAGTTCATTTTGCTATAGATGGTTTTTGCTTCTGCATAGTCGAGACATTCATTCATCCTTTTCAAATGGAAAAGACCAGTTCTACTACCATAAGCCATTAGTCCGTTATGAGCACCAACCATTCCTGCAAATTTGCCAAATGCAATCAAGCGATGTCCTTTTTCATTGGTCAATACCTCGTAGTCTATTAATCGAATGTTTTTTTGAATAATAGCTTGTAGAAGTTTCCTATTATAGGACTGTTTTTTGATCGTATGCGAAAAGAAAAAATAGGTTTTATCTGCTTTAAGTTGCGCTATTGGAACTTCTTTTATGCCCATGAGTACGGCTCTATCTGATAAATCATCAGACATAGGAATACCTAAATCTAAATAATCTTTATCGGGGAAACAGCGATTTGGAGAAGGCTGTACAATAATATCGAGTTTGTATTCTTTAATAAGTTTAGCACACTGTTCTGGAGTAAATAATACCCTCGAATCTGGTGGTGTCTTTCCTTCTCGAATAATGCCTATTTTCATTCAAATTTAATTTTATACTTTTCATCTAGGGTTTAATGATTTTAAAATTTATTCAAAATCATTCAACACAGGGATGCTAATAATTAACATTCTTAACGCTGTCTGAATCAAGATACTTGCGATACCTTCAGAAATACAAAAATAGTGCAAAGTTTTAATTAGACTTTAAAAGCTGATGCTTTGTTTTTCGATGATTGGTAGAAAAGTTTATCTAATTGGCATGGAAATTGGATTTGTTTAGTTGTCTTCACGACAATTCCCTCATAAGATTTTACCCTCCACAGAAATCCCTCCTTAAGATTTAAATACAACCATTTTTAATATTAACATCCATAACCATGAAATCGAGAATTCCATTCGTATTCGTATTCCTTTGTTTTTGTTTTTCTATTCAAGCCAATAATGGTAATCCAACTAATTCTACTGTCTACGCTTCTGCTGAAACAAATTATTCCTTAGATAAGATTTTTTATAATGATTTTGAGAATCACTATGTATTTGTGGATTTTGAATCTATTACGGATGATTTGATTCAAATTAATCTATTGCGTGGGGAAAAGATGATGATGGAAGATGATATCACGGATTTGCCAGGGAATGCAATTTATGAACTAAATGTTGACCTTTTCAGAACAGGAATTTATACTATCGAACTAGTAACTCTGCAAGGAGTAAAAATATACAAAAAAATAACAATAGAATAGCTCTGTTTAGTTTTTTGGAATTTCTCATTTGGTCGCTCGTGCATTGCATAGAGCGATTTTTTTATTAGAGTCTGTTTAAAAATTATTAACTGGGCTACAAAAACGCCTTTTTCGCCTAAGCGAACAAAATTTAAACAGGCTCTTACTCTTTCAGTATTTCTGCATCATCTAAGATATAATTTAAATAATCTAAGTCAGAATCATTTAACCTAAGTTTACCTCTAAAGGTGACCATTGCATCTTGTTTAAATCTAGTGGATTGTTTTTTCAATTGGACATCAATTACAGTTTCAGGACCTGCACCTCCACAAAAAAAGCAGCTGGTAAACGGAAAGGCTGAAAGGATTACAATCGTTGCATCACCTGTTTCTTCAAAAGGTATAACATATCCTTTGATTTGAATTTTTTTACCGTCTAGTTTCTTTATAGATGGATGAAAAATAGGATAGGCTATCATGGTGTTAAATTCTGTATTCAACTTTTCTTCAAAATCTACCCGCGATAAGTGCTTCCAACTGATATTATAAAATCCATCAACTATAGTATAACTACTCGTATCTGTTTCCGAAATTTGATAGGTTGAATCTTCTACTAAATCTGTAAGATTAATTTCTTCTTCAATATTTTTTTCAGCAGGTTCAATACTTTCTTCTTTACCCAATAACTGTAACAAGCCTAAACTGGTCAAAAGCACCAGTATAAAAACAATAACGTACTTCATAGAATGTAATTTTCCGTAAAGATATAAGCGAAGATCGAAAGACCAAAGTAAATTGTTTTTTGAACTTTACTTTGAGCCTTTTAAGATAGGATTTTTGATAAATCAGAAAAGAAGAGTTTGATTAGATAGTCAGTAGTCAATAAGATAGAAGTTCTCACTGACTACTGACCACACTGACTACTGTATAATCAACTTTTTAGTAGCTACTGCACCATCTAAGGTTTGGATATTAATCAAATAAAGTCCTGGAAGCAAATCATTGGTAGCAATATCTAATTTGTTCATACCTTGAGTAAGTTCTCCTTGGAATATAGGTCGAATAGCTTGACCACTCAAATCAAAAAGTTGGATATTTAATTCCATTGACTGATCTTTCAAGTTCACATTTAATTGAGTATGATCAGTAGCGATCGTTGGGAATAATTCAATATTTATAAGGTCTTCAGAAATAGTACTAACTGAAGAAGGGACACTGAATTCAGCTATTGTATTTACATTTACATACTGATAGGTTGTTCCGTCAAATTCCCAAATAATACCAGCAACTGTAATATTATCCATATCCCAGGCTGGATTTAATTCTAAAGAAAGCGTTTCTGTAAATTCTGTATCAGCAACTATATCTCCATTAACAAGCTCGTTTCCAAATAATTCACCAGGTGTAAATGAAGCTCGCAGTACATAAGGATGCATAGCCATTGAGCTATTTGAAGCTTGATTACTAATAACATTATGCTCAAGGATATAAACTCCAAGATAATACGATCCAGAAGCTTCTTGAAAAAATTTCGTTTTTGCATTTATGGTTAAAACATTATCTAAAATACTGGCTTCAAAACCAACATTTGCCATTGGTGAGAGTAAAAAATTAGCATCTACTAAATCTTTTACTTCTTGTCGCTTCGCGCTTGCATTACCTGGACTGGCTTCAACATCTTGATTTCCAGCATAAAAGTAAGGTTGATATGGTGCCATAAAATTATTTGAAAAAGCTACTCCTTCGTCGCTTTCTAAATTGCCACCATGATGGGCCCCTACGAAAACAGCTTTTTCACTATTATCCATAATAATATCTTCAAAGAAAGTCCAGCCCCAGGTTCCACAGTTAGGACACCAAGTAGCTGTTACTTTAGTCAAAAGTGTTTTTTGGACTTCAGGTACTTCTTGTGCATAAGAAAGCGTAAAAAAAGCTAATGATAAGGCAAGGCTAAGTAATCTTTTATTCATTTTTACGGATTAATAATTTTAAAATAATGATTTGATTGAAATATTGATTTGTTGCTTAAACAACTATTTTGAGCAACTTTTAAATGACTTCTATAAAGAAACACAAATATCAGGCTATAATTTTTAAAAATAGCTACAAACTAAAATGATTGTCTTATAGATTCCACTAAAAAAGGGGAAATAATCATTGATTATTTCCCCTTTTTAATATCGAAGATAAAATTTATTTATCCATTTGCTTCAGCAACAATACTTTTAAAAACTTCTGGATGATTCATTGCCATATCAGCTAAGACTTTTCTATTAAGTCCTATTTCGCTTTTTGACAAATTGTGTATGAATCTAGAATAAGTTGTACCATTAAGGCGTGCAGCTGCATTAATACGAGCGATCCAAAGTCTACGGAAAGCACGTTTTTTATTTCTTCTGTCTCGATAAGCATATCCCCATCCTTTTTCGACGGCATTTTTTGCTACAGTATAGACATTACTTCTAGCACCAAAATAACCCTTGGCTGCTTTTAAGATTTTTTTACGTCTGGTTCTTGACGCAACGGAGTTGACTGAACGTGGCATATTAAGTGTTTTTAGTACGATACAGAGGTCTATCTAGACACTTTTCCTGTATCCTCGTTAAAAATAATTCATTTACATTAAACAAAGTAAATGCTTGATTCTTTTCTCATCAGCTTTGCTAACAAGACCTGCGTGACGAAGGCGAAGTTTTCTCTTCTTAGACATTTTAGTTAAGATATGAGATTTATAAGCCTTTCTACGCTTAATTTTACCTGATCCAGTGACTGTGAAACGCTTCTTAGCACTGGAATGAGTCTTCATTTTAGGCATAGTAAATACTTTTTTTTAAAAGGACTGCAAAGATAGAGAAAAGATCCCGTAGATCAAAGTTATAAAACCTCGATTTTGAAAAAGAAACTGTACACTAGTTTAGATATAAATTCCTAGCCAATATTTGGATGATTGATAAACAAATCAATATCCCAGACAAGTCTTAATTGTTATTGCGAGTTAATTTTTCTTCTTAGGTACCTTTTTAGGGGCAATGATAACAATCATTCGCCTTCCTTCCATTTTAGGTAGATTCTCTGGAGTCCCTAATTCATCTAAATTTTTAAGGAATTTAAGAAGAAGTAATTGTCCACGATCTTTAAATACGATGGTTCTACCACGAAAATGAACATAAGCTTTTACTTTAGCACCTTCCTCAAGGAATTTTTTAGCATGTTTAAGCTTAAAATCAAAATCATGATCATCCGTATTAGGGCCAAAACGAATTTCTTTGATTACTGTTTTAGAGGTTTTTGCTTTAATCTCTTTTTCCTTCTTTTTCTTAATGTAAAGAAATTTTCTGTAATCAATTATTTTACAAACTGGTGGGTCTGCATTTGGAGAGATTTCTACAAGGTCGAGGTCTAACTCTCTCGCCCATCGATTAGCATCTTTTGTGGAATAGATACCCGGTTCAATTTCTCTGCCAGCTATTTCGCTGATGTCCTCAAGATTATCTCCGACCAATCGGATTTGAGGGACTTTAATAAAACCATTAATTCGAAATTCAGGGCCTCTTGTTTCTTGGAATTGCTTTCTTTGTCTTTTCGCCAATAGATAAATTATTTGTTATAAAATGTTATTTGATTTGTATAACGTATTATTTGAAGGAATGATTCCTGTAATACGAGTACTTTAGTATAAAAATAAAAAAGTACATTCACAATAATGCGAATGTACTCTATTTATTTTTAAACTATCTTATTATTCTTTGATATCTGTGTTTTTTACCTCTTTTGATAGTGCTATTTCGATAGATTTGTTGTCTTTTGCCATTATAGCTTTGAAAGCACTTCCATCAACAGGGTTTTGATTCAAAATGAATTCCGCCAAAGGATCTTCAATATACTTCTGAATTGCACGGTGTAATGGCCTTGCTCCAAATTGAGGATCAAATCCTTTTTCAGCAACAAATTTTTTGGCTCCTTCAGAAAGCTTTAGAGCATAACCCATGCCTTCTAATCGTTTGTATAAATCTTTGAGTGTAATATCAATAATCTTAAAGATATCGTCTTGATCAAGACTATTGAATACAACGACATCATCAATTCTATTTAAAAACTCAGGACTGAAAGTTCGTTTTAAAGCATTTTGAATAACTGCTTTGCTATTATCTTCTTGAGCATCTTGTCTCGCTTGAGTAGCAAATCCAACTCCTTGGCCAAAGTCTTTCAATTGACGAACCCCAATATTAGAGGTCATAATAATCATCGTATTCTTAAAGTCTACCTTTCGACCCAATCCATCAGTAAGTTGTCCATCATCTAATACTTGTAATAAGATATTATATACATCAGGATGCGCTTTTTCAATCTCATCTAAAAGAATTACTGAGTATGGCTTTCTTCGGACTTTTTCAGTTAATTGCCCACCTTCTTCATATCCAACATAGCCGGGAGGCGCTCCAATCAATCTACTGATTGCAAATTTCTCCATGTATTCACTCATATCAATTCTAATAAGTGAATCTTCCGAATCAAAAATATATCTTGCTAAAGCTTTTGCTAATTCTGTCTTACCAACACCTGTAGGCCCTAAGAATATAAAAGAACCAATTGGTTTTGAAGGATCTTTCAGACCAACGCGATTTCGTTGAATAGCCTTCGTAACTTTTACAATCGCTTCATCTTGTCCAATGATTACATCTTGTAAATCTTTGGTCATTCCGACTAGTTTATTGCTTTCACTTTGAGCAACTCTAATCACTGGAATTCCTGTCATCATAGAAACAACTTCCGCAATATCGTCTTCATTTACTGGATAACGTTTGGTTTTAGCTTCTTCTTCCCACTCTACTTTTGCAAATTCCAACTGACGAACTAATTTAGATTCATCATCTCTTAAATCAGCAGCTTTTTCATATTGTTGGTTCTTGACTGCTTGATTTTTCTTTTCTTTGAGCTCTTCAATTTGCTTTTCAAGCTCTTCAATATGCTTAGGTACATGGATATTTTTCAAATGGACCCTTGCTCCAACCTCGTCTAATACATCTATTGCTTTATCTGGTAAAAAACGATCACTAATATAACGATCACTAAGTTTGACACAAGCCTTAATGGCTTCATCCGAATAGTTTACATTATGAAATTCTTCGTATTTAGGTTTGATATTTTCTAAAATATGGACAGCTTCTTCCGCTGATGGTGGATCTACGATTACTTTTTGGAAACGACGATCAAGCGCACCATCTTTTTCAATATGCTGACGATATTCATCTAAAGTAGAGGCTCCAATACATTGTAATTCACCTCTAGCTAAAGCTGGTTTGAATATATTAGAAGCATCCAAAGACCCAGTTGCGCCTCCTGCTCCAACGATAGTATGTATTTCATCAATGAAAAGAATCACATCACGAGATTTTTCAAGCTCGTTCATTATTGCTTTCATTCTTTCCTCAAATTGTCCACGATACTTAGTTCCAGCGACCAAAGCAGCAAGGTCAAGCATGACGATACGCTTATTAAATAAGGTTCTGGATACTTTACGTTGTATAATTCTAAGTGCTAAACCCTCAACGATAGCGGTTTTACCAACACCAGGTTCTCCAATAAGAATTGGATTATTCTTTTTACGTCGGCTGAGAATTTGTGAAACTCTTTCGATTTCATTTTCTCGACCAATGATTGGATCCAATTTATCTTCTTCCGCTAATTTGGTAACATCCCTACCAAAATTATCTAAAACCGGAGTTCTTGATTTCGAGGCACCCTTTCTTTGGTATCGAGCGCTATCCTCTTCTTCAAATGGCTCATCAGGATCTGAAGGACCAGATGCAAATAGATCTGGACTAGTCATATCTTGTTCTTGCTTAACAAAGTCAAGTTCAGATTTATAGATATCATAGTCAACATCAAATTGACTTAGAATACGAGATGCAAGATTATCTTTATGCTTAAGAATAGAAAGCATAAGGTGCTCAGGGCAAATCTCTTCGTTCTTTAGCATTTTTGCTTCGAGAAAAGTTACTTTCAAAACCTTTTCAGCATGCTTGTTTAAAGGAAGATTACCGACATTCAAAGAAGCTTTATTGATCGGTACTCTTTGCACAGACTCCTCAATCGTTTGCTTCAATTCGAAAGTATCCACATCTAATGAATCCAGAACACGAATCGCTAGACTCTCTTCTATTTGCATGATGCCAAGAAGCAAATGTTCTGTGCCGATGAAATCTTGTCCTAAACGAACGGCCTCTTCGCGACTGCGAGAGATTATTTTTTTTACTTTTGATGAAAACTTCCTGTTCATGATTACTTTTTAGACCTCAATAAATGTTTCAAAAATCTAATATTAGATACGGTAACAATAATAAGGTTAATTATTTAATCTTACAACAAATGATGACTTGAAAGCCTATTAATGATAGGCAATAGTTTAAAGTAGGGTTTTGTATTTGCATAAAAACTATCGTTTTAACAAATTTGTTCATCGAGTTTAATTAATCATATTCGAAAGATTAATTACGAAAGAAATCAAATACAGTTGTCTATTCAACGATTGTTTTTTGAATATAATAATATAACTACCTTAAAAATTGTGCCACTAGGAGATCTTTTCCTTTTTGATAGCTATAATCTCAATTAAATGTAAAGATTATTACCTAATTATTATGTTTTATTTATATAGCTGTTGAACATTGTGCAATAAGATTCAAAAGCGAAATTTTTTCTTTCCTTTTATACGTTTTCCTTTTTTGAAATCAGGTATTATTGTAGTTGGCTGATTACGTTTTACCTAAAAAACTAGATGTATTAAATAATTAGATGAAAAAGATACAGACTCTTTTAAATCAGGATTGTTTTTTCTTGAGTTTTTTCTTGTAAATGAGATTTAATGTGTTGAAATATAGTTTGTTATGTAATATTGACTCAACTAGATGAAATAATGAAAAAGCTTGATTATTTTTACCGAAAATATTTAGTTATATTGTGAAATAATGAGACATTTGTGATTTATTCAACAATTACATTAGCTAAAATAAAGTTAAAGTATTTATGAAATTTACTATTGATAAACAAGAAAAATACACGATTCTAAGTTTAGAAGAAAAGGTCTTAAACACTATACTTGCTCCTAGTTTGAAGTCAGAATTTGTGATTATGAGAAATGAAGGTGTTCAAAATTTGATATTAGATTTGTCGGCTGTCACTTTTGTAGATTCATCAGGATTAAGTGCCATATTGACAGCTAATCGCCTTTGGAATGGCGCTGGAACTTTTATACTTACTGGTATTGAGCATGAAAATGTCAAAAAGCTTATTAATATTTCAAGACTGGATACGGTACTTACGATCATACCTACTGTATCTGAATCTACCGACTATGTTCTAATGGAAGAAATAGAAAGAGAGCTAAACGCTGATGATGAGGAGTCCTAGATACTTATAATCGTATTATTAAAAAGGCTCATTTGGAATCCCAAATGAGCCTTTTTAATAATACCCTAAAGTAAGATGGGATAAAAAAAATAGACCTGAATAAATCAGATCTATTTCTAATATCATTTTTTAACCAAACTATAAAATGCTATGCTATGCTTATTTAATTTGTAGATGTTCTACATTTAACTAACTATGCGAGCTTAGCCATATCTCTTATTAAAATACTTCTTCTATTAAAGTATATTAGATCTGATTTTCGTAATTCATTTAAAACAGATGTAACTGTTTGTCTTGAAGTTCCTGTTAGGTTTGCAATATCTTGTTGTGTCAAGGAGTGTTTTAGTAGCATTTCATAGCCAACTCTTCTTCCTCTTTTTTCTGCACTCTCTTTCAAAAATTCTATAATACGTGTTCTTGCATCTTTAAATATTAATGATTCCAAACGACTTTCTGCTCTTCTCAAACGACCTCCTATTAGAGAGATTACTTTCAGACAAAGTTTATGATTGGTTTGCATAAAATGCTGAAAATCTGAAACCTTCAATACGCATAACTTTACTTCTTCATTCATTGTCCTTGCGAAATCTTGACGTCTTACTTCACCCACTAAACCAAGTTCTCCAAACATCGCAGTAGGATGTAAAATTGCTTTGATGACTTCTCTTCCATCACTTGAATGTGTCCCAATTTTAATCGTTCCTTTTACTAAAAAGAAAACGTTATTCGATGCCTCATCAGGTAAGTATATATAACTATACTTAGGTTTGATCTTGATCTCGACTAGACTTGACAATTTTTCAATTTCCTCATAACTAAGGACAGAGAATAATGGAAATTGTTGAAGAAAGGTTGTTTTTGAAGCATTATCCATGACAAATTGTTTAGAGAACCTAAAAAAATTGCTTTATAGCTGATTGACAATGTAAAGTTCTGCATTAAGTATTGTTTAAAAAAGTACAAAAAGTAAAATTTGTGATGGAGTTACTTTGACCTGTTTTTATATAATTATTTGATGATCAGTGATTTAAGTTTTTAAATTTATTAAATGATAACAATTCTGTTTGCTTTGATTTAATAGTCAAATGTTAAAGTTTATCATTTATACTGCTTATGATCTCCAAATTTTATTTGGAATGCCTAGTGAAAATACTTTTGGATAGGGTAGATTAGCTCTTTGTTTATAGGCTTATTGGAGTGAAAGTGATTATTTTTTTTGCAGAGATCCAAGACAAACTAAGGTTGAAATTCAGGCACAGTTTTTATAACCTCTATATAAAGGGCTTTACTTTTATGTAAAAAAGTCTTATTTTTGTGTAGATATAATTTATATACTATAATATAGAATATTAAACCTATCTTCCTTTTCCTTTATTTATAGAGGAAACCTCCTATAAAAGAATTATTCTCCTCCATTTAGTTACGATTTGTTATAGCCTAGCAATTAGTATTTTTCAGATATTTCTCCTTTCCTATTGTTAAAATCTAAATAAATACATGTTTTGTATTATTAGATTAATTAATTCTAATTAGCTGTGAAGAAATATTCTAATAAAAATTGATACGTTAAAATGACGATGAGGAAAGAGCTTTTATTTTTTGACTTATCTTGAAAAAACTTATTAGGGTATTTTAAGCTAATGACTTATGCACATAATAAATGCTGCTCTTTTGAAAAACAAATAAACACTTATTAAAGATATCTAATACGTAATATATTAACTCCCAATTATTTATGTATATGTTTGTAAGTTGCTGAAAATCAATAACTTCTAAAGGTTTGAATTGTCTCTAAAGGCATGATTTTTGGTGCTATATCATTTGGTTAAGACAAATACAATATGATGAAAAATTTTACTCTCGCATTCTTGATTGCTTTTATGACAGTGGGGTGTTTAAATGCACAACAAGATGCCATGTTCACCAAATATATGTTTAATAGCTTAGCATATAATCCTGCTTTTGCTGGGAGTCCAGAATATATGTCGATCCGATTATTGTATCGAGATCAATGGTTGGGGCTCGAAGGAGCTCCTGTTACTCAAACATTTACCATGCATTCGCCTGTATCTGAGCGTATTGGCTTGGGTTTAGGTCTGATTAATGATAAAATTGGAGCAACTGGCTCTACTTCAGCAAACATTAGCTATGCTTATCGAATTCCTTTTGGAAATGGTAAATTATCTATGGGACTACAAACTGGATTCTCTAATTGGAGAGCAGATTGGAATGAACTAAAGTTTAAAGACCCAGCGGCTATTGATAATTCTTTTAGTGATTTGACACCAAGTTATTGGCTATTCAATTTTGGAGCTGGATTATTCTATTATGCACCAAAATATTATATAGGGATTTCAGTGCCTCATTTATATAATAATGATCTTAGAAAAGATGTTTCTGAAGAAGTAGAGATTTGGGCAAAACAATATCGTCATTATTATTTCTCAGCAGGAGCTGTATTGCCAGTAAATGGAGATGCTATTATATTCAAACCATCTATATTGATCAAAAGTGTTGGGCTTTTTGGTGATTTCACACCTGCATCTAGCAATCCTTCAAGGGTTGGCGCACCCACAGAATTTGATCTTGACGCATCTTTATTATTTTATAATACCTTATGGGTTGGCCTGTCGGTAAGAGGTGCTTTTGAAGCAAAAGCGTTTGGAGGAAATAGTTCTTTTGATTCGGCAGATATTTGGGCTGCCTATTACTTATTGAGCGGAATAAGAATTGGTGCAGCTTATGATTATTCAATTAATAAGATAGGTGACTTTACAAAAGGTTCTTTTGAATTGATGCTTGGTTACGATTTTAGTTATAGTAGTAAGAAGTATAATACACCAAGGTATTTTTAGGAAAATGAATAATTAATACATTATATAATTTTTGTATATAAAAAAGCGTTTCAATTTAAATTGGAGCGCTTTTTTAGTATATCGTTTCCATAACATGAAATACATGAGTTTTTAAAAAATATAATTATAATCTATTTAGAATTATAGAAAGTATTTTGTAATTTCACGTAAACCCCAGTTTATTCAGAACCTAGATTCTGAAGCCCCATGACATAAAGAGTCTGCTTACAGACAACATTTCTTTTTTTTTACCAAAAAGCTGTTTCTAGCAATTAATTTTAAGAGGATAATTACCTGATCTGATCTCAGAAAGGTTATTATGTTTATTGATAATAGGGTATTAACTTTCAGCAATAATATTTGAATAGATAAAATCAGAATTATGAACAACTCAAATGAACTAAAACTACTTCTACTGGTAGTTACATTTATTTTTCCTGCTATTGTTTTCTCTCAAAGTATAGAATTCAAAACCTCAAAAGCAAGCCATCATCTTGCAAATGAGTTATCCCAAGAATTTCACAAAGTGGACTTGTATAAATTAGAAGGAGAAGACCTGTCTCAAAAAGTAAATAAATCAAATTTTGATTATCAACTGAAATTGAATTTTGGAAATAAACATAAATGGAATTTTCAATTACAACCCTTTGAAGTCTTTACTGAGAATGCGGTGATTAGAGAACTTTCTTCAAATGGAGAAATACTTCATCCTATTCCTCAGAATATTGCTTTTCGAGGATATGATGAAAACGATCCTGAAACGATCGTGACCATGATTATCCATGATAAGCATGTTTTTGCAATTGTCACTAATGGAGAGCAGCGAACTTATATTACTTCAGCTAATAAATATATTGATGCGGCAGCAGATGATCTGTTGCTTGTGTTTGACCAAGCAGATCAAAAATCAAATGAAGAAGGCGCATGTGGACATGATCAATACCCAGAGTTTACAATAGCATCTCAGGATTCTAATAATAATTTGGGCGGACAAGGCTTTAGTCAAGTTGGAAATTGCTATGATGTAGCATTAGCGGTAGCAAGTGATTTTCAAATGTACCAAGATCAAGGAAGTACTATTCAAGGGACAATCAATCATGTACTGGATGTAATGGCAGATGTGAATACCAATTATGTACTAAATGGTTCGACTAATTTCGATGATGGAATCGTATATGTAATGGTAGAGCAAGTCGTTTCAACTTGTTCGGATTGTGATCCTTGGACTGCTTCTACGGATTCTGGTATTCTCTTAGATGATTTTAGGGATTGGGCACTAAATGGAGGATTCCTAAATGACCATGATATGGGCTCACTATGGTCTGATAGAAATTTTGAGGGTGCGACTGTTGGTTTGGCTTATACAGGATCGAATCTTCTGTGTGGAAACACTGCTTATCATGTTTTACAAGATTATACGAATAATGCGAATAACCTGAGAGTGATGACTGCACACGAGATGGGGCATAATTGGGGAAGTGGTCATACAGCAGGATGTATTATGAATTCTTCTGTAAATGAAGCGACCTGCTGGCATATAAATTCTCAAACTGTTATAAGTGCTCAGATCGCTTCACAAGGTCCTGCTTGTCTTACTTTAAATTGTCCTGGTAATCCTTGCGATTCCTTAGAGGATGTAGTTATCAGTAACATAACAAGTACAGGTTTTGATATTGCCTGGACGGCCACCACTGAAAGTGCGTATCGTTTAAGGGTTCGGGATGAGTCAGATTTTAGTATTATACATACTACAAATCCTACAAGTTCTACCACGATGACTATAAATCCAGTTGGCTGGGAAGATTGTAAAATCTATTCGGTTATTGTTGAAAACGATTGCGGTGGTACTTACGGACCGATTACTTCTGCGATAGTAGAAAGTTTTAATCCGGGAGCTTGTGCTGATTTTGAAGCAGATAAATTGGTAGGATGGCTAGGTGCAGCAACTATACAATTTACAGATCAATCTACTGGAGTAACATCGTGGACCTGGGATTTTGGTGATGGCAATTCTAGTACAGCACAAAATCCATCACATACCTATAATACAATAGGAATATATACAGTTTCATTGACTATAAATGGAGGGATCAGTACAAAAACAAGAACTGATTATATTCAGATTCTTCCAGATGAAGCTTTGCCATATGAAACCACTGATGGTGGAGATATGGAAGGGAATGACTTTGGGGCGGACTCTCAAACTGCTGGACGAACAACCCTTTGGGAAAAAGGCGTTCCTAGTAATTACTTTAATAATGCTACTAATTGTTGGGTGACTGATTTGGATGCAGATGTTCCAAGCCAGAATAATGAATCATGGCTATATGGACCAAGGTTTGATTTTTCAAATGTAGTGACTGCTACCTTGAATTTAGATTTGGGAATGGAAGCATTTTTCTCAAATGCACCTTATGGCTTGCAGGTTCATTATTCATTAGATAATGGAAGCACCTGGACACGATTAGGTACAGATGCTGATGCTAATTGGTATAATAGAGGCCCCAGTTCAGCATGGGCTTTAAGCACTGCTGTTTTTGCCGATCAAAGAGGTTTTTTATATACTAATCCAAGTTTTAGCTGGAGCTATGATGTGACTGCACTTGCAGGAAATAGTTCTGTAATATTTGGTTTTGTATTTAGTGCCGCAGGAGGATTTTCTTCAGGAGGTTATCTCGCTGGTGCTATGCTTGATAATATATCTGTTGATGCGACTTTCCCATTACCTGTTGAATTAAGTTCATTTAATGGAGAAAAAGAAGATAAAGGAGTAAGGTTGAAATGGTCAACAGAATCAGAAGTCAACAATGATTACTTCCTTATTGAAAAATCTACTGATGGTCGAAATTTTGAAGCCTTAGGGACTGTTCAAGGAAAGGGAACGACTTATAATACGGAGTCTTATGATTGGCTTGATGATCGACCTTCAATAGGTGTAAATTATTACCGGTTGACTCAATTTGATTTTGATGGCACATTTGAAATTTTCAATAAGATTGTAGCGGTAACCTTTTATGGAGATCAAGAAATCCAAGTTTCACCAAATCCCGTGAAAGGCGATCAAATACAATTAATTTATCAAACGAACACGCCAGGTGAATTGGAATTGGATATTTATAATACTGCTGGACAGTTAGTTCAGCAACTAAATGTACAAACTACGGCCAGTCGAAATGTATTTGACATTTCTTTAAATGAAATAAGTAATGGTGTTTACATTATAAGAGCTACTCAGGGAGATACCATCCAGAGTTTAAGATTTGTGAAGACTCAATAAAAATTGGAATTGTTCTATTTCTAAAGCGGTATCAACACCTTGTTGATACCGCTTTATTATTTTATATTGGTAATTGAGCGCTTGCTTCTTTTCTGTTTTCTAAAGCTTGAAAATTTGTATAGCTATTGACAGAAATTAATTTAGAGATTAAGAAAGAATAATATTTAGATAACTTTAAGGACAGTTATTGATACGCTGTCCCTTAAAAAATCACATCTATACTGCAATTTAAGTTCTGTAGAAAAAGTAATCTGGAATTTTATTCTAAAATGCTAAGTAGTTCTTTTACAGAAATTATTAACCAACCTAAAATACTCGTGTAATTTTAGGGCTAAAAAGTATAATGATATGAAAACAATTTTTATTACTTCTTTATGTTTGTTTTTTAATACTATTATTTTTTCTCAATATATTCCTTTTCCAGAAGAGAATGCTACCTGGAGCATGGAGTTAGATGTTTGGGATGGGGGGAATTTTAATTTAGATAGAAGAGCTGGCTACGTTCATGAGACATTAGGTGATACTTTAATAAATGGACTAGTTTATAAAAAAGTATATCAACGCTTAACATGGTGGACTCAAGACTATTTTGAAGAAACAGATCAAGGAATTATTATCGATTGGTTTGCTTCGGGAAATTATAATGAAGCCCCATTGCTTTTAGGTGGAATGAGGCAAGATTCTGCGGCACGCAAGGTTTATTTTATAAGATTCATTCCTAATTTGTATGATATCATTTGCATCCAGCCAATAGATGAATCTATTTTACCTATAAATCAAGAGATATTATTATTTGATTTTGATATAGAAGAGGGAGACACTCTTTATTTGAACGGCCCATTCACCCCTCAAATTATAGGAAATGTAGACTCCGTTTTACTTAATGATAATTTATATCATAAGAGATATCAGGGACTTTCTTTTAATTATGCATTTATTGAAGGCCTAGGAAGTGATGCGGGCTTGTTTGCTGGAATTAGAGGATTTTTTGTAGAAGGAGAGGGGTGTTATTTAAAGTGTTTCAATATTGATGGACAGTATCTTATAGGCGAAGAGTATTTTGGTTGTGATAGTATTAATACGAGTGTTCCAGTTATTGAAATAGACCATGCTTCAAAAATTGAAATAGCTCCAAATCCCTTTGATGATTTTATCCAAATTGATATTCAATCTACAAACTCTGACGAGTATCAATTAAAATTATTTAATGTATATGGGCAATTGGTCATTGATGATAAGCTCAATACGGGAAATCAACAAATGGTAGATACCCATGGTTTAACTCCTGGAATCTACTGGCTTTCTATTTATAATCGTGGAAAGTTATTAGGTACTCAAAAAATAATTAAAGCTTATCGTTAAATACATTGAGTAATAAATATTGATACTCAATTCTTTATTGTTTATATCCTTTGGATATCGATGTTTTCGTTTTATGTATTTTCATAACCCCCGATCGATTTGAAATAACAAAATTTACATCATAAGGTATACAGCTTGGCTCTAGTACAAACCATATTAAGCCTGACATTTCAAAGTTATCTTTTTCAAGGAGTTTTACTTTTTGTTTATAGGTGGTATTTACTCTTACAAATTTCACTGGTTCATTTAAGATAGGATCAAATTCCTCAACAGCCTTGGGGGTTTCTAAGAGTGATTCGATAGGAGTAAGTTTGCTGTTGCCCTCAATAGAAATATTGAAGTGCCCATAAACTTCATCTTTAGAAAAAGGAGATATAATATAAGATTTATTCTTTAATTCAATATCTACAATTAAATTATATTGATCATTTTCTATCTTTTCAATTTGAAGTGTAATGCCAAAAGGTGGATCGATTATATTGGATGTATCTTTTTTGACGACTTTATTATTTATATCTGGTGGATTGTTGTTTGCGATACAAGCAATACTTAATAGTATAAAAAAGAATACTAAGGATTTTCTCATTTTTAATATTTGTAAATTATGGAAATCTGGAGGCACACTTTTTTATTTATCTAAAGATAAAAATATCTCCTGACTTTCTTTTATTTTTAAATCTAAACGTAATAGAGCATTGTTGGGTGCAGAACCAAAAATAGAATAAATGACATTTCCATCTTTATCCACTAATACCCAATGAGGTGTACCGCCAGCACCATAGTCCAAAAAAGTAGTATTAAAATTTTGATCTTTATAAATGGGAAACCGAATATAAAGACCTGCTATTGCTTTGGTGAATTGTTCTTTTGAAAAATCAACTCCTTCAAAGTTGGTATGAATGCCTAGGACATTTAGTGTGCCCTCGTTTTCGTATGCCATTCTATTGGCAAAAGGAATAGCCCTTCCTATACATCCTGGGCATCCCAAACTAAATATAAGGATAAGCAAAGGCTTTCCTAAATAATCTTTTTTATTGGGCGGCTCGCCTTCAAGAATAGATTCTATTGACCAATTAGGCAATGGTTGATCTAATTCGATTAAACCTAAATTTAAGGCGTTTTTTTGTTGCTTAGTCATGTTCTTAAAATACAATTTTACGGCTCGATGGATAAGTTTTGAACAAGTTCTAAACATAAAATATCCCAAATTTCTATAAAGTCATAGAAACTTGGGATAAAATTATAATTAGAACATAAACAGCACGGTCACTGCTTACGGTGAAATGGTTTGCAGCAACTCACTTAGAGCCTGTTTGAAAATTATTAGCTGGGCTGCAAAAACGTCTTTTTCGCCTAAGCGAACAAAATTTAAACAGGCTCTGAAGACATTAAAGAGCCTTTAGGTATTCTATTGCCTTCTCAGTATTCAAATGAAAATCATTAAAAATTACTTTATCATTTTCATCGATCAATATAAACCAAGGAGTACCACCTGTTTTGTAATTGTGCATAGTGCTACTAATATTGCGTGTACTAGGGCTTCCTTCGTCATGTCCAAAAGGAATAGAAAGTTTATATTCCTTTTGTATTTCAAGCATTCGCTCATAAGTATTGGCCTTTTTACCTTCAAATACGGTTTGTATAGCAAAAAAAGATACCTTGTCACTATCCTTTAATGCTTCTACCATTTTTTGTAATGAAGGTAATCCAATACTATGGCATCCTGGACACCATGCTTGAAAACAATAGATGACCTTGAATTTTCCTTTTAGGTCTGCCAATTTAATTGGAGTAGAAACTTTTCCTGTTGCATCTACCCACTGAGTAACTTCTAGTTCTGGAGCTTTCAGTCCAGCAATACCATACTTTTGACTTGTACTTTGCATGCTAAAATTATTTTTACTATTGTTTGTTTGACTAATAAGATGATTAGAACAAAAAACAAATATTGATAAAACTAAAATTATTAAGGTGTTGAATTTCATGCTTTTTCTTATTGAAACATTTTAAACAGGTTCTAGAAATTAATGCATTCAAATGATCTATCAATTTATTTTTAAACAGCTTTATTCTAATGAAGTTCTATAGTAAAATTACTACAGAACTTCATGATATGGGAATCGCTAATCCAAAATTAGAGATAATATTAACTCTATTCGATTACTTCAGCTACTTGTTTTAGAGATACAGAATTAATACAATACCTCAAACCACTTGGAGCAGGGCCATCTGGAAATACATGCCCCAAATGTGAATCGCAAACATTGCACAGAACTTCAATTCGAACCATTCCAAAGCCACCGTCCTTTTTATATTGGATAGCATTTTCTTGAATCGGTTGAGTAAAACTAGGCCAACCTGTTTTCGAATCGAATTTTTCTCCAGAATCAAATAGCTTTGTATCGCAACAAATACAAGAATATAGACCTGGATCATATCTCGAACAATGCTCGCCAGAAAAACGAGCTTCTGTACCTTTTGAACGAGTTATTCTATATTCCTCAGCAGTGAGTTGTGCTTGCCATTCTTCATTGGTCTTCTCCACACGTCTGTCCGGTGAAGGATTACCATGATTAGCAAATTTGATAACATCATTCCAGTTTAACATATCTATTAGATTTAATTAATAATACTACAAGTTAAGACTATTAAAGGATATTGTGTTAGGCTAACTTTCCTCTTGACTTGCAAATATTTCCCTTTTAGGAATGCTTGTTCGAAACTTTGTTCTTTAAAGGGAATTATTTACAATAAAAAAGGAATTATTCATTAATTAACAAGATAGCTATTATTGGGAAGACTATAAGTCTTGGTATAAAACTACAGGAGTTTCACCAATTACAGGAGATGAAACTCGTTTTCTTGGAGGCACACATCGTGGAGATGAAGGATATAGGATTATCTATATAAATGATATCGGAGAAAATATTAATAAAGGAAAAGCACCTTATCATTACCCAGAAGGTACAGTCCTCGTAAAAGAACAATACAAAAATAAAGAGCGTTTTGAGTCTAGTAGTAAACCTGATTTGACTATCATGATTAAATTGGCAAAGGGTGTTTCACCAGAAACAGGAGATTGGGGCTATGTCTCAGATTTTAGACGCAAAATTCATATGGGAAAAAGTAGTAATGCGGAGTTTTGTGGTGGCTGTCATAGCGCGGCTAATTTAAAAAAGAATGACTTTGTATTTATAAATTCGACCACTCATCCAAATAATTAATCATAGAATCTTATACCTTTTGCTTTTTGTTTAAACTAAAAACTATCAATATGAAAAAAATGAACTTATGTGCTACTCTATCAATATTGGCTGCTTTATTATTGGTAACTTGTAATAGCGATGTCGATACATCAAAAGCTTCTACTAGTACTACTTCTACTACTGTAAATGAACAGAAAACAACTTTGGCTAAATATGAATTTAATGATCAAAAAGAATTACTGATATTAGATTCGGATAATTATAGGAGATGGGTTTATGTGGGGACACCTTTGACGCCTAATGATCTAAATCCGCCCGAAGCGGCGTTTCCTGAATTCCATAATGTTTATATTCATCCAGATGATTATAATTATTGGCAAACAAATGGGAAATGGCAGGATGGTACTATACTAGTAAAGGAATTAGTATTGGTCGGTAAAAAGCAGGAAGTTAGTGGGAATGGCTATTTTATGGGAGATTTTACTGGTTTAGAAGTAACGATAAAAGATAAAAAATTATACCCAGATGAGCCTGGTAATTGGGCATATTTTAGCTTTGGGCATTCGTATCCATTAGCAAAAACTGCAAAAGCATTTCCGACAGCAGCTTGTAATGCCTGTCATGCTGCTTCAGCAGCAGATGATTTTGTTTTTACTCAAGATTATCCAATACTCAGAGCGGCTAAAAACGCTAAAAATAAATCAACAGGATATTTAGAAAATAAAGTCCAACAAAAAGAAAATGAGCTTAAGAAGGATATTAAAGAATTAGAACGAGAGAAGCTAATAAGTTTTTTAATTGAGGTTAAAAATAATAATTAATTTTTTATATTTAAGAGTAATGAATCGATTCTAAATGGAATCATTTGGTGAAGGTTTACTATACTAATCAGGGCCAAATAAGCTCAGTGAGTATAGTAAACCATTTCTCTTTCTTATTTTCTTCGACCAAACGAAACCATCTAAATCTAATGGATCAATAGCTTTGATTTATTACTCTTAAATTAAATACAGTGTAAATTAAGTAGTGTTCGTTTATGGCTAATGAACTTTTAATCTAATCAAGGAGCACCCGGAACCTGATAGCCTTAGCTATCAAGGTGAGGATGTGACGAAGAGTAGGTTAAAAAGGCATAGACAGAAATAGACAATATTTATTTTACAATGTATTAAACCTTACTATTTAATTCATTCCTGAAGAAGGAAGGGGATTGACCAACACGAGTACGGAAGAAATGACTAAATGATTGTGCGTCTATGAAGTTCAATTCATACGCAATTTCCTGAACAGGTTTTTCTGAATACTTCAACATTCTCTTGGCTTCCAAAAGTCGACGATCATTGATGATCTGTACTGGAGTTCTATCAATATAAGTACCGAAAATGTTGGATAAAGTTTTGGGAGATTTATGTAGCAGCTTAGCATAGTCAGTTACTTTAGTTAGCTGTCGAAAATGTTTTTCGACTAAATAATTAAATTCCCGAATAATTCCTGTTCGATGATTGTCAGCAGGTATATTGAGTTTGTCCTTTTTGTAAATTCTCACACAGGTTATTAAGAAACGTTTGAGCATGACGCGCAACATTTCCAATTTTAAGCTGTCGCGTTCATCATTCATTTCCATCATAAATACTTCCCAAATCAATTGGAGTTGAGTTAATCTTTCTCCTCGTATTTCGATTTTTGGAACTTCAGAAGCTCCAAAAAATAAAAGCCCCTTACAGCCTACTTCACTATCATGTTCTTCCACACAATAAAAAGGCCGGTTGAATTGAATGACTTGTAATTTATCAAATTTAATGTCTTTAGGTAAATGAAATTCTGTTAAAAAAATAGC
Organism: Saprospiraceae bacterium; assembly: GCA_965277415.1. Taxonomy (GTDB): domain Bacteria; phylum Bacteroidota; class Bacteroidia; order Chitinophagales; family Saprospiraceae; genus JAHDHW01. Next base: position 140,742 of record CBDICS010000093.1, read on the forward strand.
ACAATTCTTTTTAAAATCAATTACATTTCCATCTATATTTATACTAGCTGTTTTACCTACATTCCAAATGATACTTAAGCCAGTCTTTAAGTCTTGGTTAAATAAGTACATACTATCTGGATTGATTTCAGATATGAAAATTATTTCGTCAATATTACTTTTAAATTTCATTGAATAGCTTCTTTTTCTACAAAATTCACTTTGCTAATATACTAAGTAATTACTTGGATAAAGCAATATCGTCTAAAAACAATAGGGGGGAATTTACAAAGATAAAACAAGCGTTTATTGATTCGCTATCCCTAAAGATTACAATAAAATAAAAATAAATTATATTTTTTGAAACATTTATTTTTTATGCATGTATACGTTTGTAATGTTATATACTTACGAGTAATAATATCTTTTTTATAAGCTATAAACAAGTATTCAACAAAAAATGATCTTTTGATCAAGCATAAAATATAAATAGAAAACTAAGAATTCCTATTGAAATTCTTGTCCTCTACTTTATTCAATTTTCAATGAGAGATAGTGTTATTCAATTTTGAATAATTACTTTTTACTATTAGCAATTAATAAAAATAAAAAACTGTATAATTCTTCTTTATAGATAGAATTAGCATTGATAAACCTATTCTGGTTTTACTGATAAATTAATATTTGGACTTATGTAAAATGGTACTACATAAGCCTGTAATAAATATGTTCAAAAATAACAAAATGATCAGCCATATGTATAAAAATGCTATGCTCCTTACTTGTTGTATATTTCTTGCCACTATACTTTTTGGAGAAAATAACTTGGATCTAATTCGGTCACTATCTACCAATGTAGCCCTTAATAAAACAGCTGCTCAGTCTAGCACTAAAAATGGAGGTGTTGCCTCTAGGGCAGTAGATGGCAATATTAATGGATCTTTTTATCATCCAGATCAATCTGTATCTTCCACTAGCTATGAAGAAGAAGCCTGGTGGGAAGTTGACCTAGGTGGTGTTTATGATCTTAGTGAAATTAATCTATGGAATCAAACTGGTGGAAACTCAACTGAGGATTATTATGTACTCGTTTCAAATTTCCCTTTTCCTTCTACTGACTTAACAATGTGCTTAAATGATTCTAATGTATCCAATTATTATAATAGTGGGACAATGGGGACGCCTTCTAACATTGTACTAAGCGGTACAGGGCGGTACATCCGAGTACAGGGAAAGGATTGGGGCTTTGTTACACTGGCAGAGGTGGCTGTTATGGGAGACGTAAATGCTGGAGGAACAGCGGTGACCATTACCGCTCCTGTAGATGTAAATGATGAATTTACTTTAAATATTGAATTTGATAAAACAATAACAGGCCTGACGCTTGATGATTTTTCGGTCTTAAATGGAGGTATAACAAATTTAGCAGGAAGTCAACAAACATACTCGGCTACTATAGTCCCGGATGGAAATCCAATTACTATAAGCCTTTCTGAAGGAACTGTTTTGGATGAAAATGGAAATTTAAATTTAGCTTCTAATGAGTTAATTATTAATTATAACCCAGGAGGTGGAGTAACAACTAACCTTGCATTAAATAAAACGGCAAGTCAATCAAGTACTAAGAATGGAGGTGTCGCTTCACGTGCCGTAGACGGCAATACAAATGGATCTTTTTATCATCCTGATGAATCGGTCTCTTCTACTAGTTACGGAGATCAAGGATGGTGGGAAGTTGACCTGGGTGGTGTATATACAATTGAAACTATTGAAGCTTGGAACCAAACTGGTGGAAATTCAACAAGCAATTATTATGTCTTGGTTTCTGATAATCCCTTCCCCTCAAATGATTTGACAACTTTATTAAATGATCCTGAGATTGCTGCTTTTCAGAATGCTGGAACAATGGATAGTCCCAGTATTGTGGATGTTAACAGGACGGGGCAATATGTTCGGATTCAATCTGAAGATTGGGGCTTTGTGACGATGGCCGAAGTAAAAGTAATGGGGCAGGAGTCCGCAGCTGGACCTTCTGCAAATTATCGCGTGTACACCAGACTGAAAAAAGAATTAGATGGATCTTATGTAAGAACGATCGACCAAAAACTATACTTCCAACATATAGAAGGTTATGCGATTGTTTCTGGAGAAAATTCTGCCTTGAAATACAAGATTTATGATTGGAAAAAAGAACTCATGCAGTCGGGCTCTTTACAAAATGATTACGGTGTCAACTGGTTTGTGCTCTCCCCTAAGGCGCAACTTCCTGAGGACTATTATATCCTCGAAGTCAATGATGTCAATAAAGAAGAAACCTATTATCTCAGATTTAAATACATAAGCAATTAATACCAATGAAAGCAATATCAATAATTTTAATATCGGTGTTTTTATGTAGCCTCTTGGCTTGTGATTCTTCGATGCCAGCTTCAGCCTTAGTTCAATATGTCAATGATCCGGCGAATGGCTTGAAAAAGAATAAAACGAGCGGTGCCATCAATATTGGTTTACAATACAAGCCAGTGCCTTATTTGATCGCGCACGAATTTAGAAAGAACGAAATCAAAGCCTCAGATTATAAAGAGAGGCAAGATGCATTGCAAAACCTTCAGCATTTTAATCTCCAACTAAGTGTCAACCAAGATGGGCAAGATATCACCCGCTATGGTCTTCGAAATCCATCTGACAATCAGGGAAGATTGTATTATTTATCCTTTGGGATGAGAGATGATATTCGACTAATTGAAGGTCAGGATACTTTAGCCCCTGTAGCCTATCATTTCGAACGATCTTATGATTTGGCGAATCACCGGACTTTTGTCTTGGCCTTCGAATCAAAAAAAGAAAATATAGGGAAAGATAAAACCTTAATCCTTCGCTCTAAGGCATTAGGAATTGATCCCACAGCAATAACCATTTCTCAAAACGATCTTAACAAAATACCTAAAATAAAACTACTCTAATGAAGCTCAAATATCAATCTCGATTTCACAAGAAAGCAGCATTAAGCCTAGCGGTCATAATGTTTTTACAGACGATGAGCCCTATCGCGACTTGGGCATTGACTTCAGGCCCTACACAGCCAGAGGTACAAAGTTTTGAACCAATTGGAACGACTCAGATGGTCGATCTCTTTTCAGGTGATTTTTCTTATAATATTCCATTACTGGAAGTACCCGGTGCGAATGGCGGATACCCAATCAATCTCTTTTACAACTCTGTGACCAATATAGAGGAAGAGGCCTCTATGGTCGGTCTAGGATGGAATATTGGTATTGGTGCGCTGACGAATAATGTACGTGGATTACCGGATGCTTTCGATGGTGACATCGTTACAAGAACGACGGATATGAAAAACAATTGGACGCTGGGATTAGGGGTTTCAAAAAATTTTGAAATATTTTCGGCAGATATAGGAAAAGGACTCCAAGGTACATTAGGCCTAGGAGTGAAGTTTCTATATAATAGTTATAAAGGAATTGGTTATAGTCTTGATCCTGGATTATCTATTAATATGGGAAATAAAGATCCTTCAGCTGAAGGCTTGAGTCTGTCTACTAATTTTGGTTTTAGCCTAAATTCTTTGGAAGGGGCATCCGTTAATTCTGGGGTTTCTATTACCAAAACAGAGAAAGAAATTAAAAAGGATGGAGAAGGCATAAGAAAAGGAAGTATAGGGCTAAGTATGTCAATGAGTGGAAGAGAAGGCTTAAAGACTATTTCACTTTCAAGAACAGTATCTGAAGGGAGAATAGAGGAAAATGAAGAAAGTGGCGAAGATGAATATAAATCGAAAGGTAGCATAACAGGTTCAAATACCTATACCTTTTCAAATACTACCTATACGCCTCAAGTGCAACTACCTTATGGCGGAACGAATATTTCTTTTGGAGTTAAATTCGGAAGTGATGTAGGCGGCTTATTTTCTAATGTTAGTACAAGTGGCTTTTTTTCGGGACAATGGCTGAAACATAAAGATGATGCAAGATCTGCTCCTGCCTATGGTTATATGCATGCTCAAAATGCCCACAAAAGGAAAAACAGCCTAATGGATTTTAATCGGGAAAAAGATGGTCAGATATATCCTGAACAACCGAATTTGGCGATTCCTATTGCAACACCGGATATCCTTTCTGTAGCAGGACATGGATTAGGGGGCTCTTATAGAGCTTATCGTTCTGATTGGGGCGGTGTTTTTTTAGATCCTGAAATAAAGAACCGAACAGCAGGAGGTGCGTTTGGAATAGAGTTTGGACCAGGAATGCCTACACATTTGGGTTTTAATGCAGCACGTAATTTTTCAGAGAATAAATCAGTCCAGGGGTTTCACGAGAGAAAAGACTTTAAGTTTTATGAAGCAGAGCTAGGGAGTGATTTTGAACCCTATTATTATAAAGCAATGGGAGAAATAACCGCTGAATTAGAGGAAGATAACCTTTATGAAAATATGGGAGGTGATATGCCGATCCGATTGAAACGGAAAGGATGGCCGCAACGGTTTCAATTTTCAGAAACTTTTGTAAGAAAAGACGGTGTTGAAATACCTGATGCTCCTGTTGATCCAAATAATCCTGATGAACCTAATGATGGCCCCTTGGGTCGGCGTTTAAATGGCAAAAGAAAAGCAAGAAGTAATTCTATCCAACCTATTACAAATCAGGAATTATTAAATGCTCAAGGCAATCCTTTACTTCCTGAATATGATATTTCAATTTATGACTTTTCTGATAATGGTGAAACGGTGATTACAACTTATGATCCTGCTACTATGGCCCCATTGTCTAGGAATACGGATCAAGGCAATCATATTGCAGGCTATACGGTACTCAATGCAGGCGGTTCTAAGTGGAATTATGCTTTACCAGTGATGAATCATACTCAGTATCAGGCAAGCTTTAGTGTAGAGAGTCCTAATGGGTTTCAGAGTGTCGTTGAGATAGATAAAGATGGAAATGGAGATGAAATGGGAGATATTCAATATAAAGTCAGTCATACAGATAAATATAAAGATGTTGTCCAAACACCTGCATATGCACATGCACATTTATTGACTTCTGTCTTAGGGACAGACTATATAGATGCGGATGATATTCCTGGCCCTTCAGATGGAGATCAAGGCTATTGGATGCGGGTAGAATATGTCAAAACTTCCGATCATTATCTATGGAAGTCTCCTTTCAATGGTGCGACCTTTTTAGAAGGTTATAATAGTAAGGATACGGATGATAAAGCAACTTTTATAGCTGGAGATCGAGAACAATATTATCCGGGGCGAGTTGTTACGAATACTCATGTTGCCGAATTTATGTATAGCCAAAGAAATGATAGCCGGGCTGCTGGAAATATTTTACAAAATACAGGGGATCCTCTTGGCCATTATTCTTATAAACTAGATGGAATTAAGCTATTCTCAAAAATTGATTTGGATCAAAACCCTAATGCTCAGCCGATCAAAACCATCCATTTTGAATATGATTATTCATTGTGTAAAGGGGTTTTAAATAATGAAAATAATCAAAGTGAAGGCAAACTGACGCTTAAAAAAGTTTGGTTTACTTATGAACAAAGTACCCGTGGTGCTTTAAGTCCTTATACTTTTGAATACAATAATATAGATGACATAGACCTAGACCCGAACCCCGATCCAACTTTGTCTAACCCAGATTATGGACAATATAAATTTGATCGTTGGGGAGTATATCGTGAAGGAACAGCTTTTGATAATATTTTTAACCCTTATGTCAAACAGTTTGAAGTAGCTAGTAATACAGGCTTGCCGATGGACAATGGAGATATCTTAGATAAAGAAATTGCTTCTTGGCATGTCACGGATATTTTTCTGCCTTCGGGTTCACATATCCATGTAGATGTAGGCAGGGATCATTATGGCTATGTACAGGATCGGACTGCTGCACAAATGTTTCAGATTTCCAGACTGGGGCCAAACCTTAATGATAATATATTAAGTAAAGAAGCTAATCCATCTGCTGAAGAACGAAAGGTTTATTTTAAACTCGAACAAGCCATTGATGTAAATGATCCCGAAATCCAAGACCAATTAAAACAGTATACCGATGATTTATTTGACGATGGCAATGGAAAGCAATTATTTTTTCAAATTAATGCTGATTTAACTAACCATAATACGTTCAACCTAAACGAAGATGTTTCTGGATATACAGAAATTGTCAAAATAGGGGTAGACCCATCCTGTATTACTAATAATCATTATGCAGAAGCTTATATCGAACTAAAAGACTTTCCCCTCGAAATTCGGAATAAGAAATACCATCCAATGCTAGTCAGCAATTGGCAATACCTCAAGACAAATCTTCCAGATCAGATGTTTGGCTATAATCTAGGATCTTATCCAAATACTAAGACGGTAATTGCAAATAAAGTTGGGCAGTTTGCAGGTATGATGAATGAACTCATCGCTGTATTTAGAAATTATTATAAATTTTGCAAATCAGAAAATTATGGTCGGCGCTTAAATTTGACTAAATCCTTCATTCGCCTCAACTCACCGGATAAGAAAAAATATGGCGGTGGCGTTCGGGTAAATAAAGTAACGATGAGGGATACTTATTGGGGAGATGTAGATGAAACACCTCCGAACTTATGGGGTGGTTTATGACTATGAGATGGACGAAGAAGTATATGATCCTGTAGAGCAAAAGATTGTCAAAACCGGAAGGAAAATCAGTAGTGGTGTAGCTACAAATGAACCTTCTATAGGGAGAGAAGAATGTGCACTCCGCTATTCCAAAAGCTATAAAAATGAAGTAAAATTCCGATCGGATAATCTCTTTATTTTTGAGTATCCTGTCAATGAATCTTATTATCCTGGCCCTTCTATTGGCTATAGTAAAGTGAGTGTTAAAAGCTTGGCTTCAGAGTATGCATTAAAACGTGCCCAAGGAGAAGGTCTAGCACAAACTTTACCAGAATTACCAGAAGATTTGCCCGAAGGCTTTGCAGTCAGCGGAATGACGGTCAATGAATTTTATACGGCCAAAGATTTTCCAATCATTACGGAAGAGACTACGGTTGATCATC